>CABZCN010000001.1 GCA_902524245.1 uncultured Alphaproteobacteria bacterium
TTTCTTGAAATATGATCTCTTCATTAACTTCATTTGCCTTTAGAGGAAGAGATATTATTAACAAAAAAAAAATGAGATATTTCATGTGAACTGATCTATTGGGATGTTATAAATCTTTTCTTTTGTTGGTGCTGGTATTTTTATAGAATTAATTAAAATAAAACCTAATAAAAAAAGTATAATAAACGTTGATAGTAATGCTATTTTTCTCATTATTATTAATTTATTGGTTTTTCATATTATATATTTAAAACATATCAAATAACAATGGTGAAAAAAAATTTTGAAAAAATATGCATGATCGGTATGCCTGGATCGGGTAAATCTACTATTGGAAGGGCTTTATCTGATTTCTTAAAATTTGATTTTTATGATACTGATGATCAAATTGAGATAGAAAGTCAATCTAAAATAAGGGACATATTTAGCAAAGAGGGTGAAGAGCGTTTCAGAAAGTTAGAAAGATCAATATTCAAAAAATTGATTTTGAAGAAAAAGATTGTAGTTTCTACTGGTGGAGGAATAATTTTAAAAAACAAAGATCTCTTAAAGCAAACATTTAATATATATTTAAAATGTGATTTAGAAACTTTAATTAAAAGAACTTCACGAAATAAAAATAGGCCTCTATTAACAAATAATGTTGAGAAAAATATAAAAATACTTTTCAATGATAGAAAAGAAATTTACAATGCGACATCTGATTTTACTATAAATGCAACTGGCAATACTCAAAAAACTATAAAAACTATATTAGAACATTTAAACTAATGAAGATAAGAAAGATAATTGATAAACGAGTACATGAAATTGAATTTTTAAAAATAGCTCATTTAGAAAAAAAATTAATTAATAATATTTCAAATCTAGATATTTTAATATTTGATAAGAATATTTTAAAAAATATATTAATTAAAAAACTTTTAAAAAAATTTCCTAAAAGATGCTTTGTAATTAAGGGCCATGAGAAAATTAAAAATTTAAAAAACTATTCGATTTTAATTGAGAAAATAATTAAATTAGGAGTTCAACGTAAAACTATTATTTACTCGTTTGGTGGTGGAACACTAGGAGACCTCTCAGGTTTTTTAGCATCCACGATACTAAGAGGAGTTGAACACGTCATGATACCCACCTCTCTTTTAGCAATGGTAGATAGCTCAATTGGTGGTAAGACAGGAATTAATAGTAAATTTGGTAAAAATTTAATTGGAACTTTTTATCTTCCAAAAAAAGTATTTATATGTTCAGATTTTTTGAAAAGTTTACCAAAAAGAGAAATTGCATGTGGATATGCAGAAATAATAAAATACAGCCTAATTAACTCGAAGCAGCTACATAGACTTCTTATTAAACAATCCAAGGGTGACATAAATGAAATTATTAAACTATCAATAAACTCGAAATTAAAATATATCTCTGATTTTAGAGAGAAATTAAAAACTAAAAATTCTAGAGCAATTCTGAACTTTGGACACACAATTGGTCATGCTATTGAAAATTCAAATTTTTATAAAGGAAATCTAAAACATGGAGAGGCAATATCTTTAGGAATGATTTTAGAATTAAAAATTTCTAGTTTATTAAATTACTATTCTAAAAGAGTTGATAGTTTAATTGAAGTTTTAAAAAAATATAATTTACCTATTAATCATACCAAATATGTAAATAATAGAACTATTCCAACATTAATAAATAAAATTACATTTGATAAAAAAGTTATAAATGAAGATGTTAATATTGTCCTTATTGGAAAAAATGGAGGTTTTATTAAAAAGATTTCAATTAGAGATCTTAAATCTATTCTATATCAAATAAAATAATGACTTTAATTGTTATTATAAAAATTTTAGCGATAATTATCTTACTCTTATTATCAGCCCTTTCCTCTGGTTCGGAAACTGCTTTGACTGCAGTATCAAAACAGCGAGCTCATAGACAAAAAGATAAAGGTGCTAAAAATGCAAATTTTATTTTAAAAATTAAAGAATTCAAAGATGAATTTATTACGGGTATTTTACTTGCTAATAACCTATTTAATATTTTAGCAACCGCCCTGATGACTGAATTACTTGTTTCAGAATTTGGTGGTTTAGGTGTTTCCGTAGCTACAATTTTTATGACATTAATGATTGTTATATTTTCTGAAGTAACTCCCAAAATTTTTGCAATTAACAAGCCAATGACTTTTGCACTGAAAGTTTCTAAGTTTTTTTACTTTTACACGAAATTAATTAAGCCAATTGTAAATCTTATAAATAAAGTTTCTAACAAAATTATTAATTTAATTGGATTAAATTTAAATGCAGACCAATCAAAAATAATAGAAGAGGAGTTTGAAGGTGCTGTTCAACTTCAAAAACAATACTCAAAAGATGGTGAATATGAGGCTGATTATATGAGTAATATTCTTGAGTTAAAAAAATTAAAAGTTGACGAGCTTATGACACATAGAAATGAAATTTTATTCATTAACTTAGATGATACATATAAACAAAATTTGAAAGTAATAAATTCTTCAACATTCACAAGAATACCTGTTATTAAAGGAAATTTTAATAATCTAATTGGTATTATTGATATCCGAGATTTGTTAAAAGATTCCATTTTAGATGAGTCAAATGAAAGTATCGAAAAAAATACATTTCAACCTGTTTTTATTCCTCAAAACAAACTTGCGATGAAACAACTTATTGATTTCAAATCTTCAAGAGAACATATGGCTTTAATAGTAGACGAATATGGGGAAATACAAGGTTTAATTACATTAGAGGATATTATTGAAGAAATAATTGGAGAAATTTTTGATGAAACTGACACTGATGAAACATACCTAGAGAAAATTGACTCTAATAATTATTTATTTAATGGAAATGCTAGTGTCAGGGAAATTAATAGAAGCCTTGATATAAACTTACCAGACCAATTCGTAACTTTATCAGGCTTAATTCATGATCTAGCAAAAGAAATTCCTAAAGTTGGAAAAGTTTTCTTTATTGAGGATGTGAAATTGCAAATTGTCTCGAGATCAATCAATAAAATTAATAAGGTTAAGTTATCTATTTGATATTTTTATTTCTAGAGAGTGTAGGCCAGATTTAAAAACCTGTTCTAATTTTTTATGAATTGTTCTATGAATATCTATTTTTTTCAGATTATTTTTATTCAATATTCTGAGCTCTACATGAGTTAACATGGTTGATGTATTTTCTACACCCGCATGTCCCATATGTTTGTCACTGTTGTCAATAATTTCTAAAATTTCAAATTCACTAATATCTTGTAAAAGGATTTTAATATTATTTAAATTCATAATTAAATCTTAAATGAATAAAAAAAATAAAATAGAAAATTTATGCAATCATCCAAATTGTAAAGAGGAAGGTGTTTATAAAGCACCTTTAGACTATGCTAATTTAGGTAATTATCAGTGGTTTTGTATTGAACATATCAAAGAGTTTAATAAAAAGTGGAATTACCATAAGAAAATGGATGCAAATGAAATTGAAAACGATATTCGTTTTGACACCATCTGGAGAAGACCTACAAGCTCTTTTGGATCGGGGAGAAAATTTTATAATTTTACAATCAATGGTGAGGATATGGGCACATTTGACAACCATGCTGGATTTCAGCCCAAATCAAATAAATTGTTAAAATCTCTTAGTATTTTAAAATTAGATATAAATACAGACTTAAAATTGATAAAGAAAAGGTACAAAGAACTAGTCAAAGAGCATCATCCAGATGTAAAGGGTGATAGTAAAAAAGTTATTGATAAATTTAGAGAAATAGTAGAAGCATATAACTACTTAATTGAAAGATACAAAAAATGAATAAAATCGAGGCTCTTAAAAAAAAAGACAATTTACAAATTTCTGAAGTATCATCTAAGGAAGTCTTTGGTATTCAAACAGATATAAAAGTTCCAAAATTTAATGAAGTTAGTGAGTATTGCCCTAAATTAGATACAAACTACGTATTTGACGAGAGTACAACAATTGCTATTTTACTTGGTCTAAAATTCAATAAACGAGTTTTCTTACAAGGTTTGCATGGAACTGGGAAGTCCTCTCATATTGAACAAGTTTGTGCGAGATTAAACTGGCCTTGCATAAGAGTTAACTTAGATAGTCATGTATCAAGAATCGATCTTATTGGAAAAGATGCAATAGTTTTAAAAGATAACAAACAAGTAACAGAATTTCAGGAAGGTATTCTTCCATGGGCATTTCAAAATAACGTTTCTCTAGTTTTTGACGAATACGATGCAGGTCGACCAGATGTAATGTTTGTTATTCAAAGAATACTTGAAGCTGAGGGAAAGTTAACTCTTCTTGACCAAAGTAAGGTGCTCTCACCTCATCCTTATTTTAGACTATTTGCCACTGCTAACACTGTAGGTCTTGGGGATACCTCTGGGATTTATCATGGAACAAATCAGATCAATCAAGGTCAAATGGACAGATGGAACATAGTTGCAAAATTAAACTACCTTGATGAGGATAAAGAAATAGAAATTATTTCAAAAAAAGTTTCTGCAAATAATGAAGAGAAAAAAATAATAAGCTCTATGGTTCAAATGGCAAATTTAACAAGAAAAGGTTTTGAACAAAAAGATATATCTATTGTCATGAGTCCCAGAACGGTAATTATGTGGGCAGAAAATTATAAAATTATTAAAGATATTAAAAACTCTTTGAAGTTTACTTTTTTAAATAAATGTGACGAAAGTGAAATTGATATTTATAAAGAATATTTCCAAAGAACCTTTGCAATTGATATCTAATTGTCCGAGAAACAACTAAATATTCCTAAGCAAATTTCAAATACACTCAATTCTGTTAATAAAACTCTCTCTGAAAACAAAGAATTAAAAATAAATGTAAATTCAAATATTGTTTTAGAGAAAGATGATACTTTAAACCTTCCTTCAATCTCAAATATTTTCAATTACGAGGACATGCGTGGTGCTGCAGACTCATTTGCTCTTAAAAAAAAATACCATGATGAAAAACTGTTAAACCAAATTACATCTAAAAATATAGATATTAGAGAAGAAATTATTTTCTTAGAGCGTTTACGATATGAGACACATGGCTCAAAACCCTTCAAAGGTATTATAAAAAATATTGAGAATAAATGGTTTAAAAGATTAGAGGCATTAAAATTAAAAAAACAAAAAGACTCAAAAGATCTATTTTATTTTACCTTAACTCATTTTTTCATTGATTTAGTAAATAGTAAAATGTGGAAATCAAATAATAATCATTTAAAAAATATAACTTCTAAAGACAACATATTAGAATTTTATAACTTACTTCAAAAATTATCTCAGAATATTCAAGACCAAAAAGTATATTTAAATTTATCGGTAGATTTACTTAGAATTATTTTTCCATCGGTTGAGGATGAAAGCCAACCAGATGATAAAAATCTTGATGAGGGAAATGATGAAGAGGATTTCAATCAACAACAAGACCAAGAAGAAAATCAAGCCCAAAAACCTGAAGAAAGCCAATTAGAAGAAAATATGCATACTCCAGAAAATGACTCAGATAATAGTCAATCTAGTGTTCAAGGAGAAGAAATTGATATTGAAATTTCAGATCAACAAATTGAAGATATAATTAAGTCAATTGATAGTTATAGAAACCTTAACCAAAATTATAAAGCAGCTACAAATCAATATGACGAGATTATAGAAGCAATTAAACTATGTGATCATGAAGAGTTAGTGGCCCTAAGGAGGCAGCTCGATGAAAAATGTGATTTATATCAAAAGCAAATATCAAGGTTAGCAAATAAATTATATCGAAAACTTCAATCAAAACAAAATAGGTCATGGAATTTTGATTTAGATGAAGGTGTTCTAGACACTTCTAAACTTACCAGGGTTATAACTAATTCAAATAGTTCTCTCTCTTTTAAAAAAGAAAAAGAAATAAAATTTGAAGATACAACCGTAACTTTGTTAATTGATAATTCAGGATCAATGAGAGGTAAACCTATTATGATAGCTGCTTTAACGACTGATATGATAGCCGCTACTTTAGAAAAATGTAAAATCAAAGTTGAAATTCTTGGTTTTACAACAAAAGCATGGAAAGGTGGAAAAACTCGAGAGCATTGGCTCAAAAATGGAAAGCAGAAAAATCCTGGAAGACTTAATGACCTAAGACATATTATTTATAAATCTGCTGACCAAAACTCAAAAAAATCTAAAATAAATTTAGGCCTAATGTTAAAAGAGGGGCTATTAAAAGAAAATATTGATGGCGAAGCACTTCTTTGGGCTAGTTCTAGAATTTCGAAAAGGCCTGAAAGTAGGAAAATACTAATTGTTATATCTGATGGCGCCCCCGTAGATGACTCAACACTGTCTGTAAACAATAGTAATTATTTAGAAAAACACTTAAAAAGTACTATTCTTGCGATTGAAGAGAAATCAAACATTGAACTATTAGCAATCGGCATAGGTCATAACGTAGGTCAGTATTACAGTAAAGCAATTACCATTCATGATGTAGAGGAGTTAGGTGGAATTATGTTTGAAAAAATAGAGTCATTATTCGACTAAATTAGACAAAATTTTATTCTTATACTCTTCAAATCTATCCTCATTTATAGATGATCTTATTTCTTTAAAAAACTTATTCATAAACCATATATTATATATTGATAGAATGGTCATACCGAGCATCTCATTAGCTTTAAACAAATGATGTATATAAGATTTTGAAAATTTATTTATTTCCTGTAATTCACATCCTTCATCAATACTAGAATGATCATCTTTAAATTTTGAGTTGTTTAAATTAATTCCTTTACTACTTAGTTTTGACATCATAATACCATGTCTAGCAATCCTTGTAGGTGATACACAATCAAATGTGTCATATCCAGAACTTACACCATGCAAAATATCATTTAGTCCTCCAATTCCTAGAATATGAATAGGTTTTGATTTATCTATATAATTTTCACAGATAGAAAAGATTTCGTACATCTGATTTTTTGTGCTCCCCAAAGAGCCACCTATTGCAAGTCCATCAAAATTTTTTGAGCATGTTACTTCACAAGCAATCTTTCTTAAATCCTCATAAACACCACCTTGTATTATACCATATAGTGACTGTTTTCCTGAGGAACCAAAGGTTGAGTTATACTTTTTAAATTTTGACTCGAAAGAATTTATACATCTTTCTGCCCAGCGATGACTCATGTACATAGACTTTTCTGTATATTTTTTTGAGACATTAAAGGGCGTACATTCATCTAAGACAAAAATCAGATCAGCACCAAAGTCACGTTGTAATTCAATTGATCTCTCAGGTGATAAGAATACTTTATCTCCATTTATATAATTTCTAAATGATGCACCATCCTCAGTTATTTTTATTAGAGATTTTCTCTTTGCATTATTATTTTTTCCTTTAATTTCCTCTGAAACTGACCCATATCCTAGTGAAAATATTTGATATCCCCCACTATCAGTCATCATAGGTCCATTCCAATCAGTAAAACTCTGTAAACCCCCTTCTTTTGATATGATCTCTGGACCCGGTTGAAGCATTAAATGATATGTGTTTGAAAGAATAATTTGTGTTCTTGCTAATTTTAATTGAGAGGGGAGTACAGATTTGACAGTGGCCTTGGTACCACAAAAAATAAATGAAGGTGTATTGATTTTACCATGTGATGTATTAATTAATCCAAGTCGAGCATTTGATAATTTTGACTTTTTTTTTACTTGAAAAAAATTAGTCAAGTTTAGATGGCAAAAAGATCTTCGCTAAATAAATAAATATTGTGTCAAATAGACTTAATAGAATTCTAAGTAAATAAATACCTATTCCATAGGAAATAATTAGGTCAAATAAAGGCACTGGGTTAGAAGATAATATGTTAAATGCAAGAACACTAAATATAATATTATCAATAAATTGCGATACAATTGTTGATGCATTATTTCTAAACCAAAGGTTAGTATTTTTATTTTTTAAATAAGAAAATATAAAAATATCAATTTTTTGACTTATAAAAAAAGCACAAATACTTCCAACTATTATTGGGAACTGTGGAAGGAAGATAGTCATAATTGACTCATGCATACCATAGCTCCAAGACCATGCAGGATGCTCATCAGGATTAATTGGAGCCATAGATATTGTTAAAAACATAAGTACAGTTGAAAATAAGTATGCTGCAATACCTAGGTATATACATTTAGTTGCAGATTTTTTATCAAAATACTCATTCAATATGTCAGTACAAAGAAATATAGAAATAAACAAAACAGTTCCTAGGGCCATAGGTTCAGGAAAGAAAGGAAAGTCTACAACTTTAAGAACTTGAATATTAGCTAATATGATTGCAATCGCTACATAAACATAAATACCTGTCTTTCCGAAGAACTTAAGTGAGAGTAAAATTGAAAGATAACAAAATATAATTTGAAATAACCAGATAATTACAACTGAAGAGTTATTTAAGTTATTTGATAAATTTAAAAATAATTCTTGAAACATTTAGCTAGCTTTTTTGCTAATGTTTTTTTCGATTTGTTTTTTGATTTTTAAGGCTTTATCAGTTAAAGATCGTGAGCTGGTTTTATTTAAATATTGATCTAAACCACCATGTTTATCTATGGTTCTAAGTGTAGATGAGGCTATTCTTAATCTAAATTTTCTTTGTAAAGACTCACTAAATAGAGTGACACTGTTTAAATTAACCATAAAACGCCTTTTAGACTTAATATTAGAATGGCTGACGTTATGACCAGTTTGGTGTTTTTTTCCAGTAATATCGCAAGATCTAGACATGAGATGAGTTTATAATACAAAAGTCTCTTTTTTACAATAAGTAATAGTTTCTTAGAGTTTTAGATGACTTATTGCATATTTTGGTCTGTACTTCTCTAAAAGTGGGTTGATCTCATCTTTTTTTTTCAATTTAGATTTATGAATTCCATTTTTAATCCAGAGCGAGTCTAATTTCATTTTTTTACCTCCTGCAATGTCATGCCACAATGAGTCACCAATGACTAATACCTTACGAAGATTTTTAATCCTCATTTTTTTAAAAATATCCTGATATATTGGTTCGTAAGGTTTTCCATATCTTAAGACAGTCCCTCCTAAATCAGAGTATAACTCTGCTACTGTACCACCACTCATAGAAAGAGTATTTTTATTATGGACTAAGTAATCTGGGTTTGCACATAGTAGTGGAAGTTTATACTTCATAATTTTATCTAGATGTTCAGCAAAATCTAAAATAGATAATCCATCTTTTAGATCTGCAATCATAGCAAAATTTGCACTTTCAACTTTTTTAGTGCAATCCAGATTGAAATACTTAATTTTTTGCTTTGATAGCTCTAAAGGGTAACATTTTCTGCCAAACTTTTTATAAATATCTTTTTTGATGTTATTTAATGCTATTTGTCCACTAGTAATACAGTAATCAAATAGTTTTTCACTAAAACCCAATCTTTTTAAATTTGCCTCTGATTGAACAGTGGGGCTAGCTGAATTAGAAATAAGAATGATTTTTTTATTTTCTAATTTAAGATACTCTAAACATTTTTCTGCTTCTATAAATTTTTTATGACCGTTATGAAGAACCCCCCACTGATCAAATAAAAAATAGTCATATTTACTAACTACATTTTTAAAAGATGAAATATTTTTCAAGAGTACTGTCCAATTACCTCGGAGATGCTTCTGAATCCTTGTTGTTGAATTAAATTCATCAAATCATAAGTCATTTTTTTTACATGGTAAGGACCTTCATATGTAAAGCTACTATAAATCTGAATTAATGAAGCACCTAATTTCATTTTAGTTAAGATATCATTAGCATCAAAAATACCCCCTACTCCTATAATTTTAATTTTTCCTGATGTCAGAGTATAAAAATCTCTTATTAATTCATTTGATTTAAGGAATAATGGTCTGCCACTTACCCCTCCCTCTAACTTTTCATTAACCATTGATTTATTAATTGTTGTGTTAGTCAGTATTAGCCCATCCACATCATTTGCCAGTGAAATCAATGAAATATCCTTTTTATCCTGATCAGAAATATCTGGTGATATTTTGAATAAAATAGGGATTTTTGAGTTATTCTCATCTCTTAGCCTATGGATATTTGTAACGATCTTTTCAAAATTTTGAGATTTAAGATTATCTCTCAATCCAGGTGTATTTGGTGAAGATAAATTGATCACAATGTAATCACCAAGTCTATACAGTCTATCGAAAAGCTTTTTGAGATCATCTAAAATTTCTACGGTATCTTTATTGTTACCTATGTTTATACCAATGATTTTATCTTGGAAATTTTCTTTAAGGTTTGAGTTATTGATATTTCTTTCAAATACATCCATGCCTTTGTTATTAAATCCTAAAGAATTTATTAATGCTTTTTGAGCAGGAAACCTATGAATTCTGGGTTTTGAGTTGCCTTTTTGAGGCAAAGGAGTCACTGTTCCCAACTCAGTAAAACTAAATCCTAAATTTAATATTGGATTTATCACCTCTGCATTTTTGTCAAAACCTGCCGATAACCCAATAGGAGTTTTGAAAGTTCTACCCCATATTGTTTGTTCAAGGATTTCTGTATTTTTACAAATAATTTTTGGATAAATGCCTAATTTGAGAGCTTTTATAGATATATTATGTGATAATTCTGGATCTAGCTTTTTGAGAATACGATGAGCTAAATTATACATTTAGCTTCGAGTTGAACAACTCCAGAGTTTTATCTTTTGTATAAATTTTAGTAAATGAGCCCAATCTTGGTCCATTCTCTTGACCAAAAACAACTTGATAAATGAGTTTAAAAAATTCCTTAATATTCTCTTTATAGACAGAATTTTTTCCGACACTAAAAATAGCAGTTTGAAATTCATCTGCATCAGCCGAAGACTCTACTTCTTTTAATTTAGACACAACTTCTTTAAGTATATTTAATTCTTCAGAATTTGGAATTTTAAAGTTTAAATTTGGTTGTATAAAATCCCTAAAATAATTAATACCACAATCAATCATTCTATTAATAAGATCAGTTTCCGCTTTGCTAAAATTAGATTGATAATTTTTTATTAAACCAAAAATCACATTAGGGTCCTCAGACTTGCAAACTGATATAATATTTATGATTAAACTATAATTAATTTTTGATTTATATGATGGATTTTCAGCTTTATGAATATGCCAAGCAGGGTTATCTGGATTTAGATCATCGGACTCTAATTTATTAACGTGCGTTAAATATTCATCGGTGTTTTTAGGTATTACATCAAAATAGAGTTTCTTTGCAGTTGTTGGTCTCTGATACATAAACATGGCCAAACTCTCTTCAATAGAGTATTTAAGCCAATCATCGATGCTTATACCATTGCCTTTTGACTTACTAATTTTTTCAGCATTTTCATCAAGAAATAGTTCATAAATTAAATTTTCAGGAGGCTTAGAACCGATTATCTTACATATCTTTGATGATAGGGTATAACTCTCTGTTAAATCTTTACCACACATTTCATAATCTACACCAAAAGCAGCCCACCTCATTGCCCAATCAACTTTCCATTGAAGTTTGCAATTGCCATCTAAAACTGATTTAGATTTCAATACACCGTCCTCATAATATGAAACAGTAAATTCTTCATTATTAATTTCTTCAATTGGAACTTGCAATATTTTACCAGTTATTTCACTAATTGGAAAAAATGGACTATAAGATTTTCTTCTTTCTTCACCAAGTGTCGGAAGAACTACATTAATAATTTCATCATAATTTTTTATAATTTTCTTTATTGTTTCATTGAACAATCCTGATTTATAAGCATCTGTTGAACTTTGAAAAGAAAAAGGCAAATTAAATCTATTTAAAAAATCTTTAAGTTTTGAATTATTATGTTCACCAAAACTCTTAAACAACTCAAAAGGATCTGGGACGGATGTCAAAGGGTAATCAAGGTAGTTAGATAATTTTTCTTTGTTCGGGATGTTATCAGGGACTTTTCTAAAGCCATCCATATCATCAGAAAATGCTATGAGGTCAGTCTCTTTACCAGTCAATTTTTCATAACAAAATCTTACCATATTTGTCCTTAGCACTTCCCCAAAAGTACCTATATGAGGTAAGCCGGATGGGCCGTACCCAGTTTCAAAGATTATTTTGTCTTTGGTATTATTTTTTTCAAAGCGTTTTATAATTTTTTTTGCTTCATTAAATGGCCAGGATTTGTATGAGTTATAATCAGTCAAAATTTAGGTGCTAATGTTAGAGTAATACCATTGAGCTCTTCTGTAAATGGAATTTGACATGAGAGTCTTGAATTTTTTTTTATATCCATAGCTTGGTCAAGCATAGATTCCTCATCGTCATCTGCTTTTGATATTTTTTCTAACCAATTTTCATCGACATAACAATGGCAGGTAGCACAAGCGCAACAACCCCCACATATAGCTTCAATATCTAATCCAGCGTCTCTAATAATCTCCATTATTGAAAAACCAACTGTTGCTTCAATTTTATGAGGTGAACCCTCATGATCTATAACGTTAATATGATATGTCATTTTGAAATTCTAAATATTTAGACTATAAGATCTATCAGTTAGACAGGCTTAATGCGACTAAAATTAATATACTAAATATATTCTAAAAAATTATAAATTTAGATTAGATGTATAAATCCGAGAATTTTCAGATAAGTCTTTGGCTTGTAAGTCTCATGTCAATAATATTGCTGATGATCATTGTTGGTGGTTTGACAAGATTAACTGAGTCTGGTTTGTCCATGGTTGATTGGAGATTATTTATGGGAACAATACCCCCTTTATCCCATGGAGATTGGTTAAAAGTTTTTGAAGACTATAAGCAATATCCTGAATATCAAATAAAAAATATAAACATGACACTATCAGAGTTTAAATACATCTTTTGGTGGGAATATGGACATAGAGTATTGGGAAGGCTAATAGGAATTATTTTTATCATCCCTTTTATTTACTTTGCTTTGAAAAAATACTTTTCTAATGAAGAGCTATACTCATATTCATTCCTTCTTTTTCTTGGAGGGGCACAAGGTATTATCGGATGGTGGATGGTAAAAAGTGGATTAGATGTTAATCCATACGTTAGCCATTTAAGACTTGCCGTTCACTTAATTATAGCTCAAATAATTCTCTCTTTAATTGCTTATCTTTTCTTGAAAAGGCTTGATATTGGAATTTATAAAAATAATTTTAGCTCACATAAAACTTTTTTTATTTTTTTTAATATAATAATTTTTTTTACAGTAATTTACGGTGCCTTTATGGCTGGTTTAGATGCTGGAAAATCATTTAATACTTGGCCCAAAATGGGAGATAATTACATTCCTGAAAATTTAATTTTTATTGAGGATCGACTTTTTGGTTTTTTTGATAACAGTGTCTTCATACATTTTTTTCATAGAGCCTTAGCTTATTTATCATTTTTAACAATTCTTTATATGTGCTTTAAACATTTTAAGGGAATTGAAAATAAATATCAAAAAGTCCATTTCCTGATTGTGCTATTTCTAGTTTTAATTCAGTTATTTATTGGTGTTTTTGTTGTTTTGAGTAATGTTCAAGTCTCTTTGGGTTCTATCCATCAAATAATAGGCACTTTATTGTTTGTATCAGCTACTTGTTATAGCCTTCAAATACTTAAGAATTAAATCTAATTAGGGTTACATTTTGTATAAACTGCATGGGTAAAATTCTAGTTATTGGTGCAAATGGTTCTGTTGGCAAATCATGTGTTAACAACCTAAAAGATGATAATGATTTAGTTCTAATATCAAGAAGCGAATTTGATAGTGATGTTGAAGGTAATTTTGAAAAAAATGTTCTAGATATTAATGATTACACGAATACAGAAAGTTTCATAAAATCAATTAACTACGAAATATCTGGCATAATCTTTGCCATTGGCTCGATAAACTTAAAACCTTTCTCAAGCACCTCTGTTGATGATTTTAAAAAAATAATGGATGATAATTTTTATAATATCGTTCATTTCCTCAATCATTGCATAACTAAGATGTCGGATTCATCTTCAGTAGTATTTTTTTCATCAATAGCTGCTGTTAGAGGTTTTAAAAATCATACAGCAATCTCCTCTGCAAAAAGTGCATTAATTGGTTTATCAAATTCTTTAGCCGCAGACTATGCTCCGAAGATAAGATTTAATACAATATCTCCTAGCCTATCTTTTTCCAAAATGTCAAATTTTATGGTTTCTAATGAAAAGGTTGCTGAAGGAATTGGAAAACTTCACCCTATGTCAAGACTTGGAACAGGTGATGACATAGGTAATTTGGCTTCTTTCTTGGTATCTAAAAAATCATCATGGATTACAGGACAAAACTTCCAACTTGATGGTGGAAGATCAACTTTAATCACAAAATAATAAAAACAAAATGAAGGAATGCTTTGTAGTTCTTGGAAATCAACTATTTGATAAGAAGTACTTAACAGAATTTAAAAACTCATGTGATTTTTTTATACAAGAGGATATGGGCCTTTGTAGTTATTTTAAACATCACAAACAAAAAATTTATTATTTTTTGGCATCAATGAGGGAATACAGGGACTATCTAAAAAAAAATAATTTTAAAGTAAATTATATTTCTCTTGATAAAAATATTTCTAATTTCAAAGACTATTTTGCTGGTCTAAAAAGCTTCTTAAGTAAAAAAAATATTTCTAAAATTAATATCTTCGAAATAGAAGACTTAGAATTCAGAATTAAATTTGAGCAATTTTGTAAAAATAGCAAAATTGAACTAATTTTTCATAAATCTCCTATGTTCCTTGTTAGTAGAACCGATTATAAAGATATGGTTACTACAAATAAACCTCAACTTGCTAATTTTTATAGCAATGTTCGGAAAAGTTTTCAAATATTTGTAAAAGACAATAAACCTATTGGAGATAAGTGGAGTTTCGATGAGGATAATAGGAAAAGAGTTCCTAAAGGTTATCAAAGTCCTAAATCTTATACATTTGAGTCAAAATATTTTGAGGAAATAAAAAAATTAATTGATAAATTTTTTTCAAAACACTTTGGAAATTTGGAAAAGAAAATAATATTTCCAATGAATTTTAAAGACTCATCTAAAGTTCTTGATAATTTTATTAGCAGTAAACTTGAAAACTTTGGACATTATGAAGATTTTGTGAGCACCAGTGATCCATACATTAATCATAGCATAATTAGTGCACCATTAAATATAGGTTTAATAACACCAGAACAAGTGCTCAATAAATTGAGCTCTTTTTCATATACTAAAGTTGGCATCAATAATTACGAAGGGTTTATTAGACAAGTCTTTGGTTGGAGAGAATTTATGAGATACTTAAATATTCACTATTATAAAGATTTTAATAAAGGTAACTTTTTTGGAAATGACAGAAAATTAACAAAACATTGGTATGAGGGTACAACAAACATTCCTATTTTAAATGACATGATATTAAATTTAAAAAAAAGTGGATATGTTCACCATATCCCAAGATTGATGATAATTAGTAATATAATGAACTTAGCTGGATTAAAGCCATCTGAAGTTTATAAATGGTTTATGGAGACATTCATTGACTCATCTGATTGGGTTATGACACCAAATGTCTATGGAATGGGGATGTTTAGCGATGGAGGTATTTTTGCAACAAAACCATATTTATGCGGTTCAAATTACTTACTAAAGATGAGTAATTATAGTCGGGGAGATTGGACACAAACATTAGATGGTTTATATTGGAATTTTATAAATAAAAATAAAAATTATTTTAAAACTAATCAGAGACTCTCTATGATGTACTATACTGTAAATAAAATGGACAAGTCTAAAATTAGTACTCATATATCTAATGCAAAAAAATTCATCAAAGAATACACAAGATAGAGTAGTTTTTATAACAGGTGCTAGTAGTGGGATTGGCTACGCACTATGTGAAGAGTATCTCAGACAAGGCTGGAATGTGATAGGCTTAGCAAGAGATGATACCAAAATACCAAATGAAACAATTGATAATCCAAAATTTGAGTTTGTAAAAACAGATTTATCAAATTTTGACTCAAGTAAGTTAATTATAGATGAGGTATTTAAAAAAAATGCAAATATTAGTACATTTATTTTAAATGCAGGTATTTATATCCCCGATAGTCTAAATGATTTTAATTTTGAAAATGCAAAGAAAACTTTTGATATCAATGTTTTAAGTATTTATTTATCAATAGAGCTAATAAAAAAAAATTTCGAGCTAAATTCAAATTATACCTTGGCAATAATGTCCTCCACAGCTGGATATAAGGGTCTCCCAAAATCTATTTTATACGGACCCTCAAAAGCGGCTTTAATTAATCTAGCCGAGGCTATAAAATCTGAAATGCATGATAATCTCAATGTAAAACTTATCTGTCCAGGATTTGTAGAAACTCCTGCTACAAAAGTAAATTCATTTAAAATGCCATATTTAATGTCACCCAAAGATGCAGCTAGGATTATTTATAGTAAAATATATAAAAAAGGTTTTGAAATATCCTTCCCTTTTCCTTTTAATTCTATAATGAAATTTGGTAAAGTATTGCCTTATAAACTTTACTTCAAAATCACTGAAAAAAAGTTTTCAAAAAAATGAAAATATCTATCCCTAAAATCTCAATAGTAATGGGAAGCCAAAGCGATTGGTCCACACTTAAGCATACGGGTAAAATTCTAAAAGAATTAAAGATTGTCCATGAAAAAAAAATAGTTTCAGCTCACAGAACTCCCAAAAGACTCTATGAGTATGCTGAACAAGCTTATGACAGAGGTATTAAGATTATTATTGCTGGAGCTGGTGGGTCTGCTCATTTACCAGGCATGATAGCAGCTATAACTCATATTCCAGTAATCGGGGTACCAATTGAGTCAAAAACACTAAAAGGCTTAGATAGTTTACTTTCAATAGCTCAGATGCCTTTTGGCATTCCAGTTGGAACTGTGGCTATTGGTGAAAATGGAGCCAAAAATGCTGCATTATATGCAGCTTCAATTATTAGTAATTATGACCCCAATATTGAAAGAAGTTTAGTAAAATGGAGACTGGCTCAAACAAAAAAAGTTAAAAAGACACCTAGATAATGATCATCGGTATCTTAGGTGGAGGTCAATTAGGTATGATGTTATGCCAAGTGGCTAGTAAATTAAATATTCAAACTTTTATATACTCTGATACTGATGACTCCCCAGCAATTAAATATGCAAATCACTTCTTAATAAAAAAGTATGATGATTTTCACGAGATAGATAATTTTATTAAAAAATGTGATTTTGTGACTTATGAGTTTGAAAATATCCCTTTTAAAACTTTATCATATATTGAACAAAAGATTAAAATTTCACCTAGTTCTGAAATTAATCAAATTATTCAAGATCGATTAACTGAAAAAAATTATGTAAATAAGATTAATATCCCTACTGTTCCCTATATGGAAATTAACAATACATCTGATTTAAAATCAGTTGATCCTAAATTTTTTCCTGCAATATTGAAGACTCGCAAACTTGGATATGATGGTAAAGGCCAAATAGTAATCAATAGTTATAAAGATATATCTGACATACCAAATAATGAGTATATTTTGGAAAAAAAAATTAATTTACAACAAGAAATCTCTATCATTGCTGTCAGGTATAAAGATGGTACTATTTTTACCTATCAACCAATTGAAAATATTCATAAAAATCAAATTCTTTTCAAATCATTTTCACCAGCTAACTCAGAGAAATCGATCATTTTAGAAGCGACAAACCATGCTTATAATTTTGCAGAAAAAATAAGCTATGTTGGAACTTTTTGTTTAGAATTTTTTATAAATGAAGAAAAAAAATTATTATTAAATGAAATAGCTCCCAGAGTTCACAACTCAGGACATTTAACTATTGAGTCATACAATGTTAGTCAATTTGAGTCTCATATCAGATCTGTATGTGATCTTGAAAAGGTAGAGCCTTCATTAAAATCTAAATCTGAAATGATAAATATTCTAGGGGACGATATTTATAACTATCGTGGGAAATCATTCAAAGAAAATGAATATTTTCATGATTATAACAAAAAAGAGTCAAAAACTGGCAGAAAAATGGGCCATTTTACAAAAGTTCTAATCTAGTTTTTAGACCAGTAATTTTTAAAGTGATTATAGTTAATTAAACTATCGTTTTTGAATTTAGAGTATTTTTTAAATGTGAAATCTTTTTTTCTAGAATATGAAATTAGAGTGTTATCAAACTTAAGGTTATAATGTTTACATCCATTAATAGTTAAAAATTTATTTAAATTATTTGACTTTTTTGAGCTGTAAAAGAGCTCCAATATATTTGAGACAGAATATTTTGTGGAATATACACCAGCACAACAAAACTCATTAAATTTGCGATTTTTAAGATGTGGAGCTGAGTCAGAACCAAAGAAAAATTTTGAATTGCCAGAAAGAGCGGCATTTAATAATGATTTTTGGTGATTTACACTTTTAATTACAGGTTTACAAAATATTTCTGGTCTTAAAAAATTTCCAAGAAAAGTGTTTGTATTTTCAAGTAAATGATGTGTTGTTATAGTAGCTGCAATGTTTTTGTGCGATTTTACAAAATCTACAGAATCTTTAGTTGTTATATGTTCTAAAGTTATCTTTAAACCTTTAAAATTTTTTACTAACCAAGATAACTCAAAATCAAGAAATCTTTTTTCACGCTCATAAGGATCATCATTTTCATGAATGTGTTCACCATGCAAGCATAATGGTATTTTATTATTTTCTAAAAATTCGAAATATTTAGACATTTTTTTGATGTCTTTTACTCCTGATGAAGAATTAGTAGTGGCATGAAGAGGATATAATTTAGCTGCAAAAAATAATTTTTCATTAACCATATTTTTTAAATCAATAATAGAGCAGTCTTGGTTTAAATAGATTGTAAAAAGAATTTCAGTATTGTTATTATTATTTAAAACGAAGGATCTATACTTTGATAAAATATTTTTATTAGTAATTGGCTTTATTAAATTAGGCATAACTAAAATTTTTTGAAAATTTTTATTATTTTCTTTTAATACGTATTTTAAAAGTTGGCCCTCTCTTAGATGTACATGAAAATCGCAAGGCTTAAAAATTTTGAGCATTTAAAATATTATCTATTTTATCAATTACTTGATTATAAGACACATCATTCATTAAACAATTATTTAAAGTATATTTTTGAGTTTTACTAACAAGGCTTTCATATGACTCTGATGACCTAACAAGATGACAATGATCAAAAATTTTAGGAAAATAAATATTATCATTTGTGGGACCAAAAAGACCAATTGTTGGAATTTTACTCAATGAAGCCATATGCATCATGGATGAATCATTTCCAATAAATAACCTTGATTTTTGAAGTAAACCATAATCGTTGAGAATATGTTGCTTACCACATCTATTAATTACTTTATCGCCTAGTTCTGACTCAAAGTGATGAAATTTTGAACTTTCATTTTCTGATCCTAAAATAAATATTTTATCAATGCCTTTTTCAATTAGATATTTTGCTATTTTAACAAATTGTTCTGAAGGCCATTCTTTTGGTGGCCAATTTGTAAATGGTGCTAAACATGCATAATTTGAATTTGGAAAAATATTACGAACTCTATCGATTAATATTTTAAAATCTTTTTTTAGATCAGTATCAAATCTGTGATGGATTTGTTCATAAATATTTTTACCCTTTTTCATTTTGAATATATTTCTTTTTTTTACTCTCAAAAAATAACCAATGATCGAGGATCTAAAATCTACTATTTCATCGAATTTAAGTGGTGAAAGTTCTTTATAGAGTTTTAACCAATGTAGATTATATTTTTGTTTAGTAAGATTAATCCTTCTAGAAATCATAGAATAATCATCATAAATAGGCATTGGTAAAGGACCAGAAACTAATGTTACCTCAATATTTTTCTTATATTTTCTGATGTATTTATTTAAAACTTGAAGGTTAATTAAGGAGTCACCTATTCTATTTGAAGAAATAAATAGTAAATGCATATATATACATATAGATAATATATTACATGCAAATTGAAACACTTAATCCAATAAAAATTAGAGTATTTGGGGAAGAAAGATTTGATTTCCTTCAAAATATAATTACCAATGACTTAACTAAATTAAAGGAAGAGTTAAAGAGCTATATACTATCTCCACAAGGAAAGATTCTATATGAAGTTATAATTACTAAATCAGACGAGTCATATGAATTAGTTTGCTCGAATGATCAAAATGATTTGCCTACATTCTTAAATAAATATGCATTGTTATCTGACGTAAAACTCAGTATTGAAAAAGTTGATAAAAGAGAATTTGATAAAAATTATATTTTAGATCAACTTTCAACTGGAATAATTGACTCAAACCTGCTTAAACAATCCTCTTTACTTCCATCTGAAGTCAATGATGAATTAGTAGACTATTCGAAAGGATGCTTTGTAGGTCAAGAGGTAGTTTCGAGGATTAAACATCGACAACTAAATAAAAAAAAACTTTCAATTAAAGTTTTTGAGAAAAAACCTCAAAAACTTCCAACTAATTCAGAAATATTATTACAAATAAATAATTATTACATACTTAGGGAGCCTAGAGTTAATAAATAAATTACTTAAAATATTGAGAGTAATAATTTGCTATTTCAGAGAGTGATACTTTTTCTTGCTTCATGGTATCTCTATCTCGCACCGTAACTGTTTGATTTTCTAAAGTTTCAAAATCAATAGTAACACACAAAGGTGTCCCAATCTCATCATGTCTACGATAATTTTTTCCAATATTTCCTGTATTTTCAACCATAACTCTTCCTAAACCAAGTGATTGTAACTCTGATTTGACATTATTTGCTGTATTGACCAAGTCAGAATTATTTCTCTTAAGAGGAATGACTGCAGCTTTAATTGGCGATAAATGAGGTTTGAGTTTTAACAATGTTCTCTTATTTTCTTCCTCTGAAGTATAAGCTTCGTTTAAAATTGCCAAAACACCCCTTTCAACACCTGCTGAGGGCTCAATAACGTATGGTATAAACCATTCATTATTTTCTAAATCTTGAATAGCTAATTTTGTTGTAGAATTTTTATTTTCTTGAACTTTAGCTTTAATATTAAAATCTTTTTGATTTTTAGAATGTGATCCTAAATCAAAATCAGTTCTATTTGCAATACCCTCAAGTTCTTCAAGGCCATGTGGAAAGTCATACATAATATCAAAAGTTGCTTTGGAGTAATGTGATAGATCTTTTTTTTCTACCTCGAGTAATTTTAATTTCTCTGATTTGACACCTTGATCAGCCCACCAATTTAAACGTTTATCTACCCAATATTTATGCCAACTCTCATCAGAGCCAGGTTTAACAAAATACTCAAGTTCCATCTGTTCAAATTCTCTAACTCTGAAAATAAAGTTTCTTGGAGTGATTTCATTTCTAAATGCTTTTCCAATTTGAGCTATACCAAAAGGAGGAACCCTACTGGTTGAGTCGACAACATTTTTGAAATTTACAAATATTTGCTGAGCAGTTTCTGGTCTCAAATATGCAAATGAACTCCCGTCATCCACAGGACCAATAGCTGTTTTAAACATTAAATTAAATGGTCTAGGATCAGTTAAATCAGTTGATTTGCAATTTGGACATTTTCCATCTTCAAGTTGATCTGCTCTCCATCTTGATTTACATTTCTTGCAATCAACTAAAGGATCAGAAAATGTATCTTCGTGGCCTGAATATTTTAAAACAGTAGGTGAGGTTAAAATAGTTGAGTCCAATCCCTCAACATCATCTCTTTCATAGACTATTGATTTCCACCAGGCTGATTTTAAATTTAATTTTAGCTCTACACCCATAGGTCCAAAATCATAGAGACCTTTCATGCCACCGTAGATGTCATTTGATTGAAAAATAAACCCTCTTCTCTTACACAGAGATACTAAGTCTTCCATATTTTCTGCTGTCATTTATCAGATACCAAATTTGTTAAAAAGAAACTCTTCTTTTAATTTAGTAATTAAATCCTCACTATTTAAAGAATTAATACCAAGACCAAGTTTTTGTTTGAGAGACTTTGGTTGTTTTATTTTTTTAATTTTAGTCTTTTCTCCAAATTTACTTTTAAAGAAAGACGACTCAGATGCAATGCCATCAATTAAACCTAAGTCTTTTGCCTCATTAGCTAACCAAAAGGAACCAGAGAATATAACTTTTTTATTTTTTTCGCTAAGTTTCTTTTTTCTTCTCGAGGACACCCAATCAATAAAATTTTTGTGTATTAACTTTTGAAGTTTTTTTAATTTTTCCTCATCTTTTTTATTTACTTTTAAAAATGGATCTAAGAAGCTTTTGTTCTCTCCAGCTGTAAATATCCTTCTTTCTACTCCAATTTTTTTAATAAGATCAGTAAATCCAAAACCACCTGATATCACACCTATTGAACCAACAATAGAATTTACATCTGCGTATAACTCATCTGCTGCACATGCAAGCCAATACCCTCCAGATGCAGCTACATCCTCAACAAAACAATAACATTTCACTTTTTTCTTATCTGAAATTTCTCTTATTTTTTGTGCAATTAAAGATGATTGCACCGGAGAACCGCCAGGAGAGTTAATGACAATTGATAGTGCATCAAATTTTATTTTCATTACCTTTGAGAAAAGTCCATTCAAATTATCCATATTCAATGGTGCTCTACTTCCAGATGCAATCATTCCTTTGAGATCAATTGAGATTACTGTTTTGTTTGGACTGAACATTATTTAAACCAATTTTCTATATCTTTAGAATACTTTGATAAATTATCGTGGATTATAATTGCATTTGATGTTTTCTCTATAAAATAATTACTTTTAGTGATTTTTAGAAGGGCATTTTTAGGTTTTCTACCTTCAAAGGGTAATAAAGGTGTCGTTGTCACTTCTAGATTAAAATTTCTCAATATATCTAACATAAAATCCATGTTTTCAAATCTATTTATGATAAAAGCTGTTCCTTTTATTTTTAAATAAAGAATTATGTTGATAATCCATTTTTTCAAATTTGACTCAGTTATATATTTTGAGGCCATTATGGAAGGATTTTTGGACTTTAGTACTTTATTTGCAAAATAAAAAGGAGGGTTTGATAAAATTAAATCAAAGTAATTCTCATATTTTTTATCAAAAATGCAATTGTCTTGAACTTTAAATTTTAAATTTTTTAAGTTATTTTCTTTGTGATTTAAAATTGAAATTTTATGATGAGTTTCATTTTTTTCAAAACCAATGACTTCAGATTCTGGATTTCTATAAGCAACAATTAGGGAAATAGAACCACAACCAGAACCCATATCTAAAATTTTATTGTGCTTTTTTTTTGCATTAGAAGCCAGAATAATAGGCTCTATACCGCTCCTATAGCCTTTCTTTAATTGATAATATACAATTTTACCATCTAGTAGAAAATCTTTGGAGTATAAATTCATAGTTTATGCAAAAAATTAATTTTGAACAAACCATAAAGTTAATTCATAAAGAAATTAATGTAAAGTTAGTTAAAGCTAATAAAGAGCTTGATAGATTTCTAGTAAGTGCCGTCCCCATTATTCCAAAATTAGGTAATTATTTTTTCAAAAAAAGGGGAAAGCAATTACGACCAGTTATATGTTTGCTATCAAGTAAAATGATAAATAAAAATTATTCACAAATATCAAGCGATATTGATATGTCTGCTGCAATTGAATTCATTCATGGAGCTACCCTACTACATGATGATGTGATTGATGAGGGTAAATTACGAAGAGGTCAAAAAAGTATTAACACAATATGGAATAATAAGTTTAGTGTTTTGTTTGGCGATTTTTTATTTTCAAAGTCGTTTCAATTAATGACAAAAGCTAATTCTTTAAAAGCAATGGCTTCACTGTCTCAAGTAAGTAGTAAAATTTCTGAAGGAGAATTTTTGCAACTTACTCATGAAAATAATATTCATATTACTGAGAGGAAATATATAGAGATCATATCCTTAAAAACTGCAGAATTATTTGCAGCATCAATGAAAATTCCTGCAATTTTAACTGGTAAAAATTTAACAATTATTTCAAGTTTGAACAAATTAGGATTGTATTTTGGAATTATATTTCAAATCATGGACGATTATCTTGATTATTTTGGAGATAGAGTTACTGGAAAAAAGAATGGTAAAGATTTTTATGAAGGGAAAATTACTCTACCAATAATATTGTTATTAAAAAAATCAAATAAAACTGAAGTTAATTTTATTAAAAAAGTATTCAAAAAAAGTAAAAGATTAAAAAATGATTACATTAAAATAATGAATTTAATGAAAAAATATAAAATTAACGATGATGTAAGAATTTTTTGCAATAAATATAATAAAAAATCTTTAAAAATATTAAAACTATTTGAGGGTTATCAAAAAGATCTTTTTATAAATCTTCTAATAAGTTCGATCAATAGAACTTATTAGTCATATCTAAATTTTTTATTTGGAAATTTGCTGTTATTTACCTCTTTAGAGTATTTTTTTACAGCAATTTTGATATTTTTTGATAAATCATCATATCTTTTTACAAATTTTGGATGATTATTTCCATACATTCCAAGCATATCCTCAGATACTAGTATTTGACCGTCACAAAATTCGGATGCACCAATTCCTATAGTGGGTATTGCTAATACTGTGGTAACTTGCTTTGCTATTTTTGTTAACATTCCCTCCAATAAGATGGATACAGCACCAGCCTTTTCTAAACACAAGGAGTCCGAAATAATTTTATTTAAATCCTCCTTCTTTTTTCCGTATATCTTAAATTTTTTTGTAGAACTAAATTTCTGTGGTTGTAAACCTAAATGTGCCATGACGGGAACTTTTTTTTTCTTCAAATACTTTATTACATCCTCCAATTCAGTATTACCTTCGATTTTGACACCATCGCAAGAAGTTTTTTTCATTATAGATAAGACACGTTTTACAGTATTAGCCTCACTGAAATCTCTATTGTAAGGCAAATCAAAAAAAACTAGAGATTTCTCTGCAGCTTTTTTTACTGCAGTAGCATGATTAATCATTATTTGATCATCAATAGTTCTTGTTGAGTTCATTCCATAAAGCACATTACTCATTGAATCACCAACTAGAACTACATCAACTAGATCATCAATTATTTTTGTATAGTTATAACTATAAGAAGTTAGACAAATAATTTTTTTTTTGTTTTTTTTATTAAATACTGATTTAATTGATCTTTTCATGAATAATGATTTAAAAAGTATTCGAATTATAAAAGACTTTCCAAAAAAAGGTATCGCTTTTTACGATATATCTACGATTTTATCAAATCCTAAAGTTTTTAACAGAGTTGTAAACTCAATGTCAAAGGAGGTAAATAAATTAAAAGCTAATACTATAGTTGGGATAGACTCAAGAGGATTTATCTTTGCCTCAGCTATTGCCTTCAAATTAAAAAAAAAGTTAGTTATGATTAGAAAAAAAGGGAAATTACCAGGCAATACCTTTAATACAAGTTACAAACTTGAGTACGGCTCTAATGAATTAGAAATTCAAAGTGATATGATAAGAAATACAGACAAAGTTGTTATAATTGACGACATTTTTGCAACAAGTGGAACAATACGTGCATCAATGAAATTAATTAAAAAAACTAAAGCTAAAATTAAAGGTATTGTAGTACTCTTAGAATTGAGTTTTCTCGGTGGAAGATCAAAAATTAAAAATAAACTTATAAGTTTAAATAAGGTTAATACTTAGAGTATTCTTTTTCTTCTGTTATCTTTGAGTTAGATAAAAGATTAATTTCTTTTTTTATTGACGCCCTAATATCATTTTTGAAATGTACATCTCTTGATATTTTAATAAAAATCTCTCCAAATTCTTTATTAGCCTCACATTCTCTTTTAGCATTTTCTATATCCCAAAGCTCTTCATTTATATCTTGGAGTTTTTGAATGTTTTTTCTTAATGTTTCATCATCTTTCAAAATTAATTTATTACTTTGCTCTACTAGAGCATCCAGCTCAATTTTTATATTCTTTAATTTGTTAGGGTCATTAATTTTTTTTAATTTGATATTCAATATAGTAATTTTATCATAAAGCTCTCCAACAGATATTTCAGCTAATATTTTCAATTTTTTCTTCCATAAATATCTGAATATCTTTTTATATCTGACTCTAAAAATTTATTTCCTGTTTGAACTTCAATAAAAACTAATTTCTTTTTCGAACTCTCATTTAAAACTCTATGTTTTGCTTTTTTAGGTATGAATATATTTTCATTTTCTGATCTATAAAATGTACGATTATTAATAATTACAGTTGCTTTACCCTCAATAATTATCCAGTGTTCTGATCTAAAATTATGAGATTGATAAGATAAAACACCTTCTGGCTTTACAACAATTTTTTTTAATAAAAAATCGTTTGATTTATTTAATACAGTATATGATCCCCATGGCTTTTTGATAGATTTTATCATGAAAACATTCTCTTTTTTTCGTTGATAGACATAAAATTTAGTAATAGTGCACAAATAATTAAATTACTCAACAAAGAACTTCCCCCATAAGACATAAATGGTAATGCAACTCCAACCACTGGTAAAATACCAATAGTCATGGATATATTTATAAGAAATTCAAAAAAAATTTTAAAAGATAATACAAATAAGATTATTTTATTGAAAACTTGTGTAAGTTTATATGTTTTTAATACAGGAATTAAAAACATGATAAAAAAAAGTGAAATTAATAATATTGATCCTGTAAAACCAAACTGCTCAGAAAAAATTGCAAAAACAAAATCTGTCTCTTTTTCTGGAAGAAAATCTAGGCTACTTTGGGAGCCCTCGAGAAAACCATTGCCTTTAAGCCCGCCAGAACCTATTGCAATCTTCGATTGAATAATATGATATCCTTTTCCAAGTGGGTCTAGGTCAGGGTTTAGAAAAATTTGAATTCTATTTTGTTGATAGGGTTTTAAAAATGTCCATAAAATTGGACTTATAGACAATATAGCGCCTAATGATAATAAGGGATATATTAATTTAATACCTGCATAAAAAATAACAACTAGACCTAAAGCAAGAATAATTACAGCAGTTCCCAAATCTGGTTGTATAGCAACTAGTATGAAAAATATTATTGATACAATGAGAGGTAGAATTGATTTAAATAAGCCTATAGTTTTTTCTGCATTGAGTTTGTGAAAGTATTTTGCCATAAATATGACTAAAGCTATTTTAGTAAATTCTGATACTTGTAAATTAAATCCAGCAATTCTGATCCATCTTGTAGCGCCCATACCTGTATAACCAAAGATTAATGTTGTTATCAGCCCAAGCAATACTAAAATTAAAAAAATCTCTGCAGAATTAAAAATAAACTTTGGCTCCAACATGATTACTAAAAAAAACAAAGGTAGAAAAAATAAAAATCTTATTAGTTGATTTGATGCCCACGGATCAAGAGAACCACCTGCAGCTGAGTAAAGATTGATCTCTCCAATCCAAAAAATTATCAAAAGGATAAACAAATATACCCAATTTAAATTAAATATACTTTTAAAGTCTCTAAACATTATTTTTGAAAGCAAAATCTAAGACATTATGGGCAATTGGTGCAGCTACCGCTGACCCAGATCCACCATTTTCTATAATCACTGATGCTATATATTTAGGTTTATCATAGGGGGCATAACCAACAAATACTGAGTGGTCTTTAAATTTTTCTTCTATCTCTTTTGATTTATACTTATCGTCTTCTCTTTCACTTTCTTTAATTCTTATTACTTGAGAAGTTCCTGTTTTACCTCCTATTTTTACAAAATCTGGATTAGAAATACTCAATTTATATGCTGTTCCTCTTGGCTCTTGAACAACAGCATTTAAGGAATTAATTATAATTTTATTGTGTTCAACGTTAAGTAATTTGCCTGTAAATCTTGTAGGGGTGTTTTTATTCAATTTAGGTATTGGATACTTTCCTCCATTTAATAGAGCAGAATAGAGCGTAGCAAGCTGTAATGGAGATGTTTGATTGTATCCCTGTCCAATACATGTAATTAGAGTCTCACCTTGATACCAATTTTCCTCTAAAAAAGCTTTTTTCCATTTTTTACTAGGAACAAGTCCTTTTCCTATGTTAGATAAACCAATGTCGTACTCTTTATTTAAACCTAAATTACTAGATAAGCTGGCAATATCATCGATATTTGTTTTTTTAGCTAACTCGTAGAAGTATACATCACAAGACTCTTTAATAGCTTTTTTAAGATTAACTTTTCCATGTCCCTCTTTTTTCCAACAATAATAATTCCTATCACCAAGTGAGGAGTGCCCTTTGCAAAAAACTTCTTTTTGAGGATTAATTAAATTACGTTGAAGCCCAACTAAAGCAGAGATAGGTTTAAATACAGAACCTGGAGGATAAAAACCAGAGAAAGCCCTATTAAAAAGTGGTTTCTGATCATTGTTAAGTAATTCTTTAATTTTATTATTTTCCCTATCCTCAAAGATTTGTGCATCAAAAGTAGGATTTGAGTTCATGGACAAGATAGATCCATCTGAAACACTGATAACAACAATGGATCCTTTTTTATCTGACGGAAGCTGAGATTGTGCATAATTTTGAAGAGTTAAATCTAATGTTAAGTCTAAATCATTACCTTTAATGGATTTTTCAATAGAAATTTCTCTAATAGTTTTACCTTTAGCGTTTACTTCACTAAATGAAATACACCTTTAGAGTAAAGTTCAGAAGATTGAGTTGGTTGCCCCATATAGCCAATTATTTGTGAAAAATTTTGAAATGGGTAATATCTTTTTTTAGACTCAATAATTTTTATTGAACTAAATAAAAATTTGTTTTTTTCAAATTCTACGATCTGTTCCCATGAAGCTCTACTTAGACTAAATCCGGTATATTCATTATATTTTTTTAAATGTTTTGATATTTCGTCAAAATTCAAGTTAAGTTTAATAAGACTATCAAGTTTTTTAATCTCATGAAGATGGTCTTTGCTTAAGTTTTTAAATACTACAAATTCGTATAGTGAGGAGCTTCCAGCTAGTAAATTTTTTTTAGAGTCATAAATATTACCCCTTAAAGGAGGTGTTAGTTTTATAGAAAGTTTATTTTCAACAGATTTTTTTTTATAGAAATTAAAATTAATAACCTGTAATGAGAATAATCTTAAAGAAACAATTAACGATAATATTGCCCCAAATACAATTATGATGAATGATCTTCTATTTAATATTTTTATACTATCTTCACTTGTCTTATTCTTTTCCATATTTTGAGAGTCCTAAAAATATTAAAATTAAAATCAATATACTTATTAAATATTGCAAATTTAACAATCTGAATACTAATGTTTGATCTAATATACAGAAAGTAACAAAACTCATTAAAAAAATAATTGATGATTTTATAAATAATGCAAAATTATAATTATTTATAAAATAATTTAATAAAAGAAGAGGTATAAATAAAACCACAATGCTAATTAGTATTGGCAATCCTACAAAAACCTCTACAACAAAAGTTGATAAGAGAAATATAAGAACATCAATAATTTTAATATTTTTTTCCTTAAGAACTGTGTAAAAAGCTATATTTATCAATGATAAAATAACAATATCATTTATAACAAAACTAAAATTTCCGTAAATTAAAAATAATATTGTTACAAAAATTAGTCTAATCATTAGTAACAACCCTCAAATTTTCAAAATTTGTTACATCAGATGTTAATAAGATAGGTTGATTATTCTCATAAGAAACTATGCCAATTCTTAGTGTTATATCATCAAGATGAACTACTGCTATATCGCCTGCTTGAAAATCTGGTATCTCAGTACTTTCTTTGTGTCTCAAAAAACTTAGATAATTATGATTTGTGCCACTAACAATATAAGACTTTCCATTAATAAAAACCTCATCGCCATAATTAATACTCTTAACAGTAATAACTTCGGAAGTATTAAAGTTTATATTAACAACTCTACCAACTATACTTAGACCATCAATAATATAATCACCTATTGCTAGGCCACTATTTGAGCCCTTATTTATAATAAAGTTTTTATTATAAACTAAATTCCTATCACCTAGAACCTGAACACCTACTGAGATTGGTAATTTTACAGAAGATTGATGAAAAATTTTATTTTGCTCTGAATATCTTGAAGTCAATGTTAGTAAATACTTATTTATTGATTTAAGATAATTATTTTCGTCTTCTAATTTTTTTAGAGTATTCATATAATCAAAATTTAGATTGAAAGTCAAAAATAAATCTCTCACTTCTTTACCTACAAAAATGAACGGGGACTCAACTTCGTCTTTTAAAAAATATATAAAAAGTTTAGTTTTAGAATTGTAATTTGGAAATAATATCAATGTACAGAATAAAAAAAAACAGATTATATAAATTAAGAAAACTTTTTTGTTATTAATCACTTAAGAAAACATCTTGATGGTTATGGTTCTCTTCTAAAGCCATGCCAGTTCCTCGAGCTACACAAGTTAAAGGATCGTCAGCAATAGAAACAGGTAGTCCAGTAGTGACTCTAATTGCTTCATCAAGACGTTGCAGTAAAGCCCCTCCACCTGTAAGCATAATGCCCTTATCAACTATATCTGCAGCTAATTCTGGAGGAACAACCTCAAGTGCTCTTTTTAAAGCTGTAATGATTTGAGATAATGAGTCAGATAAAGCCTCAGCTACTTGTCTTTCAGATATTACAACCTCTCTTGGAAGGCCATTAATAAGATCTCTTCCTTTAACTGTAAGGGTCTTGCCATCTCCATTATCAGGAATGCCTGCGCACCCTATTTCAGTCTTTATTCTCTCTGCGGTTGACTCACCTATTGCTAATTTATGGACACTTCTCATAAAATTTACTATTGCATCATCCATGGTGTCACCACCTACTTTTATACTGCTGGCATGCACAACTCCCCCTAAAGACAAAACTGCTATTTCAGTTGTACCGCCACCAATATCTACCACCATAGAACCAGAGGGCTCAGAAATAGGTAGACCAGCTCCAATAGCAGCAGCAACAGGCTCTTCAATTAAATAAACTTTTTTAGCTCCAGCAGTTTCCGCAGATTCTTTAATTGCTCTTCTTTCAACATTTGTTGCTCCAGAAGGAACACATATAACAATATTTGGATTTGCAAAAAAACTTTTCTTATGAACTTTTTTTATAAAATGTTTGATCATGGCCTCGGCTATATCAAAATCTGCTATTACTCCGTCTTTCATTGGTCTAATTGCTTCTATTCTTCCAGGGGTTCGACCAAGCATTGATTTTGCCTCACTTCCGACAGCTAAAACTGATTTATTATTCTTGTTGTCTGTTGCAATTGCTACAACAGAGGGTTCATTTAATATAATTCCCTTTCCTTTTACATATACAAGTGTATTAGCAGTCCCAAGATCTAATCCCATATCTTCGCTTAAAAAAGAATTGAAAGACTTTAACATTTATATTCCCTTAATACTTGAGATACTAATCTCAGAAACTCCCTCTTGCATATTAGAGTTTTTTTCAAAGTTTAATATTTTATTGCATGCATTGATATAAGATTTTGCAGAGGCTACTATAATATCTATATCAGATGCCTTACCAATGAATTCTTTATTTAAATATCCAAGTTTAACAGTCACTTCTCCTTGTGCATCAGAGTCAGGGGTAATTGCGTTTATGTGATACAAAACTAATTTTGGAGAAAAACCAACTACTTTTGAAATACAGTTAAATACAGCATCAATGGGTCCATTTCCAGATCCACTCACCTCTTTCAGTTCCTCTTTGAAATTTAACTCGAGAGAAGCGACATGCTTAGAGTTAGTGCCTGACATTATGCTTAAATTTTTAAGTTTTAAAGTATTTGATTTATTAAAATGAGTATCATCTACCAGAGCTATTATATCCTCATCATAAACATCTTTCTTCTTATCAGCTAAAAGCTTGAATTTTTCGAAAATCTCATTGATATAATTATCACCTACTTCATATCCTAAAATTTTTAATTTTTCTTTGAATGCATGCTTTCCGGAATGTTTACCAAGCACCAAACTTGATTTCTTTAAACCAATCGTTTCCGGTGACATAATTTCATAAGTTTGAACATTTTTTAAGACTCCATCTTGATGAATTCCTGACTCATGAGCAAAAGCATTAGCACCAACAATTGCTTTATTAGGCTGAACAGGAAAACCTGTAATTGATGAAACAAGTTTTGATGTTTTTGAAATGGCACTAGTATTGACATTAGATTGAACATTTAAAAGATCCGATCTAACTTTCATGGCCATTACTACTTCTTCTAGTGCAGCATTACCCGCTCTTTCTCCTAATCCATTTATAGTACATTCAATTTGTCTCGCACCATTTTCAACTGCATTGAGAGAATTTGCAACCGCTAACCCCAAATCATTATGACAATGAACAGAAATTATTGCTTTATCAATATTAGGAACATTATTTTTAACTTTTTTTATAATCTCTCCGAATTCAAATGGTAAGGTATAACCAACTGTGTCAGGGATATTTATTGTAGATGCACCGCTTTCAATAGCTAACTCTATACATTTATATAGAAAATCAATTGAGGATCTCCCACCATCCTCACAGCTCCACTCAATATTAGGACATAAGTTTCTCGCGAATGAGACACTATCTTTAATTTTTTCTAAGACCTCCTCTTCGGTTAACTTAAGTTTAAACTTCATATGAATTGGACTTGTGGCAATAAAAGTGTGAATTCTTGGATTTTTGGCTTTTTTTACAGCATTCCATGCTGTTTCAATATCCTCATGTTTTGCCCTAGCTAATCCAGCTATCTGGCAGTCCTTAATTTCACTTGCAATTGCTTGAACTGAATTAAAATCGCCTTTAGAAGCTATTGGGAAACCAGCCTCAATTATATCAACCTTTAACTCTTCTAATAGTTTAGCAATAGAGAGTTTTTCTTCTTGATTCATCGAAGCCCCAGGTGACTGCTCCCCGTCTCTAAGAGTAGTATCAAATATTAATACTTTATCAGGCAATATTAGATATCCTTTACAAGTTTATTCGATGCTATCCATGGCATCATAGACCTTAATTTTGCCCCTACCTCTTCAATTTGGTGCTTTGCACCTTGGTCTCTCATTTGTTTAAACTTAATTTGACCTGACTTATGTTCGGCCATCCATTCTTTTGTGAAAGTACCATCCTGTATTTCACTTAGAACTTTTTTCATTTCAGCTTTAGTAGCTTCGTTAGGAACTACTCTTGGGCCTCTGGTATAATCACCATATTCAGCTGTATTAGATATAGAATATCTCATATTAGCCATGCCACCTTCATACATTAGATCAACAATTAATTTTACTTCATGTAAACATTCGAAATAGGCCATTTCTGGTGCATAACCAGCCTCAACAAGAGTTTCAAAACCGTTTCTTACAAGAGACATTAACCCTCCACAAAGAACTGTTTGTTCACCAAATAAATCTGTCTCGCATTCCTCTTTAAATGTAGTTTCAATAATACCAGATTTACCTCCACCCAAAGCAGAAGCATACGCAAGACCAATTTCTTTTGCGTTACCACTTACATTTTTGTCTACTGCAAGTAAACATGGTACTCCACCACCTTTAAGATACTCACCTCTTACAGTATGACCTGGGCCTTTTGGAGCGACCATAAAAACGTCTAAATCTTCTCTTGCTGTAATGAGTTGAAAATGAATATTTAAACCATGAGCAAATGCTAAAGCAGCACCATTTTTTATATTGTCGTGAATTTGAGTTTGATAAATTTCTTGCTGATTTTCATCTGGGGCTAAGAACATTACAATATCTGCATCCTTTACTGCATCTGCAGGTGTTTGGGTTTTTAAGCCCACATTTTTTGCTTTTTCAATTGATGAAGAACCTTCTCTCAATCCCACAACTACATTAGAGGCCCCAGAGTCTTTTAGATTTAACGCATGAGCATGACCTTGCGATCCAAAACCTATTATTACAATTTTTTTGTCTTTTATTATGTTAAAATCAGCATCTTGTTCGTAATAAACCTTCATATTACCCCCTAAAAACGTTATATTCCGAGCCCTATAGGCCCACTTCGAACTAATTCGACTTTTATACCACCGATTGTGTCTAAGTCATCTAAAAACTTATTTATTCGCTCACTTGTGCCTGATATTTCATAAACGACAATATTTTGTCTTTTTTGAACAGTTCTTGAACGATAAATGTCTGCAAAATTGAGTATTTTTTGATCTTGTTCCTCATTTTCAAATTCGATTTTAACTAGGCAAATCTCTGCCTCATAAGACTCACTTAAGTTTGCTAAATTAGTTGCACTATGAACGGGAACAAGTTTTTCTAGTTGCGCTATAATTTGACTAATTACTTTTTCTTCACCTAAAGTCTCTATAGTAATTCGAGAGAGATTTTTCTTAACGTCTACAACTGTTACATTTAATGCTTCAATATTATATCCTCTACCTGAAAATAAACCCACTATACGTGCAAGAATACCAGGTTCGTTATCAACAATAACAGAAAGAACGCTTCTCTTAGACTGTTTAAAGGCGTTTATAGGTGTAGGATAAACTGAAGTAGAGGACATTATAAAAAATTAATTAAACTAGTACTTTTCCTTTTTCCTGATTTTCAGGATTTTCTTTATCGTATTTAGATAGTAACATTTCATGGTGGGCAGCTCCACTTGGTATCATAGGAAAACAATTTTCTTTTTTATCTACCCAAATATCGGCTATAACTGGCCTGTCAATTGAAATCATTTCATTAATTGTATCGTCTAATTCAGAAATATTTTTTGCCCTAACTCCAACAGCATTGAAACTCTCTGCTAATTTTTTAAAATCAGGTAGGGCATCCACATAACTCTCTGAGTATCTACTACCATGTAATAGTTCCTGCCACTGTCTAACCATTCCCATATATTCATTATTTAAAATAAAAATTTTGATTGGTAACTTATATTGAACAGCTGTAGCTATTTCTTGGATATTCATGAGAAAAGACGCTTCACCAGCTATATCAACAACTAGTGAGTCTGGATTTGCCATTTGAGCGCCAACTGCGGCAGGCATACCGAAACCCATTGTGCCTAAACCACCTGATGTAATCCATCTGTTTGGTTTTGAAAACTTATAATATTGAGCTGCCCACATTTGATGCTGACCAACTTCTGTAGTAACAAAAGTGTCTTTTTGTTTTGTTAATTCGTAAAGTCTGGAAATAGCATGTTGTGGTTTGATCACTTCATCGCCTTGTTCATAGTGGAGGCATTCTTTCTTTCTCCATTCATTAATTTGACCCCACCAATTACTGTAATCTTTATCGCCGAAATCAATGTTATTGGAGTCTATAAATGAGTTAATTTCTTTCAGTGTTAGAGTAATGTCAGTATTAGTATGAAAATTGACTTTTACGTTTTTATTGATTGAACTTTGATCAATATCTATATGAAATTTTATAGAGTCTGGAGAAAAAGCATCTAATCTGCCTGTAACACGGTCATCAAATCTTGCTCCAACATTAATCATCAAATCACATTTGTTCATGGCCAAGTTAGCTTCGTAATTTCCATGCATGCCCAACATCCCAAGTGAACTTTTATCCTCTCCTGGAAAGCATCCCAATCCATGAAGAGTTGTTGTAATTGGAATATTGGTTTTGTTTACAAGTTTAATAAGTTCTCGGCTAGCTTGATGGCCTGAATTTAAACAACCACCTCCAACATAAAATATAGGTCTCTCGGATTTTTTAATATGATTTACTAATTCTTCGACAAAATTTTTATCAACATTTTTGGAGCCAGCTTTAATTCTGTGCTCTCTAAAATTAATATCTTTCTTTGATACATATTTTGACTTTGCAAACTGAACATCTTTAGGAATATCTATTAATACAGGACCAGGTCTACCAGAGCTAGCAATTTTAAATGCCTCATGGATAGTCTCAGAGAGTTTACTTACGTCCTTCACTAAATAATTGTGTTTGGTGCAAGGTCTTGTAATTCCAGTTGTATCACATTCTTGAAATGCATCTGTTCCAATTAAATGTGATGGGACTTGTCCACTAATACAGACAATTGGAATACTATCCATCAATGCATCAGTTAATCCAGTTACGACATTGGTCACACCAGGACCAGATGTTACTAACAACACACCTACTTTCCCACTTGATCTAGCGTAGCCCTCTGCTGCATGAACTGCACCAGCCTCTTGCCTTACTAATACATGTTTTAAAAAGTTTTGGCCAAATATTGCATCATAAATGGGAAGAACAGCTCCACCTGGGTAGCCGAAGATTGTATCGACCTCTTGGTCTTTAAGGGCTTTGAGTAAAATATCTGCTCCCGTGAATTCGTTTTCATTGTTCATTTAGGTATATACTTATATTTTCAATTGAATCTTTAGGGAAGCTTTTTTTATAGTTTATTCTCAAATTAAGTTGGCTAAATTTTTGGTTATTCCACCATGTAAACTGTCTTTTAATATACCTCTTTGTATTTTTAATTCCTAAATAAATAGCCTCATCTAAACTTAATTTATTTCTAACACACGATAACAATTCTGGAAGACCATGTGCTTTGAAGAGAGTTTTTGATATTTTTTTATTTTCATAAAGTGATTTTACCTCTTCTAAAGCACCCTTGTTTATCATTTGATGAAATCTTAATTCTGCTTTTTCATAAAGATCTTTCTTGGGTTTTGTTACCTGGATAACAAGCGAATTAGGAGTGACTGGTACTTTATTACCATAATTATTTTCCATTGTGTCATTATACTCCAAGCAAAAAGCTAAACGGCTTAATAATCTTTGTTTATCTTTTGGGAAAATTTTTTCTTTATAATATTTTTCTAAAATATTCAGACAATGATCTGGGCCTTTGTCTAGAAATAAGTCTTCAGCTTGTTTTTTATATTTGTGACTAATTGAAGGCATCACCGATAATCCATCTATTAGTGATTGAATATAAAATCCAGTACCACCAACAAACACAGGTATTTTATTTCTACTGTGAATATTTTTGATTACTGTTTTAACTTCATCAACCCATTGATTGACTGAATATTCTTTATTATTGACATGTCCATAGAGATGATGTGGGACTATTTTTAGTTCTTGCTCTGTGGGTCTATTTGATAAAATCTTAAGTTGTTTATAAACTTGTATACTGTCAGCATTAATAACTTCTATGTCTATAAATTTTGATAGTTCATATGTGTAATCATTTTTACCTGAACAAGTGGGACCTACAACAAAAAGAAATTTATTCAATAACGAATGGGTTAATTAACCAAAATTCATTACCGTCTCTAATAACTCTTAATAACAATTTATCTCGTTTCAATTTAATACTATTTGATATAATCGTTTCAAAAGAATTAATATCTGAAATTTTTTCACTAGATACTTGGATGATAACATCATTCTTTAGAAGGTTTTCGTTTTTATCTCCTACTTCAGTGACCAAAATACCTTTAGTTTTTGAGTCTAATCCTAAAGAACTTATAGTGTCAATTGTCAGTTCAAGAACAGTAATATCTAACTCTTCTAAATAAACTCCATCATTTTTAGCAAGTTTGCGGCCTTCTTCTAATTCACCAACCTTTACCTGTATATCTATAATTTCTCCGTTTCTCCAGACTTTAACAATTACTTCACTGTCTATTGGAGTTTCCGCAACCACTTTAGGCAAATCTTTAAATGATGTAATTTTTTGATTATTAAACTCAATTATTATATCTCCAGCTTGAATGTTTGATAACGCAGCAGGGCTATTTGGTTCAACAGAGGCAACAAATGCTCCCTCAGTTGAGTCATAGCCTAGACTCTCGGAAAACTCTTCAGTTAAATCTTGAATTTGAACACCAAGTCTTCCTCTTTTTGCCTGACCAAATGAGATTATTTGTTCAACAATTAATTTTGCTGTTTGAGAGGGAATAGAAAAACCCAAGCCAACACTTCCACCTGTTTGGGAGATGATCATTGAATTAATTCCAATTACCTCTCCATCTAAATTAAATAAAGGTCCACCGGAGTTGCCTCTATTAATAGGTGCATCAGTTTGTATAAAGTCAACGTAAGGTCCTCCGCCTATATCTCTGTTTATAGATGATATTATTCCTGAAGTTACAGTTCCACCTAAACCCAGAGGGTTACCAATAGCTAATACAATATCTCCAACTCTTGATAAATCTGAGTCACCCCAATTAACACTTTGTATATCAACAGATGAGGGGTCAATTTTTAAAACAGCTATGTCAGTCTTAGGGTCAGTTCCAACAAGTTCTGCAGGAACTTCATCGATGCCATTATTGAAAATTACAGTAATCTGATCTGCTCCGCTTATTACGTGATTATTTGTTACTACATAACCTTCATCGCTAATAATGAAGCCTGAACCAAGACCAGTTAGATTTTCACGTTTTGGCATTTGATTACCAAAAAAATCATCAAACATATCATTGAAAGGATGGCCTTCTGGCAACTCAGGTAATTGCCTCGTTTGTCTTTCTACAGTTTGACTAGTAGCTATACTTACAACTGAAGGTAGAAGTTCATCAACTAAATCTGCATAACCTCTCTCAAATTGAGCAGATACACTCTGGATTGTAAAAAAAATACTGAAAAGAGATAAAACAAAAAATCTTTTCATTATAAAAGTTATATTTAGTTTGCGCCCTCAGAGTTTTCAAAGTACTCGAAGAAATCACTATCAGGAGATATAACCATGGTAGTTGTTCCGTCTTTAAAAGTGTCTGCGTAAGCTTCCATTGATCTAATAAATTCAAAAAACTCAGGGTCTTTTGCAAAGGCCTGATTTAAAATTTGGTTTCTTGCTGCTTCACCTTCACCTTTTAAAATATTAGATTGTTTTTCTGCTTCAGCTATAATTTCAATTTTCTCTCTATCTGCAGTGGCCTTAATTTTTTGTGAGATCTCTTGACCTTCCGCTCTTAATAAATTTGCTTCTCTTTCTCTCTCAGTTCTCATCCTATCAAACACATTAGATTGAACTTCTGGTGTAAGTTCTGTTCTTTTTAACCTCAGGTCAACAATTTCAATACCAAAGGTATCTTGATCTTCACGAACATTTTCAAAAATTTCAGCCATAATTTTATCACGATCATCAGACAGCAAATCATTTAATTGATACTGAGCTATTACGCCTCTTACAGATGAGTTTACTATTCTACCCAAACGATCATTAAGGGCTAACTCTGTTCTAGTTGTTTGAAAAAACTTTAGAGGATCTTTAATCATATATCTAACTATTGAGTCGACCACAATACGCTTTTGGTCTCTAAGTATTACCTCTTCTTGAGCAGGATCTAAGTTTAAAACCCTACTGTCGTAGTAAACGACGTTTTGGATGAATGGTAGTTTAAATTTCAAACCAGGAGATTGATGGACAGCACGCGGTTCACCGAATTGCAAAACAATAACTTGTTTTGTTTGATCAACAACAAAGAAAAAGCCTGATGCAAACAAGATAAAGAAGAAAGATAATCCAACGATAATATAGTTTCTCATTTTCATTAGTTGTTACCTGTCTGCTTGCTCTTGTTTAACTCGTTTAAAGGCAAATAAGGAACAACTCCGTTGCCAGAATTCTGATCAATCATTATCTTACTAGATCCTGATAAGACATCTCTTAATGTTTCTAAATAAATTCTTTTTTTAGTTGTCTCTTTAGATTGCTCATATGTGTCTAAAACTTGGAGAAATCTACTTGCTTCACCTTCAGCTTGTTTAATTAGTTTATTTTTATAACCCTCTGCCTCTTGAAGTATTTTTTCAGCCTCACCTCTTGCCTCAGGCACAATTCTGTTACTGTAAGCCTCTGCTTGGTTGACTGTTCTCTCCTTATCCTGTCTTGCTTTTTGAACGTCATCAAATGCATCAATAACCTCTCTAGGAGGGTTAACGTCTTGTAACTGTATAGATTGAATTAGTATTCCAACTTCATATTCATCCAAGAGTTCTTGTAGTAAAGATCTTGAGTCTCTCTCAACGGATTGTCTAGAAACGGTTAGTAGTCCCTCTAGATTAGTTTGACCAACAACCTCTCTTAGCACACTTTCAGATATAACTTTTACAGTTTCTTCTGGATCCCTTAGATTAAATAAAAATTGCCCTGCATCTTTAATTCTATAAAGAACTGTATAATCTAAATCAGATATATTTTGGTCAGATGTTAACATCATACTTTCTTCTAGTACATCTCTAGTAGAATTACCATTAGATCTAAAACCAACATTAATTTTCCTGATTGCCTCAACTTTTGGAGTTAAGACTTTTCCTATAGGTGTTGGGAAAAAATAATGGAGTCCTGGATCTGTTGTACTTTCATTCCATTTACCAAAAAGTAGTTCAACCCCTTGTTCATCAGGCTCAACTCTATAAAAACCTGTCGCAAGCCAAATTACAAAAGCTATTAATATTAAAAATGAAACACCCTTAAAACCACCTTTAAAAGGCATTTTAATTTTGTATTTATTCTTTAAATCTTTGAGAAGGTCATCAATTGAATCGTTGTTACCACCTGAGAAACCGCCGGAACCTCGATTATTGTTCCCTGATGAAGGCCCCCATGGGCCGTCAAGTGCAAAAATTTTAAATTTGTTTTTGTTCACGATACATTATATGTAGTGTTTAATATATGAATATCAAGACTTGTTTTGGAATATCAAGCTGTAAAGGTGGTGTTGGTAAATCAACTGTAGCTTGCAATATAGCTATAACTTTAGCAAACCAAGGATACAAAGTTGGCCTTTTAGACGCAGACATTTATGGACCAAGTGTGCCAACATTACTCGGCATCGGAGATAAGGAACCTAAAGTTGAAGATGGGAAGTTTTTACCCTTTGAAGTATTTGGGATAAAGGCAATGTCGATAGGCTTTCTTGTCAATGAAGAACAAGCAATTGTTTGGCGAGGACCAATGTTAGCGAAAGGGCTTGATGGGCTTATTAACAAGACAATATGGGGTGATATAGACTATCTAATTGTTGATTTCCCCCCTGGTACTGGAGACGTACAAATATCAATGTCCCAAAAACTCACACTTGATGGAACTCTTATTATTACTACTCCACAGCTTCTATCTTTAAAAGATGTCATCAGAGGTATTAATATGTTTATAAAGGTGAATGTGCCAATACTAGGTGTAGTGGAAAATATGTCTTATCTAGAAGAACAAAATGAAAAAAAATATATTTTTGGCGAGTCTAAGACTAAATCTTTATTGCTCAAAGAAAATATAAATTTAATTGAAGAACTTCCTTTTAATATAAATATTCCTAAAAGTTGTGATGACGGTAAACCCTATTGTTTTGACTATAAAGATGATTATTCTCTAAAATTTGAAAATATAACAAACTTCATTACAAAGAAATTTAAATGTTAAGATAATTTAATATTAAACTTTACTTCTAACTCTCTAAGCTCTCTTGGTGATAGTTTATAATTAGACCTTTTAATTTTTTTATTTGCTAGTTTATCTTTAACAATTTTCAAAGCCTCTTTAGAAAGTTGGAATGAGTTCGAACGGTAATCTTCAAAAGCTTCGTATGTTAAAGGAACCCACTTTTTTAAAATTTCAACCATTTTTTCTGCATAAATCTGTATTTCATATTGAGCATGACTATCTGCTCGTAACCTTAAAAAGTGCATAAGATTATGAAGGTCTACTTTCCAATACCATTGTGTGTAATAATTTAATGGAAGAGTTGTTCGAGCTAGTTCTCTAGCTAGCCCCTCACCTTGAACGTATTCATCGTTATTTAAAAGCTTGCCATTCAATAAATTTTGGTAGTCATCATAGAGTCGTTCAGAATTTTTTTGAATTAAATCTTGGGCTTGTTTCGCAAACTTTTTATCTAAAGTATTTGACCTTCCTTGCTTGTTTGTAGTGGATTGAGATCCTAGTTGATCCATTTCTGGGACATAAAATTCTTTATCTAATACTGAATATCTCGCAGAGTACTCATTTACATTTGCAGTTCTGTGTCTAATCCATTGTCTAGCAACAAAAATAGGAAGTTTGATATGAAACTTAATTTCACACATCTCAAACGGAGTTGTATGCCAATGACTTAATAGATATCTAATAAGACCACGGTCCTCACGTAATTTTTTGGTTCCCTCACCATAAGAGACTCTTGCTGCTTGGACAATAGACTGATCTGTTCCCATATAATCAATAACCCTTATAAAACCATGGTCTAAAATTGGAATTTCTTTATAGAGTATTTTTTCTAAAGCAGATGATGTGGCTCTAGTAGTTTTAAAATCTTTAAATTTTGGCACTTTAGTGATTTTTTTCTTCATAGGTGTTTAAAGGATTCACTAATTAGACTATATTATCTTCGTTGTTTATCAACTATAGCAATAAACGCTATATGTAATAGGTGTATCGGACTCGGGGGCGGTACCCGACACCTCCACCATAAAATATTTTATGGGGGTGATATAGGTTTGACGTGCTCTGAAGGATATAGTTTTTGCTCGTTGTAAGCGTTTCTTCGACATAGAAACTTAAAATAATTGCTAACGATAATGAATTAGCACTCGCTGCTTAATCTGATTAGGTAAGCGCGGCAATGGGGCAGCCGGGCAACAGAATGCCCCTTTTAAATAAAATATGAAGAATACAATCAGCGATATTTCATTAATTTTTTCAGAGAACCCTGTTGCTAGAGCTTATCTAAATTTATTCATAAGAGAGAATTTAATTTCAAACAAAATTATATATCTAAATAATAAATTAATTTTTAATAATTTTTTTTTAAAATCTATATTTAAAACAACTTTTTTTAATACAAAAAAGTATCTTAAATCAAAAAATGTTATCCATTTAGTAAAAAATATTGAAACATATTTTAATTTGGAGGAAAACTTCCTTATAGATATGTATAATTTTGAAAATATTTTAAAATTTAAAAATATTTATTTCGCTAAGTCAAATAACATCAATAGTGAAGAAAATATAGAGTTTTTTAAAAAAATTAATGAGCAAAATTTTCTTAATTCTGGGAGTGAAATTTTAAAAAACGTTTTTTTTTCGAATAAAAATTTTTTTCATATACACCCTGGTTACCTATACAAAGTTAGAGGAGCAGATGGAACATTAAATAGTATAAAACATTTTAATGAAATTGGTGCTTCATGTTTTTTAATGGACCAAAAAATTGATAATGGAAAAATACTTAAAAGATTCAGAATGAAATTTGGAAAAATACACTTTCCAAATAATGATGAATTTAGTGCTTATGACCTTTATCAAATTTGGTTTTCTTTTTTTGATCCTGCCTTGAGAGTATTCTTGTTAAAAAAAATGCTGGATGAAAATACAAATCTATATGATTTTGAAAAAATAAATTTAAAAACTGAAGAAGATAAATATTTTTCTTATATAGATAAAGATGAAATAAAAGATTTATTTTGTAAAAAGATATTTTTTTAATAATTCAAATAATATTTCTAATTACTATAACAATTTAATTACTTTAAATCTAAACTTGTTTATTTTAGGAATAGATAGCTTTAAAAAAAATATACCACTACTAATTCGAGATAAAAAAACTAAAGTACTATTTTATAAATTTTTTGGTCTTTTAAGTCTTGGATATCAATAATTTTAAACTTACTACTCTTTTGTAATTTTTCACCTTTAGCGGTAACGAAAGACTTCATTTTTTTTACTTCTCCCTCTGACATTTTTCTTTGATATTTCAAAGTGTGGTTTTTGGAGCCAATTTTAAATATTGTTTTCATGATAAATATTACGACTTTAAATTATGCTGGATGAAACTAAATTATGATTTATTTGCATAATGTTTTAATAAAAAATTAATATTTTTTTTAAATAATAAGATAAATTAAATCTAAAAAAGGAGAGTGTAATCATGGAAAAAATGATGTTGGCGATTGGTAGATTAAAAGAAGGTGAGGGTAAATTTGAAAAATTTATGGCTTTTTTTCAATCTGAAGAAGGAATGGCAATGAGGAAAGCTGCAGCACACGTAGAAAAAACAGTTCCTGGAATTTTACCTGATAAAAGCGGTATCATGTTTAAAGTACATGTTCATAATGAAGAGGAAATGATGGGTATCGTTAAAGGAACTAACCCTGTTATGAAGCCAATTTATGATGAATGTATACACAGTATTGAATTGTTCGAATTAACGCCAGTCTCATTAGACTAATAAAAAAGGATAAAAAATGTCAATATTAAAAAAATATGATGAGGTCTTTATGAATAAAGATGAAGCTGGAATGAATGATGTGCTTCATGATGATTATAAATTCACAATGCATGCTTCTGGAAAAGTTTTAACTAAACAAGATGTTATACAGTGGGCAATGAGTGATGATATTAATAGAGACAAGGTTCGAATTATTTATGAAAATGATGAAATTGGGATTGAGCATTCATTTGTAACATTTTCAGATGGTAACACACAGGCAGTTATGGCGGTATTCACTTTCAAAGATGGTAAAATCTTTTCTTTAGAAACTGGTGCCACAAATATGCCAAAGTAATTAATTTAAATATTTTGAAAGGTCTGGTTTAAAATAATTTGGGCCTTTCATTACTTTTCCAACCTCATTATATATGGGTTTTCCATCCTCACCTAATTTGCTCATATTAGAGTTTTGAACTTCATCAAAGCATTTATCTAAATCAATTCCAAAAGCATGGCCAGCTCCATAAGTGACATAAAGTATGTCTGTTAATGCATCAGCTACCTCAAGTAGGTTTTTATCATTCATTGCTTGAGTTAATTCCTCTAATTCTTCTTTTATAAGGTCAATTCTTAATTTGTTTGTCTTTGCATCACTAAATTCAGCTTTATCTTTTACTTCTTGACCATATGTTTTCATAAATAACCTTACTTTTTCAAAATTTGTCATTAATTACCTCTAATCTTTTTATTATTGAAAATAATTTTATTTCATTTTCATTTTAAATTTATAGGATCTTATTATAGGAGAAAATATGGCAACTTACGAATGTTCAAATTGTGGAATGACAGTAAATGCAACATGTGGAAAATGTGATGCGCCTTTGGTTGATGATGTGCTAAAGCTAGATAATGGATCAGAAGTGCAGATATCCAAGTGCCCAAATGATCACGGTAAAATTAAATCTCCAACCTGTTGTGGAAGTGATATGTCCTGTACAGCAGATAATTAATTTTTACTAGTAAAAAGAAACTATTTGTAATAAGAATTATGCGCTATGGCCAGATAGCTCAGTCGGTAGAGCAGAGGACTGAAAATCCTCGTGTCGGCGGTTCGATTCCGTCTCTGGCCACCATTAAGAAAGACTATTGAAGATTTAACTCATCAATAGATCGATCGTTTCTTGATCTACTGAGTTCTAAAAGCCCGCCCCTTGTGTAGCCATAAACATTAGTAATGCTCAAATCGTCTCTAAATTCATTCTTTAACATACCTACAAGTTTTCTGAGTGTATTTTGATCACTTGCTACAGGGTCAATAACTACTTTCCCAGATATATTTTTTAATTTTATGAGTTTAGAAATTAATTGAATGGCTTCTCTATTTGTATCAAATCTTTTTGCTGAGCCAGTGTTAACATCAATAGCTGTAAGTGCATCTGTTTTACCAATCATGATATTACCTCCACTAGGTAAATCGTAATTATGACCGATTAGATAATCTATCTTTTCACCTAAATTAAATACCTCTTCAATTTGTTCATTAGACATCTCTTCACAGAGATTTGCAAAAGTAGAGTCTAGTTTTTCATCCCAGTTTTTTACTCTTTCGAATCGATCGTTGTCACTAAAGATGATTTGATCAGTATTTTTGTCAGAGTAATCACAAACAAAATTTTGATCAAAATATGTATTTTGAAAAACAAGACCCTCATCACTTAATTCTTTTGCATTTAATTCTATTTCTTTCCATTGATTATTTAAATCATTCAACTCAGATTGAGCTATTTCTATGTTTTCAGGAATAAGATTATGCCTAGCTATCAATCCTACTTCAGACTCACTCAGAGCATCCATAATTTTATCTTGTTGATTTGTGTCTAAGTTTTTTCTTGTTCTTCTGCTTAAAATTATTTCGTCACCATATGGTAATAAATTTATAAATTTACCAGTTAAAATGATATTATTTGTAAAGAGATGAACTTTATCTTTGGAGCCTATACTTCTTACTTGAAGTAACAAAGATTGTCCTTCATGCGCTTTATCACCATTAGGAAAGTTTATTCTTTTGAAAAAACCCCTTTGGTCTCCGTTACCGTAAGAGACAAATGCTCCACTATCATTAGGTAAAATTTCTGTAATTTTTACCTTGTAGATATCTCCAATTTGAACATCTTCGTTGGGTTGAAAGCGAATATTAACCAATTCCCCTTCATTTAGTTTAACTCCGCACTTAAAATTTTTATAGTTTGTAACAATAAGTTTTGTAGACATGGCATTGCTCCTTTTAAAAAATTATTCATTAGTTCTTCGACCTAAATGTTATTCTGCCCTTAGTTAAATCATATGGCGTCATTTCAACTGTTACTCGGTCTCCTGCGAGTACTCTTATTCTATTTTTCCTCATTTTCCCAGATGTATGGGCTATAACTTCGTGGTCATTATCTAGCTTAACTTTAAACATAGCATTTGGAAGTAACTCTGAAACTACACCTTGAAATTCTATTGCATCTTCCTTGGACATGTTACTGTATCTTATGGTTTGATCTTTCTAATTTCAACTGATAAAGCGTGTGCCTCCAGACCCTCTTGTCTTGCAAGATTAATTGTGTGATTTGCGATTTTCTTAAGAGTTTTTTTTCTAGGGTCAATGAAAACTGTTTTTTTAGTGTAATCTTCAACACCCAAACCAGATGAAAATTTCGCAGTTTGATCTGTTGGTAATACGTGATTAGTTCCAATTGTATAATCTCCCAAAGCAACTGGGGATTTTTCACCTAAAAATACAGATCCAGCGTTTTTAATATTTTTTAATATATTTTTATTAAATTTTTCATGAATATGAAGATGTTCTGGAGCAATGAAATTTGAAATTTCATATATCTCTTTTTGACTCTTAGCTAAAATTAAATTGCAATTATTTTTTATAGATTGATCAACATTTTTAAATTTTGTCTCTTCCATAATTCTTTTAAGTTCATTTTTAACTTTAATTAAAATATTTTTGGATTTAGATAAAACATACGTTTTTGCATTAGGGTCATGTTCACCTTGGGCGAGAACGTCGTAGGCTATCCAAGTAGGATTAGAATTATTATTTGCTATTACTAAGACCTCAGATGGACCAGCTGGTAAATCTATTCCTATAACTCCAAATAATTGTTTTTTTGCTTCAGCTACGTATTGGTTTCCTGGGCCAAATACTTTATCCGCCTTTTTTATAATTTTTGTGCCAAAAGCGAGAGCTGCGATTGCTTGAGCACCACCAACGTTGTAAACAACATTTACACCACATAAATATGCAGCTGCAAGAGTTAGTTTTGATGTTTGACCATTTTGAGAAGGAACACAAATCATAATATTTGGGACCTCAGCTATTTTTGCAGGTATAGCTGTCATTAAAACAGTTGATGGATAAGAAGCTAACCCACCAGGGATGTATAAACCAACATTTTCTATTGGTTTCCATTCAATATAAAACTTTGAGTCGAGTTGATCTTTGAAAGAATATGATGTTTTTTTTTGTTTTGAGTGATAATAAAAAATTCTTTTGTAAGCTAATTTAAGAGACTTTTTACTTTCATTTGATAGAGAGTTATAAGCATCCTTTAAGGTTTTTTTTGGAATTATTATGCTTTTTAAATTTGCTTTTTTGTTCTCAAACTTTTTTACATACTTTAATAAAGCTACATCCTTATTTTTTTTTATGTCCTGTATAATTTTTTTTACAATCGAACTTACAGTGGAATTTATATTTTCAGATGAGTTGAAATTATCAAAAATCCATTTTTTATTTACAACTTTCACTATAAACCTTGCATTAAAAGTTTTTTAATAAATTTTTTTTTTAAATCGTATGCAAAATAACTACTAATTATTACAGTTGAAATGTTATTGTTTATTACTACATTTTCATAAAGCTGATTGTCTTTTAATGTCTTGCCTGATTGAACTAAATCTAAGATAAAATCAGCTATTCCATATTTTACTGCAAGCTCGATAGAACCATTTAATTTTATTGTTTCAGTCTGTATATTTAAATCTTTAAAATAATTCTCAGAGATATTTTTAAATTTTGTTGCAACTTTAAAAATTTTCTTTTCCGAAAAATTAATTTTTTTTTTATTTGAAGCTATAGATATTCTACACTTTCCCATTTTAGTCTTTTTTAAAAGTACAATATTTTCTGAGCTATTTTCAAGAATCTCGTCATATCCAACAAATCCAATATCAGCTGCTCCTAGCATAATATATGATCGAATATCAGATGGTTTTAACTTAATTACTTTTATCTCGTTAAGATTTGTATCAAAAGTTAATTTTCTAACACTATCATTAAAGAAAGCATCTTCAATTCTTAAGCCCCTTTCGGATAAAAATTTTACAACTTTTTTTTCTAGCCTACCTTTTGGGCAGGCAATTATTAAATTTTGATTTTTCATTTTTTTCTACTAATGTTTACGCCACATTTTTTTAATTTTAAATCAAAATCTTCATATCCTCTATCAAGATGATAAATTCTATTTATTACAGTTTTTCCCTTGGACATCATTGCTGCGATTATAAGGGAAAAACTAGCCCTTATATCTGTAGCCATGACCTCTGCGCCCAGTAAATTAGATGTTTTATCTATTGTTACTGTTTTTCCTTTAATTGATAAATTGGCACCAAATCTTCTCAGCTCAGGAATATGGATAAATCTATTTTCAAATATATTTTCGACCACTTTCGACTTTAAACCAGACTTAAGTTGTGTTGCTATTAGCTGAGCCTGCAAATCTGTAGGGTATCCTGGAAATTCTTTAGTAGAAATTTTTTTTATTGGTTTAAGTGTTTTGCAATAAATTTCGTAAGAGGAATTAGATAGCTTTTTTATTTTTAGACCCATTCCTTTGTAAAGTTTCAATGGAAGAGCTAGGTCTTTTGGATTGAAGTTATTCAATTTGAGTCTCCCTTTTGTTGCCATAGTTGCTAAAATATATGAACCAGCTTCTATCCTGTCAGGTATTACTTTGTAATCCTGAAGTCTTAGTTCTTCTACTCCTCTAACTGTAATTGTCCTGTTTTTCACTTTTATAAGTGCACCACATTTACTTAAAAAATTAATTAAATCCATGACTTCGGGCTCGATGGCACAATTTTTTAATGTACTTTTTCCACTTGCAAGACTAGCTGCCATTAAAATATTTTGTGTTGCACCTACACTAATTTTTGGAAATTTATGGTCAATTGAGTTTAAATTATTTTTTTTTCTCTCAGCTATTACATAACCATTTTTTATTGAGATTTTTACACCCATTAACTTTAGAGCATTTAAGTGCAAATCAATTCCTCTAGTGCCAATTGAGCAACCACCAGGAAGAGCTATTTTAAATTTTTTATATCTTGAAATCGCAGGTCCTAAAATAACAATAGATGCTCTCATTTGACGAACATATTCGTAATCAGCTGATTTTTTTGTGATAGCAGAACTTCTAACAAATAGAGTATTTTTTTGAAAATCAACATCACAACCTAAATCTTTTAAAATTGAGATTAAAAATCTTGTATCTCTAAGGTTAGGTACATTATGAATAAGACACTCACCTTTTGCCAACAGAGTCGAAATGATAATAGGCAAAGAAGCATTTTTTGAACCAGAGATTTTTATTTGCCCTTTCAAGGTTGAAGGACCTTTTATAACTAAAGTTTGCATTATTTATTTCTTAATGTTTTTTCTTTTTTTTAGATTTTCTCTTAATTTTTGGGCTAATTTATCTTTTTTTTGTTGTTCAAAAATTTTTTTTTTTAGGTCTTGTTTCTTCATAAATTATTACCAAATAAATTATATGATGAATTTTGAAAAATATACTAATAGTTCAAAAAAAATTATTAATTCTGCACAAAATTTAGCATTAAGTAAAAAACATCAAAAAATTGCCCCTATTCATATATTTAATGAATTATTAAATTCCAATCATGAATTAATTAATAAAATTTTTGAGAAATTTAATACTGGTATAATTAAAACAACTATTTCTGAAATATTATCAAAAGAACAAGTAAATAACTCAAACAATAGTCAAATTTATGCTGATCCTAAATTATTGAGTCTTTTTGAAGATGCAGAAAAAATTGCAAAGTCTAATCAAGATAGTTTTGTATCGATCGACTCTTTATTTTTAAGTTGCATAAAATCAGATGAACAAATTGAAAAAATATTAAAAAAAAATGGGCTAAGTCTTGGATTAGTTAAAACAAAAATTCAAGAATTTAGAAAAGACGGAAAATCTGAAAGCGAAAATTCTGATGATAATTTTAATGCATTAGAAAAGTATACAATCAATGTTACTCAAAAAGCACAAAAAAGAGAGTTAGATCCGGTTATTGGAAGAGATGAGGAAATTAGAAGAACTATTCAAGTTTTATCAAGGAGAACAAAAAATAATCCAATATTAATTGGAGACCCTGGTGTGGGTAAAACTGCATTGATAGAGGGTTTAGCACAAAGAATAGCAAATAAAGATGTTCCACGCTCACTAGAAAATAAAGTTATTCGTATGCTTGATCTAGGATTATTGCTTGCTGGTGCAAAGTATCGTGGAGAATTTGAAGAAAGACTTCAAAATGTCTTAAAAGAAATTCATAAACAAAATGGTTCAATTATTTTATTTATTGATGAAATTCATACGCTTGTTGGTGCTGGAAAGACAGATGGAGCGATGGATGCATCCAATATGCTAAAGCCAGCATTAGCTAGAGGTGAATTACATTGCGTTGGTGCAACCACTTTAGATGAATATAAAAAATATTTTGAGAAAGATGCAGCTTTAACTAGACGTTTTCAACCAGTTTTTGTTAATGAGCCCTCTTCAACTGATGCTGTTGCTATTTTAAGAGGTCTAAAAGAAAAATATGAAATCCATCATGGAATAAGAATAAGTGACGAGGCTATTTTATCTTCAGTTCAATTATCTGATCGATATATAACTGATCGTTTTTTGCCTGATAAAGCGATTGATTTAATGGATGAGGCTGCGAGTAAAGTTAAAATGGAAATTGACAGTAAACCTGAGGAAATAGACCAGCTTGACAGAGATCTTATTAAACTGCAGATGGAAAGAAACGTTCTTTCAAAAGATAATGAAAAAGATGAGAAAAAAAATGAAAAAATTGAAAGTCAAATTTCAGATATTCAAGAAAAACTGAATATGCTCAATAGCACTTGGGAGTCAGAAAAAAAGATACTAGATACAAAAAGAAATTTAAATGAAAGAATTGATCAAGCAAAAGAAGATCTTGAAAGTGCTCAAAGAAGTGGTGATTTAACAAAAGCAAGTGAAATCATGTATGGCTTACTCCCAAGTCTTCAAAAAGAGTATGAAGAATTGAATAAAAAAGAGCAGGCAACAATTATAAATGAAGTTATTAATGCTGAAGATATCGCAAGTGTAGTATCAAAGTGGACGGGTATCCCTTTAGAAAAACTTATCGGAGGTGAAAAAGATAAGTTAATAAACATAGAAAAACTCCTAGAAAAAAGAGTTATTGGCCAACAAGATGCTATTGAGAAAGTATCTAAGGCAATTAAGATTTCAAAAGCAGGTCTTCAAGATCCTGATAAACCTTTGGGTTCGTTCCTTTTTTTAGGTCCAACAGGTGTAGGTAAAACTGAATTATCAAAAGCTCTAGCAGAGTATGTTTTTGATAACGAAAAGCAAATGCTAAGACTAGATATGTCTGAGTACATGGAAAAACACTCAGTAAGTAAGCTTATTGGATCTCCACCTGGTTATATCGGTTACGATGATGGTGGGAAATTAACTGACTCTGTGCGTAGACGCCCGTATCAGGTTATTTTGTTTGATGAAATTGAAAAAGCTCATCCCGATGTATTTAATATTCTCCTACAAATTTTAGATGATGGTAGGTTAACAGATTCTAAAGGAAAAATAGTGAATTTTAAAAATACTCTTATTATCATGACCTCTAACATTGGCTCGCAAATCCCTGTTGATGATAATTTTGACTATACGACAAAAAAGAACCTTGCTCTTGAAGAGCTAAAAAATCATTTTCGATTAGAGTTTTTGAATAGAATTGATGACATAATTTTGTTTAACAAATTATCAAAAGAAAATATTAGTGCGATTTTAAATAATCAAATTCAACTTATCGAAAAAAGAGTCTCTTCAAAAGGTATTTCAATTGGTTTTACTGATGAAGCCTTTAACTATTTAAAAGAAAAAGGGTTTGATCCATTATTTGGAGCCAGACCTTTGAAAAGATTACTGCAAGATGAAGTTTTAAACCCCTTATCAGAGGTAATTCTAGATATTGGTGAAAATATTGAAGATAAATTAATTTTTTCCAAAGATAAATATGGATTAGTAATTGCCAATAAAAATCTTAAAGTTTTGAGATCATAACTTCCAACTTAAAGCAAAATTTGTATAATTAACCTATGAAATGGATATTTTTAATTGGAGCATTTGCTTTAATATTTTTTGTTTTGTTCCTTTCAGTGATGACTATCAGAAAAATTAGAAAAAAATAATTTTTGGACATTTTTTTTTCAGACTCTCTTTATAACACTAAGGTTTTTTTAGTATCATCCATATTAACAATAATTTTTTTTTTACTACTCTTGACAAGAAAAATTTATAAACAAAAATTAACAATTTCAAATTTGTCAATATATTCCTCTCTTTTTTTATTATTAATTACTTTTGCTAGCTTATTAATCGTAAATTTTTTTGGAAAATTTACTTATGTTCTTTTTATTGCTGCTACAATAACAGTAATATATTCGGAAATAAGTTTTCTTCTTGGAAAGTATTTTTTTCCTAATTTTGTAAGTGAAAACGTCTCTAAGGAAATTATTTATATGTTTAGTTTTATTGTATTTATAAATGCAGGTTATTTTACGTTTATGTTAATATTAGATATTTTAAAGGCTGAAACCTACATTTAAGTAATATTGATTTGATAATTTTCATCTCATACTTCCAACTTGTCCTTATTAGTTTTCTCGCGGCTACTATACTTCCCTTATCTTCCGAGTTAGTTTTATCAACAATGCTATTAACAGGTTCATTTGATAAATATTTACTTTTGGTAGTTGCAAGTTTTGGAAATGTTCTTGGTTCATCAGTTAATTGGTATTTAGGAAAAAAAATATTAATTTTTAAAGATAAAAAGTGGTTTCCCGCAAGTGAGACGCAAATAGAAAGAAGTGAAATTTATTTCAAAAAATACGGTATTTGGTCTTTACTACTAGCCTGGGTACCAATTATTGGTGATCCCCTGACAATTATAGCTGGGGTTTTGAGAGTAAGGTTTTTAACTTTTTTGACATTAGTTAGTATTTCAAAGATATCTAGATATGTTTTTTTAATATTTATTGTTTTTTAATGAAGAAAATAATTACTTTAGAAATCGGTAATTCATCATGGTGGAAAAACAAAAAATATAGAAAAGAGGCCTCCTTAGAATTAAAAAAATTACGTAAAAAATATAAATCTGTAAAATTAATCAAAAAGCATAGATTAGAGGGAAGTAATACTATACTCTATGGAGACTATATTATTATTGATTAAATATGATGTTTAAAAAAATATTTGTTTTTTTTGCTTTTTTGTTTTTTAGTTTTAGCTCTGCTTTCTCTAGAGTAAACGAGGATGTAGTTCATGATGCCCTTGGTTTTATGCTTGGCGGTGACAGCGGATGGGGACTTGTAACAAATGAATATGAAATTGATGGTTGTGTCACTACTTATGTCCAGCCTTTAGGGGATATGAACCTTATTGCAATATATGATTTTAATAAAGCATTATGGAATTCAGCAGCAAGTCAAGTAGGAGATGACGGAGTAGAATATTTTATTTTAAATGGTGAAGTTGGTGTCCAGGAGGTATATGCATATGACGCTGATGGTGTGGATGTTTCTGATGGTCTTTGGGTTTTCGGTTTAGAAGCTGGGCCAAGCACAACATTATTTTTTCCAATATTAGTTGACATCTCTAGATTTGAAAATGCAATGTATGACCTAATGGACGAGTGTCCAGGTATTAAGTCCAAGTACTAAATTAAATACGTAAGTTTATTTTGAAAGTTTAATAAAAATATCACCCATTCCAGATATTAGTTGATCTTCATTAGTAGAATTTCTTATTTTGCATTGTTCACCAACGACAGGATGATTATTTATAGCTAAAAGATCACTACTATTACAGCTTGTTGGGTTGTGTAAGTAACCAATGACCATTTTTTGATCTAAAATAAAAACTTGGTTTTCATTCATTTGATCACCATTACAAAAATAATCCCTGTTTACCTCTAGTGGAAAATCTTTTTTATTGCATGGGTTTTCAATAGTCATAACAGTAAATCTTTCTTCAATACCCTGAAATTTATGTGATATCTCCATAGCTTTTGCATATTTCATTGAATCACAAACGCACGGCCAACAACAACGATACATATCTCCACATACTTTATTATCTGAGTCGACCTCATTCATACTTATAAATGCTGGCTCAGATCCAGGCGCTATCAATGATCCGGACACTGGGCAATATCTTTTATTGAATTCAACAAAATCCACAAAACTGAGGTCTTGATCTATAAGATATTTAAAAAACTTCGGTCCTGCAGCATTTCTATTTCCATCTGGAAATATGTAAATCCAATTTTCGGCAAGTGTATCATAGTAGTAAGCTTCATCTTTTGTATTTTCACTTGAGTAAGAATTTTTATTCACAATCAATACAAGTAAGATAGTGATAACAGCTAAAATGATATTATTTTTAATTAAAATTAGAAATTTTGTATACACTAAATAATGGTACCAATCATATCTAAATCTAGATCATCAAAAAAATAGTATCAGTTATATGAAATTTTATAAATTTCCGTTTTTACTTTTATTTATTTTTTATTCTATGAGCGTATTTGCAGAAAAAAGCTATTTCAAAAATATCAGTCATTTATTGCCTGATCAAAGTCCCAGACTAAGTTACGGGGTGGCTGTAACTGATTTTGATAATGATGATAATGATGAATTTATAGTAACCGGATTTAGATTTAGTAATTTAGCTTTAGGCTTTAATGGAGAAAGATTTGAAAATAAAATTACTGATAATATTTTTTCTGACCCAGAGAGATCTACAATTGGAGTTGCTGCATGCGATATTGATAAAGATGGTCTTGAGGAGATTTATTTTCTTAACACCGATACCTACAGTGGGATGAAAAGGTACTCGGACAGGCTTTTAATAAATTCGCAGAATGCAATAGAGGACTTATTTGAAAAGAAAATTAATCAAAGTGAATTAAATTTAACAGCAGGAAGATCAGTAGTTTGTGTCGACAGAGAGGGTAATGGAAATTACGGTATTTATGTTGCTAATTATGGTGGTCCAACAAGATTTTATGAGTTTATTGATAATAGAATTGTAGATCTAGCTGCAAGTCTGGGGCTTGATAAAGTTACAGGAGGCAGAGCTGTAGTTGCTGGTCATATCTTATCTGATCAAATAGATGTATTTGCAGCTAATGAAAGAGGACCTAATTTTCTTTATTTAAATCAAAATGGAAAGTATTCAGACGTCGCCAGTCAAATGAATGTTAAAGATATTTATCAAAATGGAAGAGGGACAGCATTATCTGATATTCTTTATCGAGGAAGACTTGATATATTAAACGGTAACTGGGAAGGTTTTAATAGAGCCTACGTTTTAGATAACGACAAATTTAAAAACATTGCTAATTCTACTTTTGATGAGCCATCAAAAATTAGAACAGTAATCTCTGCGGATTTTGATAATGATGGTTATGATGAGGTGTTTCTTAATAACATAGGTGAGCCAAATAGACTTTATAAAATAATTGAAAATGGTGTTTTTGAAGAAATTAAACTAGAACAAGCTCTAGAGCCAAATGGTCTTGGAACGGGAGCTGCAGTTGCAGATATTGATAATGATGGAGTCCTAGAGCTTCTTTTATCTCATGGTGAGTCCGGTGCGCAACCTTTGACTCTATTTAAATATCATAATGATGAGCAAAGATCTTTTTTAAGGGTTAGACCTTTAAATATCCATGGGGCACCAGCAAGAGGTACAACTGTAACTTTATACACAAATGAAAGAACACATTCGAAAACAATCGATGCCGGATCAGGTTATCTATGTCAAATGGAGCCTGTTGCTCACTATGGAATTAGAGATAACGAAAATGAGTTTAAGATTAAAATTAAATGGACTAATGGGGATGAGGAACTATTAGAGGTTGAAAATTTAAATCAGACTATAATAGTGAAGCAGAAGATATAAATTTAATCTTCTACGATCATAGTATCTTTTGAGCCTCCACCCTGTGAACTATTTACTATCGTGCTTCCCTTTTTTAGAGCAACTCTAGTCAAACCACCCATAGTTACATACGTCTCCCTTCCTGAGAGAATAAATGGTCGTAAATCTTGATGTCGAGGCTCAATCAAATTCCCCTGCAAAGTTGGGGTAGTTGATAATATTTCTAAAGGTTGAGCTATAAAGTTTCTTGGGTTATGTAAAATTTTTCTAATGTATGCCTCTCTCTCGGATTTAGAGGATTTAGGTCCTACTATAATTCCATAACCACCAGATCCATCAGCTGGTTTTACTATCATTTTTGAAATATTTGATATTACGTGATCTCTCTCGGATTTATTGTGACATAAATATGTTTCTACTTGATCCAATTTAGGTTCTTCATCTAAATAATATTTAATAATTTTGGGAACGTATGAGTATATAACCTTATCATCTGCTACCCCACTTCCAGGTGCATTTAGAAGTCCAACATTACCTTTTCTGTAAGATTTGTATAAACCTGCCACACCTAACAAAGATCCTTTAAAAAAAGTCTTGGGATCTAAAAAAGTATCATCAATCCTTCTGTATATACAATCAACTCTTAACCCCCCTTTAACTGTCTTTACGTAAACTTTGTCATTTTCGACATAAAGATCTTTTCCCTCAACAAGAGCAATTCCCATTTGCTGTGCTAAAAATGAATGTTCAAAGTAGGCAGAGTTATAAACTCCTGGCGTCAACACAACCATTGTTGGGTTATTTTTTTTATAAGGTATTGCATCTAACATACAATGATAGAGTCTATTACAATAGTGATTGATCGGCGAAACTCTATAGCGCGTAAATAATTCAGGAAACACCTCCCCCATTACCATTCTATTTTCAAGCATATATGAAACACCTGAAGGGACACGAAGGTTATCCTCTAATACTAAAAATTTTCCATCAATATTTCTAATTAAATCTATTCCTGAAATATGAGACCAAATTTTTTTTTTTGGATGAAAACCCTCACATTGTTTTAAATAATTTTGAGATTTAAATACTAATTCTTTTGGAACAATGTTGTCTTTAAATATTTTTTTTTGGTTATAGACATCATTTATAAAAAGATTTAATGCTTTACACCTTTGTATTAATCCTTTTCTCACCTTAAGCCATTGGGATTTAAGAATAATCCTTGGAATGATATCTAATGGCCATTTTTTTTCTTCTGCAGCTTTTTTATCTGCTGAGTAAACTTTAAAATTAATACCACGAGAACTTATTGTGCTTTGACAATTTTGTTCAATTCTCTCTAAATCTTTGATTGAGTAACTATTTAATATTTTTGAAATTACTTTAGCTTCTTTTCTAAGACTTTTTTCAGGGGTTAAATACTCATCATAGCTATTTTTTGAATTGTAATTTTTCCAATTTATGCTCACTGTTTAAAAATACTATAAATGAGTATTAGTAGTTATGCATAGTTTAGATTGAAGGTATGTAAATAATCGTTTGTATTTTTAAAAAATTAGCTATTTAATTAAAATGTGACTTATTGTGTAGGAATAAAAGTAAATGAGGGGATGGTATTTGCATCTGACAGAAGGACAAATGCAGGTCTAGATAACTTTAACTCTTATTCTAAAATGTATGTCCACAAGGGCATTGATAGAAATATAATAATTTTAACTTCTGGAAATTTGGCTACTTCTCAAGCAGTCTTCAACTCGATTACTAAAGATTTAGAAGACCATAAAAATGGGAATAACTTAAATAATTTATTTAATTTAAATGAAATCGCAAAATACATTGGGAGATTAAATGTTAAACACTCCTCACCAGATGGTATTAATCAAGAAACTATTGAATTAGGTTCAACTTTTATAGTTGGTGGACATATAAAAGATCAAGAGTCAGAATTGTATTTGGTTTACCCACAGGGTAACTTTATTAAATCAAGTGAATTCAAACCTTACCTTGTCATTGGAGAAATAAAGTATGGTAAGCCAATATTAGACAGAGTTGTCAAGTCAGACACTTATCTTGGAGATGCAGCAAGATGTGCGTTAATAAGTATGGACAGTACAATGAAAGCAGATTTATCTGTTGGTCCTCCAATCGACTTAGTTGTATATAAAAATAATTTATCAGAAATAGTTTACCAACAATCTCTTGAAATTAATGATGACGATTATCAATACATATCTAAACAATGGGAAAAAGGAATATTTGAAATTTTTAAATCTTTTGATCGTTTTAAATGGGAAGAATAATAAATGGAGCCCTCTTCTTTTGTAACAAACTTATCGAGTGTTGTAGTAATTACTCTAGCTTTAATTTCTTTTTATCTAATGGCCAGAAAAAAAGGAAAATACGTAGACATAATATTCGGTTTTATTTTAGGAATAATTGTTCTTGTTAAAATTATTTATTGACAACAGCCGTCGCCACATGTGCAACAGCATGAGCAAGAACAACCACAATCAGGTTTTGGTTTATTATTATCCATAAAATTTAAATATCATCATTTTACAAAAATTACAATATGATGAAGATTAATTGGTAAATGATAATAAATTAGCTAGCTTTTAAATTTAAATGAAATCTCTTCGTAAAGGCATTGGTAATAAAAAAGATGTTGAAGCCTATTATGACAACTGGTCTAGTTCATATGATAAGACATTGTATCTATGGAAATACAAAGCGCCATTACAATCGGTTAATATCTTAAAGAAGTATATTAAAATAAAACCAAAATTTATTTTAGATTTAGCTTGTGGCACAGGACTTTTTGTTGATAAATTTTTAAAAGCTTATCCTGATTGTATTTGTGATGGCTCAGATATTTCAAAAAAAATATTAGATATATCCAAAAGAAATGGAAAATATAGATATCTTTATAAAAAGAGTTTTGAGAATAAAATCAAAATAAAAAATAAGTACAACGTAGTAAGTCTTATTGGTGCAATGACATATTGTGATAATCATCAATTACTTTTTAAACTGGTCTCTTATTATCTTTCAAAAAATGGTTATTTTATATTTACACATAGAGTAGATTTATGGAAAGAATTAAAATTTGATAGTGTCTTGGAAAAATTAACTGATTTTAACTCAATCTATATATCAAGACCTTTAAATTATCTTCCAAAAAATAAAGATTTTGGTTCAGATATTAAAATTAGGATAGTCTTATTAAAAAAGAAATGATTAAAGTTAGAAAATGATTTGGGAAATTATTTTTTGGTTGTTTTTAATCCCCTTAATTGTGTGGGGACTTCATAAATTATTTAGATACAGTGCAATTGGGATACCCTTTATTAGAAACAACAAAAAACTTTATTGGGTATTTATGATTGGATTAGTCTTGTTAATAAACTATCTGGTAGATAAGTTTTACCTTGTGAATTATTAATGTCATTTATCATTGAGTTAATAAAAAATCCTAATTTAATGTGGTTTGTATCATTTGTTTTTTTGGCAATTACTTTTGCTACATGGCGTGTTAGTCAAAATAATAGTAAATTGAAAATTATTTATGAAATCTCTAAATACCTGACGGCTGGATGTCTTTTGATAATGTTTTTTAATATGTATTAATAGTCTATAATTCTAAAAATGCCGCCGTAGCTCAGTGGTAGAGCACACCCTTGGTAAGGGTGGGGTCGGAAGTTCAATTCTTCTCGGCGGCACCACATAAATTAAACTTCTTTAAAATGGTTTTATTAGTTAGTAATTTAGTATTTGTTCGAAAATTGACACATCTATATAATCAATAAATAGCTCACTTGCAGCGCTAACACCTTGATCTTCCATTAACTCTGTCATTGCTATTTCACCCAAGAGTTCAAATGCATAATAAACACTTTCTTCACCCTCGTAATCTATGGCCATATTTAACTCTTCATTGCACCTATAAGCAAAAACATTGGTCATGTAGTCAGCTACTCTTATATTCACCATTTCAACATCATCAGCTGTTAGATTAGACAAATCCATCAGTTGAGGGTGAAATGACATTGTCACATATATCCATCTTACTAAATCAGTTTTTTCTTGAGTTGTTGTTTTCATTACAATGCACTTAGCAAACTCATCTGTAAACGGTCCAGAAAATAGGTTTAAATTCAAACCAAAAATAAAAATAAAAGTGTATTTGAAAATTTTTTTCACGTGTAAAGATAAACTATTTAATGTGAGAAATTCAATCATTAAATCTGGGGCTAAAAGCAGAAAAGAGCCTCAGTTGTCTCGACTTAGTTCTGGTTTCCCATCTCTAGGCCTCTACTACTTTGGCTCTTTTCTTTGTTTTGGGAAGTTTCCTACCCTCTACATTAACTACTCTAAAATAAATTATTTTTTTTGACAATAACAAAAGATAAAAAAATAAATTTTTCTGTTTATAATTTGTGAATAAGTATTTTGGATTAATTAAATATTAGATAGTTCGTTAATTACATTTTTTACATGATCTTTTACTCTGACATTACTCCAAGTTTTTACAATTTTGCCTTTTTCATTAATTAATACTGTAGTTCTAATTATACCATAATATTCTTTTCCTAAAAATTTCTTAAGTCCCCAAGCTTTGTATTTTTTTAAGACCTTTATTTTTTCATCAAATAACAAATCAAATTTTAATTTATTTTTTTTTTTAAATTTTTGATGACTTTCAATTGAGTCTTTTGAAACACCTACTACAATGCAATTATATTTATTTATAGCTTTGAGAGAATTATTGAAATCAATTGCCTCTAAAGAACATCCTTTTGTATTGTCTCTTGGGTAAAAATACAAAATTATGTTTTTCCCTAAATAATCACTTAGTTGAAATATTCCAGATGTGCTTGGCAACTTAAAATTAGGCGCTTTCATTATTATTTCTATTATTTTATAGTATATTTTTCACATATAAATTCGGCCATAGCAAAAGAAGATGTCCATGCTGGAGATATAGCATTAAGAATATGTATAGTATTATTTTGCTTAATAACTACAAAATCATTAAATAGTTTTTTACTATTTTTATCAAACATTTGAGATCTAATCCCCACTTTACTACTTAATTCAATTTTTACTGGTTTATGCTTAAAGTAAACATTAGAAGATTTCATGACACTAGATAAAAATAGATTTTTAAACTCACTAATAGCTAAATTTCTAAGGTTATTCTCATTAAAAATTATTTTCAAAATGAATTTATAACTTAAGGCACAAAACTCTAAAAAATTAAATTTTTTAAAAGGCCTATAGGCTTCTCTTCCAAATACAGGGGTGCTACTAGGTCCTAAATAAAAGTTTCCATCTTTATCGTATACAGTGTGGACTCCTAAAAAAGGTTGGTCTAAATTTGGCACTGGATAAATTAATCTATTTGGAATTTCATTTTTATCTCCAAAACTAATTTTCCAATATTTACCTTTAAAAGGTAAAGATGTGTATCTAGTTTTTAAATTTGATTTATTTGCCAAATAGTCTGCATGTAAACCTGCAGAGTTTATAATAAGATCAAAATTATGAATTTTATTATTTGATATAATAGTTGTATTATCAGATGAAATTGAGTCCACTTTTGTATCGTATTTAATTATCACGCCTTTTTTTTTTAAAATTTCAATCAATTTGTTTGATACCTCTTTTGGATCAGCTATGGCTGTTTCTTTAATAAAAAGAGCATCATTAAATAAGGGATTGCAGTTTGGCTCTATTTTTAAAATCTCATCGAAACTATTTAACTTGATTGTTTCGACTCCTACCTCCTTCGATCTCTCATACAATAAGTTAAGTGTTTCGATATCTTTTTTTGTTTTTGGAAGTAATAACTTTCCACAATTATTGATATAAAGATTGTTCTCACTAATAAATTTTTTCATTAACTTTGAACCTCTGATGCAGAGAGTTGACCTTAAAGTTTTAGGTTGATAGTAGATTCCAGAGTGAATAACACCGCTATTTCTTCCAGTTCCATGTGATAGTGAGTCTCTCTCTTTCTCAAAAATAGTAATGTCGATATTTTCTTTACTTAAGGTATATGCGATTGTGAGACCCACAATGCCCGACCCAATGATAGCAACTTTCATTTACTTTTTTAATTTATCTAAAAGGTAAAATTCTATTGGTGAAAATTGATTTTTATTTTCAGCGATGAAATCATCTACTAACTTTAATTTATGGTCTTCCATTTCAATAACTTTGCGGATACTTAAGTCAACATAAAGAGAGCAAACTTCAGATGTAGCTGCTCTAAAATTCCCACTTTTACTCACAATTTCCAATTGATATACAAATCTTTTTTTATCACGGTCTAAGAATAGTAAGTTTATATCAACTTCATCTCCCTCTTTAACCTCTTGAATATATTTAGTGTGAGATTCCACAGCAAATGTTGATCTTTTCTCATTTTTGGCTGACTCCCCTCCCATTTGAAATCTATCAAGCAGCACATCCCATCCTTGATCGAATAAGTGGATATAAAAGGCTAAATTCATATGACCATTATAGTCTGTCCAATCTGAAATAATTTTTTCTGTTCTAAGGTAAATTGACATTATCTAATTTTATAAGAATTATTTAATATTAACATTGAAAAATAAAGTAATAGTATTTTATTAAATAAAGGGGGTAGTGATGAAAATAGGTTTTGTTGGACTTGGTAATGTGGGAGGAAAACTAGCAAATAATCTTCTTGAAAATAATTTTCAAATATCAGTTTTAGATAAAAATCACATATTAATGGAGGAGTTTAATTTAAAGGGTGCTAAGACAGCTAAATCAATAAAAGATCTTGTGATGAATTCTGATATTTTAATAACTTGTCTTCCCTCTCCCAAGATATGTGCAGAAGTTTTAGAGTCCAAAGATGGTATTATTGATACTATACAAAAAGGTCAAATTTGGATTGAGATGAGCACAACTGAAGATGAACAACTAAAAAAACATGCTTCATTAATTCAGCAAAAAAATGCAATAGCTTTAGAAGCTCCTGTAAGTGGGGGTTGTCATAGGGCAGCAACTGGTAACATTTCTATTTTTGTTGGAGGAAGTAGAGAGGGATTTGATAAAGCAATGCCAGTATTAAAATGTCTTGGTAGAAAAATTTTGTATACTGGAGACTTTGGAAGTGCATCTATTCTTAAAGTTATTACAAATTATTTAGCTACTGTTCACTTAGTTGCATTGGGAGAAGCTTGGACTATTGCTAGTAAATCAAATATTGATTTGAACAAAACATATAAGGGAATTGCAGCTTCTTCAGGTAACTCATTTGTCCATGAAACTGAGAGTCAGGTTATATTAAACGGGTCGTACAATATAAATTTTACAATGGACTTAGTTGAGAAAGATGTAGGACTTTTTCAAGATCTCGCCTCAAAACTTGGAATTGAACTAGAAATATCACCTTTAGTTCTTGATATTATTAAAGATGCAAGAAAGACTTTTGGTGATCGTGCATGGTCCTCAATGGTCGTAAAAAGGCTTGAAAATAAATACAATACTGCATTTAGAGCTGAGGGGTATCCTGAGGAATTGATTGATTTAGAGGAAAAAAGTCTTGGTTATGAGATATGATTATTTTGAGTTTTTGTTAGTATTTATCTATGAATTTCATAACTGATGTAATTCTACCTTTAGCCTTAGCTTTTATTATGTTCACTCTAGGCTTGGGTTTGACATTTTCAGATTTCGCAAGAGTAATAAAAACACCTAAAAATTTTATTATAGGATTAATTAGCCAATTAATTTTTCTTCCAATAGTTGCTTTAATAATTGTTTTTGTTTGGCCACTTCAACCTGAATTAGCTATAGGTTTAATATTAATCGCTGCTGCCCCGGGTGGAGTCACTTCAAATATTCTTACATCTTTTGCCAAAGGAGATATTGCTTTATCAATATCATTAACTGCAGTGATGAGCCTTTTAAGTGTAATTTCTGTGCCATTAGTTTTGGGGATATCAATGGGATTAATTTCTGACAATTCTTTAGGTTCTATCTCACTAACAGGAATAGCTATAAGTATGTTTTTGATAGTGACATTACCTGTTTTAATTGGAATGACCTTCAGAGCTGGCCTGTCCTTTTTAACAAAGAGAATTGAAAAGTTTGCTAAAATACTTTCAACAGCTTTATTTGTTTTAGTTTTGATTGGAGCTATTTTAGCTGAGAGAGAAAATTTAATTGAGTATTTTGCTCAAACTGGATTGGTAGTTCTTTCCCTCAATTTATTAATGATGATAATTGCTTTTTATTGGGCAAAGTTTTTTGGGACAGGAACCTCACAACAAAAAGCTATTTCAATAGAGTGTGGTCTTCAAAACGGAACTTTAGCTATTTTTGTAGGCACAAGTGTTTTTGGTGGGGGTCTATATATAATTCCTGCTGCTACTTATAGCGTAATAATGTACTTAACATCTTTAATTTTTATTTATTTTATAAGAAATCGCTAAATATAAATCTTATCTGCTAATCCAAAACAAAGAATAGCCCAACCTATTGCAAGTCCTCCCGTTGATAGCCATCCCTCTCTTGAATATTGGTCAGTTCTTCCTAATTTATCTATCTCACCAGTGTAAAAAGCTGATATTGCTATTATGGTCATGATTATAAACATAAAATTAAAGAATGCCCATGTAGCCTCTGTACCTCTAAATAAAATATATAACTGCATTAAAACTGCACCTACAATTACTGCTCCAGCAAACCTTGCAAAAAATGCGGCTGTTACATCAATTCCATATTTGCTTATGAAGTTTTTGGTATTAAACAAACAGTTATAACCGTAAAAAGCATTCATTACTAAAATAATTAAAAAAATTACTAAATAAAATATGCCATTGAAATTTTCGATCATATGATTCTCCCTATATGACTTATTATATCAAAAATAAAAATTGTTGACTTGGTATAATCAAAAAAAAGTAGTATTTAATATGTTTTTTTTTCATGACTGTTATAAATATGCTTATGATTGAGTTAGATATTTTCTCAGATACAGTCTGTCCTTGGTGTTACATTGGAAAGAAAAGATTAGAAAATGCTCTAAACAAATATAAAAATCTAAAAATAAAACAAACCTGGAGGCCTTTCCAATTAAATCCCGGAATGCCGCCTGACGGAATGGATAGACAAGAGTATTTAATTTCAAAATTTGGAAGTTCAGATGCTGCAAAGACGGTTTATGAAAATATTTATGAAGAGGGAGTTAAGGAGGGAATAAACTTTAATTTTGACTTAATTGAAGTGACACCTAACTCATTTAATTCACATAGACTTTTAGCATTAGCATACAATGCAAATATACAAGAAAAAGTTTTAGATGATTTATTTGAGTCATACTTTTTGCATGGTAAAGATATCGGAGATCCAAATATATTATTACAAATAGCCATAAAGCATAATATTGATGCTGAGGAATTTAAAAGTTACCTCTCTGATCAAGAGAATATTGAGCCTCTTGCAAATGAGGAAATACAAGCCAAAAAAATGGGTATAAACAGTATACCAACCTTTATAGTAAACAAACAAATTGTAATAAATGGTGCTCAGACATCTGAAAATTTTGAATTAATATTTGAAAAATTAAAAGCTAGAATAAATTGATGCATAAAGATTTAGATAAATATATTAATTTTGCAAAAAAATTTCTAAATAAGTCTGATAAAATTTTAGTAAAAAATTTTAATGCACAGTTGAATATTAATTATAAAAAAGATGAGTCTCCTGTGACTAAAATTGATAAGAAAATAGAAATTCTTTTTAGAAAAGCAATAAAGGGGCAGTTTCCAGAACACAAAGTTTTAGGGGAAGAATATCAAAATCAAAATTTAAAAAGTGAGTACTTATGGATAGTTGATCCAATTGATGGCACAAAAAGTTTTATACATGGTAACTTCAATTTTGGAACTCTATTATGTCTTTCGCATAATGGTAAACCAATTATAGGATTCATTTCGTGTCCTTTATTAAAGAAAAGATGGATGGGAATTAAAAATAAAGGTGCATTTATTAATAACAAACGTATTAGAAAGAAAACTTCTAACATTACTCTGAAGAATACAGTTGTAAGCTCATCTGCATTTACTGCTTTCAAAAAAAAAATCAAAGAAAACAAATTGTTTTATAAATTATCTGAAAAGATTAGATACTATATATTCGGTGGTGATTGTGTGCAGTACGGTTTATTAGCTTCAGGTCGAATATCTATGGTTGTTGAAAATAATTTAAAACCTTGGGATTATATGGCTTTAGTAAATATTATCGAAGAGTCAGGTGGCGTAATTACTGATTGGAAAGGTAAAGAATTGGATATTTTTTCGAATGGGAATGTAGTTGCATCGATTTCAAAAAAAAGCCATGCAGAATTTCTTAAGATTCAAAATTAGCAAATCTCATTAATTAAATATTCATATATTTTTCTAGATTTAATAATTTCATCCTTTTTCACATATTCATTTGTTTGGTGAGCTTGTTGAGTAATTCCTGGACCTACAATAATATTAAAAGGGTTGTTATAGTATTTTTGAAAAGGTGATATGTCTGTAAAATAGTTAGCGAATTTTGGAGTAAAGCTTTTTTTATTCAATTTGCATATATGCTTAAGTAAGTTTAAGTTTTGTTGGTTTTTCCACTTTTCATTGTAGACCATATCTAGATTTACAATTTCTTTAAGTTTTACATTTTTACTTTTAAAAATTTTTTTTATTTCTTTTAAATAAAGATAATTGGACTCAACTGTTCTAATATCAATTGAAAATGTTGCTTTATCAGGAACTGAATTAATATTTTGACCTGAAAAGAAAGTCCCAATATTAATTGTCGATTTTTTCATATAATCGTTTTTATATTTAAAATTATAATTTTTAAGAATATTAATATAATCAATGGCATTATATATTGAATTAATTCCATATTGTGGAGAGGAACCATGAGAGGTTTTGCCTGATACCGATGCTTCTAGCCATAAGACACCTTTATGTCCTAATAAGGGATAATTATCTGTCGGTTCTCCTGAAATTATTACACTAATTTTTTCTTTTTTTAACTTTTTAGCTAATAGTTTTGAACCTTCACATCCTGTTTCTTCACCAGATACTAATGCTAAAATAATATTTTTATTTTTAAAATTATAATCTTTACGATTTAGAATAGCTGCACACATTGAAGCCACAGCAGATTTCATATCTGTGGAACCCCTTCCATAAATTTTACCGTTTAATTCTCTGGCTCCGATAGGGTCATACTTCCATTTTAATTGACCAAATGGCACAGTATCTAAATGCCCAATAAAAAGAACATTATCTTTAATACTATTATTCCCAATTTTTATGACTAAATTAGGTCTATTTTTATTTAAAGGATATTTTTTATACTTGATTTTTTTTTTATTTAATAAAGTCTCAACAAAATCAAAAACATCTTTTTCAAATTTTCCAGGATTGGTTGAATTAATTTTTATAAGATTTTTGGTTAGTTTAATTTCATCAATCATACCATAACCTCACCCCCATTAGGTGAGAGTGTAGCGCCACAATAAAAACTTCCTTCCTCAGAAGCTAAAAGTAATGCTGTTGGAGCTATTTCTTCAGGCTGAGCAAATCTTTTCATAGGTATAATTTCTTTGGCTTGATCTAAAACATTTTGATCTATTCCATCTAACAAAGCAGTTTGTGCTACACCTGGGGCTATATTATTGACTAAAATATTATGATTTATAGCTTCTAAAGATAAAGCTCGAGTAAATGAAAAAATTCCGCCTTTAGCTGCACAGTAATCTGTTCTGTTTGGGCCACCTGAAAATACAAGTTGTGAGGAAATATTAATAATCCTACCAAATTTGTTTTTCTTCATTATTTTATAACAATTTTGAGTTAAAAAAAATGTGCTCTTTAAATGAACATTCAATGTTTCATCAAATTCACTTTCAGTAGCCTCCTCAAATGGCCTTGCATAAATAATTCCAGCATTATTAACTAAAATATCCGGTTCTCCAATTGATTGTAAAGATTTTTGAAAAAAATCATCACAATTATCTTTTTTTCCAATATCAATATTTTGATTGAAACATTTTCTACCGTAACCATTTATTTTTTCCATAACTAAATTTGCTTTTGTGTCATCTTTAAAATGGCAAAATGAAATATCAGCGCCTTCTTTAGCAAACAAAGTAGCTATAGCAGCACCAATACCACTAGAACCACCAGTTACAAATGCTTTTTTGTTTTTAAGTTTCATTTAATTAATCCTTTCTAATGATTTGTTCCAATTATCACTTATTATAAAACTCCTAGCACGAAGATACTTAAGAGCACCATATTTGTAGAAATCAAAATCTAATGCGGATAGTTTATCTTGAATAAAAGCCCAACTAGCCCATTTAATGTCAGCAATTGCTTTGTAAATATATATTTTTGACTTTATGGTTTCATTAGAGGTACCAAAATATTGTTTTAAAAGTTCCTCCTCTATATCATCGGTAAAAAACATCTCTCCAAAAAATACTGCTAGATCATAAAATCTATCTCCTTGAAAAGAATACTCAAAATCAACCATTTTTAATTCACCAGTTTTTGAAAAAAGAAAATTTCCTGCTATTGGATCGTGAAAGCATGGAACTAAATCTAGACCAGCTTTTAGAAGTATTTCCTTAGCAACATTAAAATTGTATTTCAAGAATTCAAAATCACTTGGAATTTCACATTTGAACTCACTTAATTGTTTAAAATGATCCTCGACTAAATCTATACCACTTTTTACAATAGAGAGATTTCCAGCCGAATGAAATTTTTTATATCCTTCTAAAACCTTTTTCGCTGTATCTAAATTTTCAAATGAGGAATTAGTACAAGTAGTATGGTCGTGTAAAAAATCATAAATTTCAACACCAAATTCACTCAAAAAATCATAAACTACTGGCCCAAGACCAATTTTAGCTGCAAGAGAATTTGCTTCTAAAGAAGCTTTTCTGTCTATAAATATCTCAGTGCCAACACCAGGAACCTTAATAAAATACTCTTTATTATTATCTTTGTTTAAAACACGCCAATTGAGATTTGTAATACCTCCCCCTACAGGTTCGTAATATAGACTGCCTTTGTCCCAGTCGCTAATTTTAGTTAAATAATCTTCTAACTGTTTTTCATCATCCGTACTATGGGTACCTATTGCTTTCATTAAATATTCTCCATAATTTGACCTATGTCATAACTTAAAAGTTTTTGATTACAGCTTAAAAAACGCCAATTTGAATATTTCATAAATTCAATATGACTTCTCTTTGAGATTTTACTGTATATAAAATTATAAATTGCCCATTTTAAATCATCTAGAATTGAATACATAAAACATCTGTTTGCCAAATTTTGTTTGTATACACCGTAATACTCTTCAATAATTGGGTTTATCTCATTTTTAAACAAGCACACCTCAGCTACAAAAGAACCAAGGTCTGATAGTGGATCATTATTTGAGCAAAAATCCAGATCAATTACTTTTATTTCATTATTTTTATTAATCATAAAATTGGATGCTGAATTATCAACATGACAAGGAACTGAGTCTTTATCGATATCTTGTAATTTTTTTTTTATAAGATAAAAACTATTTGTAAAAAATTCAAACTTGTGGAATTTAGGTAATTTTTTATTATCGATATAATTTATATACTTTTCTATATTTGAAAAAACATTCTCAGAATTATCTAAACTTTTTAGCTTACTAAGATTTTTTTTAAAATTAAGTATTTTTGTAATATTATTTTTATCTCTTAGTTGTCTTAAATTAGCAGTCTTATAATCTTCCAAATAATCAAGTATGATAAACTTTTCATTATTTAAAACAGAAAATAAATTAGCAGTATCTTTTAACTCTATACTTTTGTAATTCTTGGAAATTTTTTCAAATTGTAATAATTGTTCTGACTCTTCTAGAATGTTTTTTAAAAAAAACTTTTTATTCTCATTATCGTGAATGCACTCCATTTGGAAATATCTATGCTCAATTGCTTTTCTAGATGGAGATGCTACAGCTAAGCTTAATTCTGATATATTAATAGAGGAGATATCACTAAAATTATTATTAATAATTTCAATAATATCACTGTTTTTCGACATCCAAACACTCCTCTGAGATATACTGATAAAGTATATCTAAACATGTCTCTAAATCCTCAGGTTTAGTAAATTCTTTTGGGTCATGAATAATACCGTCAACACTTGGGGTTACAAATACTGTGGATGGAACTATTTTTGACATTGGAACCGCATCATGTGCTGCAATAGTGTCTAAATACTCATATTTAATATTATTTTTATTTAATAATTCTTCAATTTTAGAATTGATTTTAACATCAAATTTACCTGCATCTCTTTTCGAATGAGTGTTTATTATAATTTTAATATCAGTTTTTTTAGAAAGTTCTTTTATAAAGTTCTCATAATAAATTAAATTTTCTTGTAGGACGTCTTCATATGGAGATCTTATTTCTGAAAAAAGACTTACAAAACCGGGAACTACATTTGGAGAGTTAGGATATACATCTATTTTTCCAACAGACGTATATAAAGTTTTTTTTGAAAAATCAGACATTTTTTTTAGCTCAGAAATTATAAGAGAAGCAGCATGCAAAGCATCTTTTCTCTGACTCATTGGTGTAGGGCCAGTGTGAGCCTGCTCACCAAATAAATGAATATTATGTTTGTGACATCCCCAAAATTTATCGATAATTCCAATTTGATTATTATTATTTTCTAGAATTTTACCACATTCGACATGAGTTTCTATGTATTGTGTTGGTTTTTTAAAAACATCACTTCCTAAATAATCTATTTCATTAAGAGAGTCTTTGACAGAAACTTTGTTGGTATCTAAAATTTCATAAGCTTTATCTAAAGCCATTTGTCCAGTATAAACACTACTTCCTAAAATACTTGGTTGAAATCTAGCCCCTTCCTCATTTGTCCAAGATACAACAGCTAAATTAGATTTGGTTTTAAGATTATTTTTTTTTACTTTTTCAGATATTTCTTTAACAGCTACAAATGCATTGATAACTCCAAATATTCCGTCAAAGTTGCCACCATTTGGCTGACTATCAATATGTGAGCCAGATAAAATATAATTATTGCTATTATTGAAGTTTATTAGACCAAAAATATTGCCAATATTATCTATTTTTACATCAAAATTATTTTCTTTTAATAGTTTAATAAAATAATCTCTACCCTGCTTATCTGCATGAGTAAGAGCAACTCTGTCAATACCATTGTTTTCATTTCTTCCAATTTTGGAATAATCACTTAAAAGTTCGTGTAAATATTGTTTTGATTTTGTTGAAATTTTATAAAAGTTATCTTCCACAATCTACCCCACATTTATCTACCCAGTGGCCTGATTGAATTTCAATTAACCCCATATCAGTACTCCCTTTTTTATTATTTTTAAAATGTGGACATCTTGATTTGAAAGAGCATTCCGTACCTATCTCAGTTGGGTCAGGAGGTTCACCATCCATCAAATATAAGTTTTTATCATATGGGTTTTTATCTAGAGTTGGAATTGTGCATAATAAAGTTCTGGTATAAGGATGGCCACATTTATCAAACAAAATTTCATTTTTTGCTAGTTCAACTATCCTACCCATATACATAACAGCAATTCTATTGCATGATTTTCTGACCATTGCCAGATCATGTGAAATAAATATATAGGTAAGGTTTCTTTTCGCTTGAATGTCACTAAAGAGTGATAATAACATTTCTTGTTCTTTTTGATCTAAAGAGGAAAGTGTTTCATCAAGAATAATTACCTTCGGTTCAAGAATTAAAGCCCTAGCTATACTTACTCTTTGTCTAAAGCTTCCACTCTTTCCAACTAATAATTTATTGTATTCATTTTGATCTATGCCAACCTCACTCATAATTGACAATACCTTTTCTTTGATCTCCATTTTACTTAGTTGGCTATGTATTAATAATCCTTCACTAATTATTCTCCCTATTGTTTGACGAGATGGAAGACTATTATAAGGATCTTGGAGTATTAATTGTAAAGACTGTCTAAAATTTTTTATTTTATCTTTATTTAAATCAGATAGGTCCTCTCCATTAAATGTGATTGTTCCAGTATCAGATCTTTCAAGAAGAGAAATTAGTCTTGATAAAGTAGATTTACCACAGCCAGACTCACCAATTATCCCTAAATTTTCTCCCTCATAAACATCAATTGAAAAGTCTCTTACTGCTTTTACCTCATAAAATGAATTAAATTTATTTTTGTCCCTAACTTTGTAAGACTTACTAAAGTTTTTGATGCTAAGAATAGGCTTAGTTTCAATATTTTGAAAATTAATATTCTCTGACCAAATTTTTGGGGTATTTTTAATCAATTCTTTTGTATGTTCGCTTTTTGGATTAGAAGTTATTTCATTAGTACTATTTTGCTCCTCTATTGAACCATTCTTCATGATGATCAAGTTGTCTGATATTTCTCTGACAATTGGTAAAGATGATGACGAAAATATAATAGTCGTATTAAATTTATCTCTGAGAACTCTCATTAATTTTATTATTTGTGCAGCTACTGTTACATCAAGTGGCATAGTAATGTTATCAGCAACTAATAATTTTGGAGAACTCAACAAAGCGTCAACAATCATAGCTCTTTGCATCATGCCTCCACTGTATTGAGAGGGGTATTCATAAAATCTTTTTTCAGGCGAAGGAATCAATACATCGTCTAAAAGACTAATAACTTTTTGTTTTAAAATTTCTTTACTTGTATTTCCTTTATCGATGCTCACTGCTTTCTCTAATAATTGGGCACCAACAGAGTAAGTGGGATCTAGAGAGTTTATTGCATTTGGACCAATATAGGCTATTTCCTTTCCTCTGATTTCTTTTTCTAATTCGTTTTCGCTCATTGCACTCATTTTTTTTCCTAAAAAATTAATTTCTCCTGATGAGATTACTAAATTTTCTGGTAGCCAATTTACTATAGCTTGAGAGAGTAAGGTTTTTCCAGAGCCACTTTCACCAACAACCCCAAGTATTTCTTTTTCCCTTAAATTAAAAGAAACATTTCTAAGAACATTATTACTAGTAGATCGATCTTTTAGAGATAGGTCTTCTACACTTAATAGATTACTCATTTTATTTAAATACCCTCTCCAAAGATTTTATTTTTTGATTTTTCTAGAGTTGAGCCTATAAAGTTTAATGTCACTAAAGTTATAACTAAAAAAACACCAGGCATCGTTGCAATCCACCATGCATTAATTAAATATTTTCTTGCATCTGCTATTATATTTCCGAAAGTTGGTGTAGGGGGTTGAACACCAAGGCCAAGAAAACCCAGAATTGCCTCAAAAATCATCATTCTCGCAATATCTAAAACTGAAACAAATGCTATGGGTGGGAGGATAATTGGAACTACTAGAAAAAAAATTATTCTAAAGTCATTTGCTCCTAAAATTCTTGCACCTCTTACATATTCTTTATCTCTTTCAATTAAAGCCATACTCCTTGAGACTCTTGCATAGAGAGGCCAACCGGATAGCGCCAAAACTAAAATTATTGAAGCTAGATTTGGCCGGGAAACACCTAAAATACTGATTGCAAGAATAACCATTGGTATAGATAGTTGAGCGTCAGTAATTCTCATTATTATTACATCTACCCAAGACGATTTAAATCCAGATATTATTCCAACAAGACAACCAAATAAGAGCATTATAAATACTGATGCAAAACCTATGATTAAAGAAAATCTTAATCCAACTAAACAACGCATTAACATATCTCTTCCAAGTTGATCGGTCCCTAATATATGAGTCCAAGAAAAACCCTCAAAAAAAATTGGTGGTAAAAATTTTGACTTAATATTCATCTTTTCTGCTTTAATTTCACTGATTTCTGGATAAATAAAAGCGAGCAGGCAAATGAATATAAAAAAGATTACAGAAAATTTAAAAAAGTTATTTTGCCAAGAGTCATAAAAAATTTTTTTTGATATACTTGAGTCTTCTAAATTCATGACTCGAGTCTTGGGTCTATTGAGTATGTTATTAAATCAACAGCGATGTTTAATCCCACATACAATGCACTTGTAACCATAGCTATGCCTTGAATTAATGGAAAGTCTCTTTGTAATACAGCATAGATTGTAAGTTGACCTAAACCCGGATAATCAAAAATGTATTCAACCACTATTACCCCGCCAAGCAATGTGCTTAACTGTATTCCTAATAAGTTAAGTAAAGGTATGGATGCATTTCTTAATGTATGCCTGTAGATTACCCCATTTCTAGTTAAACCTCTAACCTTACCTGATTTTATAAAATATTCTTGAGATATCTCTGCAAAAGAGACGGAGATAGTTCTAATTATAAATGGACAAGTCTCCACAGCCAAAACTATTGCAGGGAGTATAGTGTATGCAAAATTTTGATAACCTATAGAAGGCAATAGACCTAATTTTATTGTTATAAAAAGAGCTAGCACTATTCCAAGCCAAAAATTTGGTATTGATACAAAAACTGAACTAATGAAAAATGCAATTTTACTTATAAAACCTTTAGGCTTTAAACCTGCAGAAATACCTAAAGGAAAAGAAATTATTAAAGAAATTAATAATGCTAAACCGGCTAGCTGAAGAGTGTAAGGTAACCTTTCAAGTATTAAGTCAGATACCTCAGCCATTTCTACATCCATGTTTGCGTTGAAGTCTCCACCTTGCCCCATCATTCCGTTTTTAGGTCTTTGATAAGAGTTACCTAAATCTCCTTGAACAACTTGAGATAGGTATCTTCCAAATTGAACAGGAATTGGGTCTCTTAAACCCATTTTTTGAGCAATCTCTTCAACGAGATTGTCGGGGGCCATACCCCCGACAATTAATCTAACTGGATCACCTGGGACAATTCTTAAAATAGAGAAGATTAAAAAAGTAGTAATTAATACGACTACTACTCCCTGTAAAATTCTCCTTACAAACTGTCCAGCTAGATGCATTTAGCCAATAGAAGCTGTTTCAGCACTCATCATACCATTAGGGTATATGTAGAGATCTTTGACATCATTAGCCATAGCGTGGATAAACACTGATCCAAATAATGGTACTGATGGCATTTTATCTACTAATAAAGGCATCACCTCAGTTTTGAGAATTTGCTCCCTTTCGCCAACACTTGGTGCGTTTCTTTCTTTATCAAGCGCTGCGTCTATGTCAGCATCTACAATACCTGTTATTCTTTTTGATGAAGAGTGAAAGTGTGTTCTGATAACGAGATCAGGTTCTGGAGAGCCAGTACACCAACCACAATCAATCATATGACCTGGGCCACCACCTTCTCTGTCATAGAGTTTATTACCCCAAGCTCCAAGCTCAAGAACAGAAAGCTTTACAGGAATACCTTGCTCATTTAAAAGAGCTGTGATGTATTCGCCGTATTCCTTTGTTTTTGGGTAGAAACCTACTGAAGTAATGTACTCTAGCTCAGGCAATCCCTTACCTTTAGGAAATCCTGCTTTTGCTAAATATTCTTGACATTTATCAGGATTGTACTCAGGAAAACCCTCAACATCTGTATAACCGAACTTAACCGGTGAAACGTGACAACCAGTATAAGTACCAGAAATACCTAAGATATCCAAAAGGCCTTCTCTATCAATAGCATGAGCAACTGCCTTTCTCATATTAATGTCATTAAATGGAGGTTTACTACACCTGAACCATAAATATTTGTTCTCAGTTGAGACTGCTTGGTTAAGTGCAAATCCACCGTTAGCAACTATTGTATCAACCTGTTCTGGTTCTAGTCTTTCAGTAACATTATACTCTCCTGACAAAAGACCAAGTGTTCGGGTAGCAGTGTCACCAACAAAATTATATTGAACTCTTGGAATTTTAGGTTTGCCCATGAAGAAATTTTCATTTGCTTCCATGATTGTGTTATCACCATCCTGTTCAACAAATTTAAAAGCACCTGTACCATTTGGTCTTGATGCAGCGTTGTTAGGATTTGCTACATCATCAGCAGATAATATTGGGAGAAATGATGACAAGTAATAGAATAGACCGGCTGGATAACCATACTTTTCTGTTTTAATTCTAACAGTAAGTCTATCAACTACCTCTACATCAACTTGACCCGGGTACCATTGTGCAGGTCTATCAGGTTGTGAACCATACTCATAGGTTGCTTTGACATCCTCAGCACCAAAAGGTTTACCGTTGTGGAAAGTTACACCGTCTCGAAGTTTAAACTCAAGGGTGAACTTATCAATTTCAGTTGCTTCAGTGGCTAACTCAAAATTTAATTGAGTAGGGTTTTCAGGTTTCATAGGACACCTTGTTAAATAACCAAACACATAGCTCTCAAAAATTAATTGACCAAGATTTGTGTGTGTAGTTGGGTCCCAGTTACCCGTAAGAGCTTCCGCAGCTGCAAAAATAAGGGGTTTACCGGATGCAGCGAAAGCAGAGTTATATAAGAAGTTATGATTTAGCATTGGAGCTGAAGTAAGTGCAGCTGCACCTAAACCACTCTTTGCCATAAATTTCATAAACTTTCTTCTAGAAAATTTAATTTTTTTGGACATACATCCTCCTCTCAAAAATATTTATTATACTGTATTAAATAATTAAGTGTTCTTGAATATAGTAATGATATCTATGCTTGAAATGAATAACCTCACAAAAAACGAAGCAAACACTATATTTACGTGTTTTTAAGTATTAATTTGTGTAGAACTTTATCCACACTTTATTAACCTAAAATACAAATTTTTATTAACTCTTTGAATTTATCAACTGTCATCGGTAATGGATTACCTCCAGTGCTAGGATCTTCAAAAGCCAATTTTGATAATTTTTCCTCATCACCCAACTGTACTCCCATATCTTTCAAGCTATGAGGGATATTCATCTCTTTTTTTAAGTTATTTACCCAATCAATTATTCCATCTAAGCCGCCGCTGATGTTTATGTACCTGCCTAATCTGTCAAATTTTGACTCTATGGCTGATCGATTATAATTAAGGACAAAAGGCATAACAGTGCCATTTGTAGTGCCGTGGTGAGAATTGTATAAAGAATTTACAGGATGCGTAACAGAGTGAATTGCTCCTAATCCTTTTTGGAAAGCAGCTGCACCCATCATTGATGCAACAAGCATATTAGCTCTAGCTATCACATTTCCTCCATCATTATAAACCTCTAATAGATTCTCTTTTACAAGCCTTATTCCTTCAACCGCAGTTCCCTCAGCCATTGGATGATAAAAAGGAGAAGAAAATGCCTCAATACAATGTGCTAAAGCATCCATACCTGAGCCAGCAGTAACGTTTTTAGGAAGGCCTAAGGATAAAATAGGGTCTAGGATAGCTATTTGTGGTAGCATTTCAGGATGAAATATAATTTTTTTCTTCTTTGTTTCCTCATTTAAAAAAACTGCAGCTCGACCAACCTCTGAACCAGTTCCAGCAGTTGTAGGTAATGCAATTATTGGCAATATAGATTTTGAGTCAGCTTTCATCCAAAGATCACCAATATCCTCAAAATCCCACAATGGTTTAGTTTGATGAGCTAAAAAAGCTATTCCTTTTCCAACATCCATCGCTGAACCTCCACCAATAGCTATAACACCATCATGATCGCCTTCTAATAAAACTTTAACTCCATTAGTCACATTGGAACCTGTTGGGTTACCTTGGACATCTGAATAAACTTTTGTTTGAGATTTTAAACTTTTATTTAATTTTTCTATTAAGTCAGTATTTAGCAATCCAGGATCAGTGACTATTAATGGATTTTGAATATTTATTGAACTGCAAGCCTCTTGTATATCTTTATATCTATTTTCTCCAAACCAAATGGTTGTTGGGTAATTCCAATTCATGTTCTGCATATTTTCTCCTTATTTAAAATTATCCTCTCTCAAAATACCTTTTATGTTCCCAGTCATTTACAGACTTGTCATACTCAGATTGCTCCCATTGAGCAGAGTGAATATAATGTTCTAAAACATCTGGTAAGAAAATCTTTGGTAATAATTTAGATTTTTTGGCTATTTCTATTGCTTCTCTTAATGTTCCTGGAACAATTTTAGCTTTTTTATTCTGGTATATATTTCCTTTTAATGGATCCTCTAACTTAAGATTATTTTCAATTCCATATAGCCCAGCTAAAATAAGACCTGAAAATGCCAAGTAGGGGTTTACATCAGCACCTGGTACACGGCACTCAATTCGAATAGAATTTCCATGACCAGCTAACCTAAATCCAGCCGTTCTATTATCCAGTCCCCATGCTGCAGTTGTAGGTGCAAATGAGCCCTCCTGAAAACGTTTATAAGAATTTACATTAGGTGCAAGGAAAATTGACAAATCTCTTAAAAAAAGAATTTGTCCCGCAACATAACTTTTAAAAATTTTTGACATACCCAAAGAGTCTTTAGCATCATAAAAAATATTTTTCTTTGATTTAGTGCCAAATAAGGAGTTGTGAATATGACATGAACTTCCACAAACATCTTTATTATACTTTGCCATGAAACTTGCAGCTCTGTTATTTTTGTATGCTATCTCTTTTACAGCATTTTTTATTAGTATGTGATTGTCTGCCATATTAAGAGCATCAGTGTAAACAACATTTATTTCTTGTTGTCCGGGTGCGGCTTCGCCTTTTGTGCATTCAACATATACGCCTGACTCCATTAAACTGTTTCTAAGCTTTTGATTAAAGCCCTCCTCCTTGGAGGTTTGAAAAATCATATAATCTTCAATATACCAAGATGTCTCTTTTAAATTTTTATAATTATTTTCATGTATTTCTTCATAAGTTTGTTTAAAAAGAAAAAATTCTAATTCTGAGCCTATCATTGGTTCAAAGCCCATCTTATTTGCTTTTAGTATTGCTTGTTTTAAAATTTCTCTCGTTGAATGATTTAGTGGTGTAACTCCATCATGCTCAAATGCATCACCAAGTATCAATGCTGTTTTTTCTAACCATGGTAAGATTTTAATTGTATTTTGATCAGGGATTACTGTCATATCTCCATAACCTGTATCCCAAGATGACGACTTGAAACCAGGGACGGTGTACATATCGAAATCAACTGTATAAAGGTAATTACAAAAATGTGTTTCTTTATGGACATAATCAAGAAATGCTTTTCCAGTAACTCTTTTACCGACCAATCTTCCCTGCATATCAGACAAAGAAACCAATACCGTATCAATCTCTTTAGATAAAATTTTTGCTTTTAATTCTTTAAAACTAATTGACATTAATAAAACTATCCCAATTTTCTCATATGAAAACTTTGCGGTCGAGTGAATTGATCAAAAGCCAAAACAGAAAGTGAACATCCTATACCTGTGTCTTTGACGCCGGTCCATGCAAGAGCAGGGTCTAAATAATCACATCTATTCATAAAAAAGGTTCCAGTCTCAATCGATTTTCCAAAAACTCTAGCAAATTCAATATCTTTTGTCCAAACAGACGCTGTTAGACCGTATGGGCTATCGTTCATAAGTTTTTTAGCTTCGTCTTCATCACTTACTGGCATAATTCCAACAGCTGGTCCAAATGTTTCCTCCATCATAAATCTCATATTATGATTAACATCAACCATTACTTGAGGACAAACATAACAATTATCATCTTTAGATATAGTAAATTTACTCTCATCAATAAGACGTTTTGCTCCGCTACTCTCTGCCTCATTCATTTGAGCTCTAATAAAATTAGCAGCTGACTGTCTCACAACAGGGCCTAAATTAGTATCTGATTTTGATGGGTCGTTTAAGTTATAATTTTCAGTAATACTTTTAAAGCCATCAATAAATTCTTTATATATTATCTTATCAACATAAATTCTTTCAATCCCACAACAAGATTGACCAGAATTAAAGAGAGCTCCATCAGCAAGATTTTCAATTGCATGGTTTAAGTCAGCATCAGCTCTAACGTAGGCAGGGTCTTTTCCTCCTAATTCAAGACCAGCATTAATAAATCGCGTTCCTATATATTTTTTTACCTCCTGCCCTCCTCTAACAGAGCCAGTGAAAACAACATGAGCTATTCTTGAGTCAGAGATAATTTTTTCACAAGCTTTATGATCAGTATGAATAAACTGGAAAACACCTTCAGGTATCCCAGTATTTTCGAAAGCTTGAAAAATTAGTTCTGCACATCTTGGTGTTTGAGATGAATGTTTTAAAATTAAACTATTACCTGAAATTATAGCAGGAACAATTGTGTTAGTTGCAGTAATAATCGGATAATTCCATGGGGCCATTACAAAAATCACCCCAAGAGGTGTTTTGTATATATAGTTGTCAAATTCTTCGTTTTGAGTGGCTGGAAGATTTTGTAATGAGTCTTTAGCGATATCTACCATGTGTCTTGAGCGCTCTTCAAAGCCTCTTAATTCTCCTGCACATTGAGATATGGGCCTTCCAATTTGCCAACAAATTTCCTTTGATATTTCATCTTTGAGAGCGATTAAGTTATCAATAAATTTGTTAACAATATTAATTCGGTCATCAAGAGATGTGTTTTTCCAAATTTCAAAACTTGTTGAGGCTTTATCTATGACTGAATTAATTTTACTATCTGAGGCTAATTCTCTCTCTAAATAAATAGTATTATTTATGGGTGTAATTGTTTTTTGAATACTCATCAGTCCTCCAATTATTATTTATTATAATGTATTTGATGAGTTCCTGAAGAGGTTTTATTTTCTCGCGGCTAAATTAATAACCGCGAGTATTTATTATTTTTTCTTAGCGATTCATCTTAGCTATGACTTCGCCTGGAAAAGCAATTGCGATACTATACTGATATATTATCGATCTAAACTCTTGTACATCCTCCCAAGTCTCAGATGCTTGTCCATGAAGCTGCAAGCCAACTGGAGTTTGATAATGCTCGCTTAAAAAATAAAAGACATTATCGGTAACACCTTTCGAAGGGTCAGTTAAATCTACAGGCTCAAAACCTTTAACGATAGAATAAGAGTTTAATCTATCATCACCAGATAAAGAATGTTTATCATGCAAAAACTGATGATGGCTTTGTAAGATAGATTCAACTTTCTCTACATCTGCAGATGGAACTTTTAAAGTTACAGCAAAAGAGTTTGGCTGCATATGTCCATTTGCAAAAACTAATGATGAAAAAATCGTAAAAATCAAAGTAATAAAAATTTTATTCATTATGTGCCTTTCTATTAACAAAAATAAATTTAAAATTTAAATGAGAATAAATTTTTATACTTTTTGGAGATTTATTAAATGTTTTAAAGGAAATTTAAGATGTCTTTTTAGCATACCTAGACATAAAATTTTCAGCTAAGCCTTTGAGTAAACTTAATTGTTTAAGTCTTGAAACTCCATCAACTATTCCATCAACTGATTTACTAATAAAGTTTTTGGTAGCAATATCTTTTTCTGACTTATCGTTAAGCCAATAAATTAATGTGGCAAGATAAATCATTGAAAGCAAACCTCGCTTTGAGTAGTAACTAAAATCATTTGATTTATCACCTGATAAACTCCATATAAAGTCACTATTTTCATGAAGCATTTTAATGGACATTAATATGTTACCAGGTCTCAAAAGAAATTTTAGCATTTCAGGCAATGCTTTTTTTAGATGACTGTTATTTTCAAATTTCAACTCCATGATTGTTTTAATTTTATCTCTAGTTTTCAATCGTGAGTTGTTGAAGGAGTTGTAATTCTTCTCAACTTGAATGTTATTTTGAGCAATTATGAATTTTAAGACATCATATTCAAAAGATGGAAATAATTTTGCTAGAACAGATGTTGAAATTCTTTGCTTTTTTGCACATTGTAAGAGAGTTTCTCTAGACCAACCAAATTTAGGCACTTCGTTAATAAATAAGTTAGCTAATTTTTCTTGCTTTGACTTCATATTTATATATAAATTACGCCTCTATGAGGTTACTAGATTGGCAATAGAAGTTCAAGTCAGAGATAATAATGTTGAGGCTGCTATACGCGTACTCAAAAAAAAGCTTTTAAGAGAGGGTATTTTCAAAGAATTAAAGTTAAGAAAAAATTATGAAAAACCATCAGAAAGAAAGCTTCGCGAAAAAGCCGAATCAATTAAAAGATTTAAAAAACTTATGCGTAAGAAGAAGTTTGACTAATTCTCTAGTCCTTTAATTATATCTTCACAAACTTTCTTAGCATCTCCAAATAGCATTAAGGTATTGTCTCTGAAAAATAGTTCATTTTGAACACCTGCATATCCACTAGCCATACCTCTTTTAACGAAAAATACTTGACCAGCATTTTCCACATCTAAAATAGGCATACCATAAATGGCACTTGTCTTATCAGTTTTTGCAGCTGGGTTTGTTACATCATTAGCACCAATCACAAATGCAACATCAGTCTCAGAGAAATCTCTATTAATTTCATCGAGTTCTAGAACTTCATCATAGGGAACATTTGCTTCTGCAAGTAACACGTTCATGTGTCCCGGCATTCTTCCAGCTACAGGATGGATTGCATATCTCACTTCTGCACCTGCAGCTTTAAGTAAATCACCCATCTCTCTCAGTGCGTGTTGTGCTTGAGCCACAGCCATTCCATAACCAGGAACTATGATTATTGTTTTGCTATTTTTCATCATAAAAGCAGCATCAGCAGCGTTACCTTGTTTTGCTTGACGATCATCTTTGACTCCGCCAGCATTAGCTGCTTGTTCACCACCAAATCCTCCAAGTAAAACGTTTAAGAAAGATCTATTCATTCCCTTGCACATTATGTAACTCAAGATAGCTCCTGATGACCCAACAAGGGCGCCGGTTATAATCAATAAGTTGTTGGATAAAGTAAAACCAATTCCAGCAGCGGCCCATCCAGAATATGAGTTTAACATTGAAACAATAACGGGCATATCCGCTCCTCCAATTGGAACAATTAATAGGACCCCGATAACAAATGAGGCAAATACGATAAGCCAAAATAATTCTTGGTTTTGATCGATGCAAAACTTAACAATTAAAGCAATAATTCCTAAACCCAAAAGTAAATTAATAAAATGTTGACCTTTGAAAACTAAAGGATTTCCTGAGACAAAACCTTGGAGTTTTCCAAAAGCTATAATAGATCCTGTAAACGTCACAGCACCTATTGCTGTTCCAATTGACATTTCTATTAAACTTCCCATCGGAATAGATCCAACAGTACCTATATTAAAGGCACTAGGATTGTAATATGCAGAGGCAGCAACAAACACAGCAGCTAATCCTACCAAGCTATGGAAAGCAGCAACTAATTGTGGTAATGCAGTCATTTGAATTTTAACTGCGATGGATGTTCCAATCAAACCACCTATTAAAAAAGCTATTCCAATTTCTTTATAGCTAAGCACACCAGGATTGGACAGTGTTGTGACTATGGCTATAGTCATCCCTAAAATTCCTAAAAAATTTCCTCTCCTTGCAGTGGAGGGATGTGATAACCCTCTAAGAGAAAGTATAAATAAAACCGATGAAACTAAATATGCTGCAGTTGTTAAAGTTGACATTTTTTACCTATTGTTTCTTTTTAAACATGGAGAGCATTCGATTTGTTACAACGAACCCCCCAAATATGTTAACGGCAGCAAGAGTTACAGCAACTAAACCAAAATATTTAGAAATGTTACTATCAACAGGACCTGCGGCCAATAAAGCTCCAACAATAATTACGGACGAAATAGCGTTTGTGACACCCATTAATGGACTGTGTAAAGCTGGTGTAACCGACCAAACTACATAATAACCTACAAAACAAGCCAATACCAAAACAGTTATACCAAAAATAATAAAGTCACTATGGCCTCCAGATGTTTCGGCCACACTAGATGCTAACTGGCTTGCTTCATTTGCAATTTGTTGTGCTTTGTATGATAAACTTTCTAATTGATTTGAAATTTCTGACATAGTAACTCCTTTTTATTTTATTAAAATCTTTCCAGCTGAGCAAATCATTGTAGCTTTAATAATTTCATCACTTTTATTAATCATAGATTTTTTCTTATCTTCAAAGTTCATTAATTTTAAAAAGTTAGAAATATTTTTTGAAAAAAGGCTTGAGGCATTATTTGCTACTCTGCCAGGAACATTGGCATGACCTACAATCTTAAGACCATTTTTTGAAACGACTTTTCCAACTTGGCTAAATTCGCAGTTCCCTCCTGACTCTACAGCTAGATCAACAATAACTGAACCATTTTGCATGTTCTCCAACATTTCTTTTTTCAAAATTAAAGGTGCTTTTCTTCCTGGTATTTGAGCAGTACATATTACAATATCCATTGTCTTTAAAGTTTCTGCCAATAAAGCCTCTTGTTTTTTTTGGTACTCTGCACTCATTTCTTTTGCATAACCACCCTTCGTTTCAGCATTCTTAGACTCCTCATCCTCGACCATAACAAATTTACCACCAAGACTCTCAACTTGCTCTTTTGAGGCTATTCTTACGTCTGTAGCAAAAACAATAGCACCTAATCGTTTAGCAGTTGCTATAGCTTGTAAACCTGCAACACCTGCACCTATGACTAAAACATTTGCCGGAGTAACTTTACCAGCAGCAGTCATAAATAATGGTAATACTCTGTTAAATTCTTGAGCAGCATCTATAACCGCATGATACCCTGCTAAATTAGCTTGAGAGGACAAAATATCCATATCTTGAGCTCGAGTAATTCTTGGGACTAGTTCTAAAGCAAACGCTGATATTTTTTTAGAATTTAAAATTTTAATACTGTCTTGGTTGTTCTGTATACTTATTTGAGAAATAACCATAGAATTATTTTTTATTAATTTAGTTTCATCTGGGGTTGGGCAATTTATTTTTAAAATAATATCAGAATTCTTAAAAACTTCTTTTGAAGTAGACAGAGTCGCTCCAGACTCTTTATACGATTTATCATTAAAACCTGAAAGTGAACCTGCCCCCTTTTCAATAAATACTTGGTGACCAGCTTTAACATAGTTTTTTACATCATCAGGAGAAATAGAAACTCTATTCTCAAACTTTTTTTTTTCTTTAACTGCGCCTATTATCATTAACTTGTTCCTTTTAGAAGGTATGTTGTATATCAGATAAATCTAATTTGTTAAGTCTAAGATTTATAAAATTTATTAAACATTTGTTGAAAGTCATCATAAACCGGCAAATTTGAATGCTTTTTTTTGATTTGATTCAACACTTTTAACTGAAAAATCTTTAATTAAGTCATGAAAAAGCTTGTACCAATTTATTTCAGCTTTCAAATGAATAAAGATTGACCCCAAACCAACCGCTGCTCGATCCATAAATACAAACTCTCTTGGAGGTTTAACTCCTCCATATTTTTTGAGCTCTTTGTGGACTTCGCTAGCTATTTTAGCTCCATAAATACCACTATCTGAGTCTTGTATTTTTCGAACCTCATTTTTTAAGATTGGATCATACAAGAATAAAGCCCATTTGTTTAAAACATTCATTAATTTATCATCAATGTCTTTAAACCCCCATACTTGATAAGCAGTTTTTATCTTTTTGTTGTCTTTTTCTTTTAGAGCAAAATAAAGGTCTATTACGCCCTTTACAAACTTAGGTGGAAATATTCTTACACAGCCATAATCAAATAGATTAATATTATTTTTATTATCTACTGAGTAATTACCTAAATGTGGATCTCCATGAATTATACCGTATTTATAAAAAGGTAAGTACCATGCCATGAATAATTTTTTTGCTAATTCATTTCTAGTTTTTTGTGGTGCATTTTTATATTCGATTAATTTTTTACCGTTAAGAAATTCCATCACTAAAAGCCTGTTTGTAGATATTTTTTCGTAAACATTTGGAATTTTGATATAAGAATTATTTTTATGAATAAATTTAAAAATTTTTAAATGTTTGTTTTCTAAACTATAATTTAACTCTTCTTTTAGTCTTGCTTCTATTTCTTTATAGATCTCTCTAATTTGTATTGATTTATTATAACTAGAGTAAATTTTAAATATTATTTTTAATTGGTTTAAGTCAGCCTCTACTGCTGAGGACATATCAGGATATTGGAGCTTACACGCAACATAATCATTGCTTTTCAATTTGGCCTTGTGAACCTGACCTAAAGAGGCAGCAAAACTTGCCTCTTGATTGAATTCTTTGAATTTACTTTGCCAGTTTTCACCTAATTCAGCTTTCATTCTTCTTTTTACAAACACCCAAGACATTGGAGGTGCATTTGACTGTAATTCAGCTAATTTTTTAGCATACTCTTCAGGCAGTAAATCAGGAATAGTAGCGCTTAGTTGTGCCACCTTCATCAAAGGTCCTTTTAAATTACCTAAAATCTCTGTAATTTGAGCCGCATACTTTTGATCACTTAAATCAAAATTTAAATATTTTTTACCTGCAAATTTCGTAGCTAAAGAAGTCATGGAAGTTGTGACTTTTGAATACCTTTTTACTCTTGATACTAAATTATTTTCTTCTTTCATTTTAAACTAAAGACTTTTTTCAAACTCATCTATTAGACCTGAAATCATTGAGAGGCCTTTTTCCCAACTATTTTTTTGTTTTAGATCCACATTAAATGGTTTTAAAACTTCACTATAGTGTTTCGAGCCACCACTTTTTAAAAGACTAATGTAACTTTCCTTAAAATTTGGAAGGCCCTCATCATAAAGTTGAATCAAAATATTTACTAAACAATCTCCAAAAGCATATGCATATACATAGAAAGGAGTATGAATAAAATGAGGTATGTATGTCCAAAAATATCTATATCCGTCTGTTAATTCAATATTAGGCCCAAGACTTTCTATTTGTGTTTTCATCCAAAAATCACAAAGTTGATCAGGTGATAACTCTCCTTTTTTTCTCTCATAGTGAACTAACTTTTCAAATTCAAAAAATGATATTTGCCTGACAACTGTGTTAATCATGTCTTCTATTTTTGATGCTAAAAGATATTTTCTGGCATTCTTGTCACTTTCTTCAAGTAGTGTTCGAAAAGTCATCATCTCTCCAAAAACACTTGCTGTCTCTGCTAGAGTAAGAGGAGTGCTGGATAACAACAATCCTTGTTTAGCAGACAAATATTGATGACATCCATGTCCAAGTTCATGAGCTAATGTCATTACATCTCTGGTTTTACCGTGGAAGTTTGTCAAAATGTATGGGTGTATTGAAGGAATTGTAGAGGCTGCAAATGCTCCTGGAGATTTACCTGATTTTAATTCAGCATCAATCCAATTATTATTAAAAAATAATAATACAATGTCTTTGAAACTTTCATCAAAGTTGGCATATGAACGTATTACAATATCTTTTGCCTCAGACCAATTTATCTTTTTATTGGGTGAGTCAGGATAGGGCGCATTTCTATCCCAATAATTAAGTTTTTCTTGATTAAAAAGTTTGGCCTTAATTTCATAGTATCGATGTGAAATATTCTTGTAATTGGAAGTTACACTTTCAGTTAGTGCCTCCACAACTTCATTTTCAACATTGTTCGCTAAATTTCTTGAGTCTGTTGGAGATTTGTATTTTCTCCACTTATCATTTGTAATTTTATCTTTTGCTAGAGTGTTTGTAATAAAAGAAAAAGTTTTTATATTCGATTTAAAAACATCTTCAATACTCTCTGCCGCTTTTTTTCTTGTAGTTGCTTTATGATCAGATAATAAATTTAAAGCTTCTGAACTATTTAAATCTTTATCATCGATTTTAAATTTTAAATCATTTATTTGTTCTTCAAAGAATCTTACCCATGAAGAGTTAGAAGTTAAATTCTTATCAAGGAAAATCATCTCACTCTTTTCATCAAGTTGATGTTGTTTATATCGACGAATGTTAGTTAACCAATTTTTATATTTGCCAGCATTTAATAAAAATTTTTCAAATTCTTGGTCATTTGTAGCATTTATTTCGTTAGTAAAAAAAATTAAGTTTGATGATATCTCTGTAAGTTTTTCATTGATACCTTGATAGAATTGAACCGTCTCTTGATCGTTCATATTTGTTGCATATATCAAAAAAGCAAAATTTCCAAGCTTGTCACCAAGTTCATTACCGTCTTCATACTCTTTTATAATACTTTCGAGGATTTGAGCTTGATTAACTAATTGACCTTTATATTTTTTGTTAAAAGATTTAGAAAAATTTTTATATTTTTCAAGATCAATATCAATTCCTTCATCTTTTATAGAAGAGTAAAAATCTCCTAAATTCCAGTTCGGCAATTTCTCGGTCATCTAAACTATTTTTTTTTAAATTGTTCTATTTGTTCTTTTGTTACCTCTGATTGATATTTACTTTTCCATTCAGAGTAAGCCATTCCATAAATAATCTTTCTTGATTCCTCATAGTCTAGATCATAGTTTTCCTCTTTTGCATATTTAACGTACCATTTTGATAAACAATTTCTGCAAAATCCACTAAGACTCATCAGGTCAATGTTTTGTACATCAGTCCTATCTCTTAAATGATTAATTAAATGATCAAGCACGTTAGCTTTAATTTTGTACTCTTGTTCTTTTGATATTTTACTCATGGTAATTTACTAATATCATGTTATTTATTAATTTCTAAACAAATCGAATGAAACTTAGAAACCGCAAAGCCAAAATTGTTGCAACTTTAGGACCTGCCTGTGAGACTGATAAAGCTATTGAGAAATTATTTTTATCTGGTGCTGACGTATTTCGTCTTAATTTTAGTCATGGTGACCATGCGGATCACAAAAAAAAAGTTAAAATTATTCGAAATTTAGAAAAAAAACATAATCGTTATATTTGTATTTTAGGTGACTTGCAGGGTCCAAAATTTAGAGTTGGTAGATTTCTAAATGTCAAAGAGCAACTAAAAAAAAATCAAATATTTACTTTCGATCAAAATAAAAAAGAAGGTAATAGTTCACGGGTTTACTTACCTCATAAAGAAATTTTTAAATCTATAGCAATAGGGCAAAGACTGTTAGTTAATGATGGTAAGGTAAGGTTAAAAGTAAAATCAAAATCTGCATCTGCAATTAAATGCGTAGTAACAGATGGTGGAGAAATTTCTAATAACAAAGGATTGAATATTCCAGATACAAAACTTGATTTAAAAATAATTACTCCAAAAGATAAAAAAGATTTAGAGCTAGCTATTAAACTTGATGTTGATTGGATTGCTCTTTCATTTATTCAAACTACAAAAGATTTATTAACAGCAAAAAAACTTATTCCTGCAAAGTTTAAAGTAATGGTTAAAGTAGAAAAACCATCTGCTATGGAAGAAATTGAGTCGATAACTGAAAATTCTGATGGAATTATGGTTGCTAGAGGAGATCTAGGTGTAGAAACTAATCCAGAAGATGTGCCAATTCATCAAAGAACAATGGTAGCTGCATGTAGAAAATTTGGAAAACCGTGTATTGTTGCAACTCAAATGCTTGAGAGTATGATTGACTCACCTACTCCGACAAGAGCTGAAGCATCTGATGTTGCTACAGCAGTATTTCAAGGGGTAGACGCTGTAATGTTATCTGCAGAGTCAGCTGCTGGAAATTATCCAAAAGAGTCTGTAGAAATGATGGATAAAATAATAAAACGTGTTGAGAGTGATCCTAAATATTTAGCTAATATTCAAAATTATAATTTGAATGTTGTAAAAACATCAACAGAAGCTATTGCTACTGCAGCACTTGAAGTAGCTACAATTGCTGAGTGCAATTGTATCGCAACATTTTCTCAATCAGGAAGATCTGTTTTAAGGGTTGCAAGAATGAGACCTGATGTGACGTTAATAGGTTTAACAACAAATAAAAAAGTTGCTCGTCAAAATGCTTTAACTTGGGGTACTTTTATGGATGTTGTGGATGAAATTTCATCGTCAACTGAGATGGTTGACCGTGCCTGTAAAATAGCAAAGGTAAGAAAAATACTAAAACATGGTGAAAAAATAATAATCACGGCTGGAGTACCTTTTGGAAAAGTTGGAAATACAAATATTCTTCGAATAGCTAAAATTATTTCTAATAGTAAATTAACTTAACTTAGAACAAGCAGTTTTAATTCTTCGGCAGGCATCCTCTAATATTGAGTCAGAGGTTGCATAAGAAATTCTAAAGAAACCCTCTAATCCAAATGCAGAACCTTGTACACCTGCAACACCCACCTCTTCGAGAAGATAATCCATAAAGTCACCATCAGTTAAAAGTTTTTTACCAGACTCGGTTGTCTTACCTAAAACATCTTTACATGAAGCAAAAACATAAAAAGCACCCTCTGGAGTTCTGCAAGACAATCCTGGTGTTTCATTTAAATGTTTTACAACTAAATTACGTCTTCTAAGAAAAGATTCATTGTTTGACAAGATAAAACTTTGATCTCCATTTAATGCCTCAACAGAGGCTGCCATTGATATTGATGCTGTTGAAGATACGTTTTGTGATTGAACTTTGTTCATTGCATTGATGAGACTGATTGGACCTGCTGCGTAGCCTACTCTCCAGCCTGTCATGCAATAAGACTTGGATAATCCATTCATCGTCAACGTTCTTTCTTTTAAAAATGGGCAAACTTCAGCTATTGTTTTGAACTCATTGGTGTCGTAAACGATCTTTTCATAAATATCATCAGATAAAATAAAAATATTTTCATAATTTTTAAGAACATCTCCTATAGCTACCAATTCCTCTTTGGTATACATAGATCCAGTCGGGTTACTTGGACTATTTAGCATCAACCATTTTGTTTTTGAAGATATATTTTTTTCCAAATCCTCAGGTGTAATCTTAAAACCATTTTTCTCACCGCACTCTACAATTATAGGTTTTCCATCATTTAAAATTACAATGTCGGGGTAACTCACCCAATATGGAGCGGGGATAATAACTTCATCACCTTGATTAATTGTTGCTGAAAAAGCATTATAAATTATGTGCTTTCCACCAACTCCAACTGTAATATTACCAAGTTCATAGTCTAAGTTATTATCTCTTTGAAATTTTTTTTGAATTGCAACCTGCAATTCTGGAGTTCCTTTACCTGGTACATACTTTGTAAAACCCTTATTTATCGCATCTATTGCTGCACTTTTAATGTGATCAGGTGTATCAAAATCTGGTTCTCCAGCTGCTAAAACAATCACATCCTTACCTGCCCTTTTAAGTTCCTGAGCCTTCATATTGGTGGCTATTGTCAAAGATGGTTTTATGTTGTTAACTCTATTAGAAATCATTTTTTTTATTTAGTAATCTATAAACTTATTTATAAATTTCTACAAGTATGCCGTTTAAAATAGTAAGTGAAAATAAACCAAAAGGAGATCAGCCTCAAGCAATTAAAAAATTAATTGATGGTTTAGAAAAGAGAAAACAAAGCCAAGTATTATTAGGTGTAACCGGCTCTGGAAAAACTTTTACAATTGCAAATGTTATTGAAAAATATAACAGACCAACATTGATCATGGCTCCCAATAAGACTTTGGCTGCTCAATTATATGAAGAGCTAAAAGTATTGTTTCCTAATAATGCAGTTGAGTATTTTGTGAGTTATTATGATTATTATCAACCAGAGGCTTATGTACCTCGATCAGATACATTTATAGAAAAAGAGTCATCTATAAATGAACAAATAGATCGTTTTAGACACTCAGCAACTAGATCATTAGTAGAGAGAGAAGATGTAATTATTGTAGCAAGTGTTTCATGTATTTACGGTATTGGGTCTGTTGACTCTTACTCAAAAATGACTTTAGAAATTAAAAAAGGACAAAACATTAATTTAATGGAGTTCCTAAGAGAATTAGTAGAGTTACAGTATAAAAGAAATAATATTGATTTTAGAAGAGGTATGTTTCGAGTAACTGGAGATCGAGTTGATGTGTTTCCTGCGCATTTAGAGGATATAGCTTGGAGGATAAGTTTTTTTGGAGACGAAGTCGAAGATATTAAAGAATTTGATCCTCTCACAGGTGAATTCATTCAAAGTTTCGAAGGAGTAAAAATCTTTGCAAATAGTCATTACATTACTCCAAAACCTCGATTAGAGAACGCTATAAAAGAAATTAAGAAAGATTTAAAAATAAGACTAGAAGAGTTTGATAAGGAAAAAAAATTACTTGAATTTCAAAGATTAAAAGAGAGAACTAATTTTGATTTGGAAATGATACAGGCAACAGGAACATGTTCAGGAATTGAGAATTATTCTAGATATTTAAGTGGAAGACAACCTGGTGAAGCACCACCAACTCTATACGAGTTTATTCCGGACAACTCACTTCTTATTATTGATGAGTCTCATGTATCCGTACCTCAAATAAATGGAATGTATAAAGGTGACCGATCCAGAAAAAAAACTTTATCAGATTATGGGTTTAGACTTCCTTCTGCATTGGATAATCGACCTTTAACTTTTGAAGAATGGAATATGATGCGCCCCCCAACTATTTTTTTATCTGCAACTCCTGGATCATGGGAATTGAATGAAGTCGAAAATGAGTATGTTGAACAAATTATACGACCCACAGGTCTAATTGATCCTGAATGTGTGATCAAAACAACTGTCAATCAAGTGGAAGATTTGATGGGTGAAATTAACATAACACTCAATAATAAAAATAGAGTATTGATTACAACTCTTACAAAAAAAAATGCTGAGGACTTAACCAATTACTTAAAGGAACATAATTTAAAGGCTGAATATATGCATTCTGATGTTGAGACTATTGATAGAATAAAACTTATTCGCTCTTTAAGAATTGGGGAGATTGATATTTTAATTGGCATTAATTTACTCAGAGAAGGACTAGATATTCCTGAGTGTGGTTTAGTAGCCATCCTTGATGCTGACAAAGAGGGTTATTTAAGGTCAAAAACTAGTTTGGTCCAAACTATAGGTCGTGCAGCCAGAAATATAGATGGAAAGGTGATTTTGTATGCAGATGTGATAACTAAAAGTATCAAAGCAGCTCTTGAGGAGACAAAATACAGAAAAAATAAACAAATTGAATTTAATAAAAAAAATAACATTACTCCACAATCAGTGAAAAGAAATATTGGTGAAATTATCGAGAGCATCTATGAAAAAGATAGCTATACTGTGGATACATCTGAAATTGATAAATTGAGTCCTAATAAATTTGAAAAACATGTTCAAAAATTAGAGAAAAAAATGTTATCTGCAGCTGAAAATTTAGATTTTGAAAAAGCTGCAATGTTCAGAGATGAGATAAGGAAACTTAAAAAAGATCAAATGGGTGTGAATTGATTGAGAGTTTATTAGGAGTATTAATAAGTCTTGCTCTATTAATATGGTCATGTGATTTTGCAATAAAAAATTCAATATTAATCTCACACGTTTATAAAATTAGGCCAATCCTTGTTGGAATATTCATTATAGCAATTGGCACTTCCCTCCCTGAGTTTGCAGCAACATTTCAAGCATTAAAATTAAATTCTATTGGAATAGTAGCTGGTAATCTTGTTGGAAGTAATATCGCAAATATTTTATTGGTAGGGGGTATCATGCTATATCCCATTACTAGGTTAGTGACTGATAAAAGGGATAAAAGTACTTTTTTATTTTTCTTAATTTTTTCAATCGTTTTTTTTATTTTCATAATATTTAATTTTAATATTGGCTACACCTACGGAGTTTTACTTTTTGGATTACTTTGTTTTTTTATTTATTTTGAGTTAAAAAAGCCAATTGATGAAAGTAACACAATATCCGAGATATCACATTCTTCATCTTTTTTTATCATTTTAAAAATAATATTAGCATTTATTGTGTTATTTTTTAGTTCTAAGTATTTTATTGTTTATGCGAAAAATCTAACTAGCATATTTGGTGTTGCAGAAACTACAATTGGAATAACAATTGTTGCTTTTGGTACATCTTTACCTGAGGTAATTGCAACAATTTTATCAATTGTAAAAAAACAAAATAATTTGGCTATTGGAAATATTCTCGGGTCAAATATAGCCAACATATTTGGAATAACAATTATTGCTGTGCTAATCAATGGAAGTATAAATTTTTATGAATTGCTTGGTCAAATTGATAAATGGCTATTTTTAGTAACTTCTTTATTATTTTTTATAATTATTTCTTTAAAATTAGCTGGAAAATTAATTTCTCTTGGCTTTATATTAGCCTATATGATCTATTTTGTGTTCCTATATTTGTAGAGTGAATAAATGAAAAAATTAAAAGTCCTAATATCCATAGCAATACTTTTAATTTTAGTGATTTTATTTGGGCTTAGTTTTCTAAGATTGCCTATGAATATTTTATCTCAAGAAATGGTCGAAAGAGAAACTAAAGGTTTTGTTACATTGAACAGTTTATCAAATCAAACTTTAAAAATTATGCCTAAACCAATTCTCTCTGTAGATAATTCAAATTTCAAGATTAATCATTATTTATTCCAAACTGATTTGGCAGCTTCTAATATTGAAATTTCTAGATCTATTTTTAACGCAGATGATATTTCAATTACACTCAACCAAGCAAGAATAGAAAATATAAATTCAAATTTTGTTAATAATGCTATTTTACTAGAGGGTGATATCGATAATTTAAAATTAAAGATCTCTAACGAGGGCAATAATACAAGAATAATATCAAATAAATTTAAATATAAAGGATCTGATTTATATTTTGATATTTATACAACTGACTCAGAAATAGATAAAATTGATTTTTCCATAGAAAATCTGGAAATAGATGAACTAGTATTACTTTTAGGGGGAAATTACCAGGAGGTTTTAAAAAAAATAAATTTTCAAAGTCTTGACATAAAAGGTGAATATGTAAAAGAAAATTTAAATATTGAAGACCTAGTTATTACTTTAGCTGACAAATCACAAATTAATATTGAGGGGAATTTCAATTTAAGCAATTTCATTAGTTCTGATTTATCAATTAGAGGTCAAAATATCTCTTCAGATAATTTATTTCAAATGATTAGTAATATAAATATTTTCAATGAAATTATAGACATTCCTCAAGGAATAATTGAAACTTTTGATTTAAATTACACTTCAAATAATTTAACTATAAATAAAATCTTGTATGTCTCTGATCAAGGAACAAACTTAGATTTAAATGGAACTATTGAAAATCTTGATTTTTATAATGCTAACTTTAATGCAAGTCTTAACTCTGGTTCCAAAGATGACTTATCAGTATTATTAAAATTTTTACCTTATTCGGAATTAGTAAAGCAATTTAAATTTGATGAAATTGAATTTTCCAGCAATTTTGCAAATAATATTTTTACAATTAATCAAATAAATATAACTAATAAGGATGAAAATATTATTCAAATTAGCGGCACTTATGGGCTCGATGATATCGATAGCCTACAATTAGATATTCAATTAAAACGGTTTAGACAATTTGAGTTAATTCCATCTGACTCATTAATTAGATTATTAAAAACATTAAATACGGAACATATCAACGCGAGTGGCCTTATAAATGGCTCAAATTTTGCTATTGAAGATCTTCAATTAATTAATTTGGAAGGTTCGAATTTATTGATTGACGGTAATTTAGATCTAAATAACTTTAATAATGCCTCTTTGAATATTGGAATTGAAAATTTAAATAAAACAGAACTCTTAAATATCATCTCTGAATTAACTGAAGAAGATTTTACAAATATTGTGGATCTTGTTGACTTTGATTATTTAGAGTCAAACTTATACGCTGATCCAGTCAATGATCTATTTTTGATAGAAAATTTAGATCTAATAAATAAAGATAAAATTTCAAATATTTCTGGATCAATTAAAAATCAGATGTTTACTGGTACAGTCAAATTAAATGATTTAAATTTATCTAATTTTGATCGTTTATTTTTAAATACATCTCGTATTAAAGGAAATATTAATTTATCTTTAGATGTTTCTGAACCTGTTAATCTTAAAAATATTAAAAATATATCTGGAAACATAGATGGTGATATTAATGTTAATATTACTGAAGAGGAATTTGCACTAGTTTTATTTATTCAATCTCTATCTCAAGACATTGAGGATTTTGAACAAATTAATGAATTATTAAACACATTAGCAAATTCATTCATTAATCGAAGTAGTTCTATTTCTGGACAAATTTCAAATAATAATTTGAATGAATTGAAAATTAAAAACTTAATTTTAACATCACCAGACGGAGAGACTTTAGAGGCAGAATTAGAATTAGATTTGAATAATTTTAAAATTACAATTTTTGATATTATTGACAATGAGGATTTTGTTATAAAATATCAAAATGGAAATTATTCCTATGAAAGAGTCATACCTGATGGGACTGTAAAAAAACCTATAGAAGATTTAATTCAAAAAAATATAAATAAACTTTTTGAAAATTTATTTCAGTGATCTTAAAACAAAATCAATTATATCTTTTTCAATCTTACTTTTATTTAATCTGTTAATTTCTTGAATTCCAGTAGGAGATGTAATATTTATTTCTGTTAAATAGCCATCTATCACATCAATACCAACAAAAAATAATTTTTTTTTCACCAAAAATGATTTTATTTTTTTACAAATGTACTTATCTTTGTCAGTGATATTGGTTTCTACTGCCCTTCCACCTGCATGAAAATTTGCCTTAATGCTATTAGTTCTAGGCACTCTTAATACAGCTCCAGCAATGTCCCCGTTTATGAGAATAATTCTTTTGTCTCCTTTTTTGAAATTTTTAAGGAATCTTTGAATAATTACTGGGCAATTCGAAAATTTTTTTATGTAATTTTTTAAGAACGTACTTAGATTAGTCTTGTTATGGCTAATTTTTTGAATTCCTAATCCTCCATTTCCATAAGCGGGTTTTATAATAACCTCTTTATTCTTCTTTATAAACTTTATGATGGCTTCTATATTTGATGATATTAAGGTCGGGGGGGTTAATTCTGGGAAGTTCATCATAATATGTTTTTCTGGAAAGTTCCTAATCTCCTTTGAATTATTTAAAATTAAAGGTTTTTTTAATTGATCTAATAAATAGGTATTAGAAATGTAATTTAAATCGAAGGGTGGATCTTGTCGAATAAAAATGGCATTCATATGCTCTAAATCAATTTCTTTTAGGATCTTTCTTTGATACGAAAGCTGATTATTTTTTTTCAAACTTAATCTAGAAACGTGAGATTTAATTTTATTAACTTTATTAATCTCACTAAATACCCATCTTGGATCATTGTAATAACAATCTATACCTCTATTTAAAGACTCCTTGATTAACATATAAGTAGAGTCCTCGTTAATATTTATTTTTTTGGGATCATCCATTTGAAAAAGAAATTTCATAGCAAATTCAATAATAGGTATTATTTAATAGTGATAATACATCTTTTTTATCCTTAAACTCTTCAATTAACAAATCTGCAGGATTTTTTTGTTTTTCAACAATATTATATAATTTTTCAAGATGAATACTTTCATCTCTTCCTTCAGAATTTAGATAACCTCTTTTTTCTAATCCCTTGTTAGCGAGGTTAAGAAGATTTTTACCATGCTCATATAAGGGCGAATTAATAAAGTTACTGTTAAGTCCTTTATAAGGAATCTCTAGATACAAATTTAAAATATCATTCTCTTGCCACGAACTAGTTTCTTTCCAAAGATGTTCAAGATTTTCATCATCATAAAGTATGCCTACCCAAAATGCTGGAAGAGCGCAAATCATTTCCCATTTCCCAGCGTCTGCACCTCTAAGTTCTATATATGACTTTAATCTTACCTCTGTAAAAATTGTGGAGAGATGATTTATCCAATCTTGTATTGATATGTTGTAATTTGAAAGGTCTTTATTTGAGGTATTTTTAGTTAACAGTTCATTAAAAGTATAATCTGTTGTGTCATATTGTTTTCCATTTATCTTTAAAAAATAGTTTTTTACTTCCAAAACAAAGTCAACATATTCCTCAATAGAAAAATTCTTGTTTAGAAATGACCTTTTTATTCCACACCTTTGATCATCAGTGTCTTGCCATGTATAAATTCGATTACTCACTAAATTATTATATTTCGACTCACGAAAGGGCGAATTACAAAATATACCCATAACTATTGGTTGAATTCTATTAGAAACAACAAATTTTTTAATTAGATCTGTTTCATTAAAATAATCTAAATTTGCTTGAACAGTACATGTTCGGGTCATCATATCTAATCCTCTTGAGCCAACTTTAGGCATATATTCACTCATAATTTTATAACGCTCTTTTGGAATAAAAGTTAAATCCTCTAATTTACTTATTGGATCAAACCCCAGACCTAAAATACATAATTCATTCAATTCGGCATATTCTTTTAATTCTCTTAAATGTTCATAAGACTCCGTACATGTTTGATGAACATTCTTTAAAATTTTACCAGATAATTCTAGTTGACACCCTGGCTCTAAAGTAATGCTGGCACCATTTTTAGACAAAGATATTAATTGATTAAAACTATTGTATTCTTTTTTTTGCCAACCCTTTGATAAGAAAAATTGAAATAAATTTTGTATACTTATCTCTCCATCAAATTGAAATCTTTTATTATCTTTATAAAAGATAAATTTCTCATGTTCAGTTCCAATGCCCTTATACTCAGGGTCAGTGAAATTGGAGTAGAAATAATTTATAAGATCTGATTTTTGTAACAATTAAAACACACTATTTTTATGAAAATTACATTTTGTTATTTGATTAGAATAATCTTTAGCTTGACGTTCTACTTTTTTTGCAACCTCTAGAAGCCATTTTTTTTTGTTATAAGATTTTTTTTGATACCCACCCTTGCCCTCATGATAAGCAAGGTAATGATTGTAAACATCACTTTTATCAATTTTCAACAAACGGTAACTTCCATCAACATACCAACCTATAAAATCACTAGCATCTCTAAAATTTTTTCTATCGGCATTAAAGTTTTTTGTTGAAACTTTATACTCCTCCCATGTTCCATCTAAGGCCTGACTATAACCATAGGCGCTTGATGGCCTTAAACCAGGTATAAAACCCAATACCTTTTTCCTCGGAGGCCTAGCAGTTCTTTCAAAAGAGGACTCGTGTTTGATAAAGCTTAATTGTAAACTAACTGGAACCCCCCATTTTTCTTTTGTTTTTTCTGCATATGATTTCCATTTAGGATTTGTTTTGAAAATATCACAAATATTTGCTGTGTTAAAAGACCTATCAGTTGTAATACAACCTGATAATAATAGAAAAAATATCAGTAAGTACTTCACTAATTAAAATTTTTCCTTAAAAAATCACTCATTATATCTAATCCCTGTAATGCAGCTCCTTTGGAGTGTTGAGACCAAGCAAAGGTGTCAAAGTGAAACCAAGGTATATTTGGAGATTTTAAAAATTCTTGAAGAAAAAGTGCTGCCGTAATAGAACCAGCCATACCATCTAAAGATGCATTACTAAGATCTGCTACTTGAGATTTAATTTTAAAAAAGTAAGGAGAATACAAGGGCAATCTCCAACATCTCAATTTTTCTTTATTTAAATTTTCGATTTTTTTTGCAAATGTTTCATTATTACAAAAATAAGCAGGAAGGTCTTCACCCAGAGCTACTCTTGCTGCTCCAGTAAGCGTTGCAAAATCAATAATCATACATGGGTTATAAGAAGAAGCTTTTTCTATTGCATCTGCTAATAAAAGTCTTCCCTCAGCGTCTGTATGGGCAATTTCCACAGACTTTCCTGACACAGATGAATATACATCACCAGGTCTCATTGATTTTGATGATATTGCATTTTCAGCGACTGGGGCAATTAAAACAATTTTAGTTTTTTTTAAAAAATAATTTGCTAACAAAAATAATGATATAGCGATAGCAGATCCTCCCATATCTTTTTTCATATTTCTCATTGAGGTACCTGGTTTTATATTTACTCCACCTGTATCAAATGTAACGCCTTTTCCAATAATAACCAATGGTTTATCTTTTTTTGAAAGTTTTCGATTTGTTATTTCAATCACTTTTGGTTTTGAAGAAGAAGATCTACCAACAGCACATGTCAAAGGAAAATTCAAATTTATTTCTTTTTCAGTGTAATCAATAAAATTAAAACTTTTAAACAAATTATTATTTTTAATTTTTGAGTAATAAGTTGATGGGTTTAATTTATTTGCAGGGCTATTTATTAAGTCTCTTGAAAAATTAATACAATCTGAGTAAAAAGTTAAAAACTCTAATTCCTTTTGTTCCTTTACGTATAATAAATTTTTTTTAGATTTAGACTGATAATTATAGTTGCCCCAAGCCCATGCTTTGTATATTTCAGACTCCTTTGATTTGGCAAATTTACTAGAAATATAATAGTTACCAATGTTAGACGCAGAAAAAGCACTTATTGCCTCCAGGTTTTTATCTGCGCCCTCTCCTAATATGACCTCTTTCAATCTTCCGTCCTCATAGGGAATTTTGAGAATTTTTCCTGATTCTGCCTTGAAATTATTAGATAAAGCCCAATTTTTAGTAAAAGATGATTGTGTTAACAACCATTTATCAAATTTACTTTGTGAAATGACAGAAATTTTTGTAGAACACTCAGTATTATCATTGGTAAACATTACTTATAATAAGGATATTAAAAAAAAATGACTAAACAACAAGCAGAAAAGAAAACTGTAAAATTTGAAACTGAAGTATCAAAGCTACTAGATATAGTTGCTAATTCACTCTATACCGAAAAGGAAATATTTTTACGTGAACTAATATCAAATTCATCAGATGCTTGCGAAAAGCTTAGATATGTTAGTCAGACTGACTCCAAAGCTACTAAAACAAATAAATTCCAAATTCGAATTCATCTTAATGAAAAAAATAAAACTATTTCAATTAAAGATAATGGGATTGGCATGGATGATAAAGATATGCAATCAAATTTAGGCACAATAGCTAAATCTGGCACGGAAGAGTTTATTAAAAAGATGGGTGATAAAAAGGGAGATATCAATCAAATTGGTAAATTTGGAGTTGGTTTCTATTCATCATTTATGGTTTCAGATCAAGTAGTAGTTAGATCAAAAAAATATGACTCATCAAGTGGTTACCTTTGGACTTCAGATGGCAAAGGTACATTTTCAATTGAGGAAACGGAATACAATGAAATTGGAACTGAAATTACGTTATCAATTAAGAAGGATGAGAAAGAGTTTTTAAGTAAATTTAGAATAGAGGAAATAATAAAAAAGTATTCTGATTTTGTTCCTTTTCCCATTTTTGTAACATCCGAAGAAGATAAAAATGATAAGAAAAAAGATGATAAATCTGAAGAACAAGTAAACTCTGCTGAAGCCATTTGGCTAAAAGATAAATCAAAAATTAAAAAAGATGACTACAAATCTTTTTATAATCAAGTTTCAAACTATTATGATGAGCCTTTAATAACTATTCACTTTAAAGCTGAAGGAGTTGTAAATTATACTGCCCTTTTATATTTACCCAAATCGCAGCCTCAAGATCTTTACCATCCAGATCGCAAAAACAAGTTAAAGCTATATGTTAATAAAGTATTTATTTCTGATAAGTTAGATGCATTAATTCCAGCTTGGCTTAGATTTGTGCCAGGTGTGGTAGATACAGAAGATCTTAGTTTAAATATTTCAAGAGAAATTTTACAAAATAATGCCGTAATTAATAAAATATCTAATGCTATTACAAAAAGAGTTCTCAAAGAAATTCTAGAATTAAAAAAAAAGAAGCCAGATGAATTTAAAGATTTTTGGAAGAATTTTGGTCCTGTTGTAAAAGAGGGACTCTATGAATTTAATGACTTTCATGATCAAATATTCGAGTTTTCAACTTTTAACTGCTCTGAGAAAGAGGAGATGATAACTTTAGATCAATACTTAACTGATTTTTCAAATGATAAAAAGAAAATCTATTATATTTCAGGCGAAAACAAGGAAAACCTCATTAATAGCCCTCAAATGGAACTATTTAAAAATAAGAAAATAAATGTTTTGTTAATTACGGATCCAGTCGACGAATTCTGGATGCCAATGAAAATGAAATTCAAAGATTATGAATTTACATCTATTACTAAAGGTGAAATTGATATTGAAGATAAAAAGGAGTCAAAAAAAGACAAAGAAGAGCCAAAGGAAGACAAAGATTTTGTTGGTTTTTTAAAAGACAATCTGAAAGATAAAGTTAAAGATGTAAAAATTTCTAAAAGACTAACTACAAGTGCTTCATGTTTAGTAGCTGATGAGAACGATATGGATATGCATTTAAAAAAACTGATGGCTGCTAATAATCAAAATATTTCTGATGAAAAAAGAATTTTAGAGATAAATATCAATCATGAATTAGTTAATAAATTAAAATCTTTAGATAAAAATCAAAGAGACAAATTCTGTGAAATTCTTTATGACCACGCAAAGCTAATGGAAGGTGAAAGCCTTGACGACCCAAAAAAATATACGAATTTAGTCTCAGAACTCGTTTCCTTATGAGCGATCAAAATAAAATAGCGGACTCCATCGAATATGTTTCAAAAAATACTGATATAGTAATGTGCGACGGTGGAAGTGGTGATTTAGGTCATCCGGCTGTTTATTTTAAATTTGGTAAAAAAAAAGAAATTGTGTGTAACTATTGTAATAAGAAATTTATAAAAAAAGACTAAACTTTTTTTTCTTTATTTACTTCTCTCACTAAAAAATCCCTGAGGGCTTCAATTTTTTTAGAGCCCTTTAATTCAGGAGGATAAGTAAAATAAATGATTGTTTTTGGAGTATTTGCATTAGGTAAAATAGGAACAAGATTGTTATTAGATATTTTCATATATTCTGGTAAGGCACCAATGCCCGCTCCTCCTCCAATAGCTCTCATAACTCCATACATATTTGATATATAAATGGTCTTGGGTTTTTTTGATTTAGGAATTAAATCCAAAATACAGTTTACATCGGGTATAGATGGCTCAACATCATGACCAAAAGCAATTATTGTATGTTTTGATAAATCACTCACACTTTTTGGTATACCAAATTTTTCAATATACTCTGGTGAGGAGTAAATTTTAAATTGAAACTCATACAAAGGAAAACGAATTAAATCCATTTGTGTAGGCTCTTTTAATCGTAAAGCTACATCAGCTTCACCTAAGGAGAGATCTGTATATTTATTTTCAATTCTTATAGAAATATCAATATCAGGATATGAGTTTGAAAACTTTGCTATTCTTGGGGCAAGCCATGTGGTGCCAAAGGCAACAGTGGCAGCTATGTGTAGTGAGCCTGTAGGTTTTTCTTTAGAAGAAGTTAATTGAGACTCAGTTAGAGCTATCTTTCCAAATATATCATGTGCTGTTTTGAATAAAATTTTACCTTGTTCAGTCAAAGTTAGCCCCCTGGCATGTCTTTTAAATAGTGATACTTTCAAATCTCTCTCTAGTGAGCTAATCTGTCTACTTATAGATGAATGACTTATATTCATTTTATTAGCTGCTTCTGAGATATTAAGATCTAGTGCAACATTATGAAAAATTTTAAGTTTATCCCAGTCCATGTTTTAATTTGATAATTTAGTTATTTATACTATCTATTTTTTGATTAGAAATTCATTAATTTTTTTTTGTGATTTATAAAATGTCTGTAATATAGACTTATGATTGGGCTTGAAATTCTAAAAAACAGAATAAAAGACGCACCTCAAAGTTCAGGCGTTTACCTTTTTAAAAATAAAAAAGATAACCCGATCTATATAGGAAAAGCTATTAATATCAAAAGAAGATTATCTAATTACGGTAATCTACCAAAACTTCCAAGAAGACTTCAAAAAATGGTTTCACAAACAGTAAATATTGATTTTGAGCTAACAGAGTCTGAGAGAAATGCATTATTATTAGAGGCTTTGCTTATCAAGAAATTTTCACCGAGATATAATATTCGTTTAAAAGATGATAAGAGCTTTCCATTAATTAAAATTACTAAAGGTGACTTTCCAAGATTGACAAGATTTAGAAATGAATTTTCTAATGAAGATAAAGTATTTGGTCCATTTACATCTGCGTTAAAAACAGACAAAGTCATAAAAATTTTGCAGAAATCTTTTAAGTTAAGGAGTTGTAGTGACTTGGAGTTTAAAAATAGAAAACGGGCATGCCTGCTTTATGACTTAAAACAATGCTCCGCTCCATGCGTAAATAAAGTTAGTCAAAATGAATACAAAAATCAAGTTAATGATACAGTTAAATTTTTTCAAGGAGGCCAAAAAAAAATATTTGATAAATTAGAAAAACAAATGGTTAATTTTAGTGAAAGTCAAAACTATGAAAAGGCTGCAGAGCTAAGAGATAGTATACAATCTTTAAATTTTATCATCAGAGAGGAAGTGAAAATCAGTACTCAAGATACAAATTATGACTATATCCATATTGATGATAAAAAACATTTCTCAATATACATTGGTTTCATTAGGTATGGGCGATATCTTGGCGGGAATTTAATTTACTATTCTGAAAAGTTTGAAGATGATATAGATCTTACCTCTTTAATTATACAATTTTATTTAAAAAACTTCAGACCTAATAAAATAATAATTTCAAAAAAAATTAACGGATATAATGAATTAAAGTCAATTATGAGAGATAATTATAAGATTGATGTATTTCTAAAAAGTAGCAAAATTAATGGCGTTCAGAAAATTTCGAAACTTACCGCAAAAAGAAATGATAAAGAAGTAAATCTTCAAAAACAAAAGTTTATTAATAATCAAGAAATTTTAACTTTAATGAAAAATAGGTTTAGTATTGATAATAAAATTGAACGTGTTGAGGCTTACGATAATAGTTTTTTCGGTAACAACTATGCTGTGGCATCATATGTAGTATTTAATGAAGAGGGTTTTAGTATAAAAGACTCTAGAACATATAAATTTAAAGATTATGATTTAAAAAAGTTTGGTGATGCAGATTTAATGCGAAAGGTTTTTAAATCTCGTTTCTCCAAAGATGATAAAATTTTACCAGATTTAATAATAATTGACGGGGGTCAACCTTATTTGAAAATTTGCCAAGAAATTATTGATGATAGCGGTATTAGTGAAAGTATAAAGTTAATTGGAGTGTCTAAAGGTTTTAAACGAGATTTTAGATTTGATAGATATCATACTCTAAGTGAAAAAAATCTATCTTTGAAGGATAGCCCTCAAATAGAAGGTTTTATCCAAAAAATGAGAGATCAGGCTCACAAATTATCCAAAAAAAATAGCATGAAAAGGATGTCCGACTCCCTAAAAACGAGTTTTTTAGATGATATATCTGGCATTGGGAAAATAAAAAAAATGAGGGTCATCAATTTTTTTGGAAGTGTTCAAAATCTAAAGAAAGCTAACAGAGATGAGTTAGCTCAAATAAAAGGATTAAATTCGAAAAATATTAAGGCTATATTGGATAAGATAAATGGCTAAAATTTACACTATTCCCAATATAATTACTTTTGTAAGAATTATTTTAATTCCCATAATTTTATATTTACTGTTCTCCGATAATTCTAAAGTGGTCCTTGTTGCAGGCTTACTTTTTATAATTTCATCTATATCTGATTATTTTGATGGATATTTAGCAAGAACATTGAATCAATCATCTAAGCTTGGTACTCTACTTGATCCTATTGCTGATAAACTATTAATAGCAGCTGTCATCATAGTTTTGATAGACACGAGAGTAATTGCTGACATTCATGTTATTCCAGCAATAATTATTTTATTAAGAGAAATTGCTATTTCTGGTTTAAGAGAATTTTTAGCTAAACTAAATACTGATATGCCAGTGAGCAAACTAGCTAAATATAAAACTACATTTCAAATGGTTAGCTTATCTATTCTCATCATAGGATTAGGTTTTGAATTAAATGATTTTCTTTGGAATTTAGGCTTAGTAACATTATGGCTAGCCGCTATAATTACTTTGTTATCTGGATATAATTATGTAGCAAAAGGTCTCAAACATATTTGAATATTACATTAAAATATTTTTCTTGGATAAGAGTAAAACTTAAAAAAAGTCATGACTTAATTGAATTAAATCAAACTATAAGTTTTAAAGAATTTAAAAATTATCTCATTTCAAAAGATCCTGTATTTCAAGAAATATTTGATGATAAGAGCGTAAAATATTTTTTAAACTTGACGGAAATAGATGATGATGATCAAACGCTAAATAATGGTGATATATTAGCTCTGTTACCTCCCGTTACAGGTGGATAATGATTAAAATAACTAATGATAATTTTGATCTAGATACAGAATTTAAATGTGTTTCATCCGACACAAATGGTGCATACAGTTTCTTCTTAGGTACAGTTAGATCTGATTTAAGCTCATCAAATAAGAAAATAAAAGGAATTTATTTGGAGTGTTATGAAGAATTAGCATTAGCTCAGCTTAAAAAAATAAGAAGCAAAGCATTAAGTAGTTGGAAACTAAATGAATGTTTAATAATTCACCGAATAGGAAAATTAGATTTAGGAGAAAAAATTGTCTTAGTAATTACTGCTTCTTCTCATCGTACAAACGCTATAGAAGCTTGTGAGTTTGTGATTGATAGCTTAAAGATAGATGTAGCTTTTTGGAAATTTCATTTATTAGATAACGATGAAAAAGAAACGGTATTACAAAAAAACTTAGATAATGAAAAAATGTTAAAATGGAAAGATATTATTAATTAATTATCTTTGTAGTTAGGGTCAACCTCTTTCATATACAGACTTGAAATCTTAGCTGTAATATCTCCAACTTTAAAAGTTTGATTATCTATTTTTCCTACGGGAGTTACTTCTACAGCAGAGCCTGTTAGGAAAATTTCTTCGGCATTTTTTATTTCATCTGGATATATATCTCTTTCAATAACTTTGATGCCCTCATTTTTAGCAATTTCAATAACGGCCTGACGTGTAATTCCATTTAAAAAACAATCAGGCACAGGTGTATGAATTTCTCCATTAATTACCATAAAAATATTTGATCCAGTAGACTCGCTTACTCTACCTTTATAATCAAGCATCAAAGCATCTGTGAAACCATTTTTTTCAGCCTCATGCTTACTTAAAGTACAAATCATATATAGGCCAGCGGCTTTAGTGTCAGTCGGTATGCAATCTGGGGGCGGTCTTTTCCACACTGCTGTTTGAAGAGATATACCTTTTAATCGGTCTTCTTTTGTAAAATAACTGGGCCATTCCCAAGTAGCAACAGCTACATTTATTTTATTTTTCTGTGCAGAGATAGCCATCATTTCACTTCCTCTCCAAATCACAGGACGAAGATAACCGTATTTGATATTCATTTTTTTTATTGTAGCTTTTTGAGCATTGTTTATTTCATGCTTAGAATATGGCACTTCTATACCCATTCTTTGTGCAGAAAAGAAAAGTCTATCAGTATGTTTTTCTAGTTCATATATTTTTTCCCCATAAACCCTGAGTCCTTCAAAAACGCAACTACCATAATGGAGTCCATGATTTAATACGTGAGTCGTTGCATTCTGCCATTCTACGAACTCACCATTATACCAAATAAATCCAATTCTTTTATCAAAAGGGATGATTTCCATAATCTAAAATAATGTAATATTATTTATTAAAATTCACAATATAATTATATTTATAACTCATGAATTTAAGTTTTGCCGACACTTTATATTTTAAAAAAGAAAATATTCTAGAAATAATTTTAGGTTTACATAGATCTTATAAATACCTTCAAAAAGAAATTCAAATCTGTTGCGAATTAAATAATTTAACTTTTAATGAATTAATAGTTATTTTAGAAATTAAAAAAGGATTTAAAAGAAAAATTGATATTGCTAATAAAGTTTTTATAAAAAAACAAAATTTAAATTTGATATTAAAAGACTTACAGGTAAAAAAAATATTAAAATTAGATAATAAAAATATATTAATTACCCAAAATGGAGAGGAGCTAATTCAAAAAACAACTGATAAAATCAATGAAAAGATTATAAAAATATTTAGAAAAACTGATCCTAAGAATATGTCGGGTTTCATTAATATAATAGAGTCTTTGTAATGAATGATAAGCATATACTGTTAGTTGAAGATGATGAAACATTACAAGCTCTTATAGAAAAATTATTAGTTAATAATGATTATGTAGTATCAAAGGCAATAAACATAGAAGAGGCAAAAAAATTAGTAAAATTATTTTTATTTGATCTTATAATTTTAGATGTCATGCTTCCTGACAGCACTGGTCTAGATTTTTACGAAAACACAATTAAAAATAGAGTTAATACACCAGTAATTTTTCTCTCCGCATTAAGTAATGTTGATGACAGAGTTACCGGATTAGAATTGGGTGCTGATGACTATATTGGTAAACCTTTTGACTCAAGAGAATTATTGTTAAAGATAGAAAAAAATATCTCGAAAAAACAATCGGTTGATATAGTAAGTTTTGGAAATAATACTGAATTTGATATGAAAAAAGAACAATTACTATATAAAAAGCAAAATATAAATCTTTCAAGCAACGAATTAAAAATACTTAAACTTTTAATAAATAATTCTCATCAATACCTTACTAGAGATTTATTAAATACGGAATTAGGACTAGATTATTTGTCAAGAAGCGGTGATATGCAAATTTCTAGATTAAGATTAAAACTTAAAAAAGAATGTAATCTTAAAGACATTATTAGGTCAGTTCATGGAAAAGGATACAAAATTTTCATTTAATGTTCAAATGGAGTAACTTTTCGGAAAGCCTTTTAGTAAGATCGGTTTATCTAATAACAATACCCATAGTGTTAGTTCAAATTATAGGTATTGTTATATTTTTTGAATTACACTGGGATTTAGTATTAAAAAGAAGTGCTCAATCAATTTCTAATGAAATAAAAATCTTGGAAATGAAAAAAGACTCTCCCTCTATAAATAATTATGCAAATACTTTACAAATTATTAGAACTGATAATTTAGATTTTAGTAAAACTGAAGAGGTTTCTAATTGGATATTTAAAAAACGAATGAAAAATTCTCTTAATCAATTATCTGGAAATTTTGAAGTCCTACAAAATCAAACCCACTTTATATTTTTTGATAAAAAAAAATCAGAATTTTTTTATTTAGTTCCAAAGAAAAGAGTTGAAACTAAAACTGTTGGTGGTTTTTTTCTATGGACGATTGCTGTTAGTATTATTTTGTCTTTAATTTCATATTTATTTATAAAAAAACAAATTCAACCACTTAAAAGACTTGGAATTATTACAAGAAGTTTTGGAAGAGGTATTAAAACTCCAAATTTAAAACCAACTGGATCATCAGAGGTTAGAGGTTTAATTAAAGACTTTAATAATATGCATAACAACATAAACAGTACTCTCGATAATCAAAGAAATATGTTAGCTGGTATTAGCCATGATTTGAAGACACCATTAACAAGAATAAATCTAATGATTGAGGAGATTAATAGCGAGACATTAAAAAACTCAATTTCTCAAAATATTTCTGAAATGAATATTATGCTTAATCATTATCTAGACTTTATTAAAAATGAAAAAAATGAAAATTTAGATGAGATTAATACTTCTGATTTTATATCCAACTTAACTCAAAATTATACTAATCTTCAAATTTTAAAAAATAATTCAAATCAAATATTTATCAGAAAAAATCAAATAACTAGGGCTATAATGAACATACTAGACAATGCTGATAAGTTTGCAGAAAAAATTTTTATTAGTTCAAATATGAATAATAATAAATGGAAAATAGAGATTGAGGATAATGGCCCAGGTACAAATTTATCACAAGAACAATTGATAAGACCTTTTGTTAAAGGCTCTGATCAATTAAATCAAGGCACTGGATTAGGTCTATCTATTGTTCAAAAACTGATAAAATTAAATAATGGGGAGTTAAATTTCCAAAAATCCTCACATGGTGGCTTAAAAGTAACTGTTATATTACAAGTTTAGGTTTAAAAGAGTTTACCACCATTTGGGATTTTAATTGAGGGCATTACTAATACCGGATTATTTTCATCATCAGGAAAACCAAGGACCAGCACCTCAGAAATCATTTTTCCAATTTGCTTTGTTGGAAAGTTTATAACTGCAGCCACTTGCTTACCAATTAATTCCTCTGGAAGGTAGTGTTTAGTAAGCTGCGCTGATGTTTTTTTTTGACCAATCTTTTCGCCAAAATCTATAAGTACATATAAACTGGGTTTGCTAGATTTTTTGTTTAGTTTTGCTTCAATCACCGTTCCAACTCTGATATCAACTTTTTCAAAGTCAGAATAATTAATCATCTTTTTCTAATAAATGACTTTACTTTATTAATATTATCGAATGCATTTCCTATAGAAGCCATAGTTTTGTCCATACTATTATTATCTTCAATCCAAACATTAAAAGCATATAGATAAATTATGTTACTTATTATTTTTTCAACTTGAGAACTAAGAAATAAACTAAAATAATTATTAATATTTTTTGATAAATTTAAAAAATATTTTGGTTTTTTCTGCGACTCCAAATAAATTCTTAGTGTTATATTTTTATAATCATTAAGAAAATCTAATCTATTAATAATACCTTCAAAAATTTTGTCTTGTGTAGAAAGGTCTTTAGAAGGGGCTTTTAATTCAGCTGAAATAAAATTTTCAAAATCTATAATAAAAATATTGAGGTCTTGATAATCTGAACTAATTGATTTAATTTTAGAGGGAAAGCTCTTTAAATGAGCCATGCTATTAAGTTTTTTTAAATTTGTTTTATTAAGATTTTGTGTTTTTTTTCTCACTATCAATTTCCTTAGATCTTTCGTAAGCCCTTTGAAGTGTAATATATATTATTTTCTCTATATTTTGTGATTTAATATAATTAACTCCAGCTTGCGTAGTACCTTTATTACTAGAAATAGAACTTACAAAACCATCTAACATTTTAGATGAATAATTAGTTTCTAATACATTTTTGAATAATTCTATTACATCTTTTTCGTTCATATGATGGGGCTTAGAAAGTTTTTTGGATGCATTTACAAAAATATTTACTATATATGCAATAAATGCTGGTCCGCTACCGAAAACTGATGTAGCAACATTAATTTGATCTTCATTTTTAACATTAATAATTGTTCCGAAAGTAGATAATATTTTTTTTAGTTTACTATCAAATAAATTTTTATTTTTCATGTAAATATGAGTTTGAGATTTAGTGTTTATCGCCATTACATTTGGCATAATTCTTACAATTTTTTTTGATTTTAAGGTTTTTTCAATTGTTGATAATTTAATACCAGCCATACAAGAAATTACTAAGGTTTCTTTTGAAAGATATTTCTGGAATTGATTTCCAGAAGTCAGAAATGTATTTGGTCGAGTAAGAAGAAATATATAATTATAATCATTATTGAAATTTGATATTTTTTTTTTTAAATTTATATTTTTTATTACACCTTTAGAATTTAATGCGTGAATATTTACAAAATTTAGTAGTTTTTTTGATAATAAGGATTTAGCTAGGTGTCCAAAACCTATAAAAAGAACTTTTGGCTTAAGCGTGGCCGACAATTTTTTGATTAATTAAAATTTGTGTAGTTTGGACGACTTTATCGCCTTTTAGTAACACTGAAACTAGGTGATTAAATTCAGATAATATATTTTCTAAATAATTTCTAATATCTTCTTTAGTTGCTTTTCTTGAAATTGGGAGGCTATGTCTATAAATAATTTTATTATGATTTTGTTTAAGTGTACCAATAACCAGATTATTGTTAATTTTATTCATATGATTGGTTAGAAAACTATATTCATAATTGTCAATGCTAAATGATGATATGAGAACTTTTAAATCATCAATCCATTGAAAATCCATAATTACTTTTTGTTCATGGATCTCCGTTAAAAGAGAAATATCGTTGTTTTCGTTGTTTTTAGATAACTTTTTAACATTGAAAATATCTTCGAGAATAGAAATGGGACTAGAATCAATGTTTTTTTGAGACATACACAATATGTATCACATTACTTATGTTAGTAAATACTATATATAGTATTTAATTACTTGATATTGCTAAAATTTAATCTTTTCTGTTGATTAAATATTTCTTTAATTTTTTAAAATCTGATTTGAAATCGTTAAAAATTTGGGCAACTTCAACTGAATTATAAAGTATTTTTGATAACTTAAGATAAAGTTTATCTTTGTGTGACACGTAAGTTGTATTATTAGTTTTTACAGTGTTTGAATATCCTAGTTTTTTATCGCCAGTAGCTTTTGAGCTGTTCGGTTTAACCATACGATGGTACAGCATATCTTATATTCTTGGATTTATTTACTTTTATTTTTTTGCATATAATAATTTAAAGCAATTTAGTTTAGATAAAAAAAAACTTGAAGACTTATTTTTTTATTTATTTATTTCTGTAATAATTGGTGGAAGATTAGGATATGCATCTTTTTATAATTTGAATTTTTATATTCAAAACCCTTTTGAAATATTTAAAGTTTGGCAAGGTGGTATGTCATTTCATGGAGCTTTAATTGGTGTTATCTTAACAACTATTATATTTTCAATAAAAAAAAATATTTCTATTTTTAAACTATCTGATCTTTTAAGTATAACTGCTCCAATTGGAATTTTTTTAGGGAGAATTTCTAATTTTCTAAATAAAGAATTAATAGGAAAGCCAACAGAATTTTATTTAAGCGTTCGTTACCCTAATGAGGATTTTTATAGACATATATCCCAAATATATGAAGCAGTATTTGAAGGATTAATACCGTCTATTTTACTCTTATTATTCTATTATAAATTAAAAGTAAAAGATGGTTTTATAACATCTTTCTTTTTAATCAATTATGGATTATCTAGAATTATAATCGAAAATTTTAGAGAGCCTGACATTCAAGTGGGCTTAAAATTTAATTTATTATCTCAGGGTCAACTATTATCAATTCCAATTGTTATACTTGGTTTTTATTTTCTATATTTATGTCAGTACAAACAAAGATAGATACCATCATCAAATCAGTTGGTTCAATCAACATTCAAGATTTTGTAGAAATCTCTAATTTTGATAGAGACTCAGGTTTCTATAATAAACCAAATATTGAAAAGATAGGCAAAGATGGACAATTCATAACATCTCCTGAGATATCCTCTTTATTTAGCATAGCCCTTTCTAATCAGTTTTTAAAAGAATTTCCAAATGCAAAAAATGTAAATTTATTAGAATTAGGGCCTGGTAATGGAATACTTACATTTGATATTTATCATTATTTTAAATCAAAGAATATCAATGTTAATAACATTACATTATTAGAACGAAGTGATTATTTTAAAGGAAAAATTTTTGAAAGATCAGATCTAAAAGTTAATTTTATAGAAAATATTTACGATTATGAAATAGATAACGAAGATACCGTTTTTATTTACTCTAACGAATTTTTTGACGCCTTTGGGTCTAAGCAATTTATATTTAAAGATGGTAATTTTAATGAAATAAAAATATCAAAAGAAAATAATAAATATTTTTTAATTCAAGATAGTGTGGCGATATCTAGTGAATTAATGGATCACTATTCAAAATACATATTTAAAAATAATGATATACTTGAGCATTCAAATTTAATTTTGAACATACTGAGTGATATTCAAAACTTAAATTGCAAAAATTATTTTTTTACCACAACTGATTATGGCTACACAAAATTGCCATTAAAAAGCACACTTAGATTATTATCGAGCCATAAAAAATTAGACTTATTTGATAAATTTGAAAACGTAGATTATTCTTTCGGGGTTAATTTCGATTTATTAAGGGATTTTTTTATTAGTAAAAATCCACAAATCATAAACCAAAAAGATTTAATTTGTAATAATCTCCCAAACGAATACCTAAAATCAAGTAACAAGAATATTAGAGAAATTATTGAGTTAATTAGTGGAGAAAAATTTAATGATATGGGTCAAGTATTTTTGAATCTCTCTTTTAAAAATGATGAAACAATCAGTAAAATTTAAGTTTTTTAATAATAAAAATGGAAAATCAAAGGGAATTTATAATTCTCTTAATTGCGGATTAAAGTCTAGAGATAATAAAAATAATGTAAAAAAGAATATTGAAATTGCTAAAAATCTCATATCTAAAGAAAATAAAGTATTAATTATTCCTAACCAATCACATTCAAGCAAATGTCTTATAGTCAGAAAAAATAAATCTGTTTACAATTGTGATGGTGTTGTAACACGAGATAATAAATTTATTCTCGGTATTACGACAGCTGATTGTTTGCCAATAATATTTATTGATTACCAAAATAAAGTCATTGGAATTTGCCATGCAGGATGGAAGGGTTTGAAAAGAGATATTATCGAAAACACCATAAAAAAAATGCTTCAAATTGGTTCCAAAAAATCAAATATAAAGGCCTTTATTGGGCCTTGTATAAGAAAGAACTCATACGAGGTATCTCGAGAATTCATAAATGTTATGAAATTTAAAGTTAAAGGTTTATGGACTAAAAGAGATGATAAATATTATTTTGACCTTCCTAAACTTGCTAAACGTAAATTGAACGGATTAGGTATTTCTGAAATTGTAGACTCAAAAATAGATACTTTTAAAAACATAAATTATTTTAGTTATCGAAGAAGTATTCATCTCAAATATAGAGATTATGGGAGAAATTTAAGCTTGGTATCTATAATTTAACTTTGTATGGATATACATTTTACTATATAACCAAGCTAACTAATGAAAATTATTTCTGGAAATAGTAACATTGAGTTATCTAAAGAGATTTCAGAATATCTAAAAATTCAATTATCTGAAGCAACTATGACTAGGTTCTCTGATAAAGAGGTATTTGTTGAAATTGGTGAAAATGTTCGAGGAGAAGATGTTTTTTTAATTCAAACAACTTCTTTCCCTGCTAATGACAATTTCATGGAATTATTAGTAGCAATTGATGCTCTAAAACGTGGATCTGCAAAAAGAATCACTGCTGTTTTGCCATATTTTGGTTATGCAAGACAAGATAGAAAAACAGGACCAAGAACTCCTATATCAGCAAAATTAGTAGCCAATCTAATTACTACAGCTGGTGCAAATAGGGTTTTAACAATGGATCTACACGCAGGTCAAATTCAAGGTTTTTTTGATATCCCCTTAGACAACCTTTATGCAACTAATTTGTTCATGAGTGACATTAAATCAAATAACAGAGATAAAAATCTTGTATTTGTCTCTCCAGACGTCGGAGGTGTTTTAAGAGCTAGAGCTTTTGCAAAAAAACTCGACGCTGATTTGGCTATTATTGATAAACGCAGAGACGCTCCAGGTGTTTCTAATGCTATGAATGTCATAGGCTCGGTTGATGGAAAAAAATGTATAATTGTTGACGATTTGGTTGACTCAGGAGGAACAATTTGCAATGCGGCTAAAGCTCTTAAAGAGAACGGTGCCACGGAGGTTTATGGATATTGTTCTCATGGTGTTTACTCTGGAAAGGCTTTAGACAACATAAATAATTCAGTTTTAGAAGAAATGGTTTGTACGAATACAATTAAACCCTCCTTTGAAGTACCCCCATCAATGAGGTATTTATCTGTAGCTCCACTTTTTGGTGAGGCTATTAAGCGTATTAATAACGAAACTTCTATATCTTCTCTGTTTGATTAATCTAAGATTTTGTTGTATAAACTCAGCCTATGAAAATCAGTGGAAATATCCCAGCAAAAGAGCGAAAAAAAGGAAATACTAACCCATATTTAAAAGAAGGTTTGATACCCTCTATTATTTATGGTGGTAACACTGACCCTGTGATGGTCGCAGTCGACACTATTCAACTGAAAAAGAGATTTGATGAGGGTGGCTTCTACTCAAAAATATTTGAAGTAGAATTTGGTGATAAAAAAGAAGCAGTTATTGTCAAAAGTATTCAAAGACATAAAGTCAAACATAACCCTATACATGTAGACTTTCAAAGAGTAGATGAAAAAACAAGAATAGTAATATCAGTCCCTGTTGAATTTACCAACCAAGAGTCATCTCCTGGATTAAAACAAGGTGGTATCTTAAACGTTGTTCGAAGAGAAATCGAGTTGTCTTGCCTTGCTAATAACATACCAGAAAAATTTGTTATCTCTCTTGAGGGTAAGGAAATTGGTGATGATATCAGATTAAGTTCTGTAACTTTGGGTGAGGGAATGAAGCCCACTATTCAAGGTAGAGATTTTATGTTAGCTACAGTTCAGGCTCCAAAGGTTGAAAAAGAACCAGAACCAGAAGAAACCGAAGAGACAACTGAAGAAACAGCAGAAAAAATCGAAGATAAGAAAGAAGAAGAAAAAGTAGCCGAATAATATAGTCTATCTATATGCTTACTTTATATTGCTTAGGCAATCCAACAGCTAAACATAAAAATAATAGGCATAACGCTGGACTATTACTTGGAAAATTTCTAGTAGATAAATTAGAACTCAAATTAAAAAAGTTTAAGAACTTTAAACTTTCTAATACTTTTCTTCTTGATGGACAAAAATGTCAAATCGCTTTATCTGAGAGCTATATGAATGAATCTGGAGACGGTATACTGAGCCTCAAAACAAATAAACTCAATAAATCAGATGATATATTTGTTTTATATGACGAATTAGATTTGAGTTTAGGGGAGATAAAAATTAAATTTGCGGGAGGAAACGCTGGTCATAATGGGTTAAGAAGTATCAGTAGTAAAATTGGAGATAACTATTGGAAACTCAGGATTGGAATTGGACATCCTGGTGATAAAAATAAGGTGACCAGACATGTGCTAGGTAACTTTAATACAGAAGAAAAGAAACAGCTCATCTTATTATTTGAAGTCATATACTTAAACCTATCGCAGATATTTGTATCGAAACATTTATCTAATCTAGGCATTTAAATGAAGTGCGGAATTATAGGCCTACCAAATGTTGGCAAGTCAACTTTATTTAATGCTTTATGCGAAAATGAGCAAGCTCTAGCAGCCAATTATCCTTTTGCAACAATTGACCCAAATAGCTCTTTAGTAAGAGTGCCAGATGATAGAATTCAAAAAATTGCTGCAATATGCAACCCGCAAAAAATAATTCCTGCAGCTTTTGAAATAGTTGATATTGCAGGTCTAGTAAAGGGAGCTTCTAAAGGAGAGGGTCTTGGGAATTCTTTTTTATCTCATATTCGCTCAGTTAATGCCTTATTTCATATTGTAAGATGTTTTGAAGATGATGATATACAACACGTTGAAAATAGAATTAATCCTCTCGAAGATATAAAAATAATTAATGCTGAATTAGCTTTATCTGATCTAGAGATTTTGGAAAAAAATTATCAGAAACTAAAAAAAACCCAAAAAACAGATGATGATAAAAAAAAAATATTGATAATTGAAAAAGCAATAGATCTTATTTCTAAAGAAAAAGGAATTTTGAGCAACTTAAATAAAGATGAGATTGAATATTTACATATCTTTCAACTTATATCCATTAAGCCTGTTGTATATGTTTGCAATGTTGATGAAAATTCATCTGTAAACGGTAATGCATACACTAAGTCTATTGAGGAATACTCTAAATTGAATAACTCAGATACATTGATTGTAAGTGCTAAAATTGAGTCTGAAATTTCACAAATAAACGATCATGAAGAAAAAAAAATGTTTCTTGATAGTATAGGCCTTAAAGAAACCGGTCTTAAAAGAGTTATTAAAAAAGGTTACGAACTTTTAAATTATATAAATTTTTTTACTGCTGGTGAGAAAGAGCTAAGAGCATGGACGATTATTAGAGGCACGTTAGCACCCAATGCTGCTGGAGAAATTCATAGTGATATGGAGAAAGGTTTTATAAGAGCTGAAACAATTTCCTATGATGATTATATCCAATATAAAGGAGAAAGTGGTGCGAAAGAAAAAGGAAAGTTAAGATTAGAGGGAAAAGAATACGTAGTTAAGGATGGTGATATCATCCACTTTTTATTTAATGTTTAATATCTCTCCAAATTTGTTGTTTGGAAATATAGGCTAACACGAATAAAACCAATAAAAATAGTATTACCTTTAAACCCATTCTCTTGCGATCCTCTAAACTAGGCTCAGCAGCCCAAGCTAAAAAAGTTGTAACATCTGTTGTCATTTGATCCATTGTGCTTTCAGTTCCATCATCATAATCAACAAGACCATCAGACAAAGGGGATGTCATGGCAATTAGATTACCTGCCATAAATTTATTGTAGTGTTGGCCTTTTGGAACTTTCATATCCTCTGGTGGATCAACATAACCAAGCAATAATGCTTTAATGTAATCAGCACCTTTAGGTCTGGCTTTAACAATTAAAGATAAATCAGGTGGATAAGCACCATTATTCGCTGCTCTAGCAGCGTTTTCATTTAGATATGGGTTAACAAACTTATCTGAAGGAATTCCGTCTCTTTCGAACATTTCTCCTTCGTCATTTGGTCCATCTAAAACCAAGTGTTCAGCTGCAATAGCTTTTATATGATCTTCACTAAAACCAAGGTCTGATAGATTTCTATAAGACAGATAATTCATGGAATGGCATCCCGCACAAACTTCTCTATAAACTTTTAAACCTCTTTGAGCTGAGGCACGATCATATGTTCCAAAAAATCCTTTCCAAGACCAATCATATTTTGGAATATCAATTTTTGCTCCAGCGCCATACAAATTAAAACTAAAAAGTAAAAAAATGGCCAGTAGAGCTTTTCTCATATTAGGCTTTTTTACTTTGCAAATAATTTGTAATAGTTAGAGGTTGTCGAGGTGTTTCTAAAAATCCAACAAGTGGGGCTAAAACAAATATAAACAAAAACCAATATGCAGTTCCAATCCTTGAGATAAGTACGTAAAGACCCTCAGCAGGTTTACCTCCAACATACATAAGAACCAAAAAGTTTACTGCAAACAAGAGAACACAGTATCTCCAAATAGGCCTAAATAAACATGATCTAACTTTGGATGTGTCAAGCCATGGTAATAAACCTAATGCTAAAATGGAACTAAACATAGCTATCACACCACCTAGTTTATCTGGAATAGCTCTAAGTATTGCATAGAAAGGTAGAAAGTACCACTCAGGCACAATATGCGCAGGAGTTACCATAGGGTTAGCTTTAATGTAATTATCGGAGTGACCTAAAATATTTGGATAATAAAAGAGAATAAATGCCAAAATTATAAAGAAAAATATTGTAGCATTTAGATCTTTAATAGTTACGTATGGATGAAAACTCACTGTTTCATCCCAGCTTTGAGGCTCTGTGCCAGTCGGATTATTTGAACCAGTCATGTGCAACGTAATTACGTGAAAGACAACTAAACCGACAATTGCGAAAGCTAATAGCCAATGAAGAACATAAAAACGATTAACAGCTGAGTCACCCACTGTGAAGTCACCAAGAAGTAATGTGAGTATAGCATCTCCTACAACAGGAATAGCTGAAAAAAGATTAGTTATAACTGTTGCTCCCCAATAAGACATTTGACCCCATGGGAGTGTATATCCTAGAAATGCAGTTGCCATCATCAGCATGAACATGGTCAAACCGAAAATGTAGACTAACTCTCTAGGTGCCTTGTATGAACCAAAATATAAAGCCCTAAATATGTGTATAAAAGTAGCTATAAAGAAAAAAGATACTAAGTTGGCATGCAAATATCTAATTAACCAACCAAAACTAACGTCTCTCATGATCCTTTCAACAGAGTCAAAGGCATCATCTGCTGAGGGCTTATAGTGAAACCCTAAAAAAATTCCAGTTAAAATTAGTCCTATAAGGCAAAACATAGCTATGCCACCAAATGACCAAAAGTAATTGAGTGATTTGGGGACAGGAAACTTCAAATATTCTGCTTCCATCATTCTTATAAGAGGAAGTCTAGAGTCAATCCAACCTTTTATACCAGTGTATGGTGAGTTTAGTGTTTTTTTATAACCTTGTAATTCATTTGAACTCATTAAATTATCCTATCTTTATTCTGTTATCAGTTAAAAAAACGTAAGGGGGAACAGGTAAGTTAGTCGGAGCTGGTCCTTTTCTTATCCTGCCAGAAGTATCATAATGAGAACCATGACATGGGCAAAACCATCCGCCATAATCTCCTTTTGTATCCGAAGCTTTTTGTCCAAGAGGTACACAACCTAAATGAGTACAAACACCTAATACAACTAACCAATTATCTTTTTGAACTCTAGCAGAGTCTTCCTCTGCATCTGGTAGGTCCTCTAAAGAAATATTTCTAGCACTGTCTATTTCACTTTTTGTTCTATGTTTTATAAAAACAGGTTTACCTCTCCATATTACTGTCAAACTCTGGCCCTCTTCCAAGGGAGATAAATCTATTTCAGTTGATGCCAAGGCTAGAGTATCTTTGCCTGGATTCATGCTTGATATAAAAGGAATAAGTAAACTGGCAGCCCCAACTCCTCCTAGAGTCATTGCAGATAATTTAATAAAATCTCTTCTTGGTTTTTTACTATTTGACATTTGGATTTAAATCTAAGTAGATTTTATTGGTAAGATGTAGCATAAGTAGTAGTCATCATGACGCATAAATTTGCAATTTGTCTCTATCAGCCTGATATGCCTCAAAATCTAGGTGTGATTATCAGAACCGCTGCATGTTTAGAGTTTCCCCTTCACATAATCAAACCTTTGCCTTTCTCCATGACAGATAAAAGATTCAAAGGCGCTGTGATGGATTACATAGATTATTGTGAAATTATAAATCATGAAAATTGGGATAATTTTTATCTCTATTCAAAAAAAAATAATAATAGGATAATCTTAGCTACTACTAAGACTGATTATAATCTTTACAATTTTAAGTTCGAAGATAATGATATCATTTTATTTGGAAAAGAAACAGCAGGTGTGCCAGAAACAATTCATAATACTGTCAATAACAAAATAACGATACCTATAAACAGCAAAACAAGATCATTGAATCTTGCTACCTCTGTTGCAATTGTAGTTTCATCTATTAAAGCTAATTTTTAAGATAAAAAATCTAAAAATTGCCTCAGCTCATTATTCTCTTTTAAGAAAGAAATGGTATTTTTTGGAAATGGCATCTTGTAGATCTTATTAAGCTCTTGTGATATTTTTTTTTCTTTTACAAAATCTGTAATGTTTTTTGAGAGTAACATTATAGCTTCCAAATCAGCTGGAAAGGTTTTTGTATTTTCAAATAATGATAGAAACCTGATATATCTTATTGCCCTTAGATAATCTTTTTGGATTTGTACAATTGGGTCAAAAATAAACTTCAAGTAATTATTTTTGAAATGCTCAACACCTGAATAAAAATCGAACACCTCCCCAATTAAATTTATGTATATGCTATTAAATGTAAAATCTCTTCTTAAAGAGTCCTCTTTAATACTCAAAGCATTAGCAATTTTTGAATGTCTTCCAGATGGGGCTACATCTTTTCTAAATGAATTTATCTGGAACTCAAAATCACCTAATTCAAATGATATACTTTTATAAGCTTGATAATATTTTGCACTATCATATTTATCTAAAATTTTATCGACCGTTCGATCATCTAATTCTGGAATGACTACATCAATATCTTTGTTTTCGAAATTATCCGATAATAAAGACCTAGTGGCTCCTCCAATAAGATAAATATCCTTTTCTTCAAATGGAAGTACACTGCAGATTTCATCAAAATGAGAAATATTAGAGATTTCTTCTATTTTTTTTTTTAAATTCATCTTCTAATTTAATTCCATGAGTTCTAGCCATCTTTGCTCTTTATTTTCCAATTCTATTTGGAGGGAGCCTAATTTTTTAGTTGTGCTAATAAATAACTCATAGTCCTTTTTATAAAGATCTGGTGCCTCTATAATTTTTTCAAAATGAACAATTTCCCTTTTCAAAAGGTCTATTTGCTTAGGTAAATTATTAAGCTCATATTGTAATTTAAAGGTTAACTTCTTTTTATGTAAATTTTTTGAATTTATATTTTTCTTTTTAGAATTATTTTCAGTTTGAGATAAGTTATTTATATCATTTTCATGAAGATCTTTGTTTTTTAAGAAGTCATGATAGCCACCATTAAATAACAAAACATCACCATTCCCTTTGAAAAATAATATTTTATTTACTAATTTGTCTAAAAAATCTCTATTGTGTGAAACAACTACGAGAGTCCCGTTGTAATTAGAAAGTATAGACTCTACTAAATCTAAAGTATCAATATCAAGGTCATTAGTAGGCTCATCTAATATTAAGCCACTTTTAGGATTAGATAAGACTTTTGATAAAAGTAATCGATTTTTCATTCCACCAGATAAACTCCCGACAGGATCATTTGCTTTAGATGGATCAAAATGGAAATCTTTTAAATAACTGCATACATGTCTCTCTTTACTTTGCGTTTTTAAGTAATCGCCACCAGAGGGGACTAAGACCTTCTTTATTGGTAAATTGTCTTTTAAATCATTTCTTAATTGGTCAAAATATGAAAACTCTAACTCTTTTCTTAATTTTAAAGTTCCCGATTTTAAATTCAGTTCATTAAGCAAAATTTTTAAAAAAGTTGTTTTTCCAGAGCCATTACCTCCCAAAAGACCAATTCTATCTTTTTTGCTTATTTTTAAATTAAAGTTTTTTAAAATAAAATTTTTACTATTTTCTCCATAGTAAAATTCTGCATTGTGAAACTCTGCAACATTTTTAAAATTCTTTGAATTCTCATAAATTTGATTAATTTCAATCTTTTTTGTAGCTTTTTTAAATTCGCTAATATCTTTGTCTAAATTTTCCTTTAAGTCTTTAGCTTGTTCTAACCTTCTGGTATTTCTTTTAACTCTTGCTTTAACTCCTTTATTAGCCCAATTCACCTCTAAATTGACAAATTGCTTCCTATTTTGTAGTTCTCTCTCTTCTTGTGATAAAAGAGTTTCAGACCAATTGTCAAAATCACTATATCCTTTGTAGTTTATTTTTATTTTAGATCGATCTATCCATAATATTTTATTTGTAAAGTTTTTTAGAAATTGTCGATCATGACTTACACATAAAATTGCACAATCTAGTTTTTTTAAATAGTTTTCTAGCCAAACAATTGTATCCAAGTCCAAATGATTAGTTGGTTCATCCAGTAGCAAAAGATCAGATGGTTTGATTAAATTTTTGATTAGCCCTACTCTCCTTTTTTGCCCCCCAGATAAATGTTTGATTAGACTGTTTTTATCAATACTTAAATTATTGCAAAATATATCTATCTCATAATTATTATCTTGATTTTTGATTACAGATAAAATTTCTTGCTCAACGGTGTTATTATCATTACATAATACAAAATTTTGGTTAAAATAATTTACAGCAAAATTATCAATACTCCATTTTTCACCAGCATCAATATCATGTTGACCTGATATAACATTCATTAGGGTTGATTTCCCTGCCCCATTTTTACCAACAAGCGCAATAAAATCTTTTCGATGAATATTTATATCAAGTTCCTTTAAAATTTCTTTTTTATGATAACTAACTGATCCTTCTTTAAGTGAGAATAAAAGTTGTTTCATATTATTTCAATTTATAGCTTAGATATGGCTGGGGCGGTAGGATTCGAACCTACGCATGCCGATACCAAAAACCGGTGCCTTACCGCTTGGCTACGCCCCATCAGGATTTAAAGAACTTATCCGAAATAAAGGGATTTTTCAATTCTAACTGAAGGATAAAACTTGTTAATATCTCTAAAAATCAACCTTTCTTTTGCGTTTTTCTTAAAAGATACAAAAATTGAAGATCCACTACCACTCATGCCAAATTTTAAGAAATCTCTCCTATAATCCAAAAGGAACATAAATAATTCTTTAAATTCTTTATTTAGCAACATAGATGAACTAGTTAAGTTATTTTGAGATATTAGTTGTTTTTTGGCTCCCATATTATGGTTTTTAAAATAATTATAAATTTTTTTAGTTAAATTTTTTTGTGAAGGAAAAATTAAGTAAACTTTCCTCCAATAATATTTTTTTGCCTTGAGGTATTTATACTGACTTAATCCATCAATTATTTTTGGATATTTATCTTTAAAAATAATTACATCTGAACCAATTAATGGTGCATCTTTTTCAAAGTTTTTTGAAGTAATTTGATGATATTCATATAGAAATTTTAAAATTGAGGCTGCATTTGAGGATCCACCTCCTAATCCATAACCAACTGGTATTTTTTTATAAACTAAAAATTTTAATTTTGTTTTAGTTTTGTATTTTCTATCAAAAAATAGAATTGATTTTTTTATAATATCATTTTTCAATTTGATTATTTTTTTATTTTGATCGTAATAAGTAATTTGTAACTTTGTAGAATTGGATACCGTAATTAAATCATTTAATTTTAAAAGAACGACTTTAGAAGAAATCTTATGTTTTTTGATAATTTTATCATAATATTTTATTTTTAAATCAAGATTTATTTTAGCATAGCTTGTTAATTTACTTATTTTCATTTCTGGCTAAAACTTCCTCGTATTTAAAATAATCTTTATGAAATAGTAAAATTTTATTATCTAAAAATTTAGATTCTTTGTATCTGCCTAATTCATAATAAATTTGAGATAAATGATCTATTATTTCTGGCTCTGAGGGTTCAAGTTGATAAGCATCATAAATCCATTTTTCTGCCAAATCTAAGTTATCTTTCTTATAATAAAGCCATCCCAAACTATCAAGTATAGCCCCATCATTATAATTTGAGTCTTTTACTGCCTTTTGAAGCATACTTTCTGCAAGATCTAATTTTCTATCATTCTCTACCCATAAATATGCAAGATAATTTAATATATAAGGATATGAACTTTTAGATATATCAATACTTTTTTGGATAATTTCTTCGGCTTTTTTAATATCATTATTTCTCTCTAACAAAATACCATATTTAAAAAGATGAATTGCATCATCAGAATTCTCTATAATACTTATGCAACACTCGTTTATAAAATCTAAAGCACCCCTATTATCATTTAAAAAGTACATTTCCATCGCAACAAGAAATGATAACTCTAGATTTATCCAATCATTATGATGATCACTATTATTTATAAAATACACTAAGTCACTCATATCAGTGTCTAATTCAAATGATGTTGAGATATAAAGGTAGTTTTTAAAAAAATTAAAATTTTTGTCAGTTGGGTTAAAATTTTTAATTAATTTTAGTATTTCTTTACTTGGATTTAATTCTGCTAAAAATGAAATTTTTTTATAGAGATAATAATCTCTATTATCTGGATTTATTTCGATTAAATAAGATAATAAAGCAAGTGCTTTTTTATACTCACGTGCATAAAAATAATAAGTGCTAGTTTGAAATAGTTGAAGATATATTATGTCTTCATAATCCTTAACTACGTAATTTTTATCTAATTCAATAGACAAATTATTAAAAGTAGTTGATGACTGAATAAAATCTGAAAGTGGAAAATTGATGTTATGATAATTGAAAATACTGTCCATTATATTTAATTCTTTAGAATTAAATATAGAGAGTGTTTCTATATTTGATGTTATTTCTTCATTAATTTTTTTTAAACTGTTGAGGTCTTTTTGATGATGATAATAATAAATAGTATTGATATATCTTAAATTTGTAAAGCGACTATCAATTTCATTCAAAATTTCTAAATTATTTTGAACATTGTGTTTATTACAAAAAGTCATCCAAAAATTTATGCTTTTTAATATAGCCTCTTCAAAAATATAAATTTGTTTTTTGTCAGGAATATTTAAGCATTTGTCATCACCTAGTTTCTTGAGAAAAAGAACAATTTCATGAATAAATCCACTTTCAGTTTCACTAATATTATCAAAAGTATAATTTCCTATAATAATATTACTTAATAAGGTTGAAGTACGGTCATTTGAAAAATCATATTTAGGTAATTTTTCCCAAATTAAATAATCATTATTGTATTCAGAATAAATTGAACTTAGAAGTTGATTTTCGAAAGTATTTTTTAATTGAGACCCATATGCATATACAATAAATCCAAAAAAACATATAAAATATAAACTAAAAGATAATTTTTTAATCATGAATAACCAAGACTACCAAAAAAATATTCTTTTGGAATTGATGAATCTGGAGGAATTTCAAGTAAAAAAATCTCAAAATGACTCCGATAACCAAATAAATGTAGATATTATCAATAGTCCTAGCAAAGCCACCAGTATTGATCAAATAGAGGATTTTTTAAAAAATGAATTATTAAATTTAAATATTAATCAACCAATCAATCTTGTAGAAGGTGATAAAAATTCGAAGATTTTATTTTTTTACGGTAAATGCGACATTAATGATGAAAAGATAATAGATAAAGCAAATGGTGAGTTATTCGATAAAATGCTTTCCTCCATAAAATTAGATAGGAAACAAATAAGCTTAGTGTCTTATATACCAAGGGGACTTAGTGAGTTTGATAATAACCACAAAATGAATTCAATTTTACAACTTATCAATTATCGGTTGATTGAACTGATTAACCCAAAATATTTAATAATTATGTCAAATTATTGCATCAAAATGTTATTGGCTGCAGACTTGTCTTCCATGTCTCTTCGTGGAAAATGGTTTGATTTCAACACCCCGAATGACGTGGTACCCAAAAAATGCCGTGTGCTTTATGAGCCGTCTTTATTAATAAACAATCCAGAACTTAAGAAGGATGCTTGGGAAGATTTAAAAGAAATTAGAAAGCAGCTTGGTGGATAAATGAGAATTATCGTTTTATTAATTGTAATGTTTTTTTACTCACAGAGTATCTTTGCTCTTAACTCTAAAGATATTGGCCTATACAAAAGTATTTTTAATGATTACAGAAATGGAAATTTTGATAAAGGTAATAAAGATATAGCAAAACTAGATGATTTAATTCTCATGGGTCATGTACAAGCTTTAAAACTTCTTCATCCAACAGCACATCGCTCTAGTTTTTTAGAGCTCCGAGATTGGTTGAGTGAATATAGTGATCATTACGAAGCTAAAAGGATTTATAAATTGGGAGTAAGAAGAATGCCAGATGGGGCAAAAAAACCAAAAAAAAATTCATACCCACTTTTTAATGAGATCTTTCAAAAAGATAAGTTACAAGAAACTGTTTCCACTAAATCAAATAAAATATTCTCAAATAAAAATTACTCAAAAAAAATTAGTATTTATAATACTGTAAGATCAAGAGTTGGAAGAGGATGGCCTACTGGAGCATTAGAATATTTAAACCACCATATAAAAAATTTTAATCAAAAAGAAAAATCTTTTCTTCTTTCCAAAATTGCCAATGGCTACTACCTTGCAGATTTAGATGATAAGGCTATAAATGTTTTAAATGATGAAGCTTTCTTGAGTCAACCATACGATGAGGGCTTATGGATCAAAGGTCTCTCATATTATAGAAAAGGAAAATACCAAAAAGCCTCAAGACAGTTTTTAATACTCTCAAAAATTTCTGATAACAAATGGTTAAGGGATGCTGGTGCTTATTGGTCATTTTTATCCTCAACAAAAGATGCTAATGATGAAATTACTTTCAAAGCATCTTTAGAAGCTCTAAATAAATCTTGCAAACCAAGTTTTAATATATACTCAATTTTATCTTGTAGAATTTTAGATAAAACCATTCAAGACTTTGAATTTAATACCTCATTAATGAGCTCAGATCTTGAGTCATTTTTAAATACCAAATTAGGTGAGAGGATTCAGGCATTAATTGAAATCAATGAACTTCCAATTGCAGAGATAGAATTAAATAGACTTCAAAATATTACAAATGACAGGTTTAAAAGACTCATACTAAATTTTTCTATCAAAAATGATCTGAGTTCCTTGCAAATTAAAACAGCAAAATACTTGTTTAAAGATGATGCCCCGATAGATTTTTTATATCCAAATCCAAAATGGATACAAGATTACAATTTCAACAGTATTGACCCAACAATTATTATTAGCATGATAAGACAAGAGTCGCAGTTTAGTGCTTTCGCAAAAAGTGGTAAAAGTGCATATGGATTGATGCAAATTCTTCCATCAACGGCTCGTATGGTAAATAAAAAACATAAATTTAAGTCTAATCCAAGAATATTATATGATCCTGAAATTAATGTTGAGACAGGTAGCCTTTACCTTCAAAATTTATTATCTATAAATTATATTAATGGAGATTTATTAAAGGCTTTAATTTCATATAATGCAGGGCCAGGAAATCTTTCAAAATGGATGAAAAAAACTACATTTAACGATGATAGTTTTCTTTTAATTGAGTCTATACCTTCGAGAGAAACACGAATGTTTGTTGAGAGAGTTCTAACTAATCTTGTTATTTATGAATTAATAAATCATAATTCATTCAATTATGCTGATGAACTTATAGCCACTAATACTATCTTGATTAATGATTGATGAAAAAATAACATTTAAACAAATAAATATTGCCGTAATCACTTTGTCGGATACAAGAAAAGAAAGTGATGATAAATCAGGTAATACATTAAAAGAACTGATACAAAAAAAAGGACATTCTGTTTCCCATTATCAGATTATTGAAGATGAGCCTAAGCTCTTTATTCCTATTATTCAGAAATTAACAGCATCTATCGAACACGATGTAATAATTACTTCAGGTGGGACTGGTCTGACGGGAAGAGATAATACTATTGATGCCTTAAAAAAAATATCTCAAGTTGAAATTCCGGGATTTGGTGAATTATTTAGACAATTAAGTTATAAAAAAATTGGAACCTCAACTATACAATCTCGAGCAAGTGCATTTTTATTAAATCAAACTTACATTTTTTGTTTACCTGGATCTACTTCTGCTGTTAGAGATGCTTGGAATGATATTCTTTATCATCAATTAGACATAAGACACAAGCCATGTAATTTTGTCGAACTAATACCTAGACTTGATGAGTGAATATGTTGTTGGAGTCGACGAGGTTGGCAGAGGATCTCTTGTTGGAAGCGCAATAATTTGTGCTTTTAGATCACAAAATTCCTTATTTGATAAACTTCCATTTAGTGTCTCTGACTCAAAAAAAATAAATAAAAAAAAAAGAGAAGAAATTTATGAATATTTCAGATCAAATAAAGGTTTTGAATATAATTATCAAATTATTTTTGGAAAAAAAAAATATATTGAAAAGTTTAATATCCACAATGTAGTTTTGCAGAGCATGAAACAATCGATAATTTTGTTGTGTAAAAAATCAGATACGATCATCATAGATGGAAATTTTATTCCAAGCGAAATGCAAGGTTATAAGGTGAAGTCTTTAATTAAAGCAGATGATAAAATAAATCAAGTGTCAGCAGCTTCAATTATAGCAAAAGTCTTTAGAGACAAATTACTTCTCAAACTACACTCGTTAGATGGTAATTATCAATGGAATAAAAATGCTGGGTACGGTACAAAGTCTCACGTAAACGCTATTTATACACATGGGGTCAGCAAGTATCACAGAACCACTTATCAACCTATAAGTAAACTTATCAAAAAGTTATCTACTTAGTTATCAACAGTCTAGTAAGTTTTTTTTACACAAGATTCTTTATAAATATTAAGATTCATATGTGTTGAAATCAGATAACCTATATTTAGGTGATTGTCTTGATCTGTTGGCTAAGATTAAAGATCAGACAATTGATTTAATTTTCTTAGACCCTCCTTATAATTTACAATTAAACAAAGTTTTAACTAGACCAAATCATTCTATTGTTAATGGTGTTAATCAGGATTGGGATAAATTTGATAGTTACTCGAGTTATGATGATTTTACCTTTTCTTATTTAACTGAGTGTAAAAGAGTTCTTAAACCTGATGGGGGGTTATGGATTATTGGTTCATATCATAATATTTTTAGAATTGGGAAAATTCTCCAAGATTTAAACTTTTGGATTTTGAATGATGTGATTTGGGCCAAATCAAACCCGTTACCAAATTTTAGGGCAACAAGACTTACTAATGCGCATGAAACTCTTATTTGGTGTTCAAAAAAACCTAAATCTAAGTATCAATTTAATTATCATACTTTAAAGGTTGCAAATGAAGACAGACAAGAGAGAAGTATTTGGAACTTCCCAATTTGTTCAGGTAAAGAAAGGCTGAAAAACAATAAAAACCAAACAGCTCACCCAACTCAAAAACCCTTAGCTTTGATGAAAAAAATTATTATTCAGTCATCGATACAAGGAGATCTTGTACTAGAACCTTTTGCAGGCACAGCAAGTTTCTGTGCTGAAGCAAAATATTTGGGCAGAAATTACATAGGTTTTGAAAAAGATGAAGGTTATTTTAATTTAGCTATTAAAAGATTAAAAAAAATTAAATCTTTAAAAAATGATTTATTAGAAATTAATGAAAAAGATAAACCAACACAAAAAATACCCTTTGCAAGTTTAATTGACAATGGTCATTTAAAGCCAGGTGCTAATCTCTATAACAATAAGAAAAGCTATAAAGCTACAATTTTACCAGATGGGAGTATTTCATATAAAAATGAGAGAGGATCAATTCATAAAATTGCTGCAAAAGTAAATAAGACATCGAGTTTCAATGGATGGGATTATTGGTATTATGAAGATAAAAAAAAGAATTTAATATGTATCGATGAAATTAGAAAGAAGATGAGGAGTTAATTTAATATTCTTTTAAAGAGTGTTGGTAATGCAAGCTGGTTAGTTTTTGATTTTTCTATCCATACTGAATTGTTAATTTTTGATTTTTTAAGATTAAGTTTATAAACATTTATTTGGAAGAGATTATTTGTAATCGTAAATTTAAAACTTTTGATTTTTTCTTTATTTTTTAAATTTAAATTCGCTATAAATTCTTTATCTAAATTTGAAGGTAAATGGATAAAGTTTTTGTAAAATTGAAATTTTGGTTTTTTTATAAAACAAATATGTAAAGGAGAGTTTATTAAATAGAAATCTATTTCCTTATTATTTTTTTTTATATTTTTATTATTTTTAAATGATTGGAAAGCTGATTTACAAAAACTAGAAAATATACATTTGGAGCACTCGGGGTTATTTTTTTTGCAAATAATAGAACTATAATCCATCATAGACTCTGCTAAATTCCTATAAGAGATCTTTTTTTTACAAGCTAAACTAAGTATCTCTTCAATCCCATCATCATTGAGTTTTAAACCAGATACTCTCTGTATTAATCTTTTAACATTGATATCAACTGGGAATGATTTTTTATTATGGCCGATAGCTAATATCGCGCTTGAAGTATATTTCCCAACACCAGGCAAAGAGATAAGACTATCTCTATCATCTGGCAATTTACCATTATAGCTATTGTTAATAATTGTTACTGTTTTGAATAAATTCTCTGCCCTCTTGTAATAACCTAATCCTGACCAAACTTTTAATAAATGTTCTAATCTTTTATTCTTAAAGGAATTAAAACTTGGAAAAATATTTATAATTTCTAATATTTTATTTTCTACTGTTTTAACAGTTGTTTGTTGTAACATAATTTCTGATAAATAAGTTAGGTATAAATTTCTATTCCTTCTCCAATATAAGTTTCTTTGATTTTTTTTAAACCAATGTAGGATTAAAGAGATAAATTTGTTTTTATGAAAAAGTTCTCCAAGCTCAATGATATTGCTTTTCATCTGGTAAATAAGGTAAATAAAAAAAAACTAAAAATAAATACTCTTATTCTAAAAAACTGGGAGTATATTTTTGGCAATAATAATAAATTTGTTCAATTAAAAAAAACTATAATAAATAATAAAACAGAATCTGTAATTCTTGAATTAAGAGTTAGCCCAGAAAAATCTTTCGAAATGCATTCAAGTACAAATGAAATAGTCATAAAAATTGAGGAAGTAACTGGAGTGAAAGTAAATAAAATCCTATTTTTTCAAGATCTTTCTGATAAGAATTTAGGAAATAGTAATATTTCAAATTCATCAATGAAAGCAGAAGGAAAAACTCTTAATAATCAAAAATTTAATGATATAAAAGACGAAGAAGTAAGATCTATTTTTGAAAATATTAATAAAAAGTTATATGAAAATAATTAGTCTGATAATTTTTTTAGTTGCATTATCAACAAATCCTGCAATATCAAAAATTTATGAATATAAAAAATATTTAGAGGACAACAACATTCAACCTCTTGTTAAATCGTCTGAAGAAAATTCGGTTGATATTATTGAGTTTTCATCATTCAGTTGCTCACACTGTGCTGCATTTCACAATGAAACGCTTAAAGAATTAAAAGAAAGTAGCGTTTATAAAAATATTAATTTTTACTTAATTGATTTTCCTTTAAATCAAGCTGCTTTTTATGGAGCTATTATTGCAAATTGTAGTGAAAAAGTTCGTACAAGCTATGTTGACTCTGTCTATGAAAACTATGATGTTTGGACAAAAGCAAGTTCTGGAGAAGAAATTATTGAATTACTTAATAGCTATGGATTACAACATGGTCTTGGGGACGAAGAGTTACAATCTTGCTTAAAAGATGAGAATTCTCATAATGAACTTTTATCCCTTCAAGTTGATGCTCAAAATATTTTTGGTGTTGAGAGCACCCCAACATTTTTAATTAATGGTGAGAAAGTTCAGGGTAATCGACCTGCGTCAGAATTTATAAAAATAATAAATAAAAAATTGAATAATTAATTTGTTATCTTTAGATAAACTCTCAATTAAAGGTTTTAAATCTTTTGTAGAGCCAACAGATTTTGAAATCAAAAATGGTCTTACCGGTATAGTGGGTCCCAATGGTTGCGGAAAATCAAACATTGTTGAAGCAATAAGGTTTGGTTTAGGGGAAGTCTCTGCCAAACAACTTCGTGGCAAAGAGATTGATGATTTAATTTTCAATGGAACTGATAATCGGCCCTCATGGAATATCGCTGAAGTTGGTTTGTTTGTAAATATTGATGGAAGTGATTTAGAAAATAAATTTCAATCAAAACAATTAGAAATTGCTAGAAAGATATGGAGAGGAGAAGGAACGAATTCATTCATAAATGGTAAAGAGGTAAGGTTGAAAGATATTCAATTGCTATTTGCCGACGCCTCCACATCAGCTAGATCAACTTCAATAGTTAGTCAAGGTCGTATTGGAGCAATCACCCAAGCGAAACCAGAAGATAGAAAAATGGTTTTAGAGGAAGCAGCGGGAATACTTGGTCTGCAATCCAGAAGACATGATGCAGAGTTGAGGTTGAAAGGTGCCAATAATAATCTATTAAGAGTAGAGGATGTTATTCAAACATACGAAGAACAGTTAGCTATTCTTAAAAAACAAGCTAAAGAAGCTGAAAGATTTAGAAATATATCAACTTTAATCAAGAATGCGGAAGCGTCTGTATTTTTCGTAAAAAGAAATGAACTTCAACTTATTCTTGAGAGACTTACTGAAGAAAAAGATAAAATAAAAGTAAAACTCGCTGATTTCCAGGGCGATGTATCAATTCAAGATCAAGCTTATGAAGATTTAAAAGTTAAAATTCCACCAATGAGAGAGAAATCATATTCATTGAATAGTGAACTTGATAGGTTGAATATGACTGTAGAAAATCTTAAACAGGAAGAATTACGTTTTGAAGAGCACAAAATAAATCTCGAGCATCGTGTAAAACAACTTAATCAAGACTTACAAATTGAGCAAAAACAATTTGAAGAAACGACCAGTAAAATCAAAACTATTAGGAAAGATATTGAAGATTTATCCTCTAAGGAATTTGAAGCTGAAAATCGAGACAGCAACGTCAATCAATCAGATAGAAGTTTATTAAACAATATTTCCTTTGATAAAAAATACGAAAATGCAGTAGCTGCAATTTTTGGTAAAGAACTTTTAGCATCATTGGAACCTGATGATATTTATTATTGGAGAGAACACTCAGGTGAGCAGGCTAATAAAGAGTTTAGTTTTCATTGTGAACCAGCTTCTAAAGTTATCAAAGCTCCAAACCAAGTAATGAATAAGCTTAATAATGTTGCCATTGTATCTTCAAAAAAAGAAGGTTTAGAAAATCATACAAAAATAAATATTGGACAAGCTATAGTCGATCTAGAGGGTAATTTGTGGCGTTGGGATGGACTTTTTATTTCCAGTAGTTATGAGGCTAATATCTCAACAATACTCTCAGAATTAAAAGAAAAGAGGCTAAACGATCTTAAAAAGCAAGTTCTTGAGTGGGAAAGAATTTTAGAGGTCACTGTTCAAAAAACCGAGGACTTAAATCAAAGAATAAAAACTGCTAAAGAAGAATTAGAAATTTCTGAAAACAATCCAGGAGATATTGATAGCAAAAGACAATTTTTACTTAATAAAATTAAGCAACTAGATGACGAAAAAAAACTTTTTGACAATAAATTACAAGAGCAAGAAAATCTTTTAGAAAGCCTCTCAAAAGAGTTGAGAAATAAAGAACAAAATTACTCTGTTGTAAAGGAGGAGTTAATACGAAAGGAGTCAGAAATTTCAAATTATTCAAATAATTTAACTCAGCTCGCTCAATCATGTAGAGAAAAAATTAATGTTGATTTATTAAATTTAGAAAATGAGGTAGATAAATTCAAAAGAGATGAAGATTTAGAGACCGCAGAGAAAAGAGTATTAAGATTAAACGCTGAAAGGGAGAGAATTGGTGCTGTAAACTTACTTGCTGAAGATGAATATGTAAAATTAAGAGAGAAAGTTGATGAAACAATTAAAGATAAAAATGAAATTCAAGAATCTATAGAAAAGTTACGTGAGGCAATTAATAAAATTAATAAAGAAGGTGTATTGAGACTAAAAGAAGCTTTTAAAATTGTTAATGAAAATTTTGAGAGGCTATTTACTAAGTTATTTGGTGGAGGTAAAGCATATCTAAAACTTATCCAAAATGATGAAGATCCTTTAAACTCTGGTTTGGAGATATTTGCCAGTCCTCCAGGTAAGAAAATGCAAAATATAACTTTATTATCTGGAGGTGAGCAGGCTTTAACTGCAATTTCATTATTATTTGCCGTATTTATAGCGAACCCATCACCTTTTTGTATATTGGATGAGGTTGATGCTCCTCTAGATGACAATAATGTGGATAGATTTTGTAGTATGGTTGAAGAAATTTCAGAAAAAGTTCAAACCAAATTTATTATTGTTACTCATAATCGAATGACAATGTCTAGAGTAGACAGACTCTATGGTGTTACAATGCCCGAGGAGGGAATTTCTCAAATAGTCTCTGTTGAATTAGAAGAAGCCGTAAAGTACGCTGAATAATGGCAAATGATGAAGAAAATGATAATAAAAAGCCAAATATGCAAGGTCTTAGTTTTGCTTATAGAATCTCAACTGAATTATTAGGCGCTTTAATTGTTTCTGTTGTTATTGGATTGTTGATTGATAAGGTGTTTGACAGTAAACCTATTGGTTTAATAACGTTGATAATACTTGGTTTTTTTGCAGGTTTATTGAATATTTACAGGCTTATACGTCGCATAGAAAACTCTAAATAAATCTGTTTTATTACCTCATGGCTAAGGGTGAGAGTCCTCTCAAACAGTTTGAAATACAACCCATTGTTGACATTAATTTTCTAGGTTTTGATATCTCTTTTACTAATTCTGCTCTATGGATGACTATTACAACAGCGTTTATATTAATTTTTTTTACAGTGCCTTTTTTAAAAGCAAAAAAAACAAACTCTGTAAGTGACCTTTACCCGACCAGAATGCAAGTTGCTGCTGAGCTTGGTTTTAATTTTATAAATAGTTTATTAGCAGACACTGTAGGCAAAGAGGGCAAAAAATATTTTCCTTTAGTTTTTACTTTGTTCATGTTTATTTTATTTGGAAATCTTTTTGGTATGATTCCTTACAGCTTTACTTTTACTAGCCATATCATAGTGACTTTAGCTCTTGCAATGGGTGTGTTTATTTTTGTTACAGTTTTAGGATTTGTAAAACATGGCGTAAAATTTTTTAGCTTTTTTGTTATCCCTGGCTTGCCTGTATATATGCTTCCTTTATTGATACCAATTGAAATTATATCTTATCTCTCTAGACCAATAAGCTTATCTGTCAGACTTTTTGCTAACATGCTTGCTGGTCATACTTTACTAAAAGTTTTTGCAGGATTTGTCTCTGCACTAGGTTTTTTTGGAATTTTGCCATTAGTATTCATAATAGCTTTAACAGGTTTAGAAATATTAATAGCATTTTTGCAAGCATATGTTTTTGCAATATTAACATGTTTGTATATTAACGACGCTTTACACTTACACTAGATGAACATAAGGAGGTAAATATGGAACTAGTTGAAGGACTAAAATACTTGGGTGCAGGTTTAGCAGTGATCGGCGTGATCGGTGCTGGAATTGGTATTGGCAATGTTTTTGCAGCTTTTATTACTGCTGTTGGAAGAAATCCAGCTGCAAGAAACGAAGTTTTTACCATGACAATGTTAGGTTTTGCCCTAGTTGAAGCTATTGCTTTATTTGCATTGGTCATAGCATTGGTTATTCTGTTTTCTTAACAGGGACTGACTAACGGATGCCTCAATTAGAACAAGTAGAGTTTTTTATATCTCAGCTTTTTTGGCTGGGTGTTTTTTTTGTAATACTGTTTACAGTATTGACATACATAACACTTCCTAAAATTAGAGCTTTTTTGAATCAAAGAGATGATTTTGTAAAATCACATATCTCAAAACAAGATGAATTAATCAAAAAAGCTGAGTCAATAATTGAAAACTACGAAGCTAAACTTTCTGAGGCAAAGAACCAAGCATCACAAATTATTAATGATGCCAAAGATAAAGCTTTAAAAGAAAGTGAAGACTTAATCAAAGTTACTGAAGAAAAGATCCAACATGAAATCAAACAAACTGAGGAAAGAGTCGCAAAAGAAAAGGATACTGCGATATCTGAACTAAACGATCAACTTAAAGACTCAGCAACTAATTTTTTGTCAAAAGTAACTAACATAGAAAAGGGTAATATCAATCTTTAATGAGCTATTTATTTCAAGATCCTAAGTTCTGGTTATTAATTTCATTTATTACATTTATTATTCTAATGATTAAACCTTTCAAAAGTATGATGATTGGTGGTCTAGACTCAAAAATAAATGAAATAAAAGAAAATATTGATAAATCACTAGAATCCTTTTCTGAAGCTGAAATAAAGTTAAAAGAGGCAGAAAAACAAACTGAAGATTTATCAAACAAAATTGATGAGATTATCAACAATGCTAAGTCCCAGTCTGAAGCTATCTCAAAAAATATAATTGATAAAACCGCCTTAACGATCCAATCAAAAGAAAAGAACTCTCTGGACAGAATAAAACAAATAGAGCTCTCTGCTGTCCAATCAATCAAAAATCAGGCTTCAATTGAGCTGAACAAATTAATTATCAATTATTTTTCAGAAATATCTGAGGATAGTAAGGCTAAAATATTAAACAAAAGTATTATTGATCTTAAAACCATTAATTAACAACTTTAACCACCACTGTTTTAAATAAGTATCTTTATCTATCACAATTTAAACTCTAAAATTAACCATAAATGGCAGTTTATACCGAAGTATCTCTTTCTGAGGCTCAAGAATTATTTCAACCTCTAGGAAAAATAATTGAATTTGAGGGTATTAAAGAGGGAGTTGAAAATACTAATTATTTAGTGAAATTAAGCGACAATAAAAAAATTATATTAACTCTATTTGAGAAAAGAACTGAAGAACAAGATTTACCTTATTTTAATAATTTAATGAAATTATTTTATGATAATGGCATTTCTTGTCCATTAAGTTTGACTTTGAATAATAAAAACTTATTTAAAATAAAAGGTAAACCCTGTTGTATTTATAGTTTTATTGAAGGTAGGCCAGTTGTTGAACCTAATTTAGAGCAATTAAAATCACTAGGAAATTCAATTGCTCAATTACATCAATTTGGAGATCATTCAGAACTTTTTAGAGAAAATATGATGCTATTGCCCACATGGAAGTTTATTACAAGTCAATTTTCTAAAAACGAAACAAAAATAAATTCTAGTGAATACAAATATATTTTGAATAACATTCATACATTAAGTGATAGTTTTCCCCAAAATTTAAGAAAGACAAACATTCACGCAGATTTATTTAAAGACAACATTTTTTTTGTTGGTAATCAGGTTTCAGGATTTATAGATTTCTTTTTTTCCTGTACAGATACCATCATTTATGATTTGGCTACTTTTGTGAATGCTTGGTTTTTTTCAGAAAATAAATTTATTGAAGAAAATTATGTGAGTTTCTTAAGATCTTATAAAGAGAATATCGAATTAACACCAGAAGAGAAAAGCCACTTTAATTTTTATTTAAAAGTGAGTGCAATTCGTTTTTTTTTAACAAGAATTTATGATTTAAATTTTAATCTTGAAGGAGACGTTAAACATAAAAATCCCTTGGAGTTTTTTGAAATATTTAAATTTCATGAAAAAAATAATTTACAGGATTTTTTTTGATAAAGGTATACACAGATGGCTCATGTCTCGGAAACCCTGGAAATGGGGGTTGGGCGTTTTTAATAATTAATAAAAATGATATTTCTTATAGAGCTGGATTTGAAAGAAATGTAACAAATAATCAAATGGAGCTAATGGCAACAATCAAAGCGTTAGAATTTCTTGATCAGCATAATGATATAAATCTTAATACCGATAGTAATTATGTTAAGCAAGGCATCACAAATTGGATATTTAATTGGAAAAAAAATAATTGGAAAACATCATCTAAAAAGCCTGTAAAAAATAAAGAGCTTTGGGAACGATTAGACGAATTAAATCTTAATAAAAATATTAATTGGATTTGGGTAAAGGCACATAATGTCGATGAATTTAATAACCAAGTTGATGTTCTTGCTAGAAAAGCGGCAGAAAATTTAACTGAGTCTTCGTTTAACTAGTTCAGCTGTTTCAAGGTTTTCAATAGGACCTATTGATGACAAAGTCAAATTTGAGTCTAATATTTTTTTTCTTGCTTTTTCAAGGTCCTCTAATTGCACAGAGTCAATCTTCGAAATAAATTCATCGGGAGATCTGACTTTATTGTGCATTAAATAACTAGAAGCGTTAGATCTACATCTCGTTGAGATACTTTCCTCTCCTTTTAGAATTCCCACTTTAAATTTAGCTTTAGTCTTCGTTAATTCCTCCTCAGTAAAGGTATTGGCATTAATATTTAATTGATCGCATAGTACGGGTATTAATTCTTTAACTTCCTTATGCCCTGTGCCGGCATAGACATAAAAAATACCTGAGTCAGAAAAGAAATCACCACTGCTGTATATGCTATAAACCAATCCTCTTTTTTCTCGAATTTCTTGAAATAATCTTGAAGACATACCAGAGCCAAGAAGTGTTGAATAAACTCTTGTTGCATAGTAAAGGTCTGAATGAATATCTACACCCTCAAAACCTAGTAATAACTTTACCTGTTCTAAATTTTTCTCTTGACGGTATTCTCCACCAACATAAGAAGACTTTGGAATATAATCGTCTTCGCCCAGAGGGAGATTTTGGAATTTCTCTTCAACAAGTTTAATTATTTTGTCCTCTTCAAAATTTCCTGATACAGAAAAAACCATTTTTTTTGGGTTATAGAATCCTTTCATAAAACCCTCTACTTCATCCCTTGATATAGACTTTATAATTTCAGCCGTACCTAAAATTGACCTACCCATGGGTTGGTCCGGGTAAGCTAACTCGTCGAATTTATCAGCAACAATACTATCTGGTTCATCAGCATACATTCCAATCTCTTGTAATATGACGCCTCTCTCTTTATCGAGTTCCTTAGAGTCAAAAGTTGAGAACTGCAATATATCGCTAATTACGTCTATGGATAGTTCAACATTTTCCTTTAAACCACTCATGTAATAAGCAGTTATTTCTCTTGAAGTATAGGCATTGTGAGAATTACCTACTAGCTCAACCTCTTTTGCTATTTGAGCAGCTGATCTATTTTTTGTTCCTTTGAATGCCATGTGCTCTAATAAGTGAGCAACACCATTAATTTCTTTTCGCTCATTTCTTGCCCCGACCTTGTTCCACATTCCTACACTTACTGTTTTTACAGTGTCTACATAATCTGTTATCAAGGTCATTCCATTTTTAAGCTTATGAATATTAGGCATGTGCTTCTATATAATCTCCTAGTTCCTTGTAATTGTTGTCTATAATTGCAAATTTCTCATCATTAAGAAATTTTATGTTTTTATCATATTTTACATTGTTACCTAATGCCTTTTGGACAGTTTCCTGAAATTTTACTGGATGGGCACAAGCAAGACACATTGCTTTTTTTAAATTTAATTTTTCCGCACATACTATGCCAACAGCTGTATGAGGGTCTATTAAAATTTTGTAATTTTCATATATAATTTTAATTTGATTTTCAACCTCTTTAGAAGTTGCACTCTCAGATAAAAATTTCTCAGATAATGGCTTATGAACAGAACTTTCTAATTTTTTATTATGTTCATTGTTTTGTATATTTTGAAAAAGCTCATTTGTTGCTCCTGGTCCAAGAAGCTCTGCTAAAAGTCTTTCAAAATTACTTGATATTGTTATATCCATGCTAGGGCTATTAGTTTTTACAACATTGTAAAGATGTAGATCATTATTGCTTATAATTCGATGTAAAATATTATTCTCATTTGTCGCAACAATTAACTTATTTATTGGAAATCCCATTGACTTTAGCAAATGAGCAGAATATATATTTCCAAAATTACCACTTGGTACAACAAAATTATCAATCTTATGATTAAGATATGACCATGCATAATAAATTGATTGAGGTAGCACCCTAAACCAATTAATAGAATTCACTGCAGTAAAGCTATATTTATTATTTATATCTTTATCTCTAAAAAGTTTTTTTACTAAATTTTGACAATCATCAAAACTTCCATTTAGGGCAATGTTAAAGACATTTTTACCTCCACTAGTTGTCATTTGTTTTCTTTGGAAGAGAGATGTGGAGTTATGTGGGTGCAAAATAAAAATACTAATATTTTCAATATCTTTAAAGGCTTGAATTGCAGCAGAACCGGTATCGCCAGAAGTTGCTCCAATAACTACTAATTTTCTATCTAGTTTCTTTAAATAGTATTCATATATCTTAGCTAACAAACACATAGCGTAATCTTTAAAAGCTAGTGTCGGTCCATGAAATAAATTCAATAGATCGTTGTCACCTATGTTTGATATTGTAACAATTTCTTTATCAAATTTACTATAAGCCTCCTCGATAATCTTTTTAATTGTTGGGGCATCAAATAAATCTGATAAAAAAGGGGTTAAAATGAAATTTGCTATTTCAAAATAATTTTTTCCTTTAAAGGCGTTGATTTGATTGTTAGTAAATTTTGGAATTTCATTTGGAATAAATAGACCTCCATCTGGTGCTAGACCGAAATTTAGTACCTGCTCAGCAGAGTACTCTTTTTTATCATCTCTTGTGCTTATATATTTCATTGAATAAATCTATCTACCAAATGATCAAAATAATATTTTGGGTTTAAATTCTCACCAGAAATGCTTTGTAACATTTCATCAGATGAATACAAAGAAGCTTTTTGATGGATATTAGTATTCAACCAAATGATTAAGTTATTTATATTTTCTTCATTAGGGTTGCCTAAAAAAATATCAAATAAAGGGCAATTAAATTTAATTTGTGAGGCTATCATAGCACCAAGTGCATAAGTAGGGAAATAACCAAATATACCCTCATACCAATGAATATCTTGGAGAACCCCCTCTGTTTCTGAAATTTGATTGATTGACAAATTATTTAAATAGTTTTCGTTCCATAAATTTTTTATATCTTTAAATTTAATTTTATTTTTAAATATCTCTTTTTCAATTTTATACCTAATGTAAACATGGATCGGGTAAGAAAATTCATCAGCACTAACCCTTATAGGATTAACTCTCACAGTATGATAGTGCTCTAAAAACGATTTTTCCAAATCTTTAGAGTTATCAAAAATATTGTTTATGATGTTAAAATAAACTTTTGATTTAAAGATATGATTTTCAAAAAAAAGAGATTGGCTTTCATGGACACTTAAACTACGGGATTGACCCAATGGCTCATAAAGATATTGATTAGGTCGATTCTGTTCATAAACCCCATGGCCTGTCTCGTGAAATAATGCTGATAAGGACTCTAATATATTGTCTTCAAACCTGGTTGTTATTCTTACATCATTTGTAGCTCCTCCACAAAAAGGGTGATGAGATTGATCAATTCTACCCCTATCAAAATCGAAGTTTAGCTGTTTTAATTTTACTTTTATCATTTTTAATATTTCTGAGTCTGAAATTTTTGATTTATAAACATAGGGTGATTTAATTTTTTTAATATCCAAATATTTAGGTATTATTTCTCTCTCAATTACTAAAAAAACTTGGTCGATCTTTGATGAATCATAATCCATATCATATTTTGAAATTAATGAGTCATAGGGTGATAGATTAGTAGCCTTAGCTAATTGACTCGCTTCCTCATGCACTAAATCTAATAGATCATTGAAATCTTTTTCAATTATCGAAGAGTCATTTTTTGATCTAGCCTCTCTCCATAAGTGCTCACAAGTTAGTTTTTTTTTTATCAGTAGAGATTTCAAATCTGGGTCAATAGCATTTTCTTTGACGATAATACTCTTCATTAGTTTTAAAGATATACTATCTGCTTCGCTTAATTTTGTATTTTCAGCTTTTTGAATTTCTTCTTGAATATCTTCACTTCTAAATATTCTATCTGTAAAGTTAGATAAAATAGACATTTGCTCTGATCTAGACTCAATACTTTTTTTTGGTAAATTAGTTGCGTTATCCCAAAATAAAAGACCACTGATGTCATTCAACACATAATAGCTTTTAAAATACTCTTTAAGTTTATTCATATTTCCTTCTTATAATTAACAGCATAACGATACTTGACAAGCTAAGCAAAAACCAAGTTATTGAATAATTCAAATGATTATTTCTCAAAAATACAAGAGGATTAAAGGTATATTTAGATACCCTATCATCTAGAAGAACAAAATAATATTTGGATAGGAATGCATATTGATAGAATTGACTAAAATCAGTTTTATTAACAGAGTACCAAATATTATTGGATAAATCATTCTTTGGGGTAAAAAAAGATTTATCTGAATTAAAATCTCTTATGTATACCTTAGGATTGTCTATAGATTGATATCTTTGAATGATATTTTGAACTTGATCTACGTCTTTGTCTAAAAACCATCCAAAATTGATGACACTATATATTCTATTTTTATACTTTACCGGAAGTATTAGGTGATAACCTGGTTTTCCTTTAAATGTTTTTGACTCCAAATAAACTGGTTTGTTTAGAATGGTATAATTATCATCCAATTTTACTGAAACTAAATTGTTGTAATTTAGATCATCTGAAAACAAAGTGGGATTGAGAATTGAATTACGAATATTGTCCATTAAATCATTTTTCCAATTTAACCGGTAAAGTTGCCACGAACCCAGGATAAAGGTTAAAATAGAAATTCCTATAAATACAAATGTTAATGATGACCTATTCTTCATAAATAAAAATTTAGATTAAATGTAAAAGATAAAAATCTTTGGTTTATCTTCCCCACCAATAGATACTTATGTATAAAAACAACCAAACAACATCAACAAAATGCCAATACCATGCAGCTGCCTCAAAACCAAAATGTCTTTTTGGGGTTAAATGACCTTTTCTTATTCTCAATAAACAGACTAATAAAAACAAAGTACCTATTAATACATGAAAACCGTGAAAACCGGTTGCCATGAAAAAAGTTGAAGGATATATACCCTCAGTAAAACCAAAAGTTGCATGTTGGTATTCATATATTTGTAAAAGTGAAAATATGAAACCTAAAAAAACTGTGTAATATAAACCTTTAAGAGCCTCTTTATTATTTCCCTCTCTTAGTTCGTGGTGTGCCCATGTACAGGTAGTGCCTGATAAAAGTAAAATTAAGGTATTTAAATATGGTATGTCTAGCGGGTCAAAAGTTTCAATTCCTTTTGGAGGCCAAACTCCTATCCCAAGAGTACCAGTAAAAACTTCTTTGTACTCGGCTAAAAATGTTTTAGGTAATAGACTTGCATCAAAAAAAGCCCAAAAGAAAGCGACAAAAAACATAACTTCTGATGTGATGAACAGAGCCATGCCCCATCTAAGACCAATCTCAGTGATTGAATTATGTACTTTCAAAAAAGTACTTTCTTTTATTATATCTCGCCACCACATAAACATTGTAAAAAGTATTAGAACAAGACCTGATATCATGGGCCATAGCATCTCATAATGCATATACAAAATAGCACCTGAAACTAGAAAAAGAGCTGAAAAAGCACCAACTAATGGCCAGGGACTTGGGTTGACAAGATGAAATTTATGTTTCTTTTCAGAGTCTTTAAATACTAAATCAACCATTTAAACAATATTTCATTCTTTTTTCTCAAAAAAGGTATATGACAAAGTGACATTCTTCGTCCTACTTGCCTCAGGATCATCAAGTATCAATGGATCTAAGTAGAAAGAGACAGGAAACTCAACAACTTGATTTGGTTTTATCGTTTGATCAATAAAGCAAAAGCATTCTATCTTATATAGGTATGGGCCAATTTTAGGTGGTAAAATGTTAAATATAGAAGTACCTGTTGAGCTAACATCAGTATTGTTTTTAGCTTTAAAAACAACATCATACTTTAAACCTTCTGTAATATTCATTTTTTGAGGAGCCTCGAACATCCAGTCCAAACCCTCATTTACCTGAGCTGAAAATATAACTTTTATATCAAGTTCCCCCAAGTTAATATTTTGTTGTTGTTCTTGAATTTTTACTTCTTTATTAAAACCTTGAAATCCGGTCAGGTCACAAAAAAGCTTATACAATGGAACAGAAAAAATTACCAGACTTAGCATAAATCCAAGTATCAACATTAAAAAAATTAATGTTTTGTTTTTATTTGATACGTTCAAATACCAGATTTAATTCTAAATATTGTAATGAAATAAAATGCTGTTACGAGCATAAAAAGCAGAGCCAAGACTAATAAATTTTTATTTTTTCTTTTCATTAGAACAAATATTTATCAACAACTGTTAAAGTAAAAATAAGAAACAGATACACAATTGAATATCCAAAAAGTTTAATTGAGTCTTTCTTAATATTTTGTGACTTATTAAGTTTAAAAAGTTTGTATACAAAATATGCATTGAGAAGATTGGAGCCTAGAAAAAAACTCATTCCCGCGTATTTAAAAAAATATAAAGAGTTTACTGATGCTACCATTAAAAAAGTATAAATGTTCATCATAAAAAGTGTTTTTTTTATGCCGTGTTTAACGGGGTACATGGGTATATCAGCGTCAGAGTAATCTTGGTTTCTAAATATAGCTAATGCCCAAGAATGTGGAGGTGTCCATAAAAATATTATTAAACATAATATTAATGGGAAGAAAATTTGTTCATTTGAGATACTTATCCATGCAATCACTGGAGGGAGAGCGCCTGCTAAACCGCCAATTACTATATTCTGTGCAGTTTTGTGTTTCAGATACATTGTGTAAAAAACAGAGTAATAAAGAATTGTAAACGCTAGTAAGATAGAGGCCTTGATATTTCCAAAGAAAAATAAACCCACTACAGAAAAAAAAGAAAAAATTAATCCAATCCCAAGAGCTGTATTTGCTGAAATATTTCCTGAAGGAATAGGTCTAAACTTTGTTCTATCCATTTTAGAATCAATTATTCGATCAAACCACATGTTTAAAATAGCTGAACCAGATGCTCCCATTGCTATAAGGGTAAGAGCCATTCCTTTTATAAATAAACTTTTATCAGATGGGGCTAATAGCATCGCACATAAAGCCGTAAATATTACAAGGGAGATTACACCAGGTTTAATTAGTACATAAAGTTGTTTTAAAAAATTAACAGCTTGCAAAAAGAACAGGTTTTGTTCTGACTGTACAAAAGTTTGATGATGCTTTTTTTCTAACACAAATTAATTTTTTACTTCGGGTAATGTATCAAACTGGTGATAAGGTGGAGGAGACGGTAATGTCCACTCAAGTGTTTTTGCACCCTCACCCCATGGATTTGCTTCTGCTTTTTTGCCTTTAAATAATGCGTAAATTATTATGAAAATAAAAAGAATAAATGAAGCAAAGGATATATAGGACCCAATTGAGGATATGATATTCCACCCAGCATAAGCATCTGGATAATCTGGAATACGTCTAGGCATACCTGCTAATCCTAAAAAGTGTTGTGGAAAGAAGGTTAAGTTAACGCCTAAAAAGAATAACCAAAAATGTAACTTACCAAAAAACTCAGAGTAATTTTTTCCACTCATTTTACCAAACCAATAATAAATTCCGGCAAAAATTCCAAACACCGCTCCCATACTTAATACGTAATGGAAATGGGCAACAACGTAGTATGTATCATGTAAAACGACATCAATACCTGCGTTCGCTAAAATTACACCTGTTACTCCACCTAGAGTGAAAAGAAAAATAAATCCTAAAGCAAATAACATAGGAGTCGTAAATGTTATAGATCCGCCCCACATCGTAGCGATCCAACTAAAAATCTTAACACCTGTGGGTACAGCTATGACAATTGTAGCAAGCATAAAATAAGCTCTGACATTTGCACTAAATCCTACTGTGTACATATGATGAGCCCAAACAACAAAACCGATAAATCCAATAGCAACCATTGCATAGGCCATACCTAAATATCCAAATACAGGTTTTTTTGAAAAAGTAGATACAATATGTGAGACGATACCGAAAGCTGGCAAAATCATAATGTAAACCTCTGGGTGACCAAAAAACCAGAATAAATGCTGGAATAGAACGGGGTCCCCTCCACCGGCAGGATCAAAAAAAGTTGTTCCAAAGTTTCTATCTGTTAAAAGCATTGTAATAGCTCCACCTAGAACTGGAACAGCAAGTAAAAGAAGGAAAGCTGTAACTAACATTGCCCAAACAAAAAGAGGCATTTTATGAATCGTCATCCCTGGTGCTCTCATATTCAAAATAGTTGTAATAAAGTTGACGGCACCAAGTATTGATGAAGCACCTGCTAAATGTAGTGAAAAAATGGCCATATCTACAGCAGGACTGCTGTGCCCTGTAATCGAACTTAAAGGTGGGTAAATAGTCCAACCAGTTCCAGCACCGCTCCCAACAAACATCGAACCTGCTATTAAAAATAATGCAGGAACCAATAACCAAAAACTAATATTATTCAATCTTGGGAAAGCCATGTCAGGTGCACCAATCATTAGTGGAATAAACCAATTTCCAAAGCCCCCTATCAATGCAGGCATTACTACAAAAAAGATCATTAGTAATCCATGAGCTGAGATAATTACATTCCACATTTGTCCATCTGCCACAAACTGCATACCAGGTTCAGATAATTCCATTCTCATTATAACTGAAAGGGCACCACCTACTACACCAGCAACAATTGCATAAATTAAGTATAATGTTCCAATATCTTTATGGTTTGTGGAAAAAAACCATCTTGTGAAAAAACCTGGCTTATGATCGTGATGATCATCCATTGCTAATGAATCTGAACTCATAAATTATTCTCCTCTAATTTTATTAAATTATTTTGTGAAATAATGATTTCCTCATTTGTTTCGTTAGTTTTAATATCTTCATTGATTGCGTAATTATTTTTGGCTTCATTTGCCCATGCAATAAATTCGCTTTCAGGTAATACTTTTACAACAACTGGCATAAATCCATGACCAGTACCACATATTTCGGAGCATTGTCCTCTGTATATTCCTGGTTCTTTAACATTGACCCACGTTTCATTGAGTCTTCCAGGAACAGCATCAGTTTTTAATCCCATTGAGGGAACGGCCCAGCTATGCAAAACATCTCCGGCGGTTATTAGTATTTGAATATTTTTATTGGCAGGAATTACAAGAGGATTATCAACTGTCAAGAGCCTTAGGTCTCCCTCTTGAAGGTCTTCATCTTGAATCATGTAACTTTCAAAATAAAAGTCACCATGATCGGGATATTCGTATTCCCAATACCACTGATGACCAATAACTTTAACGGTCATATCATAGTTTTCGCTTTTTTCTTGTTGATATAAAAGCTTAAAAGATGGTATCGCAAGTACTACAAGTATTACAATTGGTATTGCAGTCCATAAAACTTCAACAACTGTATTATGAGTTGTTGTTGATGGAATTGGGTTTCTTTTTGCACTAAAACGAAAAGAGACATAGAAAAGAAGAAATAAGACAAATAAAGTAACTAGAGTCATAACAATCAAAATTATGTTATGGAGTCCAACAACACTGCCCATCAAATCTGTGGCAGGATTTTGAAAACTTAACTGCCAGTCAGTGGCTTGTTTTCCAAACGCCTTAAAAGATACAAGAAAAAAAAATACTGAAAATATTGACTTCATCTAAAACATATTAGTAATCTTTTTTGTACAGTATATTGACAGGATGTCGCTTAAACCCGCTATAATTATGAAAAATAGTGAAATGTTAAACTAAGTGCGGCAATTACTGCTGTATCAGCTTTCAAAATGTTTGGTCCTAGACTCACATTAAAGAAATTTTTTGAGCTATCTGAAATAAATGCTCTTTCCTCTTCCTCAAAACCTCCTTCAGGTCCTATAACAACTAAAATTTCACTATTTGGTTTAATTTTAGCTTGTGATAGATGAATTCCTTTGAGATTTTCATCGAACATCAGCACTGTTTTACCAGACACTATATTAGATCTATCTTTAAGATGAATTAACTTGTCTATGTTTGGTATTGATAATCTTCCACTTTGTTGAGCAGCACCTACTGCATATGTATTAAACTTATCTAGATTAATCTTTGTGTTTATAGTCCTATTAAATGATGTTGGAAATAGACACCTCACACCCATCTCAGTTGATTGTCTTATTATTGATTCACTGTTTTGGTATTTAATGGGAGAAAACATCAAGTCTATCAAAGTTTCTACTCGAGGTGCTGAGATTTGACATATCGATTTCGCTTTTAAAAAATTTTTTTTTATATCAATTATTTCGCACTTCCATTCACCAGAAATATTGTTAAACAAAGAGATCTCATCTCCTATTTTAAGCCTTATAACTTTTACAAGATGGATATAATACTTTTTTTCTAGCTCATAAGTGCTACCCTGCTTTATAATTGAATTAAAATAAACTCTCTTCATGAATAACAATTATAAGAATAATTTAATTTTTAAATTATTTCCACCTTTCACACACCCATACATTCTTTTAGTTAGATTAGATAAACCTATTGGTTTTCTTCTACTTTTTTACCCAATTAGTTTCATTTTAGCATCCTCAACAAATGGTTCGTCAAATAATATTTTAATTTTGTTTATTATTTTTTTTATTGGTTCAATGGTCATGAGATCTGCTGGGTGCATAGTAAATGATTTTATTGATAAAGACATTGATAGGAAAGTTAGTAGAACACAAAATAGAGCTTTAGCGTCATCACAAATAAGTTTAAAGAATTCACTCATACTATTATTTTTTCTTTTAATAATAGGTTTAATAATTTTATTACAATTAAATTATGAAGCTATTGTATTAGGGCTTGTTATCACTCCTTTAATAATTTTATACCCTTTAGCAAAAAGATTTTTTTTCTTACCCCAATTAATTTTAGCTTTGACTTATAATTGGGGCTGTTTTATTGGCTGGGTGGCAATTGGCTCAAACGTACCCTTTTCATCTGTTCTCATTTTATATTTGTCACTAGTTTTTTGGACACTTACTTATGATACTGTTTATGCAACTCAGGATGAAAAAGAAGACAAAGAATTAAAATTATACTCTAGCACATTATTTTTTGGAGCTGGAAGAATGATCATTTTAAATTTAATGATTTCTTTTAAATATTTTTTATTAGCATTTTTTGGAAGTGGCTTGAATTTCAGTTTTTTATACTATTTCTTATTAACAACAATTTTCTTAATAAACATTATAGATCTTAATTTTATGTGGAAAAATATACCTGAAAAGGCTGGCTCATATTTTAGTCGCAATAACTATTACGGTATCAGCATACTTTTGAGTATAATAATTGGAAGTCACCTTAATGTCTGAGTCTAAAGAGCATTTTATAAGAATTTCTAAGTTATTTCTAAATTTTAAATTAAGAATGTTTATTGCTATTTTATGTATGATTATTGCTGCTCTATGCACAGGTTTTCATGCATGGTTGGTTAAACCAGCTCTTGACAATGTTTTGATTAATGCTGATAGATTTTATTTATATTTTATACCCATTGCTATTTTAATTACTGGGATAATAAAAGGGTTAGTAACTTATATACAAATTACTTCTTTACAATTTATGAGTCATAGGATTATTGAAAAACTCAGACGTGATGTTTTTAAAAATATTATAAATGTGCATTATGGGTTTTTTGTTAAAAATAAAATAGGATCATTAATTACGAGAATAACTACAGATACTTATTATCTAAGTGGGGCAATGGCCAACACATATACTGCATTAATAAAAGATTCTTTAACCTTGACTGTATTAATAGGAAATATGTTTTATCAAAATTGGAAATTAGCATGCATTTCTATAGTGATTTTTCCATTAGCTATTATTCCAATAAGAGTTTTAGGTAAAAAAATTAGAAGAGTCACAAAAAACTTACAAGAACAAGTTGGAACTTTAGCTTCAAATTTAGAAGAGGTCTTTAGAGGAATCAAAAATGTAAAATCTTTCAATGCAGAAAATTTTGAAATTAAAAGAGTTAATAAAGAAATTGAGCAAGCTAGAGAATTAAATTTTAAACAGGAAAAAATTACTGCTAGATCCAGACCTTTTACGGAAACATTGGGTTCAATGGCGGCTGGTTTAGCAATATTTGGTGGGGGTATTTTTGTAATTAACGAAAATATGACAGCTGGGCAATTGATGAGTTTTTTAGTAAGTCTAATGTTAGCTTATGCACCACTTAAAAACCTAATAAATGTTAATGTTTTACTTCAAAGCGGTCTTGGTGCTGCCTCTAGAATATTTGAATTTATAGATTTTAAAAACGAAACAATTGGAGGATCTAAGGTAATAAAAAATTTCAAGACTTTGAGTTTTAAAGATGTTTTTTTTAAATACGAAAATACAAATAAAAATATAATTAACCGAGTAAATTTTAAGCTTAAATCAGGAAAAAAAGTTGCATTTGTGGGACCCTCTGGAGGAGGTAAATCAACACTTATGGCTTTATTTTTGAGATTATTTGATATCAATAAAGGTGATATAACAATAAATGAAATTGATATAAAAAAATTAAAATTAAATAGTCTTAGAAATATATTTAGCCTAGTTAGCCAAGATACAGTTTTATTTGATGGTACTATATCAGAAAATATAAAATATAACTCTGGTCACAATCAATCAAATATAAATCATTTTGCTAATATTGCATGTGTAAATGATTTTGCAAACAAGCTACCTTTAAAATTGGATACTAAAATTGGAGAAAATGGAATTAAATTGTCTGGGGGGCAAAGGCAAAGAATTTCAATAGCGAGAGCTCTTGCTCAAAAAAGTCCAGTTGTTTTATTAGATGAACCAACATCAAATTTAGATCTTAAAACAGAGTCTAAGTTATTCAATAATTTGTATCATTTGCCTAAAATTACAATGATCGTAGTTGCACATAGATTAAGCACAATAAAAAATTTTGATGAAATTTACTATTTAGAAAATGGTGAGGTTGTTGAGAAGGGAACTCATAAAACCTTAATGGCAAAGAAAAAACATTATTATAATCTTTATCAACGACAGATTAAAAAAAATGCTTAAAAAATTATCTAAGAATAAATTCTTTAAGATTATTTTTGTAAATTTAATTTATCTGTCATTATCACTTATAAAAAAAACAAGTAATTGGTCAGGTGTAAATGAAGAAGTCATAGAAAAACAATTACAAGATAATAAATCAATCATTATACTTATTTGGCATAACCAACTTATGGGTTCTACATTTAGTTGGAAATTTAAACCAAAATTAAGACCCGTTGCAACATCTCACAGAGATGGTCAAATAAGTACTTTAGTTCAAAGAAAATTTGGTTTAGATCCTCTTTTACGTGAAAAAGATAAACCGACCGCTCTTATAAAAGAAATCACTTTAGCTGTAGAAAAAGGAGAGTGCATTTATATCACACCAGATGCACCTCATGGACCACCTTATGAAATTAACACCAATATTTACAAATTAGCTAAAAAGTTTGACTTAAAGATCGCTCTACTAACTTTTAAAACCAATCGTTTTTTTCGCCTTAATAATTGGGATAAATTAAAAATACCATTACCTTTTAGTAAAGGTATTTTTTTTTGGGGTGAAGAGATAATAAACCCAAGTCAGTTTGAAGAAAATTCATTTAATACATACATAAAAGATAATTTGAATAAAAATTTAAAAATAATTGATGCTCATTTTTAGCTATAGATTATTACAACTAATATTTTTTCCAGTGATTTTAATCATTGGTTTAATTAGAATATTAAATAAAAAAGAAAATTTTTTTTCATATAAACAAAAAATATTTGCAAACCAAAATTACACACAAATCAGACAAAGTGATTTTTTAATTCATTTTGCTAGCATAGGTGAATTAAATTCAATTAAATTCTTAGTGGATAGGCTCAATAATAAAAAAATTGTTTTATCATGTTCTACATTGTCATCTTTTGAATTATCGAGAAAATTATACCCCAACCTTATTAGTATATTTCTTCCTTTAGATTTTTTTTGGAATGTAAATATTTTCTTATCAAAAACAAATTTTAAAAAAATTTTATGGATTGACTCAGAAATTTGGCCTAATTGGCTAACGATTTCAAAAAAGAAAAATTTAAAAAATATCTTAGTTAATGGCAGAGTATCAGATAAAAGTTATGTCAGATGGTCAAAATATCAAAATTTAAGTAAAATAATTGGAGAACAATACGATTTAATTTTTGCGCAAAGTAAAAAGGATCAGGTGAACATAAATAATTTATTTTGCAAAAAAATTTATTTTTTTGGGAACTTAAAATTTAATATTAATCCAAATATACCAGACTCAAAAAGAAAGATCGTTTGTTTCGCAAGTGTCCACTTAAATGAATATGATAAAGTTATAAATATAATAAAAAGATTAAATTTAAGTGAAATATTTGAAATAGTTATTATACCGCGTCACATTCAATTCTCTAATAATTTAAGTGAAAAAATTATTTCTGAAAATTTAGAAAAAATCACAGTGCATAATAAATTTGGAGATATTATGTCAATTTTTGAGCGCTCAAAAATAGTATTTATGGGTGGTTCTTTAATTAAACATGGTGGACAAAATCCTCTGGAACCTATTTCAAGAGGTTGCTTTGTGCTTTCAGGAAATTTTAATAAAAATTTTGAGGAAATTTATCTTGATCTCGAAAAACTTAACCTTTGCAAAACAATGAATAGTGATAATTTAGAAGATATAAGCAATGAAATTAACAGACAAATAAAAGAGGACTTTCATCATGTTAAGGAAATTGAAAATTTTTTTAATAATAATAAAAATAGTTTAAAAAATATTACTGAGATGATTGATAAATGTTAAAAGCTCCAAAATTTTGGTATCAAAAAACAATTTCTTTAAATGCACTTCTTCTCTCTCCTTTTTCAATAATTTGGTCAGTAGGAAATTTAATCAAAAGAAAACTATCAAAAGTTCAAAAAATTGACTTACCAGTTATAGCAGTTGGAAGTGCTATAATTGGTGGTTCAGGCAAGACACCCTCAGTATTGTACATCTGTAGAGAATTAAAGAAGATGGGATACATACCTCATATTATCTCAAGAGGTTATGGTGGGTCTACTACAGTAGATGAAGTTATAAAAGTAAAACCTCATATGGACTTTAATTTTGTAGGAGATGAGGCTTTAATGATGTCAAATTATTTTCCAACTTGGGTTAGTAAAAATAAATTTCACGCAATGATTTCAGCAAAGGAAGATGGTGCAAATATACTTGTTCTAGACGATGCTCTTCAATCTTACAATGTATATAAAAATATATCGATTTATGTTTATGACTCTATCCAATCATTTGGTAATAGACTTTTGGTTCCATCTGGACCACTAAGAGAGTCAGTAAAAAATGCAATTAGAAAATCACAAATATTTTTTTTAATTAATACAGAAGTATGTAATGATTTAAATGATAGTCACTTCAAGCATATTTTGAAATATAAAATAGAAATCAACCCAGAATTTAAAGAAAAAAAATTAATTGCTTTTGCAGGGCTGGGCTTTAATAAAAAATTTTTTGACCAATTAAAAACTGAAAATTTAAATTTAGTATTAACAAAAGAGTTTCCTGATCATCATCAATATACAGTCGATGATATATTTTTATTACTTGATCAAGCAAATAAAAATGATGCTTTTTTAATAACAACAGAGAAAGATCATGTAAGGATACCTGATGAATTTAAAAGCTCTGTTGGAATAATACATGGAGAAATAGTATCTGATAACAATCTAGGATTTACTACGGAAATTGAAAAATATATTTAAAGTTTTTAGAAATTATATTGAGTTTGTAATTTTTATTACACTAAAAAATATATTAGGATTATTTAGTTTTAATTTTGCCTCAAATGTTGGAGGAATTTTAGTTAGTTTTTTTGGAAAATTTACAAAATACGAGCAAATTATAAAAAATAATTTGAAAGTATTAAACCTTAATGATGAAAAGAGTTCAAGATTAATAAAAGAAAATTTAAAAGAGACAGGTAAAGTTTTTTTTGAATTTTTTAACTTAAATAAATTTGATTGGAAAAATATAGATTTTGATAACATCCATATTATGGACGAGATAAAATCTCACAAAGGCCCTAAAATCTTTATATCAGCTCATATTGGGAACTGGGAGCTAACAAGAAATTTTATTTTACGTCATGGTTTTACATTACATTCAGTATATAGACACGCAAATAATGAGAAGATCGATAACTACATTCAGAAAAATAGAAAAGAAAATAATGCTTTTTTTTATAAAAAAGGCTCTGAGAGTGCTAAATCCATGATTAAAGCCCTTAAACAAAATGAAGACTTAGCTCTTCTAATTGACCAAAGAGATAGTAGTGGCTTGGAAATAGATTTTTTTGGAAAGAAAGCACTTGCAACAGATGGTTTTGCTAATTTGGCAATCAGATACAAAACAATGATATGTCCAGTATACTCCATCAGAAATCAAAATAACAAATTTAAAATAATATTTGAAAAACCTTTATGTTATGAAGAATATAAAAATTATGATGTAAAAGGCCTAGTTGAGATGATTCACAAAAAATATTTTGAAAAATGGATTACACACTCTCCATCACAATGGCTATGGGTACATAAAAGATGGAAATTATAATTTTTTTTTGATACTCATTACTCCATCTTTCAAAGTAACGTCAAAATTATTTAATTTTTTTAAAGTTTGTATACTTTTAATAATTTGATTTTCTGATTTCAATATTGCATACCCTTTTTTTAAGTTTTTTTCTATTGAAGAGGTATTAAGTATCTTATTTAGTAAATATAATTTTTGAGAAAAAATCTTGAATTTATTTAAAATTAAAGTTTTGTTATTATTATTAATGTATCCAACCTTGCTTTGTATTTCTAATATTTTTTGTTTTGGGCTATTTTCTTGCAATCTAATCAATATATCATTTAAGAAATTTGATTTATCATAAAAGGTATTATTAACTATCTTTAAGTTCTCACTATTTATTTTACTTAATTTGTTCTCAACATCTTTGATAGAATTTGAAAAATAATTTACTGAATTTTTAAATTTCAATAATAGTTGTTCTATTGATAAATATTTTTGTTCGATAGATTGATTTAGTTTTACTTGTAAATCCTGAATTTGATTTATTAAATAATTTTTATCGGGAACTGCAATTTCAGCTGCTGCAGTAGGTGTTGGTGCACGCAAATCTGAGACATAATCTAATAAGGTATAGTCAGTATCATGACCAATAGCTGAAATATTAGGAATTTTTAATTTAAATACTCTTTTTATTAAATCAGGTTCGTTAAAAGGCATTAACTCTTCTAAAGAACCTCCACCTCTAGCAAATATGATTAAATCTGGCTTTAAAAAGTCTTTTGAGTCATGATTTTCAATAAGATCTAAAAAATCTATAATTTCATTATGAGAATTTTTACCTTGAACAGAAATAGGGAAAACCTTTATTTGAGTAACTGGAAATCTTTCAGAAATTCTATGAATTATATCATGAATTACTGAACCAGATGGTGACGTTAACACACCAATAGATTTTGGATACTTAGGTAATTTTTTTTTCTTATAATCATCAAACAAACCCAGTAAAGATAATTCTTTTTTCCTGTCTTCAATAAGCTTTAGTATTGATCCTGTGCCACTATACTCAACCTGATCAATAATGAGTTGGTAAACAGATCTCCCAAATTTAGAATAAGATGTTATTCTACCATAAAAACTGTATTCAGTTCCCTCTTCAATTTGAACTTGCAAATTTTCATAGCTTCCTTTCCAGCATATGCAAGATATGACCTCGTCATTTTCTTTAATTGAAAAATATACGTGTCCAGAACTAGCTATAGTTATTGATCCTGTCTCTCCAACTAACTTTAAATAAGAATAGTTTTCCTCCAATAAATCTTTTATTGACTTATTCAGTTGTGATACAGTGTACTCAGGAATATTATTCACAAAATAAATATACTTTATTATGTTATATAAATGAATGTCATAGTTGTAGGATCAGGCGCCCGAGAACATGCTTTGTGTAGAATTCTTCACAAATCCTATCTTTGTGAAAAAGTATTTTGTTTTCCTGGGAATTATGGAATTAGCCAAATTGCAGAGTGTAAAGATATATCATCAAAAGAAGATATTGTTGAGGAATGTATTAAAATTAATCCAGACCTAGTTGTTGTAGGTCCGGAAAACTATTTATCAGAAAATCTTGCAGGAGAACTTAGAAATAAGGGTTTAAATGTTTTTGGGCCTGACTCTGAGGGCGCAAAACTTGAGTCTTCCAAGGAGTTCATGAAAGAATTTTGTCAATCTCACAATATCCCAACTGCAAAGTCTGAAACATTTGTTGATTTTGATGAAGCAAAAAACTATCTCGAAAGTTTTAATGAGCCCATAGTTGTAAAATATGATGGATTAGCTGCTGGTAAGGGAGTATTTGTATGCACAAATACAAATGAAGCAATAGAGGCTTGTGAAAGGATTTTTATAAAAAAAGAATTTAATCAAGAAAATAATAAAGTTGTTATTGAAGAATTCATTGAGGGAAAAGAATTGAGTTTTTTTACAATTACTGATGGTAATGAATATTTAAATATTGGTTCCGCCCAAGACTATAAAAGAGTTGGAAATAATGATACTGGACCAAATACTGGAGGAATGGGTACTATCAGCCCTGCCCCTATTTTAGATAATAATCTTGATATGATAATTCAGGATCAAATAGTAAAAAAAACTATAGAGGGTTTAAAGCATGACAACATAGCATTTCAAGGTGTTATATTTTTTGGGATAATCGTCAATGAACACAATCACCCATATTTACTAGAATACAATACTAGATTTGGAGATCCTGAAATTCAAAGTATTTCTCTTAGGATAAAGTCGGATTTTTTATCTTTACTTCATTCAACTGCAACAAAAAATTTAAAATATGCAAATATTGAATTGTTTGAAAATAAAAAATCAATTTGTTTAATTTTAGCAACGAAAGGATATCCAGGGGATTACCCTAAAAATACTGAAATCAGAAATTTGAGTGAATTAAAAAATAATGATGAATTTTATATTTTTCATGCGGCAACTAAATTAATTAACAACAAAGTCTTTTCTAGTGGAGGTAGAGTTCTATCAATCGTTGTACTTGGAGATAATTATATTGAATGTAGAAATAAAGTATATGAAATAGCAGATATTATCGACTGGCCAGAAAAATATTACAGATCTGATATTGGTGCTAATATTTAATTCTCTTATTCTTAAAAAATTTTTTTATTAAATTTTCTTCATTATTTTTAATTAATTTATACTTCACCTTCGATATAGTTTTTCTACTGGGATTTTCATTTTTAAATAAATAATAAACCTCAGATAACCTTGAGGACTTTATAACCTCTTTACACATATTACATGGCTCTAAATAAGATATCATTATGAGACCATCTAATCTCTTCTGATTTAATTTTTTACATGCCTTTCTTATACATAAAATCTCTGCATGTGCTGTTGGATCATTTGATGCAATTTCTTGATTGAAAGATCTGGCAATAATTCTCTCATCGAACGGGTTAACTATTACCGATGCGATAGGAATCTCACCTTTTTCCATAGCTAATTTACTTTGACTAAGTACAATACGTATAAAATTTGTTAGGTTGTTCATTGTGAATAGATCCCCAGTCATTGGTATTACAACTGATTATAAGGAAAAAGAAAACACATATTCTAAATATCCTTGGTTTGCTTTAAGACGCCATTATTCAGACTGTTTATATAAGTTTGGATGTACACCAATAATACTACCTATAACAGAAAGTATAGAAAATATAGATTTTTTAGATGGATTACTCATCTCGGGAGGGGACTTTGATATTGATCCAAAATATTACGGTGAAAATATTCAGTCAGATAAAATTCAAACCATTAGAGATCGGACAAAATTTGAATTTGAAATATTAGAAAAATATTTTCCCTCTAATAAACCTATTTTGGGAATATGTGGAGGTTGCCAACTTCTTAATGTATTTTTTGGTGGTAGCTTAATCCAAGATATTGAGTCATTTATTGAACACGAACAACCCAATCCAAGAGATGAGACTAGTCATGAGATAGTTTTAAGTGATGAATCTAATCTTAAGATATTTAAAAATAGTCAAAAAATTTTTGTAAATAGTGCTCATCATCAGGGTATTAATAAAATTGGTCAAAATTTAATAGTAGATGCTTATGCACCTGATAATCTAATTGAAGCTTTTCATCATAATCAACACCCATTATGTATGGGTGTTCAATGGCATCCTGAATTTTTAATAACAGAGTTTGATAAAAGTATAATAAAGCTATTTACAGATCATGCAAAAAATAACGTTTAGTAAAAAATTATCAATTCAATTTAATATTTCGAGAAACCAAGCAGAAAGTTTAATAAAAAATAAAAAAGTAACTTTAAATGGTAATATTGAGACAAGACCATTTATATCAGTAACTGATAAAGATATTTTTGAGATTGAAAAACTTAAATCAAATAAACTTAATATAATACTATTTCATAAACCGCGAGGTTGTATCACTTCCAAAAAAGATGAAAAAGATAGAAAAATTGTTTATGACTTTCTTCCTAAGAAATATCACCAGTATCACTATATTGGTAGATTAGATTATAATTCTGAGGGTTTATTACTATTTACAAAAGAGACCTCTTTTAAAAGATATATGGAACTTCCTAAATCAAATATTAAAAGATCTTATCTTGTTAATGTAATGGGTGCTTTTGATCAAAATAAGCTTAAATCAATGAATAAAAAAATTTATGGAAAAGAAATTTATAAAAAACCTAATGTAAAATTAGTTCACTCTAATTCTAACAAACATGTACTGAGATTTAATCTTACTGAAGGAAAAAATAGAGAAATCAGAAATATTTGTACATTATTCAATTTAAAGGTAGAAAAGCTTAAAAGAATCTCATACGGACGTTTCCTATTAAAATCTATAACCTATGGTGAATACAAAGAAGTGGAGGTTAATGAGAGTTATCAGCGGTAAATATAAGGGGAGAAAAATTCTAGTTGAATCTAAAAGCGATTACAGACCAACCTTAACAAGAATTAGAGAGGATATATTTAATTTATTATTACATAATAATGATCTGAATATAGACCTTAATGAGGTTATTTTATGTGATTTGTTTGCAGGAACAGGTTCAATTGGTATAGAAGCGTTATCTAGAGGTGTTAAAAAAGTAATATTTAACGATATCGAAAAAAATTATACTAATAAAATTGAAAAGTTTCTAAAAGAAATTAATGAAATAAATTATGAAATAACTAATTTTGATCCTTATGAACAAAAAATAGATATTTTAAATAAGTGCCACGTAATTTATATTGATCCTCCGTATGATCATAGTTTTGAATTAATTCAAAAAAAAATATTAATGAGTATTCAATCAAATATCTTAATCATATTGGAAAGTTCAAATTTAATTAATTTAGAAAATCTTATATTAAAAAAACAATACAAAAATAAAAATTTATTTTTTTTTAGAACTTAATAAATTTTAAAATAATTAATAAATTTAATAAAAAATTTTTTAAAGTATCTCAATTCTCCAAATACAAAAGCAACACCAATTAGTACAAATTGATATAATGGAAAAATTAATATTAATCTAATTAACCAATATAAAAATTTATTTGTAATATAGTTTTCTATTGATACAAGTTGAAGTAATGGTTCAGATAAAATAACAGAAAGAGAGCCTGCTAATCCAAAAATTATAAAAATTTTTAATAAATGTAACTTGGAATTTGCACCAAAAAAATTAATCAAATTATTTATCAATTTATGCTTTCGTATTTTTCTTTAAAATTTCAACAGCTGGTTGATCAAGAAAATTAATTTTTTCAAATTTAGACCTTAAATATATATCAAAAATTAAGAAGAAGATTAGATAACAATAACTAGTAAAATCATCTTTAATTGAAAACTGTGTAACTAAAAATTTTTTTTGAATTAGGGTTTTTATAGCACCCTCCTCTAATGTACTCATTAAATTGTAACCTTTAATTAAACTGGCATTGGAAATGATTGTTTTATTTCTATTTTCAATTTTAAAAAAATAAAAATGTTTATCATGTGGGCCATCAATGTAGAGTTGAAATTGACTATGCTGATCTATAGAGCCATAAGAAGATATATAATTTTTTGCTCTTTTATTTTTACCTAAACTTTCTGCAAAAATTTGCCTATACCACTCATTAATAGCATTTACCTTATCGTGATAACTAAGGCCTACAAGGATGTTTAAGTTAAATTTTTTTTCATGGGCAATAGAGTAGTTAATATACTTTGATAGTTTACTATGATTTTTTTGAAATATTTTTTTTGCTTTATTAAATGACTTTATGATTGAAGGTAATGAATGTCCTATCGATAAAAGTGGGAGAAGTGATGTTATTGAAAATATACTAAATCTTCCACCTATATTTGGGTCATGATCAAAACATAGAATATTATTTTTTAGAGCAAATTTTCTCATGTAATTATTTTTATTTTCTGTAATAAAAATAAATTTTTTTATAAGCGTTGAAATTTTTTTTTGTTTGAAAATTTTTATTACTAAATTTAGAAAATATTTAGTCTCAATAGTGTTACCTGATTTCGAAATGAATATAAATTTATCATTTTTATTAATATTTAAATCCAATAGAGTGTTTTCGATCTTAACCAATGAGGGGTTATCATAAATAAAAATATTTTTATCAAGGCAATAGGGATCTAAGAATTGGCATAGTAATTTCGTACTTAATGAAGACCCTCCCATTCCAAATACGTGAGTTCTAAATTTTTTATTTTTAAATATACTTAGATCATAATTATTAAAATAATTTTTTTGCAATATTGGATTAAACATATCTAATGAAAAGAATTCATTAATTGAATAGTTGATATTTGTTTGTTTAATAAATCTAAAATTTTTTGAATTATTTTTTATTTTCATGAAATAATTGACTCAATAATAAAAATTCTTGTAACTACTTTTTTTTACCCTTAAAAAGCCTCTGGAAAAAATTTCCCTCTTCCTCTTCAGTATCGTTTTCCTCTATTATAATCTCGTTTCCATTATCAATTTGTTCAATAATATTTGGATTTGCTTCATTGGCATTTGTCTGGTTAAGTATTGACTCTATCACTGGATTATTTGAGATTTCAGAATTCGTTGTGTTTTCATCTCCACTATTTGGCAGGGGTAAATCATTTGTTGGAGGTATAATAAGCTCTTTATTATATCCAACACCAACTTCGTTTCTTATTTCTCTTTGGCAAGATACCAAAAGGACTAATAAGACTAAAAATATACTTTTCATAATTTTTTATTCAAAAACAAGATATTCATCATCAAAATAACAAAGCCAACAGTAATACAGCTATCAGCAATATTAAATGCTGGCCAGTGGTATTCCCCTATGTATATGTCAATAAAGTCAATAACAAAACCCCTAAATATTCGGTCTATAAAATTGCCCAATGCACCAGACAAAATTAAGGTCAAAGTAAATTGAAAAACCTTATCTTGTGTTTTTATGAGTAAATATAAAAAATATGAAATAATTAGTAATATTACTATTGAAACTACTATTTGATTAAGAGATGGATTATTCAATAGTCCAAATGCAAAACCGTAATTTACAACAAATGTTAAATTTATAATTGGGAATAAAGACACTGACTCATAAAGATCAAAGAAATTGATAACTAAAGCCTTAGTGATTTGGTCCAAAGTAACAAGGAATAAAAATAAAAAAAATAAATTTAAGTTAAACTTATTTTTGAAAAGTTTTCCAAACATCATCACATCGATTGCATAAATTATTTTTACTAGATGATACTTCTTGCAACACAGCCCAGCATCGCTCGCATTTTTTTCCATCAGCTAATTTTATATCAACATATATTTCCTCATCTTCAATACTGATTGATTCTTTTGACCTATTTGAAATATCGTGTGTTTCAACATTGCTGACAATACACATCTCAGCCAAATCTAAATCTGCAATTATTTTTTGTATATCTTTAGATAAAAATAAAATTACTTTGGCTTGAAGGCTTGAGCCAATTAATTTTTCATTTCTTTTTAGCTCTAAGGCGGAGGTAACACTTTTTCTTACTCTTTTTAGTTCTTCAAAAACTTTTTCAAGCGAATTATCCTTATAAGTAAATTCATCATCTTTAACATTTTGTAATAAAATACTTTCTTCGTTACTATAGCTCCTAGACTTCCATGCTTCTTCACATGTAAATGAAACTATGGGTGAAAGCCATTTTGTTAAAAACTCAAATATTATATGTAAACATGTTGAAGTTGATCTTCTTTTTATACTTTTTATATCATCACAATATAAGGAGTCCTTTCTAATATCAAAATAAAATGCTGATAGCTCAAGAGTGCAGAAATTTAGTAAAGCAGTGTAAATCGCATGGTAATCATGTTTTGAAACTAATTCTTTAAGTTTTTCATTAAGGCTTGAAATTCGCGTTAAGAGATACCTTTCTAATTCAGGCATTTCTTCTGGGTCAACTAAATTTTGTTTATTGAAGTTATAAAGATTTCCTAAAAGGAATCTTAATGTGTTTCTTATTTTTCTGTAAGAGTCTATTTGGTAGTTGATAATCTTATTATCAATTTTTAAATCCTCAGAATAATCTGATGCAACAACCCAAATACGCAATATATCTGCGCCGTATTTATTGATTATTTCATCTGGAGAAATAACGTTTCCGACTGACTTAGACATTTTTCTACCTTTACCATCCACAACAAAACCATGTGATAAAATACTTTCAAAAGGTGCTTTATCTCTTGTTCCGCAAGACTCAAGTAATGAGGAGTGAAACCAGCCTCTATGTTGGTCTGAGCCCTCTAAATACATCGATGCTGGCCAGTGAAGATCTTCTCTAGCCTCTAATACATAAGAATGAGTTGAACCACTATCAAACCAAACTTCAACGACATCTTTTACTTGTTCAAAATCATTTGGGTCATATTCAGGTGATAAAAATCTTGAGGGTTCGGAATTAAACCAGGCATCGCCTCCCTCTAATTCATAAATCTTCGCAATTTTTTCAATAATATTTTGATCGCGTAGAGGTTCACCTGTTTTTTTATTGACAAATATTGGTAAAGGCACCCCCCAAACTCTTTGTCTCGACACGCACCAATCTGGACGGTCCTGTATCATACTTCTTAATCTTTTTTGTCCTTGTTTTGGGAAAAAATCAGTTTCATCAATAGCTTTAAGTGCTTTTGTTCTCAAATCGTTTGTGTCCATTGAGATAAACCATTGTGATGTATTTTTATATACCAAAGGAGCTTTAGATCTCCAAGAATGAGGATAGCTATGAACTAAAATACCTTGTGATATAAGGTTATTGTTTTTTTTAATTTCATCACAAACATTTTGATCAACTTTGAAAATGTGTTGGCCATTAAATACAGGAATATGATCATAATATATTCCACTTTCATTTATTGTCATGGGTAATTCTAAATTATGTTGTTTACCCAAAATAAAATCATCCATCCCATGTACTGGACATATATGAACAATGCCTGTGCCTTGTTCAGTAGTTACAAAATCACCATGAAGAATAGGAACTTCAAAATTATATCCAGAGTCGTATAAAGTGTGTTTACAAAAAGTATTTGTTAATTCATGACCTTCAATAGAAAAATTAACTTCGTATTTTTCAATTTTATTTTCTTTAACAAATGACTCAACCAAATCGCTAGCTATAATAACGTTCTTGTTTCCATCATTTATTTTTAAATTTAAAGATTTGTATTCAATTTCGTTATGAACTGCCAGAGCTCTATTCCCTGGTATTGTCCAAGGAGTAGTTGTCCAAATAACTATAGAGTGCTCTATTAATTTATCGTTATCAGTTTTTGAAATTGGAAAACAAGCATATATTGTTGTTGATTTATGATCATGATATTCAACCTCTGCATCTGCAAGTGCTGTTTTTTCTATAACTGACCATAGAACTGGTCTGTGTCCTTTATAAATACCACCATTTTTGAGAAACTTTCCTAATTCTCTTACTATTTGTGCTTCTGCATGAAAATGCATAGTTGTGTATGGGTTATCCCAATCGCCAATTACTCCCAATCTTTGGAATTCTTTTTTTTGAATAGATATCCACTTATTAGCAAAATCTCTACACTGTTTTCTGAATTCAATCACAGGTACATCGTCTTTATTTTTCTTTTTAGCTCTGTATTCCTCCTCTATTTTCCATTCAATAGGTAGTCCGTGGCAATCCCATCCTGGGACATAAATAGAGTTTTTATTAAGAAGTTGTTGATATTTTACAATTATATCTTTTAAAATTTTATTAAGGGCATGACCCATATGAAGATGACCATTTGCATAAGGAGGTCCGTCGTGAAGAATAAATTTTTCTTTAGAATTGGATTGTTCTCTTAATTTTTTATATATGTCATTTTTAAGCCATTCATCTAGAATTCCTGGCTCTTTTTTAGGCAAGTCAGCTTTCATAGAAAATCCAGTCTTTGGAAGAGTAATAGAGTCTTTAATTTCCATAATTTAATATTTTTTTTGCTTCAGCGATATCTAAATTGATTTGATTTAATAATTCTTTTATACCATTAAATTTTTTCTCTTGTCGAATTTGTTTATAAAAAAATAATTCTATATTTTTATCATAAATATTATTGTCAAAATCAAACAAATAAGCCTCAACAATTGGCTTTTCTTTATTAAAGGTTGGTCTTATACCAAAATTAACAATACCAAAATAGGTATTTTCATCAATTGTGGTCTCTACAGCATAGACACCATATGGAATAATAATTGTATTGAGAGGGTACTCAATATTGGCTGTGGGAATACCAATTGAACGACCTCTCTGATCGCCTTTAATTACTTTACCAGAAATACTAAATTTTCTTTTCAAATCTTTATTTGCTAATTCAATATTTCCTAAATTAAGATTTTCTCTTATTTTACTTGAAGAAATTTTGTTATTATTTTGCTCATCGACAATGAGATCAATTTCGTTTAGTTGAATATTATTTTTCTCACAAAATATTTTTAATGTCTCTATGTTTCCTTTTCTTTGATTCCCATACTGGAAGTCTCTTCCTATTAAAATTTTTTTGGCATTAAGTTTTCCTAATAAAATTTTATCTTCGAATTCTAAATGATTTAGTTCAGTAAATTTTTTATTAAAATGTAAGTCAATTAAATAGTCTAAACCTAAGCTCTCTAAAATCTCTTTTTTTTTTAATTGAGAATTAATCATAAAATTATTTTGTTTTTTAAAATAAATTTTTGGATGTGGAGTGAATGATAAAATAGCAGATTTGAATTTTGATATTTTAGTTTTTTGTATTAAGTTTTTTATTATCTCTCTGTGGCCTTTGTGAATACCATCAAAGTTACCTATTGTTAAACACAGCTTTTCATCGATATTAATTTCTTCAAAACTACTATTTATATATTTCATAGAAAAAATTAAACGGTGTGATATTTGCTCTTATAATAAATAAGGGGTTTTTTGGTGTTTAGTTTTATGCAGTTTGTTATTAAACATATGATTATTGTATGATCGCCTGATATGACTTTTTTTTCAACTTTTGCCTCTAATAGCCCCAAAGACTCCGGAAAGAAAGGAACCTTATTATTTGCAATTTTATATTTTGTATTCACCCACCTTTTCTCTAATGATCCCGCAAATTTATTAGATAAATTAAGTTGAGATTTAGCTAAAAAATTTACATTTAAAGGACTATTTAATTTAAAACTTTTTAAATTTAAATTTTCATTTCCAAGACAAAATAAAAACTTTGGAGGAACAAGAGAAAGGCTTGAGAAAGAATTGACTGTACAACCAAAAAATTGATTTCTTTTTGTTCCATTTGTTACAATCGTAATACCTGTAGAAAATAATGAGAAAACGGCCGTTAAATTTTTAATATTTTTCATAATTTTATTTTTTGTTGGTAGCGCTGGAGAGACTCGAACTCTCACGAGGTTACCCTCACCGGATTTTGAATCCGGCGCGTCTACCATTCCGCCACAACGCCTTAAAATAATCTTATTTACTTATATTATTAAGACAAATTAGGCAAATTGATAACTAATTGTATATTTATTTAAATTTAAGAATAATATCTCGATACTTTGGAATACATTTACTTTATGGCTCCCATACTCACTTTTGCAATGACTGCTGCCATTACACCCGGACCTAATAATATAATTCTTTCAACAAACGCTGTTAATTATGGTTTTAAAGCAACAATTCCCCTTATGTTTGGTGTCTTCTTTGGTTTCTTATCAGTTTTGAGTCTTTGCTTATTAGGAATAGGGGAGATTTATGATAGCTACCCTAATTTCAAGTTATTTATAAAAATAGTAGCCACAATCTTCTTAACTTATCTTGCTTATAAAATCTTTATTTCAACCAAATTTTCAGAAAACAATAACAAAAGAAGATTTAAATTTAGAGATATTTATTTTTTTCAATTAATAAACCCTAAAGCTGTAAGTATTTCTATGTCTAGTTCTGCAATATTTATTCAAAATAAATTCTCATTTTTAGAGGAATTTATTTTAATTTTTATTTGTTTTATGATTTCAACATCAACTAGTGCTTTAGTTTGGGCTGCTATTGGACACTCATTTAGGAAATATCTTAATGATAAAAGAAAAATTATTTATTTTAACAGAGTCATGGCTCTATTGTTACTAGGCTGTGTTTTTTATATTATTTTATGACAGTAAATTTATTTAAATTATTTTTCTTTTTATTAATTAGCTTCTTACTACTTACCCCTATAGCCTTAGTTATAACAAATGGTTTGAGTGCAATTTTTTTAACCAATGAGCTTTACATTAATAGATATTTAATTGGGTCTACTAAACTCATAGTAATGGTAAGTATTTTTTCAACAATCATTAGTGTGCCATTAGCATGGATAAATACAATGACCGAATTTTGGGGGCGAAAATTTCTACAAATATTTGCAATACTACCTTTAGCAGTTCCAGCCTATATTTCAGCATATACTTATGCCGAAATTTTGGAGCCAGGTGGTTTTATAACTCTCAAATTTTTGTTTTATGATGGTTTCTCAATAAGAAATAGTATCGCGGCTTCGCTAATAATTTCTTTATCTTTTTTTCCATATGTTTATATCCTAACTAGGATTGCAATCATAAATTTCTCCGCAAGATATATAGAGGCTGCAAAAACTCTTGGTAAAAATCCCTATCAATGTTTTTTTAAAATTGGTTTACCCATGGCCCTACCTGGAATAGCTGCAGGACTAGCATTAGTTTTGATGGAAACAGTCAATGATTTTGGTGTTGCAGATTTTTTTGGTTTACAAACACTTTCAGTAGGAGTTTTTCATTATATAGCAATATTAAATGATCTACCCTTAGCTTTCCTATTGGCCTTAATTATTATTTTAGTAATGGTTTTGTTATATTTTTTTGAGCAAAAATTAAGAGGTAAAAGGAAATTCAATAATAATACCTATGAAAATATTCAGTGGTCAAAATATAAATTGGGAAAGTTCATTGGAATAATTGCATTAATCTTAGGAGTCTTACCTATTTTGTTTGGATTTATTCTGCCTCTTATTTTTGTAATTTATACATTTTTTAATAATTTAAATTTTATTAATTTTAGTAACTATTTTACCTCACTATTTAATTCAATTTTGCTTGGAATTATTGCAGGAATTGGATGTGCTATCATCTCAGTATTTATTAGTTTTTACTCAAGATTCACTACTAAAAATCACATTACATATTACAAAAAAATAATAAACATTGGGTATGCAATACCAGGTGTAGTAATAGCTTTAGGAGTGCTTTTCTTTTTATTTTATTTTGATCAATTAACAACATTATCTTTGTCTACCACTTTATTGGGTTTGTCCTTAGCTCTGATAATTAGATTAATTGCTCTATCAAATAATTCTTTAGACTCAGGGATGGAAAAAATTGGAAAATCAATTGATGATGCCTCAAGATTAATTGGAAGAAGATCTTCAACAACATATTTTCGAATAATTTTACCTCAGGTAAAGTTAAGTATATTAGCAGGATTTTTTTTAGTATTTGTCGATACTGTAAAAGAGTTACCAATTACTTTACTACTAAGACCTTTTAATTTTGATACACTTGCTACTAGCCTATACGAATATTCATCAAATGAAATGTTTGAGTATGGAAGTTTGCATGCTTTAACAATTATTTGTTTTCTTTCTATCGTTATTTATTTGTTCGATAACGTGCTAGAAAAAAGAATTTTGTCAAAGACGAAAAAATAATTATTTAAATCTTTTCATTAACTTTAATGTTTCATCACTAACGTGATGCTCAATACCTTCACTGTCGTTTTCTGCAGTCTTTCTGGAAACACCTAACTTAATTAAAAAATTATAAACAATTTCATGCTTTTGTTTTGATTGTGTGGCTAATTTTTCTCCCTTTTCTGTCAAAAAAATCGAACGGTATGGTTCAGATTTTGCTAAATTAAAACTTATTAAACGCTTCAAATTTTTATTAACAGTAGCTTGTGACACACCAAAATGTTGAGCTAAATCAGCATTTTTAACATCACCTTTATTTTGTAAAATTTCTTGAATAGCCTCAACATAATCCTCTAGTATTTCATTCTTATTTTGGCTTCTGATATTTGAAAATTGATATGGCTCACTAGATCTAGTGTTTTTCATAGCTGGTTCAATCTATTTTGTTAACAATTAAATGTAAAGAATTGTTTGACTAATATTTAGTTATATCTATATTGTTTAGCCTAGGCTAAAAATATGACAGAATTAGTATTAGAATTAAGTAGAAAATTTCAATATTTAAGATTTTCAAAAATTTTTCTCTTTATATGTATTCTCCTTCTTTTATTTTCTGAGCAGACTAGAAGTATTTTAATTTCATCATCGAGCGACGCCTACATAGCTGTATCTAGCTTTGTTGGAGTGACACTTCTCCTATTCGTTATTCTTGAAAAGAGAAATTTTAATTTACAAAAATTAATTTTACAAAATAAGAAATTTGAAATTCCCATTTGCTCTATGTTAGGAGTTATACCTGGCTGTGGTGGAGCAATAATGGTTATGAGCTTATTCACTAGAAAAGTAGTTTCTTTTGGAGGTGTGCTCGCAGCGCTTATTAGTACTATGGGCGATGCAGCTTTTCTTCTCATTGCAACAAAACCCCAGGCAGCTTTAATCATACTACCAGTAACTTTTATAGTTGGCATAATATCTGGATATGTTGCTCAACCATTTACAAAAAATTTTTTACAAAATAAAATTAATAAGAATATAAATACAACCCATTTACCTAAAAACAAAATATCAAATAAGTTTTATTATATTTGGTTTTTATTTTTAGCTCCTGGATTTATTTTGGGAATGTTAAATGCTTTTAACTTTGATCTAAACTTTAATTTTATTGGAATTAATGTGGTCGAAGTAATGGCATTTATTTTGGCGATATACTGTGTCTTGTTGTGGGTTTTAAATCCATTAACAGATATTCAAATGGCTTCAATACACGAAAACTCCTATAGAAAAGTTGTAGATACAACTTGCTTTGTTACTGTTTGGGTCATTATTTCATTTGTTGTCTATGAATTAATAGATCTATCAACTAATGGTTTAATATTTGAGTCATTAATACTATTTGGTCCATTTATTCCTCTAATGGCTATACTAATTGGTTTTATTCCTGGCTGTGGTCCTCAAATTATGATCACATCCATGTATGTGAGTGGTCAAATTCCTATGTCCGCACAAATAGGAAACTCTATATCTAACGACGGTGATGCACTTTTTCCTGCGATAGCTATATCTGCAAAAGCAGCAATAGTTGCTACACTCTACAGTGCGATCCCAGCTATTATAATTGCTTATCTCTGGTATTACCTTATAGGTTAAATACTTAATATTAATTAATTGATATGATTTGGAAGAATTTACATATATATGTTGAAAAAAAATCTAAATCAAAATATTCACAATATTTTTTATCTTTAGTTGCTTTTATAGAAAGTATTTTTTTTCCAATTCCTCCAGATTTAATTTTAATACCAATTGTTTATTTTAACCCAAAAAAGTTTTTAGCAACTGCCCTGAACTGTACGATATTTTCAGTCATTGGAGGTGCTTTTGGATATTTCATAGGGTATTTCATTTTTGATATTGCCCAATCTTATTTTGATATAAGCAAGCAGGGTGCATTTATGAATTTTTATAATGATTGGGGTATTTTTGCAGTTTTTTTGGGTGGTTTTACACCTATACCTTACAAAGTTATAGCTTTAACAAGTGGATATGCTCAATTTAATTTTATCTATTTTATACTCCTTTCATTGTTATCTAGGGGGTTGAGGTTTTTTATTATTGCTTTTATCATTAAACAATTTGGGAAATTAGGTATGGAAATTTTACAAAGAAATAAACTATTAATTTTTATAATCATACCTCTTGGAATAGTCTTTTTTATTTATTTATTTTTTTATCATGATTAAACAAACTAGTATTTTATTTCTTGTTTTCTTTTTTTCGCTAGTAGCTATGTCTTTTGCTTTAATATTACAATATGCATATGGTCATAGCCCATGTAAATTGTGTGTATATCAACGAGTTCCATATTATTCAATTTTGATATTGGGTGTATTTTATTTTTTAATGAAGAGATATATCAATTTAATTTATATCTTACTAACTATCTTGCTTCTTCTTGAATTAGGAATTTCCGGTTATCATTCTCTAACAACATTTGGGATAATTGAGTACACCGGATGTGAAGCTGCCACGCTTCCAAATGATATTACAAAATTAAAAGAAGAATTAATGTCTAATACATTAATTACCACATGCTCCGATGCAAACTTACCTTACTTTGGTATTCCATTATCAGTTTATAACTTCTTGTTTTCAATGACTTTTCTGATATTAATTATTTTCAATGCCTACAAAAAAGAAAAATAAATCACTGAGTGGTGAAGAAAAAAAATTAATTGAAGAAATTATCAGAGTTGATCATGCAGGTGAGCATGGAGCTACACAAATATATCGTGGACAATTAGCTATTTTTAAAGAAAACACAGAATTTGGTAAAGAAATTAAAGAAATGGCTGACCAAGAGGAAATCCATAAATCCACTTTTGATGAGTACATAGTAAAAGAGAATGTAAAACCAACCGCTTTATTTCCATTTTGGAATTTAGCAGGTTATGCCCTTGGATTAGGCACTGCATTAATGGGGAAAAAAGCTGCAATGGCATGCACCGTTGCTGTTGAAGAAGTTATTGGTCAACATTATGAGGAACAAGCCAAGGAACTATCTAAAAGAAAATTAAAACCAGATTTATTGAAGACTGTAAAAAAGTTTAGAGAAGATGAGCTAGAACATCATGATACAGGCGTTGAACACCAGGCAGAAATGACAACTGGATATGTTCTTTTGTCTAAAACAATAAAACAGCTATGCTATACTGCGATAAAAATAACTAAAAAATATTAATCCTTCTCTAAGACACTATCCCAATATAAATAATCTCTCCAACTCGAGTGAAGATAATCAGAGGGGAAATTTTTACTTTTTAATCTCAAAGAATATTGAGAAGGTTCTTTAGGTTTTCTAAGCAATTTAAAACCAACTTGACTTAAATCCCTACTTCCTTTGGTCCAATTACATTTTGAACATGCAGTCACAACGTTCTCCCAATTTGTCAATCCTCCTTTTGAACGAGGTATCAAATGATCGAAAGTTAATTCTTTTGTTGAAAATTTATCATTGCAATATTGACACGTGAAATCATCTCTCAAAAAAACATTAAATCTTGTAAATGCAGGTTTATGACTATGTGGTATGTAATCTTTGAGTGCGATAATGCTAGGGAGTTTTATTTCAAATGATGGGGATGAAACCTTTTGATCATATTCTTCAACTATATTAACTCTATCAAGAAAAACTGCTTTTACCGTATCTTTCCAACTCCATATGGATAAGGGGAAATAGCTAAGAGGCCGGTAGTCTGCATTTAATACTAACGATGGACAATGATTCGAGTTAATCATGATTCAATAATAACATATCCAAAAAAGAGTATGTTTAATAGTTTATTAATTCCAGTGTTCATACAGCATGTTAATCTCATCTAAAGCAATTGGGCTAATTGAATGTGCACAGTTTTCATCTAAAACTAGTTTACTAGAAAATTTTTTTGATTCCAAAAACGAATTTGTCTCAATTGCCCTATTAAATGGTACGACATCATCCATTTTTCCATGAAAAATTAAAAAACTAGATTTGATTTCAGATATTTTTAAATCATTTAAAATCTCTTTTGGCAATGATCCTGATAATGAAATGACACTGTGAAAATTTAAATTTTTTTGTAGAGCGTAATATGTCGCCAACATAGAGCCTTGAGAGAAACCAATGATAGAAATCTGAGTTTCATCAACTGCGTGTTCATGAATTATTTTTTCAATTATTTTTTCAAGATGAAAGAAGGCTGATTTTAGGCCTTCTTTTAATTCTTCAATTGATCTTTCTTTCAATGGAAACCACTGATACCCAAAATAATTGAATTCACAGGGCTCAGGGGCATTAGGAGATATAAACTCAGTTTCTTCTTTTTCCAAAGAAATATAATCTTTTAAGGATATTAGGTCATTTCCATTAGACCCATAACCATGCAAAAATAATACAATTTTCTTCATCAATTCTTCTTAAATTTAATAATTAGACATTTATAGATAATTTGATAACTATTTACCATGTTTTCATCTACTGTATTACCTTTTGTTTTAGTTGTATCCATGGTTTTAGCTCTTCTCATGGTTGTAATTGGTGTAATAGCTATGGCTAAAAATGGAAGTTTTAATAAAAAACACAGTAACAAACTTATGCGAATGAGAGTATTGTTTCAAGGTATTGCTGTTTTAGTATTCGCTGCGATAATATATTTATCAAGATAATTTAATTACTAAAATCATGAATAAGAAAAGTAAAATACTATCAACCACAATTAATAAAAGCACTTCCAGTTTAATGGATGATTTTAATAGCTCAATTGATATTGATAAAAGATTAATTGAAGAGGATATTGCTGTTACAAGCGCACATGTAAAAGCTTTAGTAAAACTAAAAGTTATTTCAAAAAAAGAATCTCTTACTATTCAAAAAGGATTAAATTCAATATTGAATGATAATAAAAAAGGTAGACTAAAATTTTCAAAAAAAAATGAGGATATTCACATGAATGTAGAGTCTTTCCTCAATAAAAAAATAGGTAATGTAGCTAATAAGATACATACTGGAAGGTCTCGTAATGATCAGGTAGCAACTGATACTAGATTATGGACAATTAAAGCCTCCAAAAATTTACAAGAAGCAATCAAGAATTTAATGAAGTCTATTTTAAATAAAGCTCGTGGAAATGAAAAAACTATTATTCCTGGATTTACTCATTTGCAAGTGGCACAACCTGTATCTTTGGCTCATCACTTAATTGCATATTTAGAGATGTTTAAAAGAGACTTAAATTATTTTGATTTTTGTATTAATAACAGCGATGAAAATGTATTAGGCAGTGCTGCTTTAGCAGGTAGTAATTATAACTTAGATATAGGTTTACTAAATAAAAGTTTACATTTTTCAAAATCTAAAAATAATTCTATGGATGGTGTAAGTGATCGTGATTTTTGCATGTATTTTCTACATGCTAGTTCTTTAACTGCGACGCATTTAAGTAAATTATCATCTGAGCTAATTGTATGGTCAAGTAATTTCATGAAGTTATTTAATATAAGTAGTGAATATTCTACAGGTAGTTCCATAATGCCTCAAAAAAGAAATCCCGACTCATTAGAACTTGTAAGATCAAAAACGAATAGCATTAGAATTAAGTCAATAGAACTCTCAAATATCGTTTCAAACCTTCCTTTAACTTATTTTAAAGATTTTCAGGAGGATAAAAGGATAATATTTGATTGTTATGATGAGTTAATAAGCTGTATTAAAATTATGGAAGAAGTTATAAAAAAATCTAATTTTGAAAAATCTATTGGGAGAGATTTATGCAATAATTATTTTGCTACAGCTACAGATTTAGCAGACTATCTAGTTATAGAAAAGAAAATACCATTCAGAGACTCTTACAAAATTATTGCTGATATAGTAAATTATGCTCAGAAAAAAAATAAAAATCTCTCACAAATAAAAATTGATGAATACCAAAAATTTCAAAAGTCAATTGATAAAAATATTTATAAATACGTTGATATAAATAACAGTCTATCAAGAAAAAAAACACCAATGAGCTCTAATCCAAAAGATGTTTCTAGAGTGATTAAAAAATATATTAAATTTCTTAGAGTAAGATGATCAAGTTTTTATTAATAATATTGTTACCCATATTTATCATTGGCTGTGGAAACCAAAAACCCAATAAATTACCAGAGGGTGTTGTAGATAAATCTCAATATCCATTTCCTCCTAATGATGACTATGATTACCCTGAGAGCGAATAATGCTGGATAAAATATTAAAAGAGTTTTCTAGTCCTTTTTATCTTTATGATGAGGAAAAAATTAAAGATAAAATAAATTTTCTAAATAATTTAGAATTAGAATTTCCTAGAAAATTTAATTTTGCCGTCAAAGCTAATCCTAACCTTGCAATTTTAAACCTTATTCATCGTTGTGGTTTTGGTGCTGAAGTTGTCTCTGCTGGTGAACTATTTAAATCATTGAAAGCCGGGTTTGAACCTGAAAATATTATATTTGATGGGCCAGGAAAAACTGATTTCGATTTAAAGTACGCAATCACGCAGAAAGTTCACTCTATAAATATTGAAAATATTGAGGAAGTTAAATTTATTAATGATTACTCTTTAAGTAAGGGGCTAAAAACAAATATTGGTATCAGAATAAACCCTGATATTGATGGTTCGACCATGGATAAGATTACTACTGGTTTATCAGGAGGTAAGTTCGGTATTTCAATTGATCAAATTGATTTTGATACAATCTCTAATTTAGAGGGGGTAAACTTAAAAACACTTTCTGTTCATATAGGAAGTCAAATAAGTGATTATCAGAAGTTACTTGGTTCATATGAAAATCTAATCAAAATTGCAGATGAGCAAAATCTTAAAAATAATATAAATATTGATACTTTAGATTTTGGTGGAGGATTTGCTGTCCTTGATCACTCAGATAAAGAAATCAATTTTGACAGTTGGAAAAATAATTGTAACAAAATACTTAGTGGTAAAAATTATAATATTATTTTTGAACCTGGAAGATTTATAGTAGCTGATAGCTGTGAACTTATCAGTAAAGTTTTATATTTAAAAAATAGTGGCAATAAGAAAATTGCTATTATTGACTGTTCATTTTCTGAATACATTCGTCCAGCTTTGTATGACATAAAGCCTCCAATAAAAGTTTCAAACAACTCAAAGGATGTTGAAATTTATGATATCGCAGGTGGAATTTGTGAGACTACTGATTATTTTGTAAAAGATATTGAGCTCCCCAAGATAAAAGTTGGAGATAATATAGTATTTATGAATGTTGGTGCTTACGGATCCTCTATGTCCTCAACTTATAATAGTCGACCTCGACCTCTAGAGGTATTATTTAACAAAGATGAGTATCGTGTAATCCGATCTCGTGATACATTAGAAGATCTATGTAAAAATGAGATCATGTAATGATAATATTTTTAAAGCGTGTAAATATTATAATCGCCTTAATTTTATTATTTTTAACTCTTGGTTTAATTAAATTTAAAAATAACTTATCTCATGATCCTGTAAGTAACTTTAATGTTGACGCGATTGTTGTATTAACAGGGGGAAAAGGAGAGAGAATAATTGAGGGTTATAAACAAATAGAAAAATCTAATCAAAATAAGTTGTTTATTTCTGGTGTCGATAATACCTTTAATTCAGAAGTTGTATTAGTTAATATTCTTAACTTTGATCAAAACATTGTTGAATGTTGTATTGAGGTTGGATATTTATCAAAAAATACATATGAAAATGCTTTAGAAACAAGATATTGGGCCTTAGAAAAAAAAATAAAATCGATTTTATTAATTACTTCAGATTTACATATGCAACGTGCAGAATTTTTATTTAATAAACTATCAGGTTTGAGAGTAACTCCTTATTCTGTAAGCAATAATGACATAGTCATTCCTTTTGAAAAATTGGTAGAGGAGTACATTAAGTTAATTGTCTCAAAATTAGTTTTTATAAAAAAATATGAAATTTAGTTTTTTAATAACATTTTATTTTACAACAGCTGTTGTATTAATTATTTCTTTATTAGGCCTTCCCTTCAAATATACAAAATTTAGATTTTTTGTTCTTTTCTTTACAAGGAACATGACAGTAATTTTAAAATTGTTTGGAATTAATATAGAAGTAATTAATTCTGATTTTGCTCACAAAAAGGGTTATCTCTATGCAAGTAAACATCAGTCAATGTTTGAAACAATATACTTTAATGAACTCTTTTATAATCCTGCATATATTTTAAAAAAAGAATTATTGAATATTCCATTATTTGGGACCTATCTTAAAAAATTGGGAATGATTGCTATTGATAGAAAGCAAGGAATCCATAGTCTTCGTTACGTAAATCAGCAAACAGCTGAATATTTAGATCATAGACCTGTAATAATTTTTCCCGAAGGAACCAGAACAACCTTTAAGGATCAACCTGATTTAAAACCTGGAATTTATTCTATGTACAAGTCTTTGAACAAGCCAGTTGTACCTATTGCTTTAAATTCTGGAAAATTTTGGCCTAAAAATAATCAGGTTCATAAAGGCTCCATAACAGTAGAGTTTAAAGAACCGATACCTCCAGGGTTAAGCAAGCAAGAATTTTTAAATAAACTCAAAATGGAGATAAATAGCCTTAATCATTAGGAATAAACTTTCCTGCCTGTCTTGCTTTAACAATTCTATCTCTTACGTTTTTGGTCTTCTTTAATTTTGTTAATAAATTCTTAGAATTTCCCTGATTAAGGGTTTTAGAAAATTTTTTTAATTCACTTATGAAATTATTAGTTAATTTTTTAATTTGAGAATTATTTGCTAAAAATATATCCCTCCACATTTCTGGATCACTTCCTGCTACTCTAGTAAAGTCTCTAAATCCACCAGCAGAAAATTTTACAAGCTTTGAATTAAGTGAAGATTCTTTTTTCATTGCCGTCAAAACTAATGAATAGGAAATTAAATGAGGCAAATGTGAAGTCAAGCTAAGCACTTTATCATGTTCTTTTGCAGACATAATTTCTATTTTCATATTTAGTGACTTCCAAAACCTAACTATCTTATTGATGTTTGTCTTGGAAGATTTTTTTAAAGGACAAATAATATTATATCTATTTGTAAATAGTCCATCAAATCCATTCTCCAGTCCAGCTTTTTCAATACCCGCTATTGGGTGTGAGGGAATAAAATTAAATTTATATTTTTTTTGATTATATAATTTTTCTATATTTACTTTTGTTGAGCCCACATCTGTAACAATTGCTTTATCTAAATTAATGTTGCTAAGTTTTTTGAATATAGATTGATACTGGAGCATAGGCACACAAATAATTATGAGATCAATATTTAAATTGTTGATTTCTTGAAGTGATTTCAAAACTTTTACATTGTTTAATTTTGATTTATTAATTCTAATTTTGAGGTTATTGGATTTATCAAAGGCAAAAATATTTACATTTTTGTATTTTTTAATTACTGATCTTGCTATTGATGATCCAATCATTCCAAAACCAATTATGAGAATATTTTTAAACATTAAATTTATTGGCTGTTTTTACTGCCTTTTTCATGTCACTTTTTGTTCCAATGGTCATCCTAACAAAATTATGTAATCCATATGATGACAATGATCTGACTGTAATTTTATTGGAGTGTAAAAAATCAACAAATTTTTGAGTTATTGATGAACTTTTAAACTTTAAAAGGATAAAATTGGCCTGAGTATCAATAGTTTCAAATAATTTGTTATTTAGACCTCTACAAGTAAGAGATTTGTTTACAGAATTATTTTTTACAGAGTCATTAATCCATTTTTTATTTTTCAAAGACTCTTGGGCTGCAATGCATGACAATCTAGATACATTAAAAGGCTTTTTATATTGATAGAGTTGAGAAATAAGCTTTGAATTAGCGTATCCCCAACCTACTCTTAAGCCGCCTAGAGCAAATATTTTTGAAAAAGACCTTGTTATAATCAAATTAGAATATTTTTTAACTAATTGCATTCCATCTTCATATTTTTTATCTCTAATATATTCACAGTATGCTGAGTCTAATACAACAATTGTTTTTTTACTTAATTTATTTAAAAATTTAATTAATTCATTTTTGTAAAAAATAGACCCTGTAGGATTATTGGGGTTAGCTAAAAAAACAATTTTTGTTTTTGAGCTGATCATTTTACTTAAATTTTCTAATTTAAATTGAAACTCTTTATCATCATATTTTTTTACTTTGCATCTAAAGTGTTTTGCATAGATTGAATACATAGCAAAAGCATATTTAGTAAAAACGACTTCATCATTGGGTTTTGAAAAAGTAGCATATATCATTTGGAGAACTTCATCTGAGCCTGCACCTAATATAATTTGTTTATTATTTATTTTATAAGTTTTAGCAATTTGATTAATTAAACTCTCTCCATCAAGCTCAGGATAGATATTTGAAAATTTAATATTTTTTTTTATTAATGACTTTACAGATTTAGCTGGGCCATAGTTGTTCTCATTTGATGAAAGCCTTACATACCCTTTAAATACTTCTGCTCCACCCTTATAGATATTTTTTGGTTGGCTATTTTTCATAATTTTTTGATAATAAATAAACTATATAAAGAAAATATCATCATTTTATATTGAAAATTAATCCAAAAAGCCTTAAATTCCAGTTTCACCGATTTGATAGCAGCTTGCGGGTGTAAAACAGCTAAAGCGTATCTCCCGCAGTTATCTTTCGAACAGGTTTAAAAATGAGAGAAATAATTGCAAATACTGAATATCCAGGTTTCTTACTGAAATGCCAAGAAGAGCTACCATTGGACTCTGGTAAAAAAATTAAGAATTTTCAAATCGCTTATCAAACATATGGAAGTCTTAATGCTCAAAAAAATAATGCAATTTTAGTTTGTCATGCATTAACTGGTGATCAATTCCCTGCAGAGGAAAATCCTATAACTAAAAAAAATGGATGGTGGGAATTAATGATTGGACCCGATAAGCCTATTGATACGAATAAATACTTTGTTATCTGCTCTAATGTTCTTGGGGGCTGTGTTGGAACGACAGGTCCTAATGATACTAATCCTGATACCTCAAAAATATATGGTTTAGATTTTCCTACCATAACGATTAGAGATATGGTGAGAGTACAAAAAATACTTGTTGATGAGCTTGGAATATCCAAATTGCTTTCTGTAGCAGGTGGTTCAATGGGTGCAATGCAAGTTCTACAATGGGCTGCTACTTATCCGGAGAGTGTAAGGTCTATTATGAGTATAGCAGGTTCATTGAAACACTCTGCCCAAAATATTGCATTTGACGAGGCAGGAAGGCAATCCATTATGTTGGATCCTAATTGGCAAAATGGAAGATATTTGGAGAGTAATGAAAAACCTGAGAATGGTCTCTCTGTTGCAAGAATGATAGCTCATATTACTTACTTATCTGAGAAAGCTTTTCAAAATAAATTTGGTCGAAATTTACAAGAAAAAAATGATTTATCTTTTGGCTTTGGAATAGACTTTCAGGTCGAAAGTTATCTTCGTTATCAAGGTAGATCTTTTGTTGATCGATTTGATGCTAATAGCTATCTATATATGACTCGAGCAATGGATTATTTTGACGTGAAAGATGAAATTATTGCAAATAAAAAAACTATAATTGATAATTCGATCCGATTTCTAGTTTTATCATTTACCAGTGATTGGCTATTTCCAACAAAAGAGTCAAGAGAGATAGTATCTATATTAAATTCTATTGGGTCCAATGTTAGTTTTGCTGAAGTCGTATCAGATAGAGGTCACGATAGTTTTTTATTAGATGAGCCACAATTTTTTAAAGTTGCTCAGGGATTTTTAAAGGGAATAAAATGAGAAAAGACTATGAGATCATTTTAAATTTAATTCCAGAAAACTCAAAGGTGTTGGATATTGGTTGTTCTGATGGAGAGCTAATCACTTACTTAGAAAATAAAGGAATAAGTGCTCAAGGTGTGGAATTGAGTCAAGAAAAAGTAATCAAATGTTTGGAAAAAGGATTAGATGTAATACACGGTGATATAAATTTAATAGTTGAAGATTTTCCATTTAATCAATTCGATTATTGTCTTTTGACTCAGACAATTCAGGCAGTTCAAGAACCAGACCAATTATTAAACACCCTCAAAAAAGTAAGTAAAAATATCATTGTGAGCTTTAATAATTCGGCACGTCTGAGTAAAATTTCAAATTTTCTTTTAACAGGAAGTTTTGACTCACTTTTAAAAAAAGCAAATAGTGATCACTGGTATAATACTGATTATATTCACCCATGTAGCATCAAATCGATCAACAAAAGATCTACCTTGATAACGAAGATAACTTTCGACCTGAAAGTCTATTCCAAAGCCAAAAGATAAATCATTTTTTTCTTGTAAATTTCGACCAAATTTATTTTGTAAAGAAGTTCTCTTCCATATTACTAATGAACAATAAAAATATAATTTTTGTCTATAACGCCAAAGGTGGTAAATGGAACTATATTCTTGATACAGTCCATAAATATGCCTCCCCCAGCACTTATGATTGCAATTTATGTAAAATTACTCACGACCTGAAAATGCGCGAGTCGTGGAAGAAATTTATAGAGAGCTCACCACATAATTTTAAGTTTTTACATTCAGAAGAATTGGAAGAATTTAATCTTCTAAATTACAAAGATGAACTACCTATATGTCTTGAGGAAAAAGAGGGTAAATACAAATTATTGATAGATAATAAACAAATGAATGAATTTAAAAATGAATTTGAATTAATCAATATTTTAGAAAAGATATTATAAACCGACTAAACCCAAATAAATTAATCGAAGCGAGCCTATCACTACAAAAATATTAATAATGGTAAAAAAAGAATTATCTGAAAGTTTACTATTCATCCAGTGTCCCAAAATTACTCCTATTATTGCAATTGGTGAAAAAATTAAATAACTATATAACTTCTCAAAGTTTAATATTTCCAAATAGAAATACGGGATTAATTTAAATAAATTTATTAAAGCAATAGAAAAAACTACGCCTGCAACAAACTGCACTTTTTTATTATAAATTGACATAAAATATATATTTAATGGCAATCCTCCAGAGTGGAGTACAAAACTAGTAAACCCCGCTAGTGCTCCCCAAAAAGATTTACTTCCATAAAAGGGTATTTTTTTTAAATTTCTATTGTCTGCGATTAAGTAATTAAGCAAAACATATAGTAAGGAAATTGATCCAATAAAAATACTTATCATTGATAAATTGATAAATTTAAACAAGATTGTTCCAATAATTACCCCTAATAAAGAATATGGTGCAATTGACCATAAAATTTTATATTCAAAATGTTTTTTATTTAAAAACAAAGCAATTACATCACATACAATTAACATTGGCATTAATATAGCTATTGCAGTTAAAGGACCATAAGTTATGGATAATAGGGTTACTGAAATTAAAGCCAATCCACCCCCGGAAAAACCTGATTTTGAAATTGCAAATAGAAGAATAGAAAAAGAAACTATTAAGTAATAACTAATATCTATCAATAATTTATCCTATATTTTAAAATCTCAATATAAATTAATATTAAGTCGGCACAAAATTTTTAATAGGTATTTTTTTTTGTTTTTTTGAACTCTTCGCGTAAACAATCTTTTTACATACGCAAATCATTAGCCCTCCCATATAAGGAAAAAATAATTTACCTATTTTTTCAATTGTTCGATGTGATTTGTAATTTAAATAATGACTCCATGGAGGAAAGTGCAAAAATGTTTTTCTATAATCAAGAACCAAAAAGTCTTGTATTAGTGATTTAAATTGCTTATTTGAGTATGATCGACCAAACCCAAAAGGATTGTTATCATACCGAGTCCATATACCTGACCTTCTGGGAATAATTGATAAAAATAAACCGTTTGGCTTAAGTATTCTCCATATTTCTTCAATACTACTCTGGGGCTTATCAACGAACTCAAGCAAATGAGTAGATATTACCACATCAACTGAACTTGGATCCAAAGGTAAGAAATATTCATGTATTATTTGGTGTTCGAAATCGTATTTCTCTTTAACATTACCATCTAAAAATTCTGGTTGCATAGAGGATATTTGTAAATTTTTATTTTGCTTACTAAGAAAAGAAAGAAAAGGGTTTGTATAACCATATCCACAAATAACACTATCGTTTACAGAATTTAAATGGGTGTTTAATTGATGACGTATGTTACGTTTAACAATAGTGCCTAGTCTTGAATTATAAAAACTATAAATATCGGATGCGTTGATATCCATAGTTGTATTTTAACGAGATTTACATAACATTCTATTTCTTATGCAAAAACCTAATGTGTATTTGTTTCCTCAATTAGATGATAACTATGGATATCTAATTAAAAATCCTCACGAAACAAAAGGAGTGCTAGTTGATCCCTCAGATCTAGATATGTGTTTGAAGATTCTTGAGCTAAATGATTGCAGTGCTTCTCACATAATCATTACACATCATCACGATGATCACATTAATGCTGTTGATGAAATTAAATCAAGATTTAAATCTTTAGTCATAGGGTACAAAAATGACTCCAAAATACCAAAACCAGATAAAGAAGTTGAAGATCAGGAAATTTTTGAGATACATGGAAATGAATATAAAGTCATACATACTCCTGGGCATACGCTTCAACACATAAATTATTTTATGCTAAAACATAATATTTTATTTTCTGGGGATACTCTATTTAGCATTGGATGTGGAAGAATGTTTGAGGGAAATCCTGAAGTTTTTTGGAACAGTTTGTCTAAGTTAAAACAATTACCTGAAGATACAAAAGTATATTGTGGGCATGAATATACGATGGCTAATTTAAAATTCGCCTTAAACATAGACCCTGATAATGAAAAGCTTAATGAATATTATAAATGGGCCTCACATCAAGAAAAAGAGCATCGACCAACAATTCCAACAACTCTCTCAGACCAATTGTTATGTAATCCATTTTTGAGATGTGACACAGATCAATTTATGAAATTTTTTGACACGCAAGATGCAACAGAGGTATTTGCTAAAATGCGCTCTGCAAAGGATAATTTCTAGAAAATTATTTTAATCTTGGTGTTTTAATGAAATGTGCTAGTTTCAGAATACTTATGAAAGACACTTTTCAATTAGATAGCGATATTGCTGATGCTTTTCAAAAAAAGCAAATGGATAAAGTATGTTCTCTCTACTATGAAGCAGCAAATTACTTCGAAGATAAGGCTGATATTGAAGCAGCATGTTTTTTTTATACACAAGCCTTAGTTATGGCTTTAGAAGAAAATCATGAACTTAAAGAAAAGATTATTTATAAGCTTGAAAAATACGGCAGAAGTAAAGACGCAACTTTAAATTAACTAAAATCTGAATGGAAAAATCTACCATTCAACTTCCTGATACTTGGCTTGAACATTTAAAAGAGGAATTTAATCAAGATTATATGATTAAACTCAAAAGCAAACTTTTAGAATTAAAAAAAAATAAAATTATTTTTTATCCTCCAGGAAAACAAATTTTTAATGCATTTAATTTAACTCCTTTAGACAAGGTGAAGGTAGTGATATTAGGTCAAGATCCCTACCATGGACCTGGCCAAGCTCATGGGCTCAGTTTTTCTGTACCAGAAAATATAAAACCACCGCCCTCACTGTTGAATATTTATAAAGAACTTCATGATGACTTAAAAAAAGAGGTGAATTACAACAATGGTAATTTAGATAAGTGGGCTAAGCAGGGAGTATTTCTTTTAAACACAACTCTTACAGTAGAAAAATCAAAACCCCTCTCACATCAAAAGTTTGGTTGGGATATTTTTACAGACAAAGTTATCTCAGTGATCAGTAATGAATTAGAAAATATTGTTTTTATATTATGGGGTTCGTTTGCTCAATCAAAGAAAGAGATAATTGATTCGAATAAACATCTTATTTTATCAGCACCGCACCCTTCCCCATTATCGGCTCACCGCGGTTTTTTTGGGAGTAAGCCTTTTTCTAAGACAAATACCTTTCTAAAATCAAAACAAATTGATATGGTTGAATGGTAATGAAGACTAATGTTGAAAATCTCGTAGGGTTTATTGAAAAAGCAGTTATTGCAATAATATTAATAGCTACTATTACAGCCATTATGTTTGAGATAATGAGAATGATAGAAGTTCAGTATGTAGAGTTAGCTGATCTACTCCTCTTGTTTATTTATGTTGAGGTTATTGGAATGGTTCGAGTCTACTATGTTTCCAATCGTGTTAGAATGACATATCCGTTATTTATTGCTATTACCGCTTTATCTCGTCTTATTATACTTCAAGGTAAAGACTCAAACCCAGAGCTTCTTCTTTACGAAGCAGGAGCAATAGTCTTAGTTGCGATTGCAGTCATCATTCTTCGACTTAGGTATGTCCCAATACTTCGTCCTATTGAAGATGTTGATGAAATTAAACCTAGAAGCACAAAAAAGTAATAAAATTGAAAAAAATTGCAGTCATTGGAACTGGGCTTAGTGCGCTTTCTTTAGCATATCACTTGCCTGCACTTGATATTACATTTTTTGAGAAATCCTGGAGACCAGGTGGAAGAATAAGCACAAGAAAACATGAGCAATATGCTTTTGATCATGGAGCTCACTATTTGAAATTAGATCATGGTGTTATTGGCTTAAATGAATTTTTAAAAAAAATTGATGCTATTAAAATTTTAAAAGGTCAATTTTGTTCAAATATCTCACAAAATTCTCCAATTGAAGATAAAGAGGTCATTGTTGGTAAAGATGGAAATGAATCAATTCCTATAAAGATACATAAATCACTGCACTACCCTACGCATTTTTCAAAACAGATAACTAACATTGAAAGCCATAATAATGAATATTTCTTAATCGCAGCAGATGAGAAATTTGGACCTTATGATTATGTTTTTTGTAGCATGCCCTATGAACAATCAAAAAAATTGTTAGATCAATTTATAGATTATAGCGATATTCCTGAAATAGAGTTTGACTCCATTTGGACAGTCATGATTGCATTTAATAAAAGATTGGGAGCTCCGTTTCAATTTGGATATCACTTAACACCTGAAATTAGTTTCTTAATGAATCAAAATTTTAAACACGAATTTTTTAATGAAGAGTGCTGGGTTGTAAATATGAGAGCTGATTGGACAAAAGAGTATTACAACATAGAAAATTATGTTTTAGAGGACTATGTGGTAAATCAAATGAAAAAGTCTTTTCAATCAAAAGCTGATGCTGTTTTTAAGAAGTCACATAGATGGAGATACTCTTATACAAAGAAAAGTCTAAGAGATCAAAACTCTAAAAGATTCATTGAGTCCATAGATCAACGTCTATATGCTTTTGGAGATTGGTGTGAAGGTCCAAGTATGCAAGATGCTTGGTTATCTGGTAAGAAATTAGCTCAGCATTTCAGTGAAATGAGACTAAAAAATTAAATAAAGATTGTGAATAATAAAATTTAGGAAGTTCCTCAATGCGTTTTATTATAAATTTTTTTCCATTTTAAATAGTCTTGGTCATTTAACATAAATCTCATCAAGTTTTTTACATCATTTTTATTAATATTATATTGAGAATTTATTATTTGGTATGGTATCTCGTCGTTATGTGCCAAGAACTTAATATGATCTAATTCATAGGGCGTTAAATATTTCATTAAACTATAAACATCCGACATATAGAAAAACTATACAAAAAATAGTATTTAAGTCTAGTTCGTGAAAATGTATTACCTAAAAATTAATAAAAGGTGATTTTTCTGTATTCTATTTCAAAGCAGCAAAAAAACTGTCTGATTTATTGCAATCGCCGTAATAAGTTTTTTTCAAATTTACACTATCAGGATAAAATATGTTTCTCTCATATCTAAGGATTTTTTTATATAGAATTAGGGTGTTAAAGGATAAGTCAGTTTCAATTCTAAAATGATAACTTACGTCATCTTCTCCCATGTACTGATATTGTAAATCTTGAAATCTCTCCTTTAATACAAAGAGGTTTTGGTCAAATGAGTATTCAAATTCATTTATATCCTCATTTTTAAATTCAATAATTTGTACTTTTGAGTAATCAATAAGAGATGTTTCTTGACAAGCTAATTTTATACTCTGAGCGAAAGATAAAGTTGGAATAAAAAATAATATAAAAAAAAACCTCATAATTTAATCCAGAATGCTTGCTTTAAACCCGTACTCTGAGATAGCTTTTTTTCGAAAAAAACCCTCAATTCTTATCATCGTTACAAAATTGTTTGAACATTTAAGAAGAGCTTTAAAAGGTTTAGCAGATCCTTTACAACTTACATCTTTACCATTAGCATCATGTGTTTCACCACAGGCACATTCGTAATTAATAGAACCATATCCATTGAGTCTGAGTAAGTGGGCAGCTTGTAAGGGGTTATTTTTGAGTTTTTCTCTTACTTCCTCTTTTTTAGTTAATATTTCCATTAAGGAGTTAATTTTATTTAATCCCCCCTCATTATCCACATAAAAAAAGTAGCTAAAAGTATGAGCGAAATAGTTAAATCTACCCAAAGAGTACCAGTGAACATATAATTTTAATTTTCACTTGGGATGGCGTTTTCTTCTCTCATCAGAATAGGTCGACCATCATGTGCTGTGTTTAAAGGTATAATTTTACCTTTATACCTGACACATAAAGTTGGGGCGTTTCTTACTTCTTTTCCCAAATTTACTTCTAAGTCCACAAGAATTAATTCTGCATCGTCCAAAATTTTTAATATTTTCATTAATTATATCTCCGATACTTTTTTTTAGTCTAATAGTAATCTTTAGATCTTTACAAACTGATTAAAGGTTTAGTGTCAGCTAAAAGTGAGGACTAATTTTCTGCGCAGATATCTTTAATAACTGGTGTATTTGTGCACTCAACACATTTTGTGATTTGAACTACACATCCATCAGCTAATTGAGATACCTCTACTTCTTTGTTACACTTAGAACAAATAGAAGAAACAGATAAGTCACACTTCGGACAAGATATTGTTTGTGCGTTTTCCATTGCCATGTAGTACTATTAATATACCTTTTTAGATGAAGAATGGAATAGATTACGAAAAACAATTAATAATCAATAAATTCAGTATTTTTGCTTTATAAGTTTCTATTTTGATTGATGGAAATAAAAATGTAATTTTAGTTTGAATGGATACAATTAAATCCCTTATAAAAAGCCATAAAATGATACCTCATCCTGAAGGCGGTCATTACGTCGAAGTTTACAAAAATAAGGATGTTAGCCATATATACTATTTATTAGAAAAAGGGCAATATTCACATTGGCATCGCATCAAAAAGAACGAAACAATACACTTTTATACTGGTAGTCCTTTGAGAATATATACTTCGAAAAATGGGGAAGAATATGAAATAAATGAAATAGGATCTGAAAATAGATTTATTTACAGCGTCGAAAGTAATATATGGTTTTCTTTGGAATCGACTGGATTATTTAGTTTAATTGGTTGTACAGTTGCTCCAGCTTTTGAATTTGAGGATTTAGAAATAGCTCCTAAAAATTGGAAACCTAGTAAATTTAGGGGTTATCTCTAAAAAATTAAATATTTAATAGTAAATTTAGGTATTTTTAAAGCTTTGTAATTTACACACACAATTAATAGAATTTAGTGTATGAAAATTTTAATAATCACAGAAAAATCTTTAAAATGGGAACCAAAGTTAAAAAAAAATTAATCATGGTTTTTTTTAAATTTAACTTAAATTTGAAACTTTTACTAATTTTTCTATTTTATTTTAAAATTGTTGATTTTATTGATAATTTTTTTATTTTTTTCATAAATTACACATAGATTATTAAATAGTTTGTGTATAAATTAAAAATAATATAAGGTCAAAATAAGTGCAAGATATAAAAATAAAACCTTGGGAAGAATTAAAACAAATTCATAAGGAAAAATTTAAAAATGAGTCAGATTACTTATCTTTTTTTCGGGATGTAGTTTTACATGACACTTCAACAAGAGAAAAGTACACCTCTCAAACTAAAGATAGGGTAATTGAGGGAGTAACTTGGGCTAAAGAATTCTCAAAGTTTCATCAAAGATATAAAGACGGCTACTCTTACAAGTTTTCTGAAAATAATACAATTTTGAATATAGGGCACCATACTACATATTTAATTAAACCACAATTTGCAGCTTATCATGCGGTTAGAAAAATAATGAGAAATTGGTTAATAAAGAGACTCAAAGATGAGTATGTCAAAAAAAAGCCAGTGATCTACAATCCTCCTAAAAGTCTCAACCAGGGCGAAAGTAACTTTATTACAAGGCGGACAAAAGTTGCTTATTTAGTATATATGGGTGACTTAGCTGTTAGAGATAATTTACTTTACTCTATTAGAGATAATAAAACTCTAGTACCCAAACCAGCTTCGCTATCTTGGTGTGTGTCACAATTTGATGATAAATATATATCTGATGGTATACTAACCTACCCTAAAAATTTAGGCCCCTTGAATGAAAACTTATTGTCAGAGTCATTGTCTTTTTAAATGTCAGAAGTAATTAAAGTATTATTATCATCATACGGATTTGCAATTTTACTATGGGTAGCTTTTATCTATACTCAAAAAAGATTTGGTAAATTAACAAAAAATGTTAGTTCCAAAAGAATATATATTAAATATTTCATTATAATCGTTTTAGGGTACGGGACTTTCTCACTAGTTTTAATTAGTGTTTATAGCGATTGGTTTAAATAATCAAAACTTATGAATAGTGATGATGTTGAAACTCAAGATTATATATTCATGAAGTGTCTCCAGGAAAAAATATGTAAAAGACATGTCACATTAAAAACAACAGGTAAAAAGATAAACGATGAGTCTTTAATTTCGAAAAATGTGATTAATGCTTTTGACTTGGATGAAATTTCATTTTTGACAGGATTAAATTTCAATATTGTGAGTGATACAGGGGCAAAACTTATAAGAATGAATCTAGCAAATAAAATTATGTGGGAAGATGATCAAAATAATGAAAAGCGATATCTTTGGTATTTGTCTGAGAATGGTGAACAATATTTAGAGAGAAATTCATACAAGAGCACATGAAAATAGAATTAGTGGTAAATACATTTTGGTTTTTTTCGATTTTTACAGCAGCTATTTACATTATTAAAAAGAGGTATGTTGGTAAAAAGGAATATTCTATTATAGATAAAACCTTCAAATTGGGTTTATCTGTATCAATAATTTTAATATTTTTAAGCTTATATTTCTTACTTACACAATCTTAGTTTCCGCCCTCAAGTAAAATAAATTTTTGTGTGTCTAGATCAACACCGGCTTCTGTTCTAAGTTTTATCATTTCAGGAAGTTTTAACATTTCTTGCATTTTATCCATCGACTCTACTTCTATAACCGTATAAATTTCTTCATTGTTATCTTTTGGATGTCCATAGGCTAATACATTAAGACCATATTCCTGTCTCAGATTTTCATTTTCTTCAAACATTTGTTTCCAATGTTCATAACCTTTGGTGATTTTTGCATTTGTAATAATTTTCATAGCTATCCTTTCTATGAATTATTATAAAATTTATTTAAAAATAATTCATTCAAAAGATATTGATCTCTTAAATTGGGCTATTGGTATACTCCTATATAGGAGGAAGTGATTATGAACTTATGTGTTGTATCTAAATATAATGGTACAAAAGAAGACTACTTAAAGTTGTATGAGTCTTTTAAAGATGACATTGCAAAATACACTGATGGATTTGTTTTGGGATTTGTCAGAGATGGAAAAGTGAGAATTGTAGCAAATGTCACCGATGAGGAAAAATTTTATGCTTTGTTTGAAGATCCAAGATCAAAGGAATTTGATGCTAAATTTAATAATGTAGATGACGTATATAAATTGGAAAAAATGTAGTAATACCCAAATTGATCAACGGATATTTTCACGACAATTTTTTAAAATTGGTGGTAAAAAATCAAAATTAGCAGTCCATGCATAATGAATTTCAAGAATATAAAATTCTATATCCTCCTTAGGAAAGTGACCCTCATCGTATTTATCCAATAGAGCTTGTTTTCTTTTATTCATTTCTTCAGAAGTGTTAGGGTCTTTCATTTGTAAAAAAAAATCTTCGGCTAGCTCATAGGTTGCAATACAGATTATTTCCTTTTCATCATAAATTATATCTTTTTCATGATTGCTATGAGAAGAAATAGAAATTAATGAGAATATAAATATCAGAACGAGTCTCATAATTTTAACTTATCAAATAGTTCCCTTTTTTGTATTTATTCTCGGTTTTTTCTCGTTTATATGATTTGAACTAACTACCGAATACTCTATTATGCTTATTCTACGCATGATTGGGGCCATAGCTCAGCTGGGAGAGCGCTACGCTGGCAGCGTAGAGGTCAGGGGTTCGATCCCCCTTGGCTCCACCAAGATGAAATTAAAAAATGGAACAAAACTTAGATAAACTTTTTTCAATTAACTTTTTAGGAACATGGCTTGTTACTCTAGCAGTAATAGCATTAGTAATTTTTGCTAGTTATAAAATATTTAATATTCTGTTTAAGTCAGAGATATACTTTAAAAAATCAGCAATCAGCTATTTTTTAATTTTTATATTTATTTTCGGCTTCTTAATATACTTCTATAGTTAATTAGCTAACAAAAATTATTTTATCTTTTGATATGCAAAATAGTCAGGTCAATTAGTCTATAAAATATTTAATTTAATTGTTAATAGAGTGTACTGTTAATTAATAAACTAAACTATTTAGGTAACAATGAAGGAGGGTAATAAATGAGCATAGCAAGAGTAACAACAGTAAAAATGGACTCAAAGGAGGCAGCTGACGAACAAACACAAGGGTACGTACAAAGTGCGCCATCAGAATTTCCACAAGCAAGTCAGTTAATTGGCATTAGAATTGATGATGTTACATTGATGGCGGTTACAATTTATCCTGATGCTGAAACTATGAAAGCAGCAGATGCAGCACGAGAAAAAAGATTAAATACTAATATAGAAAATAGGGTCTCAGTCGAGACAGTAGTTGGCGAAGTTACATTAGATCATAATAATCACTAATTATGAGGGTAATCAGACGAATATAAAGCCTTTAGATCAGTCTAAAGGCTTTATGATTTTTAGACACCCCATCTCATAGCTGCTGTGTGAACAGATGAGTCCCAATGCTTTAAAAGCTCTTCATCAAGCTTTGTAAGAGTAATAGAGGCACCCTGCATCTCAAGAGAAGTACAATAATTTCCAACAAGTGACCTTGATATCTTTATATTTTTTTTGTCTAACATATTTTTAGCGTTATCAAAAATTAGGTATAGCTCTGTTAAAGGAGTACCTCCCATACCATTGACGAATAAAAGAATTTCTTCGTTTGTCTCAGGCTTTAAATCCTCATTAATTGCCTCTAATAACTCGTTTGTAATCTCTTGTGCAGATTTCATTTTATCTCTTCTTCTTCCAGGTTCACCATGAATTCCAACACCAAATTCCATTTCATCATCGCCTATATCAAAATTTGGTTTTCCTGCAGCCGGGACAGTGCAACTTGAAAATGCAACTCCCATAGAACCTGAATTTTTATTTACCTTATCCCCTAAGGCTTTACATTCTTGCAAGCTACCTCCGTGCTCAGCTAAAGAACCAACTATTTTTTCAACAACAACAGTAGCGGCAACACCTCTTCTACCAGTTGTAAATGAAGAGTCTTCCACAGCAACATCATCATTTGTCAATACAGACTCATTTGGGCCTTGCATCATCTCAGCTGCCATTTGGAAATTCATTACATCTCCAGAATAGTTTTTAACGATAAATAAAACTCCTGCTCCACTGTCTACTTTTTCAGCAGCAGCTAACATTTGATCAGGTGTGGGTGATGAAAAAACAAATCCAGGGCAGGCTGCATCCAGCATGCCGTAGCCGACTAAGCCACCATGCATGGGTTCATGTCCACTCCCCCCTCCACTGATGAGAGCTACTTTTCCCTCTTTTGTGGGAGTGGCTCTGGTGATGAAGTTGGGGTCGTAGTGGCAGTTAACAATATCTTGATGCGCAGCACCAAAACCTTGCAGACTCTCCTTTAGAAAATCATCCGCTGAATTCATAAATTTTTTCATAGTATCCTCCTAACTATTTAACACTGACTCACAGACAGTTTTTATCATTAATTGTGAAGACCTGGCTCCAGGATCGATATGACCTTTCGCTCGCTCTCCTAAAAAAGAAGCTCTCCCTTTTGTAGCTAAAAGATCTTTTGTTGAAAACATCCCTTTTTCCGCGACTTCTATAGCTTCTTTAAGTATCTCTTTAACATCTTTGTTATCATCGACACCTTTTTTAAGGCAGTTAGATACAGGTATGAGAACATCCATCATTGTTTTTTCACCTACGTCTGCTTTACCTCTTTGTTTTACAGCTTCCACGCCATCTGCAAAAATTTCAATTGCCTTTTTATAATCAACACCATTATCAATATCGTTTCCTTTGGCCATAGTCATAAACAATGTGCCAAACAAGGCTCCAGATGAGCCACCTATACCAGAAAGAACTTTCATTGCTATTTGGTTTAGAGCTTTAGACATTGGCAAATCTTTAATAACAGCTTCTAATTCTATGACAAGCTTGATCCCTCTTTGGACATTAAAAATATGATCCCCATCTCCTATTTCTTGGTCCAATTTTTCTATTTCACTTGCATTTGCATCAATTACAGCTTGAATTTCTTTTGCTCTATGGATTAAAAAATTAACACTCATTGCACGCTCATTCCTTTTTCGTCAAAAAATAAAATTTTATTTTGGTCTATTGCAAAATTTACTTTGTCTCCTTTTTGTCCTTGGAAAGCTCCTTGATATAAGGATAAAATTTCTGCTCCATTAAAATCTAACTCTACAACCGTTTCTGCACCGAGAGACTCAACAGTTTTAATTGAGCCAGAAAATTCACCTTCTCCTATCTTAATGTGCTCAGGTCTTAAACCAAGTTGACTTGCTTTATCTGGTGATGAGGTATTTAAAGTAGTTCTGTTGAGAATATTAATTTTTGGTGAGCCTAATCTATTTGCAACATAAATAGAATTTGGGTTATTATATATATCTTCTGGTTTATCAATCTGAGCGATCTTACCATTTTCTAATACTCCGATGCGATCTGCCATAGTTGTAGCTTCAGCTTGATCATGTGTTACATAGAGAATTGTGGAGCCTAAATTTAATTGGATTTTTTTCAGTTCGACTCTCAAACTTTCCCTTAATTTTGCATCAAGGGATGAAAGGGGTTCATCCATTAAATATATACTTGGGTCTCTGACTAGAGCACGACCTATCGCAACTCTTTGCATTTCTCCCCCTGATAATTCAGTAGCTTTGTTGTCTAATTTAGCTGAAATCTTCAACATTTCCGCTATTTTTGTGACTTTTTCTCTAATCTTATCTTCTGGGATTTTTCTAAGAGGGGATCGAAGAGGAAAAGCTAAATTGTCGAAAACCTTATAATGAGGGTATAAAGAGTATTGTTGAAATACAAAAGCTGTGTCTCTAGCTGCAGGCTGAGCCTCTGAAAAATCTTCATCATCAAAAAGGATCTTTCCTTTATCAATTTTTTCTAAACCTGCTATTGATCTTAATGTTGTAGTTTTACCTGCACCAGTTGGACCTAATAATACAAAAAACTCACCATCGTTTACTGTAAAGCTAATATCATCTAAAGCCTTAATAGTTTTATCATATATTTTTGTAATATTTTGTAGTTCTACTTTAGACATTAACTCATAAACTCACTTTGAAGTGCCTTATCATTTGAACCATCAAAAATTATTTGGTTATTATTAAGAGTATCAAATTGAATTTGCTCATTAATATTAACTTGTGTGTCACTATCAACTCTAATTTTTATATTTCCAAGTTGTGTTTCAATTGTAAGAATTTTTCTTGAACCTAAATATTCAACACCAAAGACATTGCCTTTTACGCCATTTTCAGAAACTAATTTTAAATTCTCTGGCCTTACACCTAAAAAATTTTCATTTGAGTCTGTTCCTTCTTTTTGTTCAGGTATATTTAACGATGAGTCTAATAATTTAATACTTGATTGACTCGGAGAAATTTTTTCATTTATTGGTATGAAGTTCATTCCTGGGGATCCAATAAAATTGGCAACAAACTTTGTTTTAGGTTTATTATAAATAACTTTTGGTGAGTCTGCCTGCAACACCACTCCCTCATTCATTACTGCTATTCGATCAGCCATCGACATTGCCTCTTGTTGATCGTGTGTTACATAAACTGTAGTTGCATCAATATCATCGTGAAGTTTTCTTAATTCCAAACACATCAATTCTCTAAATTCTGCATCAAGTGTTCCCAAAGGTTCATCCATTAAAAATGCTTTAGGTCTTCTAACTAGTGCTCTTCCGAGTGCAACACGTTGGCGATCACCTCCCGCTAAAGAGGATACTTTTGATTTTAATAAGTGATCAATTCTGAGAAGCTTTGCAGCTTCCAGAACTTTAGCATCTACTTCGCTTCGTGAGAGCTTTTGCATTTTCAGTGGGAAAGCCAGATTATTTCTTACATTCATGTGCGGATAGAGTGCAAAAAGCTGAAAAACAAAGGCTATATCTCGCTGAGAGGCCCTTAGATAGCCCACATCTTCCTTATCCAAATATATATTTCCAGAAGTTGGTAGCTCTAAACCAGCAATCATTCTTAAAGTTGTAGTTTTTCCACAACCTGAAGGACCGAGTAAAACGAAGAATTCTTTATTTTCAATAATAAGATTGGAGTTTTTCACTGCTACGAAATCTCCAAAAGATTTATGTAAATTTTTAATTTCTATTTCTGCCATGGCTAATCTGGGAAATGACTTGTGATCACAAATCCGATAGTTCCCACCAAAATAACGATAAAGGAATATGTATACATCCACATAGCAAAAGGCTGCATCAGCATAAATACACCCAATAAAATTAAAACAGTTGATGCGTTTTCCCAAATGGATCTCCTGAAAATTCTTCTCAATAAACTTTTTTTCTCAGCCATTATTTTCTTACCGCTCCAAATGTTATTCCCCTTAGAAGATGCTTTCTCAATACAACTGTAAATATCATCACTGGGATTAAAAATAATGTTGTCCCTGCTCCAATAGCAGGCCAATCAAGACCACCCTCTCCTATAATTGTTGGGATAAATGGTGGTGCAGTTTGCGCATTAAATTGTGTTAGTAAAACAGCAAATGCATATTCATTCCACGAAAATATCATGCAAAAAATTGCTGTTGCTGCAATACCTGTAGTTGCTTGCGGAAGAACTACTTTAAAAAATGCTTGCATTCTAGAGTAACCATCTATCATCGCAGCCTCCTCATACTCTCTCGGTATCTCATCCATAAACCCTTTTAACAGCCAAACTGATAAACTTAAATTTACAACCGTGTACAGAATAATCATGCCAACGTGAGTATCACCGAGACCAAGTTTTCTGTACATGATAAATATAGGTACCGCCACTGCTATTGGTGGGAACATTCTCGTAGATAAAATAAAAAATAATAAATCATCTTTCAGTGGGACTTTAAATCTTGAAAGAGCGTAGGCAGCTAAGGAGCCTAAAAATACTGAAAAGAACGTTGCACCAAATCCAATAATCAAAGAATTGGAATACCTCGGTAAAAATTTTGATGGTCCTGTTATGACCATTTCTCTACTGCGAACTAACTCCTCGTACCATGTATCTGGTGGTGGAAGAGAGTCCAAATAATCCTTTGGTTGTCTTGATCGATTTGTAAATAAATTCACATAGCCCTCTAAAGATGGTTCAAAAAAGACCTCTGGTGGATAAGAGATAGCGCTATCAACACTTTTAAAGCTTGTAGCAACCATCCATGTGATCGGTATAAGGGTTACGACCATGTAAACGATGATGATAGTGGCAGCTAATTTCCTTGAAAATCCTGTTGCTTCTAGTGGTGATCTTGAAGTGTCCATTATCGCTCTTTAATTTTGTTCATAACTTTTACATACACATTTCCAAAGCCGAATATGGTGACAAATAATATTACAGCAAAAGCAGAGCTGTAACCTGTTTTCCATTTTTCAAATGCTTCACGTTTTAAATTAATTGATGCTAATTCAGTCGCCGATCCTGGACCCCCTGAAGTAAGCTCAGCTACAAGATCAAACATTTTGAAATTCTCGATCCCTCTAAATAATAATGCTAGAAGTAGAAAAGGAAGGACAGATGGCAATGTTATATGGATAAATTGCTGCCACTTACTAGCCCTGTCAACTTCTGCAGCCTCGTACAAATAATTTGGGATTGATCTTAATCCTGCTAAACAAATTAACATGGTAAAAGGTGTCCACATCCATGTATCGACAATCACAATTGACCAAGGGGCTAAAGTGCTTGAACCAATCATATCAAAAATACCAAAGTCATAGAAAAAATTAACTACGTAATTAAATAAACCTACTTGAGGATTATATAAGTAAGTCCAAAATACACCTACGACTGCAGGGGAAAGCATCATTGGTAAAACTATTAAAGTAGTGAGTAGTTCATTGCCTTTAAATTTTTTATTTAAAAGAAGAGCAAGACCCAATCCAATTAATGCTTGTAAGACTAATGTCCAACAAACGAAGTGGGCAGTTATTTGCATCTTTTCCCATATCTCTTCTTTTCCTAAAATCTTTTTATAGTTTTTTAAACCCACAAATTTTACTTCTCTACCTATTTTATTGGCATAAAAATTGGTGAATGACATTCTTATGGCATAGATGAGAGGATAAATATTTATAGCAAGTAATAGAATTAAAGTTGGTGCTATGAAAATCCAGGCTATTGCTTTATCAGATAAGCCTTTGAACTTTTTAACAGCACTTTTCATTTATGTTTTAGATTGAAGGGCGGGATTAATCCCACCCTTTATGTTAATTTAGTGATTAAATTTTACCGTCGTCTTCGAAGACTTCAGTCCAATCATCAATGATTTTGTCTAATGCGTCTTTTGCAGAACCTTTTCCATTCACAACGTAGTCATGAATTCTCTCCTGCATTGGAAGCATTAATTCAACAAATGTAGGCTCTTGCCAAAAGTCTTTGACGATGCCCATTGAGTCAAGGAAGCCTTGTGCGTAAACAGCTGAGTCAACGAAATCAGGTGATCCAAGAACATCCATATGACATGAATATCCTCCTAAATCCCACCATTTTTGTTGAATATCTGGCTTTGCAAACCACTTCATGTATTCAAGAGCCAAGTCTTGTTTATCAGAGTAACTCACAACTGAGATACCTTGACCACCAAGAGTAGCTGCACATACGTTTTGACATGGGTTAGCAAAGAAACCAGAAACTCTTCCGTCACTGTCTTCTTTAGAAACACCAGGCCAGAAAGCATACCAGTTCATTTGAAATGCAACCTGTCCTGATTTATATGCATCAAGATTTGCGACCATATAAGCATCTGAATGCCCTGGAGGTGCACAATCTTCATACATTTTTCTATAAAATTCAACAGCTTCTACAGAAGCATCTGAGTTAAAATAACCGTCCATCTCGTATGGGTTATCAGGATTTTCGTATTCCATACCCCATGCGTACATGGCTGCTGTTACACCCATGGTAATACCTTCAGATCCACGCTCTGTATTGATAGCTGCACCGTATCTTACTTGTCCATCAATTTCTCTTCCTTGGAAGAAAGTACACATGTCATATAACTCATCCCAAGTTTTTGGAACACCTAGATCATATCCATGCTTACTTTTAAATTCAGCTTGAAGCTCTGGTCTATCAAACCAGTCTTTTCGATAAGCCCATGCTAAAGCATCACCCATTGCTGGAAGAGCGTAATAGTTAGGTGATCCTTTTGGCCATGTTGAATATGCGTAAACAGTTGCTGGGTTAAAATCATCCATTGAAATTCCGTTAGCATCAAAGAAATCATTTAACTTAACATAGTGACCATATTCAGCACCTTGTCCAATCCACTGTGAGTCACCAATTAACAAGTCAAAAGTTTTACCTTGGTTATTTAACTCGTTAAGCATTCTCTCAGCAAAATTTGGCCATGGCACAAATTCGAAGTTCATTTCAACGCCTGTTTCAGCTGTAAATTCTTTACTTAATTCTTGTAATGCATTAGCAGGATCCCAAGCGGCCCAGCCCAAAGTCAAAGACTCAGATTTAGCATTCAAAGAAAAAAGTAAGGCAAAAACAGGAACTAGAAATACAGATAGTATTTTTCTCATGTTATTATTCCTCCTCTTTAATAACAAAACAGGCTGATTATACAGTCTTTTTACATATTTATAAATGCAGATTATTCATAGTTTTAAAAACATTTTAAATAGCAGTTAACTGTAATATTATAGTTTGTCGCAGGAGGGGGGTTAAGCGATGTCTATTAAAGGTCCAGCTATATTTTTAGCTCAATTTGCAGGTGATGATGCTCCGTTTAACAATTTAGGGAATATCTCAAAATGGGCTAGTGATTTGGGATACTTAGGTGTTCAGATACCTAGTTGGGATGAAAGGTTAATTAATTTAAAACAGGCATCTGAAAGCAAAGATTACTGTGACGAAATAAAAGGGACTCTTAAAAGTTTTAATTTAAATCTAACTGAGCTATCGACGCATCTCCAAGGTCAGCTTGTAGCTGTTCATCCTGCATATGACTCAGTATTTGATGGTTTTGCAGCCTCAGAGGTTAGAGGGAATCCATCTGCAAGGCAGCAATGGGCAGTCGATCAATTAATGATGGCTGCTAAAGCTTCAAAAAATTTTGGATTGACTGAACATGTTACTTTTTCAGGAGCATTGGCTTGGCCATATGTTTATCCATGGCCTCAAAGACCAGAAGGGTTAGTTGAAACTGCATTTGACGAACTAGCTAAAAGGTGGAAACCAATTCTTAATGAATTTGATGAGTGTGGGGTGAATTTGTGTTATGAAATTCATCCAGGCGAGGATCTTTTTGATGGAATAACTTTTGAAATGTTTCTAGATAAAGTAGGTAATCATGAGCGCTGCAACATGTTATATGATCCAAGCCACTTTGTTTTGCAACATTTAGATTATTTGCAGCATATTGATATTTATCACGAGAAAATAAAAATGTTTCATGTCAAAGATGCAGAACTCAATCCCACTGGTAAACAAGGGGTCTATAGTGGATTTCAATCTTGGAAGAACAGAGCAGGTCGATTTAGGTCTTTAGGAGATGGGCAAGTAGATTTCAAGTCAATTTTCTCCAAACTTACTACTTACGGCTTTGATGGATGGGCTGTTTTAGAATGGGAGTGTGCTTTGAAACACCCTGAAGACGGAGCTAAAGAGGGTTCTGTATTTATTAAAGATCATCTAATTAGAGTGACCGAGAATGCTTTCGATGATTTTGCCGATGCTGGCACTGATCAAGATGCGAACAAAAAAATGCTTGGAATTAAATGATAATATGACTAAAAAATTAAAATTAGGAATGGTTGGTGGCGGGTCAGGAGCATTTATTGGAGAGGTTCACCGTATTGCATCTAGAATTGATGACCGCTTTGAACTGGTCGCTGGTGCCTTTTCATCTAATCCTGAAAAAGCTCAAGCCTCTGGAAGAGATATTGGAATAGCAGATGAAAGGAATTATAAGGACTACCTTGAAATGGTCGAAAAAGAATTGATCAGAGAGGATAAAATAGATGCTGTAGCCATAGTGACACCAAATCATATGCACCATCCGATCGCTAAAGCTTTCATGGAGAAAGGCTTTAACATAATTTGTGACAAACCCCTCGCCATGAATGTTAATCAATGTGAGGAACTAATAAAATGTAAAAAAGACAATAATGTTCTTTTTGCTTTAACTCATAACTACACTGGTTATCCCATGATTAGAAATGCCAGAGCTCTTTGTAAGAGAGGTGACTTAGGTGAAATAAGAGTAATTCAAGCAGAGTATGCTCAAGATTGGCTGACCGAAGATTTAGAAAATAGAATTAATGATGGGGGAAACAAACAGGCCTCTTGGAGAACTGATCCTAATCAATCAGGTGCTGGTGGATGTATTGGTGACATTGGAACTCATGCTTACAATCTTATTAGGTTTATAACTGATCTCAATACAGAGGAGATATCTGCAGAGTTAACATCTTTTGTACCTGGGAGAAAATTAGATGATAATGCTCAAATATCGATACGATTTAAAGGAGGAGCAAAAGGTACTATTTGGTCTTCTCAAGTAGCCCCAGGAAATGAAAATCATTTACAAATAAGAATTTACGGCAACAAGGCCGGACTTGAATGGTGCCAAGAAGATCCAAATTACCTTTACTTTACAAAATTTGGAGAACCCAAACAAAAAATTACAAGGGGTGGATCAGGTGCTCTGAGCGATGCAGGAGATGTTACTAGAATTCCTGCTGGACACCCCGAGGGATATTTAGAGGGCTTTGCAAATATATATACAGATGTAGCTAATGCATTAATTGATCAGAAAAATGGCAAATTTAATGAGGAAAACCACCATTTTCCAAGTGTAGAAGATGGACTTGAAGGTATTAAATTTATCGAAAGGTCAATCGCCTCTAGCTCATCAAATTCAAGCTGGGTAAGTTTCAATTAATTCCAACTTAGTTTTTTACGTGTTTCCCAATAATCTTGAGTGGACAGGCTAAAAGACTCAAGAGAGGGCAATTCGGTATCTATTTTTTCAAGACAACTTAAATTTTCATCCAACTGTTTGATTGTTGATGCTCCTGTTAGACAAATTTTAACAAACGGTAGTCGATAAACCCAGAGATAAGACAATTGCTCCAAAGTTAAATCCATAGATGAGGCAACTGAATTTAATTCTTTAATTTTGTTTTGATGAAATTCTTTATTTAAATTAGTTAGTCTTCCATTTGAGAAAATCTCTTTTGCAATTACATTGATCTTTTTTTCAGATACTTCTTTTAAAATGGAAATACAAGATTGGTCAAAGATATTAATGGTCGTTTGTAAATAAGAAAATAGATTAAGTTTTTCATTCTTAATTAAAAGGTCATTAATAGTTTTCTCTTGATCTGGGCCACTTGTTGAGATTCCTATTTCTATTCCATTTTTTTTTATTGTCTCAAGCTCCTTTAGAACATTAATATCATCTAAGACTTTACTTTCTGAATTGACAGAATGAATGTGGTAAAGATCAATACTTTTTCCTAAATTAAGTCTTGTCTCCACCCATTGTTGTTTTAAAAATTCAACTGAGTGATCTTTTCTTTCGTGTTGATCTGCCTGAACTTCCCAATTTGCTAAATATTCATAGCCCCACTTAGACCCCACAAAACCATCAAATTGTTTTTGAGCTCTAATCCAACTAGATAAAAACTCCTCAGCATCTCCATATACCCTTGCCGCATCGAAATATCGAATACCTCTCTTGTAAGCATGACTAAGTACTTCGTGACAATGAGATCTCATAGAATTTTTTGATATGTCGCTGCCTAAATCTGAACTATGACCAATGTTTATATATCCGGGCCTCCCAAGAGATGCCAATCCTAGGCCTATTTTATTGTCTAATTTAAACAATTATATGATTTGCTATTTGACTTTTTATTGTCAGTGGGTCAGTTAAATGAATAGTTTGAAAGCCAAGTGATTGCGCCGCCTCAATATTTTCAATACGATCATCAATGAAAAGAGTTTGTTCAGGTGTTAAATTAAATCTTGAAATCGCTAATTTATAAATTTCAGCGTCTGGTTTTACTAAAAACTCTCTACCAGAGATAATTTTATCATCAAATTCTTTCAGGAATGGGTGTTGATCTTCCATACCCTCATAAGTCTCATCTGACCAGTTTGACAAGACATAGCAGGGGTAACCACTTGATTTTATTTTTCGAAAAATATCAACTGTATCTTGATAAACCCCGTTAACCATATTCCTGTGATTTGGATAATATTGCTTTATTTCATTCTCATAATTAGGGAAATTTTTTATTGCATCTTTAACTGCGTCATCAATTTTTACTCCAGCATCGCATCTCATATCTAAATGAGGGAACGCGATTGTATTTATAAAATATTCTCTTTTAGTTTGATCAGGAATGATATTTTTAAATACATAATGTGGATCCCAATCAAAAAAAACATTACCTAAATCAAATAGAAATTTTGTAATTTTCATCGACTCAATCGACAAAAGAATTAATTAGATTTTCAAGATATTCTTGGCGACCAGACTTTGGTTGAGGGTTTATATTTTTAGCAATGACATTTTTATGAATATCTTCAAGAGACATTGAAGTCATAAGTTGTTTTTCAGAGGCCCACTGTTCATATCTTAGTTTTAAAAAATTTTCATAACTTCCATCATTAATCATTTTTTCAACAGCAATAAGAGTTCTAGCACAAGTATCCATAGAGCCAATGTGCGCATAGAATAGATCCTCAGGATCTATTGATTGTCTTCTAATCTTAGCATCCATGTTAAGACCTCCTGAGGAAAAACCACCATTTTTAAAAATGTAGTAAAAAGGCAAAACTAATTCTTCTACATTGTTTGGGAATTGGTCTGTGTCCCATCCTACTAAATAGTCTCCTCTGTTAATATCAATACTCCCAAAGATGTCATTGGAAAGTGCATATGCAATCTCGTGCTCGAATGAATGTTTTGCTAAAATAGCGTGATTTTGTTCGATATTTAGCTTGAATTCTCTTTCTAAACCATATTTTTGAAGAAATGCAAAAACATTAGCAGAGTCAAAATCATATTGATGTTTCGTTGGCTCATGGGGTTTCGGCTCAATCAGAAGTAAACCCTTGAAACCAATTTTGTGCTTATGCTCAGCTACCATGTTCAAAAATCTACCAAGCTGATCATATTCTTGTTTCATATTAGTATTTAAAATTGTTTCGTAACCCTCTCTGCCTCCCCATAAAACATAATTTTGTCCACCTAAAAACATTGTATTTTCCATACACATCTTCACTTGAGCAGCTGCATATTGAAAAACATCAGGATCAGGATTAGTAGCAGCACCAGACATGTACCTGCGGTGGCTAAATAAATTTGCTGTTCCCCAAAGAAGTTTTACTTTACTTGTTTCAAGTTTTTTTGAAATTTCATCGATAATGGTTTTTTGAATTTTTTCTGTATCCGAAAAACTTTTACCCTCTGGAGCAATATCTACATCATGAAAACAGAAATATGGTATTCCTAATTTTTCAAAAAAATCGAATGCATTATTGAGCTTATCTTTTGCTTGTTCTATTTTATCTCCTGCTTCCATCCATGGTCTTAAAAATGTCTGTCCTCCAAAAGGGTCACCCCCTGGCCAATTAAAAGTGTGCCAGTAACATACTGCCATTCTCAGATGTTCCTCTAATGTTTTTCCTAGAATTTTTTTATTAGCATCATAAAATTTAAATGAAAGTGGATTAGTAGAGTCTCTACCTTCATATTTAATTGTAGGTATATCTTTGAAATAATCAGACATAAATTAGTCGTAATAAAACATTGGGGCCTTTTTAAATTCTTCCCAAGCATGCGGGTCGTGCCCTGTGACTACTGTAGCATTTTTGTCTTTTGCAATTTTTTTGAGTTTTTTTACAGAGTCAACAACGTCAACAGCAGAGCAAACAAGACCTGGTAGTGTTAAATTGTTCCAATGATCCATTGTGTAAGCTGCATCTATAGTAAGCAATACATAACCTGAATTTGGTAAATTAACTAAAAAAGACTGATGGCCCGGTGCATGCCCCGGAGTAAAAATTACAATTATTGATCCGTCGCCATATAAGTCATAAAAATCATCATTTTTATCTCTTAAAAATTTCCAATTAATTCCAGGTTTATCAAAGTCTTTTCTAATATATGCAGGCTTTGAAAACCAATCAGGATTAAAAGCATAATCATATTCCTTTTGTTGAACTAGGTGTGTTGCATTAGGAAACCTTCCAACACCACCTGAGTGATCGAGGTGAAGATGAGAATGTAAGACATATCTTATACCTGCTGGATTAACCCCAATAGAGTTAAGTTGATCAATACAATTTTCAGTTTTTCCCATAATTGGATCATAAGCCGCAACAACAGAACCCCAATGAGCATGTTTATCTTCACTGACCTCTTTTGCATTGCCTCCGTCAATGACCACATCCCCTTTTGGGTGTCTTATCAAAAACCATGGAACAGGTATCTCAAAGTCCTCATTAGATTGATTCATTTTAATATATTTCATTTTCGTTTTTAGAGTTCCGGTCTGGAACATGTAGAGCCTCATGTCAGTAGAAACTTGTGAGTTCGTTAAGTGACTATATTCTTTTTTTGACTCTTCGATTGCTTCTTTTATGGAATATTCTTTTACTTTTTGATCTGTTTGTTTATTTGTAATAATTTTGTCAAATTGATCTAAATCAGATTTTTTGTAACTAACGCTTAATTTTTTTTCCATCTACTTAAATTCTATCTCAATAAATTTATAAATAAAATCATTGTTATTAAATACATTGTGGTTAACTCCCTTTTCTCTAAAGTAGGATCCACCTTTTGCTAGTTTTGAAATTGTCTCCTCACCATCATGATTAACAATTTTTAGCTCCCCATCTAATAAGGGCACTACCACATAATCGTATTCATGAATATGCTGGCCAGTTGAGTCCCCAACTTCAAAAGACCACTCTGTAACTCTAGTTTTTTGATTATCAATCATGACATTGGCTTTAGCCATGTCGTTAGATATTTCTACAGGGTACGCTCTCAGCTTTTTCAGCCTTAAGAGCTTCGGCAGCTTTTGTTGCTTTTTCAACTGAGTCGAAAACAAGTTCAGGAAAAAGAACAAAAGGTTTTGCTCTATCAGCACTGAGCTGTCCAACACACCAGGTTTTACCGGGTTCAACACACATGACCATATATGTCCCAGGAATAGGACCATAATGTCTATTATTCAAAGCAAAAAGGCACTCTGCCATATCGTTTAATTTATCGATGTCTAGATTTTGAAGTGCTTTTTTTTCTAATTCATTTAACGGAGTATCCAGAGCGCCAAGTGTCTCTTTCCCCCATGGAATCTCCTGCATATTTTGTTTTTTCATAGTTTAAGGTAAAGGCCCGTCCTTTAAGAAACCTTTAAGCGTATTTTCCATTATTCTAGAGACATTATTATTGTAATTATTATGTGAAAGACTACCGCACCAAGCCAAAGACCCTGGTGCAAACATTGCTCCATTGTTAGGTGTTTTATAGTAAATCATATCAGCTCTGACCATTGGATTTTCATGACCACCACCATAGTAACCTCGAACAGCAAAGTGTATTTCCTCGTTAACTTGCAACATCATATTAGAGTGATCCTGCGAGCGAGCCAAATAATAAGCATTATGTGGGGTTCCAAATTCTAAGTCGTATCTGTCTAACTCTAAACCGGCAGCTCCTCCACCAACTAAACCAAAATCACCAATAACCTCATCTGCTCCAATCCCTTCAAAGATCCATGAACATTCAGGTTTAAAACTATCTTCTTCTCTTTTGTAGTATGAAGAAACGTCAAATCCATATGATGTAAAAGTTAAACCACAAACTTTAGAAGGTATTCTTCCTCGAGCTCTCCACATACCTCCATATTTACCATCAAAAGCATTATTGTATTCACCTGGATTAGATGTCCATGCTCTAGTTCCGGCCTCACCTTTTCGTACTTCAGTAATATTGGAGTTGTCTGGATGATATTCACTAATCCAGTAAAATCCATCCGAACCTAAATAAAAACATCTACCACCTTGCATTTGATAGGACTCTAAGGCATCCATATATTTCTCAGATGAATACTCAGGGTGACTTCCAGTCATCACAACTTTATAACGATTTAATAAATTTATACCTTCATGTTCCAAATCTTCATCTGTAAGAACATCAAACTCAAAGCCCTTTTCCTCAAGCCAGTCTGTTAAATGTAAGTCAGCATTTAGTTGCCATAATGATGGAGAAAGCCAGTGTCTGTATTTAGGTCTCATATTAAGGATTGGTCTAAGTCTTGATGAAATAGATACACCATGTCCATCAGAGTGAAGTGAGTAAGTTGATAAACCGTATTCTCTGTGTTCATTTAAATATAAATCTGCAGGTTCTAGCACAGGAACTTTACCTGCGAGTAATTGAGCTACGACAGAATTAGTTCCAAGATTATCATTGGAGTAAGCCATATAACTGTTTGTGGGTAAGAGAAATAAAATTTTAGCTGTGGCTGTCCCTTTTGGAGGTTTTACACAAAAAGGAATATAATCTTCATTTTCTGACTCTTCTCTTCCATCAACTCTAAGTCGAGCAGCATACACACCACTTTTCAGACCCTCTGGGATTTTTAATTTAAAATCAACATCCCATCTTGCATCATCAATATCATCATCATGGAAATGGATAGCACCGTACTCTTCAGGTTTGTGATGGAAAACCATTTCATCCGCTGTCCAGTTATGTCCTGTCATACCTCTGTTTGGCATGTTAATAATAAATCCGTGGTGATTATTTGGAGAAGTATCAACAATCTTTGTTGAAGCAATGTTTTTGCCAATATTTGCATGAAAGTCCCAAGCGCCTACGACTGTTGACCTCACAGTGGTATTACACTCATCATAGCTTGATGCAAGTGTTTCGATCTCAGCCTTAGATAAAGCAATATTAGATAATCTAGGTCTATCTATCTTGCCATTAAAAGTCTTGGTTTGCTCAGGTAATTCAATGGGATGAGGTACCTCTTTAAAATGACCTCCGGAAATGTGCCTACCAGATCTATTATTTAATGTAGTAGCTGCAATTAACAATGGAGCATCATTAGCGGCAGGTAAAACTGAACTAGTGGTCTCAATAATAGCTGAGGTTTCTTCAATTGGATTCAAAATAGCCATACCTAAACCACCATTTGTGGATGTAACCCTGGGTTCTTGGTGAAGGGTAAGCCTTCTTGATTGTGCATCAAAAGTTGCAATTACCAGATACCAGACTTTTCTTAAAAGTTTTTTTTCTGAGGAGACAGTTACAACCTGAGATCCATCTCCTATTTCTACAGATAAACATCCCTCATCATTAATAAAGAGACCATAGCCTTTTTTTTCTTCTTCATTAAATTTAGTGAAAATTCCTTGTCTACCTTTATCTGGCGTTGTAGGAAAAATATAAGCTTGCATAGTAAAGCTCTCTAAATTTAAATTATCATGCTGAGGCATGATGATGTACGATCCACCATGTATTCTCTGGTTTTTCCCTTGATAAGTTCCATTACAACTGGCATCTATTTCAGCTTCTTTATACCCAGGGCCTTCAGGATTTGTATCACCGTGTATAAGACGGACTAATTGAACTTCATAACTATCATTGTATTCAGCATTAATATAAAATTTAACCTCTTCACCTGGATGAGCTGAGTACTTATCACTATAACCTGTTATTTTTAACATTACTCTTCCTCACTATACTCCTCAAGAAGTCTGTTAATTCTTTTTAAAAATATTGCATGTTCACATGCCTCTTCAGATGAATAAGAGTCTTCAGTTATTTCAACTGGCTCACCTCTAACTCCTGTTGTTATTCCAACTCTATAATCTTCATGTCTTCTTAAACAAACAGTTACAAAACCATTTTCTTTACTTCCTCTTCTTAACTTATCTAATAATGTTTGAAGGTCTTGGCTGTGCTGAATGACGCCATGGTCTCGAGTAGCAGCCCTTCCAACTGGGGTTGCTCTGTGTTCTTCAATTAAAGATTTTAATTTTTGAGGATCTCTCAACATTTTTAAAATGTATTTTTTAGTAATAAAATCATCCGTGTGTTTATGTCCTTTATTTAACTGAACGTTAGAGGGATGCTTGTAGCTGTAATCAGACATAATTCTATTTTAGATATAGTTAACCTTTCGCACAGTTTTTTGTTCCAAATAATGAAACACAATACGAAAAATTCTTATTCCTCCTCAGTTTTAAGTACTTTATCATCATAATGCATAAACGGAAAGTATTACAGTTGCCACAGCCATACCTATTAATATAAGTGGCCAACCATACCCTCCTCCCATTCTATCAATATAGTTTCCTTGCTCCTCAACATCGTCAGGTGCCAAATGTTCATCACCATTTAGTATGGGTTTTTTTGGCAAAGTCGATAAGTCCATCTTATTGGCTAAAAACCAAATTAGAAATATACCCGCTACCCACCAAATTATTTGGTAAGCCCATAGTGAAGGGACTCCCATCACCCAATTATCATAACTTTGATCCGCACTACCAAATATTAAGTTTCCGAAAATTAAACCCGGGCCGATAGAGAAGAATGCCCAAATTAAAAAGAAGACATAAGCAAGAGATTTTATTTTTTTTCTTGATGGGTGAATACCCATATGTTCATTTAAAAAATTATGAAATGACGCTCGATGTTCTTTATCTGTATCATTACTTGCAAATATAGAGGATAAAAAACAAACAATCACATTAAAGAATAAACCCCATAACCCAGAGTAGATTGTTAGTGGCCATCGCCCCCAAGGAAGAGAATTTCCTGTTAGCTTATGACCAAAAGTTTCAGCTAAAGTTACAAAACCTAATCCGGTGATGAGTCCAAGAATTGCCCCACCTCTTGTGATCCATTTAAACCAAAGCATTCCAAGTAAAACAGGAAACAATTGGAAACCAAAAGCGATTGCTAATCCACCAAGTAGTATTAGAGAAGTTTCAAAAAAAGTTGCAAGATACAGTGCCGCTAAGCTTAATAACAACATCGCTAACCTAGCAACTAATAACTCCCTTTTCCATGTAGGGTTACTATCGATATATGGTCTATAGAGATCTCTTGCCACCATGCTGCCTGAGGTCATTAAAAAAGCAGATAATGTAGATTGAAGAGCAGCAATTATGGATATTGCTAAAAATCCAACAATGATTGGTGAGAGATTACTGAAACTTTCAACAAACACATAAATTAAAGATGATATATTTTGTAGACTTAGCTCAGGGAATATTTGGTTAATGGCAAAACCATTTGAATTAACAATACTATTAGCTCCAAGAAGATGTGCTCCTACACCTAATAAAGGGGCGAATATAAATAAAAATATTCCAACAACAGCACCTGAACCCCAAACTTGATAAAAATAAAATGACCTCGGTGATTTTACTGAATAGCTCCACATCGAAAATGTAGGAGAAAGCACAATACCCATATAAGAGAGAGTAAAGGATAAAATCATAACTGCTGTCCAAGGTCCTCCTAATGGGTTGTTTTTTCCAATACCTGCAACCCACTGAATTACACCAGGAACGTTGAAATATCCTGAAATATCACCGCCTCCGTAACCTCCAGTAGTTCCCCAAGCTCCGAAAGATATAAAGCTATTCGCCATAGATAGGTCTTCAAAAAAACTTAAACCTCCTAAGTAATTAAATACACCAACACCAAGTGCTAAGAAAAAAACAAAAAATAACCATGATTGAACAACGCTTACACTCACCATGGGTTTAAATCCACCAGATACAATATAAAATAAGACAACAGCAGTTAGTGCCCACATTGCAGAGTCTCTAGTTATTTCACCTCCGCTAATAAACTCTACAACATTACCTGTTGATCCAATAATTATACCAAGAAATGGAACAGCAAAAAATAATCCGATTATTAGTACTACAATTCTAAGAGTATTACTTTGATAATATTTATAATACATCTCTCCTGGAGTGATAAAATTAAATTTTCTACTTAGCATCCACTGCCTTTTAAAAAATAGTATACTTCCGAGAGGAATTGTTATTACAATTGCAGCAGTAGCTAGAAAAGAGTATCCATCTGCATAAATTAATGATGGAAAAGAAATGATAGTTATGCCTGCAAATGTAGTTACTGTTGCAGAGAAAAAGAATACCCAAGGAGATACACTTCTATCTGCTAAATAGTAAGCCTCAGGGGTTTTATTTTTTCTGAGAGTTCTAGCTCCCCAAAAAAGACAAAAGCTTATATATAGGACAAGAAAGAAAAAAAACCAATAAAGATTAGCGACCATAACTCAAACTTGAATTAAGAGTTGTAATCAGTCTTTTCCTTAATAATTCTGAGTGCCTCTAATAAATATACTCTAAAGACTTCATGGTTTTCACTCATCGGGAAATGACCAATATCTCTCATTTCAATATAAACTCCTCCTTTTATTTGTCTGGCAGTATCTTCTGTTGCTTCGGGAGGGGTTAGGTAGTCATAAGTACCAGTCAGCATGATAACAGGGCACTTGTGACCATCGATATTTTGAAGCTCATCTCTTAAATCATGATCAACTGAATAAAAATGAAGGTCTCCTTTAAAAGCCTCTGATCCTTGAGTGTAATAATGCCAAGTTAACCATCTATCCATATCTGGAGATTGTGGGGCCATTAAATCCCAAACACCACTACCACACACTTGAGCTGCATTGGCATGAGGATGCCTCCACCAATCAATATAAAAGCCAGGGGAATAATGCGCAGCCTCTACAGGAATGACAGCTTTAAATTTATTAGGATACTTCAGAGCTAATTGAAGAGCCACGTTTCCTCCAAAAGAAGAACCCATAAATATAGGGTTTTCAAGGTCTAAGGCCTTACAAAGTTCTACAATAAAATTACAGTAATGCTCTGCTGTTAATTTGTACTCCTCTTTCCACCATTCTGTATTATGAGGTGGATCTGATTTACCATGTCTTGGAAGGTCGTAAGCGATAACTTGATAGTTTTGAGTAATTTCTTCATCTTCCAGTAATCCTCTCCACTGATGATTGTGGCATCCAGCAGTATGCTGACATACTAATGGAGTGCCTTTTCCATTTGAAAGATAAAAGACTTTATACTGTTGACCATCTACCTCGATGGTAACGTATCTACCTATTGGGTCATGATGTTTTACTGCCATAAATTTTTCCTTTCAATTCTCTTGATCATACTGGGACTCCTGATTGTCTTAGCAATTCAAATTGAACAGTAAAGTTTCTAAGATTTTGCATTAAGACTAAATGATTGCCCTCGATTTTAAGGTCTTCTCTAAATGAGGCTGCATAGATACCATGAAACATAGGTTTTGGAACAGGCTTTGCAAACTCTCTCCATGTTTGCTCTGATGCCCTTAATGCAAAGTCATATGGATCTAAACCTCCAGGGTTGGTATTAATATTTTTTACCTTTCCATCATGCATCTCGATAATTACTTTCACACTACCCATGTCGAAAAGAAATGAACAAGTATAATATTTAGCCATCGCTTTTATGGTTTCATCTTTTTCAGTAAGCTCTTTATATTTTTTTGCCCAGGATTTTACATCTATACTCATGTTTTATACCTATTTCTTTTTCCTGGGTGTCTTTGTGGCTTGTTCATCAAATCTCATATGCTTGTCCTTCTTAGGATCATCGTAGTCACCTAAAATATTCCTGATATTACTTGCCTCACCGGGCGACATACCAATTTCTTTTAAAAGACTATCTAAGAACGGCTGTTGTGCTCTATATCGAAGAGCAGAATTCACAACATTATCTGCTAAAGATCCTTTTTTGGAATATCCACCTGAGGACGCAGAGGGGTTATCAGCGTTGCCGCTTCCTTCAGCACCTCCTCCTTGACTAAATCCAGGTAATCCATTTACATCGACAACTTTAATTGAGTCAATGTTTTGCATTGGTCTAACCCATTCTCTAATAATACCCTCAATTTTTTCAGCGAGTTTTTGTCTAAGTGCACTTCTTCTACTTGCATCACTTCTAGCATTTTCTGCTTCATTAAGGGCTTTTTTGCCAGCTGCTTCAATTTCATATCTAATTTTTGCAGCCATCGATGCTAACTTTTCTCTCTCAGCATTTTTACTAGCGTCTATTACTCCAAGAGCTTTTGTCTTCTCAGCTTGTTCAACATCTCTAATGGTGTTTACTTTTTCCTCAGCTTCTACAGCCTTAGCGCGAGCATTTTCTTCTTCCATTTTAGTTTTTAAGACTGACTTAGATTTTTCTAGAACTTCCATTTGTTTTTGCTTTTCTTCAATTTCTATTCTTTTTGCCTTTTCAATATCTAAGACTCTTGTCTCTTGCTCAGCAGCAATTTTGAACGCATCAACATTTTTCTGTTGAGCAGTTTTTGCATTTTTAATTTGCTCCTCAGCCATAATATAAGCCTCTTCAGACTCATACCTTTTTCTAGCTTCTTCTTTTGCTGTTTGAGCTTTTTCCTCAGCAAGTTTGATATCAACTGATCTTTGTTTTTCTAGACGACTGAATTCAACATCTCTTTCTAATTCAAGAATAGTTTTTTCTGTCTCAATATCTTTTTGTTTAATCTCGATAGAAGTTTGTTGTTTAAACTCATTTTGTTCTTTTCTTCTTTTCTCAATTTCTTGGATAAGTTTAGTTTCTTGTAAACTTTTTTCCATCTCAACAAAGTCTTTCTTGCTAATCTTTGCAATCTCAATATCTTTTTCTGAAGAGATTTCAGCCAGCTCAGACTCTTTGTCTTTCTCAGCTTTTGTTTTTACTGTCTCAGTATTTTCAATAGCTCTTTGTTGTTCGATTTCACGTTTTTGTTGATACTTTGAAAATTCTTCCTCTTTTTCAATTTCAAGAGTTTGCTTGATAGACTGGAGGTTTTTATTTCGAATACTTACCTCTGTATCTTTCTCAATATCATTTCTTTTCTTTTTACGTGACTGAGTAAATTCTGTTATTTGAGTTAAACCCTCAGCATCAAATGTATTTGAAGGGTCGAATACACCCACGGGTGCTTGGTTAAGAGATGTCAATGAAACAGTCTCTAACTCCAAACCAGTGTGCTTAATAGCTTCTTCAACATGAGCTGCAACATTTTTAATGTACTCAGATCTATTCTCTTGAATTTCATCAAGGCTCATTTTTGCGGCTACAACACCTAGTCCATCAACAAATCGACCTTGAACAAGCTCCTTTAAATGATCAGGCTCTAATGTTCTATTTCCCAATGTTTGCGCGGCTATTGAGACTGCTTCAGTTGTAGGAGCTACTCTTACATAGAATTCAGCCGTTACTTCTGCCCTCATTCTATTTTTTGTAATAAAAGATTTACTGCCGTTTCGTTGAACCTCTATACAAAGAGTTTTCATACCCACTGAGGTAATGTTATGAATAATAGGTAAAACGAAGGCACCTCCGCTGATCACAACTTGTTCACCACCCATACCAGTTCTAACAAACGCTATTTCCTTTGAGGAACGCCTGTACAGCCAATGTAGCAAGTAAACTATAATTGCTATTGCTAACGCTATTAAGATTATTATTGCAATAATATCTGCACCACTAGTAATGTTCATACCTATTTATCACCTCCTAAGTTGATGTTACTGTCCATTAACTCTCATGTCTTGTATTGCTGCTTTGTAAATTATTAAACCAAAAACTATTTTATTTAAAAAGTCTGCTAAATTATAAATCACATTAACACTGTTGGGATCAATACCCCCACCCAAATGCTCTATGAAATATCCCATTGGATATATAGCCCATCCAATTGTTATAATAAGTCTGTTCGAGAAGAAAACCATTTGTACATTTTCGTTTCCGCATCTAGCATTTGCTCTTCCAGCCTCTCCAACATATAGCTCACCAAGGATGTACAACCATCCAGCCAACCAAACAATGAAACCTAATGTCTTGCTCATATAACCCGCTGCACCTAAGAAACCTGCTACAACAAAAACTAAAGTTCCAACCAATAATCTCCAGAACATGCCTTGTTTAACTTTGACAACTGACATAAGCATTGCATAAAAAATAAGTACAAGCATTGGAAAGTTAAGAAACCAATCTATATATCTTAATAAAGTTGGGGCGGTGCCGCTGACTACCCAGAGATTTTTTACGAAGAAATAATGTATAGAGGACATCAAACATACAACAGCTATCATTGTCATCGGTGTATGAAATCTCGAGCTTACTTTGCTGCGCTCAAAAAAGAAAAATAGGGTGGCACCAATCATGCCAACAGAAATTAACCAGAAAGACCCCCCTACAATGTCGTAAGGGAGAAGCATTTTATTCATTAAAACTTATTCCTCTTAAGTACATATTAACCGTCCTCTTTAATTAATAATAATTTTTGTTTCATATTTTGAAATAAATATTCATTGTAAAAGCGACAAAATCTGTTGATTAAACTCATTATTTTTATATTTGCTCCCTTATATGGGGTGCTCTTGAATAAAGAGCAACAAGAGGCAGAATAAGAAGACCAAATATAAATTGTTGCCCCTCAAAACTTAAACCTAGTCCAGCCAAAAATGTACTAATGACTTGAAGTGCAAGAACACCGATTACTGTAAATCCGTATCCTCCATATCCACCTAATAAGGAAGTTCCTCCTACAGCCACAGCTGCCACTGTTAAAAATAAATATTGATCACCTACACCAATGAACCCTCCACCACTCCAACCCAGTAACATTGCTCCAGTTGCTGCAGAAGTAAACCCACTAATGACATAAACTCCAACCCAATATGCTCTCTCAGAAATTGATAATCTATCAGCAGATAACCTTTTTCCACCAACAGCATATAAGTTTCTTCCCCACTTAGTGTGTCTTAGTCCAACAATTAACAAAATTGAAATCAATATCCAAATTAAGATAACTGGAGGTATTGGAAGACCAAAAAATTTTCCATTTAATGACGCTAAGTTCTTTAACCAGTCTGGAACTACACCAAACACAGTTCCACCTGTAACTGTAGGTAGTGACACCAATATCTGTACTCCGCCTACTACCATAAACCCAACTCCAAGCGTGACTATTAATGATTGTCCTTGGAGATTAAAACTTATCAAACCATTGAAAAGCCCGACAATCGTACCAAAAGCAAGAATAACTATAAACGCAAGCCAAGGAGGGACTCCAAGTGAAATAAGTGACATTAATCCTAAATTAGTTGCGCCAATTAAAAATGGTATTGATAAATCTAGGCCGCCTAACATCACAACTAATGTTTGTCCAATAGTTGCAAGCCCTAAGAAAGAGGCAAAAACCAACATAGATTTAATATTCTGCAATGATAAGAAGCCATCAATAGAAACTGATCCAATTATAAAAAGACCAACTAACACGGCGACTCCTATTATCACGCTCTTATTAATATTTAAAAATTTGTATGCAAGAAATGCTAAGATTAAGAAACCTAATAGTATGATTGCTGATACGACTGTTCTACCTGAGAAGAACCCGGGTACCAAAAAACACAGTAGTATAAAAAGACCTAAAAGAAGTAAAAATCCCGTAACAGCTATCCAGTTCTTTGCAATAAGGTCCCAAAAAAGGCTTCTTTTACTTGTGGTTTCAGTAGTTTCAGGAGGTTGAGATCCATCCTCCTTTACTAAAGATCGATAAGACCATCTAACTAAGAAAAAATGCCATCCCCAAAGAATAATGGCAACAACAGCTACAGAGTAAAATGCAACCTGTATCCAATCAGTTCTATCTACGTAACCAAGAACTGCGGTACCTATCCCAGCAGCAACAGCAAAAAGAATTCCAAGTCCTTTTAAAAAATTATGAGTTCTTTTCTCCATTTACTAAACTTTTCTATCTTCTGATAGACCTCCCCATTTTTCAAGTCCTTCTTGAGATTTTAATTTTATTTTATAAACACCAAACGCTTGCCATATCAGAGGCGAAATAGCTATTCCAATTGCAGTAATTAAAATCATTTTCCAATAAGGATAACCAATTGCGAAGAACATCGCTGACCATGTTAATGCAGCTATACTTAAAATAGCAATGTAAGGTCTGAATCTAGCAAATGATATTTTTGCTCCCATTGTTAAATATGTAAAAAATTGAAATACAAATATTGCAAATATAATTAGAGCTGCTTCTTTAAGCCAAGTAATATCACTTGTGATAAGTTCTCCTCGTATAGGTCTTGTATAGTTAATTGATGATGTATCGCCAACAATTAATTCTGTAATAATTGGAGAGTAAAACTTACTTCCATCATCAGTAATAATTGTTCCAGAAGGTGAAGCTAAAAAGTAAACAGCGAGTATTGCTAATACACCAAGGAAAATAATGAAAACATTATTCAAATTGATATTCGAGAAAAGAGTTGGTGCCGTGAGTAAAAAAAGTAAAAATAAAATTAGTATTACAGCGTATCCATCTATTCCAAAGAAACTCTGTCTATTTGACTCAATTCCGTAATAAGATATTGCAGCAAATACAATAAATGAAATTGCTATTGCAAATAATACCAATGTTTGTGTTTTGATTTCTTTTCTAAATCTTGGCATAGCAATTATTACTATCGCAGATGTAAAGAAAACTATTCCTCCTAAAGTTGCTACAGCGTAAGCGAGGCCAACCAAAGCACTCGAGGAAGATGAAAAATCAGGTAATCCTGCACCAACTCTTAGATATTCAGATGTAAAATACTGAGGAGCATAATTTAAAATATATTGTAAGTTTGTGCCCAAATCAGCGTTAACGAAATAAGCCTCTCTCGTGCCACTCCATACACAACCGAAGAAAATAACAATTGCTGCAATAATAAAAGACACTGTTGGCCCGTCTCTATGTTTTACAAGTAAATAAACAAGATAAATCAGGGATGCTATTCCAATAGCAATAAACATCCACACTGTAGAATTTCCACCCTCAGCACATGCTTTACCTGTGATTAGACAATCACTTCCAGATTCAAGAGCTTTTTCAAAAATCTCAGCATCTTTAGATTTACCTCCAAAACCTCCCACAGTCCCTCTAGTGACTTGATCAAATTTCATATGAATTTGAACAGCAGCAGCACTTAATGTTCCAATAATAAAAAATACAAAAACTGATAAATTTTTAAATGCTTTTTGAATATAGGGAAGTGCAATAAGTATTAAAAGAGAAGCCACCAATACCGCACCGTATGATAAGTCTGTAACGAAACTTTGAAATCTTTCAAACCTGAAAGTTGATAGAATAAAATTTATCAAATAAATGTTAACTGAACCTAGAATAGCTCCAAACGCACCACCTCTTCCACCAATTAAACTTGACCCGCCTAATACAAGTGCTGTGACTGCCATCAATGTATAAGTAGTACCTTGAGTTGGGTCTCCGGAACCAATTAAACCTGTAAATGCAATAGCTGCGAGTGCAGCGTATACTCCGCCAATAATATGAGCGCCAATTCTTACAACGTAAATTCTCACTCCACTTGTGTAAGCAGACTTTTCATCTGAACCCATTAATTTTAAATGTTGCCAGTAAGCAGTATGAGTTAGTGCGTACCAAATAAGTGTCGAGAAAATTAAAAGTATTAGTGTGGGTTGTACTACCTCTGTTCCAGCACTCCATGATAACATCCAATCAGGTGCTCTTCCTCCTGGTCTTGGTAAAATAACTAAATTTATACCAGAAAAAGCAAGAAACATACTTAAGGCAACTATTATTGGTTGAACTCTTATAAAAATTACGATTAAGGCATAAAGAAATTGGTAAATTACTCCTATTGCAAGAGCACATATGAAATATGCAACTGGCGATTGAATATAGCCTGCAGCATAAAGTTGTATTGTCGTTACATTTATAAACCCAATAAGCGGTCCTATTGATAAATCGACTGTCACTCTGCCGGCTAAAGCCAACGCGGTAAGAGCATAAGTAGCAAGAATAAGGGGTGTTGAAACCATAATTGCAGTTCCAATACCCGAGCCTGAAATTATTTGTGGTCCTCTAATCATTGCAAAAATCATTAGGGCAAAAAATATAAATATTGGAACGATTAAGTATTTTGTTGACTGAGGATCAGAACCCGGAATTTGAGAGGGTTTTATTGCTGCTACAAGTTGATTAACCATTATAATTAGTCAAAATAGACGACTTTGATACCCCCTCTGTCAGACTGCGATCTTCCATGACCCACTTTAAGCTTGTCTGTTTCAACAATTTTAATTCTCTTTGAGTCCAAATCAATATTTTTAGCAAAACCATTTTTAAAAGATGTCTTACTAATAAGAGTGTTTAAATTGTTTTCGATATATTTAGTATTGTGTTTACCTTCTATGAAGTTTTTGTCTTTGAGAAGACAAATTAAAAAGGGAATGTTTGTCTTAATGCCCTCAATCTGGGTGCCTTCTAAAAACTTTATTAATTTGGATATAGCATCATCTCGAATTAAGTCGTGAGATATAATTTTTCCTATCATCGGATCATAATAGAAACTTACTTCATCTCTTTCATCGTATCCCCAATCTAATCTAATGCCATTTGGTATTTTAGGAAATTTTAATTTGGTTATTTTCCCTGGAGATGGTAAGAAATTTTGAGAAGGGTCCTCTGCGTAGACTCTGCATTCAATTGAATGTCCATAAGTTTTAATTTTATTTTGATTTAAAAATTTATTTTTTCTATTAAAAGCAAAATTTATTTGCATGGAAATTAAATCATTATTTGTCACTAACTCTGTAACAGGATGTTCAACTTGAATTCTTGTATTCATCTCAAGAAAATAATATTTCATTTCTTGGACATCATATATAAACTCTACAGTACCTGCTCCTTCGTATTTTACATCAGAAGATAATTTTACAGCGGCTTGAGCCATATTGTTAATTAATTCCCTATCTACTTCTGGTGCCGGAGACTCCTCAATTATCTTTTGATATCTTCTTTGCATAGAGCAATCTCTTTCGAACAGATGGACAGATCCTTTTGCACCAAATCCAAAAACTTGTATTTCAATATGTCGGGCGTTGGTGATAAATTTCTCAATAAAAATATCTCCATTACCAAAAGATTTTGCAGCAAGATTACTAGTTTTTTCAATTGCACTAGCTAAGTCTTTAAAATTTTGGACGACGCTCATGCCTATCCCCCCACCACCAGCACTTGATTTTACAAGTAAAGGGTAACCTATTGCTTCACATTTTGTCTTAAGTTGTTCATCACTTAATTTATGAACATTATTTATACCTGGACATATAGGTATATTGGAATTTAGGGCTAATTCACGAGCAATATCCTTATTTCCCATTGATTTTATTGATTTTGGTTTAGGGCCAATCCATGTGATACCTCTGTTTATGACCTCTTGAGCAAAAGTGTCGTTTTCTGATAAAAAACCAAAACCAGGATGAATAGCATCCACATTTGATTTTGTAGCTATTTCTAAAATCTTATTGTAAGAAAGATAACTTTCCTGAGCTTTACTAGGTCCAATATAATAAGACTCGTCAGATAATCTTACATGCTTTGAATTCTTATCTGCATCTGAATAAACAGCTACAGATTTGTGACCTAATATTTTACAACTTTTTATAATTCTATTTGCTATTTCACCGCGATTAGCAATTAAAATTTTTTTCATTTCTTATCAACGATATAAGGCATTTTGGTATGATTGCCGTTTGAAGTTTTTTGTGGAATTTTTTTATCAGAGGAAATTTTTTCTCTCAGAGCCTTTAAGATTTCTACAGCATTAGGAGTGTCAGAGTGGACACAAATTGTTTCACATCCTACAACTACATCGTTTCCTTGAACAGTTTTAACTTTATTTTCATTCATTGCTCTTAAACAACGCTCCACAGCTCTATCAGTTGGATAATATTTATTTCGACCCTTGGCTATAACCAAATAACCTGTTTCATCATATTCCAAGTCAGAGTAAAATTCTCCGTAAAATTTTACCCCTCTTTCTTTGTATACTTTTTCGTGAAAGGTATTAACCATTCCAAAAATACCAACATTAAAAATCTCAGCTGCGTCAGCAATTCCATGAGCCACATCTTCCTCTTTCGCGGAGACACCATATAAAGATCCATGAGGTTTGATATGGTTTAATGGCATTCCATACTCATCTAGAAAGGCTTTGATGGCACCAGTTTGATACATTACAAGATTTTTGATTTCATCACGTTTCATTTTCATCGGCCTTCTTCCAAATCCTACTAAGTCAGGATAGGCAGGGTGCGATCCAACTTTCACATCATATTTTTTTGCAAGCTCTACAGTTTTCCTCATTGTGTTTGGGTCTGAGGCGTGAAACCCACAGGCTACATTAGCAGCATCTATATAAGGCATTATTTCTTCGTCATCTGCGAAGGAGTAAATACCAAAACCCTCACCCATATCGCAATTCAAATCGACCATGAATAATAAATTCCTCTCTTTTATAATTTACAGAAAATCAGGCTTTTATGTGAAAATCTTTTCCACATGTTGGAACAATTTTGCTTATATTTTTCAGAATATAGGTATTATTATAGACACTTATATATAAGTAAGGAGGATAAAACTATGACATTGCTTAAAAAGTTCATAGCTATTTTAGCTGTTAGTTTTGTCGGTGTCGCAGGTAACTTAAATGCTGACATTTTAGACGAAATTCCAGCTGATATTAGAGACTTCGTTTATAATCCTGACTTTATGGATCCTAACCAACCGCTTGGTGAAAGTGTATACAGAAATTGGAAAAGTGATAGACCACTACCTTGGACTATCGGTTATGCAAGTTCTTACGCAGGAAATCTATGGAGAAAAGGTGTGATGGAGAGATTGTACGGTGACTATTTACCAAAAATGAAAGCAGCAGGTATTCTTAATGATATCGTTGTTACACAATCTAACCTAAAAGACGCGGTTCAAATTCAACAAATGAGACAGTTAACTGATCAAGGAGTTGACGGATTAATAGTCTGTTGCTCAAATCCTGTTGCATTAAATCCAACAATTGAGTATGCGTACGGAAAAGGTGTTCCTACTGCATCAATGACAGGATACTTAACTTCAGAATATGCTATCAGTACATCTGTTAACTATAAATTAACCGGATATTATATTGCACAATGGTTAGCAGAAACTATTGGTGGTGAAGGTAATGTTGTTATCATGGAAGGAATTCCTGGAACATCTGCATCTGACTCACAGCACCAAGGTATGCTAGATGGATTTGCAGAATATCCAGATATTACCGTTGTTGCTGAAATTGCACACATGTGGACACCACAAATTGCTCAAGCTGAACTTCAAAAATGGTTATCAGCCAATACAATTGAAGTTGACGGATTTGCTGTTCAGTCTTCAGGAGAGTCCGGAGCACTTAACGCTCTAGAATCATCTGGAAGACCAATGGTGCCTATGGCTTTGGGTGGAGAAATTGGTGCATTCTGCTATTGGAGAAATAACCCAGACTTTATCGACAGAGCGGTCTATGCTTGGCCTCCAGGAGATGATGCAGAGTTTGCAATGAACGTTCTTTTAAGAACTATGTATGGTCAGGGTCTTAAAATCCAGTCTATCTTAGTTCCTCCATATGAAGAAGATGTTGAGACTATTCAGTCTTTTGTTCCTGAAGATTGTGACAGAAACTCAAGTGAGTTTAGAACTGTTGGAATTGAAAACTGGGCAAGTGATGAATACCTAAATAATTTCTTCGATCGTGGAGAAGCATTACTTTAATAATTTAAGTAATTAATGAATGAAGAAAAAACTTTGGACAGTGCCCCAAACGGGAATGGGGCACAGTCTAGCTCCTCTAAAGTCGGAGGGGATATCTATGTTCAAGATGCATCAAAATCCTTTGGTGTAACAAAAGCCCTAAACGGAGTTAATTTCAAAGCTAACTTTGGTGAAATCCACGCCATTGTTGGTGGTAATGGATGTGGTAAAAGCACATTGGCAAAGGTTATCTCAGGAGTTTTACCTTTAGATAAAGGAAAGGTCTCTATTATGGGGCATTCACCCAATTCCCCAATTGAAGCTCAAAGAATTGGTATCGCAACAGTTTTTCAAGAAGTGATGATAGCTGAAGAGGCTACTGTTTATGAAAATTTATTTATTGGATATGACTCTTTTTTTGGGAAAAAATTAGCACATCGAGATAGGGTCGAAAAAGCTGCCTCTATAATGTTAGAGCTATCAGGTGAATTTGTCGATCCATATACAATAGCAAGTCAATTATCGCTTGGTATGAAAGCTTGGATAACTATTGGTAGAGCATTTTTAAGAAATCCTAAAGTACTAATTTTAGATGAGTCATCAGCTGCGCTTGATTTTGACTCTACAGAGAGACTTTTTGCAAAAATGAGAACATTAAGAGATCAAGGTGCAGCAATTTTTATAGTAACTCACAGAATTGCAGAGCTAGTTAGAATAAGTGATAGAGCAACGGTTATGAGAGATGGTGTTGATGTTGGAGTTTTAGCAGGAGATGAAATTACTGAAAAAAATCTTCTCGGACTAATGACGGGTGATAAAAAATTTTCTACAGCATCAGAAATAAAAGCTACACCTCCAAACTCAATCTCAGATGAAATAGTTTTATCTGCTAAAGATTTAAAGGTTTGGGATAATGGAGATTTTATTAACTTTGACCTACCAAAAGGTGAGATACTTGGAGTTACAGGACTTGATGGACAAGGACAAGATAATTTTGTTAAGGCTCTGGCAGGTATTGATCAACCACTTAGCGGAGAAGTAATTGTCAAACAGTCTGATGAGGAACGAGAAAGAACAAAGAAAGATTACACAACTGTAAATAGCTTGTTAGATGCAAAGAAAAGTGGAGTTGGATACGTATCTGGGGATAGAAAAAAAGAGGGTATTTTTCCTAACATGAGCATCTATGAAAATATGGTCATACCTTTATATAAAGGAAAACAAGCTAAAACATCAGGTGGATTTATTGGATTTATTAAATGGATGGAATTAAACGGTATTTTTGATTGGGAAGTAGAAAGGTTAAGTATTAAAACAGGTCCAAAGAATAATCTAATTACCTCATTGAGTGGGGGAAATCAGCAAAAAGTCATGATTGCCAGAGCTTTCACAACAACTCCAAAAATACTGATACTTAACGATCCAGCGAGAGGTATTGATGTTGGCGCAAAGCGAGACTTATATAAACACTTAAGAATTTTTGTAAATGAAGGTGGTACAGCGATATTTCTATCAAGTGAACTCGAGGAATTTATAGGACTATGTCATCGAGTTTTAGTTTTCAGGGATGGGAGTATATTTGAGACATTTGAGAAAGAGGATATCAATCCAAATACTATCCTTGAAGGAATGTTTGGTCATACTCAAAAGAAATCTAATAATAATTTATCAACTGGGCAAAATTCCGATCACAAAGCTAATAATAATCCAATAATTCAAAATAAAATTATTAAACCGACAGTGCCTACAAATGTCAAAGTAGTAGATTTTACAGATAAACCTAAGAGCAATGAAAAAATTAAAGTTAAATATTTTTAAACTCAATGGTTCAAGAATATAAAAATACAGATTTAGATTTATTTCAGAAAATAGATTTAACCAATCCTAAAGATGAGTTATTAAAAAAAAATAAGATAGGTTCATCGCAACAAGAAAACAATAACATCAAATTTAATTATTTAAATCACGAGATTTCAAAATTTGAAAATTTAGAGAGTCATTTATCTCAAGATAAATCAAAAAAACTTGATGATATTTTATTCTCTCAAATCGATGTTGATGATTATGCTAGTTTCAAAAATATGTATCCTCATAATATTTCTCAACCTAAATTAAATGTAAATAAGCTTTCTGTAAAAAAACATATAAACGAGGATGGCTCTTATCCCAATTTAGTTTCAAAGAATACAAAAGATAAAACCTCAGAGATATTTCAGGGAATTTACCCTGAGCCAAAGTTTTTACCAGGTGGTGATAAGTATTTATTAATAGAATTTGGTAATGTGATGAATTTAGAATTGAACTTTAAAGCTCAGGGGCTATCAAACTTAATTAAGACAGCAAATATAAAGGGAGTTTACGAAACACTCCCATGTTTTGCCTCGATGATAGTTCATTACAATCCAGATGATATCGGCTATCAAGATTTAATTAATGAATTGAAATCATTGCTTAAAGATATGAAAGATAATGATGATACTGTTGTAAATAGCAGACTTTTTCATTTCCCAACTGTCTATCTTGACAAATGGACTAAAGAAGCAATTGAAGACTATATAGCTAAAATCACAATTAAAAAGCCAGATCCTGAGTTCATTACAGAATTAAATCAATTAGATGATGTAAATCATTTTGTTAGAGTTCACTCTGGAACTGAGTATTGGGTGGCTTCGCTTGGTTTTTGGCCTGGTTTACCATTTACAATGCCTCTTGACCCTAGGTGCAAATTAACCGCTCCAAAGTATAACCCACCTAGAACGTGGACACCAAAAGGAACCGTGGGCATGGGAGGATCATCCACAGCTATTTATCCTGATAGGCTACCTGGAGGTTATCAAATTTTTGGCAGAACTCCTGTACCCATTTGGGATCCTGACAAGAATTTTGATGTTTTCAAAGATAGTATTTGTCTATTTAGGCCAGGAGATAGAATTAAATTTGTGCCTTGTGATTATGATGAGTTTGAAATGATTGAAAAAAAAGTCGAAGATAAATCATATCGATATGATTTAATTGAAGAGCATAAATTTTCTATCAAAAAATATAAAAACTGGTTGTCTAAACTAGATTATAATAAGAAGTTTTAGATGTTTGAAGTTATTAAACAAGGACTAGAAACATCAGTACAAGATTATCCCGGGAGAGTTGGTTATCTTAACCAAGGGTTTCCTCCCTCAGGGCCAATGGATAGTTGGTCTTTTCGACTTGCCAATTTACTTGTAGGTAATGAAGAGAGTTTTGCAGCACTTGAGTGTCAGTACACTGGTCCAACTTTAAAATTTGAAAAAGATCACGTTATTGCGGTCTGTGGAGCAGATATGCAGCCCAAAATAAATGGTAATTCTATTCCTATGTGGGAGAGTGTTTTAATAAAATCTGGACAAACTCTTGAAATGGGTTTCACAGTATCTGGTGCAAGATCTTATGTGTCTTTTGCTGGGGGCATTGAGTCAGAAAAATGGCTTAACTCTCAATCAACTTTTCACAAAGCTGGCGTTGGTGGCATTGATGGACATGCTTTGAAAGACGGTCAAAGAATTCCTTTAGGTCAAGCAAATGGGAAGATCGGCAGAAAAATAAGAACTGACTCAATTCCAGAGATTAGCAATAGTGGTATTTGGGAAATTGAGGTTGTACGTGGACCAAATGATGATTGGCTTGACGATGAAGGATATGACACTTTTCTTAAAGCAGAGTGGAAACTTCAAGCAAGAAGTGATCGTACTGGATTTAGGTTGGATGGGCCCACTTTAAGTTTTACCGAAAAAGCTACAAACAAATCTCCTGAACATGGCTATGAACCCTCAAATATAATAGATCAGGGCTACCCAATTGGTGGTATTAATTTGGCGGGTCAAACTCCAATAATACTTGTAAATGATGGACCAAGCATGGGTGGATTTATTGTACCTTTTACTGTTCCATCAGCCTCTTTTTGGAAACTAGGACAAGCTAAACCAAATGAAAAATTTAAGTTTAAAGAAATAACCGTTCAAGAGGCACAGGAAATGAGATCAGAACAAACCTCCATCTGCTCAATGGGAAGCATTATATAATATGTCTACAGAGGTTTTAACGTCAGTTCCAGGTAACATATGGAAAGTTTTAGTTGAAGTTGGTGATGAAGTAAGTGAGGGAGATATATTATTTATTATGGAAGTTATGAAATCAGAGGTCAATCATAACGCTCCTGTTAGTGGAACGATAACTCAAGTTAATATTAGGAATGACCAAGAGGGTGTAAGCCCTGGCACTGTTGCTATTATCATAGATTAAATGACAGATATTCCACTTTTATATAATGGGCCTACTTCTCCTTTTGGAAGAAAATGTAAAGTATCTGCTCTTGTACTAGACGTTGCTCATAAAGAAGAAAAAATAAATATTTATAAATCTAGATTTCTAGATGAATTTAATCCATTAAGACAAGTTCCTACTTTAATAGTTGGTGATAAAACGATTACAGACAGTGATAATATTTGTTTATACTTTGATAGTATTTCAAAAAAAGACTCTATATATCCAAAAGATCGTTATTGGGAAAGTATGACAATGATAAGTGTTTCAAATGGAATTATGGAAAATGCAGTTAATCGTTATATAGAAATGTCAGCTATACCAGAATTAGAGCAAAGACATAAATCTATAGAACGATATGAGAAAAAAATTTTAAGATCTATTGATTGGATTGAAAGAAAATATGATGAGTTCGTAACTGACAAGTTAACGATTGATCAAATTTCTGTTGCCTGTGCATTAGACTATACATCTTTTAGATTTACTAATGCTTGGGGAGAAAATAATGTTAAATTAAAAAAATGGTTAGAAAATATTACCAAGAATGATTTTATGAAATCAACATTACCTGGAGAGAGTTTTAAGTATGAATAAAAGATTTAGAAAATTTTTTCTACAAATGATACATTATAAGTTGATGAGATATATTTTTGTACTTCTTCTAAGTTTGCCATTATTATCGATGAATTTGAATGCAGAGTATGAGATGCACATCCCAAATTGTACTCAAAAAGGTGTTGAAAATTGCGGTGGTTTTTTATTTGATAATGAAACTGGGGATGTCCTTTTTTGCGGTTCTGAGAGTTGTATCGATTTAAAACTTCCAAAATCTTGGAAGGCAAAACAGAAAGATAAACTATCAAAACAAGATCAAATATTAGAAATGCTCTCCAATATTCAAGTTGGATCTGTCAACACAGTTCAAAATGTTGAGCCTTCCTCAGATACAAAAATTGTAAATCAGGAAGTAAAATCAGAAGAAAAGAAAGAAGAAAAAGAGGTTGTCAAAAAAGAAGAGAAAAAAGAGAAGAAGATAGAAAAGTGTGACAAAGAAAAGAAAAGTTTGTGTAAAGGTTCTGGTGGCATGCAACTTGGAGGAACCGGAATGAAACTTAAGAAACCAACCAAAAAATAGTTTGAAAAAAAAACAAAAGAGATCAATAGCTTCTTTAATATTAATAAGAGAAAAACTTGCCCATGACCTATGTAATGAGATTTATATGAGTAAAGATGAAGCTTATGAAATTATAGATTTTTCTTTCCAGCTTAGTGATAAATTACCTGAAACTTATGATCAGCTGAAATCAGAAATAAAGTCTTATATAATTATTAATATGTTATCTCTAGTTACTAAATTCCACTAGTATCTATTTCTTCTTTTGAAATATTTTCTTTATTTTCATCAAGTAAATTTTCATAATTCGAATTTTCATCACTTAAATAAGTACTATCGCTTAAAATTATATCCATTCTTCTATTATTAAAGCTATAATCACAGGTAACTGAGAAAATTAACTCATTACTATTAGACTTATTGCTAAGATAAATTTCCCAGGTTGTTTTACTTTTAAGTTTATTTGGAAATTGTTTAACTTCAGTTTGAAATAATTCGGTGTTTTTCTTTTGAAATGAATTAATAAATCTATCTTGAATGTCAAGGCACTCTACAGGACTAAGTTGTAATTGATTATTTGAGCCGTGAATCTCGTAAATATTTCCTGTTTTTGTTGATTTTAATGTGTACTCAGTAAGATACTTGTTTGCTATCAAGACGTTGTCCTCTTTAATAGAGATGCTCTCAATATTACCTTTCTTCAATTTTATACTACCATCATTTTCATACCTAAGAATGTCCTCGTACAATTTATAACCAAAAAGCTCAATTGATTGTGCATTCAAACAAAAAAACATGCTAACTGTGAATAATGTCTTAAACATAAGGAATTTTAACATTGATTTAGTTCTTTGAAATAGTGTTGAGCGGATATGGAACATCTTTGATAGAAAATTTATGACAATATTCAACACCCTCTAAAAGTTTTGACCATAGTTCGTTTGCATCCTTTTCTAATTCTGGGATCGAATATGATGCTAAGCTTAAAAACCATATCTTAAAAGAGTCCTTTGATAGTCTATCGACATTTGAATTAACTAATGTGGAAAAAGTATCTTTCCACTGTAGTAAGAGAACATCAGCTTCTTTTTTTGATAAATTCTGTGGTGATATAAAGTATTTTTTTTGAAGTGTTGATTTATCTTGTTCTAGAATAGATGTTTTAAATTGGAATGCATTATCAAGAATTGATGCTTTTTCTTTACTATCATTTATTTCAATCCAATTAATAAAACCTTTCAATAATCTTGAGCATATGTCATGGAGTTGTTCATTATCTATTTCTTCATTCATATAATTTATTAAAATTTAAAATTTCAAGAATGACTGTATCTCTTTTGCTAGAGCCAACATTTCTAAACACCCTTTTCCAGTTCTTTGTTTTTCTACTACTGTTAACCCTAATCCCATAGTTGATACAAATATTTGTCTATTACCCAAAATCGTCTTTGCTTTTTTAACATTCATTTTATTAACAAATTTATGTGCTTCTTGAATAAGTTTAGATTTTGCATTTGCTCTATTAATGAGTATTAATATCTCTCTTTTTTCTCTTTTCGCTAATTCAATTATGGACTCCGTGGCCCAAAAATCCACTTGAGAGGGGGATATCGGTATAATGACAAGGTCAGCTATTTCAATTGCTGGTCTTCCATCTGCGTCAATTTTGGGAGGAGTATCAATTATTACTAAATCAGATTTTTCTTTAAGCGTTTTAGCCTCATACTGTGCGCCCCAGAGGCTTGCTGTTTTAAACTGAATCATATTTTTATTTTTAAGTTTTTCATTTCTGGTGAGAAACCACTTACCTAAACTGCCTTGAGGGTCTGTGTCGAGTAATGTCGTGGATAAATTATTTTTTAAAGAATAAACAGCAGCTAAATTTGCAGCTATAGTGGTTTTTCCAGAGCCTCCTTTTTGTTGAGCGATGGTAATAACCTTAGACACAATTCAAGTATAAAAGTAAAAAACTCTTAAGAAAGCCTTATTAAAAAAAAGTTGTGGGTTGATAGGTGCTTAAAATAGGTTTCTTAAAATTATATAGGAAATAAACCCCATATCATTTATATTGCTATCGTGAAAGCGTTTCAATTCAATACTACTCCTGGAATAAGATTTGGAAGTGATTATTCAGTAAGCACAGCAGAGGAAGTCTCTAAAAAACTTGGTAACAAAATACTATTTGTAACTGATCCGGGTTTAGTAAAAATTGGATTACACGAAAAAACAATTATTGAGCTTCAAAAATACTCTGAAATTTTAATTTTTGATAATGTTGAAGCTGACCCATCTATAAAAACACTTATGAATTGTGTTCAACAGGGAAGAGATTTTAATGCAACAGGTGTAATTGGATTTGGTGGTGGATCATCAATGGACGTATCAAAATTAACTGCACTTTTGATTGGCTCAGACGAAAATATTCATGAAGCTTGGGGAGTGGCTAATGCTAAAGGGCCTAGGCTACCTCTTGCTCTTTACCCAACAACTTCTGGTACTGGTTCTGAAGTAACTCCAATTTCTATTATCACACAAGAAGATTTAGAAAAAAAAGGAGTTTCCTCTCCTATTATACTTCCAGACCTTGCAATTCTTGATCCATTATTAACAATCGGTCTTCCCCCTCACATTACTGCTGCTACTGGTATTGATGCAATGGTCCACGCGATAGAGTCTTATGCTTCAAAAAGTGTGAACAATAATTTGATCTCCCAAACACTTGCAAAGGAAGCATTGAAGCTTTTAGGTAGTTCTATAAGACAAGCTGTCATTAACGGAAAGGATATTGAAGCAAGATCAAATATGCTTGTTGGCTCTATGTTAGCAGGTGTCTCCTTTGGAAACTCTCCAGTTGCCGGCGTTCATGCTTTGGCATATCCGATTGGAGGAACTTATCATGTCCCTCACGGTCTTTCCAACGCACTTGTCCTGCCATATGTGTTAAGATTTAATATATCTGATCAAAATGCATCAAAACTTTACAGTGAAATAGCCCCAATTGTTTTTCCAGATATTGATACAAGCACCAGCACTCAAGATATTTCTTCAAAATTCATTGAAAAGTTGTCAGATCTATCAGGCGAATTAGGTTTAGAACAAAGATTAAGAGATCTCGACATCCCTGAAACTGCATGCGAAACAATGGCTAAAGATGCTATGAAACAAACCCGATTACTAATCAATAATCCAAGAGAAATATCTGAAAAAGATGCTTTTGATATTTATAGGTCTGCATGGTAAAAACTTCATCTGATAAGAGATGGTAAATTTATCATCTTGAATTATTAAGATTTTAAACTAAATAATATGAAAAAATGTTAAGTGTAATAGATATTTCTAAAAATTTTGGCGATTTTACTGCCATTAATAAACTCTCTTTTGAGGTCAAAGTTGGTGATGTGATGGGGTTCCTTGGACCTAATGGTGCTGGCAAAACAACTTCTATGAGGGTAATAACAGGTTATCTGAAATCTGACAGTGGAAACGTTATCATAAACAATAAGGACATTGAAATAGATCCCATTCACACAAAGTCAATGATTGGCTACTTACCTGAAGGTGTTCCCCTTTATTTGGACTTTTCTCCATATCTTTACCTAGACTACGTTTGCCAGGTAAGAAATATAAAAAATTCAAAAGCAGCAATCAAAAAAGTAATTAATGATCTACAACTAGAAGAAGTAAAAGATGTTCCCATTGAAACTTTATCAAAAGGTTTTAAAAGACGTGTTGGAATTGCTCAGGCTCTTATACATAATCCCAAATTACTGATCTTAGATGAACCAACTGATGGATTGGATCCCCTTCAAAAATTTGAAGTAAGAAAATTAATTAAAAAATTATCTAAAACAAAAGCAATTATAATTTCTACACACATTCTTGATGAAGTCCCAGAGGTTTGTAATAAGTGTCTTATAATTAATGATGGACAAAAAGTTTTTGAGGGAACCCCAGCACAACTTAAGAAAAAAATTGGTAAATCCCTTGATGAAAAATTTAGAAAGTTGGTAAGCTGATGTTGGCACTAATTAAAAGAGAACTTAAATTATATTTTATTACTCCTGTAGCCTATATTTTTACTGCAATATTTATTTTGACCTCTATGTCCTTGACATTTTATTTTGGCTCATTTTTCTCCTCAGGAGTTGCAGACTTAACGGTTTTTTTTAGTTTTATTCCGTGGGTTTTTATTTTCTTTGTCTCTGCAGTTACTATGAAGAGTTGGTCCGAGGAAAAAAGACTCGGCACTATTGAATTATTAATGACTTTGCCAATTCCTTTGTGGAAGATAGTGTTGAGTAAATTTTTCGCAACTTGGGCTTTTGTTATATTCTCAGTTGTTTTGACCTTTCCTATTTGGATTACAGTAAATTATCTTGGAAACCCTGATAACCTTGTAATTATTGGTCAATATCTTGGGGTTATTATCATGGCAGGTGCTTATGTCTCTCTAGGAATTTTCTTTTCATCATTAACTAACAATCAAATAATTGCCTTTATTTTATCCATTTTAGTCTCATTTCTTTTCACCATAAGTGGATTTCCTCTTATGATTAATTTTATAACTGGGATTTTACCCATTGAAATAGTGGAACTCATTTCTAGTTTTAGCTTTTTGACTCACTTCTCAAGTATCCAAACGGGTTTCTTCTCAATTAAAGGATTGTTTTTCTTTTTGTCCTTTATTGCTCTTTGGAATTATTTAACAATTATAAAATTTTTAAATCGAGACTAATGAATAAATTTTTACAAAAAAACTATCTTATAATATCTATACTAAGCACTGTTATTTTATTTTTGTCCTTTAATTTTATAATCCAAAAAATCAATTTTAATTTAGGAGTTGATTTTACCTCTACCAAAACTTTTACTCTTTCAAGTGGTACTAAGAGAGTTATAGACGAAATAGAAGAGCCAATAAAAATTAATTTTGTATATAGCAGAGACTTGTCTAAAAATATTCCAATTATTCAAAATTACGCTAATCAAGTTCAAGGTCTATTAAATAGATATTCAGATCTAGCTTCAGGTAAAATTGAATTAAACTTTATTGAACCAGAGCCTTATTCAGATGATGAAGATTATGTAAATAGATATGGTGTGCAAGGTTTTCCTATAGATCAAGAAGGGTCCAAAGTATATTTTGGATTAATTGCTTCAAATACAACAGATGATATTGAAACTGTTCCCTTTTTTGATCCCTCAAAAGCTGGCACATTAGAAAAACAATTAACTGACATTGTATACAAACTTAATAGATCAAAAAAACCAATGATTGGTTTTTTATCATGGGTGGACACTACACCACCAATGATGCCAAATAATCAACTTGGACAAGGAGAATACACAATACTTGAGGAACTTAGTTATTTTTATGATTTTGAGTTTTTAGATACAGACGTAGAGAGTTTTGAGGGTATAGACTTATTAATAGTTTATCACCCCTCTGATATTAGTGACAAAACGGAATATGCAGTTGAACAATTCATCTTGAATGGGGGAAAATCAGTTATTTTTGTTGATCCATTTTTTGAGAAAAATGACCATTCAAATAAATCATCGAATTTAGAAAATGTCTTAAAAACCCTCAATATCAACTATAATAGCAATGTTATTTTAGATGGCGCTCAAGCCACAAGACTGCAAACACAACAAAACATAACTGAAAATACATCTCTGCAAACTATGTTGAAATTGAATTGGCCTGAAGTCAGAGGACAGTACATAAATCAAGCTGAAGAAATTGGAGATGGTTTATCTTTAATTAGACTTGTGTCTCCAGGAGGTCTCTCCCCATTAAACGACGAAAGTGAAATTTCTTACACACCAATTATGTCTTCTAGTGAGGTAACAATGGATCTACCCATGAAAGAGGTACATGATCCAATTAAGCTCATTAATAATTTTCAGCCAACAGGTATTAGCTATGACTTTGGAGTAAAGTTAAGTGGTATCGCAAAAAGTAATTTTAATGATTTTGAATTGAAAAATGAAAACCATTTAGAAACATCCTCAAAAAATATAAATGTGGTAGTTTTCAGCGACGCTGATTTTATAAGAAATGCCTTTTGGGCAAGAATTCAAAAGTTTTTAGATACCAATGTAATAGAAGCAACATCTGATAATGGAAGTTTAGTTACAAATGTATTTGACTCAATGACAGGATATGACGAGTTTATTGATCTGAGAAACAAAGAGGCTCCATTTAGACCGTTTGTTGTAGTTCAAAAACTTCAAGCAGAAGCTGAGCAGATGTATCTAGGACAGGAACAGCAATTACAAGCTCAACTTGATAATACATTAAATCAAATTCAAAATTTATCAGGCGGTAGAGATGTAGAAAGTGTCAATTTATCTGACAAACAATTAATGGAATTAGCAAATTTTCAATTACAAGTAGAAAATACTCGTAAACAACTAAGAGAAGTTAGAAGAAATTTAAGTAAAGACATAGATCGATTAGCAAATCAAATAAACATATTAAATACTTTTTTAATCCCTGTTCTTTTAATTCTACTAATGTTTTTTATTCCAAGACAACTCGGTATCAGAAAAAGAAAAAGCAGATAAATGTATATTAAAAATTTAAAAATCTTGGTTTTAATATCGTTTGGATTTTTAATTATTGCTCTTGGTATGTATTTTGATGGCAAAAATATCTCTAACAAGTCATCATCTGAAGTATTGTTTCCTAGTTTTGATGAAGTTTTACCAGAAATTGCATACATTGAATTTTCTAATCAAAATGGAAAATCAGTCATTGAAATCATTGATAATCAATGGCTTATTTCAAGCTCAAATAATTTTCCAGCAAATACTGAGCTTTTAAGTCGGTTTTTTATTCAACTTCGTGAAGCAAATATTTTAGATGCTAAAACTAATCGCGAAGATCTTTTATACAAATTGGGTCTAGATGATGAAAATAAAATGCAATTAATTTTAAAATCAAAAGACGATGAGGTCTTATATTCACTAGATATTGGTATTTATAATTACAATATCCCAGGATCTTACATAAAAGCTACTGACTCCAATCAATCTTATTTAGTATCAACAAACTTAACTGCCGATGTATCTGGTTTCTATTGGGTACCCACCGATTTAATAAATATTGGTAAATCTCAAATCAAATCAATTCAAATTTATAATCAGAATATGATTAATTTAAGTATGAAAGAAGGAGAGCTAGAACACACAAATTTAACCTCTCAATTTAATGAAATTGATAATGATAAAATTATTGATGCTCAAAATATATTAACTGATCTTCAACATAATGGCTTTATACTTAAGTCAGAATTACCTAACTCTCCAGACTTAAAAACTAGGTTTACACTCAATAATGGAACTGTAATATTTGTAAATTTTTATGATATAGAGGGTAAAGGTGTTCATGCTACTTTTGATTGGAATTATGTCGATGACAAAGTTCAAATATCAAAATTTATAGATCCATTGTTAGATGGAAATCAAATACAAGTTAGTTCGGTTGCTTTTTTAAATAATTTTGCTTTTAGCGTTCCTCAAATATTTTTTGATACATTGAATATAAAATTAAGAGAAAAAACCGAATAATTATTTAATTTCTCCAATTTCAAACTTCATTTGATGTTTATAAATTTGTGATGGGTTTAATTGCGTTGAAGGAAATTTTCGATTATTGGGTGCGTTTGGAAAACCCTGAGTTTCAAAACACATACCTTGATATTTTTTAATTTTAATACGATTACTGGAATATTTTAAATGCTGACCAGTATAAAATTGAACTCCAGGTTGATTTGAAAAAATTTTTAGGGATATATTGCTTTTTGATGATTGTATTTTAGCTACAAACTTAGAATTCTTTTTTATAATGAAATTTTCGTCAAATCCTTTGAATTTATTGGTAAACTTATCACGTATCCTAGTTGATTTTTTAAAATCAAAACGTGTTCCTTTTACACTCATTACCCTACCAGTTGGTATATTTTCTCTATCATTTTCTAAGTAATGATTTGAATTGATTTGGACGTGGTGATCAAAAATATCTTTTTTAATTTTATCTAAATTCCAATAGGCATGATTTACCAAATTAACGTGAGTAGTTTTTGATGTTTGTGCACTTATATTGATTTTGAGAGTCGAATTTGTAATTGAGTAATCACAACTGGAATATAATTCTCCTGGGAAACCCTGATCTTTATCTGGAGATATACAATAATAGCTAATATGAGATTTGGAGAAGCTCTTAACTTGCCAAATTTTTGAGTCAAACCCTTTTTTACCACCATGTAGTATATTTTTTCCCTCATTTCTAGTTAATTTGTATTTTACTCCTTTGATCTGAAATTGAGCTTTTTTTATTCTATTTGCATACCTGCCGCATGTTGCGCCTAAGTAATTTTTATTATTTTTATATGATGAGATATTTCCTAAATTTAGAATTAAATTGATTTTTTTCTTTTTATAAAATACTTCAAATAATGTTGCACCAATATTGAGAGTCTTAACTCTTAAAAACTTATTTTCAATTGTTTGTGATTTAATCATTAATGATTAAATTTTTGAAATATTCTCTAAAACTTTTTTTGTTACTTCTTTTAATCTTGGAATAGTTGAATTGATTAATTTAATACGGTCATAAGTATTTGGATCTTTTGCAATTTCCTCTCTTAAAGTATCGCCGAAAGTTTTTCTGAGTTCAGTGCCGATATTAAACTTACAAACATTCGTTGTATTTGCTATCGTTCTTTTTAGTATATCGTCGATACCGCTACTTCCATGAAGCACCAATGGTACTTCGGTTAAGGTTTCTATCTTCTTTATGACTTGCATATCAATAGAAGAGGATTTGTTTGTCTGTAAGTGTACGTTTCCTGCACTGATGGCCATTGCATCACATTTGGTTAATTCAGCAAATGTCTTCGCTTCTTCTGGATCTGTGCTTTGTGACTTTGCACCATCATTGTAACCAACAAATCCAATTTCCCCCTCAACGGAAATATTTTGTTTATGAGCCAATTCAACGATTTCACTTGTTTTATCAACGTTTTCATTAAGTGAAAGCTTGGATCCATCAAACATTACAGATGTGAATCCGTTGTCAATTGCCTGTAAACACTCTTCTTTTGTATAGCCATGATCTAAATGACAAACTATTGGACTAGATGATTGCTCAGCCAAGTATCTAAACATTTTACCTAAAACTGGCAAAGGTGTATTTGCTCTACAACCTGGTCCTGCTTGAAGAATCACAGGCACCTTGAGCTCTTCGGCTGTTTCTGCATAACATCTTGCATCTTCCCAACCTAGTACTACTAATCCTGCAACGGCATAATTATTTTTTTTTGCTTCTTGTAAAACTTCTGAGAGGCTAGCTATAGTCATTTATATTTTGCTATCATATCCTTAATACCTGGGATTGTTTCTAATTGGTAAGCATGGGTTTTTTGGAAAGATTGAATAAGTGATCTTTGAGAAAGACCTACTAGGATTGTAAAATAATACATCTCATATCCAGGGGCAGCCACACATGGATGATATCCTTTATTAATTGCAATAGTAGAGCCATTAAAAAGTTGATAGCCGTGGCCCTCTTTTTCATCTTCTGATTGCATTATTTGAACACCAAAACCATGTCCTGGTTTAAATCGATAATTATAAACTTCATCATGACGTGTTTCTTGGGGAAGATCATCTGTATCGTGTTTGTGAGGAGGGAAGCCTGACCATCCTCCAGCGCCAACAGTATATAATTCATTTACTAATAATCGACCAACTTGATCATGATGTTTCGCACCCAAGATATGTTTAATTTTTCTATGAGTTTTAGTATCGTCTGAGCCATATTGAACAACATCTAGTTCTTCTTTTAAAATGAGAAATGGCTCTAATTTTTTTTCATAAATTCCACCAGCTATAAAACACTCAGAGGAGTCAGATAAACAAGTAATTTTACACTTTGAATTTGTAGGAATATAACTACCCTCAGGTTCACCATCCCATACGTCAGTTGTTCTTTTTCCAATCTGTCCTAACTTATTATCCTCCACGGTGATCTCGACGATACCTGTTGCTGGAACTACGCTACTCTCATGTTTTGATAGTTGGTATTCATAGGACTCACCTTTTTTTAAATTGATAATATTAAAATAAACCAAAGGTACTGTTTTATTTGTTTCTCCAAATAAAGCTTGATTTTTATTATCTGAATAAGGTATGTGCATCTATAACTCCTTTTGATTTTGGTTAATAAATTTTTCTAATTCCTGATTATTGGGCATAGCTGAGGAACATCCTACTCTTGTTACAACTATTGCAGCATTTGCGGAACCCCGAATTACTGCATCCTCTAAACTTAGGCCATTGTATAGGGAGCTTATAAAACCTCCATTGAATGCGTCGCCTGAACCTGTAGGTTTAATAGCTTCGACATTAAATGTCCCGTATTGGCTCTCATTTTCTTTAGTAAATACTTTAGATCCCTCTTCGCCCATTTTATAGACAATCACTGATGGTTTTTTTTTAATATACACTTTTGCTAATTCAAGTCCATTTGTGGAATTGTCAGCCACATTAAATTCTAAATCGTTTCCAATGATAATATCCATTTCATTCATAATTTCCTTATAAACATCTGATTTGATTGTATCAGACTCCCAGTTGTAAGGCCGATAATCAAGATCGATTATTAATGGTATCTTGAGGTCTGAAGTTAGTTTTGAGGCAACCAAAACAGCATTCCTTGAAGGTTCTCCTGAAAGCGCAGTACCAGAGATGAATACTGCAGAGTAATTATTGAAATTAATTTTATTAATATCCTCCTTATTAAGTTGCAGATCACAAGGATTACTTCTGTAAAGAATAGATTGGTTATTATTTAAAATAGTTTCAACAACAGCTATTTGTGTTTGAAATGATTTATTGACTTTTCTGCAGTGTGCTACACCAACTTTGAATTCATTTAGTTTGTTAATTATGTATTCTCCGATTGCATCGTCAGATATACAAGTAAGTAAATCAGTGCTGACACCTAATTTCGATAGAGCAACACAAGTATTTGCCGCCGAGCCTCCTAAATGAGAAGAAAAGTTATTTACATCAGAGATTTTTGTACCGGGTGGCTCTGGGTAAATATCTAATCCTGCTCTCCCTATTACAAGAATTTTTTTTGTATTATCAAATTTCATTTAATGAAAATTAAGTCTAGAGGAATTATTGTAATTACTTAAGAATTTTTTGTATTTCCTCTAGTGAAAAATAATCTGCCTTCTTAAAAGTAGTCTTTATCTCTTGGTGTGTTTTGGTGTCTGCTGCCTTCATTGTTGATTCAATTATATCCAAAACATGTAACGATAATTCTCCGCTACATCTGTGCTCAAGTTCATTATCAATACAGTATGCCATTTCAGCTAATCCTACACCACGGTAGTTCGCATTAGTTGGCGACTCATTAGCCCTACCGCTATGAGATGTAATATTAATTTTACCAAGGGGCATATCATCAGTTTTGTGCTCTTGCCAAACACCACTATCATCAGTACTTGTGTATACTGAACCTCCAAACATATTTGGATCAGGCACAATCATAGAGCCTTTATCGCCGTAAAGCTCGATGTGATTACGTTGATGAGCTACAACATCAAACGATAAAGTTATTTGAATTAGAGCCCCATTATAAAATTCTAAATTAACTAAATAGCTAGTTTGACATTCAACATCAAACTCCTGATCTTTTTTTGGACCTATGCCTATCACTCTTTTATCAAAAACTTTGGTAGAAATACCATGAACACTTTTAGCAGGGCCAAGTAAATTTACTAAAGCTGTTAAATAGTATGGTCCCATATCTATAACTGGGCCACCTACATTATTTGCAAACCACGGTTCAGGATTGGGATGATAAGATTGAACTCCTGGATAAGCAAAAATAGCATTTCCAAGCCGAACATTTCCAATTTTATTATCGTTTATTAATTCAATAGATTTTTGAATTCCACCACCTAAAAAAGTATCAGGCGCATTGCCAATGTATAAGTTTTTACTTTTAGATAATTTTAAGAGATTTTCACCATCTAAAAAATTTACGGCCATTGGTTTCTCACTATAAACATGTTTACCGCACTCCAGCGAATTTTTTGCTACCTCGTAATGAGCCTTTGGAATAGTTAAATTTAAAATAATATCGACTTCACTATCATTTAATATTTCATCAACGGAACAAGAGTTTATGTTATAAGTATCAGCACATTTTTTAGAGTTTTCATGATTAATATCAGCACACTTAATTATGCGAAAATTATTAAAATAATCATGTCCTCTAAAATATGTTTCAGAAATATGACCACATCCTATTAAGCCAACATTAAAGACTTTGTTCATAAATATGAATTATTTATCTAGGCCACACATATTGATGTATTTTATTTCAATAAAATCGTCAATTCCATACTTTGAGCCTTCTCTGCCAAGACCAGACTCTTTTATTCCTCCAAATGGTGCCTCTGCTTTTGAAGTTAATCCAGTATTGACTCCAACCATTCCGTATTCAAGTGCTTCAGCAACTCTCCATATTCTTCCGATATCTCTGGAATAAAAATAGGATGCAAGTCCGTATGGTGAGTTATTTGCAAGTTTAATTACCTCTTTTTCATCTTTAAATTTGTAAATTGGAGCCACTGGCCCAAATGTTTCTTCAGTTGTAATTTTCGCTTCTGGTGCGACTTCAGTTAAAATTGTAGGCTGATAAAAGTTCATTCCCAAAGAATGCTTAGATCCACCAATTGCAACTTTTGCACCATATTGTAGTGCATCTTGGACATGCTCCTCAACTTTATTTAAAGAGTGTTCATCAATCATGGGTCCAGAGGCATTTTCCTCATTTAAACCATCTCCTACTTTTATTTTAGAAACAGCATCAACAAATTTTGAACAGAAATCATCATGAACTTTTTCTTGGACATAAATTCTATTTGCACAAACACAAGTTTGTCCTGTATTTCTAAATTTGCTTTGGATTGCACCCGCAACTGCATCATCAATATTTGCATCATTAAATACAATGAAGGGTGCGTGACCACCAAGTTCCATTGAGACTTTCTTTACAGTTCCAGAGCATTTCTGTAAAAGTATTTTTCCAATTTCTGTTGAACCTGTAAAAGATAATTTTCTGACTATTGGATTTGTGGCTAATTCCTCTCCGATTTCAGAGGCCTTTCCTGTAATTACATTTAAGGTACCTTTTGGGAAGCCTGCCTCCTCAGCCAAAACAGCTAGTGCGAGTGCAGAATAAGGAGTTTGACTTGCTGGTTTAATTACAACTGGGCACCCAACAGCTAAAGCTGGTGCACATTTTCTAGTAATCATAGCATTAGGAAAATTCCATGGGGTAATGGATGCCACTACACCAACTGGTTGCTTCAAAACAACAATTCTTCGATCGGTCATGGGATCTGGAATTGTGTCTCCATAAACCCTCTTGGCTTCTTCTGAGAACCATTCCACAAAAGAGGCTCCATAGCCTATTTCTCCACGTGACTCATTTATTGGTTTTCCTTGTTCAACTGTCATGATTTGAGCTAATTCCTCTTTATTTTCAATCATTAAATCAAACCATTTTCTGAGTATGTCTGATCTTTGACGTGCAGATTTTGCCCTCCATTCAGGCCAAGCATTATTTGCTGCTTCTATAGCATTTCTAGTTTCAGATGTTCCGCACTTAGGGACAGTGCCGATCTCTTTCAAGTTAGCTGGATTGTTAACAGATATTGTCTCACCTGAGTCAGCATTAACCCATTCACCGTTAATATAGCACTTATCTCTATAAAATTTTGAGTCTTTAATTTCCATAAATATTTATAACAGTTTTAATTATTATTCTACAGTGGCAATTTTACCACCTACAGGGATCGTATCACCCTCTTGTGCAATTATCTCTGTTAATTTTCCATTAACTGTTGAAGGTATCTCAGCAGCTGTCTTATCAGTCTCAACTTCGCAGAGGATATCTCCCTCTTTAATTTCATCTCCGACTTTTTTAAGCCACTTTACTACTTTTCCCTCGTCAACAGTTTCTCCAAGGGATGGCATTATTATTTCCATAATTATTCTCCTTTTAGTTTTTTTATAACCTCATTTACAATTAGTTCCACTGAGGGAATTGTATTATCTTCGAGTATGTCGGCACTTGGTAAAGGTACATGTGGTGTAGTTACTCTAGTGACAGGGCCTTTTAAATTTTTAAAACAATGTTCTGAGATTAAAGATGATATTTCCGCTCCCCATCCACAAAGTCTTGGATTTTCTTCTACTGTCAAGACATGACCAGTCTCAATTACAGATTTTTTTATTGTTTGTAAATCTAATGGCACTAGAGATCTCAAATCGATTACCTTTGCATTAATATCGTGTTTGTCTTTCAAAATTAATGCAGCCTCTTTTGCTCTTTGTGCCATTAAAGCTAAACCAATAATAGTAATATCTTTTCCCTCGTGAAGCGTATTAGCCTCCCCGATAGGAATGGATATATCAGTTTGTTCAATTTCTTCTTTGAATGCATAAAGTGATTTATGCTCGTAAAATATAACTGGATCAGGGTCCTTTACAGCACTATCCATCAAACCTAACACGTCACTAGGGCAACTTGGTGCTACTACTTTTAAACCTGGTATCATCATAGACCAATTTTCTAAACTTTGAGAATGTTGTGCACCAAATTTTGACCCTCCACCATTTGCAGTCCTAATGACCAATGGAATGTTGATTTGTCCATCTGACATATATCTAGTTTTAGCAATTTGATTTGCCACAATATCCCAACAAACAGCTAAAAAATCTGAAAACATTATTTCTGCTATTGGCCTTAAGCCTGTCATTGCTGCACCCATAGCTGCACCTAAAATGGCCTGTTCTGAAATTGGTGCATCCATGACTCTCTCTTTTCCAAACTCCTCTAAAAGACCAACCGTCGCTTTAAATACTCCACCCGCAGCACCTACGTCTTCACCAATAAAAAAAACTTTTTGATCTTTTCTCATGGATTGAGCTATAGCGAGTGAAACACTTGCTCTGTATGTTAATTGTGCCACTCTGAACCTCCATTAGCCCATACATCAGTATATATTTCTTTAATTTCTGGAATTGGAGAAGCCATGGAAATTTCAGTTGCTTTTTCAACTTGATCTTTAATTTTCTCCTCAATTTCAGAAATTATTTTTTCATTGATATTAAAATCTAATAACTTTGCTCTGTAATTTTTTATTGGGTCTTTGTTTTCCATCCAATCTTTTACTTCCTCATCAGGTCTGTACTTACCTGGGTCAGCTCTTGAATGCCCACTATGTCGATAAGTCTTGGCTTCAATTAAACTTGGACCTTTGCCCTCTCTCGCTTTTGAAATAGCTTTTTCTGCTGTTCTAAGCATTTCATCAGCATCATTTCCGTCCACAATAATTTTATCTAAATCGTATGCACCTGCTCTATCAGCAGCTGGGTGCTCAACAGCAGTAACTTCATTAATTGGTGTATATTCCATATATAAATTATTTTCACAAACAAACACTATGGGTAAATTCCATATTTTTGCCATGTTCAATGCCTCATGGAATGCTCCGATATTCGTAGTACCGTCTCCAAAAAAGCAAACGCTTACCTCATTTGTCTTATTATATTTTGATGCTAAAGCAGTTCCATTGGCAATAGTTAAATGAGCACCTATAATAGCATATGAACCCATAACTCCTTTATCTACATCTGTAAGATGCATGGATCCTCCTTTACCTTTCATCAAGCCACACTGTCTACCCATTAATTCTCCTAAAACTCCTTCGATTGAGGATCCTCTTGCGAGTGTATGTGCGTGCCCACGGTATGTACAAAATGTATAATCGCCTTGTTTCAAGGCGACTCCAAAGGCACCTGCAATAGCTTCCTGACCTAGAGCTAAATGGCTAGTACCTTTGATAAGATTTTGAAGAAAAAGATCATATGCTTTTTTTTCGACTAACCTTAATTTCAGCATCATTTCCCATAATTGAAGTCTTTTCTCTTCTCCTATATCGTCATTTAATTTATCTACCATTAATATTTATTAGCAATAGGTAGATCTTCAGCAGGGAACAAGGAAATTACTTGGCATCCTTTATCAGTAACAATCAATTCTTCTTCAATTCGCGCAGCAGAATAACCATCTTTTGCAGGACAATAGGTTTCAAGAGCAAAAACCATTCCTTCTTTAATTTCATCAGGTGAGTCCATTGAAACCAATCTACTGATTATTGGTCTTTCATGAATTGCCAAACCTAAACCATGTCCGAACTGTAATGCGAATGCTGACATTTCATTTGCAAAACCAAATTCCTCAGCCTTCGGCCATACTGATGCAATTTTATCCGTAGATACTCCAGGTTTTACAAGTTCAATGGCTTTGTCTAGCCACTCTCGACACTGCTTGTAGGCATCATTTTGAGAGTCTGATGCCCGTCCAATATTGAAGGTTCTATAATAACAGGTCCTGTAGCCCATATAAGATTGAAGTATGTCAAAGAAAGCTTGATCACCAGGTCTAAAAATTCTATCTGTAAAATTATGTGGATGCGGATTACATCTTTCACCTGAAATGGCATTTATTGCCTCGACATCATCTGAACCAAGTTCGTATAAAAGCTTATTTGCATTAGCAACTATTTGAGCTTCACTAACGCCTGGCTTCATAGTCTCATAAATTTGATGATAAGTAGCATCAACCATCGATGCAGCCTGGTTTAATAACATTAGCTCATCTCTTGATTTTATTTCCCTGGCTTCAAGAAGAATTTGCTGTCCGTCAATTATCTCTAAACCCTCTGCTTGAAGAGCAAACATCATTGCTGGTTCAACAAGATCCACACCTACAGGTTCATTTGCTAGTCCCTTTTCATTTAACATTGATTTTATTTCTTTTGCGGCATTTTTCATTAATCCTGCATCAGGATGCACCGTACCCCTCAGGCCTACCATTCCTGCCTTCCAATTTTCTTTTGGAAGCCAAGGCGAAAATAATTGGTGATGTTTAGCCGCTGAACCGAAATCCCACAGCACGGGATCATGGTCTTGAGCTAATAGAGAATATCTACATATTTTGTCTCTTGACCACTCTCCAATAACTGTGCTTGTGAGATATCGGATGTTGTTGTTATCAAAACAAAGGAGTGAACCGGCTTTTGAATTTTTTAGAGCCTCTCTGGCTCTTCCTAGTCGATATTTGTGAAGTCTAGGAAAATTAATTCTCTCTTCATAATCTACATTTGTCCTTCCATGAGAAGGTACCCTTCTATGCCAATCGTAATTTGGATTTATATCTTCAGGTTTTATGATTGAAGGTTCACTCATTTATTGAATTACCATTCCTCCATCAATCATAAGTATTTGTCCTGTCATATAATCAGACTCACTAGACGCTAAAAATGATGCTGTGCCCACCACGTCTTCAGGATAGGAATACCTCTTCATCAAAATCATATTCTCTGCAATTGAGTCCATTGACTCTCCGGGTTTATCAAATTTTCCAATTGCAACTAAATCTTTATCTAGTTGCTCCCATAGCTCTGTTCTTACTACGCCAGGGCCATATCCGTTAACGGTAATGCCATGCTCAACTAAACTTTTTGCACCACCTTTTATTAGAGCAGCTATGGCATGTTTGCTCATTCCATAAACCACAACATCATCAAAAGTTTCCCGAGATAAAATAGAAGCTACATGAATAATTTTATATGGTTCTTTTTGTTTACCTTGTTTAATCATTTGTCGAGCTTGTTCTTGCATGCCCAAAAGAGCACCTCGAACATTTATATCCATAATAAAATCGTAATTTTCCTCAGTTATATCCATGAAGAAAAGTGGTTTGTTTACTCCAGCATTATTTATAGAAACATTTAGACTACCAAAATTTTCAACTGTTGCTTTTACTGCAGCTACGTGATCTTCACGATTTCTCACGTCTACTTTACATGAAATAGCCTCACCTCCAGCTGACCTAATTCTCTCTTCAACCTCTTTACAACCGTCAAGGTTTACATCTGTTAGACAAATTTTGGCTCCTTGGGCAGCAAAGTGCTCACCTACCGCAGCACCCATACCTTGTGCAGCGCCTGTAATAAGGACATTTTTACCTTTTAGTCTCTCTTTATCCATAAATTTCCTCCATTTCTATTATATAATATGTATTTAAATTACTGACTTCAAATATATTCAAAATGAATATTATCTACCTAAAGCTGATCTCTTTTTTTCCAATAAAGATGTTTTTCGTTCATCAATTGTGGCAAGCAGACTCTTTCTAGCTTGCCGCGAGTCAAATACCCTGGACATAGTTTGAAAAACTATAACGATAACCAAAAGCACTGATGTAAATAATTGAACAAAATGAACCTGAAGTGCATAAAATACGAGACCAGTATTTAAAAAATTGACTGTTAAAGCTCCGATAGCAGCTCCTAAAACACCACCCTTTCCTCCTAATATACTCACACCTCCAACAAAAGCTGCAACAGTTCCTGCTAAAAGAAGGTATTGCAGTCCTAAACCTTGAGCCGTTCCTGATTTCAAACCAATTACAGTTCCAGCAAAACCAGCACAAAAACCTGACAGCGCAAAGGCTATAATCATTGGGCGTCTTAAAGGTATACCTGCAGTGAGTGCTTCTTTTCTTGCTCCACCGATCGCATATATTTCTCTTCCATATTTTGTGTAACGCATAAAAATTCCTACACAAATGAATATGAGGATAACCGTTAGGCTAGCAGGTGAAAAATACATTAAAACTTTAGTAGTAATAAAATCAGGAACTCTAAAATCAGTTAACATAACTGTTTTTTCTTCAGCTATTAGTAAAGCCACACCTCTAAGCAACATAAGTGTACCAACTGTAATCACAATCGCTCTTATTCTTATGAAAGCTATAACAAAACCTTGTGTTGCACCAATTAGAGTTGAAACTGAAAGTCCTATAATCATCGCTAATGGGGCGCCTAAGGGGTCTGTTAATTTTACAACTATCACAGCGCACAGGGCCGCGTTAGACCCAATTGATAAATCAATTTCTCCAGCAATTATACAAATAGTTAATGCTAAACCTACAAGGCCCAAGACTGCAAACCTTTCAAGAATAGCGAAACTGATATTGTGACTAAAGAAAACCTCTATATTAATTGCAAAGAATACATAAACACAAAATGATAATAAGATTGCAAAAGAGAGATCCACATCTTTTGTAATCTTTTTTAAAAAATTATCCATTATTCCTGAGCCCTACTTCCTTTAGCAAATAAACCAAAAACTATGATGCTAAACACGATCATTAAGCCCACACCAACTATTCTAGGTCCACTATTAAATCCTTGTAAAACCATCATATTATCAACCATAGCAATAAAAATTGCTCCCAAACTAGTCCTTAAAGTAGATCCATAACCACCCATTATTGAATTTCCACCAACCATGACAGTTGCTATAACGAGTATTGTCATATCACCTGATGATCCAAATTCTGCAGAAAAATAATTAGATTGAGCACTATCCATTTGAGCAACAAAAGCTACTGCAACAAATGCACAACAAACAGAACAGATTGTGAAAACAATTATCGCCATGGAAAAATTTTCATGGCCAGTGGCTTTTCCAGCAGCTTTGTTTGCTCCAACTAAATAAACTTTCCTTCCAAAATTTGTATGTCTTAAAACTATCTCAGCTGCAATGGCAATTAAAATAAAAGACCATGTGATACTTGGAAGACCCAAAAAAGAACCAGTTCCTAACCATTCTGCATCATGAGGTCTTGTAAAGTTTATTACAAGGTTATCACTCCACCATGCACCAATACCATATAGGATGCCTGCTCCACCTAATGTTACAACAATTGGGTTGCCTCCCATTCCAACAAAATATCCTTGTATTACTCCACTTACGACACCTACTGCTAAAGCAGCTAATAGTGAAACTAAAAAGTTTCCTGCAAGATCCGGTGATCCAAAACCAGTAGCCATACCCATAGCAAAAGTAACACCACAAATTGATGCTGTTTCTTTTAATGACAATAAAAAAAAATTTCCTGATAAAGTTACAAATGTAAGTCCTATAGCCATAATGCCATATAGTGCTGCATCTCTGATAATTGCTTTAAAATTGGTTATTGTTAAATAATTTTCTGTAAAAAAAATTCCATATATAAACATCACAGCAAAAAGTGACAATAAAATAGCAAGAAGTGTGCGATCCTTATAGAATTGCAAGAACTTTGCAGAAAAAGGTAATTGATTATTTTCGATGATAGCGCTCATAGGTTTGTCTCGTTAAATGGATCAGTAATCTCTTTGAGAATAACAGGTGTTTTAATTTTTTCTAATCGGTGTTCATCAATCATCATTCCTCTATAAAATGTAATCACTCTGTCAGGGAGATATGTGATTTCTTGGATATCAGTAGAGGCAAAAATAATTGTAATTCCTCTTGCTGCTAATTCTCTCATTCTTTGATATATCTCTGATTTAGCACCAACATCAACACCTCTTGTCGGCTCATTCACAAGCAATACATCGGGCTTGATTGAAAGCCATTTTCCTAATGCTACTTTTTGTTGATTTCCGCCACTTAAAAGACCTGACTCATCGTGCATTCTTTTGACATCAATTAAGAACTCTTTTGCTAAATTTCTGGAATAATTATCCTCAGAACTGCCAAAGTTAAAACCATATTTTGATATCGCACCAAGTGCTGGGGAGGTTAAATTCTCAAATATTGGACGTCCAAGAAAAAGACCATCTTTTTTTCTATCGGAGGAGCAATATGCAATTTTTTTCTTTATAGCATGACTTGGTGATTTAGGTAAAAAGGTTTCACCGTTCAAAGTGAGTGAACCTGATCTAGATTGAAGTGCACCTGCTATGGAGGCTAATACTTCACCTGCTCCACTACCAAGTTGCCCAGAGAGCCCAAGTATCTCTCCCTTGAAGGCTGAAAAACTAACCGGCTCTAGAACGCCATCAGGCCAAAGTTCTTTTACTTCTAATTTTGGATCATCACTTATATGGTCAGCTTTTGATGGGAACATATTTGCCAATTCTCTTCCAAGCATAATTTCAACTAGTTTATTTACATCAATATCTTTAGTTTCTTGAATACCTTGACTTACTCCGTCTCTTAATATTGTTATTCTTTTTGTAATCTTAAAAATTTCGTCCAGTCTATGACTTACATAAATTATTGATTTACCATTTGCAGCAAGACGCTCAACCATTTCTAAAATTCTTCGACTCTCTGCTTCACCTAACGCAGCTGTAGGCTCATCTAAAATTAAAATTTTTGCTTCTCTCGAAATTAGTCTAGCTACTTCTACCAAATGTTGTTCACCAACAGATAATAAATTTATTCTAGTAGTTGGGTCTACTTCAGTTAATCCAACTTCATCAAGATATGGGCGTGCCATTTTTGCCAATGTATTAAGAGTGGCAAATTTTTTTACTTTAGCTCCAGTAAGAAAAATATTTTCTGCAACTGACATATTAGGTATCAAACTTAATTCTTGTTGAGCAATAGCAATGCCAGACTCCTCTGCTTGTGAAGGCGTTTCAAATTTTACTTCTTTACCATTGATTTGATAGCTGCCTTTAAAACCAGGGTCAAATCCACTTATAATTTTAACAAGAGTTGATTTCCCAGCTCCATTTTCTCCAACTAGTCCCATAATTTCACCTTCGTTTATCTCAAAATTTGCTTCTTTTAGAGCCTGTATGGCCCCAAAAGTCCTAGAAACTTTTGAAATTTTAAGAATTGGATTTGTGGACATATTAAAGAAGATTGTACACCTTATTTATTTATAAAACACACACAGGGATAGTTCCCTGTGTGTAAAAATTGTTATGAAAAGACTAAAACTTAGTCCCAAGCACCTGAGCAAAGCTCGTTGATGCCATATAACTTACCATCAAAACCTCTAAGTGCTGTGAAGTCCATAGTGGCACCAGTCACTGAAGGGTTAGGTGTAAAGTTAATGTAGTTTGCTAGCTTACCGTTCTCCATGTACTCTTTAACAAGAGCTATAGCTAATTGACCTTCATGAAGAGGTGACTGTAGAGTAGTACCAAATTGCTTTCCATCAGTAATCATCTGCTTATCACCGTTACACACAGTACCAACTGTAATGACAGCATCACTATCTACACTACCACTTTTGCCAGTACCTGCATACCAGTCAACGTTATAACCAGCTTCTTCTAAAGCCTTAATACCACCAGTTAAGATCGCATCGTCCATACCATATACAAAATGAATTCCCTGATCTTTAACTTTAGCTATTAGCTTAGCTGCTCCTTTATAACCGTTAGCCTGTCCAAATCCCTCACCGATGTCACCGATAAGATTTAAGTCAGTTCCAGCGATAGCTTGTTTAAAAGCATTTATTGATAAGCCATATCCACCGTAAGAGTGAGGATATGATAATGCAATTACATTATATCCATCTCCACCAGCAGCTTGTTTCATCTTCATAGCTTTAACCATCATCTCACCTGCGTTATAAGCACGAAGACTATCATCTGGTCCGGCATATCCAAAGATGAATGCTTTATCTTGCTCATTAGGTAACTGATTGATTTTTAAAACTGGTACTCCAGTTTTAGCAAGCTTTCTTAACGAACCTAAACCTGCAACAGCATCAGGTGGCCACCAAATAAATACATCAGGTAGTGCACCACTTGACAAGTATTGTTCTACTTGTTGGTTTTGCTCTGCTTGGTTATAGTTGTTTTCAAAAACAGTAATATCATAGCCATATTGCTCTGCTGTAGCTTTAATACCTTTAACGAACGCACCAACATAAGCCTCAGATGATGCAGCATTAAAAGACACGATTTCAACTGCCTTAGCTGAACCGAAAGAAAAGCACATTAGAACAGCTAATACTTTTATTAATTTGTTCATATTGATCCTCCTAATATCCTTATGAAGAAATTATCCATGATTTATTAAGAGATTTAATCTCTAATATATTCAAATTGAATATTTTAATGAATTTATAATATAATACCTACAAATGAATAGAAACGAGATTACCACTCTTTTAAAATTCGTTGATAAAACAAGACTTTTATTTAACAGATCTATTTCAATTAAAACAATTGACGCTGATTGGAATATTTTTTCTTATGTTATTATTAACCATCTAGACAATAAAATTACCACTACTACGAGTATCATCCAGGCATCAGGTTTGCCATTTGCAACTGGATTGAGAAGAGTAAAAAAACTTATTCAAGAAAAAAAATTAATACAAAGATCAAAAACAAAATCAGGTAAATCGTTTTCTATACATCCAAGTAATAATCTCATTAAAGAATTCACGGATTATTTACTTTCAATCAAAAAAGAGGTGGCCCTGAACTTAGGTTACAGTGATTTTAATGATAATTATTTTTTTGGAACTTCTCTGTCTGCAGGAAATATTATACCTGCACCAAATGTTATAATTAATCAAAATAAAAAATACAAAAAAATTAACTTTCTTGCCAATGATAATCCCACATTTAAAGTGATAGATAAGAATATTGATTTTTTTGAATACATACTCGATTGTGAAATTGAACTTATTATTGAAGGTGATTTGAAAAAACTACTTAATGTAATAATTAAAAATTCCTCATCAAATAAAAAGTCTAAATTTGACATAGTTGCTTTTAATATTCCATGGATTGGACAGTTAACTAAATTAAATTGCCTTCTTCCTTTGAATAATTTTGTTAAAGATGTTGGAATAAATTTGAATGACTTTCACTATTCAGGAGTAAGATCAAGTTCTTTTAATAAAAAACTTTATGGGATTCCGATCGAAGCAATTCCTGATCTGTTATTTTATAGAACAGATATTTTTCAAAAATATGCTTTGAGTCCACCAAAAACATTTCAGGATTTACTCCATGCTTGTGAGGTATTAAAAGGTGACAAACAGATAGAAAGTCCTATTTCTTGGCCAGCTAAAAAAGGTCAACCACTTGCTACTAGTTTTATTTTAGCAATGGCAAATTATGGAAAACCATATGTAAACCTTAGGTACATTGGGAAGAATATTTATGATTTAGATGTTGAAAAAATACTATTAAAAGCAAATTTTTTATCTGATGCATCTTTTGAAGCAGCTAAAATGTTGAAAAAATTGACTTTGTACTCTCCAAATGAATTATCTGCTCATTCCAATGATGAATGTGTTGAATATTATAGTCAGGGTAAATCAGCTATGGCAATGAATTGGAGTAGTAGGGCCCATTTGTTCGAACTAAATGAGGCTTCACCTGCATATAAAAAAACTGGTTATTTACCAAGACCTGCTGGAAATTCCTCTTTTCAAGTATCTCCAATAGGTGGGTTTTCATTAGGCATACCCTCAAATATCTCTCCTGAAAAAATACCTTTTGTTATGAAAAATATTCGTAATTTTGTCTCTCCTGAATTTATAAAATATTATATTGAGCATGGTAGTTTATCATCTCCCGTTTTTAGTGTCGTAAATGATCCCGAAGTGAGAGCTTTAAGTCCAATATTTAATGAAATTGATAAAATGGAAAAGGAGGAAAAAATTATAGAATGGGCAAGATATCCTTTGCCAACCTATTCAAATATTATTGAAGATGTTGGTCATAAAATTTATGAGTATATTTTTTTGAATAAGGATTTGGAAACTACACTAAAGAGTTGTCAACAAAGTGCCCAAAAGTATTTAAATTAAACTATTTTATTTCCATTTTTTCTGCAGGCTGAGGAGGTGCAAAAGGATATCCTCCCCACACCGACTGGTCAAAGTTTACAACAGAACCTGTCATCATACCTGAATCATCAGATGCTAAAAATGTAACTGCTTTAGCTACCTCTTTTGGATCAAGCAACCTTCCAAATGGTTGAGCTTTACCAGCATCTTCTAACCAATTTTCTGAGGCACCATGATATTTTGTTTGTATCTCATGTTCTCCATCTGAAGCCATCCAACCAATATTTAACTGATTAACTCTAATTTTATTTTTTAACAAAGCGAATGCTGTATTCCTTGTTAATGTTGCAAGTGCCCCTTTTGATACGCAATAAGTTGATATGAATGGTTGGCCAGTCATAGCTGCCACAGATCCAATATTAATAATTGAACCCTCTATGTTTTGTTCAATCATAATTTTCACTGTATCTTGTATAAGAAAATAAGGGCCTTTTAAGTTGGTGCCAATCATTTTATCGAACAGTTCTTCGCTCGTATTAACAATATCTCCCCTATCAGTAATACCGGCAGCGTTTACAAGAACATCCAATCTCCCAAATTCTTGTTTGGCAACTGAAACTGCATTTCTACACTCTTGGACCTCTCCAAGGTCTGTTTTTACAAAAATTACTTTACACCCAGTTTCATCTTGAATTTTTTTTGATACATCATTTCCTTTATCCTCTTTTCTACCAATTGTGACAATACCTTCAGCTCCGCTATCGGCAAAATTTTTTGCAATTGCTGCTCCTAAACCTTGCGTTCCTCCAGTCACTAGTGCAAACTTTCCCTTAATACTATTCATCTCTATAATCCTCTATTTCATATCCATACATACTTAAGCATTCTACAAGTTCTTTATTTCCAATTTTAGCATATTCAAATGGGTTCGCTTTGGCGGGATCTTGCTCTGCCTCAACAATGAACCATCCTTCGTAATTATTATTTGATAATGTCTCAACTACTTCCTTAAAATTAATATTTCCATCTCCAGGCACTGTGAAGGCTCCCTCTAATACAAAATCTAAAAAACTTTTTTTTGATCGATCTAAATTATTTACAACCTTTGAGCGAATGTCTTTAGCATGAAAGTGATTTATTCTTTTTGCGTATTTATTTATTACTCTCAAAGAGTTGCCTCCTGCAAAGGTCATATGGCCTGTATCAAATAAGATTTTTACTGCCTCACCTGTGTGGTTCATCAATTTATCAAGCTCATCCTCAGTCTCAATCGCTGTACCCATGTGATGATGAAATGAAATTGGCACACCAAAATCTGCACAAAATTCTGCAAATAATGTTAGTTTCCTTCCATACTCTTTAAAATCCTCACTATGTATTTTTCTTTTTGTGTTTAAAGGAGCATGTCTAATATTTTGGATAGTTCCAGATGTTTCTCCATATGCTAAAACTGCTGCGCCTAGGTCTCTGAAGAGAGTGAGTTGTTGAAGGACTTTATCTTTTTCATTTTCTAAGTCATTATCTAGCACAGTTCCTGAATACCACCCTGATGCCAAGTATAGTTGGTGATTTTTTAAAATTGGACCAAGTTTTTCAGGAGTTTTTGGAAATTTTCCACCTGTTTCCACACCAGTAAATCCAGCAAGTTTTGACTCACTAAGGCAGGTATCCAGAGAAGTCTCTCCTCCAAGTTCAGGTAAATCATCATTGGACCATGCTATAGGTGCTATTCCCAATTTTGCTTTCATAAACCCCTCCTATGAAAAGATTATAGATAAATAAACCTTTTAAAGAATACTTAAATTTTATTCAAAATGAATTTTTTTTTATTTCTAAAATTTAAAGAATACTATAATTCTGTGATATGAAAAAAGTTAGTATTGCAGTTATTGGGTGCGGGCGAATTGGCCAAATGCACGCTAAGAATATTCAACTTCATGAACAGACAAATTTAGTATGCATTTATGACCCAAATGAAGAATTTGCAAAAAAAGTATCAAATGATTTAAACGTACTTGCTGTGGAAAATGTTGATGATATTTTTAACAATAATGATATTGATGCTATTCTTATATCTTCCCCTACAAATACACATATTGATTTCATAGAGAGATCTGTTGCATCAAAAAAACCTGTTTTGTGTGAGAAACCTATTGACCTCGATATAAAAAAAGTTGATGAGTTTTCAAGAAGACTTGAAGGTAATAAAGTTCCAATTCAATTAGGCTTTAATAGAAGATTTGATCCTGGTCATCAGGCTGCAAAAAAATCTTTTATTAATGGTGAAATTGGTGAGCTTCATCAATGTCTGATTACATCTAGAGATCCAGGTCTGCCTAGTTGGGATTATTTAAAAGTGTCCGGTGGGCAATTTAGAGATATGACAATTCATGATTTTGATTTAGCCCGTTTTATGCTTGGTGAAGAACCAGTTAAGGTATTTGCAATTTCTAATGCTTTAATAGATCCAAAAATTAAATCTGAATTAAATGATAGTGACACCTTGATGATTATAATGGAAACAGCCTCGGGAAAACAATGTCATATAAACAACTCTAGATCAGCAACTTATGGATATGATCAAAGAGTTGAGTTGTTTGGTAGCAAAGGGATGGTTATATCTGAAAATAGAAAGCCACATGAATTGAAAAAATACAATTCAGAGTTTGTTGACAAGAGTGAACCCTATTTAAATTTTTTTATTGAGAGATACCAGGAGTCTTATATGAATTCTATTAGCTCATTTGTCGAAACAATTTTGGAAAAAAAGCCTGTATCTGTTGGTTTTGAGGACGGAAGAAGAGCTCTTCTCTTAGCTGAAACTGCTTATAAATCTGTCAAAAGTGGGAGGATGGAGAATATTGATTAAATTTATGCATTTATTCATGAATAATAAATAATTGTTATAATTATATTTTTAAATAATTTTGATATCTAACACTCAATGATTGAAAACAAAGTAAAAGCTAAATGGCAAAAAAAAGAAGTGGTTGTTAATAGCTTTTTATCAATACCTAATACTTTTACTGCTGAAATTATGTCTGAGCAAGGTTATGACGCCCTTACCATTGACTATCAACATGGGATGATTGGCTTTAGTGATTTATTTAAAATGTTGCAAAGTATTAGAAATAGTGGTGTCACTCCAATCTGTAGAGTTTCAGGATTAGATCACGCAGTAATATCGAAAGTTATGGATGCAGGTGCTTTGGGTATCATTTGCCCAATGATTAATAATAAAGAGCAAGCACAAAAACTTGTTCAAGATTGTAAATATCCACCTGTAGGTATTAGAAGTTTTGGTCCGACGAGAGCTAACTTTTCCGTTAGTTCAAATTATTTTTATGAGTCAAATGAGGGAACGTTTTGTCTTGCCATGATAGAAACTCAAGAAGCATTTGATAATCTTGATGATATAGCATCCACTCCTGGTCTTGATGGCCTTTATATCGGGACAGCAGATTTAACAATAGGGCTGAACCAAGGAAATTTAACACCTGGGTTTGATCGAACAGAACCTGAAATGATTGAGTCTAAAAAGAAAATTTTAGATATTGCTCATAAACATGGAAAAGTTGCATGTCTTCATTGTGGGACTCCAGAGTATGCTGCCAAGGCATCCGAATGGGGTTTTGATCTTGTAACAATTACAAATGATGTAAGGTTGTTATCTGGAGCAGCAGCCACTCATGTGAGAAAATTCAAAGAGCTTACTAATCAAAACTACGATGAGTCTGATAAAGATAATAATCCTAGCTCTTACTAGTAAAAATATTATACAGCTTCAAGCTCTTTGGCCAAATCACCTATTTGAGCTCCGCCAGCCATTAAACGCTTAACATCATCTCCACCTAATTCTGATGACTTTCCAGATCCTATTACTTCACCTAAGCTTAAGAATGTAAATCGATCAGCAATAAGTCTTGCGTGGATTTCATTGTGAGTAATCAAAATAATAGCTATATTCCCTAATTGTTGGACTTTTTTAATAGTTTTTAAAACTTCCATTTGTTGTTTTTGCCCAAGTGCAGATGTAGGTTCATCCAAAATTAAAATCTTAGCACCAAAGTATATAGCTCTTGCAATAGCAAGTGTCTGTCTTTGACCACCTGACATAGTTCCAACTGGCTGAGTAGGATCTGAGATATTTATGCCAATTTTTCCCATTTCAGTAATCGTAATTTCATCCATTTTTTTAAAATCTAATATTCCAAAAGGGCCAGGTCCTTTTTTTAATTCATTTCCCAAGAAAAAATTTCGTGTGACAGAGGTCAAGGCATTAAGTGCCAGATCTTGATAGACAGTTCCGATACCTGCACTAGTTGCCTCTCTTGGAGAGCTAAATTTTACTTCACTTCCTCCAACTTTAATAATTCCAGAAGTTGGCTGGTGAACTCCTGATAAAACTTTAATAAGAGTGGACTTTCCAGCACCGTTATCACCAAGTAATGCGTGAACTTCTCCTGGTAAGACATTTAAAGAGACACCATTTAAAGCTGTAAATGTTCCAAACTTTTTTACAAGATCTGTAATTTCTATAAATGGTGAATTATTGTTTTCCATAACTAAATACTACCCATAATTCGTTTTCTAATATTTTCGTTAGTCAAAGCAGAAGCTATGATTACTAACCCTAAGAATACTCTATAAAATGATCCGTCTATGCCTGGAATATAAAAGAATGCTTCTTTAGCAACACCAAATATAAATGCGCCTACAACAATACCGAGTATGGTGCCAAAACCTCCTGTTAAAACAACACCACCAATCACAGCTGCAGCAATTGCCTCTAATTCTTTTAAATTACCTTTAGCCGCGTCTGCTGTATTAACTTCAAAAACTTGAGCGGTTGCAAAAATTGTTGCACAAAAAGCAGAAAACATAAATAGAGATACTTTAACCTTATCTGTAGGTACACCATTTGCCTTGGCTGCACTCAGATTTCCACCAGTTGAGTAAATCCAGTTACCTGCTTGAGTTTTGCTCAGTACAATGTAACAAATAATCGCTAAAATTAGCCAAATCATGACGCAGGAATATAAACCAGAGGCAAACTGATTTCCAAAATTATTAGTGTTCCAGTCAATCGGGTAATAAAGCCAATCAAAAACAGGTTCTAAAATATCTCCACCAAAAAAATTCGCAACGGGGCGAGCAGTAATGAGAGAGTCAATGTAAACTCTTGCTATATCAACATCAGTAACTGTTTTTGGTACTACTGGATCGATTTGAAAGTTAGCAATTTTTTCTTGTATCATGCCAACCATATAATCATTTCCACTTTGCTGAGCGTTTGCTAAAGCCTCTTGTAAAGGTTTAGTTCCTTTATCAAGCAAAATTTGTGTCTTGGCTTCGGCTACTCTTTGGTAAGTATATTCTAATCTATCTGTAATTGTTGCAACAGTATCAGCTGGTATATCTTTGGCTATAGCTACTAGATCAGCTTCCGGTAAAGCTTTTGCTTTTTCTCTTACCATTTCTCCATGGCCAGGAACATTTACAATATTTTTTATATCTGGAATCTCTGTGACAGTAGTCGCCCCTTTTGTCTGATCTGGTCTATGATTAAAAGATCTTAGAGAAACTTCTGTTAATCCTCTGAGAAAAAATAAGCCCCCAAGTGTAACAATAAATGATGGCAAACCAGACTTCACAACAATAGTTCCTTGTAACCAACCAAAAAATAAAGTGAAGCATAAAGTTATAAAGATAGCTAAAATTGGAGAGACATCAGAGATGTGAAATAACGTGTAAAATTCAATATGAAAACCACCTTCGAAAGATATGTAAGGTATGATGACTGAAAAACCCCATCTTAAGATCATTGCCATGCAGGCACCAGCGAAACCAATCATTGATCCGATTGAAAGATCAAATTCTCCAGCGATTATTAATAAACCTGCTCCTATTGCAATTATACCTAATTGAGAAATAACTCTTAAAAAATTTCTAATACCAAGAGCATTAAAACCCTCACCGGTAAAGGGGTTCCATGACATCTCCCCAGCTGGAATTGAAAAGTAGCCCAACATACCAAATAAAAGGAGCATCACTCCTATTGGACCGACTTCTGGTCTAGATATTAATGCTGTAAACCATGTCTTTTTTTGATGTCTATCTGACTCTTGTCTTTGAGTTGTAGCTGACATGATTAAATGTAAATAAATACTCTCAGTAATTATTAAAAGTGGGCAATAAATTGCCCACTTTAAGATTAAATAAAATTATCTATCAATACCTGCTAGTGCAGAAACTGATGATGCGTTTGACTTGTCAACAAATCCAGGTCCTGAAGGAATATTAGCACCTGGTAATAGTCCAGCACCGTTGTTGTACAGGTGAAGAACTACGATAGGCATATAACCTTGTAGACGTTGTTGTTGGTCGATTGTGTATGCAACTTTTCCTGAAGCGATTAAATCCATAACTTCTGGACTTAAGTCAAAACAAGAGTGGTGTACTGACATACCTAAATCATCAATAGCTTTTTGAACACCTGAACAAACGTGTGGTCCAACTGATAATACAGCATCGACGTCAGGGTTTGCTTGTAAACCAGCAGCAGCTCTTGTTGGGATTGAAGCAGGGTCATTAGAAGTGTCTACGTTAGTTGTTGGTAGAGCTTCTGCGTAACCGCCACATCTATCTGTAAGAGCAGTGTTGTAAGCTTCCTGAATCATGCAAAGTGCTTTAGTTGCACCTTCTGCTTTAGCTCTTTCACCAGCTTTTTGACCAGCAAGAAATTCAGGCTGACCAACGTGCATTAATGCGCCAAGAGAAGCTGAAGACTCTAAACCTGAGTTCATAGTAATAACTGGAATACCAGCAGCAACAGCATCTTTGATTGCTTGACCTAAAGCTTCTGGATCAGGAAGTGAAACTACCATACCATCAGGCTGAGTAGCAGCGGCAGCTGCAATTGACTTAGCCATGTCACCTAGGTCTCCAGATGGATTGAAAATGTATTCAAAATCTGCACCTACGTGTCTAGCAGCATCTTCACCACCTTTTTGCACAACAGGCCAGAAAGGGTCTTTACCCTCACCGTGTGTAACCATTACAAATCTCTCAGCAAAAGCAGAAAGAGATAGGAATGATACAAGAATTGTAAGAATTATTTTTTTCATAAATTCCTCCTATGTTTATAAACGAATGCATATTAGTCAATTTTTGTGCTCAATTCCAAATAAATGTTGAAAAAAATCATGCAAATAAGACATTTGCGACAAAAATATCATCTCAACTGTTCAATTCTTGAACAATGAGTTAATTAAAGTTATTGATAGCTAAAATAATTTAAATAATAGAAAATGTATTCATGAAAAAACAAGAGTTTGGCGCAGGTATTTGGCATTTTGCCACCTATCTAGATAGGTATGCAACAGATGGTTATGGCGAACCAAGAAGTGTACTTGATGCCATAGAACTTGCTGGACAAGTAAAAGACCTTTCATACGTAGATCTTAATTTTCCATACTTTGGAGGAAGTTACTCGAATGAGCAAATAAAAGAAGCTCTCGATAAAGCTAATTTAAAAGTGATTGGTATTACTCCTGAAATTTATACAAGAGAATTCTCAAAGGGAGCGTTCACAAATCCTGATCCGGGTATTAGAAAAAGAGCGCATGAACTAATTACTCAAGCTTGCGAGGCTGTGAGATTTTTTAATGCCAAATATGTTAAGCTTTGGCCTGGACAGGATGGTTGGGACTATCCGTTTCAAGTTGACCATAAATCTTTATGGAAAAATTCGATGGATGGTGTGGGAAATTTAGCAAGTGAAAATAATGATTTAAATTTTGTAATAGAATATAAACCAAGAGAGCCAAGGGTAAAAATGAGCTATGACTCTGTTTCAAGAACTATTCTTGGTATTGAAAAAATAGGTCTTCCTAATATCGGACTTCTTCTGGATTTTGGTCATGCTATTTATGGTGGAGAGTCAGCTGCTGACTCAGCTCAATTAGCTATTGATTATGGTAGGTTATTTGGAATGGATGTTAATGATAACTTTAGATCATGGGACGATGATCTTTTAGCTGGCAGTCTACACCCCATAGAGCTTTTTGAATTTTTTTATGTTCTAAGAAAAAATAATTGGGAGGGTGTTTGGCAACTGGATCAGTTTCCATTTAGAGAAGATAGTGTAGTAATGGCAAATATGGCTATAGATTTTTTAAAAGCTGTTGATAAAGCCCTAGATGATTTAGACATTGAAGCATTGACAAATGCTCAAGCAAATCATGATGCAATGGGTGCCTTGAAAGTTGCCCAAAAAGCTCTTTATAAACATTTAGCTAAATAAGAAAAATCTTTGCTACCAGCAAGTAAAGCCGCCATCAACAACTAAGTCTATACCTGTACAAAATGAAGATGCCTCAGTTGCTAAAAATATTGCGGGACCAACAATCTCATCAGGATTAGCCATGCGGTTCATAGGAGTACCACTTTCAAAAAGCTTTACTTGATCAACCATTTCTGGTCTTAAATTCATGGGTGTTTTTGTATATCCTGGGCTAATTGAGTTTACTCTTATTCCATATTCAACCCAATCCATCGCCAGACTTTTTGTCAAATGAATAACACCAGCTTTTGAGGAATTATAATGTACTTGTTTAAGCCCCCTATTAACAATTATTCCAGACATTGATGCAATGTTAATTATTGAACCTTTTTTTCTCTTAATCATTGATTTAGCCTCTTCTTGGCAAGAATAGAAAACACCAGATAAGTTTATATCGAACATATTTTGCCACTGATCTTGTGACATCTCCTCAGCTGGATTTGCATTTGCAATACCAGCACAATTTATTGCAACCTCAATTGGACCAAGTTCTTTTTCGGTTTTAAAAATTGCTTCTGCAATACTTTTTTTATCTCTTACGTCAACTATACTTTTAACAAAATTTTGATCTTTGATTTCACTTTCTTTTAAAATAGTTTCTGTTTCATTCATTCCTTCTTCATTTTGATCACATATCGAGACATTAGCCCCACTGTTATAAAAACCATTTGCAAGACTCTGGCCAATACCTCTCCCACCGCCAGTAATGAAAACAACTTTGTCTTTTAAATTAAATAAAGCTTTAAAATCCAAATATGATTATCTTTCTTTTTTCTTGAAGGTATCTAAGGCGACAGCAAACACAATAACTGCACCAATGACAACTCCTTGAACGAATGGAGAGAATCCTAGAAGGTTAAGACCATTTCTTAAAACACCTATGATAAAAACACCAACAATTGTTCCAGCAATACCTCCTACTCCACCGTTTAGACTGGCCCCACCAATTACGACTGCTGCAATGACATCAAGCTCATATGTAAATCCTGCTTGAGGGACACACGTATTTAACCTGGCAGTAAGTAAAATACCAGCTATTCCACTTAGAAAACCTGAAATTGTATAAACAACAACTGTTGTTCCCTTAACATTTATACCAGATAATCTTGCTACTTCTGGATTACCTCCAATTGCATAGAGATTTCTTCCTTCTTTTCTATATTTTAGTAAAAACCAACATAATATTGTTAAAAAAATAAATACTAACATTGTTACAGGAATGAAACCAAAGTGTCTTACAACAGATAAGTTAGTAAGCCATTCTGGGAAACCATAAATTTGCTTTCCATCAGTAAAGATATTAGCCAAGCCTCGAGCAGCAGAAAGCATAGCCAAAGTGGCTATAAATGCGGGGAGTTTCAAATATGAGACAAGAAGACCGTTAATTAATCCAGCAATTGAACCTATGAATATCCCAATTAGGCATGCATAATGTAAAGGGACACCAAAGGCATCCCAAACCCAACCAGTTACCATCATTGATAATGCAAGAATAGAACCTACCGATAGATCAATTCCTCCGATTATAATCACTGCCGTCATACCGAGGGCCATAATTCCCAAAACCGTTACTTGGTCCAGTATGTTAATAAAATTTCTAGCAGAAAAGAAATAGGGCGAAGCTAGGGAAAAAAATATTGTTAAAACAATTAAACCCAAAAATGTTCCTTGGGTGCCTCTAAAAACTCTCTTTGTAAAATTAATAATATTTTCCATTTTATTAAATCCTTATTGATTTAGGACATTATTAATCCTCCATCAACATTTATAGTTTGACCAGTTATATAGTTAGCGTCATCAGATGCTAAAAAAGATACTAATGCAGCTACGTCTTGTCCAGTTCCAACTCTTTTCATAGGAACATTCTGCTGAACCCAACTATTCATGAGCTCACCTTTTTTATAACCTCCTAAAATTTCTCCCCATTTGGAGTCGTTGTACGCCCACATGTCAGTATCTATTATACCTGGGCAAATTGCATTTATGTTTATACTTTCTGTTGCGACTTCTTTTGCTAAACTTTGGGTGAGGCCCATAACTCCAAATTTACTAGCTGCATAGTGAGGTGTATATATAAAGCCATCTCTTGCTTGACCAGAAGCCATATTAATTATGCTTCCTCCCTTTTTACTTTTCCTCATCTTCATAATCGCTTGCTGGCAGCAAAGAAAAACACCTTTTGTGTTAACATCTAAATTAAAATCCCATTCCTTTTCAGTTAAATCCTCAATTTTTGCAATTGTGATTACACCAGCATTATGAACAGATATATTTACCTCTCCATATTTTTTTTCTGCGAAATCGAATAGCTCCCTTACATTTGATTTATCAACTACGTCCGCTTCAAAAGATGAAGCCTCATAACCCATGTCTTTAAACTGTTTGCAAGTATCATTTACAAGAGCCTCATTGGATGAAAGAACAACATTAGCTTTTTCTTTTGCAAACCTTAATGCTATTTCTTTACCAATACCTCTACCAGATCCAGTAATAATTACTGTTTTTCCCTCAAATCTTTGCATTAATTAGTTGCCTGTTTCATTATCTCAACTCTAGAAATGTTATCACTGTTTGTCAGTATATTTTTTTGAACACCTCTACTTAATATTAACATTCTATGTGATAAACCCACTACTTCCTCTAAATCAGAGCTTACAACAATAATTGATATTCCACTCTCTGATAATTGTTTCATAACTTGATAAATTGAGTGTCTTGCTCCAACGTCTATACCTCTTGTTGGCTCGTCAAAAATTAATACTTTGGGCTTTCTTGATATCCATTTCGATATAAGGAGTTTTTGTTGATTGCCACCAGATAATTCGTTAGCGTTTTGATCAACACTTCCTTTGACACCCATTAATTCAATACCTTTCTTTGAAAAATTTTTTATTTTTTCAGGTGAAACCCAACCTGATTTTAAAAAAACATCAAAATTAGCTATAGATATGTTTTGAGAGTTTGATTGCTCGAGTAACAAACCAAGGCTTTTCCTATCCTCAGGCACCATCACAATTCCATTTTTAATTGCATCTTGAGGTGAACTTATATTTATTTCATTATTATCAACAAATACTTTCCCAGATGTAATCTTATCTGCTCCGCAGATTGCTCTTACTAATTCAGTTCTACCAGCCCCAACAAGACCAGCTATACCAAATATTTCTCCTTTATTAACTGAAAAATTAATATTTTCGAAACTTCCATCAATCGAATTCAAATTTTCAACTCTAAGTGTCTCAGTGGTAGATTCATTTTCTATTGTTGGAAATATTCTATCGACATCTCTTCCAACCATATCATGTACTATTTTATTTATTGCAATGTTAGCGTTATCATATGAGGAAACTAAATTACCATCTCTAAGCACAATAATTTTATCAGCTATTTGTTCAATTTCTTCTAATCTATGACTTATATATATGAAGGATACGCCCTCTTTTTTAAGTTGTCTTATTTTGTCAAAAAGAAAATTTGTTTCTGACTCCCCAAGTGAAGAGGTAGGCTCATCAAGAATAAGCAATTCAGAGTTTAATGTCAGTGCTTTTGCTATTTCAATCTGCTGCTGAGCTGACATTTTAAGGTTTTTGACAAGTTGTTTAGGTGATATTTCTAAACCTAATCTTTTTAACTGCTCACTAGCAAGAGAATTCATTTTATTAAAATCTACTATTCCGTTTTTTGTGATCATTCTTCCAACAAATACATTTTCTGCAACTGACAGTTCCTTTAAAAGCCTTGTCTCTTGGTGTATTAAACCAATACCTTTTTGAATTGCATTACCTGGAGATGATGGGTTGTAATCTTGACCCTTCCAAGTCATAGTGCCTGAGTCATGATTAACTGAACCTGCTATAATTGATGAAATTGTTGATTTTCCTGCCCCATTTTCACCAAGTAGAGCGACCACCTCTCCAGGCCTCACTTCAAAAGAAACCTCATTTAAAACTTTGGCTGTGCCATAGCTTTTTGAGACTTTTTTGACTTCAAGCCCGAGATGATCGCTCATTAAAATAACTTATATAAAAATTATTTTATAAATTTAATTATGGATGACCATCGCCAATGAACTGATCTACGTTTTCAGGTGTTGTTAATGTAGATCCGTACAACATTTCACTTGGAATATATCTGCCTTCGATAGCATCAATAGCAAATCTTACAGCATTTCTTCCTATAGTTAATGTTTGTTGAGTCATTGTAGCTGCTAATAAAGTATTATTATTTTTTAAATCTTGAAGAGCAGCTCTGTCACCATCAAAACCAACAACTAGAATATCATCTCTACCCATTGCCTTAGCTGCCTGAGCAGCACCTTGTGCAAGAGCATCACATCTTCCAAATAGGACAGTGATATCAGGATTTCTAGTTAACAAGTCTTGAGCAATAGAGACACCTTCGTCTCTACTCCACATTTTACTTGCTTGTTTTTCAACAGTGTTTAGGTCTGGAAATTGAGCAATAGCATTTTCAAATCCAGTGTCTCTGGCAATTTCAGGAGTAGATCCAAGCTGTCCTTGAATAACTCCAACAACGCCCTTACCACCAGTTTGTTCTGCAACCCACATACCCATTTCATATGCAGCAACTTCACTGTCAGAAGCTATAAAAGAGTCACCAGGAGGGTTAGTTGTATTTCTATCAACTGTTATAACTGGTATTCCAGCCTCCTTAGCTTTTCTAATTTGAGCGTTACCGTCAGTATTACCGGATATGATTAGTATTAAAGCATCGATTTGCTTTACAAGTAAATCTTCAATCTGACTAACTTGTTTTGCGTCATCTCCACCAGAGTCTACAACAATTGCCTTGTGTCCAAGTCTACTGGTTTCTGCTTCAACTGACTCTTTGATAAAATTGAAAAAGTCAGCTTGCAAGTTCGCAGCTGCGAAACCGATAGTATATCCCTTACTATCGTGAGCAATGGCATTTCCACTTATAAGTGTAGAAAGACCAAATGCAAATAGAGTAAATATCTTAAGAAATGTTTTTCTCATCTTATTCCTCCTCCTTATAAATTAAGACTAATGGATATTGCTTTAATATGCAATGAATGCATTATAATATTACAAGGGTAAAAAAAAATGGCTAAGAATAGTGATTATTTAGAAAAAAAATCTCTTGAGTACAGAAAAACAGTTTTAGAAATTATTTATAATTCTGGTGCTGGACATACTGGAGGTAGCTTGTCATGTGTGGATATATTAAATGTGCTGTATAATAATTTTTTAGAAATTTCCCCAAAAAATTTCTCCAAAAAAAATAGAAATAGATACATTCAAAGCAAAGGACACTCTGTTGAAGCCTTATATACAGTTTTGTGTGACCAAGGATTTTTTACAAGAGAAGAACTTAATACTTTAAATAATTTTAATTCTCATTTTATTGGGCATCCTACAAAAAAAGTACCTGGCATTGAACACAATACCGGAGCTCTTGGCCATGGTCTTTCAGTTGCTGTTGGTTTAGCTATAGCTCAAAAACTTGATAAAGAAAATTTTAAGATTTATACACTTCTAGGTGATGGAGAATTATCTGAAGGCTCTGTTTGGGAAGCGTGCAGTACTGCACATAAGTACAAACTTGATAATCTTGTAGTAATTATAGATAGAAATAAGCTTCAAATAACTGGAAAAACTGAGGATGTTAATCCAATAGAACCTTTAAATGAAAAATTTCTATCATTTGGTTTTAATGTTAAAGAAATTGATGGAAATAATATTGAGGAATTAATTACTGCTTTGGAGGAAATACCATTTAATACAAATACACCAAATGCTATTATAGCAAATACTGTAAAAGGCTCAGGTGTGAGCTTCATTGAAAATCAAATAAGTTGGCATCACAAAGTTCCATCAAAAGAAGAGTTCGAGAAAGCTAATTTAGAACTAGAAAGTCGATTAAAATCCTATGAGTGAAATTACAACAGGTAAAGCAAATTTAGAAATATTTGGAGAAACTCTTTTGGAAGAAGGTAAAAAAAATAGTAACCTTATTGTTGTAACAAGTGACTCGAGAGGCTCAGGAAAGATTGTGCCTTTTGGAAAAGAATTACCAGATCAAATTATAGAGGTTGGTATTGCTGAACAAAATTTGGTTGGTGTGTGTTCTGGGCTTGCAGCTGGAGGCAAAATTGTCTTTGGCGTTTCTCCTGCAAGTTTTCTAACAGCTAGATCATTAGAGCAAATTAAAAATGATGTGGCTTACTCAGATCAACCCGTAACTTTGGTAGGAATAAGTGCAGGAATAAGCTATGGTCAACTTGGTTCTACTCATCATTCTTTGCATGATTATGCAGTATTGCGAACGATAAATAACCTGACTATTGTTTCGCCAGCCGATAATTTTGAAGCATCTGAAGTTATTAGGAAGGCCGTGTCTTTTAATAAACCTCTATATATAAGGTATGGAAAAAAACCAATGATCGATCTTCACAAAAAAGGTTCTAATTTTGAAATAGGTAAAGCCTCTATCATTTGTGAAGGAAATGACATAACGATTATTGCAACAGGTGAAACTGTACAAAGAGCTTTTTTAGCAAGTAGGATACTTAAAGAAGATGGGGTTAATGCAGAAGTCATTAGTATGCACACTATTAAGCCTTTTGATGAGGATGCATTAATGAAATCAATCAAAAAAACTAACTGTTTAATTTCAGTTGAGGAACATAGTATATATGGCGGACTAGGTGAGTGTTGTGCAAGCCTTCTTTTACAAGCAGGATATAATATAAAATTTAAAATTTTAGGTATACCTGATGAATATATGATCAATGGCTCTCAAGGTGATGTACTAGATCATTACAATATGAGCCCAGAAAAAATTTCTGATATATCAAAAACTCTACTAAACCAATGAGTTATATCACTGTTGACTCAAGTACTTCATCTACAACAGTTTTAGTATTTGATGAAAAATTAGAAATATTAAAAAAGTTTCAAAAAGAACACTCTCAAATAGTTACTGAAGAAGGTTACATTGAACACGACCTAGAGGAGATTTATCAGAATTTATTAGAATTAGTTAAAAAAGCTTCAGAGATATTACCAAATCCTAAATTTATCAGCATCACAAACCAGCGAGAAACTTTTACTTTATTCAACGAAAAAGATGGGAAGCCCTTACATAACGCTATTGTGTGGCAATGTACTAGAGGTCAAGATATATGTGAAAAAATTTTAAACGATGAATTAAAGCGAACAAAGATTATTAACAAGACAGGTTTAAAACCAAATACTTTTTTTTCAGGTAGTAAATTAAAATGGATTTATGATGAAAAAGAAGAAATAAGAAGAAAAATTGATAATGGAGAAATACTATTTGGAACAATTGAAACATATTTAATTTATAGACTTACTAATATGGAGTCATATGTCTCGGACACGACAAACGCATCCAGAACCCTGTTATTTAATTGTTTAACTAATGAATGGGATCAAGAATTATTGAATATTTTTGATATTAAAAAAATTAAACTTCCAAAAGTAATTAATAGTTCAAATATCTTTGGAGAAAGTAACTTTAATAAAATTTTTAATAAAATAATACCTATCATCGGAGTAGCTGGTGATGCGCAAGCATCATTATTTGCTAATTTTTGTTTCAATAAAGGAGATACTAAAATAACTACAGGCACAGGTTTTAATATTCAAACTAACATTGGTAATGAAATGTTTATTGATGAAAAATCGCTTACTTCTCTTGCATTCACTCATGAAAATAAAAATATCTATGCACTTGAATGTTTAAATTCCTATGCGGGAGGAACAATTTCTTGGTTAAAAAATAATTTAGGATTAATAAAGACAGTTGAAGAAAGTGAGATTTTTTCTAAAAAGGAAAAAGATAATAATGGGGTATATTTAATTCCTGCGTTTTCTGGTTTAGGCCCACCCTATTGGAACTCTGAGGCCAGAGCAGCCTTCTTTGGAATTAGTGCTTCAACTAATACTAATCACTTAATTAGAGCAGGTCTTGAGTCAGTAGCGTATCAAATGGTTGTTTATCTTGAATTCATGAAAAAAACTCAAAACATGGAATTAAACAATCTATCCATCGACGGAGGAATGGTTAAAAATAAATTTTTCCTCCAAATTCTTAGTGACTTGTTAGAAATTGATTTAAGTATCCCTGAACTTGAGGAAATGTCCTCATACGGAGCTCTTCTTTTTGGAATAAAGCATTTTCATAACATAAAAAATTTAGAGGATTTAAGGGATTTCAAGATAAAAAAGTCAGTCATAAAGCCAAATAATAATAATATTATCAAACAGTCATATAGATCTTGGAAAGAGATTGTAGATAAACATTTCGTAAAAAATCAAGAGTAAAAATTTAAAATTTAACTAGCAAGTTATAGTGTCAATAAGATATTGTGTCTGTACTATATAAAGGAGGAAATAACTATGAGAAAATTATCTCTAGTTCTAGCTTCATTAATGGCTGTTGCGTTTACTTTTGCAACTGTTCCCGCTAAAGCTGGAAGCCATGCTATTGAAGCTTGCTTGATTACAAAAACGGATATCAATCCTTTTTTTGTTAAAATGAAAGAGGGAGCTAAAGCTAAAGCTGATGAGCTTGGCATTAAACTCTCAACATTTGCTGGAAAAATTGATGGTGATCACGAAACTCAGGTTAAAGCTGTTGAAACTTGTATCGCTTCAGGTGCTAGTGGTATTTTAATTGCTGCATCAGATACAAAAGCCATTACTACACCTCTTCAACAGGCAAGAGATGCTGGATTATTGGTGATAGCACTTGATACACCTTTAGAGCCAATCACAGCTGCAGACTCAACTTTTGCAACTGATAACTTCAAAGCTGGTAAGTTAATTGGTGAGTGGGCTGCTGCTTCTTTTGGAGATACATCTAAAGCAATCATCGCAATGTTAAATCTTAACATTAGCCAACCATCTGTTGACGTTCTAAGAGACCAGGGTTTCTTAACTGGTTTTGGTATTGATACAAAAGATATCACTAGATGGGGAGATGAGGATGACCCAAGAATAGTTGGTAATGAGCCAACTAATGGAAATGAAGAAGGTGGAAGAGACGCAATGGAAAAACTTCTTCAAAAAAATCCTGACATTAACGTAGTTTATACACTTAATGAACCTGCTGCAGCAGGTGCATACGAGGCACTTAAGGCTGCTGGTAAAGCCGACGATGGAATTTTAATTGTTTCTGTTGACGGTGGTTGCCCTGGTGTTCAAGATGTTAAAGATGGTGTTATTGGTGCTACTTCACAACAATACCCACTTTTAATGGCATCTCTTGGTGTTGAAGCTATTAAAGCTTGGGCTGAAAATGGAACTAAGCCTGCAAATACTCCAGGCCTTGACTTTTTTGATACTGGTGTAAACTTAGTTACTGATCAGCCTGCATCTGGTGTACCTTCTATTGATACAAAAGAGGGTATGGATAGATGTTGGGGCTAAAGTCCTAAATAATTTAAACATTAAAATAGGGTGGCTCTTGCTGCCCTATTTTATATATAATAAGACACCAACATGAGTGATATTTCAAAGGATTTACAGGATCAACCAAAGTTCCAAGATGAAATAGGTTCCAAGGATCAAGATCATCATACTTTTGAACTAGAAAAACCAAATACTCTAAAAAAAATTCAAAACTTTCTTCATGGTAATCCGACTATGGTACCAGTTATTATCCTTTTTGTAAGTGTTGCAGCTTTTGGTCTTATAGCTGGAGGGAAGTTTTTCTCTGCCTTTAACTTATCATTAATTATTCAGCAAGTAACTATTGTTGGAATTTTAGCAGCAGCTCAAACTTTAATAATTTTAACTGCAGGAATTGATCTCAGCGTTGCTGCCATAATGGTGCTTGCTTCAGTATTTATGGGAAAGCTATCTGTACAAATGGGACTACCTACTTCTTTCGCAATAATGGTCGGAATGGCAAGCGGTGCAATATGTGGATATATAAATGGATGGTTAGTAACTAAATTTCGTCTTCCACCCTTCATAGTAACTTTAGGAACTTGGAATGTATTTTTTGCACTAGTAATATTTTTTAGTGGTTCACAATCAATAAGAGCAAGAGATATTGAAGCTAATGCACCTTTACTTCATTTCTTTGGAAAAAGTGTCAAGGTCTATGGTGCTCAATTTACTTATGGATCATTTTTAATGATTTTAATATTTATAATTTTGTGGTTTGTGCTTAACAAAACAGCTTGGGGTAGGCACGTTTATGCAGTAGGTGATGATAAAGATGCTGCTGAACTATCAGGAATTAGAACAGATAGAATGCTATTGTCTGTATACACTGTCGCCGGTGTAATACTAGCTTTAGGTGCATGGGTTTCTATTGGAAGAGTTGGTTCAGTTTCTCCGACTAGTTTTTACGAGGGTAACCTTGACTCGATAACTGCAGTTGTGATAGGAGGAACTTCATTATTTGGTGGAAGAGGTTCTATAGTTGGTGCTTTGTTCGGTGCTTTGATCGTTGGTGTTTTTAGCTCTGGTCTATCCATAGCTGGTTTAGATGTTTTATGGCAAAGATTTGCACTAGGATGTTTAATTATTATGGCTGTTGGGCTTGATCAGTGGATAAGGAGGATATCAAATTAATGCAACCTGTATTACAAGCAAAAGCAATTAATAAAAGGTATGGTAAAGTCGTGGCTTTAGATAACGCTGATTTAGAACTTTATAAGGATGAAGTTTTGGGAGTAATTGGTGATAATGGTGCAGGAAAATCAACATTAATTAAAGCTCTTTGTGGAGCAGTTCAGCCAGACTCAGGAGAGATTTTGTTAGATGGAAACAAAGTTACTTTTGGTTCTCCAATTGAGGCAAGGAAAACAGGTATCGAAACTGTTTATCAGAACCTAGCTCTTTCCCCAGCACTAACTATTGCTGATAACATGTTTTTAGGCAGAGAAATTCATAAAAAAGGTTTTATGGGTAAATTCTTAAGATTTTTAGATCAATCAGGTATGCAAGAACTTGCTCGAACAAAATTATCAGAGTTGGGTTTGTTAACTATTCAAAATATTAATCAACAAGTTGAAACTCTATCAGGTGGACAAAGGCAAGGTGTTGCAGTTGCTCGAGCTGCTGCATTTGGAACAAAAGTTATAATTATGGATGAGCCTACTGCAGCACTTGGTGTAAAGGAAAGTAGAAGAGTTTTAGAATTAATTGTTGAAGTAAAATCTAGGGGAATTCCGATTATTCTTATTTCTCATAATATGCCTCATGTCTTTGAAGTTTCTGATAGAATACACATACACCGTTTAGGTAAAAGACTTTGTGTCATTAACCCTAAAGATAATTCAATGTCTGATGCAGTCGCTTATATGACTGGTGCTAAAGAACCGCCAACTTCTTAGTTTGCTAAATTATAGTCAGCTAGAATACTATTCTTATAAACATTCACACCATTTGGCAAATCATTTTCAAAAACTTTTTGTTTAATCTCTTCTTCTGGTATGTTGTAACTTCTCCACCTTTCTAAGAGTCTTTTTTCTAAAATTTCATGTTTAGTGGAAATCATTATAGTTGAATTGAAAAATTTATGTAATTCCCTCCAAGGATTTATCTTTAATAAAATATAATTACCCTCTACAATAACAACTCTGGTTTCTTTAGAAATAATCACTGCTGAAGATCTTGACAATTCAAGAGAACGATCGAAAATAGGTATAGCTACATCATCTTCATTTTGTAATCGAAATAAAAAATTTAAAAAACCCATTACATCAAATGTCTCTGGAGCACCTTTTTTTAAAAGAAGACTCTTTTGCTTTAAAATTTGGTCATCATAATGGAAACCATCCATTTGAAGGATACTAGAGTTGTGTCCCTTCAAAGTAAGATCGTTCATTAATTTTTCAGATATTGTACTTTTTCCAGAGGCAGGTGGACCAGAAAGAGCAATAAAATAGCGGTATTTTATATCATTTTTGAGATTATTAAGGAGTTTAATTAAAAGCTCATTGTAATTTAAATCTGACATAGTTTTAAAAAAAATTAGTAAATATAATAATTTTTCCAATCATTAAATCGATCTTTTAGTAGTGAATTTAGACTTGAGTCCTTTTCAATTATTTTTTTTACAGTCGGTGATTTTAAAACTTCGTTGTGATCTAAATTATTAAAACCTAAAAAAGCTAATCTTGCAGCTCCATATGCTGCCATTGCATCTGATGCTTCAGTGATTGCTAAATCTCTATCTAGTATTGAGGCCAAAAGTTTTATCCAATATTCATTATTTGAACCACCACCTACTACAAATAAATTATCGAGCTTTATTCCTGTTTTAGAGAGTGCTAGGTAATTATCTTTAAGTCCAAATGATATTCCCTCTATCAAACTATAAACTAATAGAGATCTATTTGTTTCAATACCCATATTATGAAAACTTGCTCTAACATGAGGGTCGTTGATTGGTGTTCTTTCTCCAGTCAAATAAGGTAAATAGTATGGGGAGTTGTTTATTAAATTTTCCGAAAGCATCGAATTTTTTAATTGATCAGTAATTTCTTTTAACGATGAATTAAAAGTATTTATAAACCAATTAATATTTGAAGTACAAGAGAGCATTACTGACATTAAATGCCATGTTTTTGGCAAACAATGACAAAATGAATGAATAGCATCATCATAATTTTTTAAAAATTTTTTTGTAGAGCCAAAAATAACACCTGAAGTGCCAAGAGAAATCGATGCATCACCCTCTTCATATAAACCTAGACCAACTGCAGCTGCTGCATTATCTCCTGCTCCACCAAAAACTTTGCAATTAATATTGAGGTCATATTTTTCTGCAATATTTTTCCTGATAATTCCAGTTTGATCAGTCCCTTCACAAATATTTGGCATTTGTGAAATATCCATAAAACCTGCATCAAGTAATTTTTTTGACCAATTTCTATTTTCAATATCTAGCCAATAAGTTCCGGAGGCGTCAGACAAATCACTAAAAAATTCACCAGTTAAGTAAAACCTCAAATAATCTTTGGGCAGTAAAACTTTATGAATTAATTTAAAATTTTCAAATTCATTATTTTTTATCCATAGTAATTTAGGTGCAGTAAATCCTGGCATAGCAATGTTTCCTGCAATATCCATGACTGATGTATCTTCCATAATGTCTTTACACTCATTATGACTTCTCGTGTCATTCCACAAAATACAAGGCCTAATTACTTGATGATCTTTATCAATACATGTAGCTCCATGCATGTGTCCTGAAAATGAAATTGATTTAATTTCGTTTAATCTTACTTTTTCTTTTAATTGTCTAAGACACTGTTCTAATGCTTTAATCCATAGAGAGGGATCTTGTTCAGACCAACCACTTTTTGGATTTGATAATGATATATCTTTACTCGAAACGTTATGTATTATTTCTTGGTCATCTCCAATAATTAGACATTTCATTGAAGAGGTCCCTAAGTCTATTCCTAAATACATTTAATTATTATATAATGTTAAGATTAATTTTTCTATTTATAGTATAAATATAATGATGGTAATTTTGAATTTATGAAAAAGTCGCTTGATTTAAAACTCCAAAGAATCAGAAAATATAACTTTACTTCAAAAGATTTTATTATTGCAGATGCCAAAGACGCTGATATGGGAGGTGGAATACCTGCACCTGGAAAAAAAAGAAATAAAAATGGTTTGATTTTAAGTCAATATAAAAATTTAAAAGATTATTTAGATATGATGGAGTCTATAACTAAATCTAAACTTGTGGACATTATGCTTATGTCTGCATCCAATGCAGAGTTATTATTTAAAAAAGGAATTTTTAAAAATTCACCAGTAACTCCCGCTGTTAGAATGAATGATACATCTGATATTTGGGATATCAGACATGGAAATTATAAAAAAGAAATGGCTACACCTTTTCGAACTGCTAATTTAAAAAATATAAAAAAATTTGTGAATCTTGGGTTATTTTCGGTTACATTTTCCAAAAGTCTGGAGCATGATCTAGAAATGTTAAATGCTTATAGAAAATTTAGACAAGAAGCTGAAATAAATAATTTTAATTATTTTTTAGAGGTTTTTAATCCCCAAACAAAAACTGGCTTAAATCAAATTCAATTAGGCGAATATGTGAATGACTGTATCCTTAAGACACTCGCTGGTCAGTTAAAAAGCGAAAGGCCTTTGTTTCTTAAAATGCCTTATAATGGACCTAAAGCTATGGAAGAATTAGCAAGTTATGATCCAGAAAATCTTATAGTAGGCATTCTCGGCGGCAAAAAAGGTACAACAAGAGATTGTTTTGAACTTATTTCAAAATCTTCTAGATATGGAGCAAAAGTTGCATTATTTGGTAGAAAAATTAATTTAGCTGAGGACCAAATGCTGATTATAAAAATAATGAGAGATGTTGTTAGCGGAATGGACCCAATTGAGGGAGTTAAATTTTATCATGATCAACTCATTAAAAAAAAAATTAAACCAGATAAAGCCTTAAGCAAAGATTTAGAAATCACTGAAAAAGTACTTAAGCTCTAATTAGAGAAATTTAATTTTCGGTATATTACCACTAGAGAATTCTGTTTTAAGAATTGAACTTGCAGCTGAATGAGCCTTTTGTAAAATTTTTTTTATACCCCAATCTTCATGTATTCCATATAAGCAAGCTGCACAAAATGCATCACCAGCGCCCACCTTACTAACTATCTGAGTATTTTTTAATAATTTTGATTTATACCAGTGAGAAAGTTTATTCTTATCTTTCCATAAAGTGAGTTGGGGTGAATGTAAAACAACAGCTTTATTTACTCCACAATCTAAAAGATAATTAACTGCAGATTCAGCATTTTTTCTATTAAATTTACTTTTAAAAATTATTTTGAAACCTGTAGCTAGCTCAGCTTCTATTTCATTTAAGAAGAGATAGTCACAATATTTTGCCGCACTTCTGATAATTTTTTTATAGTTTTTATGATCATAAGATGCAAGATCTAAACAATTCAACATTCCCATTTTTTTTGTTTTTTTTAAAACTGAACACAACTTAGTTTCATTATTATTGTTTAATTCATCTAATTCACCGAGAAAAGTCAAATATCCTACGTAGAAAATTTTTGGTTTATAATTTTTTATGTCTGATAATTTTATATTTCGATAGCTTAGTTTTTCATTAGCTCCTGGATAATGAAAAAAGGTTCTCTCACCTCCACCTTGAGACATTATCAATGTATAGGATGTTTTAATTTTTTTTAGAACAGTTAAATATTTTGAAATGATATTATTTTTTTTATTATGTTTTTTTATTATATCTGCTTCTTTATCTTTACCTATACAACCAAGAGCAATTTTGGGATACTTAAAACCTAAATATTCCAAATTTGTTAAAACATTTGAAGGCCCTCCACCAACACCGTCTATTTTTCTTTCAACTATTGATGTTTTTCCTTCAGATGGCCAATTTTTAATTTTGTAAGATATGTCTACACACCAAATACCTGAGGCAATTATTCCTTTTTTCATTAATCTTATATTTCATTCCATAATGGGTGTAAAATCTCTTCATCTTCCTCAACCTCAGTAAACCTTCCCACACTTTCTAAAAAATAGTTATCTTTGTTATCATCGTTAACTTGAGATACCTCTCCTGCCATAACCATTCCTGAACCCTCAGCTGAGTAAAATTTATGATATATATTTCTTTCAACAGTGACGCTTTGACCTCTTTTTAAAATCAATGGTTCTCTTGGTGCAATAGAAACTATTTCACCATCAACAAGAACGTCAATTTTAGTGTTTAATTCAATTTGATTTGAGTCGACTTCTAAAAATTCAATTACTAACTCTCCGCCTCCCCGATTAATTATATCTTCCAGTTTTACCTTATGGCTATGAAAAGGAATTTCTTGACCCTCCCTCATAAATAATAATTTTTCTGCATAGGGTTTGTCATCATTATTACCCTGTATTCCATTCCTTATACAAAACAAGGTTATACCTTTTTTTTCAAATTCCCCTTTACCAAAATCAGTAACATCCCAGCCCATTTGATGATTTTTTAAATAATTTTTTAAATTGGGATTATTGTTGTACTCTTCTTTAGACCAATAGCCCCATTTAGGTAGAACCCACGAATATCTATCAATCATGTCTTTAGCTTCAGATATTGCAGCATTTATTTCAGATCTTTTCATTTCAACTTAGATTATCAAAAAAATAAATAATTGATATAATCAAGTAATGAAAACAATAATTGTTGATCCTTTTCCTAGACAAATGGATCTTATCTTCTCTAAAGATAAGCTTGTTTATTTAAAAAAAAATTTCAAACTTATAAATGCGCCAATAAAAAATAAAAAAAATTTTTATGAAAACAACATATCAACAGCAGATTTTATAATTGGACAACCTGACCTTCCTAATTCAATTTTAAAAAAGGCTGCAAAACTTAAAGCTATATTCAATGTTGAGAGCAACTTCATGGATAACATGGATTACGAGTATTGTTTTAGAAATGGTATCTATATTTTATCCACTGCTCCTGTTTTTGCTCAAACAGTTGCTGAAATTGCAGTTGGTTTTACTTTATCACTTAAGAGGGAAATTCATAAATCACATATAGATTTTATTAATAACAAAGAACAATATGGATTAGAAAGCAACATGAATTGTAGTTTATTGCAGAATAACACTGTCAGTTTTATTGGTTTTGGAGATCTGGCCAAAAAGTTAAAACCTTTGTTAGAGCCTTTCACAAATAATTTTCTTGCATACGACCCATGGCTTCCAAGTAAGTTACTTGAGGAAAATAATTGTAAAACTAAGTCTCTTAATGAAATATTTAAAAAATCAGATGTGATATATATTCTAAGTTCGATAACGACAAAAAACAAACATATGATTGATAAAAAGCTACTAGATCTGATGAAACAAAATTCTTGTTTACTAATTTTAAGTAGAGCTAATGTAGTGAATTTTAAAGACCTACTACAAATTTCAAAAAAAAGAAAAATAAAAGTTGCAACAGATGTATTTCCTGAGGAGCCAGTAAAAAAAGATGATCCCATACGTAAATCTAAAAATATTCTTTTCTCAGCACACAGAGCTGGAGCTCTAAAGTCTGTATTTTATGAAATGGGCGAAATAGTGTTTGAAGATTTAAAACTTATAAATAAAGGTCTCCCTCCAAAGTTGTGCAGGAAAGCAGAGCTAGAGACTGTCAGAAAGATAAGATCAAAACCAGTAAAGATTAATTAATTAAGTTGAATTTAAGGAATTAATTTAGTTCTATATAATATGCTTATTAAAATTGATCCTATTCTTAGTCCAGAGGTTCTGCATACTTTAAGAGCGATGGGACATGGAGATAAATTAATTTTATGTGACTCAAATTTTCCTGCCTATTCGATGAACTCCAGAGTTCATCGTATTGATGGAGTAAATGCTGCAAGAGCTGCCGAGGCTATACTCTCCGTATTTCCTCTAGATAGCTTTATCGACTCCCCTATTCAAAGGATGGAAATTGATGGAAATCCAGATCAATTAAATGAAGTTCACCAAGAAATAATTGACATAACTAAGAAAATTTCAGGAGAGCATTGGAAAATTTCATCCATTGAAAGGTTTAAATTTTATGATGAAGCCAAAAAGGCGTTTGCCATAATAACAACAAACGAAACTAGACCATTTGGATGCTTTATCTTAACTAAAGGAGTTGTTAAACCTGATGGTAGTGTTTGGGTACTAGATAAGTGAGTATTTGTGTATTTGGGATATTCGTTGCAGATCTATGTTTTTTTGCAAATGATATTCCAATACCAGGCCAAACGATATTAGGAAAAAAATACATCATCGGACCAGGTGGTAAAGGGTCTAACCAAGCAATAGCAGCAGCAAGAGCTGGAGGTAATGTATCATTTATAAGTAAAGTGGGTAAAGATAGCTATGCCGATCTTGCAATCTCGTTATATGAGAGAGATAAAATAAATTATGATGGTTTGGTTATCTCTGAAAATGAATCAACTGGGGCCGCAGGTATTTTCATTAATGAAAAAACTGGGCAAAATGCAATAAATGTCGTTCCAGGAGCTGCTAGTACAATCGATAAAAAGTTAATCGACTCAAAGTTAAATATAATAGAGTCTTCTGATGTTTTTTTAACTCAGTTAGAGACACCAAAAGAGGCAACAATCTATGCTCTAAAAAAAGCGAAAAATTTTAATTGTACAACAATTCTTAATCCAGCACCCGCCAGTGATATAACTGATGATAACTTTCAATATTTTGATTTTTTTACCCCCAATGAAACGGAAGCAAGTTTTTATTACGGCCAATCAATTAAAAATGAGGAAGATTGTAAAAAAGCTGGAAATTTTTTTTTAGATAAAGGGATAAAAAATATAATAATTACACTCGGAGAAAATGGTTGTTATTTTAAAAACAATAAAGAGGAGTTTATAGTACCTGCTTCAAATCTAAAAAAACTAGTAGTTGACACAACAGGTGCGGGAGATGCTTTTAATGGGGCTCTAAGTGTGGCAATCTCACAAAATAAAAACTACAAAGAAGCTATTGAGTTTGCTAATCTTGTGGCAGGTATTTCTGTTACAAGGGAGGGAGCAGCAAATTCAATGCCATACAAAGAGGAGTTACTTTAAAAATGCCATATATTTCAGACAAAAATCGCTATCAAAAAATGCATTATAGAAAATGTGGTGATAGTGGTTTAAAACTACCTATATTGTCAATAGGGTTATGGCATAACTTTGGTGGCAATGGAATGGCTTCAGAGTCTAAAAAAATTCTTTTTGAGTCTTTTGATGCAGGAATTACTCATTTTGATTTAGCAAATAATTATGGACCACCTTATGGCAGTGCTGAGTCTAATTTTGGAAAAGTCATGAAAAATGATCTTGGAAAATACCGTGATGAGTTAATAATATCGTCTAAAGCAGGTTACGATATGTGGGATGGACCATATGGTGAATGGGGTTCAAAAAAACATATAATTGCTAGTTGCGATCAAAGTTTAAAGAGGATGAAACTGGATTATGTAGATATATTTTATTCTCATCGTTTTGATCCAAATACACCTCTTGAGGAAACAGCTGATGCTTTAGAAAGTATCTATAAAGCTGGTAAGGCCCTGTATATTGGTGTCTCTTCATACTCCTCCAATAAGACAAATAAAATGATTTCAATTTTAAAGAGCAAAGGTATCAAATTATTAATTCATCAACCTTCTTATTCATTAATCAATAGATGGATTGAAAAAGATTTAACAAAAACTCTCATAAAAAAAGGGGTTGGTTGTATCGCCTTTTCTCCACTAGCCCAAGGTTTTTTATCTAATAAATATTTGAAAGGAATTCCCAAAGTTTCAAGGGTTAATGAAAATAGCTCTTTCAGCAAAAATTTAATAACGAAAAAAAATACTAAAATTATTAATGAACTCAGTAAAATTGCGAAAAAAAGAAATCAATCTCTATCCCAAATGGCTATAGCATGGGTATTAAATAATCGTGCAATAACTTCTGCTTTAATTGGAGCTAGAACCGTAAAACAGCTTAAAGAAAACTTAGCTACACTTGATAATTTAAAATTTTCAAAAAAAGAAATAAAAGAAATAAATAAAGCTGCAAAAGAGGGTGATATAAATATATGGGCTCCTTCTAGTGCCCATTGAATAATTCAAATTTTTTATTATCTCACTAATAAATTAAATTTTAATCCACTTTTTTTTCTTAATAGACATAAAAATTGCATCTAATACTTTCATATTTTTTTTTGCATCTAATAATCCATAATCTATTTTAGTTTTATAAATTAATTCATTAGAAAATTTTGTAACTTGATGCTCATATTGATCAGTCGCTGGAAATACTTTTATTGTATTTTCTCTTAGATAGATTGATTTTCCATTGTAGATAACAACTGTAGTTGGTTTATTCGCAATTGCATTGAAAGGATTTTCAATAACAACTGTTTTTTTTGTGCCTAGAATTAATACTTGTTGTGAATATGTGCTTTGTGTAGCAACTGTAAAGGTTGAGAAAAAATCTCCAAAATCTAACAATGCGGATGATAAAATATCAGTTTTAAATTTTTTATCATTTTTAGAAGTTGCAATAACTCTTTTTGGTTCTTTATCTAATAGAAATCTTGATATGACAGTCGGATAACATCCAATGTCATAGATGGCGCCTCCACCAAATTTTTTGATATTTCTGATATTTTTTGGATTTTTATTATTGTATGAAAACACTGTCGAAATACTTGATATTGATCCGATCTTACCTGATTTTATATATTCTTTAACCCATCGCCATTGAGGATGATGCCTGACCATAAATGCTTCTTTAACAACAACTTTATTTTGGGAGGCAATTTTTATTAATGGGTCTATATCTTTTGATTTTAAAGATAATGGTTTCTCTAATAGGAGATTTTTTTTATTTTTACAGGCCTCAATACTTGATTTTATATGTAAATGGTTCGGAAGAGGGTTATAAATTACATCTACATCTTTGTCTTCATATAATTCTTTATAAGAGCCATAGCTTTTTGGTATTTTAAATTTTTTTGTTAAGGCTTTAGCACTGGATAAATTTCTACTAGCTAGCGCTATTACCTGACTATTTTTAGATTTTTTTATTGCGGGTATTACGTGCTCCCAACCAATTTTAGCAGTGCTTAATATACCCCAATTAATAATTCTTTTTTTCATAAAAAAAATTTAAACCTATTTGACTACAATCCATACATATATTTAAAAGATTTCATACATATATTTTATAACTTATGGTATCTATTTAAAAATGAGTGATTTTAAAATAGGCATTGATTACGGTGGTACCAAAATTGAGGGTATTTTAATAGACTCAAATGGTAAAGAAATTCTAAGAAAAAGATCTACTTATGAAAAAAATTACGAAAGTGGTTTAAATACCGTAAAATCTTTAGTTTCAGAATTTGATAAATTTACAGATCAACAAAATTCTGTAGGAGTTTGCATACCAGGATTTTCTTCATATGAAACTGGCTTAGTAAATAATGCTAATTGTATATGGATTAATGACAAACCATTTCATAAAGACTTAGAAAAAAGTTTAAATAGAGAAATTCGTATCATGAATGATGCTAACTGTTTTGCATTATCTGAAGCTATCGATGGCTCTGGGGCAAATTATAAGTCAGTTTGGGGTGTAATTATTGGATCTGGTTTTGGCGGGTCATTTGTTTATGAAAAGAAAGTCATTGAGGGCGTTAACCAAATTGCAGGAGATTGGGGACATCAACCATTACCCTATCCTACTGAGGAGGAAATTAATTCAAATGTCCAATGTAATGTAGGGAATTGCAAAAGACCCTTATGTGCTGAGCAATTTATATCAGGAATAGGTTTTACAAAATTATTTAACGAGAAATATGGCACCAGTTTAAGAACAAGAGAAATAGTCGCTTTGGAGGCAAATGGAGATGAAAGAGCAAAAAAAGAATTTGAATTATATGAAGATCGTTTTGCCAGATTAATATCAGTAATGATAGGTATCGTTGACCCTGAGGTAATAGTTTTTGGTGGAGGTATGTCAAACGTTGGTAGACTTTATGACAATATACCTAAATTACTTCCTAAATACACATTTAGTGATAAGATAAGAAATAAGATCTTACGTAATACTCACGGTGACTCCAGCGGTGTTAGAGGGGCAGCGTGGTTGTGGGACTCAGATAAATTTTAAATGAAAAAAATTGGAATTCTTACTAGTGGTGGAGACTGTGGTGGTTTAAACGCGGCAGTTAGATCGATATTTTTTAGAGCAAAAAATACTTATCAGATGGAAGTTATGGGTATTCGTGATGGCACTGTTGGTTTGATGCAAAGACCAGTGGCTTATGTACCATTAGACTATCAAACTTTTAGCGGTTCTCTTCTAAGACAAGGTGGTACATTTTTGGGAACAACAAGTAAAGGTAATCCTTTTAAATTTCCCATGCCAGACGGTAAATACAAAGATAGATCCCAAGACATTATTGATGGTTACAAAGAATTAGGTCTTGATGGGCTTATTGTTATAGGCGGAGATGGAAGCATGTCGATATTAACTGAAATTGCAAAAAGAGGTGACTTAAATATTGTAGCCATACCTAAAACAATTGACAATGATGTTGGAGCCACTGAAAGCTCCATAGGGTTTAATACAGCTGTAAATGTTGCTACCCAAGCACTAGATAACTTACAAACAACTGCTGCAAGTCATCAAAGAACGATGATTTTAGAAGTAATGGGGAGAGACGCAGGACACATAGCTATTAACGCTGGCATTGCAGGTGGAGCAGATGTAATCCTAATTCCTGAATTAAATTACTCTATCAAAGGAATTGTCAATAAACTCACTGAAATGAAAAATAGAGGAATAGTTCATTCGCTGATTGTAGTAGCAGAGGCAGTAAAAACAGAAAGTGGAAAAAGTTATACTGTTGAATACGCTGATGGTCAAAAAAGATTAGGCGGTATAGGTAATTATCTTTCAGAGGAAATAATGAAAAGTACTGATATAGAGTGTAGGGTTACTTCTTTGGGGCATGTTCAACGAGGTGCGCCCCCTACTCCACGTGATAGAATTTTAGCAAGTGCTTTTGGAGTTTATGCTGTTGATTTAATAGCAAAAGGAAAATATGGAAGAATGGTTGCATGGAGAGATAGAAAAGTTGTTGATGTTCCAATTAGTGAAGGAATTTCTACTTATAAAGTTGTTGATAGATCCGATCCTCTAATTGAAACTGCTTTAGCACTTGGGGTATATGTTGGTGATATAAAGTGAATGTTTATACCAATAGAAAAAATTTCAAATCTTCAAGAATTTAAAAAAGATATTTTTAGTGGAAAAGTTTTTGTATTTCAAAAATCAAAAACTTCAAATGATTTAATAACCCAAATTAAAAATAAAATACAAAATATTTATGATGGTGAAATAGAAGAAATACACCATTTAAAAAATTCTGAGGATATAAGTAAGGATATTGTATCAAAATTAAAAAACCATGAAGATTTCAGAAAACTATTTTCAAACTTTTTATATGAAATTGGATATAATAAAGGTGAAACCTTTTGGGATCGATTTGTTGTAAGAGTAGCACCAGCAGAAAATAACTTACCTTACAGAGAAGCATCTAGAATAAATATTCATCGTGATACTTGGGGCACAAATTTGTATCAACAAATTAATTGGTGGGCACCAGTAAGCAATGTAGAGGAAAAAAATACTATGATTTTTTATCCAGATTATTTTGATGTTCCAGTAAAAAATACTACTTCGACTTGGGACTTAAACATTTATTTAGCCAATAGAAAAAAAGGCGATTTTTCTTATCCCTCTGCTCCACAATTAAAAGAGGACTTGCCCAGCAATATTAAGAAAATACCAGTAACTATAAAACCAGGAGAAATTTTATGTTTTTCAGGTGCTCACTTACATAGCTCATCAAAAGAAAAGTCTGAAAATACAAGGATAAGCTTTGAAATTAGAACTATTTGTGAAAACGACTTAAATAGTTCAGCTCAAGCCCCAAATGTAGACTGCGATTTGCAATGGAAGTTCCCTAAAATTTTTAAAAAAATTAATGACAATTCGCCCCTGAAAATAACTAGCTGATTATTTTATTTTTTGCTAATTTGCTGATGTGAAGAAAAAATATTCAATATTTAGCCTTGCTAAAAATGCACTATCTGGCCATAAAGACTGGCCAAAAATGTGGAGAAGCCCCGAACCCAGAGAGTTTTATGATGTCATAATAATTGGTGGTGGGGGTCATGGACTAGGAACTGCATATTACTTAGCAAAAGAACATGGATTAAAAAATATTGCCGTAATAGAAAAAGGTTGGCTTGGTGGAGGTAACACAGGTAGAAACACCACTATCATTAGATCAAATTATTTATGGGATGATAGTGCTCATTTGTACGAACACTCTTTGAAGTTATGGGAAAACCTATCAAGCGAATTAAATTACAATGTAATGTTTAGTCAAAGAGGGGTTATGAATTTAGCCCATAACGAACATGATATAAAAGAAATTAAAAGAAGAGTTAGTGCAAATAATTTAAATGGTATTGATTCATTTTGGTTATCTAAAGAAGAAATTCAAAAAAAGGTTCCTATAATGAATACTGACAATCTTCGATATCCAGTGCTAGGTGCATCTTACCAACCTCGCGGTGGTGTAGCACGACATGATGCAATAGCATGGGGTTTTGCAATGCGCGCTGATGAGATGGGAGTTGATATAATTCAAAATTGTGAGGCACATCAAATAAGGACTAAAAATGGAACAATAGAAGGTGTCGAAACTTCCAAGGGTTTTTTAAGGGCAAATAAAATTGGAGTTGTTGCTTCAGGTCATACTGGTGTTTTAGCAGAGAGTGCGGGTATCAGATTACCTTTACAAAGTAAGCCACTTCAGGCACTTGTTTCTGAACCAATTAAACCTATTATTGATACAGTGGTAATGTCCTCTGCAGTTCATGCTTATGTCAGTCAATCTGATAAAGGTGAATTAGTTATTGGAGCAGGAACCGACAGTTATAATTCTTTTACTCAAAGAGGTGGTTTTAACATTATTGAAGATACTATTCGAGCTATGGTCGAGCTTTATCCAGTATTTGGCAAAATGAAAATGCTTCGTCAATGGGGTGGTATTGTTGACATCTGCCCAGATGCTAGTCCTATTATTAGTAAATGTGACATTGAAGGTTTATTTTTTAATTGTGGCTGGGGCACAGGTGGTTTTAAAGCTACACCTGGAAGTGCAAATGTTTTCGCACATACCATTGCAAAAAATGAACCTCATCAAATTAATAGTGCGTTTAATCTTGATAGATTTGCAAGTGGAAGATTAGTAGACGAACACGGTGCTGCTGCCGTAGCACATTAATAAATATGCTCATAATTAATTGCCCTTATTGCGGCCCGAGAGATCAATCGGAATTTTCAAATGGAGGAGAGGCACATGTAAAAAGACCCGATGGATCAAAAGAAATTGGTGATCGTGAGTGGGGAGAATACGTCTTTATAAGAGCAAATCCAAAAGGTTTGTTTTATGAGCGCTGGGTACACACACATGGTTGTCGCAAATGGTTTAATTGTGTAAGAGATACATCTACTGATGAAATTTTGGTGACCTACAAGCTCGATGAAAAAAAACCAAATTTAAATAATTTTAAAAGTGTTGTTAAAACGCCCTCTGGTGAACCAGAAGTTGGGTCGGGTAATTTTACGGTTGAAAAATGAAATCTATAAATTTAAAAGAAAATCAATTTATTCAGTTTCATCAAAAAATTAGCTTCAAATTCGATGGGGTCAAATATTTTGGCTACAAAGGCGATACTATAGCCTCAGCTATATTAAGAAATAATGTTAACCTTGTAGGAAGAAGTTTTAAGTACCATAGGCCAAGAGGAATTTATACTTGTGGTATAGAAGAACCAAATGCTCTAGTCCAAATAATTAGTGAATATTCCGAACCAAACACAAGAGCAACTATAAAAAAAATTTATGAAGGAATGGAAATTGAAAGTCAAAACAGATGGCCTTCTCTTGAAAACGATTTTGGAAGTATCAATAACTTATTTTCTCCAATTTTTACTGCTGGTTTTTACTATAAAACGTTCATGGGGCCGCATAAGAAATTTTGGAAAAATTTGTATGAACCACTTATTAGAAGAGCCGCTGGATTAGGTAAACCTCCCAAAGATTTCAAAGGCATAAGCAATCATATCCATCATAACGTTGATGTTACAATTATAGGGGGAGGATTAAATGGACTTCTCGCAGCTAAATCTTTCATCAACTCAAATTATGATGTGTTGTTAATTGACTTTGAGGAGCAACTTGGTGGTATTATAAATAATTCAAACAAAATATCATTAATTGATAATAAAGAGCCTAAAGATTGGTTAAAAGAAACTATACAAGAAATAGAAGACTCTAAGAATATAAAGATTTTAAAAAACACACTTGTAACAACTTATAATTACATTAATCATCTTATAGCCATTGAAGATAGATTTGTTGGCTCTAAACCGATAGAAGGAAAAGTTAATAGCACTTTACATAAGATACGCACAGGTCACACAATATTATGTAATGGACACATTGAGAGATTTTTATCTTTTCAAAATAACGATCTCCCAGGCATAATGCTAAGCTCTTCCTTTGAAAAATATATGTGCCGATATGGACTAGCACCTTCTAAAGAACCTGTTATTTTCAGTAATAATTCGAATTCAAACAGCTTAGTTTATAGTCTTATAAAAGCTGGTTTAAAACCAAAAGCATATATCGACTCACGATCCGGGGAGGAAATTGAGCCAAATTTGTTTGACTTGATAAGAAAAAATGATGTTCCTCTCTATACAAATTCACAAATAAAAGGAGCATTTGGAAACAAAAAAATTGAAAAAATTCTTGTTGAGGATAGTTCTGGTGCCTTGAATGAAATTAAATGTGACTGCTTATGTTTGTCAGGTGGAATAAATCCAGATGTTCACTTGTTTACTCAATCAAAAGGTTTATTAGATTGGGATGAGAAAGATTTAACTTACAAACCATCAAAACCTTTTCAACCTACCATAACTCTTGGTTCTGCTTCAGGACAATTTAATTTTGATAATTTAAATTCTGATATAAATGAAAAATTGAAAACTTTTAAAGTCAAAAAATTAGACGTTAAACTCGAATTAAATACAAATGCTAAGTATAACATTGAAAAATTGTGGGAGGTCTCTCCGCAAAAGAAATCATTATGGGCTAAATCATTTATTGACTTACAAAATGATGTAACAACTAAAGATATCCGTCAAGCAATAACAGAGGGTTTTGATAGAATTGAACATTTAAAAAGATATACAACAAATAGTATGGGAACCGATCAAGGTAAAATTAGTAGTATTAACGCACTGGGAATAGTTTCTGATCTTCTGGATAAAAAAGTAAATGAAGTTGGCACAACTATTTATCGACCACCCTATGCTCCTTTAAGTTTTTCTGCAATAGCTGGCAGAAATTGCTATGAGTTTTATGACCCAGAGAGAAAATCACCAATACATAATTGGCACTTAAAAAATGGTGCAATTTTTGAGGATGTCGGGCAATGGAAAAGGCCATGGTATTTTCAAATTAATAAAGATGAGTCGATGCATGATGCTGTTCAACGAGAGAGCAAAAATGTAAGAGAAAACGCAGGTATTTTAGATGGGAGCACATTAGGAAAAATTGAGATCAAAGGTGAGGATGCGTTGGAATTTATGAATTTAATTTACACAAACAGTTTTACTAAGATGAAACAAGGTTCTGCAAGATATGCTCTTATGTTGGGGGAAGATGGAATGGTAAAAGATGACGGGATAATTTGTAAAATTTCTGATCAGCATTTTATTGCCACTACAACTACTGGAGGTGCTGCTACTGTTTTAGGTTGCATGGAGGAATATGCTCAAACCGAGTGGCCAAATTTAAAAGTTTTTATGAACTCGATTACAGAGCAATATGCAACTTTCAACATCAGTGGACCAAAAACCAGAGAAATTATGAAAAAAGCCTTTCCAAATATCAATTTTAGCAATGAGGAGTTTCCATTTATGACTTTCCAATTTCATGAATTTAATGGTGTTCCAATACGAATTCTAAGAGCAAGCTTTACTGGGGAGTTAGGTTACGAAATATATATTCCGTCAAATAGTGCCCCTAAAATTTGGGATAACATTCAAAGTGTTGGAAAAGAATTTGGTCTTGCTCCCTACGGCACGGAGGCAATGCATCTTTTAAGGGCAGAAAAGGGTTACATTATTGTTGGCCAAGACACAGATGGTTCTATAACGCCAATAGATTTAGGACTTAGCTGGATGATTGGTAAATCAAAAAAAGATTTTTTAGGTAAAAGATCACTTACTCGGTCTGATACTATAAGAGAAGATAGAAAACAACTTGTTGGTATTATTCCCTCAAATAAAACCGATAAACTAGAGGAAGGACAACATATCATTCTTGATAAAGAAATTAAGTCTCCTGTTCCAATGCTTGGTCATATTACATCTTGTTATTATAGTCCTACATTAGGTCATGATTTTGCATTAGCTGTTATCAAAAATGGCCACTCTATGATTGGAACAAAAGCTTACGCTTCTACATCAAGTATGGGCACAACTGGTGTGGATATAGTAAAACCAGTTTTTTATGATGAAGGTAATAAAAGGTTAGTTTCATGACTGAAGTAATCCGATCTGATGGTATTGAAATAAAAAAAAAAGTTATTCAACAAATTCTGTTAAGAGGATCTGGTGACTCAAAATTTAATAATCTTATAAATAAATCTTTAAAACTTTTACCACCATCAGATAATTTAAGGATAATTTCAAATGATAATTATACTTTAGCAAAAATGTCTTTTGATCAATGGAATTTGATATTTGAAAAAGAAATTGAAAATAATAAACTCAACAAAATCTTAGCTGACTTAAATAAATCACCCTTAATATTGGCGACAAATATTTCTGACTCACAAGTATTTTTTGAAATTCAGGGTAAAAATAGTTTTGATATATTAAATAAATTAACGCATTTTGACTTTAGAGAAAAATCCTTTAAAAAATCCACTGGTGCACAAACATTATTAGCTAGAGTAGACTGTTCTATTTTTAATCTTGATCTAAAATTGTTACTTAGTTGTAATCGATCATTTGCTGACTATCTTGAGGATCGTCTTATTGACGCGGTTAACTATTAGGTTTTTTTTCATATTGACATCAAATTTTGGAACTGATTAGGTATTTTTAGAGGAATAAATGGCAAGAAAATCAAGAATAATTATCGTTGGCAGTGGTATTGTTGGAGCGAGCACCGCCTATCATTTAGCTCAATTGGGTTGGAAAGATATGGTCATACTCGATCAAGGGCCATTGTTTGAAACTGGAGGCTCTACGAGTCATGCACCAGGAGGTGTGTTTCAAACTAATCCTTCACGAATGATGTGTAAATTTGCGCAGTACACAGTTGACTTACTTAGATCCTTATCATACGAGGGAAAACCTTGTTTTCATACTGTTGGAGGAATTGAAGTATCGAAGACAAAAGAAAGACATCAAGACCTGTATCGAAAACTAGGTATAGCTCACAGTTATGGATTAACTGATGCAAAAATAATTACTCCAGATGAAGTTTTAAAAATGAGCCCCTATATTGATCCAGAAAAAATTCACGGAGGATATTATGTTCCAACTGATGGTTTAGCAGCACCTGTAAGGGCAGTTAGAGCAATGGCAAAATATGTGACTGATTTAAAAGCAGGGGAATTCTTTGGTGACACAGCAGTTAATGGTTTTAAAATTCAGAATAATCAAATTCGCGGTGTACAAACATCTAAGGGTGATTATGAAGCCGATATTGTACTTGTCTCAACTGGTATCTGGGCTCCAAAAATGGGAAGACTTGCTAACATATCATTACCTCTAGTTCCCTGCGAACATCAAATGGTGTGGTTAGAACCGTTTGAAGAATTGAAAGAATTTAAAGCTGATCACAAAGAAGCTTTGGTTGAACACGCATTGATGCGTCACCAAGATTACAGTCTCTATTTCAGACAATGGAATGATACTTATGTTATTGGGAATTATCGACATGAACCAAGAATTTTAGAGTCAGAAGAATTAAAGAAACCTGAAGATGCTGAAGAAATGCCCTCTTTGGTGGACTTTAGACCTGATGATTTTGAAGGTGCACATAAAGAGTCGAATTGGTTGTTCCCAAGATTTTCAGAAAAAAAACTTACAAAAAAAATTAATGGAATTTTTTCATTTACAACAGATGGTAACCCTTTAATGGGCGAGACAAGTGTAAAAGGTTTGTGGACCGCTAATGCTGTATGGATAACACATGCGGGTGGTGTTGGAAAAGCTATGGCAGAATGGATAGTGAATGGTGAGCCTGAACTTGATGTTCGTCAAGGAGATATCAATCGTTTTCATCAACATCATCATGTCAGGAAATATCTAAGGTCAAGAGGTAAGCAGAATTATAAAGAGGTATATGATATTATTCACCCGCTTCAACAAATGGAGCAGCCAAGACCACTAAGAAGAAGTCCATTTTATGCAAGGTTAGAAGGACAAAAAGCACATTTCTTTGAGACTATGGGCTGGGAAAGACCTCAATGGTATGAGTCAAATGCTGAATTAATGAAAGGTAAAAACTTTCCAAATAGAACAGGCTGGGCTGCAAAATATTGGTCACCTATTCAAGCAGCTGAACACCTTGTAACGAGACAAACGGGTGCCCTATTTGATATTACAGGATTTGTGAAAATTGAAGTAAGTGGAAAAGGTGCTCTTAAATTATTGCAGAAAGTTTGCACAAATAATATTGATGTTGCCGTAGGTAAAGTTGTTTATAGCGTAATTTCTAATATGTATGGTGGTATAAAGAGTGATCTTACTATTAGTAGACTTGAGGAAAATAAATTTTGGGTCTTGGCAGGAGCTGGGAATGGAATGATTGATATTAGTTGGCTTCGAGCAAATGCTCCTGACGATGGAAGTGTTCAGATCATAGATTGGACATCCTCTTTTGCAGGTATCGGCTTATGGGGACCAAATTCAAGATCTGTTCTTGAAAAACTGTGTGATGATGATGATGTATCTAACGAAGGTTTTCCATTTTTCCATATTAAAAAGATTTCAATCAGTAACATTCCTTGTGTTGCTGTAAGAATATCTTATATAGGTGAGTTAGGTTGGGAAATATATACACCTACTGAGTATGGGCTATCATTATGGGATGAACTTCGAGAGACCTCAAGAGAGTTCAACATGATTTGCTCAGGTGCTGGTGCTTTTGAGTCACTCAGATTGGAGAAAGGCTATAGATCACTGGGTACAGATATTCATACTAATTACAACCCTTATGAGTCAGGCTTAGGCTTTACGGTAAAGCTTAAAAAAGATGATGAGTTTATCGGTAAGAATGCACTTCAAAAAATAAAAGAAAAACCAATTGAAAAGAGACTTACATGTATGATTATTGATGACCCTGAAGGAATGGCCTTGGGCACAGAACCGATTTATTCAAATGGTAAAGCTGTAGGTTATGTTACAAGTACAAATTATGGCTATTTTGTTGATAAACACATTGTTTATGGATATTTACCAACAGAATTGTCAGAAAAAGGAAATAAGTTAGAGGTCGAGTACTTTGGCAAAAGGTATCCATTAACAGTTACAGAGGAACCTTTGCTCGACCCAGAAAATAATAGATTAAAGTCTTAACTATTATATTTTAAAAATATGATCAAAGAAAATATTGTTTCTTTAGTTGATGGCTTTACTGTAGAGCTTAACCCAAAAGTAAGACACAAACTAAAGTCGATACCTTTAGATAAAAAAAATAATGTCTACATAACGTATCTACCTGATGCTACGGAAAACGACATTTTAGAAACTGTTGATTTTGTATCTAAACAAGAATTGACTCCTATTACTCATTTGCCTGCAAGGACAATGAAAGATTTAGATCATGTTTCAGACTTCCTAAAAGAACTTAGAAATAGAACAGATAGCAAAAAAATTCTTGTTATAGGTGGTGGAGGTAATCAAAATGGATCAGTATCATCTTCTTTGGAAATACTAGAGTGTGGTTTATTAAAAGATAATGATTTTGAAGAGATAGGAATAGCCGGACACCCAGAAGGCTCACCTGATATTGATCAAAATACTGTGAACGAATTTTTGAACAAAAAATATGAATTATCAAAAGATAAGGATTTAAATTTAGAACTTGTTACTCAATTTTTTTTTAATGCCGAACCATTTATTAAATGGTGTAAATTTTTAGATAATTCAAATATAAAATTACCCGTCAGAGTAGGCTTTCCAGGCCCGGCATCTTTTAAAACACTTCTTAATTTTGGAATAATGAGTGGTGTTGGAAATTCATTAAGTTTTTTGAAAAAGAACTCATCTAAAGTAACTGACCTTTTAACAAAAACTTCAAACGATGAAATGTTTATTGAATTAGCAAACTTCTCTAAAGAACAAAGTTCATTTAAAAATTTTCACTGCTTTCCTTTTGGTGGCTTCGAGAAGACCTGTCATTGGTTAAATGCTCTTCAAAATGGTGATTTTACAATGGAAAATGACAAAATAGTCCTCCACAACAAAATCTTTTAAGTTCTAATTTTTCGATTGCATAGACCCTAAAAAGAAATTAATTTTCAAAAATTGCTACTGCATTTTTTATAGGAGGATATATGAAGCTAAAGCAACCAAGTTCAGTGGACCAATCTGACAGAAAAGTCCCATTTAATTTAAGGCAATCAGGACCAACACCTCAACAAATGCTTATATCTACTAGAGTTAGAAAAAATCCTTATTGGCATTTATCAGTCGAAGCAGGATGTTGGAGATGCACTGTATACAATAGAATGTATCATCCTAGAGGTTATGTAAAACCAGAGGATGGTGGTGCAATGGTTGAATATGATGCATTAGTTAATCACGTAACAATGTGGAATGTAGCAGTTGAAAGACAAATCCGTGTAAAAGGACCTGATGCGTTAAAATTTACAAATTTTGTTATCACAAGAGATGCAACAAGAATTGAAGTAATGAAAGGAAAATATGTAATCCTTTGTAATGACAAAGGAGGAGTGTTAAATGATCCTATATTGCTCAGAATTGCAGAGGATGAATTTTGGTTTTCACTTTCTGACTCCGATATTATGTTTTTTCTTCAAGGCGTAAATCACGATAAAAAATTTAATGTAGAAATTGATGAAATAGATGTATCTCCTGTTCAAATTCAAGGACCAAAGTCAATCGATCTTATGGCAGATTTAGTTGGAGATGCTGTTAGAGACATTCCTTACTATGGCTTAATGGCAGCAAAAGTTGGAGGAAGAGATTGTATTATTTCCCAAACAGGTTTTACTGGGGAAAAGGGATATGAAATCTACCTCAGAGATGCAACTTTGTATGCAGATGATATGTGGAATGCGGTTTTAGAGGCTGGAAAGAAACATAGTCTAAAAGTAATAGCACCTGCACACCATAGAAGAATAGCTGCAGGAATTTTATCATGGGGTCAAGATCTTGATGCCGAAACTTATCCATTTCAATGTAACCTTGGCTACCAGGTTCCAAGAAAAAAACAAGGGGATTACATTGGTAAGCAAGCACTAGAGGCTATGAGAGCAAAAATCGAAGCAGGAGAAAAACCTTACAGTAACCAACTTGTTGGATTTAGATTAGGGGGTAAGCCAATTGATGAATATGCACCTGATTTTTGGCTCATATCTGAAGATGGATCAACACCAATAGGTTATCTAACATCTCCTTGGTATTCTCCAGAATTGGAAACTAATATAGCAATGGGATATGTTCCTTATGAAAAAAAGGATATTGGTAATAAGTTTAAATTTCATCTCCCTGATCAATATTGTGATACACCTGGAACACCAGTTGATGGAGAGATAGTTAAAATTCCGTTTAGACCATCTGTTAATCCAAATGCACGTGAAATTGCAAAGGAAGACGGAAGAGACTCAGCCTACTAAACTATATATATCAAGCCCAGTCTATGTACCTGGGCTTTTTATATTTGAATTTTAAAATCTAGCTGTAATAATCTAATTATGAATGTATCAAACATAATAAATAGTAAAAAGCTCTACAATCTATATGACCAAATTTTTGATTACTTTAACTTAGCTATTTACGATTTAGAGTCTAAAATTGATACAAGCTTTGACTATAAAAATATTAAGCACAAATTAGAAACCTTTGCCGATAAACATTTTAAAAGTGCCCTTAATGAATTCAATAGAGAAATATCATTGTTAAAAGATCAAATTCCTGATGATTTTTCAAAAATTGAAGAATTAAGCAACGAAATAAGAACATACTTCAACTCATTTTTAGAAAAAAAACTTTTTGATTATAAAAAAATTAATGATTTAAAAGATAATCTTAAAAAGAATATCGATAAAATTAATAAAATTTATTCTTAAAAAGAATTAAAATTTAAATTATGAATTTGGAAATCATTATATTTGGAGGTCTTATAATTGTTATAATTCTTTTATTGATAACTATAAAAAAAATTAATGAAAAACATAAAAATAATCAAGATGTAGATCTTGATAAAATAAGTCAAAATTTAGAAAATTTATTTAATAAAACATTGGAGCAATCTGGTTACGTCAATTCAAAAATAGATGAAATTGGCCACTTAACAAAAAAAATGACTAATGCCATGACAGCTAATATAGCTGATATGGGGAATATGGGAGAGGCAATACTAGAAAATATTCTACAAGATTGTGGAATGACTAAAGATAGAGATTACAAAACACAGTATACTGACAAAAATGATGAGGGACAAAGCTTTAGACCAGATGTCGTAATTTTTCTTCCAGATAAAAGAAATATAATAATTGACTCTAAAGTACCTATGAAAGATTGGTATGAATTTCAAAATACTGATGATATCAAAATAAAAGAAAATTCGATTAGAAATTTTATAACTGCATTAAAAAATCACATTAACTCAATTAGCAAAAAAGATTATACAAATCTTTTAAAAATTAATTCTCCGGACTACGTTTTCATATTCATGCCACATGAACATGCACTAATTACGGCACAAAGATACGATCAAAATATTGCTAATTATGCTCAGCAAAAACATGTAATTATAGTGGGACCATCAACATTAATAATGTGTATGAAATTAGTTGAAAGCATTTGGCGTCTAGAAAAACAAAATAAAAACTCTAAAGAGATTGCAGATATTGCTGGGAATATGTTTGACCAAATAGCTAAAACAATAAATTTGTTAGAAAAAACTGAATCATCTATCACTAAATCTCTGGAAAATATAAGTACTACTAAAAATTATGTTAAAGAAGGTAGAGGTAGTTTATACAGTAGAGCTAATCAAATGAAAGAACTAGGTGCGAAGACAAAAATTGAAATTGATATAAAGGAATGAAAATTCTTGTTTACAGTTTTAATGATAAATTAGGCGACGGTTTACAAAAAATATCATTTCTTCAAAAGTTAAAAAAAATATATCCTTCTTCTTTTATTACATATACCACAACAAACACAACAACTCTAAAAAGCGTACTTTACCCTCTTTTAACTAATGTGATAGATGAATTCATTGAGGAAAACAACATCAGATCATCTTTGTTTGATTTATTTAAAAATAATTTAAAATTTAAGAATAGTCATTTTGACTTAATTATCGATCTTCAAAAGGTAGTCTTAAGAACCTTGAATTTAAAAAAAATTAGCCACAAAGTGTTTTTTAGTGCTTCAGCAAATTTTTTGTTTTCAAACGTAAAAAATAACCAAAATTTAAAATTTAAAGGGATATATATTGAGAGATTCTATTATAATATATTAAGTCTCATCAATAATGAGTATTTTGAAGATATAGAAAATATAAATGTGCCTTATACAGAGGCACCTAAAATAATTAATCAGAAAAATAAGAAAATAATTGGCATAGCACCAGGTGCAGGAAATCCCATTAGGGAATGGGGATTTGAAAAATATTTAGAAGTGGCTAAAAAATTAAGGCAAGATGATTATCGTGTCGTATTTTTTCTAGGACCAAACGAAAAAAAATATTTAGATTTATGTAGAACGAATAATTTTGATTGCCCAGAATGGAATGAGAAATCTATGATCTCGAAAAGTATTCTATTTATTATGAATTTAGCAAAACAAGTCGATTGCTTATTATGTAATGACGGTGGAACCTCATGGATCTTTGAATTTGCTGGTATAAAAACATTTAAAATTTTTGGAGTTACAAATGAAAAGAAATTTGCAAGACCAAATTATTGTAAAACATTACAAGTAAAAGATTTTGGCTATAATTCTTTACAATCTTTCCCCACTGACCTATACATAGCAGAATTAAATAATTATTTGAAAACTATATGATTAAGAAAAATATTCTTATAACTGGCGGTGCGGGATTTATAGGTTCAAATCTAGTTAAATTTATATTAAAGAAAAATATTGCAAGAAAAATTATTGTTTTAGATAATTATTCATCTGGTTCAAAATTAAATCATATCTCTAATAAGAAAATTACTTATATAAAAGGAGATACAAAAAATATTCTTAATAATAAAAAAATTAAAAAATCTAAAATTGATTTAATATTTCACTTAGCAGAATTTTCAAGAATTGTTCAAAGCTTTCAGTATTTTGAAAAATGTTGGGAGTCAAATATGCAAGGAACAAAAAAGGTAATAGAATTAGCGTTGATTAAAAGAGCTAAATTTATTTATTCTGCATCATCTAGTAAATTTGGTCCGAAAACTAATGAATATCTATCACCTTACGCATGGACTAAAGCAAAAAATGTAGAATTAATAAAATGTTACAAAGAATGGTATGGTTTAGACTATGTGATTGCATATTTTTACAATGTCTACGGACCCAATCAAATTAAAAAACACTATATGTCTGCAGTAATAGGAATTTTTGAGGATCAATTTATAAATAATAAACCTTTAACAGTGGTCTCTCCTGGAAACCAAAAAAGGGATTTCACACATGTATACGATATTGTAGAGGGGTTTATTAAAGCTGGTTTTTATAAAAAAAATCAAGAGTATCAATTGGCATCTGGAAAACTCTATACAATTATGCAAGTTGCAAAAATGTTTAAATCAAAGATCAAATTAATCCCTCAAAGACCCGGAGAAAGATTTTCTTCAAAAAGAGATGATTTATCTAAATCTCAAAAAGAATTAAATTTTAAGGCTAAATATAATCTGAAAAATTATATTTTAGGCTTTCTAAAAGAACATAGTAAATAATTAAATTACACTCTCATTTCTAATATCAGCATATGACTGTACTAAATGATGTCTTACACGACATCCTTTCATAGAAAAAATACCCTTATTATCAAAATATATTCCCGATTGAATAATATTATTACAACCATAGTTTTCAAAATAACTTCTGACTACTTTAGTAAATTGTCCAGTTGCAGTTAAACTTAATACTGCAGTTTTAGGTTTAAAAAATATTTTATTTTCATAAAATTTGTAGTCATTTACTATATTTTCAATCATCATTTTTGGTATTAAATGATTTTTTTTAAATCCTAATCCCCAGGTCAAAAAATTATTATGTGGAAATTTTAATAATAGAAATATTTTCTCACTTGGTGGAATAATACATTCAACTGGTTCATTAGATAAAAATGCCTCCGTATCCTTTTCATGAAGAGACTTTATGGAAACACTGCATCCTTTACTAATATCAAAATAATACCCACCCCTTTCATACAAAATACAATGCCTAAAAATATCTGATTCCATTACTCCAAATTTAACATTTTTATAAACATGATGAATTTCATGAGAGGACCAGAATTTTTCCATGTATTCATCTCTTGCTGTTTTATCAAATAGTATGAAACTTAAGTCTTTATTGACATCTCTAAATTTTAAAATTTCCTGATAATGTGTTTTTCCAAAAAATTTATTTTCCCAAGTTTGATAAACAAATGGCGGTATAAGTTGATTATGTGTTTCATTTGAGATTTGATCTTTCAACTCTTTTAAAGGATATTCTGTTATTCTTTTTATGTAATAATCGAAAAATTTTTCTATCTTTTTTAAACTATTCATAACTTTGGCGGAGAGAGTGGGATTCGAACCCACGATAGAGTTGCCCCTATACACGCGTTCCAGGCGTGCGCCTTAAACCACTCGGCCATCTCTCCATGATTATTCATTATCACCTATTTTTAATGCCTCAAAAAAAGCAGTCTGCGGAATTTCGACATTACCAAATTGTTTCATTCTTTTCTTTCCTTTTTTTTGTTTTTCCAAAAGTTTTTTCTTTCTACTCACATCTCCGCCATAAAGTTTAGCAGTCACATCTTTTCTAAAAGCTTTAATGGTTTCTCTTGCTATAATTTTTCCATAAATTGCAGCCTGAATTGGTATTTGAAAGTTTTGTCTTGGAATTAAATCTTTTAGCTTATTACAAATTCTTCTACCAATCGTTTCAGCTCTTGTTTTATGAACTATATTTGAAAATGCATCAACAGTTTCTGAATTAACAAGAATATTTAGTTTTACTAGATCTCCTTCAAAATAATCGTAGACCTGATAATCAAAACTAGCATAACCTTTTGAATAAGATTTTAATTTGTCATAAAAGTCTATAACGATTTCATTCAAAGGTAATTCCATTTCTAGGATAGCTCTGTTGTTTTGTATGTTTAAGTTTTTTTGTTTACCTCTTTTTTCAATACAAAGTGTTATTACAGTGCCCAAATAATCCTGTGGGACTATTATAGTAGATTTAACCCATGGTTCTAAAATTTTATCTATTTCAGCTGGATCAGGTAGTTCAGAGGGATTTCTTATTACAATTTCGTTTTTATTTCTGTCAATTACTTTATATACAACTCCTGGAGCAGTAGTAATTAAATCTAAATCAAATTCTCTTCTAAGCCTTTCTGTTGTAACCTCTAGGTGAAGCAAACCTAAAAAACCACACCTAAAACCATAACCTAAAGCAGCACTAGTTTCATTTTCATATGTAAAACTTGAGTCATTTAAAGCAAGTTTTTCAAAACTCTCTTTGAGTCTCTCATAATCTGATGTATCAACAGGATATATCCCACAAAACACGACTGGTAATGAGGGCTTGAAACCTGGAAGTGGTTTTATTTTTTGATCATTTAATTCTGCTATTGTGTCACCGACCTTACAGTCAGCAACTGACTTTATACTAGCATTAATAAAACCTATTTCTCCTGGACCTAATTCATCACAATAATTTATTTCAGGTGTGAAATATCCAATTCTATCGATATTGTATTGTTGATTATTAGATAAAAACTTAACCTTCATTCCCTTTTTCATAACACCATCAAGAACTCTAACCAAAACTGTTACTCCTAAATAATTATCGTACCAACTGTCCACTAAGAGGGCCTTGAGATTTTTTTCATTTGTATTTGGAGAGGGTAGTTTTTCTACAATCTGATCTAATAAATCTTCAACTCCAAATCCAGTTTTTGCAGAAACGAGACGAGCTTCTGAAGTATCTATTCCTATTGTTTGTTCAATATCTTCTTTTACTCTTTCTGGCTCGGATGCAGGTAAATCTGCTTTGTTGAGAACTGGAAGTATCTCATGATTTACATCTATTGCCTGATAAGCATTTGCGAGAGTTTGTGCCTCAACACCCTGAGTGCTGTCAACAACTAAAACTGAGCCTTCGCAAGCTGATAGTGATCTTGAAACTTCATAGGAAAAATCAACGTGTCCAGGTGTATCAAGTATATTAAGTTGATATTCATCGCCTTTTTTATTCTTATAGTTTAATCTTACTGTTTGAGCTTTTATAGTAATCCCCCTTTCTCTTTCAATCTCCATTGAGTCCAAGACTTGGTCTTTTTTGGTCCTGTCATCCATCCCTCCACAAATTTCAATTATTCTGTCCGCCAGAGTGGATTTACCATGATCAATATGAGCTATTATCGAAAAATTTCTAATTTTAGAAATTTCCATTAGCTTCTAATTTTTGCTTTAAATTTATTTGTTACTTTTTCTAAAATATTTTTATGTAATTGTTCTAAATCTTTTTCTTCAAGAGTTTTTTCTTTAGATTGAATAGTAACCCTAAATGTTACACTTTTACTATCATCACCTAAGTCTTTTGCTACATATAAATCAAAAAATTCTACATTTTTGATTAAGTTTTTATCTAAACCTTTGACGTATCTCTGTACTTCATAAAGATTTTGCTCCTTTTCGAATAAAAAAGAAAAGTCTTTTTCACTGTACTGAAATTGGGAGTCTAGGATATTTATACTGTTAGCTCTACTAATTGAGTCAATCGGAAGGTTTTCAAAAAATAATTCAATTGCATAACAGTTTTTTAGTTTAGAAAATTCCTCCATAATTAATGGGTGAACTTTTCCATATCTAGCTATTAATTTTTTTCCCATAAATAGTTCGGCAGACTGACCTGGGTGATATGTATTTGAAGTTGATCTTGATATGTTAAATTGTTTTATGTCAAAATTTAATGAACTTATTAATATTGAGGTTAATTCTGTTAGAGAGTAAAAATTAAATTCTTCAGACTTGTAAATAGAGTTTGTATTTTTTTCAGTTGAAATAAGCAATGATAGAATATTTTCTTGTGATTGAGGTGAATTATAAATAGGTCCAATTTCAAATAATTGAATATTTTTATAACCTTTTTTAAAATTTAATTCTGCACTTTCTAAATGGTTAAATATCATTGAATTTCTCATATAAGATTGATCATCACTGATTGCATTTGAAATTTTTAAGGATTTATCTCCTTTAAGGATTTCTTGAGCTCTAATTGAGTGAAAAGAAAATGTTATAACTTCAGAAATTCCATTAGATATTAGGGTTTTTTTAAGTTTTTTTATTGATTTATATTTCTTATTTGTTGATGAATTATCAATCTTATCAATATCATCGATTGATACAGAGGGCACACTTTGTTTAATATTTTCGTATCCATAAATTCTTATGATTTCTTCAACTATATCGATTTTGTTTTTAACATCATTCCTCCATGATGGTACTAAGACTTCACATTCCTTTTCATTACTTTTATTAATTTGAAATTTAAGATCTTTTAATATTTTGATTTGTTTTTGCGGATCTAGTTCTAAACCAATAGTCTTATTAAAATAATCAAATTTATAATTTATTTTATGCTCAAAATTATCTAATTTTCCAGCTTCAATATTTTTACTTACTAAGCCCCCACATATTTTATTTATTAAATATGATGCATATTCCAAACCTTCAATGACCATATTTTTATCTAATCCTCTTTCAAAACGATACCTGGCATCTGAATTTATTCCAAGAGTTCTACCAGTTTGTGCAACACTATTCGGATTAAAAAGAGCAACCTCAAGAAATACATTTTTAGTATCATCTGTGCATCCGCTGTAGTCCCCTCCTATAATCCCTGCTATAGCGAGTGCATTATCTCCATCGGCTATCACGGTTGTATTTTTATCTAAAGTGTATTCTTTATTATCTAAAGCAAGAATTCTTTCATTCGCATTTGCAAGCCTCATATCAAGTTTTTTTCCAATTTTATCTGCATCAAAAACGTGTAAAGGTCTTCCTAAATCAATAGTGATATAATTTGTTATATCAACTAAAGCGTTTATAGGTCTTAATCCAAGGCTAATAAGTTTTTTTTGTAACCATTCAGGAGATTTAGAATTATTTACATTTTTAAAATATCTACTTACTACATATTCACAGCTATTATCATCATTGTTAATATTCCAAATGATTGGGCTTGCAAATTCTAACTGATTTATTTTTTTAAAATTCAAAGGCTTTAGTTTACCAACACCTTTAGCTGAAAGATCTCTAGCAATACCTCTAACACCAAGGCAATCTCCTCTATTAGGTGTAATACCTATCTCGAAAATAGGATCATTTAACTTCAAAGCTTCAACTGCTGAGGTACCATTTTGAAAATCATCCAATAACTCAATAATGCCCTCATGATCATCACTTAAGTTAAGCTCCCTCTCAGACAAAAGCATACCCTCAGATATTTCACCTCGAATTTTTCCTTTTTTTAAATTTATCTGTGTTCCTGGAATATACATGCCATCTTTGGCAAATATTCCTTTTAGTCCCTTCTTTACATTATTTGCTCCACAGATTACCTGATAGATATTGGTTCCATCATCAACTTTACAGATATTTAATCTATCTGCATTAGGATGTTTTCTAAAATCTTTTATGGTTGCTACAACAAACTTTGAGTATTCTGAATAGTCAGTCAAGCTCTCAAGTTCAAGACCTAAATTTGTAAGAGCTTCACCAATTTCATTTGCATCTTTATCTGTCTCTAAATGATCACACAACCAACTATAACTAAACTTCACTAAAAATCTCCTATTGTAAAGCCATTGCTAGCTATCCAATTTAAGTTTCCACTAAAAAATGATCTAATATCTGTTAGCCCATACTTTAACATTGTGATTCTGTCTAAACCCACTCCAAATGCAAAACCTTGATAGATATTCGTATCTACATTGCAGTTCTCTAGTACTATAGGGTTCACCATTCCACATCCAAGAATCTCAAGCCAACGATCGCCTTGACCTAATTGAATTTTGTTATTCACAATCTCGTAAGCAATATCCATTTCAGCAGAAGGTTCAGTAAAAGGAAAGTAGCTAGGTCGAAATCTTACTTTTAAATTCTGAACATTAAAAAATTGTTTACAGAATTCAATTAGAGTGCCCTTCAAATCTCCCATATTTGCATTCTCATTAATAAACAAGCCCTCAACTTGATGAAACATTGGAGAATGTGTTGAGTCAGAGTCACACCTATATGTTCTTCCAGGAGCAATTATTTTGACTGGGGGGTTTTGATTTAATAACGTTCTAATTTGAACTGGGCTAGTGTGTGTTCGTAAAACGTAGGGCTTACCTTCTTTATCCTTGTCATCTACATAAAATGTATCCTGCATTTCACGTGCAGGATGATTTTCAGGGATATTTAATGCTGAAAAATTGAAAAAATCTGTCTCGATATCAGGGCCTTCGGCAACAGAATAACCCATTGATCCAAAAATAGTGATAACCTCATCAAATGTTTTTGATATTGGATGAGCCTTCGAGGCTATAGAATTTGGTGGAGGGAAACTTATATCTAAATATTCGTTTTTTAATTTAGAGTTTATTTCTTCAATTTTTAAATCGTTAAATTTATTTTTGATAAGATTATCAACTTCAATTCTTAGTAAATTTAATTTTGAACCTGAAGATATTTTTTCTTCTAAAGAAAGATCCTTAAGACTTTTCAATAACTCAGTTATTTTCCCCTTTTTTCCTAGGTAAGCTACTTTAACGTTTTGTAATTCTTGTTGGCTAGAGCTTTGCTCTATTTCTTTAGTAACTTCATTTAGGACTTTTTTAATGTCCATTTTTAATCTAGTTGGCTAAATTAGCCTTGGCTTTCTCAACAATTGATTTAAAAGCAGCGGGTTCATGAAATGCAATTTCAGAGAGAATTTTTCTATTGATTTCAATGTTTGCTTTTTTTAATCCATCAATAAATTTTGCATAAGTTAGACCATGTTCTCTAACACCGGCATTAATTCTTTGGATCCACAATCCTCTAAAATCTCTTTTCTTATTTCTTCTATCACGATATGCGTATTGGAGAGCTTTATCCATACTTTGTGTTGCTACTCTATAAACATTTTTTCTTCTCCCACGATGACCTTTTGTAAATTCAAAAACTTTTTTATGTTTAGCTCTTGCTGTAACACCTCTTTTAACTCTTGGCATAATATCTCTCCTTTACCTATTTAGAATATGGCATCATTGAATCAATTATTACTGATGCAGATTTTGATAAAACCCTTGTACCTTTAGAATTTCTGATAAAAGAGTTTGTTCTTTTGGACATGCCATGGCGTTTACCAACGTTTCCGACAACTAATTTTCCTGATGAGGATTTTTTAAAGCGTTTTTTGACGCTACTTTTTGTTTTAAGTTTGGGCATTTAATCTCCTTTTGAGTAAATTATTAAGGTCTTAAGGCATACCCTTTTAAAAGCCCCTTCAACCAACTGAGGTCAATTTGATATCATATAATTTATTTGGGTGCAACTACGAGGAAAGCTTGTCTTCCTTCGATTTTAGGTTCCATTTCAACTCTAATAAGTTCTCCCAAATCAGTTTTTACTCTTTTAAGCATATCAATACCTAAATTAGAATGTTCCATCTCTCTACCCTTAAATCTCAAGCTGAATTTCACTCTGTTTCCCTCTTTTAAAAATTTCTGAGCATTTCTGATTTTAACTTGGTAATCATGCTCTCCTGTGCCAGGTCTAATTTTAAGCTCTTTAGTTTCAATTACTTTTTGTTTCTTTTTTGCTTCATTTTTTTTCTTCTGTTCTTGATACTTAAATTTTCCATAGTCTACTATTTTACAAACTGGAGGATTATTATTTGGAGCTATCTCTACTAAATCCATACCTCTACCTTTAGCAATGTCTAAGGCTTCATTTTTTTTCATAACTCCTAATTGCTCCCCATCATCAAGAATAACCCTAACATCCGCCGCAGAAATAAAATTATTTATCTTGTGGAGGTCTTTTTTGCCACGAAAATAATTATTTCTTTGGTAAGGTTTATTCAAAATATTATATGTAAGAGAAAAGAAAAGAACTTTGCAATTATAAATTTCCTAGTGATTGCTTAAATAAAATCATTTTAGGATTATTAGCAAAGATAGGTCAATTGTAAATATAAATTATTTTAATATTTGTTCTATTTTATTGATAATAGTGTTCACACTAATATTTTTTACGTTAGATGCTGTAATTTTATGTAAATTATTCCCTAGAGGGTAACATGATCGTGAAATTTCGTTATCATTTGCTAACCAAATTACGTTTTTATTTGTAAGACCTGCTATATGGGCTGGCCCTGTATCATTTGTAAGGATTAGCTCAGACGACATGCATAATTGATAGAAATCCTCAATCTTTGATTCATTAATTTTATTTTTAGAGTCTGGACACAATTTAATTATTTCATTAATTGTATTTATATCCAAATCAGATCCTGTCAGATAAATTTCATAGTTTCTACTAACTAAATACTTTGCCACTTCAGCATATTTATCTGAAGGCCATTTTTTATATTCTCCAGATTTAGAGGTCCCTGGGATAAAAATTACTTTTTTTGATTGTTTTGTATTACCTTTAAGCATCCAACTTAAATCAGGCTTTAAGTAGGTATTTATTTCCAAATATTTTAATTGTTCTTGATGATTTTTAGTGATGTGTTGAACACCAAGTTTTTTTTGCTTATATTTGTAATCTGAAAATTTTCTTGCAGATAATATTTTACATTTAGTAAATATCTTAATAAACAAATTATAAATTTCTGTTCTTGTTGAGTTTTGTAAATCAATTAATAAATCTATTTTTTTTTCTTTAATTTTTTTCAAAATATTTTTTACTGAAGGGAAAATTGATATCCTATTATCAACTAAAATTTCATTCACATAAGGTAAGTTTCCAAAAATTTGTTTATAGTTAGACTGTGTAAGTAAATATATGTTCGAGTTTGGATAATTTTCTCTTAGTGTTTTAATAGCTCCAAATGATAAGACTAAATCACCAAGTGAACCATGTTTAATTACTAGAATATTCATGAATTAATTAAATGATTATAAATGCCTAAAGTTTTTCTGCACATGAGATCAGATGAGTAATTTTTTTCTACATAAGATCTTCCTTTTTTTGATATTTCTTTATAATTTTTTAAAGCGTATTTAAAAGTTTTTTGGAATGATTTAAAAGAGTATACATCAAATAACAAATTTTTATTAAAATTGAAAAGTTGCTCTTTAGTACCACCTTGATTAGGAGCTATAACAACTTTAGATACGGATAATGCCTCAGAAACAGTTCTACCAAACCCTTCGGGTCTCTTAGAGATATTTACAACCAAGTATGCCTCTTGATACAGTTTTTTTACATCTAATGTGGGTTTATGAATTATAATTTTTTTTGATATATTTAATTTATTAATTAGTAATTGTATTTTTTTTTCTTCTTTACTTTTATTTAAAGATATTATGTGAATATTGAATGTATCTTTGTGCATTTGCTGCAATAATGAAAAGTAATTTAGTAATAATTCATGCCCTTTCCAACTTGAAATTCTTGAGGGTATAAAAATATTTTTACTGATAAGTTTTTTTCTCGATGGTGAAAAGTAATTTGTATCTACACCTCTTGGAATAACATGTAGTTTAGTTTTATCATTAAATTTATGCTCATATGTTTTTTTGACAAAATTTGAGTTAAATATAACAGCATCACCTTTCAATAAAAAACTGTTATACCAATCTTTTAAAAATGACTTTGAATCATATTTGTTGTGAACACTTGTAACAACTTTTATATTTAAATTTTTAATATAATTAATAAGAAAAAAAGCTGGTGCTCTTGAAGAGATATGTACTAAGTTTATTTTTTTTTGTTTAATTAATTGATTAATTTGGTTTTTAATTTTATTTTGATCGAAAATATTTTTAAATTTTAAATTATTTAATTTTATTATTTTTAGACCTTTAATATCAAAATTTTTGTTGCTACTTTCACATAAAATATAGTTATCAATTTTTTTTTTATTGAGATATTTTGCAATATCTCTAACACCAGTTTCAATACCTCCTATTCCCATAGATGGAATTATTTGTAAACAAGTTATTTTTTTTGTATTTTTAATTTGTGTCAAAACTAAGCTTTTATAAAAAAGATGATGTTAAAATATCTTATAGATATTACAAAAGAAGTAAAAAAACTCTGATCTTTTTACATGGCTTATTATCAAATATGAGTGGTAAAAAGTCCAAATTTTTAAATAATTATTGCAAAAAAAATAAAATTTCATATTTGTGTTTTGATTTTCAAGGGCATGGCAAGTCTAGCGGTGAATTTACTAACTTTGGTATTAGTGATTGGTATAATGATTTAGACAATATTATAAAATACCTAAAAATAAAAAATATTATTCTGGTTGGCAGCAGTATGGGTGGATGGGTTGCTATTATATATGCTTTGATACATCCAAGAAAAGTTAAGAAACTTATTGGCATAGCCCCTGCACCAGATTTTACTACAAAGTTAATTTGGAAAAATTTTAATACTCATCAAAAAAATAAAATTAAAAATAATAAGATCGTTAAACAAAAAGTTAGTTCTGATTTTAATTATTATTACTCTCCAGCACTTTTTAAAAGAAGTAAAAAATATCTAATTGAAAAGATTAAGGGTAATTTTCTAGGAGAAACTATTTTCCTTCACGGGGGCCAAGATAAAGCTGTTCCATATGGATATAATGACATTTTCAATTTTAGTAATAAATTTAAAAACTTTAAGAATATTTTAATCAAACATGCAGATCATAGCCTGTCTGATAAAGAGAGTTTAATAACACTATCTAAATTTATTTAAGCTATTTTTGATTTTTTTGTAACTGGAAACTCTAGTTTATCAATCACTTCATCAGGAACAACGTGAGCAAATTTTTTGATCTCAGAGTCATAATTTTCAATAATAAACTCTGCTCTTTTTGATTTAGTCTCTTTATAGAAATCTTTTAAAAGATCAAGGAGGTGGTTTTTCCATTCTTTGTTATCTACTTCATAAAGTCCAATGGTTTCCATGTTCATCAAATCAGAAATATTCTTTTGTTCAGAGTAAATAAAAGCAGATCCACCAGTCATCCCAGCACCAAAGTTATCGCCAACATCTCCTAAAATAATTGCAGACCCACCTGTCATATATTCACAGCCATTAGCACCACATCCCTCTACAATTGCTAATGCACCGGAATTTCTGACACAAAATCTGTCACCTGCTTGACCAGAAGCATATAACCTTCCATCAGTCGCTCCATAGAGGGTGACATTTCCAATAATTACATTTTCATGGCTGGGTTGAGTAAATGAATTTCTTGGTTGAACGATAATTTTTCCTCCAGAGAGACCTTTACCTACATAGTCATTAGCATCACCAAACACTTTTAAAGTAAGACCTTTGACGGCAAATGCTCCCAAGGACTGACCAGCTGAGCCTCTTAGTTTTAGGGTAACATGATCTTCAGATAAGGTATTCATACCATATTTTCTTGTGATGATGGATGAAATTTTAGTTCCTATTGTTCTTAATGTATTTTGTATATTATATGTAAGTTCAATTTTTTGACCTGAATTGATAAAGTATTTTCCGTCTTTTTCAAACTGATCGTCAAGTGTTTTTGGTACTTCATTTCGTTTTTTTGGTGAATGGTAATCATAGATTTTGCCATCATCAATCTTTGTTAATATTGGATTTAAGTCGAGATTATCTAGATCACTGGAACCATAATGAATTTGAGATAATAATTCTGTTTTACCAATAATATCCTTTAAGGATTTGTAACCTAAAGAGGCAAGAATTTCTCTGACTTCTTCAGCAATAAATGAAAACAAATTTACAACTTTTTCAGGAGTGCCTCCAAATTTTTCACGAAGTTTTTCATCTTGGGTGCAGACGCCAACTGGACATGTATTTGAATGACATTGTCTAACCATTATACATCCCATTGCCACCAACGAGGCTGTACCAATTCCATATTCCTCAGCCCCCAATATTGCTGCAATAACAATATCTTTTCCTGTTTTAATTCCTCCGTCTGTTCTAAGAAGAACCTTATCTCTTAAACCATTCAAAGCTAAAATTTGGTGAACCTCACTTATACCTAATTCCCATGGAAGGCCAACATACTTAATACTTGACTGAGGGCTTGCCCCTGTTCCACCAGAATGTCCTGAAACTAAAATTACATCAGCTTTAGCTTTTGCAACACCAGCAGCAACAGTTCCTATGCCTGATTGTGCAACTAGTTTTACACAAACTTTTGCTATTGGATTGATTTGTTTTAAATCGTAAATAAGTTGAGCTAGGTCCTCTATAGAATAAATATCATGATGTGGGGGAGGACTAATAAGCGTTACACCTTTTGTACTATGTCTTAATTTAGCAATTAAATCAGTGACCTTAAAACCAGGTAATTGACCACCTTCTCCAGGCTTAGCACCTTGAGCAATTTTAATTTCTAATTCTGAGCAGTTATTCAAGTATTCTGCGGTCACACCAAATCTTCCGCTTGCAACTTGTTTAATCGCTGAGCTTGGATTATCACCATTTTTTAATTTGGAATATCTTCTTGCATCCTCTCCTCCTTCTCCGCTATCTGACTTTGAACCTATTCTGTTCATTGCTATAGCTAAAGTTTCATGAGCCTCAGGGCTAAGAGCACCAAGTGAAATTCCAGGAGATACAAAGCTTTTTCTTATTTCAGAAATGCTCTCTACATTGTCCAAATTTATAGAATTACTACTTTCATTAAATTGAAGTAAATCCCTTATTTGAATTGGTTTGGAGCTATAAATTCTTGAGGTATATTTTTTATAAAGATTATATGAGTCTCTAGTTACAGCTTCTTGAAGCATATGTATTGAAACACCCTCATAAGCGTGTGCTTCGCTATTAGCTCTAAATCTATATTCACCACCTATATCTAAAATTACATTATCAGATTTAAATGATACCTCATGCTGTCGCCTTACTCTTTTTTCTAATCCATCTAATCCAATACCAGAAATTCTAGAGGACATCCCTGGAAAGAAACTTTCTACCATGCTTCTGCTTAAACCAATTATTTCAAAATTTCTTCCACCGCGATATGAACTGATTACTGAAATTCCCATTTTACTGATAATTTTTCTTAATCCTTTCTCTATGGATTTTTTAAAGTTTTTAATTAGTTGAGGGTAATCAGTATTCTGATAAATATTTTTTCTATACCTATTTGCAATAAGTTTTTCCACTAGTGAAGCATTGACGGTAGTAGCACCAACACCAATAAGTACTGCAAAGTAGTGTACATCAAGACACTCTTTGGAAGAGACGTTTAAAGAAGTAAAAGTCCTTAAATTATTTTTTATTAGATAACTATGAACAGCGCTAGTGGCAAGTATCATTGGTAAAGCAATTCTGTCTTTATTAATGTTATTATCAGTTATAATTAGATGTTGAGAACCAGATCTTACTGCCTGTTCTGCCTCAGAGCATATTCTTTGAATTTCATTTAAAAAACTAGTCTCTTCATTCAATTTATAAGTGCAGTCAATCTCAGTTGTAAACTTTGATAAATGATTTTTAAGTTTTTCCAATTCATGATCTAGTAATAAAGGACTTTCTAAAAGTACCAAATTACATTGTTCAGAGTCTTCTTCTACAATGTTTCCTAAGTTTCCAAGCCTAGTTTTTAAACTCATTACAACTTGTTCCCTAAGGCTATCAATTGGAGGGTTTGTGACTTGAGCAAAATTTTGTTTAAAAAAACTATGAAGACCTCTGTATCTTTCAGTGAGTACACTTAGTGGTGCGTCGTCTCCCATTGATCCAACAGCCTCTTGCCCTGTTTTAACCATAGGATCTAGAATTAAATCAAGAGTTTCTAATGTTAAATTAAATGATTTAGCAATTTGAAAAACATTTTCTTCATCCTTTGTTGATGGTTCAAAAATTTTTTCATTAGATAATATGTTATCTAACTTTATAGTTTTTTGATTCCAATCTGAGTAATTATTACGTTGACTGAGTAATTCTTTTAATTCAAAGCTCTCATAAAACTTATTCTCTTTATAATTAACTGCTATTAATTCACCAGGCCCAACTCTTCCTTTTTTTATAATATTTTTTTCATCTATATTAATCATTCCAACTTCAGATCCTGAAATTAGTAAATCGTCATCCGTAAGTATGTATCGTAGGGGCCTTAACCCATTTCTGTCCATACCAGAAATTATCCAATCTCCAAAATTTCCGCAGACAGCAGCTGGTCCGTCCCATGGTTCAATGACAGCGTTACAATAAGCATACATAGCCTTTAATCGATCAGATAAATCAGATCGATTAGACCAAGACTCAGGAATTATCATTGATTTAGCCATCGGCATGTCCCTATCAGTTTGAACAAAAAGTTCAAAAGCAGCATCAAGCGAAGCGGAGTCAGAGGCGTCTGGATCGAGTATCGGTTTCAAATCATTAATTCTCTCGTTAAAAAAGGGGTGAGTAATTCTTGGTTCATGTGCGCTCATCCAATTTATATTTCCCTTCAAAGTATTAATTTCACCATTATGAGCCAAAACTCGAAATGGTTGCGCTAAGGACCACGTAGGAAATGTGTTGGTAGAATATCTTTGATGGTAAATGGCAAATTTGGATGTAAATTCATTATCAAGCAAATCTGGATAAAACTCTGATAACTGTTCAGCTAAAAACATACCTTTGTAAACAATTGTTTGTGTAGATAAAGAGCAAACATAAAAATCATTAATACTTTGTGCTTTAATTTTGTTCTCTATCCTTTTCCTCGTTAAATAAAGTTTCTTTTCGATATTAGGTGTTTTTTCTTTAGGTGAGAAAATTATTTGTTCTATTTCTGGTTTAGTATAGTTAGCTTTTTCACCAATGATCTCTGTATTAACAGGAACCTGTCTCCATCCAAACAGATTCATTCCAGATTTTATTATTTCATATTCAACGATAGCTCTACATTTTTCTTGGGCACCAAAATCTCTTTTAGGCAGAAAAATCATGCCTACACCTAACACAGTATCTTTAGTTGTTCTGTGACCCATTTTTAAAACTTGTTTGCTGAAGAAAGAATTTGAAACCTCCAACATAATACCAGCACCATCTCCTGTTTTGCCATCAGCATCAACCGCACCTCTATGGAATACTGCTTTAAGTGCCTCAATTCCTTTTTCTACTATGTCTCTTCTTGACTCACCGTTTATTGAGGCAACTAAACCTACACCACAATTATCATGTTCATATTTTTCATTGTAAACGTGGTTATCTTTTAGTTTTTGTCTATTTATTTTAAAAATTTCTAATGGATTATTTTTCATGATGCTTTTTTAATTTTCGAACTCTGTAAGAAATTATGAATTGATTTTGCAACTTCTCGACCATCATGTATCGCCCAAACTACAAGAGAGGCGCCCCTAACAATATCACCTGCAGCAAAAATCTTTGGGTTGCTAGTTTGAAACTTTTTAAAATCAACTTTAACTGTTTTCCAGCTAGTTAATTCAATATTTGTTTTAAAATTATGATTTAAATCTTCAGGCTCAAAACCAAGAGCTTGAATAATTAAGTCACTTTTTATTTGTTTTTCAACACCAGTATCAATTGGTTTTCTTCTACCGCTCTCATCCACCTCACCTAATGTAGCCACTTTATATGTCATACTTGTTGCAGTAGCACTATCGCTAATAATTTTAGATGGAACAGATAACCAATTAAATTTGATACCCTCTTGCTCTGCATTTAAAACTTCTCTTGCTGATCCAGGCATATTTTCTTTGTTTCTTCTGTAAAGACAAGTAACCTCTTTTGCTTGCTGTCTAATGGCTGTTCTAACACAATCCATTGCAGTATCACCTCCACCAATAACAACTACATGTTTATCTTTTGCTGTTAGGTATTTATTTTTTGAGGGAGAGTCACCTAAACCGGTTCTGTTACTCTCAATTAAAAAATCCAAAGCAGGAATGCTATTATTGACTGTTGAAGTGTCAATATCTAATTGTCTTGCTTTGTATACACCAGTTGCAATTAATATTGCATCATAATCTTTTTCCAAATCTTGAAAGGAAATATTTTTTCCTACTTCTGTGTTTAAGTTAAATACAACTCCACTATCAGTAAGCCACTCTGTTCTTCGCTCAACAATTTTTTTGTCTAATTTAAAGTTAGGTATGCCATAAATCATCAAGCCACCAGCTCGGTCATTTTTTTCATAGACGTCTACTTTGTATCCATTTTGAATTAAATAGGCCGATGCAGCCATTCCTGCAGGGCCAGATCCTATTATTGCAACTTTCTGTTTGTATTGGTTTTGTGATGATAGGTTTTTAACCCATCCTTTTTCCCATGCTATTTCTGTAAGGTATTTTTCTAAATTACCAATTGTAATGGCTCCAAAACCTGCCTGTTCGACAACACAATTTCCCTCACACAAACGATCTTGAGGACAAACTCTACCACAAACCTCTGGAAATGCATTTGTAGACGCAGATACTTGATAAGCCTCCTCCAATCGGCCTTCTGCAATGTAACGTAACCAATCTGGTATATTGTTGTTTAAAGGACAGTGTATTTGACAATATGGGATTCCGCATTGAGAGCATCTTGACGATTGCTCAATAGAGTCATTTTTATCAAACTGACTATAAATCTCCTGAAAATCCTTTATTCTTTTTTCAGGTTCAGTTTTAGAAGGATTCTTAGATTTTTTTTTATGAAACTCTAGCATGATAATAAAATATTACTTTATTCTCCTACAAATAAATGGAATGTATTAATACTAATATTTATGAATTAAGTAAACTTGTAAATGATAATAAATTATGACTAATAGTAGTATTTTTTTTGTTTTTTATGGTTTGATACAGGGAATTACTGAATTTATCCCCATTAGCTCCAGTGGGCACCTAAATATCTTAGAAATCTTATTTAGAAACTTAGAATCTAGAAATTATTTATATGAAACATCAGCACACTTCGCCTCTTTATTGGCTTTGTTATTATATTTATTCACAAACAGACATTTTTCAAAATCAAACATCAAAGCTTACTGGAAAATATTAATCTTTGCGACCATACCTGCAATTATTCTCGGTTTTATACTAAAATTTTATGATGTAAATTATACTAGCTTGAAGTTTATTGGATACACTTCAATTGCTGGAGCGATATTACTCTATGTTTCAGATAAAGTAAAAAAATTTAAATTAAAAATCAAAAATAAAAGTACCAAGTTTATTTTGGCTGGACTTTTTCAATGTCTAGCTTTTTTACCAGGTTTCAGTAGAGCTGGAAGTTGTATAATTGCCTTCAGAATATTCGGAGAAGATAGAAAGTATTCATCTGTTTATAGTTTATATATGGGTATACCTATAATTTGTTTATCTTTTTTTTCAAATATTAAAGAATTTGAAAATTTTATTTTAGATAAAAATCTATCTTTAATATTTATTACTACATTTTTTGCAGCATATTTTACAATATCCATGTTTATTAAAGTGATAAATAAAATTGGCTTTACACCTTTTGTTATTTATAGAGTTTTATTAGGTATAATTTTATTAATGTATTTATCTTAATTAAACTTTATCGATGAACTTTTTTAGATATTCTGAGGTAATAACCTTCATATCTGATAAATCTTGTTTCAATATTTCAGTGACTAATTTTTGACTTCCCTCCGAGATACTATCATGAGAAAGGGTGACGTACTGATCATATGTAAATAAAGGTTTTGGTAGTTTTTCTAATACTTTACCTTGAATAATTGCCAAAAAAGAAGGTATATAAAAAAATCTCTCCTTTTTTTTCAAAGATAGAAATATATGACTCAAAATTTCTTTGAATGTAAATATTTCATTACCCACTGCAGCAATATTGAAGTTTTTGTGCTTTTCAAAATTATTTAACAGATTAAAAATTAAAAGAGATAAGTCATTTACATAAATTGGCTGAAATTTAGTCATTCCATTTTTAATTAATGGTAAGAATGGTAAAATTTTAGCCATCTTACCAAATAAATTGAAGAAATTATCTTCTTCACCATAAACAGTGCTTGGCCTAACTATTATATGATTAGTATTGTTGTTTTCTATGAATTCCTCACCCATTTTTTTGCTGATTAAATAATTTGATTTTGTTTGAAAAGTAGACCCTAAGCCAGAGACATGAAGAAAAGGTTTTTTGTATAATTCACAATAATTAGCAATTTTTTTTGGCAATAAATAATGAACCAGCTCAAATGATAAATTATTTTTTTCATATAAAATTCCAATCAAATTAATTACTAAGTCTGAATTTGCAATTAAGCTTTTAATTTCCTCTAAGTTATGAATATCAAATTCAATTACTTGTATCTGCCCAATATCTCCAGAAAGTATATTTCTTTTTACCCTACTAGCATTTCTTACAGGGCATATCAATTTGTCACCATTTTGTAATAGTCTTTTTGTTAAACTTCTTCCTATAAAGCCTGTGGATCCAAACACTAAGATATTTTTGTTTTTCATTGTGATATCTATCTTATATAAATATATGTTCTAAGATGTCAAACTATCAATTATTTCATAATGATCTCCCAAGTAAGGTTTTAAAATCTTTTAAGGGCGATATCTCTATTGATACTGAAACCCTGGGTTTAAATATCAAAAGAGATAGGCTTTGTCTTATTCAATTGAGAAATGAAACAGATAAAAAGGTATATTTAATTAAATTTGACGAAGACTTATCTCCAAAATTATCAAAAAACATTAAAATGTTATTAGAAAATAATAATCTCACAAAAATTTTTCATTTTGGAAGATTTGATATGGCAGTTTTGAAAGAAAATTTAAAAATAAATGTAAAAAATGTTTTTTGCACTAAGGTAGCTTCAAAGTTAACAAGAACCTACTCTTCAAGACACGGACTTAAAGATCTAGTTAGTGAAATATTAGATATACAATTAGATAAAACAGAACAATCCTCTGATTGGAGTAAGAAAAAACTCACTAAAAAGCAAATTGAATATGCTATGAATGATGTCTTATATCTCTCAGAAATTAAAAATTCACTTAACAATAAATTGGTAAATCAAAAGAGATTAAAAATGTTCAAATCAATTATGAAGTTTATGGAAGTAAGAGTTGATTTAGATTTAAAAGGATGGGAAGAGATTGATATTTTTTCGCATAAATAATTTATGAATAAATCTAAAATAAAAAAAGTCGGGCAGGATGTAATAAAATTAGAATCTATTGCTTTATCTAAACTTTCAAAAAGTTTAGATAAGAATTTTGTTGAAGCTGTTGAGCTTATATCCCAACTGAATGGTAAGATTATTATTTCAGGGGTTGGAAAAAGTGGAAATATTGCAGGTAAAATTGCTGCGTCATTCACATCAACTGGAATACCAGCAATTTATTTAAATCCTGTTGACGCAAGTCATGGTGATATGGGTATTATTGATAAAAATGATCTTCTAATAATTTTATCTAATTCTGGAGAAACGCATGAATTAACAGATTTAATAAATTTTAGTAAAAAAAAAAAATTAAAGATTATTTCAATAACTTCATCTAATAAGAGCTTACTATCAAAAAACTCCGATATTAATTTAATAATACCTCATCATTTGGAGGCTGATAAATTGCAAACAATACCCACAACCTCAACCACAATGTCTTTGGCCCTTGGTGATGCTCTATGTTGTTCTGTGCTAAGTATAAGAAAATTTGATAAAAAGTCTTTTAGAGAACTACACCCAGGTGGAAAAATTGGAAAAAAATTAAAAACGCTAAATGAAATTATGGATACTGATATTCCTTCAATTCAATCTAATTCATCTATCATTGACGCTGTTTTAATTATGACTGAAAAGAAGTATGGGTGTGTTGTTGTATTAGATAATAAAAAAAAAATTAAAGGTATTATTACTGATGGTGATTTGAGAAGATCAATTTCAAAGATTGATATGAAAAAAAAGGCAACTAGTATTATGAAAAGTAAGCCAATAGTCGCAAAAAGTAATTTACTAGTTTCCTCAGCGATTGTTCTTATGAATAAATATTCTATAACAAGCCTTATCATTGCAAACCATAATAAGCCGATTGGAATTGTTAATTTAAAAAAATGTTTAGAAAATGATTAATTATTTAATTAAAAGTATAATAAATGTTCTTATAATTATTTTTTTAGGAGCTCAAAGTTTTATTTATTTGATAAATCAAAGACCTTTGACTGAAAATTTTAGCCAGAAGAAAATGACTGTAGAAAATTTTTCTAGTATTGTTTTGAGTAACTCTGGGATTACAAAGATTGGATCTGAGAAATTAAATAGATTTGATGAAAATAATTTCTACCTAGAGGGAAAATCATATCTAGAAAATAAAGAGTATAAGATTTATGGAAAAAATATTTCAATCAACCTTTCTTCGGAGATATCTTATAGTAACGAGTCTGTAGAGGTAGTTAATAAGATCGGATTATTAAAAGCACAAGGTTTTAAAAATTATGATTATGATGGTAAAATATTATTTGAAGGTGAGGTAGAATTTGTCATTAAAAAATAGATCAATTTTTTTATTGTTATATTTATTTTTTTTTTCAAGCGCAAATGCTGAGGGCTATGTAAAAGCTGGTGAGAGCCTTATTTGGGATTCTGAAAACAAGAGCTATACCGCGAATGGTGATGTAGAATTCAAAAATGATAAATTTGTCGCCTTTGCAGACAAAATGATAGCTAATTATGAGGAGGAGGGTAAAGATGAGGTTTTCACCGTAATTGAGCTTTTCAATAATGTTGTAATTGAGTTTGAAGATGAAACTTTTAAAGGAAATTATGCCGTATACACACGTAACGACAATATAATAAAGCTTACTGGAGATGTGTCTATTGAATCTCCTACAAGATTGCTTACAGGAAGTGAATTAATTGCTGATATCGATAATAATAAAAGAATACTTAACTCAGCTAACAATGAATCTCTTGTTGAAGTTTTATTAGAAAATAATGCAAATAATTAAACTTACTGACATAAGTAAAAGCTTTAAGTCAAAGAAAGCATTAAATAATGTAAATATTGAATTTAAGAGCAATAGAATAAATGGTTTGCTTGGACCAAATGGAAGTGGAAAGACAACTCTATTTAATATTATTGCTGGTTTTTTATCTCCTGATATAGGCCAAATTTTTTTGGACAAACATGTTTTAAACGATAAGAGTCTTAGCCTTAGAACAAAATTAGGTATTTCATATTTGCCTCAGGAGGCATCGATCTTTAGGGATCTAAGTGTGTATGATAATATTTTTTCAATAGCAGAGCTTTTTCATGATAAAAATAATTCAATCAAAATTACCGAAAATTTAATAAGTCGGTTCTCATTAGATAATTTTCAGAAGACTAAAGGAAAGTTACTTTCTGGGGGTGAGAGACGGAGAACTGAAATTGCTAGAGCACTTGCAAGTAACCCTAAATTTCTTTTACTTGATGAGCCTTTTGCTGGCATAGATCCAATAGCAATAGAGGAAGTTAAGTCAACGATATCTTTATTAAAAAGAATGAATATTGGTATAATTGTAACTGACCATAATGTCAAAGAGGCTTTAAGTATCGTAGAGTTTGGATACATAATTTACAACGGAGAAATAATAAAATCTGGAAGTCCTGAAGAAATTACTTCTGACAAATTTGTAAAAAAAATCTATTTGGGAAAAAATTATAATTGAGTTTATGCCCTTAAATAACAAAAGCATTATAAAAGGCACTTACTTGCCTCCAGGTGATAAATCAATTAGTCATAGAATTTTGATTTTAACAGGACAAGTTATCGGTCAATCAAAAATAAAAAATTTACTACAAAGTGAGGATGTTATTAACACACTCAAAGCAATGAAACTATTAGGTGTTCAAATTATTCAAAAAAATAAAGATTTTATTGTCTTTGGGATACCACCAGGTGGATTATTTCAGCCAAAAAAAGTAATTGATTTTGGTAACTCAGGAACTGGAATAAGACTGATGTCTGGATTAATTTCATCAAATAATATCGAAGTAAAATTAGTTGGAGATAGTTCTTTGAGCAAAAGGCCCATGAGAAGGGTCACACAACACTTATCAAAAATAGGAGCAAAAATTAAATTGAAAAAAAACTTATACCCTCCTGTAAAATTAAAAGGAACTGGGAGCGCAGTGCCATTAAATTTTGAAATACATATTCCCTCAGCTCAAATCAAAAGTGCAATTATGTTATCAGCATTAAATACAAAAGGGACTATAAGAATAAAGGAATTTAAAACCACAAGAGATCATACTGAAAATATGCTCAAGTCGATGGGATACAATATTAAAATAAAAGAAAATTCTATTCACAGGTTCATAGAGATGAAAAATAATAAAGAGCTTAAAAAGATTAATTATAATGTACCAGGTGACCCATCTTCCGCAGCATTTTTGATTTCGGCTGCATGTTTAAAACCAGGATCTAAACTTAAAGTTAAAAATATGCTCTTTAATAAAACGAGAGTTGGTTTTATTAAAACCTTAATGTTGATGGGAGGGAATATAAAAGTAATTAATAAAAGAATGGTACATAATGAATTAATTGCTGATCTTGTAGTTGAACAAAAAAAAAATCTAAAATCAATCATACTTGAGCCTAAAAATATTCCATTACAAATTGACGAAATTCCAATTTTGTCCATAGTGGCATCATTTGCAAATGGTTTGTCAATATTTAGAGGTTTAAAAGAATTAACTGTTAAAGAAAGCAACAGGTTACTACTTATACATGAAAATTTAAAAAAAATTGGTGTGAAGTCTATAATTAAAAATTATGATTTACACATTTATGGCAATTACAATTTAAAAAAAGGTTCTGGTATAATTAAGCACAACGATGATCATAGAATATTAATGTCATTTTTTATTTCAAATATGATTTGTAAGAAAAATAATATTATCAAAGACAAAACATGTGTAAAAACAAGCTATCCATCATTTTTCAAACATATTTCTCAACTTATTCATTAATTTTTCTTGAAAAACATTTATAAAACTTTAAAAAAAGCCTACTAAATTTGAAAGGTTAACAATGACTTATGATATCTAACGATGAGTACGGCAAGTTGCTAGACCAACAATTTGAAACAAAAAACACTATTACAGCGAATAAAATAATCTCTGGAACTATTCTTAAAATAAGCGATCAACACATAACTGTTGATATTGGTTATAAAAGCGAAGGTCAAATCCCAAAAGAAGAATTTTTAAATACAGGATCATCAGATGATCTAAAAACAGGACAAGTAATTGAAGTGTTTGTCGAAAAATTAGAGGACAGAGAAGGAAATGTAAAAATTTCTCATGAAAAAGCTATTAAAATGAAATCATGGGAAAAACTTCAAAAAGTGTTTGATAAAAAAGAAAGGGTAAAAGGTTTTATTGTTGGTAAAGCAAAAGCTGGTCTTTATGTTAAAATTATGGGTACTAACGCATTTCTACCTCTAAGCCAAATCGATGTGCGTCCTGTCAGAGATGTGAGTCATTTAATTAAAACAGAAGAAACTTTTGAAATTCTTAAAATGGATTATTCAAAAGGAAATATTGTTGTATCAAGAAAAGCAATCCTTGAAGAAAAGCAAAAAGAAATAAAAAACCAAATATTAGAAAAATCACAAAGTGATTCTGTTGTTACTGGTAAAGTAAAAACTTTTACAGACTATGGAGCTTTCGTTGACCTTGGCGGAATTGATGGATTGGTTCATTTGAGTGATATTTCATGGAGTAGAATTGGTCATCCATCAGATGTTTTGGAAATTGGCAAAAAATACGAATTTAAAATACTCAAGGTTTCAGATGACTCAGATAAAATTAGTCTGGGTTATAAGCAGCTTAAAGATGACCCTTGGGAAAATATAGAGAGTAAAATAACTCTTAATGAAATTTATGATGGAAAAATTACGCATATTACTGATTATGGTGCTTTTGTTCAACTCTCAGACAAGGACCTAGAAGGACTAGTTCACTCTAATGATATAAGTTGGACAAAAAAAAATATTCATCCTAATAAAATATTAGAAGTGGGATTCAACATTAGAGTTAAGGTTTTAGAAATTGACAAGGAGAAAAAAAGAATAAGTCTTGGTATTAAGCAAACTGAACCAAATCCATGGGAAAATATTTTGAATGAATACAAAAAAGATCAAGTAATTGATACTGAGATTAAAAATATTACTGAATTTGGTATATTTGCTAAACTTAACGACAATATAGACGGACTTATTCATAAAAACGATCTTTCATGGACAGACTCTAATGGTGATAGAACCTTAAAAAAATATCAAAAGGGTCAGAGCATTAAGGTTAAAATTTTGGAAATAGACCCTGAAAAGGAAAAAATAAGTTTTGGTATCAAACAGTTGTCTGCAGATCCATTTAACGAATTTTTCAAAGATAAAACTAAAGGGGATGTTGTTTCTGCTACAATTACTAAAATAAATAATAACGGTATTGATGTTGAAGTTGCAAGCTTTATTGAGACAACTATAAGAAGAAAAGAGCTTTCAAAAAATAAAGAGGAACAAAATATTTCTAGATACAATGAGGGTCAAAAAATTGACGCTAAGATTAGTTCTATTGATCTTACAAATCGAAAATTTTCTCTTTCTATAAGACAATTAGAGATAGATGAAGAACAAAGTTTGTTAGAAAAATATGGATCTAAATCCTCTGGATCAGTTTTAGGGGATATTCTTGGTAAGGCTTTAGATGAGGACAAGGACTCTAAAGAAAAATAAGTCTGATTTATTAAAGACTTATCTCCAATCACAAACTGATTTAACACCAAAAATTAATGAGGCTATATTCAAAAGGTTTTTTGATCTTTTAGAAAAAAATATTTGTGATCATACCTCTATAGAATTAAGAAACTTTGGTATTTTTAAAACTAAGCTTATGGACTCTAGGTTTGGGTCAGATCCTAGAAATAAGAAAAAGATATTTATACCGTCTAAATGGAAAGTTAGATTTAAAGCTAGTGAAAATATTAATAAAAAGTTAAATGAAAAAATTTAAATCCTTTATAGCTCTGGATCTAAAATCAAACACTAAAAATATTAGTATTGTAAGAAAGTTATACCGTCATGTTTACGGTTTTAAAGTTGGATATAGATCTTTTTATAATAGTTATTCTAAAGAGCTTATTTCAGAAATTAAAAAGAAAAAAAGTAAATTATTTCTTGATTTAAAGCTTCATGACATTCCTAACACTGTTAGCAGTGCTATTGATTCATTATCAAAAATAAACCCTGATTATCTTACCTTACACATATCAGGAGGAGACGACATGATGGAAGCTGCGGTTAATTGTGTAAAAAAAAATAAGCTCAAAACAAAAATTTTAGGAGTAACTTTATTAACTAGTCTAGATGGAAAGGATAGTAAGAGATTATATAAAGAGGAAAATACAAAAAAAATTGTGAGAAAATTTGCAGAAATTGCCAATAAACACAAAATTTATGGCCTTATTTGCTCTGGTGAAGAACTTAAAGCTTTAGAAAAATTTGATAAATTAATAAAAATAACACCTGGTGTAAAATTATTTTCTAGAAACGATGATCAAAAAAGAGTTACTTTTGCTCATAATGCTTTACAAAAAGGTGCAAACTTTGTTGTTATAGGAAGAGAGTTAATCCAAAGTAAAGAACCAATAAGTTTATTAAATGAATATGCTAAACAACATAAAAATAAAAATTTGTGGACAAAATAATCCAGCAATAATTAATTATTGTCTAGATATAAATATTTCTTATCAAGGATTAATTTTTTATGAAAAGAGTCCAAGATTTATGGATATTGACACACTATATATTGTTAACCAATATTTTAAATTACATAATGATAAGTTTGTGGGTGTTTTTGTTAATCCATCAATTGATGAAATTAAAAATAAATTAGAAATTTTTGATTTTGATACAATTCAACTTCATGGGAATGAAGATCAAAACTTTATAAATGAAGTTAAAAGTAATTTTAAGAAAAAAATTTATAAATCAATATCCCCAGAGGATTTTAAAACAACTGAGTTAGTTAATGTAGATCAGTTCCTAATCGAATCGAAACCCTCTTCAAATGAGATGCCTGGAGGAAACAATAAAACTTGGGATTGGTCCGATTTTAAAAATAAAAAAAAACTTCCTTATATTTTATCAGGAGGTCTAAATGTCACTAATATCAAAAAAGCAATTAGCTTAACAGGTGCAGATTTTGTTGATATAAATTCAGGTGTAGAGGAACATCCTGGTGAAAAAAGCCTTGCTTTAATAGATGGTATTATTTCATCAATTTATAACTAATGAAAACATATAAACAACCTAACACTGTTGGAAGATTTGGTGAATTTGGTGGTATGTATGTTTCAGAAACATTAATGCCCCTATTATTAAATTTAGATAAATCATACAAAAAAATTCAAAAAGATAAAAAATTTAAAAAAGAGCTAAATGATCTTTTTAAAAACTATGTGGGTAGGCCGTCCCCTTTACATTACGCTAAAAATTTATCTAAATATATTAATGGACCAAAAGTATATTTTAAAAGAGATGAACTTAATCATACAGGGGCCCATAAAATCAATAATTGCTTAGGACAAATACTCCTGGCAAAAAAAATGGGCAAAACAAGAATTATTGCTGAAACTGGTGCTGGACAGCATGGAGTTGCAACAGCAACTGTTTGTGCTCTTTTTGGTCTTCCTTGTTACATTTATATGGGGTCTAAAGATATCGAAAGACAAAAACCAAATGTGTTTAGAATGAAGCTTCTAGGTGCCACTATTATTCCTGTTGAGTCTGGCAGTAAGTCTTTAAAAGATGCGATGAATGAAGCTTTAAGAGATTGGATAAAAAACGTCAGAGATACTTTTTATATTATCGGATCTACAGCAGGTCCTCACCCCTATCCGAAAATGGTAAGAGATTTTCAATCTGTAATTGGGAGAGAAGCAAGAGAGCAAATATTAAAAGTTGAAAAAAAACTACCAGATTATTTGATAGCTTGCGTTGGAGGAGGGTCAAATGCTATGGGTTTATTTTATCCATTTTTAAATGATAAAAATGTAAAGATTATTGGAGTTGAAGCGGCTGGCAGAGGTGCTAAAACTGAAGAAACAGCGGCTACTATGACATCTGGATCTCCCGGTATTTTACATGGTAGTTACAGTTATGTCTTACAGGACACTGATGGACAAATAAAAGAGGCTCATTCTATTTCAGCCGGTCTTGATTACCCTGGTGTAGGGCCTGAACACTCTTACTTAAAAGATATTAAAAGAGTTAAGTACTTTGGTATAACTGATAAAGAAGCTCTTGAAGCATTTCAAACATGTTCAAAACTCGAAGGAATTATTCCCGCACTAGAACCTTCTCATGCCCTTGCTTACTTAATTAAAGCATTTAAAAATAAACATAAAAATAAAGTTGTAATACTAAATATGTGTGGACGAGGTGATAAAGATTTATTTACTGCAGCTAAAGCAATAGGGTTTGATGCAGATGAATAATCTAGACTCTCTTCCTAAAAAAAAAATACTCTCATTATTTATGACATGTGGTTTTCCAACACTAAATCATAGTAAAAAGATTTTTAATGAAATGTTATCTCACCAGCCAGATATTATTGAGTTTGGGCTTCCCTTTTCTGATCCGATGGCAGATGGACCTATTATCCAAGAGGCAAATAAACTTGCACTTAGATCAAAGCTATCAACACAGCTATCACTAAACTTAATAAAAGATTTGAGTAAATCCAAAAATAATACTTCATTTGTTATCATGTGTTATTTAAATACCGTTCGTAAATTTGGATTAAATAAATTCATCAAAAATATTAAAGGTATTGTAGATGGTATAATAATTGTTGATTTACCTTTTGAAGAGGAAAGTGAAATCAAAAAGGCTCTATCTAAAAATAATATTCATTTGATTAAGTTAATCTCACCGATGACAGATAAGAAAAGAGCTCAAAAACTTTTAAAAGGCTCAAAAGGTTTTATTTATTATATATCAGCAACAGGAATAACAGGTTCAAATAAATTAGATTACAGTGAAATAAATAAAAATGTCCAACTAATTAAAAAAAAGTCCTCTGTTCCCGTTTTAGTTGGTTTCGGGATCAAGTCTAAAAAAGATGTAATTAATATATCAAAGAAAACTAAAGCAGATGGTGTTATAATTGGTACGGCTCTTATTCAAAAATACTTTGATCTAAAAATGGATTTTAATAAATATCTTAAATACCTTAAAAATTTTATTACAGAGGTTAAAATTTAAAAATGAATTGGTTAACAGATTTTGTTAAACCTAAACTTAGCTCATTAGTTACAAAAAAAGACTCGTCTTCAGATCTTTGGACTAGCTGTAATAAATGTAATCTAATGTTATATAAATCTGAACATAAAGATAATTTATTTGTTTGCTCACATTGTGATAATCACATGAATATGGATTTAGAAAATAGATTAAATAACTTATTTGATGATAAAAAATACGAATTGATCAACATACCATTTGAAAATAGTGATCCTCTAAAGTTTAAAGATCTTAAAAAGTACTCAGATCGAATGAAAGCAGCACAAAAAAAAACAGATCAAAAAGATGCCGCCATTGTGGCAAAAGGTAATATTGGAAATAATGAGGTAATTGTTTTTATTTTAGATTTTAATTTTATGGGTGGTTCTATGGGCCAGTTTGTAGGAGAGGCTTTTAAAATAGCTTGCGAAATGTCAGTTGAACTTAAATGTCCTTTTATATCAGTTTCATCCTCTGGAGGTGCAAGGATGCAAGAGGGAATTGTAAGTTTAATGCAGCTGCCAAAAACAGTAGCAGCTGTAAATATGTTAGACCAACATAAAATTCCATACATCAGTGTACTCACCCATCCTACCACAGGAGGAGTAAGTGCGTCGTTTGCCATGCTAGGAGATATTATTATTGCTGAAAAAGGAAGTATGATTGGATTTGCTGGAAAAAGAGTTATTGAAGAGACAATTAAAGAACAATTACCTGAGGATTTTCAAACAGCTGAGTATCTTCTAGATCATGGAATGATTGATATGGTTGTGCATCGAAAAGAATTAAGTCAAACGCTCTCAAAAGTTTTATCATTCGTAAATAAATAAACTCTTGAAAGATCCTATTTTTCAAAGGCTACTAAATCTTCATCCCAAATTTTCAGATTTATCTTTAGGAAGAATAAAAAAACTTTTAAAGAAAATAGATTTTGATGAAAATTTGCTTCCAAAGGTTATTCATATAGCTGGTACCAATGGTAAAGGCTCTACAGCTGCTATTATAAAATCAATTCTCAATCACCATGGGTATTCAACACATATTTACTCCACACCTCACCTTGTAAAATTTAATGAAAGAATACAATTGAGATCTAAAGATATCTCTAATCAAAAATTATTAAAATATTTGAAGTTATGCGAAAATAAAAATCAAGGAAATCTAATTACATTTTTTGAAATTACAACTGCAGCAGCGTTTAAAGCATTTCAAGATCACAAAGCTGACTATTTGATCTTAGAAGTAGGACTGGGAGGAAGATTTGATGCTACAAATATTATAAAAAAACCAAAGTATGCAGCTATTACTCCTATATCCTTAGATCATCAAGATTATTTAGGAAATTCTTTGAGCCAAATTGCATTCGAGAAATTAGGAATATTAAATTCAAAAAGTACGATATTAATTAATCGACAGAAAACAAGTGTTATGAAATTTATTAAGTCTCAATTGAAAAAAAGAAAATTAACTGCAAATCTATTTAATTCTCATTGGAAAATAAAATCTAATTTTTATTTATCGAATGATATAAGAGTTAGCTTATCAAAATTAAGTTTACAAGGATCACATCAATTAATTAATGCTGGATTAGCAATACATTTAGCGAGGAATATATTGAAAGAAAAATTTGTAATAGAAAAAACAGAAAAAGCGTTGATGAATTGTGAGTGGCCTGGGAGATTGCAGCAAATTAAGAGCGGACTTTTAAATAAAAAAATAAAGAAATATAAGAATATTTACTTAGATGGCTTTCACAATATCGATGGCATGAAAGCATTAATTAAATCATTACCAAAAAATAGGAAAATACTCATATGCTCTTTTTTAAATAATAAAAAATATATTCAGATGCTTTCTAACTTATCAAATCATTTTTATAAAATAATTGTTGTCAAAATGAACGAGGAAAACTCTATTACTGAGGATCTGCTACCCAAATACCTTAAGCTCTATTTTGCTAATTCCTTAACAGATTTATTTAAAATGATTAATAAACTCTCATCAAATCAGACCTCGATATATTTTGGAGGATCATTATATTTTATTGGCGAAGTGATAAAATTAAATCGTTTAAAAAATTAGATTTTCTCCTTCTATAATGTCAAATAGCAAAAATATCACCATTTATGTGGATATATTGATTGATCCAATTTTTCTCATAAAAGTAAATATCAATAACTAACCTTAATCCTCCAGAACCATTCTTGTGGTTTTTCTTCAAGAATGGTTCTATTTAATTTTCGATTTATTTTTCATATATAGCAATAAAGCTATCCCTTCGTATGCTATTTTCCATAATTGTCTAAATAATGGTAGCTTCAAAAATAAAGACAGATATCTCCATCTCGGAATTCTATCCCATAAAACTAAAAAGGACTCTGATCCAGAAAAAATTTTTCCTTCGTGATATACATGCATTCTTCTATATAAATCTTTTTTGGAGAGATGATTTATATGCTCATCTTTATTTTTTGAAATATCAACATAGTTTATTTTACAAGTTTTCTTTTTATAGTGACTTATTTCTGCATTACAAATATTACATGAACCATTAAAGTAAACTTTCATTTTGATTACGCGGGAGGTGGTATTGAGCCGTCCTTAAATAGATCATATCCCTTTAAAACAGCAGGTCTAAGTGATATTTGATTATACCAACGTAATAAATTGATATATTTATTCAGACCTATATCATGAATTGGATGTCTGGCGATCCAAGGAAATGTTGCAATATCTGCAATTGAATATTCATTTGCCAAATATTCATTTATAGATAAATGATCATCTAAATTTTTGTATATAGTTTCTGCAATTTTGAAATATCTATCTTCACCAAAATCACTTTTACCAGGATTATAATGATGAAATTGATGATGCTGACCTAACATTGGGCCTATATAACCCATTTGAGCCATCAACCACTGTGTTGTTAAACTTTGATTTGATCCATAAAATTCTCCTGATAAATCTGCCAAGTAAATTAAGATAGCACCAGACTCAAATATGGTCTTATTATTGTGTCTTAAAACAGGAATTTTTGAAAATGGAGAAATTTTTTTAAACTCCTCGTTGAATTGTTCACCCTTATTTAAATTAATTAGAGTCAGATCATAACTCTCATTAATCTCCTCTAACATTATTGAAATTTTTCTTGCATTTGGAGTTAAGTCTGCAAATAACTCAAACATTCAAATTAAACTCATAATATATTTATGAACAAAATATCCTATTACGAGTAAAGTCAATCCAATCAAGTAAATTAACCAAAAATTCATATTGAGATTTTTTGCAAAGAAAAAAGGTAAGAAAAATAAGTATGAGACAGGTACTCCAATAAGAATGCTTTTTGCAAATATTACAGTATTTTCAGTATTTTTATGCTCTAAGAAAGAGAACGCTATGGCTATTATACTGGCTATTGGAAGAGCGATAATAAATCCAGATAGCTCAGGTTTTTTACCAGAAAGCCAACTTGCAAAAGCAATCACAAGAGCAGCTAATAAAACTTTTAAAGCAAAAATCATAATTATCTATTTTATACTAATTAATAATAATTAAAGATTATTTTCAGGTATTAAGAAAGTTGTTGATGCCCAATCACTATGCCAGATTGGCTCATTTTTTTCTGGGTCTGCTTTTAATGGATAAATCACAACTGAGTCTAAAAGGTATTCCCTTCCTGGTTCAACATCAAAAGTGAATTTTCCTTTATCATCCGTTATGGTATTTACAATTGATAACTTTGTATTTTTATATTTCGAAAAAATTGTAACAAGATTTTTTTTTAGTGGTTTTTTTTTGTAATATAAAGTTCCACTCATTTGCTTTAGATTCAATGCTTTGTAAGGATTTTGGTCTAAAACAAATTCAAATAGTAGTCCTGTTTTTTTATCCTTCCCCTCACTGCCATTTAATGTAATAAGAGATTTTGCATAACGACGATAACTCTCAATAAAATTACTTTCGGGAAATCCTTTCTCAAAATGAGTACTGATTAGTTGCTGGTAACCTTTTTCGTTTACAAAATCCTCGAATTTTTGAAACTTTTTATAATCAACATATTTATCTTTAGTTTCGTGATAAATAATTAATAAATTGTCTAAATTAGTTGTTATATTAATTGCAGGCACATCACCTAGTATGCCCTTTATTTTTTCTTTTTTATTTTTGGATCCAGATAATATTTTAAATGTTTTAAAATCTTGTGGATTATACATTAAAACCATACCTTGAAATTCTTGTCCTACCCTCAAGTGAGCATTTATTAAGTCATCATTAAGTTGATATTGCGTAGGCTCGATCCAAAATTCATGAGCATTTGCTCTAATAGAATAAGCAATAAGGAGCAAAAAAATATAAAGAATTTTTAGGTGAATTTTGGTAAACATGACCGAATGATTAAGTACTTATTTTTTTTTCTAATTTTAATATTGAGCTCTCCTCTGCATTCACACGAAATTAAACCCGCGGTGATGGATATTACCATTATTGAAGGAAATGCATCAATCGAATTTAAATTAAATGCAGAAACTGTTCTGTCTGAAATTGATGCCTCTTTGTATCAGGATACCAACGACTCACCTCAATCTCAAAAATATGATGCGTTACGAGCCCTTTCCACTGAAGAAGTAGAGAAAATAGTCACAGAAAATGAAAATAAATTTACAGATAAGATTAAAATCAATATTGGAGATGAAACTATTCCGCTTTCTTTAAGAAATGTAGAAACTTTTCATGAAATAAACGATGAATTTCCCAGAGATACAGCTTTAAGCATAGGTTTTAAAATAAAAGATGAGTCTTTTACCATTCAATTTGAAAAAGATTTGGGTCCCGTGGTAATTAGACATTTTGAGGATTTATCAAAAGAGTCTGTTTTATTTACAACTTATTTACAACCTGCTGAAAAATCATCACTCATATCCCAACAGACACGGTCTTCAGCTTTAAGTACGACAATAGAATATTTGGTTTTAGGTATAGAGCATATTGTTCCTAAGGGACTTGACCATATCTTATTCATAATAGGTATCTTTTTTTACGCCATCAAATTTAAACCTTTATTACTTCAAGTCACAATGTTTACAGTTGCGCATTCGATCACACTTATTCTAGCTAGTTTTAATTTAATTTTTATTCCTGCTACTATTGTTGAGCCGTTAATAGCATTGTCTATTAGCTATGTTGCAATTGAGAATATTTTTCAAAGACGTTCAACTTTACTTCGGTATTTAATAATTTTTATTTTTGGATTAATTCATGGTTTAGGTTTTGCGTTTGTGCTGGGAGATATTGGGTTAAATACTAGTCAACTTGTTTTAAGTTTAATCTCATTTAACATTGGTGTAGAAATAGCACAGATAGCAATTATTATCTTAGCATCAATTATCTTTATAATACCTTCACGTCAGAGTTGGTATCGAACATTTTTACAAATTCCTATTTCGATTATAATTTCAATGATTGGTTTATATTGGTTTGTTGAAAGAGTATTCTTTTAAAAATTTATTTTAATAGAGCCAAGAACTGATAGAGATTTATCTGTTATCACCATTTCTCCTGAACTTGGATAATAATCAAGAAAACCACCAACAATTACATAATGGGTTACAAAAATTAAATTACCTTGACTGTCGTCCCAATTTTTAATGAATTGATTTAATTCATACATTTGTTTTGAATGGTTTTTTTGATAATCAGCTGAAAATGTTGAATTTAAGGCACTTAAACTCTCAAAATTTCTAAATGCCAGACGAGCGGTTTCTTTGCAGCGACACCATTCGCTGGAATAAACAGAGTCTATTGGAATAGAATATTTAGAAAATAATATACCCATTCGTTTAGATTGATTAATTCCTTGTTCATTTAAATTTCTTTGTGTTGAACAATCGTATAATTCAAAATTATTGGGATCACCACCTCCAGGAGCATATGCATGACGAATAAAAACTACTTTACCGCCCTTTTTTAATAATTCCCAACTTGTTGTTTCATTAGATAAGGAACTAAATGTAAAAAATATAGAAATTATGAAAAATAAATTAACAATTTTCATTGTTGAGAGAGGTATTGATGATATGCCTGCTTTTTTACGTCATTCCAATATTGATCTGCCTCTTCAGCTGTATATTTTCCATAAAGTTGCATCCAAAGATCAGTTGTCACTAAGGACAAAGCTTCCTCTTTTTGTTTCCACTCATCATAGATCCAAGGGTCTAAAGAGGGATCAACTCCTTTTTGTGAAAAATAATTAACCTCTTCTTGAATTCCCCCTATGTCTATAATCATTGTTTTAGGAGAAAACTCTACATCTTCAAAAAAACGTATACGTGCGATATCTTCTTCTCTTAATCCTTTAACCACTATACCCTCAACGCCAGAATAATTTTCACCGAAGATTATTACAGGGAAGTTTTCATTAACTACTAAACGCAATTCACTTTTCGGTGCAAAAGCTGGGGTTATTTTTAAGTGATCAGTTTTACTTCCTATAACCTTCTCTAATATTGCAATAGAGCGAAGAGTGCCGTAAAAAAAATAATTATTCATTTTAGTCTTAGAAAAATTCTGGAAGAGCTACTTTTTTTATCTTCATTTCATGAAGGAGTATGCAAATTTGTTCAGAAATTTCAACACTATTTGGCGTATCACTATGAACACACACTGAATGAATGTTTGTTTTTAGAGTATTCCCATTACGTGAAATAATTCCTCCTTGAATAAGCATGGATTTTACATGTTCCCTGGCACTGTTAGGATCTGTAATCAAAGAGTCATTAATAGAACGAGGTGTTAAAGTAGCATCATCCTCATATGTGCGATCTGCAAAAACCTCAAGGGCAGTGGGTATGTTGCTGCTCATACCAATTTTAGCAAGTTCACTTAAAGCTGGTGCAAGTAATATCATTGATGGGTAATTTCTCTTTAAAAAATCTACTATTTCACTGGAAAGGTCTTGATCAACGCATGCCATATTACTTAAAGCCCCGTGAAGCTTAACATGTGTGACTGGAAAATTAATATCAGAGGCAAGATTATGAATAAAAATTAATTGATCTTTGATAATTTCTTGGATTAGTTTTTTGTTCCAATTAATTTTTGTGCGACCAAAGTTATCTCTATCTAAAAAAGAAATATGCGCACCAACTGAAACATGTTTTGTTTTACAGTAACTTAGTGCTTTAAAAACAATTTCTTTTGACCCCCCATGATATAAACAGGAAAGATTAGCAGAGGTAATTTTATTTATTAGCTGCGCATCAACAGTCTCGAAAAAACTGAGATCTTTTTCTGCGATATCAGAATTTAAATTAATTTTATTCAAATGCACCAAAGTTACATTATGATATTAGTGTGTATTTCAAAGGAATAAATTCTTATGGAGATCGGGGTTTAGTCTTAGATTTTGGAAATGAAACCTCAAAATCTATATCACAGGAGGTAAATGAGGCATTTTTAAATATTTCAAACCTTAATCTTCCATCACTAAACATTATTCCCTCATTCAATAAAATAGTTGTAATTTTTGAAAATTCAAAAATTAGAGATCAAAATAAAGACAAAATTAGTATGAAAATGAAAGATACAAACTCTCAAAATAACAAAAAAATCACTAAAACATGGGAAATACCAGCATGTTATAATGAAGATTTTGCTTTAGATATGAAGATCATCCAAAAACTACACCAGATTACAAAAGAAGAAGTTATAAATCTTCATTCATCAGTTCGTTACTATACATATTATATAGGCTTCATGCCGGGGTTTCCATATTTAGGGGATGTTCCCTACCAATTAATCACACCGCGGTTAGCTACTCCAAGGGTAAAAATTCCTGCTAGATCCATTGGCATAGCGAAAAACCATACCTGTATATATCCAAAAGTTTCACCTGGTGGTTGGAATATAATAGGACAAATACCATTTGATATTTTTGATTTGCAAAGATCTTATCCTTCCCTTTTTCTTCCAGGTGATGAAGTAAAATTTTACTCCGTATCGCTTTCAGAGTTTCAAAAAATTAGAAAATATAATTTTTCGTTAAATGAATTGATCAAGGAATACTCTTCATGAACTCAATTATAATCACTCGTGCAGGAACTCATTCAACGATTCAAGACTTTGGAAGATTTCAATATCAGCACTTAGGAGTCTCACCAAGTGGAGCGATGGACCAAAGAATTATTATAGAGTTGCAAAAAATTATACCCAATCATCAAAATCAATTTATAGAATTTGCATATGTGGGACCATCAATAAAAGTAAAAGAGGGATCAGTTAAGATTTGTGTTGGTGGTAATTGTAATATGAGTATTCAGAAAAATAACAACAGCCAGCTTGAGTGCCAGCCCTATAAAAGTATTAATTTATTTGAGGGCGATGAATTGATTATTCACAATACAATAGACTCAGTATATGGATACATAGCTTTTGAGCATGGACTTGGGTTAGAGCCTTGTCTTAATAGCTACTCTACTGACACAAAAGCAGGAATAGGTTCTATTAATCGACTTCTTAATAACGAAGATATATTTCACATTAGCAAAGATGTAAGCTCTTGGGATCTTATCTCTATACCAAAACCTGATTTAGAAAAGGTAACTAATTTCAAAGTTTATCCCGGTCCTCAACTTCAATATTTCTCAGACAATACTCTACAATCTTTTATTAGCGGTGTTTTTACAATAACTAATCAAAGTGATCGAATGGGTATCAGGCTCAAAGGTGAGAGTCTCATTAGTTCTAAGTCTCATGATATTTTGTCTGAAGGAATATTACCTGGATCTATTCAAGTGCCAAGTGATGGGCAACCCATTGTATTAATGCGGGACATTCCTTGTACTGGCGGGTATCCAAAAATTGCAATTTTAAATGAAGTGGATATTTCAAGAATATCTCAGCTCCCCCCTGAAACCAAAATCACCTTCGATTTACAAACAATCTATTAGCACAGATTTTATGTATAATTAAAAGTGAAAATCTCAAGTGTTCAAGATCTAATACCAATATCGAAAAATTCGAATAGCTCCATGTTATCAAGACATGATGCACTGGAAAAATTCAATTCTTTTAATCCTGCTCTCTATGCAAAAACAAGAAACTTTTTGAATGGACAAATTTCAAGATTATCAGCCCATATAAAATATGGAATCATCACTAACAAAGAGCTCTATCGATATATTCGAGACAAATATAATTTTGTTGAGAGTGAAAAGTTTATTCAAGAATTAGCATGGAGAGATTTTTGGAGAAGCTATGCCTACCATCATCCTGATCAACTATGGACAGATGTAGAAGAATATAAAACTGGATTTCGATCTGAAGAATATCAAGATAACTTGCCTGAGGATATTATGTCAGCAACAACACCAACACAGATTATTAATATTTTCATCGAGCAACTCACTAGCACTGGATACCTTCATAACCATGCACGTATGTATTTGGCTTCTTATATTATTCACTTTAGAAGAGTGAAGTGGCAAGCTGGAGCGAAGTTCTTTATGAGTCATTTACTGGATGGAGATATTGCAAGTAATAACTTCTCTTGGCAATGGATCGCGAGCACCTTTGCAGGAAAACCTTATATATTTAATTTAGAAAATGTTCACAAATACTGTCACCGAAGTATAGACATTATACCTGATAAAAATCGAGAAATAGATGGTAGCTACGAAGAAATTAGTTCGAGGCTCTTTCCCAATTTATGAACTTAATTTATTTATATGACGAGTTCATGAGAGTGCCAGCCGGTTTTGAGGGTAAACCCGTTTACATCTTTGATGATACTTTAACTGAAGGCTATGATCTTAGTGACAAAATCATTGAAAACAGATACTTTTTAGCCAAAGAGGCAGGGGCTGAAATCTATAGAGGTAATACATATGAGATATTACAAGAAATTCATGACCAAAACGCCATATCCAAAATTATTACAAAATCTACTTTTAGACCTATTTACCAAAATTTATTTCAAAAATTAGGTGAAAAATTTGATTTAGAGCAGTTACCCGATTACTTCTTGTTACAGGAGAATTATCTTCATCCAGCAAAAAGATTTTTTCAGTATTGGAACAAAATTAAGAAAAATTTAAAATATTAGTCATGGCTGAGAAATGCAAATATTGCGAGGGAGAGTTATCAGTCATGGACAGTGTGTATATTGAATCTGAAATTCGAACAGCTCCCAAGAAAGTTCAAAATTTAATAAAAAGTCATCATAATCTTGTCTGTTATATGTGTTATAAAAAACTAAAAGGTATTAAAGTGATAAATACTGAAGATAAAAATAAAAAATTAAATTAAAGACTTTTTACTGTTTCTCTTAATTCGTACTTTTGAATTTTACCAGTTGATGTTTTCGGTAAGACCTGAAATACAAAAGTCTTAGGCATTTTAAAACCAGCTAAGTGCTCTCTGCAGAATTTCTTTAACTCATCTTCTTCTACCGTTTGGCCTTCAATTAACTCTATAAAAGCACAAGGTGTCTCGCCCCATTTTTCATCAGGTCTAGCAACAACTGCTGCTAATGATACAGCAGGGTGCTTTGTAATAATATTTTCAATTTCTACAGATGATATATTTTCACCACCACTAATAATAATATCTTTTGAACGATCTTTAACTTGAATATACCCACTAGGGTGCATTACTGCTAAGTCACCCGAATGAAACCATCCGCTTTTCATCGACTCTTGAGTAGCCTCTTCATTTTTGTAGTACCCCATCATGACAGTATTTCCTCGGATCATAATCTCCCCCATGGTTTTTCCATCGGAAGGAACAGGTTCGAGGGTTTCTGGGTTCATGACCGATACCATTTCTGTGTGTGGATAGCGAACTCCTTGATAAGCTTTTAGCTCAGATCGCTTTTCATCTGCCAAGTTATCCCATTCCTTATTCCAAGCACAATGGACAACATGACCATAAGTTTCAGTTAGTCCATATACATGCATAACCTCAAAGCCTAAAGACTCCATTTTTTGAAGAATTGAACTAGGAGGAGGTGCACCAGCAGTCATAACATAAACCTTATTTTTCAGAGCTTTTTGATCATCTGCAGGGGCATTTGCAATCATATTTAATACGATAGGAGCACCTCCAAAATGAGTCACCTCATATTGATCGATTAATTCGAAAATTTCTTTGACAACTATATTTCGTATAAATATTACACGGGCATGGAGCATCGCCAAAGTCCATGGATACCCCCAGCCATTGCAGTGAAACATTGGCACTGTATATAAATAGGTAAGCCGGTTAGGCATATTCCATGCAGTGATACTTCCCATTGACATTAAATAGGACCCTCTGTGATGGTACACAACACCTTTTGGGTTTCCTGTTGTTCCAGATGTGTAGTTCAGTGAAATAGCCTGCCACTCATCATCAGGTCTTATCCATTCAAAACCCTCATCACCTGTTTGTAGGAAACTTTCGTACTCTAGTTTTCCAATTGATGGAATATCTCCTAAATCTGCTTGCTTGTCGTCGATATCAATAACGATGATATCTCGGTTAACTTGAGCAATAGCGTCAATTGCTACATTGTGAAATTGTCGATCCACTATAAAAACTTTACAGTCACTATGATCTAGTATGTAAGCAACTGTTCTGGTGTCTAAACGAGTATTAATTGTATTAACAACTCCTCCTGTCATAGGAACAGAATAATGCGCTTCAAATAATTCAGGAGTATTTGCTGCCATAATAGAAACAACATCACCTTTACCAATTCCAACTTTAGTTAATGCACTTGCAAATCGAATACATCGATCGTAAACCTGTTTCCAAGAGTATTTTCTCTCTTTATATACTATGGCTTCATAGTCAGGGTATACGTCTTTTATTCGATCAAGGAAACTGATGGGAGTTAAAGGAACAAAGTTTGCATCATTTTTATGCATTCCCTGTTCAAAATTATTCATTAGTTTTTTAGCCTTCTCCCCGTAGACAGCATTGCATGGATCCTATCCCTCGTCTTATTGGATTGTATTAAATTTATCAAGGACTGTCGCTCTAAATCATATAGATCAGCTTCTGACAATTCTTTTGATTTATTTGTATCACCCCCGCTAAGTACGGTTGCTAAATGAAGACCAATATCAACATCATAGCCAAAAATGATCTTTTTTTGCTCTAAATCCAATAAAACTTGGTGCATTTTCTCTTTTACCTCAGGTCCGCTTAGTGAGAACTTTGGCTTTTCAGGAGCTGTATATTTACTCTTTAATAATGATACTTGATTAAAGGCCTCCACAAGAAGATTATCTCTATTCAATACAAAAATATCATCATCTAGAAAAAATTTATGCTTTTTAGCTTGCAATGGGGAATGGGCCATTAGGCCATATCCTATAATATCAAATACTTGAAGAGCTGCTTGATCATGGTCATTTACATATTTTTTGTCTTGCACCCATCTCCACAATAATTCTTTACAACCACCACCGCCTGGAACAAGGCCAACACCTGTTTCTACTAAACCTAAAGTACTATTCATGTGAGCAACCATCTTAGAGGTTTGACATGCCACTTCAAAACCACCACCAATAGCTAATCCAGCTACAGCACTGACTGTTGGTTTCGATGCATATTTCATTTTCATACATGCAGATTGAAAATCAGATAGGTATTTATCGATACCTTTCCAATCTTTTACGTCAGCTAAACCAATCATAGTATTTAAATCAGCTCCTGCAGAAAAATTCATAGCCTCATTATAAACTACAAGCCCTTGATAATTATCTTGCTCAAGACGATCTACTGACTCCTCTAAAATTTTCATGGCATCTGCGTTCAAAGCATTAGCCTTAGTGTGAAATTCACAACATAGTATCTTCTGTTCTCGTGGCTCATCATTAAATTGCCATATAGTGGCAGCAAAATTTTTAGATAAAGGGTTAGCATATTTCTTGTGATCACCTAATCGTCGAACACCCTCTCCTCTAGAGATAAACTTCATACCTGCCTCATGATTATAGGCTCGTGAAGAAGCTGAGTCGTAAGGTTCTTGTTTTAGCTTAATCATAGTTGTTAACAACTCAGGAACTTCTTGTTTTTCATCTTGAAGTCGTTGGACAAATTTGGTGAGCCCGTACTCATTTAATAATTCAAATGGCCCTTCATTCCAGTTAAATCCCATACGAAGAGCATCATCTATGTCTGTCACCTTTGATGAAACTTCAGGAATGCAAAAAGCGCTATAATTAATAATTTTTGCTAAAACTGCAAAAGCATATCGACCATACTCACTATCATCATCAAGGAGTGCTTTGATGCCCTCTTTCTCAACTCTTCTAGCGATTTCCAAATCTACTTTATCAAAATCATAATAACTCATGTCTGAAGTATTCATGGCTTTAACATGTTCGTCACCCTCAACAATTGTTGTTTGATAAAAACCACCAGGGCCCTTATTTCCATTAAAACCTTTTTCAAGTAACTGCTCGACTAGAGGGTGAGGTTTAACCACATCCATAAAAGGATCATTTTCTTGTAATTCTTTTTTAAAGCTCGCAAGCACATCTTTCATCAAATCAATTCCTATGAGATCATAGAGTCCAAAAACGCCTGTTTTAGGAATTCCTAATGGTCGGCCAAATAAAGCATCTGCAATTTCTACTGGAAGACCTCGTTCTAAAGCTTCATACATTGCCACTTGCATCGCGTACACACCAATTCGATTACCAATAAAACCAGGAGTGTCATTACAATTGACAATTCCTTTACCTAGCTCATTTTTACAAAAATCACGAAGTCCACCCATCTTATCTTTATTCATAGTTGGTGTTTCAACGATCTCTAATAATCTCATAAATCGGACAGGATTAAAAAAGTGAGTGATACAAAAATCTGCTTTCATGCTATCGGACATCTCTTGTGTCAGAATTGAGAGAGGAATTGTCGAAGTATTAGATGAAATAATAGAGTTGGGGCTGCGAACTTTATCAATTTGGGAGTAAAGTTTGTGTTTGATATCAATACGCTCAACAACAGCTTCGATTACCCAATCTGCATCTTTGATCTCATTAAAATCATCATCGAGATTACCTGGTTTTATATGATCAATTCTAGATCTTTCCACTAATAGAGGTGGGTCTGACTTTTTGATAATATCAATCGCATTTTCAGAAATTTGGTTGGGTTTGTCTTTGTTTTTGAGATCAAGCAAAACTACTTGGCGGTTAGAATTAGCCAAATGGGCAGCAATACCCGAGCCCATCGTACCAGCACCAATTACAACAATTTTATTAAAGTTACTCATAATAATAAGACAGGGATAATAGCAAAAACGCCTATATAGTTAAGATCTTTTAAAAGAAAATATTAAGACTCAAAATCGCCAATATTTTCTATTGAAGAAACAACCATTAAGCTTTCAATATATCGTTTTTTACCACAATCGTAACAAATCGTAATTATTTCATCGTTGATTTTATTGATATATTTCTTTGAGACTTCCTTGTAATCACCACATTCAGAACACTTATTATATGGAATTTCATTATTTTCAAATAACTCCTCTTTACCATTCCACCAGCCCATTAATGATTGATATCATACATATAGATCAGTCTTTGATAGAAGTTACGCATAAATAAAAAAAGTTGTTAATAAATTATTTGGTTAATTCATTAATTAAAATATTTAGATCGCTTATGAAAGTCTTTTGATCAATAGAGGTATCAAGATACATGGTGCAATGATGATTGACGAATTGATCTGTGAGAAATTTCATTACATTTTCCTCACCACTCCAAGATCGACTGAAATCCTCTGAGGCTTGAAAAAAAGACTTCAATGACTCCTCACTGCAATTATCCCAAAACGCAGGACAATAGTTTATTCCATCTCCCTTAAATAGATTGATATATGCATCTAATACTAATATTTCAAAATTAGGATAATTGACTTTTTTATATTTGCTTATATCTACGCCATCCAAGTCAGTTAAAAATTGCTTTGATTGGGAGTCATAATACAAGTCATAACTTAGGTTTTCTGCACCTTCAAAATTATCATCAAAAAATTTAATTATTCTTTTTCGAAGTTCAATCTCTTCGATAGGGTCCAAGGACCAGTAGACTTCCTCTAAGTAGCCAACACAGTAATCTTGATCTGATGAATATAAACTTTGATAAAAACTTAGATTAATAATAAAAGTTGTAATTAAGAAATATATTTTTGACAAAACATTTAATTATTTTTTCGAAAGTCCCATGGATATTCAAATTTCATGGACCACATTCCAAGTTTGTTAGATTTGGCATACTCCTCATCTAAAATATATTTATCTGAATATTTTCTATAAGCAAACGCAAAACCCTCTCTGACTAAATAACTACTTAATGACTCTCCATTGACAAAGCACTCACCTAAAACTCTTCCATAAAAGTCTTTTCCCTCATCTGTACAAGTAATTTTATTATTTGTAACTTTTGTAAGTAAAATATCTTTTGATATTTTTCCACATGCAACCTTCCCTTCACTTGCAACACACGTCTGATTAATTTCAGGAGCATCTATTCCACTAAAACGTATTTTAACATCACCTAATTTAATTGTGTCTCCATCAACTACAGTGACATGAGAAGCAAATAGATTATTTACGAGTAAAAACAGTGAGAAAATTAGGTAAATAATAGAATATTTTAGTGACACGCAATATTGTACTTTTTTAAACGCCAATAATTATATGGCCAAGGAGTAATAAAACCAACAAAAAGCATTATAGGAACGACCCACCAGGTAAGCATTGCCCCTCCCGTTAAAATTACATCTGTAACATTCATAGCTATTTCCATTGAAATCATAGATATAAAGCTCATTCCAAGAGCAGTGCTAATTGCCTGTCTTAAAGAAAAATTTTGCCTTAAAAGAATTATTGTTTCAAGAATGATGCTAGTAATCAGTCCATTAATAATTGCTAAAATCATTATATTTAAGGTAGGCCAAGCAATTTCATTAATTTGAAAATAGAATATCGTACCAAGATCTCCTATAGCACATCCAATTAAACACCACTTAGTGTTATGAGCACTTTTTTTCCAGGTGTGTTTACATTTCCAATTAAAGTTGGTGAGAGTTGAAACAAACATTTTTTTATTTACTATATACTGGTATATAGTATATTGCTCATATGTCAAATATTATTAAAATAAATAAAAACCCAGATCATATTAAAAATATTCATCGTATTAATCGAATTCATGGTCAGCTTAAAGGCGTTGAAAAAATGATTGTTGAAAAAAGATATTGTCTTGAAATTTTACAACAAACAAGAGCCATAACTTCAGCAATAAAATCTCTAGAAAATAATATACTCAATAAACACATTGACCACTGTGTTGTAGATGCTATGAAAAAAAACGACAAACAAAAAAAACAAAAAATAGAAGAATTACAAGATTTACTTAGAAAATTTAATAACTAAAAACATTGTCGTTTCTTTTAAAAAGAATTTTAATATTTGTTATTGGTTTCGCGGCGATAATAATTTCTCTTCTGTATTTTTTAAACCCGAATAATAAAGAAAATGACAATATTGGAATAACTAATATCGAAATTGATGAAAAATTAATTAGTCAAATTAACTTAGGTAAATCTCTTTATGTAACTCATTGTGCGTCATGTCATGGGGACAACTTACAAGGCCAACCCAACTGGAGCACTAAAAAAGATAAAGATGGTCATAATCTCTCCCCACCCTTAAATGGTACAGGTCATACATGGCATCACAGTCAAGATCAGCTTTTCAACATAATAAGATATGGATTTAAAATTTATAATGAAAACTACGATGGTAAAATGCAAGGTAACGACAAATTAAATGATGATGACATATGGTCTATTTTAGCTTACATGAAGTCTGTTTGGCCTGAGTCGATTCAAAAAAAATACGACACTATAAGTAAACATTAAATTTAAACATAGCTGAGTATATAAAACCCCTTAGAAAGTGGATTGAATATGAATAAAGGTTGATAATATTGATCTTTTGATATCAGCTAATTGCATATTGTTTAGGCTTTTAATGTGTTTGAAAACATATTCATTTTGTTAAATTCATTCTCACATATTTTTATAGGAGGAGGATTTCTATGAAATTAATTAAGACAATTACAGCTTTGATAGCTATTTCTCTATTTGGAGCAAGCTATGCAAATGCTGGTTCTCACGCATATACAGGCCCTGACCTGTCGGGAGAAAAATTAACAATCTTTGGTCCTTGGTTGGCACCACAAGACGATGATTTCAGGGATGTCATATCAATTTTTGAAGCAGCAACAGGAGCGTCCGTTGAGTATGGTGGTTCTGATGAATTTGAATCAATTATTAATATTGACTGTCAAGCAGGTAGTCCAGCTGATATAGCTGTATTCCCACAGCCAGGATTAGCAGCGAACATCGCAGCTACTGGTTGTTTATCTCCACTAGGTGACGACATCAAACAAATGGTTCTTGATAATTATGCTGCAGGACAATCTTGGGTTGATCTTACAACATATAAAGATCCAACTGGTTTTGAAAAGTTCTATGGTGTTTTTTACAGAGTCAATGTAAAAAGCTTGGTGTGGTATTCACCAGATAACTTTGAAGATAATGGGTATGAGACACCTTCCAGTATGGAAGAGTTATTAGCATTAGCTGATCAAATGGTAAGCGATGGTAATACTCCGTTCTGTATCGGACTAGGTTCTGGTGGTGCAACTGGATGGCCAGCTACGGACTGGATGGAAGATATTATGTTGAGAACTCATGCACCTCATATTTATGATCAGTGGGTATCTAATGATATGAAATTTAATGATCAAAGAGTGATTGATGCGATGGAATTTTTTGGTTCAATTGCATTAAACGACGCTTATGTTAATGGTGGAACTAAAGCAGTTGCTACAACAGACTTTAGAGACTCTCCAAATGGTCTTTTCACATCACCTGCTGAGTGTATGATGCATAGACAAGCAAGCTTTATTCCTGCATTCTTCCCTGAGGGAGCTGAAGCTGGTGTTGACTATGACTTCTTTTACTTTCCACCTTTTGAGTCTCAGGACTTAGGAAAGCCTGTTTTAGGTGCTGGTACTTTAATGGCCCCAACTAATAACAGAAAAGTCACTACTGAATTCATGAAGTTCTTGCTTCACACAGAAGCCAACGAAAGATTCATGGAAAAAGGTGGTTTTTTAACACCTCATAAGTATGTGGATACAAGCAAATATTCTAGCGATACGTTCAGAGGTCTGCATGATATCCTAATAAATGCAACAACTTTCAGGTTTGATGGCTCAGACTTGATGCCTGGTTGGGTTGGTGCAGGATCTTTCTGGACAGGAATGGTTGATTATACCAATGGTAAATCAGCTCAGGATGTTGCTGACGAAATCCAAACTAGCTGGGAAGCTGGTCAATAAAAAAATAGTTAATTTCTAAACTAAGGGCGAATAGTGTATTATTTGCCCTTAGCATCTTTCTAATACAATGAGTATTTTCTCCCTAGCAATTACTGTTTTAGTTGGCGTTCTCTTTTTTGTATTATTTTTTCACTTATCAAATTTTTTACTAGATTATTTTAGAGTAAAAGCATCTAAAAATTTTGCTTTTGAAAATTCTATTAGGGTTATTATTTTTATAGCACCTGCTTTTATAGTGTTATTTATTTTTATTATTTACCCTGTATTTGAAACTATAAGATTGAGTTTTTACGACAAAGTAGGTGAAAACTTTGTAGGGCTCTTCAATTATACCTGGGCTATTAATGATCCTGATTTTAGAAGAAGTATTATTAATAATCTAGGTTGGTTAATTGTTGTTCCAACTTTAAGTACTTTTTTTGGTTTAGTGATTGCAAATCTAGCAGATAGAATTTGGTGGGGATCAATTGCAAAGTCAATAATTTTTATGCCTATGGCAATTTCATTTGTTGGAGCAGGTGTGATATGGAAATTTATGTATGATTATAGAGGACCTGGTGATCAACAAATTGGACTTTTAAATGCAATAGCAGTCGCTTTAGGCTTTGAACCACAAGCATGGTTAACAATTCCATTGTGGAATAATCTTTTTTTAATGGCAATTATGATCTGGATACAAACTGGTCTTGCACTAGTTATTTTTAGTGCAGCTCTAAGGAGTATTCCTAATGAAACTTTGGATGCAGCTAGGATAGATGGTGCAAGTGAATTGAAAATTTTCTGGTCAATTATCATTCCATATCTAGAGCAGACAATCTTGGTAATTTGGACGATAATTACAATTCTAGTTTTAAAAGTTTTCGACATTATCTATGCAATGACCAATGGTCAGTGGCAAACTGAAGTTCTAGCAAATTTAATGTACGATTGGATGTTCAGAGGGGGTGGCGACTCAGGTAGGGGGAGTGTTCTTGCTTTTTGTATCTTGATTGGAGTTATCCCAATATTGGCTTGGAACTTATACAGACATAAGCAAGAGCAAAAAGTATGAAAAAACTAACATTTACCTCAGTATTCTCCCAACTTTTGTTACTATTATTCGTAATTGCATGGATTGTTCCAACATTTGGGCTATTTATAAGCTCTCTTAGAGATAAAGATGTTTTAGCTATAAGTGGTTGGTGGACCTCGTTTACCACAACTGAGGTCAATGAAATATATCGTACAAAAGGTAAAGAGGACCAGATCAAAGAGGGAGATTACTATTTTATAAAAAGTAATTTATTTGATGAAAATCAGGGTAAAGAGATTTATCGGTTTGGAATTACCTCTAAGAATATTGATGAATATGAGGTTGGTGAGACTGCATTATTTAAAGATGAAACAGAAATTACAGTTTTTGAAAATGGCGATTATGTTTGGAAATCAAAAGAAGAGTTTAAAAAGAAAAAAGGGAAAAGAATTTTTGTATCAGCTAAGAGCCCTCCAAGCTTTACACTTGATAATTATAAAGAGGTGCTTCTTAAAGAGGGATTAGGCCAAGCATTCTTAAATACATTTGCAGTAGCACTTCCTGCAACTTTAATACCTTTAATTATTTGCTCATATTTTGCGTATGCACTTACCTGGATGAAATTTTATGGTAGAGATCTTCTACTAGCTACTATAATAGCATCTCTGGTTGTTCCATTGCAGATGTGCTTAATACCTGTACTAACAATATACAATGACTTTGGGGCATTATTCGGTGTCTCTGCTAAATCTTATCCCGGTATTTGGATGGCACATACGGGATTTGGTCTTGCATCAACTACTTTTTTATTATGGAATTTTCTAAAAACACTACCTAGCGAAATGATTGAGGCAGCTAGAGTTGATGGAGCGACACATTACGATACTTTTATAAAAATAGTAGTACCATTATCAATACCCTCTTTTGCATCGATTTTTATCTTACAATTTTTATGGGTATGGAATGATTTGCTTGTTGGTTTAGTTTTTTTAGACAAACATCCAAGTGAAATTATTTTAACAGCAAAGTTAAAAGAGCTTCTTGGATCGAGAGGAGAAAATTGGGAAATTTTAACAACAGGTGCCTTTGTATCAATGACTGTCCCTTTATTTATTTTCTTTTCTCTTCAAAGATATTTTATTAGAGGACTTGTAGCAGGATCAGTAAAAGGCTAATGATAATAGGTAAATAAATTATGGGAAAAAGAATTGTAATAATAGGAGCAGGAAGCACTAACTTTGGTTTGAAGATAATTGGAGACTTTTATAAGTCTCAAATCCTTAAGGGATCTACTATCGTTCTCCACGATATACGGCCCGAGGCAGTTGAAAAAACAAGGAAAATTGCTGAAAATTATAAAGAAAAACTTCAGGTAGACTTTCAAATTGAAGCTACCACTTCAAGAGAAGAAGCTCTCAAAGGTGCTGATTTTTGTTTAATCTCTATTGAAGTTGGAAATAGATTTGAACTCTGGGAACAAGATTGGGGGGTACCAGTTGAATATGGTTTTAAACAAATTTATGGAGAAAACGGAGGGCCCGGAGGTCTATTTCATGCTTTAAGAATAATACCGGTGATCATAGAAATTTGTGAGGATATAGAAAAGATTTGCCCGAACGCCGTTGTATTTAATTACTCGAACCCCATGCAAAGAATATGTCATGCTCTTACCACAAAATTTCCAAATCTAAATATAATTGGCTTATGCCATGAAATTCATTCTATGGAAAGACAATTGCCAACTTTGCTCGATACCAACCTCGACAATATAGAATTTGAAGCAGGAGGGCTAAATCATTTTAGTATCCTATTGGATGTCAAATATAAAGACTCCAAAAAAGATGGATATCCTATTATTCGAGATAAATTTAATAGCTACTACTCTAACTTAATTAATGATCATGAGGGTTTTGAGTCAGACCCTGGCGCTGAAAGAGGAGTCTTCTTTGAGTTATTTAAAAAATATTCTTACCTTCCCATTACAACAGACAGTCATGTCGGAGAATACATGCAATGGGCTTTCAGCGTGGCTGATCACGAAGGAATTTCAGATTTTTATAAAAAATATAAAAATAGATGTTTAAATTTTTATGAAGATGACTTTTTATATGGAAGGTTTTTTGATAATAGCAAACCAAAACTAGATGAGAGAGTTGTGCCAATTATTGAAAGTATTATTGAAGATGACAATAGACTTGAACATGCAGTAAATATCCCAAATAATAATTTTATTGAATATTTACCAAATGATATAGTAGTAGAAGTGCCAGCTGTTATTAACAAAAAAGGCGCGAATGGAAAAAAACTAGATAATTATCCTAAAACATTTGGCGCTCTTTTAAATTCGCAAACAGGAGTCATACAATTAACAACAGAGGCAATTTTAAATAAATCAAAACACGGTGCATATTTAGCTCTTTTGTCAGATCCTATTGTTGATGATGCAATTAAGGCTGAAAAACTTTTAAATACTATGATTAATAAACAATCAAAATTTTTAGGATATTTAAACTGATGGCAGATATAGAACTCAGCTCAATTAATAAATTCTTTGGAAAAACCCATGTAATAAAAGATTTTTCACTCAATATTAAAAGTCAGTCATTTACAACACTTGTTGGGCCCTCTGGGTGTGGAAAGTCGACATTATTACGGATGATAGCTGGGTTAGAAGAAACTAATTCGGGAAAAATATCAATTGGTGGAGAAGAAGTAAATAACCTCCCTCCTAAAGAAAGAAATATTGCCATGGTTTTTCAATCTTATGCTCTTTATCCCCATATGACTGTTTTTGATAATATGGCATTTGGACTGAAATTAGAGAAAAGGCCTAAAGATGAAGTTAAAGATAGAGTACATGAGGCTGCAAAAATTTTACAAATTGAAGATTATCTTCTAAGAAAGCCTAAACAGCTATCAGGAGGTCAAAGACAAAGAGTTGCTATTGGTAGAGCAATAACTAGAAAACCTAAAGTCTTTTTATTTGATGAACCTTTATCTAATTTAGATGCCGCTTTAAGAGTTCAAATGAGAATTGAATTAGCAAAATTACATGACCATTTGGATGCAACCATGGTTTATGTGACTCATGACCAAACTGAGGCAATGACTTTATCTGATGAGATTGTTGTGTTAGATCAAGGTGAGATTTCTCAACAAGGTAAGCCTATAGAATTATATAATAACCCAAAAAATTTATTTGTTGCAGGTTTCATTGGTTCTCCAAAGATGAATTTTGTAAATGCTAAAATTTCATCAATAGATCATAATAAAGTTGAAATTAATATTTTAGGTTCAAAGATTACAATTTCAAAAACAATTAAATCAAATGAAAATACTGATATTATTTTTGGAATTAGACCTGAGGACATAATTATTACTGATAGCTCAGATTATGACTTCCAAGGTAAAGCGTTCGTTGTGGAAAAATTAGGCTCCAATACTTTTATTTATTTAGATAATGAAGGTGATCCAATAGTAGTTGAAGCATCAGGAGATAGTTTAATTAAAGTTGGTGATGATGTTAAAATTAAATTTGATTTAAACAAAACAAATTTGTTCAATTCTAGTAATAAAATAAGAATTGATTAACTTATCTATTCTTCAAGACTTTCCAAAAGATTTTAAATTTGGAGTTGCTACTTCCTCTTATCAGATTGAAGGAACGACGTATGGCAATTGTGGTAAATCAATTTGGGACGATTTTGCTGAGAGAACATTGAATGGCATTGATGGGAAACTTGCTTGTAATCATATTGAATATTTCAAAGAGGATATTAAACTTATAAAAGACGCGGGTTTTAAGGCCTATCGTTTCTCATTTGCTTGGCCTAGATTATTTCCAGACAACAATAAAGATGTAAATTTAAAGGGTGTGGATTTTTACAAGCAATTATTAGAAGAAATAAATAATTGTGATTTAGAGGCTTTCCCAACAATTTATCATTGGGATCTTCCAATTAGGTTTCAAAAAATTAAAAGTTGGGAAGATCAAGAAACCTGTAAACATTTTGGAGATTTATCTTTTTTCATATCAAAAACATTTGGAGATCAATTTGAAAAAATTTCAACCATTAATGAGCCTTGGTGTGTTTCGTGGTTAAGTCATTATTTAGGAGAGCATGCACCAGGTATTAAAAATATCCGATCAGCTGCAAAAACTATGCATAATATTTTATTTGCGCACTCGCAATCTGTTGAAGCATTAAGGTCATGTAATGATCATCAGATCGGAATAGTTTTAAATAATCAATTTGGTCAACCTATAGATAGTAATGAAGAAAATATTCAAGCAACAAAACTGTTTGATGAAATTCATAATAGATGGTTTTCCGATGCTATCTTTAAAGGTAAATATCCAGAATTAGCTTTATCCATCCTAGAAAAATACCTCCCAGAGAATTATAAAACACAATTAGAATTAATATCTTCACCAATTGACTGGATAGGATTGAATTATTACACCCGGTCTTTAATCAAATACAAAAAATCAGATGATGGTGTCAATTATGAATGTAATAGTGGGACGCTAAAAAAAACAGATATGGGGTGGGAATTTTATCCTGAGGGATTGAGCTACTTTATTAAAAGAATTAATAAAGAATACGACAATAATATTCCAATCTATATTACAGAAAATGGGATGGCTAATAATGACAAATTATCTACAGGAAATAGTATTAAAGATCATGATAGAATAGAATTTTTCAATATACACTTAAAAGAGGTGTTAGATTGCGTGAATGAAAAATTACCAGTCAAAGGGTATTTTGCTTGGTCTTTACTTGATAACTATGAGTGGGCCTTTGGTTACTCAAAAAGATTTGGTTTAGTTTTTACTGATTTCCAAAACTTTAAGAGAATACCCAAAAATTCTTATTATGAATTTCAAAAATACTTGAAATAAGTCTCTACCTTATACTTCTTCCACCATCTACTGGTATAGTCAAACCCGTCATAAAAGATGCACTCTCACTTGCTAAAAAATATATTACATTGGCCACTTCTTTTGGTTTGCCAACCCTTCCTATGGGATGGTTTTCTCTCATTCTTTTTTGATACACTTTCAGTGATAAATCTTTTTTAAAGGAGGCCAACATTGGTGTTTCAATGGCCCCTGGAGCGACAGCGTTTACTCTGATTTTATTTTTTGTTAAATCCAGAGCAAGTGACGCTGTAAAAGATATTATCGCACTTTTAGAAGTCGCGTATGCCAACATATTTTTTGCTCCTCTAATACTGTTTATTGATGCAACATTTATAATTGAAGAATTTTTAGCTTTTTTAAGAAAAGGTAAAATATACTTACAAGCAAGAAAGGTGCCTGTTACGTTATTATTGAGATGGTATGACCAATCACTCATAGACGTGGTCTCTAAATTTCCACTCAATCTGACACCTGCGCTATTTACTAAGACATCAATTTTTTTAAATTTTTTTTTAATATATAGAGCTAGATTTTCCCAATCCTTATTCTTAGTAATATCAATGCGATGATATTCGATATCTTTAGTATTTTTATTATTATTATTTTTAAAGTAAGTACAAATAACTTTGTATCCATTATCTAAAAAAATTTTAGATGTACTTTTTCCTATACCTGACTCAGCGCCTGTTATTAAGGCAACTCTTTTTTTAGATGTCAAAAATTAAACACCTTTACGCTGTTTGCTCTTTCCAGACTCAAAATCCTCAAGGGCATTTTTATTATTATCAGTAATTGGATCTTGTAATGTTGGGCTTTCCCAAAATGCAGTCCCCTCTAACCATTCATAACCATGAGTTTTAATTGTTATAACATAAGTTTTATCTGAGTCTTTGGCCCTTTTATAAGCTGCCTCTAGCTCTGAAGTTGAGCTTACAGTCTCTGCATTAGCTCCCATACTTTTTGCGTGATTTTCAAAATCTACAAATTTAAGATTGGTTGCTCTAGCTGCACGAAGATTACAAATGTATTCTTTTCCTCCTTTAGCTAATTGAAGGCGATTAATTACCATGTGCCCTCCATTATCACATACTATAATAATGAGCTTTTGATCGTAAATAACTGAGCTATATATATCTGTATTGTTTAGTAAGTAAGAACCATCACCAACAAATACCACCACGTCTTGATTGGGTTTAGCCATTTTAATTCCTAGTGCGCCTGAAATTTCATAGCCCATACAACTAAAACCCCACTCAGTTTCAAAGGTATTAAGCTGCTTTGGTTTCCAAACTTGTACAACTTCTCCAACAAGCCCCCCTGCTGCTGTTACTACAATATCACTTGGATCTGAATTTCTATAAACCGCTCCTACCGCGTGAGCATAGGAGGGTTCCTCTTGATTGGTGGGTCCGCTTTGTTTTTCAACATAAGCATCCCATTTATTCTTTTCCTTAATTGCTCTTTTATACCAGTCATCAGAAGCTTTCCAATCACCAAGAGCTTCAGATATTTTCTGAAGACCTACTTTAGCATCGCTTATTACAGGGGTTGCTAAATGTTTTGTGGTGTCATATCGAGCTGTATTTACTGAAACTAATTTGAAATTAGGATTTTCAAAATTTGCCCATGAGCCTGTGGTAAAATCTGCGAGCTTTGTCCCTATGGCTAAAGCTAAGTCAGTGTCTTTAGATAAACTATTTGATGAGCCTTCTCCTAACGCACCAACCGCACTAATATAATACGGATCATCTTTAGTCATACAACCAATTCCCATTACCGTTGAAGTGACAGGAATGTTATGTTTTTTTGCAAATTTTGAGAGTTCTTGCTCTGCTTCAGAGTAGAGAACACCTCCTCCTGAAATAATAATAGGTTGTTTTGAATTTTTTATTTTTTCGACTGCTTGATTGATCTGACTTGGATCTGGATGAACTCTTCTTATCTCGTGTACTTTTTCTTCGAAAAATACTTCAGGGTAATCAAATGACTCTCCTTGAACATCTTGTGACATTGCAATAGTTGCTGGTCCACAGTCAGAGGGGTCAAGCATGACTTGGATAGCTTGAGGAAGAGAAGCAAGAATTTGTTCTGGTCTTGTAATTCTATCGAAATACTTTGAAACAGGTTTAAAAGCATCATTTGCGGTTTCAATAGGTGAGTTGAAATTTTCAACTTGTTGCAAAACAGGATCAGGAAAGCGGCTGGCAAATGTATCTCCTGGGAGGAGCAATATTGGAAGACGATTGCTCAGAGCAACTGCTGCTGCCGTAACCATGTTTGTTGCACCAGGACCAACAGACGATGTAGCAATAAATATTTGCTTTCTCCTCATTGCTCTTGCGTAGCCAATACCTGTTAAAGCCATACTTTGCTCGTGGTGACCCCTATAGCCTGGAAGATCAGACTGAAACTCTTCCATGGCTTGGCCAAGGCAAGCGACATTACCATGACCATATATAGCAAAGGCACCTGGAAACAAAGGAACTTTCTTACCATCAATAGTAGTTTTTTGAGATATTAAATATTTAAATAGTGCATGAGCACAAGACAATTTAATAGTTTTCATTTTTCCTCCAAAAAACTTTATTATTATAGATATAACATGATAGAAAACTTATTTGAATTAAAAACCTTTAAAAATAGAGACTTTTTTGACATAAAGTTTACCTAATGAATAAAATTAAAGTTGCGATATTAGGAATGGTTCATCAAAAAGGCTTAGACTTTTTAAGACAAAAAGATTTTGAGGTTTTTGAAGTAAAAAATTTTGAACCTGAATATTTAAAAGAAAAGTTAGAATTCGTTGATGGAATATTATTGAGGACATCAAAACTAGATAAAAATATCTTAAAAAATTGTAGTAAATTAAAAATTATATCAAGGCATGGAGTTGGTTACGATAATGTAGATGCAGACTATCTCAATCAGAAAAAAATTGCTCTCGGTATTACATCTAAATCAAATGCTGTGAGTGTAGCTGAACATGTAATGACTTTTTTTATGTATTTAACTAAAAATTTGTCAACTTCAGATAAATTAGTAAGAGATGGCAACTTTAAAAAGAAATCTGAGCTACCTGATTTTTTTGAATTATATGAAAAAAAAGTGCTAATCTTTGGTTTTGGCAGGATAGGTAAAGAAGTTGCTAAAAGATGTCATGGGTTTGGTATGAAAGTTTATGTTTATGATCCATTTTTAGATAATAATGTAATTGAAGAACATAACTGCATACCTACTGGAAAAAAGGAAGGTCTATCTCTGGCAGATTATATAACTATTCACTTGCCTTTGAATGAAGATACCAAAAACTTTATATCTAAAACAGAATTCAATGTAATGAAAAAAAATTCTATTGTTATAAATACATCTAGAGGAGGTATAATAAATGAGATTGACTTATATCAAGCATTAAATGAGAAAATGATAAAAAGTGCTGGCATAGATGTATTCGAGTCTGAGCCTCCAGACCCCAATCATCCATTTTTTAAATTAGAAAATATTTTATTAACTCCGCATAATGCTGCACTTACTTTAGAATGTAGAATGAGGATGTCTCAGGAGGCTGCAGAAAATATTTATTTTTATTTAAAAGAGAAAAATAAATTAAATTATGAAAATTTAGTTAATAAAAATTATTTATAGAATTAAATTTCACATAATAATTGTTTTAGGCCTTTGGTTCCTGATTGGACTTTAAATAAATTTCCATCTGAATTTTCGATAATTGATTGTTGTTTTAAAGAGGTTACATATAAAGTCTCTAAATCTGGGCCACCGAAGGCAAGGCAAGTTGGTGTCTTGGTTGGTAAATTTATTTTTTTTATAACTGTCTCACTTTTAGTATCTATACAAATTAAACATTTTCCCCTCACTCTGGCAGACCAATAATTGTCGTTTATGTCCATAGCAGCACCATCTGGTTCTCCAAGATCTTTGAAAATCATATTTGAATTTAATTTAGTAAGTTTTTTAAAATTTTCGGTGTATTCGAATTTTTGTATTAGCCCCGTAGGAGTATCTGCAAAAAACATTATATTTTTTTTTCGAGAAAATGCTAATCCATTAGAAACAGTTATGTTAGATAAAAGTTTGGTAAGTGACAAGTCTGGGGCCAGTCTGTATAGGTTGGCAATTGGTCTTCTGTTTAATTTATCTGGGTCTTCGTTGTAAGTTCCGAACACAATTCCACCATAGGGATCTACCTTTGCATCATTAATTCGGGTCTCTCTAATGTTTGTTTCAACATCGCATATTTTTTTGAAAGATGAGAATTCTTGATTTGAAATAGCAATAAATTTTGGAAACCCAATAATATAACCATCTTTTTTTCTTGGTAAAATAAAACCAGCCCTATCTGGTAAATTATATTTGAAACTTTGATTACTTTGATTAAGCTTCCAAATTGTTTTACCTTCTATGTCTGTCCAAGTTAAGCAATTTTCTTTTGAGTCCCAGAAGCAACTTTCTCCTATTAAATTTTGACATGTCAGGGCTGTTGAAACCTTATAGTTATTCATCAAATAAAATCATCATTTTTTAACATAAAGAAAAGTTAGGGTTTGAGAACAAATAAATTTGAGTCTCTCTCATCGGCAATAACATATATATTACCCAGTTGGTCTATCTCTGTATCTCTTACTCTTCCAATTTTATCTTTAAAAATTATCTCCTCTTTAACAAATTTATTATCTTTTCTGTGCAATACAGAAAGGTATTGATATTTTAGTGAAGATACTAAGAGAGAATTTTTCCACTCAGGGAATGCGTCTCCATGATAAAACTTAATCCCACTAACTGCTATTGAGGGCACCCAAACAAAATCAGGTTTTAAAAATCCAGGCTCCCATGCATTACCGTCACCTATTATAGTACCTGAGTAATTCGTTCCTCCCCAACCTATTTTTTTCCAACCATAATTAGATCCACTTACAACTTTTCCTATGAAGTCGCCTCCTTTAGGTCCATGATTAGATATGTAAATTGAATTTGTTTGAGGATCTAATGTCATGCCTTGAGGGTTTCTAACACCAATTTGGTATAACTCAGGTAACCAGTTATTGCCTGAAATGAAGGGATTATCATCAGGAAATTCGCCATTTTTGTGAATTCTGATTATAGAACCAATAGAGTTTGAAAAGTCCTGGGCAATCATACCCTTACCTCTTTCCCCAATACTGACGTAAAGATAATCGTCAAGAATTTCTATTCGAGAACCGAAATGCTTACCATTACTAAAGTATGGAAGTGCTTCATAAATAAGTTTTTCATTTATGAGGATATTGTTTTTAAGCTCAGCGCGATAAATAGCAGTAGTGTATTTACCATTTTTTTTAATAGAACCAGTGACCCATATAATATTTTTTTCACTTACTATATCTAGAAGTCCTCCTTGTCCATGTTGAACAAAGGGAATATTATGATCAATTTTTATTTTTGTATAATCATTTGTGTTAACAAGAAAAATTTCACCTGATTTTTGCGTGATCAATAACTGATCGTCCGTCCAGCTCATACCCCAAGGATTGTTTAAAGATATTGGTGTTTTCTCTAAAGTTATAGAATGCGTATGTGCACTAAAAAATAATAAATAAAAAGTAAATAAAAAAGTTTTTTTAAATGAGTTTATTATCTTCATATATGCAGCAATGTTCTGCTGGTAATTTTAGAATAACTTTTTCTGACGGTATGTCTAATTCTCTTTTAACTTTTGCTTTTATTCTAAATGAGTCAAAAGATGCTGTAACAAGTTTATAATTTCCAAAATCTTCGACTTCAATTACGTCTGCTTCTAATGAATTATCAGTATGTTCATTTTCAACTGTAATATACTCAGAACGAATTCCTAGTTTTAGATTTTCCGAATTATAATTGTTTATATTTGCTTGAACTTTGAATGAATTAGACCCTATACTAATTTCGTTTTTAGAACTTGCGGAGCATTCATATAAATTCATTGCAGGAGAACCAATAAAATAACCAACAAATGTTGTTTGAGGTCTCTCAAACAGATCCTTTGGTGATCCTGCTTGCACAACTTCACCTTGATCCATAACTATAATATTATCTGCAAATGTCATAGCCTCATTCTGATCATGAGTTACATATATCAATGTTGTCTTATACTTATCATTTATTTCTTTTAATTTTCTTCTGAGACGAAATTTTAAGTCAGGATCAATAACTGTCAGTGGTTCATCCATTAATATAGCAGCTACATCCTCCCGAACTAAACCTCTTCCAAGAGAAATCAATTGCTTTTGATCTGCTGTCAATCCTTTTGCTCGATTGTTCAAATAATCTTGTAAATTCAGTATTTCTGCGACCTCTTTGACTTTCCTTTCTATTTGATCCTCAGGAAATTGTCGGCATTTAAGCGGAAAAGCAAGATTTTCAAATACTGTCATTGTTCCATAAATTACAGGGAATTGAAACACTTGGGCTATGTTTCTTTCTTCAGTAATCATTGAGGTTACTTCTCTTTCATCAAAAAATACTTTTCCATGCGATGGGTTCACTAAACCACTCATAATATTTAACATTGTTGTCTTTCCACAACCTGAAGGACCAAGTAGTGCATAACGTCCACCATCTGCCCAAGAAAGAGACATTTCTTTCAAAGCAAATATTGGGTTGCTTGCATTGGGCTCATATGTGTGTGCAATGTTTTCTAAAATTATTTTAGCCATTATTGTTGATAGGGAGAGTGTCGGAGTTCCCCTGACTCTTCAAACAAATAAATTTTTGATTTATCAAAATTAATTTTTACAACCTCATTTGTGTTATATGTTTTTACTTCTTCAATTGTGGCAACACATTTTAAATTACTATTACGTAAGTGAAGAAAAGTCTCTGAACCTGATATTTCAGAAATTTCTACATCAAAAGCAAAACCTTGATTATCAAGATAAATATCTGTGGCTCTAATGCCCACTAAATACTTTCCGTTAGGTACAGACTTGAGTTCATCAGAGATTTGGATTTGAACGCTATCATTCATAATCAAAGAATTATCTTGTATAAGACATTTATTGATATTCATTGCAGGGTCATTAGTAATTTCAGCAACTTTAGCAGTTGCAGGATTTTCAAATACATCTTTAGCTGTACCTGTCTGAAGTATTTTACCTTCATCAATTACAATAATATCACCATTGAGTTGCATCGCCTCTAAAGGATCGGTGCTAGCATAGATTAAAATTGAGTTTGACTCATCAGATACATTAAAAAGTTTTTTAAATTCCTCTCGAAGGCCTTCTCTCAATTTGTAATCAAGGTTAACGAGAGGTTCATCTAATAAAAGTATTTTAGCTTTTTTTGCTAAAGACCTTGCGAGAGCTACTCTTTGTTGTTGTCCGCCAGATAGTTCTTGAATTTTTCTTGACTCAAAACCGATTAAACCAACTTTTTCCATTGCTTCTTGAACTTCTTTTTCAATTAGATTTTCATCCATTTTCCTTTGTTTTAGTGGGAAAGCGACGTTATCTCTGACATTTAAATGCGGATAATTTATAAATTGTTGGTAAACCATGGCTACATTTCTTTTCCAAACAGGAATTGATAAAAAATCAGTATCTTCAAAATTTATAGATCCCGAGTCAGGTGTTTGAAGACCAGCAATAGTTTTCAAAAGTGTGGTTTTACCTGATAAAGTTCTACCTAATATCGTGTACATTTTTCCTGGGTCAAATCTCAAACTAATGTCATTTAAATGATATTCCTCTGTAGGTTTAAAAGAAATATGATTAAGCATTAAAGACATTATTTTAAAGCTCCAGATAAATTACCCTTTGATAAATAACGCTCTACAATAAATGCAACAATTATTAATGGTGCAACAGACACAAGTGCTGCTGCAGATAAGCTCCACCAAGGTGTAATTGAAGAATTTAGTGCTACAATTTTGACTGGCAACAACTGTACTTTTGTAAAGGTTAATATAAAAGCAAAGAAAAAATCAATCCAACCAAATATAATACAAAACAAACCTGCTACTAACATACCAGGAACTGAATTAGGAAGAACGACTTTAAAAAAAGCTTGAAATGGGTTGCATCCATCAATTAAAGCTGTTTCATCAATTTCTCTGGGAACACGATTAAAAAAATCAACCATAATCCAAACAGCAATTGGCATTAATAAAACAATATAAACTAGAATTAAACCAGCGAGGCTATCTAGAAGCCCTAAGGAACTTAAAAAAATAAAAAAAGGAATTGATAATACAACAGGTGGCATAATTCTTTGGGATATAAAAAAGAAAGTAATATCATTATTTTTAACAATTCCAGCTTTGAAGGTGTAACGAGATAAAGCGTATGCAGCTAATGTGCCTAAAACAATGCTGATCAAACTTGCTGTTAGTGTAACAAAAATACTATTGAAATATGGTCCGATAATATTTATTCCACCTTGGGAACCGGGCTTAAATAAAACACTCCATCCATCTAACGTTGGTTCAAACTGCAACCAAGGGATATATGTCGCTCCACCTGTTACTGAATTAAAATCCTTAAAAGAGGTTGATATGGCCCAAAGAAAAGGAGCTATAACAAAGCAAGCCCATATTACAACAAAGAAATATTTCAAAAATGTATATAATTTAGGCATTTTATTCTCTCATCAAAACCTTCGTTAAGACTTTTACAATAATTGTCAAACTTATGATCATGATAATAAGGTACGTAAATGAGGCGGTTGCGGCGTATCCCATTTGGAATTCGCGAAGCCCTTTTATGAAAATGAAAAAGCTAGATGTTTCCGTAGACGTGCCCGGACCACCACTTGTCAAAACAAAAACTGTATCCATAATTTTAGAAGCTTCAATAAGTCTAATTATTATTGCACCAATAGATATGGGTGCCATCAAGGGAAAAGTGACATATATAAATTTTTTAAATGGGGAGGCGCCATCAACAGCTGCTGCTAAAAAAGGCTCTTTAGGTAAACTTAAAAGTCCAGCCAACATTAATAGGAACATAAACGATGTCCACTGCCAAACTTCTACTACAATAATGGAAACTTTTGCTAAACCAGGACTAGATAACCATGGAGGCTGTACTCCAAAAATACTCAGAAAATCATTTAAAGGCCCTAGTGACTCATGAAAAAAAGTTCTCCAAATAACAGTCATAATTACTGGAGTAGTCATCATAGGGATGAGAAACAATACTCTAAAAAATCTTTTAAACTTAATGTCCTTCCAGACCATATGAGCCAAAGCAAACCCAATTATATATTGAAGAAAAACTGTAGTTATTGCTAAAAAACTTAATCTAAAAAATGACTGCCAAAAACGTGGGTCGTCAGTAAATAATCGAATATAATTTTTAAGACCTATAAAATCTAATCCAGGGTTAAAACTATTCCATCCTGATAAACTCAATCTTACAGTAAAAATTATTGGAAAAATTAGTATACCAATTAAAACTATTAAACCGGGAAGTAAAAATACATATTTGTGTTTAAAGTTCATTCAGTAGTAAATATATTATAAAATTAATCTTTAGGGTGATCGCTCAATATTATGAGCGATCACTAAGTTAAATCAAATTAATAATTTATAATTCGTTATCTTCCATTTTGACACCAACAGCGTATGCTTCTCTAACGTTATCAGCACCAACTCTATCGAGAATTGATACCCACTCAGCATAAACTTCGTCAAGTGCCTCTTGAGGAGATAATTGTCCTGCTAAAGCTTTTGCCGTTCCAGTTGCTAATGCACTGTTGAACTCAAAAGTACCAGGAACTCTTAATGGAAATACTCTGTTAGTGCTTTTTTCCATATCAGCAAGTGTTTCGACATATGATTGAGCAATGTCTGCATCCCAACCAATTTGTGTCCAAACATCAGCTTTAAAGTCCTCTTCCATAAATGGGTTCACACCAAATCGACCAATTCCGATATCTGCTTGGTGGTTAGCGCCATTTGCAAAGAAGCAAAGATAATCAAAAGCGACATCTTTATTTTCTGACTTTCCTGCAACACCAACTGCCCATCCCCAAACGAAGAAAGGAGCTTGATTGTATTTAGCATCCCACATTCCATTTTCTCTATTCCATACTTTATCAGCACCAGGTAGTTGTGCGGCTCCAACTTGGTTTGCAATTGGACTATCTGGTTGCATTGCTGCTACAAAAGCATCGTCCCATGAGAAACTAAACAAGGTCTGGCCTCCTCCAAAAGAGTTAATTTCATCTCCTAGACCAAAGTTAATTCCACCAGGTGGTACATAGTTAACTGCATCAACCCAATCTGTAAGAGCTTCAACAAATCCAGGGTTATTTATTAATGGTTCCATAGTTTCTAAATCAAAGAAGAAACCTCCTGGGGTACTCTCATTTTTGGCGTAAGCAACTGAACGAGAATAGAAAGCAGCATACATAAGGTCATCTTTTTTCATAACCTCAGCAGAACCATATTCTGGCTCTCCGTCACCATCCCAGTCCCAACCATTAAAGTAAGAAGCCATTTCTCCGTACTCTTTCCAAGTTGTTGGAACTTTTAATTCCTTACCTGTATCAGCTTTATACTTAGCTTGCATCTCAGGATTATCGATGACGTCTTTTCTATATTTTAAATAGTGTCTATCACCATCAACAGGATACTGATACATAACACCGTCCCATGAAGCGATAGCCTTGTGTGAGGCTGATACACCATCCATTTGGTCCACATATTCTTGTGGCACAGGCGCTAAATATCTTTTCCAGTCATTGATAAAGTTTGAAAAACCAAAGACGATATCATATGGGGCCTGACCAGCTTGGAAAGGAACCATTGCCTTTGAGTAAAGGTCACCAGCAGGAGTATGTGTTACTTCTACTTTAGCACCTGTTAATTTTTCAAACTGCTCAGCGTGAAGAGCGGTTGGCTCTCCCATAACAGGGATAGCGTGTGTATTTATAGTAAGTGTTCTTCCACTATAGTCTTTTTGAGACATAGACTCATAAGAACACATTCCAGGAATATCTCCTGTAGCTGCGATGTGTGGAAATTGATCTCCCCACTTGTCTGCATGTGCAACTTGGCTGCCTATCAAGAGGACAGACGCCAAGGCGCTTATCAAAGTTTTAAGTTTCATATATTTCCCTCCCTTAATACTTCGTTTTTTGCTCAGAACTAAATCTGATAACAAACTTTTTATGGTACTAAAACCGCTCTTCCTTTTACAAGACCGCTATTAAGATCATGTAGAGCTTTATTGGCTTCGCTAAGCTTGTACTCCTGCATGGATAACCTTACTAGGTCTTTATTCGCTAATTCCATTAGCTCATAAAGTTCGGACCATGTACCAATTAAATTTCCTATGATATTTCTCTCAGAAATAATCATATCAACGGATTTGATTTTAATATCTTCTCCGTAACCAACTATATAATAAGACCCAGTGTTTTTTGTCATACTAAGACCCATTGAAGTTGAACCTTTTTCTCCCACCATATCGATGACTGCCTCAGCACCAAGACCTTTGGTTAACTCCATAACTCTCTCTACTTCATTGCCGTCAATTAAAACACCATGATCTCCACCAAGAGGCATAGCATGCTTAAGTGCAGTTTCAGATTTTTCTACAATAATTATATTTGCAGCACACATTGCTTTTAAACATTGGATAGCTATGTGACCCAAACCGCCAGCACCTATTACAACACAGTTCTCACCTGGTAAAAGATGTCTTGTTGCTTTTTTTGCAACACGATATGCGGTTAAACCCGCATCAGAAAATGGTGCAACATCCTTAGGGGTCAATGTGTTCGGAATCTTGATAAGATTTCTAACACTTGTTTTTAATAATTCAGAGTATCCACCTTCTTTAACATTTAATCCTGGAAAAATTCCGTTCTCGGCGTGAGTATCTAAACCTTTTCTACAACTTAAACAAGTGCCATTGGTTCCAGAGATAATTGGATGGAGAATAACTGAGTCACCTTTTTTAAATCCCTCTACATCACTTCCAACTTCCTCAATCCATCCAGCATTTTCGTGACCCATTACACATGGTAAAAGTTTATCATCAGGGTCCTGGATATGTCTCCACTCACCTTCGATGACATGTAAATCTGTTCTGCAGACGCCTGCTGCTCCAATTTTAACAATGACGTCAGATGCCTTTTCAAGTTTTGGGTTTGGAACTTCCTCTTCCTTTACCCAAACGTCCTGTTTCATCTCAGGGTCATAGCTATGTAATACTTGTGCTTTCATCAATTCCTCCCAAAATTACATTTATTTAACTACAAAAAGTCCACAGATCCAATGTTCAAAATTGATGCATACTCTTGTTTAACAGAAAAAAATCAAAAAATTGTTCATTTTTTGAACAATCTTAGAAGTTGTAATAATTTTATGAAATTGCTAATTTTCAAAAATGCAATCTTACAGACAGTTAATTGAAAGGACTCGTCTTTTGGAAAAGGATAGAAACATATCCTTAAATTTTACAGATAAAAAAATTGTTGATAGTTGGATAAGATGTTTTGAAAATGGTTTAAGTCCTGAGAGAAACTCTATTGAAAGTGTAATAAGTGCATCAAAATTAAATGAACTTCAAGATGAGTATAATGATATCAGAGGTTTTATTTTACCAGAATTAGAACTTCTTCATTCTCAAATTGCTGGAACAAACTTTATGGTTGCTTTTGCGAACAACGAGGGAGTTGTTCTCGACACACTCTATGATAATGAATTTTATAATAGTAAAGCAAGAAAGGTTGTTATACCCGGCTCAGTTTGGAAAGAAGAGTATAGAGGAACGAATGGATTAGGATTAACACTTAAAACAAAGTCTGCATCAATAGTTGCTGGAGGTGAACATTTTTTTAATGAACATTGTCACCTTTCCTGTTTTGCAAGTCCAATTTTTGACCATAACCAAAATATTGTTGGTATTATAGACGCTTCAACTGACACATCATCTAGACAAGATCATACTTTGGCTCTTGTTAAACTATCTGCAAAATCTGTAGAACAGAAATTATTTTTAAATTCATTTCAGCACACTAACATTTACTCTTTTCACCCAAGAAGCGAATACCTGAATACAAATAGTATAGGTTTGATTGCTGTTAATGATGATGGAGAAATAGAAGGAGTAAATTCTAACGCAAGAGTTATGCTAAGTGGCATTTTTAAAGATACAACTAATGATTTTTTTAATATCTTTACTACTCCATATCATAAAATTGCTTATGATTTAAATTTAGATAAAGTTTTAAAAGTAAAAGATTGGTTGGGCTCAAGTCTTTTTATTAAGCTATTCCAAAGACAGGTATCAAATTATAATAGGGTAAATAATAATTTAAAACAGCCATATAAGCCATGTGTTAATTGCGAAGGATCTGCAATTAAAGAAAAGCAGTGTATCCTTATTCAAAAAACATATAAGCAAACTGGCGAAAAAGTTAGCAGTGTTTCAAGAACTTTAAATATCTCGAGAACGACTGTTTATAAGCATTTATCTTAGTTATTTTACGCCAAGTTTTTTTTGTAAGTCACTAGAAGAGGTAGTGTATCTAAACACATATTTTTTATCACTATGGCAATATTCAAACATTTTTTTTGCTGCAAGAGCTGCTTCATGAAAGCCACTTAAAATTAACTTTAATTTACCAGGGTAAATACAAATATCTCCAACAGCAAAAACTCTTGGAACAGAAGTTTCAAAATTCTCAGTATTCACTGATATTAAATTATTTTCTAAATTTAAGCCCCAATCTGCTATTGGGCCTAACTCTATTTTTAATCCAAAAAACGGAAAAATGGCGTCAATATCACTTAGTATTGTCTCATCATCAAGTGTCACTGTGACTTTACCGTTATCATTTTTTTCAACCTTTTTTAAACTTCCCATGTTGAAGTTTACATCGCCTTTATCAACTAAAGACATAACTTTATTTACAGAGTCTTGAACTCCTTTAAATTCTTTTCTTCTGTGGACCAAAGAAACTTTTTTGGCTATTCCTTGAAATCCCATAACATAATCAAGCGCAGAGTCACCACCGCCAATTATTAAAATATTCTTATCTTGAAAATCAGATCTTTTTTTAACAGAGTAAAAAATATTTTTATTTTCTAGCTCCTGAGAGCCCTCTGCAGGAAGTTTTCTTGGAACAAAACTACCAGCCCCCGCTGCAATCACAAGAGACTTGCATTTAATGGATGTGCCCTTATCGGTTTCAACTAAAATATCATTATCATTTAAAGATATTTTAGAGGTTAATTGATTGAGGTGATAAGAGGGATTGAAAGGCTCAGCTTGTTTTATCAAATCATCGGTTAATTCTTGGCCGGTAATAGCAGGCCTACTTGGAATATCATATAAATTTTTATCAGGATATAATTCTGCGCACTGCCCTCCTATTTTATCAAGGTTGTCGATTAAATGAGCCTTCATATCTAAAAGACCCAATTCAAAGACTTGAAACAGACCACATGGACCAGCACCGATAATAACAACGTCTGTTTCGTGGCTTCCGCCTGATTTAATAATATTGGTCATGTCTTATTATTATAATAAATGTTACTTGAGTTAGATTATTTGTTTCTTTTGTAAATATCAAAAACCATTATCGCTATTGCTAAAACTGCGCCAAATATACCCAATAAAAGCGAGGGTTTCTAAAGTCATATTTTTAATCTAACCAGTTAACTCTATTATGGTAATCAATGCATTTCTAGTTTAAAAAAAAACTAGGAGAAATAAGGTGGGGGCAAAAAAGTCAGATTTTTTTGATTCAAGAGATAAATATTTATCATTTGTAAATTCTACCAACGAAAAAAGTCGAATAGCTTTTCAATTAGCGAAGTATTTAAAAAATTCTAAAATTACTAAGGATGCGTTTAGAATTTTTGATGCTGGGACAGGAGATGGCTCAGTCATCTGCACATTGCTATCGGCTGTTCATGACAAATTTCCTGAAGATCCAATTATAGTTGTTGGAAAAGAAATTAGTATCGATGATATTAACAGTCTTCTAAATTATCTTGGTTATAGATTTTTTGAACATAAGAATTTAGTTTTCTGTATAACGAATGCATCCTACAGAGAAATTAATGATAATCGTTTCACAGATTGTAAGTTAATAAAAAAAGAATTAGTTGGAAATTCAAGTTTTAGTTTCAATCAGCAACTCATGAATATGGGTGAGGTTATAAGAAAAAATTGGGATATAAAAGAAGATACTTCTTCAACCATATTGAGACCGAGGCAAAAGACACTGATGGTTATTTACAGGAGGGATCAAAAAATTGCATTAAAGCATTTGATACCAAGTAAGTTAGAGAGTATTCCAAAGTTTTACGACTATATAATTGCATCGCAAGCTTTCAGGCTAAGATCTCCTTACGACAGAACACTTAAGCTAGTACTTATTCCATTATTAAAAATGTTAGATGTAAAAGGTCAGCTATTTTTTATTTATTCATCCGGAAATGATTTTTCAAAAAAGCTTCTCAAATTATTCTTTCCAAAGATTAATCCCTATCAATTTAGTGATCCCAAAAAATTTGTAGAAAGCCTGAATAAAAAAATACCTCATTTTAGAAAAAAATTTAAAGTATCCGCATCTTCATTTTTATTTTCATTTATAAACCTATCATTATCCTCTAAGAAAAAATTTTCACCGATGAACTCTCTTGGATTATGGAATGCTATCACCTATGTTGGTCAAATATCCGAAAATGAACAAAAAAGTATTAAAATAAGTATTAATTTTCTAGATAAAATTAGCAATAGTGCAAAAAAACTTAAATTGCAATTTAGTGATTATCTTTTAAGATTTGAAAAGAATAATTTTAAAAGTCATTTGGATGAGTAATTTTACAAGTAAATTTGCAGACCGTAAAATTGGCCCAAAATTTTTCGAAACAATTAACCAAAATTTTGAAAATCAAGTTTATAAACCTAGGCTCTACGAAGAAAAAATAGACTTCGACCGTTTACGTATGTATCGACTCAATAGAGTTTTAGAGCAACTACGATTAAATAATGTTGGTGCTTGCATATTATTTGATCCGATCAATATAAGGTATGCAACCGACAGTAGAAATATGAGTTTATTTACAATGCATGAACTCGTGCGATTCGTATTTATTTCTGCAGAGGGAAAAGTAATACTATTTGATTATCCAAAGAGCGAGCATCTCTCAGAACATTTATGCACGATTGATGATATTCGAGCAGTTGATAGTTGGGATTTTTTTTCAGCAAATAATTTTGTTGATAAAAATGCGAAAAAATGGGCTGGCACTGTTCAAGATTTAATGAGAGAGCATTCACCTGATAATAATTGCCTTGCAATAGATGTTTCCGATCCAGTTGGAATACAAATGTTACTTAAACAGTTTAATGTTAAACTAGTGAACGCCCAAAAGTATATTGAGCTTGCAAGATCTATTAAATCTGATGATGAGTTAATTTGCATGAAAGCTTCTATTGAGACTGCTGAAAAAGGAATGTGGCTAATGAGAGACAAACTTCAGGCAGGTATGACAGAAGAAGAACTTTGGTCATACATGCATAAAGTCAATATTGAAAATGGTGGGGAATGGTTTGAGACTCGTCTTTTAGTATCTGGACCACGAACAAATCCTTGGCTTCAAGAATGCAGTAACAGAGTCATTGAGTCTGGAGATTTAGTTGCTTTTGACACAGATATGGTTGGACCGTACGGTTACTGTGCTGATATCTCTCGAACCTTTGTTGAGGGCAATCGTCTAAATGATGAACAAAAAAGGCTCTACTCAATGTCTTTAGAGCATATTAATCATAACAAATCTCTGATTAAAGCTGGTGTAAATTTTAGAGAATTTGCAGAAAAATCCTGGAAATTGCCTGATAATTGCTACGATAATCATTATCCATGCATTATTCATGGTGTCGGTCTTTGTGATGAATGGCCACTTGTTGCTTACCCAAATAGAGATTTTAGCAACGCGGATTACTCAGCCAATTTTGAGGAAAATATGACTATCTGTGTAGAGAGTTATGTTGGTGAAGTTGGCGGCAAAGAAGGAATTAAACTTGAGGATCAGTTCGTTGTAACCAAAGATGGCTTGAAGCAACTAAGTTCATTTCCTTATGAGATAGATATCTAAACTGATTGGATATTTTTATTTAGCTGCAGCGGTCTTCTTCGGGATACTTTCAAATAATTTTGCAAAAATATCAAATGGATACGAGAAATTCATACCAACCTCACTAAGTGCTATTTCCATAGTAATCGCGGTCTTTTTTATTTCTAAGGTAATGAAGTTTTTACCAATGGGAATTGCCTATGCCTCTTATGCTGGTTTAGTGATTTTTGGAACGTTCATATTAAGTATAATTAAGTTTGGTCAGAGTCCAAACTTATTTGGAATTCTTGGTTGTGGGCTGATTATACTTGGTATTGTTATGGTAAACGCTCTGGGTAAATAATTACTTCATTCCAGTCATAGTAATACCTTCAACAAATCTTTTTTGAGCAACTATGAAAGCCACAATAAGTGGAATGGTAACAGTAACAATCGACGCCATCATAGGTCCAAATTCATCACTATCTATACCACCTCTAAATTCTCTAATACCAAGTGGTGGTGTAAATAAATCACGATTACCTGTGATAACAATCCTAGGCCAAAAATAATCATTCCAGTGAGCAACAACTGAGAAAATTGCAAAAGCGAGTAACGCTGGTATGGCTACAGGAAGCATAACTTTCCAAACAATAGAATATTCTCCCATACCATCCATCCTTGCAGCATCAATTAGTTCATCTGGTACTGTCATAAAGAATTGCCGCATTAGAAAAATTCCAAACACAGATATCGTCCACGGTATTATTAAGGCTGCATAGGTATCCACCAGTCCAGCTTTTGCTAACATGACATACAACGGTAAAGCGATTGCATGTACAGGTATTAATAAACAGAACAGAACCATTGAAAAGACAAATTCCCTTCCTTTAAACCTAAGCTTGGCTAGTGCGTAAGAACATGGAAGTGCAATCAATACTTGAATTAAAAAGATTGAAACAGTCACAATCAAACCGTTCATTAAATACCTTGGAATTGGGGCTTTTTTGAATGCAAACCAGAAATTGTATTTATAAGGTCGCATTGTGCATACCTCTTCAGTATATCCGTGCTTAGTGCAAACTGGGAATGTTTGAATCTCCTGTGCTCCGACTAAACCTCCAGATATTGACTGAATTTCTTGTTGAGATTTAAGTGACATTGAAACCATCATGTAGAATGGGATCAACACAATTAATGCTCCAATGATGAGCAGTCCATGCTTCCATGACTCTCCAATATAATGTCTAGCTAACATTTTAGTAATGTACCCTTTTCTCAATCACATATCTTTGGAAGAATGTTAGCAAGATTATAAAAATTATAAACACAACAGTAATCGCTGCACCAATACTTGTAATATTTTGTTGAATTGCTTTTTCAAAAATTGCGTACATCATTACATACGTTGTTTTGGCAGGACCACCTTTTGTAAGAATTTCAATTGTGTCAAATACTTGAAATGACCTTATTGTCGTTATGGTAACCACAAAAAGAGTTGTTGGACCTAACATTGGCCAAGTTACAAGTTTAAATTGTTCCCAAGTTGACTGAGCACCATCCATTTCTGCAGCATGATACAGTTCTCTTGGTATGCTTGTTAAGCCAGCTAAGTATAACACCATATTAAATCCAAAGGCTTGCCATACTCCAATAAAACAAATTGTCCAAATCGCTGTTTTTTTATCTTTGAGCCAATACGGGAAATCCATATTGTTAGCACAAGCAACACTGTACCAACTGTCCTCGGAACTAACCCACGGTAGCCAATGAAAACCTAAAATAAATTCTCTAATACCTCCGCATCCATTGGCAAGGAAAGAATTAATTATTCCAAGAGTTGGATGAAGAGTAAATTCCCAAGCTATAGCCATTGCCAATAAAGTAGCCATCACCGGAAGAAAGAAAATTGTTTTATAAATATCAGCTCCAAATCGAAGAGAGTTGAGCATAATGGCTGCAACTAAACCTAATACCACTGAAACAGGAACAACGATCAACACGTAAGTTGCCGTTGATATAATCATTTTTATGTAAGTTTTTCTGGAGAACATTTTTTCATAATTCTCCGTACCTACCCATTCGAAACTAGAATTACCAAGATTGTAATTAGTAAATGAGATACCTCCGGCTAAAAAAATTGGAAGTATTAATATGACAATCATTAGTATGATTGCAGGCCAAACAAACCAAATATGTGCTTTAGAGTGGTGCATATTTATCGGATACGCTCACCAGATGTTTCAAAAAGCATAGCCTCTGCATGAGAGAGACTTATTCTAACTGTTTCCCCATTTGAGATCAGTCCAGCTTGTGGTGAGCCTCTGACTATGATTTTAAAGTCAGATTGATCAACTTGAACATGGTAAAATATATCAGAACCAAGGTTTTCTCGGTATGAAACTGTAGCCTCAAATGCAGGTTTGTTTGAGTCTTTTGTAATTTCTAAATGTTCTGGTCTCACAGCAACTAAAGCTTTTTGACTATTAGTATTAAATTTTCTTTCAAGCTTAATACCCATAAATTCAACAGAACCATCAGAGCTAATTTGAGCAGCAAATGTGTTAATCTTTGGGCTGCCAACAAATTCTGCAACCCTTAAAGATGATGGATTATTATAAACCTCACTTGGAGTATCAAGTTGCAAAAGTTCCCCATCAATCATTACCGCCATTCGAGTTGACATTGTAAGTGCTTCAGCTTGATCATGCGTCACATAAATGAAAGTGGTCTTTAAAGAATTATGAAGCTCAGATAGTTCAGATCTCATATGAACTCTTAGTGCAGCATCAAGATTTGATAAAGGTTCGTCCATTAAGAATGCGACTGGTTCTCTTACCATCGCTCTTCCTAGTGCCGCTCTTTGTCTTTGACCACCTGATAGTTGACCTGGCTTTCTATCAAGTAGTTCTGTTATTTTTAAAGTTTCAGATGTTTTAAAAACAAGGTCATCAATTGATTTCTTTTTTTCTTTTCTACTAGGTACAAAATTACCAACAAGAGGCAACCTCTCTACAAAACTATAGTCTCTTAATTTCAAAGGTGTTTCTAGATTTTTTCTGACAGTCAGGTGCGGGTAAAGAGCGTAAGATTGGAAAACCATTGCTAAGTCTCTCTTGCTAGCTCTGGTGCTGTTAACATTCTTATCATCAATAATTACATCGCCACTATTTTGTTGTTCCAATCCAGCAATAATTTTTAACAAAGTGGATTTGCCGCAACCGGACGGACCGACTAATGTTAAAAATTCACCATCTTGGATATCAAGGCTTAGTTGTTTAAGTACCTCAGTTGAACCAAATGACTTATTGATGTTCTTTAAAGAAATTGTCCCCATCTATTTTTATTCCTCAACACTAAAATAGTTCTGATTAGGACATTTTAAAAGTAAATTTGTAAAATTTATGTTAAAACTTTATGAATTAATTTTACATTAATCGGAAGTTTGTTCTTTATATGAGGCAATAGTAATTATGAGTGATAAAATTGAAATAAACAAAAGACAATACAATAAATCACTTTCTTCAACTGTAGTAGTTATATGCCTTGATGGTAGTCAAAAAGAGTATATTGATATCGCCTCTTCAAAAGGATTGACACCAAATCTTGATAAAATACTGGAAAATGGCCAATATCTGATGGCTAACAGTGCTATTCCCAGTTTTACAAACCCTAACAACATTTCGATAGTCACAGGGCAGCCTAGTGATGTTCATGGAATAAGTGGTAATTTCTTTTATACCCCATCAACCGGTGAAGAAGTGATGATGAATGATCCAAAATATTTAAGAGCTCCAACTATTTTTGAGAAATATTATAATGAAGGTTATAAAATAGCAGTAATCACTGCTAAGGATAAATTAAGGACTCTTTTAGGTAATGGTTTAAAATTTAATGAAGGAAGAGCAATCTGTTTTTCATCAGAAAAATCAGATCAGGCCACTCTCAGTGAAAATGGTATTGAAAATATTAATGACTGGATTGGAATGAAAGTACCTGAAGTATATTCTCAGGATCTATCAGAATTTGTTATGGCAGCTGGGGTAAAATTACTTGAAGAATTTAATCCTGACATTATGTATTTATCTACAACTGACTTTATTCAACACAAATATGCACCTGGAGATAAAGAAGCAAATGATTTTTATCAGATGTTTGATAAGTATGTCAGTAAAATTTGTAGTAATGGGAATTCGGTTGTCATCACTGCAGATCATGGAATGAAGTCTAAAGCAAATATTAATGGAGAACCTAATGCCATCTTCCTTCAAGATTATTTAGATGATCAAATGGGTAAAGATGAGGCTAAAGTAATACTTCCAATTACTGACCCTTATGTAGTTCATCATGGTTCACTGGGATCGTTTGCCACTATATATGTAAAAGATAAATCAAAAATTGGTGAGACAATTAGCAAAATATCATCAATTAAAGAAATTGAAGTAGTTGTTAAACAAGAAGAAGCATGTAGAGAATATAGGCTACCTTCAGATAGAATAGGTGATATCGTATGCATGTCATCTGAAGATATGACAATTGGTACCTCAAAAGCTAATCATGATCTTTCAAAATTAAAGGAACCCCTTAGATCTCATGGAGGTCATCATGAAAGAGAAGTTCCTTTTATTTCTAATAAAAAACTAAACATTGCCAAAGATCAAAGTTTAAATAACTATGATGCATTTTTTTATGCTATTAATGGGGCTTAATCATGACTGATAAAATTATTAATGAGGGTATGAGGATTGGTGGAAAAACTGTTCACACCGATAACAAGATTGATGTTATCTATCCCTTCACAGGTAAAGTTATAGGCACAGTACCAGCTGGCACAGCAGAACATGCTCAAAAAGCCTTTGATATTGCTGCAAATTATAAACCTAATTTATCTAGATATGATCGTCAAAAAATACTTCAAAAGACTGCTGAAACACTTGTTGAGAGAAAAGAACAAATCTCTGATCTAATTTCACTTGAGTCTGGGCTATCGAAACAAGATACGCTTTATGAAGTTGGTAGAGCCTTTGATGTATTTTCTCTTACTGCTCAGCTTTGTATCCAGGATGACGGAGAAATTTACTCTTGTGATTTAACACCTCATGGAAAACAAAGAAAAATATTTACAATTAGAGAACCGCTTAACACTATATCTGCAATCACTCCATTTAATCATCCTTTAAATATGGTTGCTCACAAAATAGCTCCATCAATAGCAACTAACAACTGTACTGTTTGTAAACAAACAGAATTGACCCCTTTAACAGCTATGCTACTAGCAGATATTTTATATGAATGTGGCCTTCCTCCAGAAATGTTTTCAATTTTAACAGGATGGCCTGAAGACATTGGGAATGAAGTAATTAAAAATAAAAATATAGATTTAATTACTTTTACAGGAAGCGTTGGTGTTGGAAAACTGATAGCTGAAAATGCAGGTTACAAAAGAACTGTTTTAGAGTTAGGTGGAAACGACCCTTTAATAGTTTTGAGTGACTTAGATGATGATGATTTAAATAAAGCAGCTGATCTAGCAATCATGGGAGCAACAAAAAACTCTGGTCAAAGATGCACTGCTGTAAAAAGAATATTAGTTCAAGAATCAGTTGCTGATAAATTTGTCGAGCTTGCTTTGGAAAAAGCAAAAGCAATAAAATTTGGTGATCCCATGGATATTAATAATCAGTTGGGCACAGTAATTAATAAAGAGGCAGCAAGTATGTTTAATGACAGAGTAAATAAAGCTGAACAGGATGGTGCAAAAATTCTTTATAACCCTGGGGTCCAAGAAGCTCTTGTGCCACCAATTTTTATAGACAACGTTAATTATAAATCAGAACTTGTTGTTGAAGAAACCTTTGGTCCAATTGTGCCCGTCATTAGAGTTCCCAATGATGATGAAAAAGTAATGGAAATTTCAAATTCAACGGCCTTTGGTTTGTCATCAGGTGTTTGTAGTAACGATTTTAGAAGAATTAAAAAATACATAAGCGGTCTTAATGTGGGCACAGTTAATATTTGGGAAGTGCCCGGTTACAGAATTGAGATGTCACCTTTTGGCGGAATAAAAGACTCAGGATTAGGCTATAAAGAGGGTGTAATAGAGGCTATGAAAAGTTACACAAATGTAAAAACCTTCTCATTACCTTGGTAATTAATAGCTTTTAGGAATTATTCACAGATTTTTTCTCACACTTACTGATTATTTCTACTTTGCTTTAAAAATTTAACATATTCTTAACATTAAGGATTTAATAATTAATTATTATTATTTTTAGGAGGGACTATGAAAAAAGTAATCTTAGGATTTTTTGCATCAGTTTTCGCATACAACGCTAATGCGGTAGAAATTGAATTTGCATATCCTTATTCAGGTTTGTTCGATGTGACATACCAGGCAATTATGCCAGAGTTTGAAAAAGCTCATCCTGACATTAAAGTTAAGTTCAGAGCAACTTATGAAAACTATGAAGATGCTACTGCTACTATACTAAGAGAGTCAACATCAGGAAACTTACCTGATATCACCATGCAAGGTCTTAATAGACAAGCACCTTTAGTAGACAAAGGTATCGCTTTATCTTTAGAGCCTTTCATTGCTAATGAGCCAGATTTTGCAAAAGACGGTTATCATGAAGCTATGTTGAGCTTATCTACCTTTGGAGGAGAGGTTTATGGCTTGCCATTTTCAGTATCAACTCCAGTTGGTTACTACAACATGGATCTTTTAGCAAGTGCTGGTGTTAGCAGCATTCCATCAAATTGGGATGAGGTCATTGACGCTTGTAATAAATTAGAAGCTGCAGGACACGGTACACTTTACTTTGGATGGAATATTACAGGTAACTGGTTCCATCAAGCTCTAATGCATAGCCAAAATGTTCCAATGGTTAAAGATGGAGCTGTTAATATGGGAGGAGATGCTGGTCTAAAAACTTTAGAACAAATGAAAGATATCATGGGTGGCTGTAATATGCCTAACTATTCTATTGCTGACGGACAAGCTGCGTTTAATGCAGGTACTATTGGTATGATGTTTTGGAGTACTAGTAGTTTAGGCTCTGTTGAAGCTGCAAAAGCTGACTTTGAACTAAAGACTGCGCCTTTCCCAGGAATACCTGGTGTTAATGGTGGAACTCCAGCTAGACTACCTGCCGGTGGTAACGCAGCGATGTTAGTTACTACATCAGATGATCCTGAAAGAGTACAAGCGGCATGGACATTTTTAAAGTTTATCACATCAGGTGTAGGAGCAGCTGCTGTTGCAGAAACAACAGGTTACGTTCCTCCTAACAAAGCTGCAAATGACCTGTTAGGTGATTTTTATGATGCAAACCCCAACAAGTTAACTGCTGTTAATCAGCTGCCTTTGTTAGCTGATTGGTTCGCATATCCTGGAGAAAACGGTCTTGCTGTGACTCAGGTAATCTATGACTATACTGAGACCATTGCTACAGGTGACGCCGACGACATGGCCGATCTTCAGGAAGAAATGATGGAGGAAATTGAAGACTTAATGTAGGTCTTTTCAATTCCGTTTATCATTAGATTTTTAAACAGCAGCTAGTATACTGGCTGCTGTTTTTTTTTATGAGCATCAAAACTACAACTATTGGAGCTTATCCAAAACCTAATTACACACCTATAAGAGATTGGTTTCTCCAAGATAAATCTGACGAAGAAAAAAAACAATCCAAGGGATTGTTATCAAATTGGGATCCCAAAAGTGAAGACCATAAAGTATATGAAGAGAAAGATGAGGAAAAAGAAAAACTATTCTTAAAAGCTATTGAAGAAGTAATTCTTGATCAGACAAGTAGCGGAATAGATATCCCCACAGATGGTGAAGTAAGGCGAGAAAACTATATTTTTTATCAATTGAGATTTTTTAATGGGGTAAGCTTTGAACACTTAACGACTAAATCAGTCAGGAAAGGAGCTTTTGAAGCAACACTCCCAACAATTACAAGTAAAGTTTCAAATAAATCATTACGATTAGTAGATGATTGGAAATCTGCACAGCAGTTTACTAATAACCCAGTGAAAATAACTATACCTGGTCCTATGACAATAACTGACTCCATTGCTGATGACTATTATAATGATCCCAAAAAAATGGGTTATGATCTAGCTTTATGTATTAGTAATGAAGTTAAGGCTCTATCCGAAGCTGGTTGTCAATACATTCAAATTGATGAACCAGTGTTCGCCAGAAAACCAGAAGAAACACACGATTATGGTATGGAAAACTTAGAAAGAGCAATGCATGGAATACTAAAAGAAACTCAAAAAGCTTGTCATATTTGCTGCGGTTATCCTAACTCGCTTGACTCAGAACACTACAAAAAAGCAGACCTAGATGCATATGATAAAATTGCTGACTTAGTTGAAGACTCTAGTATAGACGAAGTTTCTTTGGAAGACTCTCACCGACCTTTAGATTTAAATTTATTAGAAAAATTTAAAAAAACCAAAGTTATTATGGGTTTGATTGATGTAGCTAAAAGTCGTATGGAAAGTGTCGAGGAAATTCAAAAAAGGATCAGAGAAGTTCTTGAGCATATTGATGAGGAAAGATTAATTGCTGCTCCTGATTGTGGTCTAGGGTTTTTTGATAGAAATCAAGCAAAACAAAAAATGCAAATTCTCTCAAAAGCTGTTAAAAATCTCTAAATCTTATGTGGGAATATTATAATCCAGTAAATGTTATTTTTGGTTCGGAAAAATTTAATGAAATTGAACATATGATAAGTAATCGAAAGTACATTCTTGTTACCCATCCTGATTATAACTTTGATACGTATAGAGAGTTTTTTAACAATTTATCAAATAAGCCTCTAGAAATCTTTGATGATGTTCAACCAAATCCAGACTATCAAGATTTAATTTCTGCAGGGGAAAAATTTTCAAAAATAGAAAGTCGAATTGATACAGTTGTTGCTCTTGGGGGCGGCTCTGTCATGGATACGGCCAAATTACTTGCGGCTTTTAAAGGTGAAAATAAATATTTAAATGATTTTGTAAGAAATAAAAAATCAGCTTACGTTCAAGATCCAAAAAAAATTATAGCTATACCTACTACTTCGGGCACATCAAGTGAACTTACTTGTTGGGCTACAGTCTGGGATAAAGAATATAAAAGTAAATTTTCATTAGCAGATAAATCTTTATATCCTGAAATATCAGTTATTGACCCTAAGTTAATGATCAACAAGCCAAAAAATCTGACTATTTCTACTGGTCTTGATGCATTGTCCCACTCCTTAGAAAGCATTTGGAATGTAAACTCAAATCCGATTTCAACATTTCATGGAATTGCAGGTGCTCAAACCGTGATCGATACTCTTCCAAAACTTGTAAATGATTTAAAAAACATAGAGTTGAGAACTTTAATGGCTAAAGCTTGTGTTCATGCAGGTCTAGCTTTTTCAAATACTAAAACTGCAATAGCACATAATATTTCATACCCGATAACAATAAATTTTAATGTTCCACATGGAATAGCTTGTTCTTTTACCTTGCCGACAATAATGAGGAGTCTGATTGGCCAAGATGAAAAAACAGAAAAATCCCTAGAAAAAATTTATAATGTCGATCTCATTGAGAGTTCAAAAAGACTATCTGAGACATTGAGAATTCTTGAAGCACCATTAAATTTAAATGAAATTGGAATACCAAAAATTGAATGGGATAAATATGTTGAGGATGCTTTTCAAGGTGAAAGGGGAAAAAATTTTATTGGAAATAAAATCTCATTTGATAAAGCGTGTTCTGAGATGAATTTCTTCTAAAGTTTACTGTTAATCCAACTTCTTAAGTCCGCTTCTGAGCCTAAGCCAATCTTTGCATCAGCCATTGATCCATCTTTAAAGAGTATCATTGTGGGTATACTCCTAATACTAAAGTTTGCTGGTGCTTGAGGATTTTCATCTATATTAATTTTTTTTATAGATATCTTATCGCCCATTTCAGAGGCTAAATTATCCAAAATAGGAGCAATAGCCTTACATGGACCACACCACTCAGCCCAAAAATCTACCAAAACAGGCTTATCTTTTGATCCTTCAAGAACTTTTTGATTAAATTCATCGTCACTTATTTGTTCAACTGTCATATATTTAATATGGTTATTATTATTTGTATTTCAAATACTCATCTTTAGTCCCAACATGAGCATTGATTTTAGTAGTCTCATATCCATAGATTTTTTCATTTAACGAACAATCTTTCCAAAAGTCTTGAATGTTAAAAATTTCAGGGTAAGGATGCAAAGAGTTTTTTCTAATAATATGACAACCTTGAAATGAAGTATTGCATAGTTTTGATGGAAAGTTAATAAGCCCTTCATTATTTACTTCAAGATCAAAATTATTATTTTTAGAATTTATAAGAAGGACGCTATCAAAGCTTTTATTTTCATCAAAAAATTTGATTGACTTTTCTAATTCATTTTCAAAGGACTGGTCCCATAAATTATCTGTATTTAGAACTACTGTATCGTTTGTTTGTATGTTTTTTATACCACCTCCTGTTCCTAAGATAGTTTCTTCATAAGAAATTGTAATATCAGGGTAATTTTCAGAGATAAATCTTTCTAATATATTATGTTTATAGTGGGTATTGATATAAATTTTATCAAATGACATGTTTTTAATGAGATCGATTGCATAGCTAATAAGTGTTTTATTTTTTATTTTTAATAAGGGTTTAGGGATATCTTTGGTTAAGTTATCCATTCGCATTCCATAACCTGCAGCTAATATTAGAGCGTCCATTTAACTTGTTTTGTTATATATCTCCATAAATATTTCTCTTAAATCCCAAAGTCTTAAATATTCGACATGTTTAAATATTTGAGCCCATGTATTTTTTCTAAAGACTTTAAGATATTTTGGTTTTCCAGCATTATATAATTGCACCCAATTACCAAGAATTCTCAGATTACGTAAAAGACTAATCATATGAATGTCTGACCTAAGCTGCTTGAGATTAAGTTTCATTCTTCTTGCATAAAGCTTCAATAATTTATCTTCGACTTTGGTAGAATAAGATCTCCTAGCATCAAAAATCAATGAAGAAATATCTAATAATGGATGGTTGTAGTGAGTATCTTGATGATCAATAACATAAACTTTTTGATTGTAATAAATTAAATTATCTAAAAAAAAATCACCGTGAGTTAAAGTTGGCTTAAATTTTCTATATTTTTCAGTACTTTTTTTCAAAGATACTTTCACAAGTTTATTGAGATAAAAACCAATTTGGATCTTATGATCATAGTGGTCAATAAAAGTCTCAATACCGTTCAATGCATCCTTGAGTAAATTATTTTGTGATTTTACTTGAACGCCTGAAAACTTTTTCTTGGGTTTTTGAAGATTTGTAAGAGCTCTCACAGCCAATGGAAGTATTTTTTTAATTTGTGGTTTTTGGAAATATTTTGATGCATTTGTAATAGGGAAATAATCCATGATTACAAACTTATATAAATTACTTTGGTCAATTATTTTTGGTGTATTAACATTTTGAGAAATTAAAATATCAGTTGCTTTAATATATTTTTTATAATCGCTAGGTTTGTTTAAAAAAGAAAGGACAAGCAATGATTGATTTGCTGTTTTACATAATTTGAAAATTTTTTCTGATGCATCAGACTTGAAATTTAAAAAGCCCCCTATTTTAAAATTTTTGTTTTGAAGGTGGTTTTTTATTTTGATTAGATTTATTTTATTTTGTGAAGCCATTTTTTATTACTTGATTTTATCTCTATATTTCTTTTCTCACCAGTAACCAAAATATTAATAGATAAAGCCATATGATTATATCTTTTAATAAGATTTTCTAATGGCCACTCAATAAGAACACAATTATCATTAAAATACTCATCCAAATCTAGTTTGTTATTTTGAACTTGATAAAAATCAAAGTGAATAATATTAAACTTATTAAAATTGTAAATATGTTCTCTTTGATACGTGGGGCTCCCTTGGAAGGAAAAAGTTTTTTTTTCTGACTTGCTAATTTCACTTAAGATATATCTAATTAAAGTTGTCTTACCAGAACCGGCCTCTCCCTCAAAAAAAATAATCTGGTTTTTAGATAGAGACCTAGATATATTTCTAGCTAAAGGTTTTAACTCAATTTCATTTGAGACTGCAAATCTCAAACTCAATTAAGCTAGCGATTTGAAATCGGACACTAAATCTAGAGCTTCCCATGAAAAAGCTCCTGAAGAGCTGTCATGTGTTCTACCAAAATGACCGTAAGCTGCTGTTTGTTCGTAAATTGGCTTATTTAACTGTAATTTCTCTCTGATTCCTCTTGGAGAAAGATTCATAATGTCAGGTATCGCAGACTCAATTTTTGCTTCATCTATTTTATTAGTGCCTTGAGTATTCACATATATTGACAATGGTTTGGCTACACCGATTGCATAAGACAACTGGATAGTGCACTGATCACATAAACCGGCAGCAACAATATTTTTTGCTAAGTATCGTGAAGCATAAGCAGCAGAGCGATCGACTTTTGTAGGATCTTTTCCAGAGAAAGCCCCTCCACCGTGAGGTGCTGCACCACCATAGGTGTCGACAATAATTTTTCTTCCTGTTAATCCTGTATCACCATCTGGACCTCCAATTACAAAATTACCTGTTGGGTTTACGTAGTATTCTTTATCATCTAAATTTTTTAATAACTCTTCAGGGATAGATTCTTTTAATGCTGGATTTACTATTTCTTTAACATCAGCAGGAGACAATCCGTCAGCATGTTGTGTTGATATCACAACAGATGTAACTGCACTTGGTTTACCATCAACGTATTTAAGAGTTACTTGGCTTTTTGAGTCAGGCTCTAATCCTTTTAAGCTACCGTCTTTTCTTCCCTTAGCCATTATCTCTAAGATTTTATGAGAATAAAAAATTGGTGCTGGCATCAGTTCAGGTGTTTCCGTACAAGCGTATCCAAACATAATTCCTTGGTCACCTGCCCCCTCGTCTTTGTCAGATGATGAGTCTACACCCATTGCAATATCTGCAGATTGTCCGTGAAGTAAATATTGGATATCTGCGGTTTGCCAATGAAAACCATCTTGCTCATAGCCGATGTCTTTTATGCACTCCCTTACTTTTGAAATAATTTCATCTTTGTCTTCTTGGACTGGTCCTCTTACTTCACCAGATAAAACAACTTTGTTGGTTGTTGTTAATGTTTCACAAGCGACTCTAGCAAATGGGTCTTTGGAGATAAAATGATCGACAACTGCATCAGAAATTCTATCAGAAACTTTATCTGGATGTCCCTCAGACACTGACTCAGATGTAAAAATATAATTTTTTCTCATTTTAGTACCTATATGTATCTTTCTTAAATGGACCTTGTTGCTCAACTCCTAAATAATCGCTTTGTTCCTTGGACATTTCAGTCAGTTTAGCACCAACTTTTTGTAAATGAAACATTGCAACCATTTCATCTAATTTTTTAGGAAGGACATAGACTTTATTTTCATAGTTTTTGTAATTCTCCCAAATTTCGATTTGAGCTAAAACCTGATTTGAGAATGATGCACTCATCACAAAACTAGGATGGCCAGTGGCATTACCTAGGTTCACTAACCTTCCCTTTGAAAGAATTATTAGCTTCTTACCATCCGGAAATGTTACTTGGTCAACTTGAGGTTTTATCTCTTCCCATTTATAGTTTTGCAAATCATCTATTTGAATTTCATTATCAAAGTGTCCAATATTACAGACAATTGCTCGGTCTTTCATTTCTCTCATATGGTCTTGGGTAATGATATCTTTGTTGCCTGTTGCAGTTACAAATATGTCAGCATACTTACATGCATCATCCATAGTGACAACCTCATAGCCTTCCATTGCTGCTTGAAGTGCACAAATAGGATCAACTTCTGTTACTTGAACTCTAGCCCCGGCCCCTCTTAATGAAGCTGCGCTACCTTTTCCAACATCTCCAAACCCAGCAACAACAGCAACTTTACCAGCCATCATTACGTCAGTTCCTCTTCGAATACCGTCTACTAAACTCTCCTTACAACCGTATAAATTATCAAATTTACTTTTTGTTACCGAGTCATTCACATTTATAGCAGGAACTTGAAGAGTTCCTTTGGATGCCATTTGCTCTAAACGAAGAACGCCTGTGGTAGTTTCTTCAGATAGTCCTCTTACATTTTTTAATAGCTCAGGGTACTTCTCGTGCATTCGAAGTGTTAAGTCTCCGCCATCGTCTAGGATCATATTAGGCTTCCACCCATCTGCCTCAATTGTTTGATCAATACACCACCAAAATTCCTCTTCATTCATACCCTTCCAGGCAAAAACAGGTGTACCACTTTGGGCAATCGCAGCAGCTGCATGGTCTTGAGTAGAGTAAATGTTGCAAGAACTCCATCGACATTTGGCGCCAAGTGCTACAAGCGTTTCAATTAAGACAGCAGTTTGGATGGTCATGTGAAGGCAACCCATAATATTAGCTCCAGCCAACGGTTTTGACTCTCCATATTGTTCACGAATAGCCATTAATCCTGGCATTTCAGTTTCTGCTATTTCAATTTCTTGTCTCCCGAATTCATGTTGGGAAATATCTTTTACTTTGTAATCCACTTAACCCTCCTTTTAGATAGACTATTTAAAATAAAATATGATTTATTCTTCATTATCAAGCTCTTTTTATCCTTGGTCCCAGCTGCTGAATAACTTCTTCAGCCTTTCTATTACCATTTTTAAGCGCTTCATCGACAGGTTTTCCAGATAAGTAAAAATCTAAAAATCCTGCAGCAAAATTATCTCCAGCACCTGTTGTGTCCAAAACATTTTCTATTTTTTGAGCAGATTGATGTTTTACATCGTCTTCAAAAAAATAATATGCACCCTCAGCACCAGAGGTCATAACAATTTTTTTTACAAAATTTTTAAAAAAAGAACTCACATCTGCCATTGAATCAGATTGTGTAAACATCTTTGCTTCATCAAAATTACAAAAAACTAAATCTACATTATCAGTTATAAAATTTTTTAATTCATCTCTGTGTCGATCAACACAAAAAGGGTCTGACAATGAAAGAGATATTTCTATGTTTTTTGATTTTGCAATATCTGAAAATTTTTTGAGTGTTTTTTTTGTTAGTTCATGATCCCAAAGATATGACTCCATGTACACATGATCAATTGAATTGAGTATATCCTCATTAACTTCGTCTGGATTTAATTGTGAACCTATTCCTATGTGTGTAGCCATTGTTCTTTCACCATCGGGTGAAACTAAAATATTACAGCAGCCAGTTGGAAGATCTGTTTTATTGGAGACACCTTTAAACGAGATATTTTCTTTTTGTAAATCTTGAACAAAAGCATTTCCATACTCATCATCATTGACCTTGCCGTAAAAACTTGCCTCATGAGAGCCAAAGTTTAATTCATGGATAGTATTACATACTGATCCACCCGAAGTAATTAATGGATTTTCGAAATTTGACCTAATTTCCTTAATTTGAGACTCCTCAATCAATGTCATAGAGCCTTTAGTTAATTTCAAATTATTGATGACACTGTCCTCTACCTGGCATATGACATCAACCAAAGCAGTTCCTACCCCTAGAATTTTTTTCACCACATGAAAGTAAGGGATTTTAAACAGAGATCTATTAAAAAATCCTGAATTCCTTATGAAAGTTGAACATAAATGTGAATTGTTTTTAATGTGCAAAATGCGAATCAGGTCAGAATCAGGGCTTTTAAAAAAGGACCTAAATAATATTTTTTAAGAGATATTCGTAGTTTTGGAAAATTTGATAAAAACCTGTGAATATTTTCAAATTACTTGTTAATTGAATCTTTAATTTCCAATTGAATTTATTGGCTTTTCAGAATTTAATACAAAATAAATTGACTAAGATTGTCTATAGATTGTATAGTCACTAGGCAATAAACACTACATCTAGTGATTATTCAAAAAAGTACACTTAAACTTGGTAGGAAGAATGGAAACAAATAACGCAGAATCACTTGAAAATTCAACAAAAAACACAGTTATAAATAAGCAAAACGAAGAAATTAACCTGCTAAGTCTCAGTGTTGTAAGGCGTGATGGATCGATAACACCTTTTAAATCTGACAAAATTGCAAATGCCATAAGAAAAGCATTTTTGGCACAAACTGATCTTCGTGATAGCAAACAAATTGACAAAAATGTTTCAGTGTTAACTGAAACAGTCACCGCGGCTCTAACTAGACGCATTGCAAACGGTGATATGATTCATATCGAGGATATCCAAGACCAAGTGGAATTAGCCCTCATGAGGGGTGAACATCATAAAGTAGCTCGCGCCTATGTACTCTACAGAGAACAAAGAGCTAACCAACGTTATAAGACTGCTCAACTGAATGAACAAATTGGTGCCAAAGTATCCACAATGGCTGTTACCAAAAGAGATGGTAACAAAGAGGATATCTCTTTAGAAAAAATTACAAATCGTATTTCTATTTTATCAAACGGTTTAGAAATAGATCCTATTACAATTGCTCAAAAGGCAATTCAAGGTCTTTACGATGGTATCACAACAAATGAAATTGACACTTACTTAGCAGAAACAGCTGCTGCTCTGACAGTTGAACATCCCGATTACTCATATCTAGCTGGGAGGATTAAAGCTAATGCTCTACATAAAGAAACACCAGGTTTTATTATTGCAACAAAAAATCTTTATGAGGATGGTTTATTGCGCGATGAATATTATGAAAAAGTTAAAGCTAACGCTGAAGAGATTGAAAAAATTATTGACTACGATCGTGATTATTACTTTGATTATTTTGCATTGACTACTTTGTTTAGAGCTTATCTTTTACAATCAAACAATAAAACAGCAGAAAGACCTCAGGATTTATGGATGAGAGTCGCTTTATGTGTGTCCGGAGATAAGTTTGATTTTTATCAAGTTAAGAAAACTTATGACAGCCTATCTCAAGGTTTCTACACACACGCAACCCCCACTCTATTTAATAGTGGTTTGAAGATGCAACAATTGTCGTCCTGTTTTCTAATTGGAATGGAAGATGACTCTATCGAAGGGATTTTTAATACTGTAAAAGACTGCGCTTTAATTTCAAAAACCGCTGGTGGCATTGGTCTTCATGCCCATAACATTAGAGGTGGCGGTAGCCGTATTAAGTCAACCAATGGCAAGTCTAATGGATTGATACCTTTCCTTAAAATATTTAATGAAACAGCAAGGTCTGTTGATCAGGGTGGAGGTAAAAGAAAGGGTTCTTTTGCTGTCTATTTGGAGCCATGGCATGCAGATATTGAGTCCTTTTTAGAGCTTAGAAAAAATACTGGAGCTGAAGAATTTAGAGCCAGAGACTTATTCTATGCCTTATGGATCCCTGATTTATTTATGGAAAGAGTCGAAGAAGATGCCGATTGGACTCTAATGAGTGAACACGAATGCCCTGGTTTATCGGATACATATGGCAAGGAGTTTGTTGATCTTTATACAAAATATGAAAATGAAATGCCTGACTTAAAAAGAATAAAGGCAAGAGCTTTAATGTCTAAAATAATCGAAGCCCAAATTGAAACTGGTCAGCCATACATGCTTTACAAAGATGCTGTTAATAATAAGTCTAACCAAAAAAATATTGGTGTTATTAAATCTTCTAATCTCTGTGCAGAGATAGTGGAGTATTCTGAAAAAGATGAAACTGCTGTTTGTAACCTTGCGTCAATTGCATTACCAAAATTTGTAACTGATGAAAGTAAATTTGATTATCAAAACTTATATCAAGTTGCAAAACTGGCGACTAAGAATTTAGATCAAGTTATTGATATAAATTTCTATCCTACTAATAAAACTGAAAACTCAAATAGTCGTCACCGCCCTATTGGTCTTGGTATACAGGGTTTAGCAGATGTTTATTTTAAAATGAATCTTCCTTATGACTCTGTTCAAGCGCAAATAATTAATAAACAAATTTTTGAGACAATTTATTTTGGAGCTTTAGAAGCGTCAATGGAACTTGCTACTGATAAGGGGCCTTACTCTACTTTTAAAGGATCCCCTCTATCTGAAGGGAAATTCCAATTTGATCTTTGGGGTGTGAAACCGTCAAGTATGTGGGACTGGAAGGGATTAATGGAGAAAATCCAAAAGCATGGTGTTCGAAACTCTTTGACCACTGCATGTATGCCTACAGCCTCCACTGGTATTATCCTAGGAAATACTGAAACGTTCCAAGTACAAACATCAAACATTTATAAAAGACAAACTCTCTCAGGTGAATTTTTATTAGTAAATCGTCACCTTGTTAAAGAACTTATGAAGAGAAACTTATGGAGCAAAGAATTACGTGATCAAATTATTTTGGAAAATGGTTCTGTACAAAATATTGAAGGATTTCCTGAAGACTTAAAAGATGTTTATAAAACTGTTTGGGAAACATCTCAAAAAACAGTTATAGATATGGCAGCTGATAGAGCGCCGTTTATTGACCAAACCCAATCCATGAACTTATGGTTGGCAACACCTACTTTTGGAAAAGTAAACTCCATGCACATGTATGCATGGAAAAAAGGCTTAAAAACAGGCATGTATTACCTGCGAAGCCGATCAGCCGTAGACGCAGTTAAAGTAACGGTGTCTTCTGAAAAAAAAGCAAAAGAGTCTTATGTCAAAGAGGCGCAATCTAATGAACCCGAAGATTGTGTAACATGTAGTGCGTAAGATTTTCAATCAATTTAATTTAAGGAGCAAGTCATGATATCTAAAGGATGCAAATCAATTTTCCCTATTCAACACCAAGAAATTTTCGATCGTTACAAGCAACACGTTCAAGCATTTTGGACACCCGAGGAGGTGTCTCTTCAAGATGATTTAAGAGATCTAAAAACACTAGGAGAAGGGGAAATACATTTTATCAAACATGTACTTGCATTTTTTGCAAATTCAGAGGCAATGATAAATGAAAATCTAGCATCTAGATTTTATAATGAAATTTTAATTCCTGAGTCTCGATTGTTTATCACCATGCAAATGCTGAATGAGTCTATTCACGCAGAAATGTATGGTTTACAGATTGAAGCTTATGTAGAGGACCCATCAGAAAAAGATAAGCTATTTTCTGCTATTCAAAACGTTCCTTGTATTAATAAAAAAGCACAGTGGGTTTCAAAATGGCTGAATGGGAACCAAAATTTATTAACACGCTTAATTGCCTTTGGTTTAGTTGAAGGTTTATTTTTTGCTGGATCCTTTTGTGCCATCTATTACTTTAGAAAAAGAGGTTTACTTCCAGGCTTAGCCTTATCAAATGACTGGATAGCCAGAGATGAAGGAATGCACTTCAGTTTCTCAGCTTTGATGTTTAAAACATTAAGTGAAAAGTTTAATAAAGGAACCTTGTCAGATGAAGATATTAAATCGATGGATTTAATCCCTGGTCCTGTCGCACAGTCTGAGTTCGAAGAAATAGTCAGAGAAGCAGTGGAGTTTGAAAAAGAATTTGTTACTGATGCACTTCCTGTTGATCTAATTGGTATGAACAAGGAAATGATGTGTATGTATATTGAGGCTGTTTCAGATCGAATTGCTGATCTTTTTGGATTTGAAAGGGTATTTAATACTGAAAACCCTTTTGATTTCATGAGAGCTCTTGATGTTCAAAATGTGACTAATTTCTTCGAGAAAAGGGTATCTGAATACCAGCGTCCAACAGATCGTTCTTTGTCTTTTGACGAGTCTTTCTAAGTGGAAGTCAAAATATATAGTAAAGACAACTGTATTTTTTGCACTAAAGCCAAGGCAGTTTTATCCTCACATAATCCCCAAGTATTAATGCTTGATGAGGATTACAGCCGTGATCAGTTTTTTGAAATATTTCCAACTGCCAAAACATTTCCCCAAATCATAATTAACGGTGAAAAAATTGGTGGCTACCATGAGCTAGAACGTTGGATGGCGTTTAATAAACCTGACGATGATTTTTAGTTTTAATTAGTGAGCTAATCCCCAGTTCAAGCCACCACCGAAGTCGACTTTTATAGGAGTTTTAAAAGATTTGTATTTTTGATGTGATGTTTCCATCAACTTAGTTATTTGTGGAATAATATCTTTTTCTTTTTTATGAATTTCAAATAAAAGCTCATCATGGACTTGTGATGTCATTTTAGATTTACATTTATTTTTCTCTAAATAGCTATGAATATCCAACATTGCAATTTTAATTAACTCAGATGCTGTGCCTTGAATAGGTGCATTGATAGCTTGTCTTTCTGCAAAAGATCGGAGCATAAAATTTTTAGCATTGATGTCTTTAATGTGAGACTTTCTTCCAAAAAGGTTTTCAACGTAGCCAAGTTTTTTTGCTTTATCGGTAGTTGATTTCATAAAATCACTAATGTTTGGAAATTTTTGAAAATAGTTATCTATGAAAAGCTTTGCTTCAGCATTGCTAACACCTAACTGTTTAGCTAAACCATATTGGCTAATTCCATAGATTATTCCAAAATTAATAATCTTGGCCATTCTTCGATCATTAGCATTAATTGTTTTTTTGTTAAAAACTAATTGGCCTGTGCTTTGATGAATGTCTTGATCCTCTTGAAAAGCCTTTAATAAATTAGGGTCTTCGCACGCTTCACAAAGCACACGAAGTTCGATTTGAGAGTAATCAAAGCTATATAATTCATGATCTTTTTCTGCAATAAATGCTGTCCTAATTTTCTTTCCAATCTCAGTTCTAATGGGGATATTTTGTAAATTAGGTTCAGATGAACTTAATCTACCCGTAATAGTTGCTGCAATATTAAATGTACTGTGAACTCGGTCGTTATTGTCAGCATGTTCAGCTAAAGAAGATGTATAGGTCGACACGAGCTTGGAGTATTGACGCCATTGTAGAATATACGAGGCAATCTCTACTCCCTCAGACTCTAATTGTTCTAAGACTTTGACATTAGTTTGAAAGTCTCCTGCTTTTGTTTTTTTTGTTACCTTCACGTCAAGTTTCTTGAAGATTTCGGTAAGTTGTTTTGGTGAACCAATATTGAATTCCTCACCTGCGATTTTGAAAATTTTCTGTTCAATTTTTTCAATTTCTTTATTTAGATCTTTTTCCAGTTTTGTTAAAAATTTTAGATCAATCTTACAACCGTTGCTTTCAACTTGTTGAAGAACTAAGCTTAATTTTTTATCGATATCAAAATATATATAACTATCGGGGGCATCTAAGATTTGATAGTGTAATGTTTCATATAATTTATAAGTGGCATAAGCATCATGAGCAGCGTAATTTGTTGCAGACTGTAAAGGCACTTCAGAAAAATCTTTATAATTTCTTTTAGACTCATTTTTAATGACATCTTTAAATTTTTCTTTTTCTTCACCAAAATAATAATAATACAAATCCTCAAGATTATGTTTTGTTAAACCGTTATTGACAAAAAAAGACATTAATAAGGTATCTTGAAAAGAAATAGTATTTACGTTAAAGCGTTTTAAAATTACACTATCGTATTTAGCATTATGAAAAATCTTTAAAATTGAAGGATCTTCACATAATAAATTCAGCTCTTTTAATATTTTTTTTTGATCTGTCTCAGATATTTCATTTTCAGGTGATTTAAAAGGTAGGTAATAAGCTTGCTGTGCGTTAGCTAATGAAATGCCAATGATATTTGCTTCATTGACGTCTAAACTATCTGTCTCTAAATCTATCGCTAAGGTTTTTTCAGATTGAAGAGACTTTAGATATTCGATTATATCTTTTGTCTTAATAAGTGATTTAAATTCTAAGTTTTTTTTGGCTGCATGCGGTTTTGTTTCATGAGCGCTGTTCCTAATTAATGATTTGAATTCATATTTTTTGAAAAAGTCATTAAGTTTTGGTGAGTCGTCAAAATCTTTTAACTTTTCGATTGTAATAGGTAGTTCAAGATCATTTTTTAGAATTACTAGTTGGTGGCTTATTTTTGCTTTTTCTTCATGATCATGAATAAGATTTTTAATTCTTTCATTTGATATTTTTTCTTTATTTGCCAGAAGGTCCTCAAAAGAACCAAATTCATTAATTAATTTAGAAGCTGTTTTTGGTCCAATACCAGGAACACCAGGAATATTATCAACACTATCACCTATTAAAGCCTGCACATCTGTAATCCTGTCAGGGCCAACACCAAATTTTTCCATTACCTTTGCTTCGTCAATTTCAATATTTTTCATTGGATCCATGATGCGATTATTAGCTGATAGCAGTTGAAAAAGGTCTTTGTCTGAACTAAATACTGTGGTGGGTATCTTATTGTCTTCACCATATTTAACGTAACTTGCTATAACATCATCGGCCTCAAAGTCTTTTTTTTCAATAACATCTAAGCCAAACGCGTCAATAGCTTCACGAATAATACTAAATTGAGGAATCAAATCTTCTGGTGCCTCACCACGATTTGCTTTGTATTCGGGAAATAAAGTATTTCGAAAAGTATTCCTTCCTGCATCAAGAATGATTAGTATTTTGTCATTTGGATGCTCTTCAATAAGTCTAAGCATCATATTGCAAAACCCATAAACTGCATTTGTGGGGATGCCCTTAGAATTATTCATTGGGGGTAAGGCGTAATAAGCTCGGAAAATATATCCGGAACCATCAACAAGTATTAGTCTTGGCTTAGACATTATAAGCAGAATAACAAAGATTATAGTGAGTTTCTATTCTTTAGGAGCGTGCTTATTCAAAATTCTTTGGAGAGTTCTTCTGTGCATTTTTAGTCTTCTAGCAGTTTCAGAAACATTACGGTTACACTGTGTAAAAACTCTTTGAATATGTTCCCATCTAATTCTATCAGCAGACATTGGGTTCTCAGGTGGTGGGGGCAAGGATGTAGCAGTAGCAGACATTAAAGATTTTTCGATATCATCTATGTTTGCAGGTTTAGTTAAGTAATCATCAGCACCCAATTTAACAGAGGAAACAGCTGTAGCTATGTTGCCATAACTTGTCAACATTACTGTTCTACATTCTGGATTTTGCTCCTTAATCACCTTAATCACATCGAGCCCTGAACCATCTCCTAAACGAAGATCAACGATGGCATAATTAAAACTATTTCCAGCTAAAACATCTAAGGCCTCTTTTTTCGAAGCTGCTGCTGTAACTGTGAAATCTTTACGTTGGAATGAGGTAGTTAAACGCTCACGAAAGGGTTTGTCATCCTCAATAATAAAAAGTGTTTTATCTTTGACTAATGTATTTTGCTCTAAATCCGCCATGTTAAAGTTACTTCTGCTCCATCATTACTTTGTACTAATATTTCGCCATTTAGATTTTCAATCATTTGTTTTGTTATGAATAGGCCGAGGCCCATATTTACCCCTTTTTCAGGTCTGCTAGAATAGAATGGTTTTCCAAAATTAGCTATAAACTTCTTATCAAAACCAGGGCCATCATCTCTGATTTTGATGGAATAAGAATTTTTCGATGTCTCTGAAATTACTAATATTTGTCTATAAGCAAAACTTATGGCATTTTTTATAATATTATTCATTGCTATGTTCAGTTCGGGTGTGATTTTAATGTTAATATTTTTAGAGTTTTCATCAGATCTGTAATCTAATTTCACAGCTCGATAGTTATTAGAAAATTGATCACATAAAGATTGCACGTACGCATCTAATGACATATTTGTAATTTCAGAAGAGAGTTCTTTTGACTCTGGATTTGTTGAGAGCTCTTTTAGTATTTCCTTACACCTGTCTAACTCTAATAATAGAGTTTTAATATCTTTCCCATAATCATCTTTTAATTTTTGATCTTTTTTTAAATCATCAACAATTAAATTTATGGTATTCAGTGGTGTGCCTAATTCATGAACAGCTGCAGCTGCTAAACCTCCAACTTTTAAAAGCTCTTTTTCATTTTGAAGTTGTTTACTAGCTAACTCATATGCTTTTTGGGTGCTTTTGTAATTTAATGAAAAGTAATAAAGATAAAAAACTAAAAAAATACTACTTATGAATAAAGAAATCATAATAGCTAGGCTGTATGTAAAATTAATATTAGGATGCACAGACAAAGGAAGATTAATATAAAAGTTAAATATCAAAGCAAAACAAACTAATGCTAAACTTAAGATAATTATTATTCTTTCTATCGTGAGATATGATGCTGCAATAGCAATAGGAGCTAAGATAATAAATATAAAAGGATTAGTGTGTCCACCATTTAAAGCAATCAAACTTGAAATTTGAACAATATCAAAACATAAAAATAAGAAGACTTGTTTTTCAGAAATAATTTTATCTCCTTTATTTAAATAAAATCCTAAGAGAATACTAGCCATTAAGATAAAAGCTATTATCCAAGAGCTCATTGCTACTGTCTTAGAAATTTCGAAAAAATACTGTGTTATAAATAAAGTGGCGGCCTGACCTCCAAAAGCAATTGCACGTATAATTAAAAAATCTGAAGAATTAACAAAAAGAAAGTTTTTTTGATTATTCAACTAAATATCTAAATTTGCTACTTTGACTGAATTATCTTGAATAAAGTTTTTTCTATCAGTCACATCATCACCCATCAGCATGATCAACTGTCTTTCAGCATTGATTTGGTCTTCGAGCTTAACTTGAAGCAATTTCCTATTAGTTCGATCCAATGTTGTTTCCCACAATTGATCAGGGTTCATTTCACCTAAACCTTTATAACGGCTAATTGATTGGCCTTTTTTACTCATTTCAAAAAGAGTGGTAAAAAATTCAACCAGTCCATTACAATTAAAGCTTTCTTTTGAAGAAAGTTTAGAAATACCAAAATAAGTATCTGTGGATTTTGCAAAACCCATTTTATTATAAAGAGATATGCTGTCTGAAGAAATAAACTCTCTTAAATGTAATAATTTATCCAGAGCGACCTTTATGATTTTATTGTAGCCCTCTTTTTCTTGTAAAAAAACTAATTCATTACTAATCATACTTTGAAATGTAAATTTAATATTTTCTGATTTATAAACTTGATTTAAATTCGATAAGAAAATTTTAAATTCTGACTTTTCTATCTTATTTGGATGAAAATCCTGAAAAAATAATCCTGTATTTAGAATTTGATCAAAAAACTTTGCATCTAAATATGTAAGATCTAAGTTTTGATAAGCAGAATTTGCACGAGAAGCTAAATCTATTAATTCGTTTAACTGTTCCTCTTTTAACTGAATTTTTTTCTTTTTATTATAAATGTTAAAATCGATATCATCCTTGTTATTTAACAATAAAAACTTTGTTAACTCTCTATCATCTAACAAGTAATTTTCAGCATTTCCTTTTTTTACTTTATATAGGGGTGGCTGAGCAATATATAAACGACCTGTGGTTATAATATCTCTCATGAATTGATAGAAAAATGTGAGTAGCAGCGTTCTTATGTGACTTCCATCAACATCAGCGTCTGTCATTATAACAATTTTATGATATCGCATTGATTCAGGATTGAAATAATCAGAAGGATTGTATTCTTTATCTTTTGGTGGATTACCATATCCAGCACCGATGGCTGTTATAAGTGCAGAGATTTCATTATTTTCTAAAATTTTATGAGGATTTGCTTTAATCACATTTAATATTTTACCTCTTAGTGGAAGTATAGCCTGAGTGACCCTATCACGGCCTTGCTTGGCTGAGCCTCCAGCTGAGTCACCCTCAACTATAAATAATTCTGAATTTGATGGATCTTTTTCTTGGCAATCAGCTAATTTTCCTGGAAGTGATGATGTCTCTAATACATTTTTTCTTCTTGTAAGTTCTCTTGCTTTTCTTGCTGCCTCTCTGGCACTTGCTGCCTCAATAATTTTTGAAACTAACTTTTTTGCCTCCCCAGGAGTTTGTTCTAACCAAGCGCTTAATTGTTCAGATATTATTTTCTCAACAACTGGTCTTACCTCAGACGAAACTAGCTTATCTTTGGTTTGGGATGAAAACTTAGGGTCTGGAACCTTTACAGATAGTACGCATGTCATGCCCTCTCTAGCATCATCTCCTGAAATGGTGATATTACCTTTTTTAGCAACTGCAACTGTATTTGAGTATCCAACTAATGAGCGTGTTAGTGCTGATCGAAAACCCTGTAAATGTGTTCCTCCATCTCCTTGAGGAATGTTATTAGTAAAGCAGAGCATATTTTCATTGTATCCATCATTCCATTGTAAAGCGCCTTCAACTTTAATTCCATTTGACTCGCCATTAAAAGGTATAATTTTATTTAAAGTTGATTTTCTTGAATTAAGAAATTGCACATATGCCGTTAAACCTCCTTGATAATAGAATTCAATAGGTTCTACTTTTGATGTGCGCATATCAGATAATGTAATGCGTACGTTAGAGTTTAGAAAAGCTAACTGGCGAACTCTATTTTCTAATGTTTTAAGAATAAGAGTTGTATTGGAAAAAATTTTTTTTGATGGCCAAAATTGGACAGTTGTTCCAGTTCTCTCCGTCTTTTTCATTGAACCGGTCTCTTTTAATTTTTTTGTTGTAACACCATCTTTAAATTCCATTGTATGAATTTTGCCATTTCTGCGAATTGTTAAAGATAGTCTTTCTGATAAGGCATTCACAACAGAAACACCAACCCCATGAAGACCACCTGAGATTTTATAGCTATTTTGGTCAAATTTACCACCTGCATGTAGTTGGGTCATGATTACCTCAGCTGCTGGGACTTTTTCAGTTTTGTGCTGGTCAACTGGAATACCTCTACCATTGTCTGAAATTGTAGCTGATCCATCTTTATTAATTATTAATTGAATACTGTCACAATAACCTCCTAAAGCCTCGTCAATAGAGTTATCAAGTACCTCGTAAACCATGTGATGCAAACCTGTGCCATCATCGGTATCACCAATGTACATACCTGGTCTTTTTCTGACTGCCTCTAAGCCTTTTAAAACTTTTATCGAGGATGCTGTATATTGATCTGTCATTAAAATATTTCTTTAATATCTAAGTTATCTATATTCCCTTGAAGTGTGAAGTTATCAGTGGTTGAAAAGAAAGTCTGAAATTTATTTTCTGCACAGTATTGAATAACTTTATCAACATTAATCATATCAAAGTTATCAAATATTTCATCAATTAAAAAAATAGTAATCTTGTTACGATTTAGAAATTTTGCACAACTAAGAAGAAGGCTTAATATTAACATTTTAGATTGAGCAGAAGACAGCTGAGAAATATTTTTTTGATTGTGTGAAATTTCAAAAACTGATTTTTTTGGATCATGTTGTGATTGAAGTTTATGATCATTTGGCCATTTATTCTCATCAGAGAGATCTTTTTGAAATTTTTCTAAAAAATTCTCTGTCTCTATAAGGCCAAAACTTGGCTTAATTTCAAAGTCAAAAAATAGTTTATTGTTACTTGATAGGAAATTTTGGTATTCAGAAAGGAATTTTATTTTAATCTCAATAATTGCTCTGCCTATGTCAATCAGTTGTTTATCCAGTGAAACTAGCCATGAAATATCTTGAGAAGATTGTAATATTCTTCTTTTTTCTCTTCTTAAAATTGTATATTTGCTTAGAAAACCAAATAACTTTGAATCAAAATAACAAATCATTCGATTGATAGTATTTCTTTGATACTGGGCATCCTTGATAAAATAAACCTTATCTGTTTCTGTTAGCCAAAATAATTGAAAAATATCTAAAAGTTTTTGTTGTTGTATTTTTTTATCATTTAAAAAATATTGTTTTGTCCATCTTTCATCCTTATTACTCAATATAATAGTTAAATGATTTTCTAAATCTTCGTGAATAAAATCAAAGGTCATAGAAGCTTCTAACTTTTCCTGTTTTTTAAAAATAAAATTTTGTATCACGTCTTTTCTAAAACCTGTGCCAGGACTTAAAAAACTTATAGACTCTAATAGGTTTGTTTTGCCAACAGCATTCTTTCCTTTAAACAAAGTATGATCAAAGTTAAAAATTTCTTTTTTGTTGATGAAATTTCTATAGTTCGATAGCTGTATACCCTTTAATGGTGGGGGCAATTAAACTCTCATAGGCATTAAAATAAATAAACTTGTTGTATCTTTAGGGTCCTTTACTATTACTGGTGATGATTGATTTAGTAACTCTAAAATCAAAGTGTCTCCTTCAACAACATCTTGTAAATCCAATATATATTTTGAATTAAAAAGTATTTCAAGACCATCTGAAGCATAATTTGCTGCAACCTCTTCGTCGCCTTTGTTACTGTCAGTGCTTGTGGCCATTATCTTGATGCTATTATTTTCAAATTGTAACTTTACTGTTGGTGTTTTGTCTTGATTAACAGTTGAAACCCTATCAATGGCATTAAAAAAAGGCCCTGCCTCAACTTGTAATAATTTGTCATTCGATACAGGTATAACTTTTTCATAATCTGGAAATGTTCCATCTATTAGTTTACTTATTATAATGAAATTATCTGCTTCTAGACTCACTTGAGTATCAGTACATATTATTTTAACCTTACCTTCAAAATCACCTAAAATACGGTCTAATTGAAGTATAAATTTTCTAGGAAGTATAATTCCAGATATATTTATAACATTTGTTAAATCTAACTCTGTTTTAGCAAGTCTATGGCCGTCAGTAGCGACACACCTCAAAGTTGACTTTGGTCCGTTAGTAACAGTATGGAAGTATATGCCATTTAGGTAGTATCTCGTCTCTTCAGCAGATATAGCAAATTTAGTTTTGTTAAAAAGCCTTTTTATCTGAGAGATTGTTAATTCGAATGAATTTGTTTGTTCTAAAGGAACAAATTTTGGGAATTCATCTGCAGATAATGCATTTAACTCAAAGACTGAGTTATCAGAATTTATTATTAATCTATTTCCCTCTAATTTACATTTTACAATAGAGTTTTTTTTTGTCTTACGAATTATATCAGTTAAAATTCTTGAATTTACTGTTGCTTCGCCATTTTTTGAAGAGTCGGTTGATACGAATTCTCTAATGGAAATATCCATATCTGTTGATCTAATTTCTACTTGGTTATTATCACATTTTATATAAATGTTAGAAAGAATTGGAATTGTAGATCTACTGTCAACAATTGAACTAACGTGAGTTAAGACTCTTAAAAAAGCCTCTCGACTTACTCTAAAATCCATTTAAGAAGTTTGCAATATTCTAGTCAAAAGTTCAATATCTTCTGCTAGGTTAGGATCATTTACCATAATTTCTTCGATAGTTTTAATAGCATGAATAACAGTGGTATGATCTCTGCCACCAAATTTTCTACCAATTTCAGGTAAAGATCTTGTGGTGATTGACTTAGCTAAATACATTGCAACTTGTCTTGGACGCGCCACAGACCTTGATCTTCTCGGTGAATGCATATCTGAAAGCTTAATGTTATAATGCTCAACAACTTTCTTTTGAATTTCATCAATTGTAATTTTTCTTGAATTAGTCCTGAGTAAGTCTTTTAAAACATCTTTTACTAGGTCAACAGATATTTCTGAGTCCTGAATTGAAGCATGAACTGCTAATCTATTCAAGGCACCTTCCATTTCTCTAACATTATTTGTGATCTTATTTGCTAAAAATTCCATTACTTCTTGTTTTAGTTTTAAAGATTTTTGTTCAGCTTTAGCCTGCAGAATACCTAATCGTAATTCATAAGTTAAGGGATGTATATCAGCTACTAATCCCCAGCCTAATCTGGACTTTAATCTGTCCTCTAATCCATCAAGATCAGCAGGGGATTTATCAGCTGAAATAATAATTTGTCTTTTTTTGTCAATTAAAGTATTGAAAGTATGAAAGAATTCTTCCTGTGTGTTATCTTTACCAATAATAAATTGCACATCATCAATCATTAAAACATCTACTGATCTGAATTGTTCTTTAAAACTCATGATATTTTTAAATCTAAGAGCTTTAATAAACTGATACATAAATTTTTCAGCTGTTAAATAGACAACATTTTTTTTAGGATTTCTTTTTTTTATATTCCAGGCAACTGCATGCATTAAATGTGTTTTTCCTAATCCAACACCACCATACAAAAATAATGGATTAAAGCTTACAACTTCTGATTGTGCTACACGTTGAGCTGCTGCGTATGCTAACTCGTTGGGTTTACCAACAATAAAATTATCAAAAGTAAATTTTGGATCTAATGGTGCAGAAATATCATCATAATATGTGTCTTCGTCATCATCTTTATCTTCATAGATGACTTCTGTGCCAGGAATAATTCGATTATTATTTTCTTTGACCAGTATAGCTAATTTATCAATGCTATGACCTTGGTCCATATAAGCTTTTTTAATAACAGAAGCATAATTTTTTATTATCCAGTCACGTAAAAACCTAGTTGGAACTGAGAGAGTAAGAGAAGTGTCAATTAAAGACTCAAAATAAATCGGTTTAATCCAGTTTTGGAAGGTATCTTTATCTAGTGATTTTTTTAATTCAGATGTGATCTTCGGCCAGGACACATCTATGCCACCTTGATGCTTTTCGTCTTCCACTAACTTAATTCCTTCCTCTAAAAGATGCACTATTTAAGCATGAAAAGTTAAAAAAGAAGAATAAAAAAAAATGTTTTTTTTAAAAAAAATTGCTTGAAAAAAAAAATTATTTTGAAATTGCAGTTATATCTTTTTGTAGTTTTGAAATAGTTCTAGATGCCTTATTAAGGTGCATAATTTTCTTTTTAGTAGATTTATGCAATACAGACATAACTACTTTTAGTTTCGCCATTGATTCCTCTACCTTTTTATCTTTAATGAGTTTATCAATTGCCTTTAGTTGGGTTGAAACATTTGATTTTACAGCTTTGTTAACTGTCTTTTTTCTATCAGACTGTCGAAGTCTTTTTTTTGCTGATTTATGTTGTGGCATATAAAAATATTATTAACAGGTTGTTCGTCTAAAAGCGTTAATAACTTATACACATTTTTTTATTTTTGTAAAGTAGGTGAAAAAAAAGTTGAACGCCCATTTTGGATAATTTTTTTTATCTTATAGGTCTTTTTTTTGTATATAACATGTTTCTTTTGATAAACCTTAAATAAACTTTGAAAACTTCCGAGGGTTCCATCAGGGGATTTATAATCATTTATTGAAGAGCCACCATTTTTTAAAGATAATTTCAATACAAATTTACAAGAGCTTAATAACTTAGATATTTCAGCTTTTTTAAGTGTGTGTGTAAGTCTTTGAGGATTTAACCTTGAGTGAAAAAGAGCCTCATTAGCGTATATGTTTCCAATACCCACTATTAAACTTTGATCTAGGAGAGCTTGTTTCAAAGAAATTTTTTTCTTTATAAGTATATTGTATATCTTATTTAAATTAACTTTGTTGACTAGTAAGTCAGTGCCATATTTATTAAAAAAAAATTTAACTTCTTTTGAATCTTTAAGTCTAAAAAACATGCCAAACCTACGAGGATCATTAAAAATAATTTTAAATTCGTTAAATTGTAGAACAACATGATCATGTTTTTCTTTTTTATAATTCTCGTTTAAATAAAACTTTAATCGACCGCTCATTCCCAAATGAATAATTACGTAATTATCATTTTCTAATCCTATGATTATGTATTTTGCAAAACGTTCAACGGATATGATTTTTTTCTGAGATATTTGCTCAAGATCTTTAAAGTTTAAATTTTTCCTTAGTTTTTTTTGTGACCTATTTATAGAAATAATTTTTTTTCCTTTAACTTTTGACTTTAAATATCTTATTGTGGTTTCTACTTCAGGTAATTCAGGCATGATAACTAAAAATAATTCAAATCATTATAATATTACAGATATTTTTGAAAATGTATCTCATGCAAAATATGACTTAATGAACGATATTATGAGTTTTGGCATACATAGACTTTGGAAAAAATATTTTGTTGATCTTGTATTATCAAAACATACTGACAATGAGAAAATTTTAGACATTGCAAGTGGCAGTGGGGATATTTTTAATTTGCTTCCTATTTCAAAAAATCTTTATGCTTTAGACCCCGTTTCTGAAATGCATAATATATCTAGAAAAAAAAATAGTTCTAAAATAATTAATTACGAAGTTGGTTATGCAGAAAATTTGCCGTATAAGAAAAATTTTTTTCAAATTATAACATGTACTTACGGTGTAAGAAATTTTAAAAAACGAAAAAATGGTTTTTCTGAGATTTATAGATGTCTCAAAAAAAATGGTTATTTTTTTATTATGGAATTTGGTATTCCAAAAAGAGATTTATTAAAAAATCCATACAAAAAATTTTTAAAATATGTTTTACCTTTTACCGGTAGCATTATCTCCAATGATAGACATAGTTATAAATACTTAGCTGACAGTATTATTTCTTTTCCTAATCAAAATAACCTTCTTAAAGAACTGATAAATACAGGTTTTTCTCATATTAAAACTATTGATTTCATTTCTGGAGCTAACAGCATATATATAGTGCAGAAAAAATGAAAATTTTAATAATAATAACGGGGAGTGTTGGCTGTTATAAATCTTTAGATCTAATTCGTGAGTGCCAAAAAAAAGCCATTGAATATGAAGTTATTGCAACAAAAAACACTTATGAGTTTATTTCTAAACTACTACTTGAAACAATTTCCAATAAGCCAGTGTATTCAGAGCTCTTTGATTTGGATATGGAAAAAAAAATTGGTCACATAAAATTAGCACGAGATAATACTCATATTGTTGTTTACCCTGCGACAGCTAATATAATTTCAAAATTTGCAAAAGGTTTTTGTGATGACCTAGCTCTAACATGTATGATTGCTGCAAACAAACCTATACATTTTGCACCTGCAATGAATAAAGAAATGTGGGCTAATCAAATTATTCAAGACAATGTGGACTATTTAAGGAAAATTGGTCATCATTTTATTGGCCCAGATGATGGATCTTTAGCTTGTGGTGAATATGGTAGTGGTCGATTAGTTGATCCTAGTGAAATAATTAGTCAACTTAAGTAATTGAAACACGCATTAATAACTATTGGGTGCACTCGAGAGTATATAGATCCAGTAAGATATATGTCAAATGAGTCATCAGGTCGGCAAGGCATAGCTTTAATAAAAAGCCTATTAAAATTTAATTATAAAGTTATTTGTTTACATGGATATCTTCAAACAAAACAAATAGTTTCAAAAAATGTTAAATTTATCTTCACTCCTACAGCAGATGAAATGTTAAAAGAAGCAAAAAAATATAAGTCTATCGACTTAGGAATTTTTAATGCTGCGGTAAGTGATTATAAAGCTAAAAAATATAATAAACTGAAAATTAAGAAAAAAAATGGAATATCTTTAAAATTAATTAATAACCCTGATATTTTAAAATCAATGTCATTCGGAAAATATAAACCTAAGGTTACAGTCGGATTTGCTTATGAAACAGATGATGTATTTCAAAATGCAAAAAAAAAATTGCTTTCCAAAAATTGTGATTATTTAGTTTTGAACTTTCCAACAGCAGAAAATAAAATTTTTAATTCAAAATACAATAATGGTATTTTAATTGGAAAGTCAGGTGACTTTTTAAATTTAGGAAATGTAAGTAAAACGGTTTTTGCAAATAAAATTGTTAAATACATAAGCAATAGAGAAAATTAGGATGGTTCATATAAAAGTAAAAAAAATAAACGATAACGTAATTCTTCCAACTTATGAGACATCATCTAGTGCAGGGATGGATATTAGAGCATTCTTACCTAATGGAAAAGTTAGCATACTACCAAAAGAAACAAAACTAATTGGAACTGGATTATTTTTTGAAATTCCAAATGGATTAGAAGTTCAAATTAGGCCTCGAAGTGGACTGGCTGTGAAAAACTATATTACTGTTCTTAACAGTCCAGGAACTATAGATGCGGACTATCGAGGGGAAATAAAAGTGATTTTAATAAATCATGGATCAAAAATGTTTGAAATTGAAGATAAAATGAGGATTGCACAAATGGTTGTGTCAAAATATGAAAAGGTTAATTTTGAACTGGTAAGTGATTTAAGTGAAAGTGAGAGGGGGAGTGGTGGTTTTGGATCAACAGGAACAGAGTGAAAAACTGATTGAAGAGTTTGGAAGACAAATTTTAGTTCCTGGAATAAATGAAGAGGGGCAAATAAATATCTCTAAGAAAAAAATTTGTATAATTGGCTTAGGCGCTCTGGGAACTGTTGCATCTCAATATCTTGTTCGAGCTGGGGTTGGTGAAATTCATCTTGTTGATTATGATATTATAGAGAAGTCAAATTTACATCGTCAAATTAACTACGATAAAGATGATGTTGGTAAATTTAAATCAAATACTTCAAAACATAAGCTTAAAAATATAAATGACTCAACAATAATAAAAGAGCATTCTTTAAATTTTCAGTCTTTCATAAAAAAAAATCCAAATAATAATTTTGATTTAATATTTGATTGCACGGATAATCATCAGAACAAAATTTTTTCTTCAAAATATTCTAAAGCTAATAAAATTTCATTTGTATCCATATCAATTAATTCTTCAGAGGGTATATACTTTGCACAAAACAATGAAGAAAATAATCCATCATGTTTTGAGTGCCTTTTTCCTAAAGCTGATCAGAAACACCGTTGTCTTAACAGTGCAATGGTAGGTCCAGTTGCAGGATTTGTTACTAGTTTTGCTTGTATGAAAATTATATTTGCCCTTGCCAAAATAAAAACTCAATTGAAAAGTGAAATCAATTTGATAGACCTTTTGACTTCAGACATAAACAAACTACAATTGAGTAATAAAGATTGTCCTCATTAAGATGAATACATTTACACCTCAATCTAGTTATAGTTATGAAGAAATCATTGAGTGTGGGAAAGGAAATTTATTTGGAAAGGGAAATGCCCAATTACCAGCACCTCCTATGCTTATGTTTGATCGCATCACTAATGTCAATAAAGATGGCGGAGTGCATGGAAAAGGAGAGATAACTGCTGAACTGGATATAAATGCAGAATTATGGTTCTTTAAATGTCATTTCTTGGGTGATCCTATAATGCCAGGTTGTTTGGGTCTTGACGCTTTATGGCAAATGTTGGGTTTTTATCTAGGTTGGCTTGGGTATCCTGGAAAAGGTCGTGCTTTGGGTGTTGGGGAAATAAAATTTGTTGAAGAAATAAAACCGAACAAAGAATTAATAAAATATAAAGTTAGTTTAAAAAAAACTTTAAATAAAAAAGGGTTATCAATAGGGTATGGAGATGGACAGATAATTCACAAAGAAAAAATAATTTACCATGCCAATGATTTAAAAGTGGGTTTATTCAATGAGTAATAAAAGAGTTGTCGTTACTGGATACGGTATTGTTTCTTGTATAGGAAATAATAAAAAAGAAGTTTTACAGAGCTTAAGAGGTGTGAAATCTGGGATTAGTCATTGCAAGGAATATGAAGAACTTGGAATGAGAAGTCATGTTCATGGAAAACCTAAAATAAATATTGAAGAAAATGTAGATCGAAAAATTTTGCGTTTTATGGGGGAAGGCGCAGCATACAATTATATTGCAATGAAAGAGGCAATTGAACATTCAGGTCTTGATGAGGAACTTATATCTAATGTTAATACCGGGTTAGTGATGGGGTCAGGTGGGCCTTCAACATATCAACTACAACAAGCATTTGATATAGCGAGAGAAAAAGGTGTTAAAAAAATTGGACCTTATATGGTTACTAGAACAATGGCATCAGGAAATTCTGCTACTTTAGCAACTCCTTTTAAAATTAAAGGTGTAAATTACTCCATTAGTTCAGCTTGCTCGACAAGTTTGCACTGCATTGGCAATGCTTATGATCTCATTAGACATGGGCAACAAGAGATTGTATTTGCCGGAGGTGGTGAAGAAACACATTGGACAATGTCAATTTTATTTGATGCTATGGGTGCTTTATCAAGTAAATATAATGAAACACCTGAGGTTGCTTCTCGAGCTTACGACTCCTCAAGAGATGGGTTTGTCATTGGGGGAGGTGCAGGTGTTTTAGTAGTTGAGAGCCTTGATAGTGCAAAAGCAAGAGGGGCCAATATTGTTGCAGAAATTCAAGGTTTCGGTCAGACTTCAGATGGATATGACATGGTTCAACCCTCTGGAGAAGGGGCAGTAAGGTGTATGCAGATGGCAACACAGGGTAGACCTGTTGATTATATCAACGCTCATGGAACATCAACACCTGTAGGAGACATGATTGAGTTACAAGGTATTAAAGAGGTTTTTGGAGATAGCATTCCTCCAACCAGCTCTACAAAATCGCTAACAGGTCATTCATTAGGAGCAACTGGTGTGCAAGAGGCCGTTTACTCTCTTTTAATGATGGAAAATGATTTTATGGTTGAGTCGGCCAATATTACAAACTTAGATGAAAAGGCTGAAGGAATGAACATTCTCTTAGAGAATAAAAATGATATCAAAATCAATTCTATACTTTCAAATAGTTTTGGTTTTGGCGGAACGAATGCATCTATCTATCTAACTAGCTTTAATGAGTAAAATTTTAGAGGGCAAAAAAGGATTGGTTGTTGGTATAGCCAATGATCATTCTATTGCGTGGGGCATTGCAAAGTCCTTGAGTGATGAAGGTGCAAGTATGTATTTAACCTATCAGAATGACTCAATAAAAAAAAGAGTTGAGCCCCTATCTGAAAAAATTAACTGCTTAGGAATTATGCCTTGTGATGTATCTGACACATCTTCTCTTGAAAATGTTTGTAATGGAATTGAGGGTAACATTGATTTTTTTGTACATGCCGTTGCCTATTCAGATAAAAATGAGCTATCAGGTAAATATTTAAATACCACAAGAGAAAATTTTCTTAAAACACTTCATATTTCTGCATACTCTTTAACTGAAATGGTGAGGATGCTTTCGCCAAAAATGAATGATGGTGCATCAATCATGGCCCTTACTTATTATGGGTCCACAAGATATATGCAAAGTTATAATGTAATGGGTGTTGCAAAGGCTGCATTGGAAACCTCTATAAAGTATCTTGCTGTTGATATGGGTGATAGAGGTATTAGGGTTAATGCAATTTCAGCTGGCCCGATGAGAACTTTAGCAGGTGCCGTTATAAACAAATCAAGAAAGATTTATAATTATACTATTGAAAATTCTCCTATAAAAAAACCATTGTTATTGGAAGATATTGGTAAGTCATCTGTTTACTTAATGAGCGATCTTTCTAAAGGCGTTACAGGTGAAATTCTTTATGTAGATAATGGCTATAACAATGTAGGAATGAGCATTCAAGATTTGTAGAAATAAAAAAAGTATATAAAATGACTCAATGAAGAAAACCTTTTTAGTTCCTGTAATATTTTTATTTTTGTTTTTAAGTAAATTTGCTTTTGCTTTTCACGATGTTGAAGTTGCAAATGAAGATGTAGCAGCTTTAGGTGGTTTGTGGACTCAAATATATGTGTATGAAGAGTATTGTGCCGATAATCAATACTACGAGGTAATATTAGACAGATTGCCGAACAGTCCTAGATTTGACAGATATTCTTCTGAATTAGAGCACTTAACAAACGATCAAGAACTTGCTTGGGAGAGAGGTGGGTTAGGAGCATCAGCTGTAATATCTGCTGGTGAAACTGACTGTGATACGATGGCTACAGTCATTTGGGAGTGGTTTGGAGAAAACTAATATCTAATCTTAGAAAAAGTAGCACAAATTTTTCTAAAATCTGCGCTACTGATTATTTTTTAGACTTCTTTCATGCTGAGCTTTACTTTACCCGCACGATCTACGTCGAGCACTTTAACTTGAACTTCTTGTCCTTCAGATAAAACATCGGAGACATTCTCGACTCTTTTTTGTGAAATTTGTGAGACATGGAGTAATCCGTCTCTTGCACCCATAAAGTTTACAAAAGCTCCAAACTCAACAATTTTTACAACTTTACCTGTGTAGACTTTTCCAATTTCAGGTTCTGCTACAATGTCTTCCACCATTTGTTTAGCTTTATTAATTGACTCTTCATTGCTGGATGCAATTTTTACAATTCCATCATCATTGACTTCTAGTTTTGCTCCAGAAACTTCGACTATGTTTTTAATTACTTTGCCGCCTGAGCCAATAACATCTTTTATTTTAGCTTTATCAATAGTGATTGAGATTACTTGAGGAGCATGCTTAGAAAATTTTGTTCGAGCTTCTGGTAAGGCATCTGACATGACACCAATAATGTGTTTTCTTCCACCTGATGCTTGATTTAAAGCAATTTCCATAATTTCTTTAGTAATACTGGTAATCTTTATATCCATTTGAAGAGAAGTAATACCATCCATAGTACCAGCAACTTTGAAGTCCATATCACCTAAGTGATCTTCATCACCTAAGATATCGCTAAGCACTACAAAGTCCTCGCCTTCTTTGATTAGACCCATCGCTATGCCACCAATATGTTTTTTAATTGGCACACCCGCTGCCATCAAAGCAAGGGATGAGCCACATACTGTAGCCATAGAACTAGAACCATTGGATTCAGTTATCTCAGATACTAATCTTAGTGTGTATGGAAAATCCTCTTTTTTTGGTAACATTGGATGAACTGCACGCCATGCTAGTTTTCCATGACCAATTTCTCTTCTACCAGTTGCTCCTACTCTTCCTACTTCTCCTACAGAGTAAGGAGGAAAATTATAATGCAACATAAAATGTTGTTTATGCATAGGATCAAGAGAGTCAATCATTTGCTCATCATCGCCCGTTCCTAATGTGGTAACAACTAATGCTTGAGTTTCTCCACGAGTAAAGAGACTTGAACCATGAGCTCGAGGAAGAATGTCTAATTCACATGTAATTTGTCTTACTTCATCTAATTTTCTTCCATCAATACGGCTTTTATTTTTGATTATATCGCCTCGAACTACGTCTTTTTCTATATCTTTAATAATTGTTGTAGCGGCTAAAATCTGATCATCTTCAACATTATCGATAATAGAAGATCTGATCTCTGTTAGTTTTTGACTTCGCTCTTGTTTATCAACTAAACCGTATGCTTCACGAATAGGATCTGAAATTTTACTTTCAATGTCTTTTTGTAAACCTTCATAAAAATCAGGTAAGCTTGGGACTTCAAAAGTCTTAATTTCTGTTTTACTTGCAAAGCTTTGAACTTCTTTAATAAATGTCTGATAAAAATCATGTCCAAACATTACTGCCTCTAGCATGGTGTTCTCAGAGAGTTCTTGGGCTTCAGACTCAACCATTAGGACACCCTCTTCTGTTCCAGCTACAACAAGATCTAGTTCAGAGTTTTCCATATCCTGGATAGATGGATTTGCAACAAGCTTTCCATCTATATATCCAACTCTAGCGGAACCCAACGTACCTGCCACAGGAAGACCTGAAATCGCTAATGCTGCGCCGGTTGCATACATTGCAATAATATCAGGATCAACAACGCTATCGTAAGATAGGACAGTTAATGTTACTTGAGTTTCATTTTTAAAGTTTTTGTGAAATAGAGGCCTAATAGGTCTATCAATCAAACGACTTGTTAATGTTTCTCTTTCAGTCGGTCTAGCCTCTCTTTTAAAAAAACCTCCCGGTATTTTACCTGAGGCATAATATTTTTCCTGATAGTTAACTGTTAATGGGAAAAAATCAATATCAGGTTTTTGTGTTTTTGCTGCACAAATGTTAGCCATAACCATTGTTTCACCACAGGTTACAACCACAGATGCATCTGCTTGTTTTGCTATTCGATTTGTTTCTACTGTAATTTGTTGGTTACCCAACTCAAATTTATGTTCTATTTTCATCTTCCTCTTTCTTTATAGCTAATTAAAAATTATTTTTTTCTTAGCTTTAGTTTATCTGCTACTTCTGTGTACTTTCCTACATTCCTCTTCTTTAAATACGCCATCAATCTATTTCTTTTACCAACCATCATCAGCAGACCTCTTCGAGAATGAAAATCTTTCTTATGGATTTTGATATGTTCTGTTAACAGATTAATTTTTTTTGTGAGAAAAAAAATTTGGGACTCTGGCGAACCAGTGTCATTATCAGCACGAGCTATATCGTTTATTTGTATTTCCGACATCAATACTCCTTTCAAAGTAAACATCATCTGACCAGGATGTCGCCCAGTTCAAATGGTAATCAGATTGGTATGTAAATCATTTATACTTGAGAAATCAAGGATTTTTTCATAAGGAATAGCTTGATTTATAACAAAAGTCCCTATTTTCAATCTTTTAATCATACTTGCATAAGCTATATCACCTAGGGAATTTGCAAATTCTTCTGCGAATGCCCTCACATAAAATCCTGAATGGCAATTCAACTCAACTCTCATTTTTGAGCTATTAGAAGATAGAATTTTTAAACTTTGAACTGATACTTTTTTATAACGATCTTCTATAGCTTTATTATCTCTAGCGAGTTCATAAAAATTTTTACCATTTAATTTATGCGCAGAAAAGTCTGGTATTTTTTGTTGATATGTTCCTATGAACTTTTTTAAATGTGAAACTCTTTCATTTATATTATGCGAGGACGACTCCATTTTAAGGAATCTACCCTCTGAGTCTAAAGTATTTGTTGAAGCACCAAATCGTATCTCAACCTCATAACTTTTTTTTTCTTGATGTATATTTGGTATTTTCTTCGTAGCTTTATTAATACCTACTAATAATAAACCAGAAGCTAAAGGGTCCAGAGTTCCAGCAAAGCCAATTTTTTTAAACGAATAACGAAATTTTAATTTTCTAATAACTCCAAATGACTCTATACCCTGTGGTTTATTTATTAATAACCATCCATCACTGTGAAAGTTTTCTTTTACCAAGATCTATAATTTATCTAGAAGTGATTGTACTTTTAAAGACTCTTGAAAAGATTCATCAAAAATTAAAGATATTTTTGGAGTATATTTACTTGTAAGAGTTCTTGCGATTAAACTTTGTATTTCTCTCAGATAAAGTTTATTAAATTCTTTAAAATCCTCCTCTGAAATATTATGAATAAGATAAATTTTTGCAAATCTTAGATCTTTGCTTACTCTAACTTCAGTTATTTCGAAACGAACAGTTGGAAATTTTAAAAGATAATCTTTTTGAGTTACGAGATATTCAGAGACAAGCCTTTTAATTGAAAGTTCAACTTTTTTGGTTCGAAAACTTGGCTTATTGTCCACACTATAATTCTTTTTGAACTTCCTTAGTTACATAAAATTCAATTTCATCTTTTTCCAAAATATCTGAATAATCTTTGAATGAAATACCACACTCATAATTTTCTCTAACCTCTTTGACATCATCTTTAAAACGCTTAAGGGTTCCAACTTCTCCTTCGTGTATGATTTTACCTTCTCTAACAAGCCTGATTTTAGCAGAATTTTGGACTATACCGTCAGTAACAAAGCAGCCTGCAATTGTACCAAACTTTGAGGATTTGAAAGTATCACGAACCTCGGCATGACCAATAATTTCCTCTTTAGTGTCTGGGGTGAGAAGACCAGAGAGCATTTTTTTCATATCATCAATTAATTCATAAATAATTGAATAATATCGTATATCTACTTTATCACGTTTTGCGATTGTTCGGGCTTGTGGGATAGCTCTGATATTAAAACCAATTACTAACCCTTGTGCAGAACTCGCTAAACTCACATCACTTTCATTAATTGCACCAATAGCGTTATGGACGACATTTATTTTAACTTCTTCATTACCGACTTTTTCTAGTGAGGAAACTATTGCTTCAAGAGATCCTTGAACATCTGCTTTGACAATGATTGGAAGTTTTTTCATATCTCCCTTTGATACATTAGCCATCATTTCTTCCAGTGATGATTTTTTAACTGCTTCTGTATTTTCTAATTTTTTTTGTTCTTTTACTTTTTCTGTAATATCTTTTGCGATATCCTCATTTGGCATAACATAAACTGTATCACCTGCTTGTGGCACTGAGTCAAAACCTAATACTTCAATCGGCATTCCAGGACTAGCTGATTTAATCCTACTACCATTTTCATCAAGTAAAGCTCTAACTCTTCCATAAGATGAACCACATGTAAAATGATCACCCTCTTTAAAAGTTCCATTTTTTACTATCACAGTTGCAACAGGTCCTTTTCCCGTTTCAATTTTGGACTCAACTACAATTGCCTCAGCGAGTTTGTTATGTTCGACGTTAAGATCTAGAATTTCTACTTGTAATAAAATGTTATCTAATAGTTTTTCTAGATTTGTTTTTTTAATTGCAGATATTTCAGTTTCTAATACATCTCCGCTGTAACTTTCTACAACTACCTCGTGAGTTAACAAATCATTTCTAACAATACTTGGGTCAACATCTGGTAAGTCCATTTTATTAATTGCGAGAACAATAGGAACTTTTGCTGCTTTAGCATGTGAAATCGCTTCAATTGTTTGAGGTTTGACACTATCGTTAGCAGCAACTACTAATACAACAAGATCTGTTAAATTGGCTCCCCTAGAGCGAATATTTGAGAAGGCTGCGTGACCAGGTGTATCCAAAAAAGTAATAGGATTGTTTTTATGTTGAATTTGATACGCACCAATATGTTGAGTAATTCCACCAGACTCTTTTGAAGTTACATTTGTATTTCTTAGTGCATCCAATAAAGAAGTTTTACCGTGATCAACATGGCCCATTACAGTTACAATTGGAGGCCTAGGTGAAATTTTGGATATTTTTGTTTTTTGGTGATTTGCGATTTCATCTTTTAAACTGATCGCCTCTTCTCTTTTCGGTGTATGTCCTAATTCTGTAACTATAAGCTCAGCTGTATCTCCATCTATATATTGATTAGCAGTAGCCATAATTCCACTTTTCATAAGAGCTTTTACAACATCACCTGTTTTTTCGGACATTCTACTTGCTAATTCCTGCACAGAAATTTTTACAGGGATGTCAACTTCACGAACAATTTTTTGAGAGCTAGTTAAATTTGGTTTAAATTTTGTTTTTTGTTTTTCTCTATTTCTTTTTGTTTTTGCAAGACTAGGCATTTTTTCGTAGTCTGGTTCTTCATCTAAAAGATTATTAACTGAAATGGAAGACAGTTTTTTTTGAAATGCTGTTGTATTGAGAGTTAATTTTTTTCTAGGAGGAGTGGAAGTTGTAGAGGTAGGCGTAGAAGGCTTAGCTGAAGATGTATTTGTGTTCTTTGTCTCTTTTGTCATTCAAAATTAGCTATTAAGATAAATCTCCCTAGCATCCATTATAATTTTTTCTGCAGCAGATTTTTCAACTCTTTTTTGTAGTATGCCGTCTCTGCCCACTAATTCATCAGTAGCTAAATCTGCGAGGTCTTGACGTGAAAAGATATTGTTCTCAATCAATGTAGCTAAAATTTTATTGTCAAACTCTGAAATTCCTTTTACATAATCATCTAGTTTTGAAGATTGAATTAATTTCTCAAGTTCTGCCTTCTCGTTTTCCATATACTGCGTAGCACGAGCATATATCTCAGCAGCAAGCTCATTATCAAATCCTTCAATTTTTTCTATATCTTGGATTGAAGCATTAGCGATTTTTTCAATACTTGTATATCCCTCGACCGCTAATAATTGTGCAATCATATCTTCTAGATCAAGTTTTTCAGCGAAAAGAGATGTGATTTTTTTAAATTCCTCTTGTCTTCTTTCTGCATCTTCTTTTTCAGTTAGTATGTCAATTTCAAGATTGGTAAGTATTGAGGCTAATTTTACATTTTGACCTCTTCTACCAATAGCAATACTTAACTGATCCTCAGGTAAGACTATCTCTACTCTATTTGAGTCTTCAAATTCATTAACCTTTGCAACTTGTGCGGGCGCAATGGCATTTTGAACATACATCGACTTTAGCTCTGACCAATTTACGATATCAATTTTTTCACCTTGTAATTCATTAACAATAGCCTGAACTCTAGATCCTCTCATACCTACGCATGCCCCAACTGGATCGATAGACTTATCGTTTGCACGAACTGTAATCTTTCCTCTACTACCAGGGTCTCTTGCAACAGATAAAATTTCTATTTGACCCTCATATATTTCAGGTACTTCCTGTTCAAATAATTTTGCCATAAACTGAGGGTGAGTTCTTGAAAGAAAAATTTGATGTCCTTTGGCCTCTTCTTTTATATCAAAAAAGTAAGCTCTAATACGATCACCATTTTTAAAATTCTCTCTTGGAATGAGTTCATCTTTTCTTAAAAATCCCTCAGCTTTACCAAGATCAACAATAATATTTCCAAACTCAATTCTTTTTACAATACCCGACAAAACTTCTCCGACACGATCTTTAAAATCATTAAACTGTCTTCTTTTTTCAGCTTCTCTTACTCTGGAGTAAATAACTTGCCTTGCCATATTGGCTGTAACTCTTCCGAAGTTTACAGATGGTAAAGGAATTGTTATTTGTTTTCCAATTTCAGTGTCAGCGTCATATTTTTTAGCATGGTCTAATAAAATTTGATTAGCCTGCAAAACAGGATCAATTTTTTCAACTACATCTTTAATATGAGATAGACTTATATTTCCTGTCATACGGTCAATAGATGCTTTAATGTTATTGTCCATTCCGTATTTTGATTTTCCAATAATTTCAAAAGACTCCTCAAGAGCCTCCATTACTATATCCATTTCGATGCCCTTCTCTTGTGAGACGACTTCGGCAACTTTTAATATTTCTGTGTTATTTAGCATTATCTTTTCTAGTTAAAAAAAAAGGCGGGATAACCCACCTCCTCATCGTTGGTTAATAATTTTTAAGAACGCTAAAATAGAATAATTTATGATTTTTGTCTAAGGCTTTTTTCTCAAATTTAGTGTGTAAAGCGTTGGAATCACTATATTTCCAACATTTAGGGCTAATATCTGGCATGGTGTATTTGAACTTTTTCATCAAAGCTAAAGCTTCAATAAAATAGTCACCATGATCAGTTGCAAAACGAACAAATCCATTTTTTTTTAGTTTTTTAGTGAGATCTTTTACAAGGAGTTGGTTAACAGTTCTTCTTTTTTTATGCTTATTTTTGGGCCACGGATCTGGAAAGTATATTCTTATTTCCTGAAGATAATTGTTTGGTATGAATGGTAAAAGATCTTGAATGTTTAAATGGAATACTTGAAGGTTTTTCAAATTATCATTAACAGAGTTTCTGATAGCTCTTAGAACTCCATCAGCAAAAATATCACAACCAATAAAGTTTATTTTTGAATATAGTTTTGCATCTTCACTAATTTTTTCTCCATCACCAATTCCAATTTCTAAAATTCTTGGTGTTTTGATTTTATTAAATAACCTTTTGTTTGGTTCTTTAAGAAATTTCGAGTATTGCTCGAGTCTTACAAATGACTTTCCTTTTTTTCTACCAAAGTATTTATTTTTTGATTCGAACATATAAAAAACTAACTAAAAACATTAAGAAAATCATAAGAGTAACTGGAAATAAAGTTGATGAACAATTTGATTTATATTTATTAATTGGATGTTGATAATAGAGGTAACCTTTTTTGTTTGTTGGAATAGTCTCAATAATTTTACCCGAATAATCAACAACAGATGTAATACCTGAAGGAGTTGATCTTATGAGAGGTTTTTGGAATTCAACACTTCTTAAAAGGGAATTAGCCAGATGCTGATGTGGTCCGTACCATTTACCGAACCAAGAGTCATTTGAAATTTGTATCACTATATCTGCATTACAAACCTCAGTATTAATTGATTTATAATTAAAAATAGACTCAAAACAAATCATTGGAACAGCGTTTATATTTTTAGGTAATTTTAAGATTTTTTGATTAATTCCAGGAGTATAGTTCATTCCTAAATTTAAAAACTTGCTTACAAAAGGTTTTACAAAGGGAATGTATTCTCCAAATAAAACCAACTTTTGTTTATCATAAAAATCAATAATCTTTCCTTGATGATCGATGATATATAGACGATTAAATAATTGGTTTTCCTCGATAGCACTCGACCCAACTATTATTTTTTGATCCTCATTTATTAAAGAGGATAATCTACTAAGAAGTCCGTCCCTGTTATTCAAATCAATTGGTAATGAGCCTTCAGGCCAAATAATTAAATCTGCTTTTGGAGTATTGGTAAGAGCTTCTAAGGTTAATTTTTCATATATTTCAAGGTTTCTTAGAACGTCAAATTCTACTAATGACTCATAAAGATTAGGTTGAATTAAAAGAATGTTCAGAGTTTCATTGTTTGTTTTTCTCTCAGTATTATTTTCAAAAAAACCAAATACATAAATTAAAACAAGCACTGATGATAAACTAAAAGTTACAACTTTATTTTTGCAATAAAGAAAATAAATAATTAAACCCACAATCAAATGGATAACTAATCCCAAACCATAAACGCCTAAAAATGGTAGTGACTTTAAGATCCAAATATTTTTGTAATATATAATTGCACTAGGATTCCAAGGGAAGCCTCCAAAAATAAATTCCTTTAGTATTTCTACTATAGATAAACCTAGTGGTAATAAGAAAATCTGTAATAATTTTTTTTTAAATGTAACTAAAATGAGAATTGTTGCTGAATAATGTAGGAATGCAATAAATATAGAGAGTACACCAACTAAAATGATACCTAAGAATAAATACCCAAAACCTCCTGAATAAAAGGACTGAGTAATCCAGCTTAATGTAATTATTTGAGTAAATAAGAAAAAATAAAATATGTTTTTTTTTGAAAAATTATTATTAGTTAGAATATTATAAAAAATAATTGAAAATGATAAGTAATAGAAAACAGATACTCCAAATGGAGGAAGAGAAAATACATAAACAATAGAAAAAATAATTATTAAGCTTATTGGCCTAGAAAGATAGGGCAGTAGATTATTGAGATTTGACACCACTAACCACAACTTCAAGAATTTTTCTTGTTGATACCTTGTGAATGGTGAAAGATAATTTTTTATTTATAGTAAATTTTTCTTTTTTCTTTGGTATACGACCAGCTATATTAAATATGATACCGCCTATAGTTCCCACATCCTCTTTTAAATCATCTGGGATATTGACATCAAATTCTCTTTCAAAATCATCAACAAGCATTGCGGCATCCATAATTATATTATTGTTTTTTTGTCGAAACATTGGTGCTTCATCCTTATCGTGTTCGTCTTCAATCTCACCTACTATTTCTTCCACTAAGTCTTCAATGGTAACTAAACCAGTAACACTATTAAATTCATCCATAACAATCGCCAAATGGATATTTTGTTTTTTCATTTTTTGAAGAAGATTAAAAACAGGTGTAGCAGAGGGAATATAAATGACCTCTCTTAACAAACTCTTAATATTGAAGGACTTATTATTGATTTTCTTGAATAAGTCCTTGATATGAACCATTCCCAAGCAATGTTCTAAGTCCTTTTTTACGACTGGCATTCTTGAGTGAGCTTCTTTATTGATGATTTTAATGATGTTTTCTTTATCAATATTTTGATCAATAAAAATTATTTCACCTCTTGGAACCATTACATCATCAACAGTTTTTTTGTGAACCTTTAAAAGATTATTAAAGATTTTTTTTTCTTCATTCTTGGCAATCCCTGAACTATCTGAAGTCGCTGAGATAAGATCAATAATATCTTTTTTAAAATTCTCGTCTTGAATAAGCTCTTTGACTAATTTTATCGCTAAATTTTTTTTAATTTTCATGTACTTTTTTTAAACCTAATAATTTCATCAGTGTGTTTTCTAAAAATCTCATATTACTTCTCGATTGTTTATCGTAGTGATGATAACCAAATAAATGATGTAATCCATGACTCACTAGCATAAAAAAGTTTTGTTCGTTAATTTTTTTATTGCGATTTAAAATATAACTATCTGCAATAGCAATATCACCAGAAAAGTCTCCATCGGGGAAAGATAACACATCTGTGATTTTATTTTTATTTTTAAATTTTTTGTTCATGCTTTTAATTTCTTCATTAGAAACTATTTTTATTGTCAGTTGTGTTTGATGATCAGCTTGGTGGATTGTTTGAAAATATTCTGACAACTTTTTTAGCTTTTCCTTGGAGGATTTTAGAAATTGCTCTAAATTCTTATCTCCAATTATCTCAATCACAAATTTTTTATTACTAATCCTCAAAATTACTTATCGTAAGCATTAATTATTTTTTCTACTAGTGTGTGTCTGCATACATCACTACTATTTAAATGAACAAACCCAATGTCTTTAACTTTTTCTAATTTTTCCATTGCATCCTGCATTCCACTTTTTGCATTATCGGGTAAATCTTTTTGACTTAAATCTCCCGTGATAACCATTTTTGAGTTTTGTCCTAACCTAGTTAAGAACATTTTCATCTGTGTCGATAAGGTGTTTTGTGCTTCGTCTAAAATAATAAAGGATTTATTTAAAGTTCTTCCTCTCATAAAGGCAAGAGGAGCTATTTCTATAAGATTATTTACCATTTTTCTGTCAATTTCCTCACCTGGCATCATCTCATACAAGGCATCGTAAAGTGGTCGTAAATAAGGGTCAATTTTCTCTTTCATATCTCCAGGTAAAAAGCCTAATCGTTCACCCGCTTCAACTGCTGGTCTTGATAATATTAATCGATTAATTTTTCCCTCCACAAAAAGACTAACTGCATATGCAACAGCTAGGTAAGTTTTTCCTGTTCCAGCTGGACCAACAGCAAAAACGACATCTTTTGATCTCATTTCTTTTAAAAAGAGCTCTTGGTTTTTAGTCTTAGGATAAATTGTTTTTAATTTTGTATTGATTTGAAATTTCTGATCTTGTTCGATTTGTTCTTTAATATATGTAGGTTTTGCTAAATCAATATTATTTTCTATTTCTTCTGCGGAAATATCATTGTTCTTTAATTTTTGGTATAGGCCTTGAATAATAAAGTAGGCTTTTTCAACTGGATCTCTATTACCTTTTATAGATAAAAGGTTGCCTCTTGTGTAAAGCTTTACTTTAAATTTATTCTCTAAGACCTTTAAATTTTTATCGTGGTAACCAAATAGACTTGATAGAAATTGATTATCCTCAAACTCAAGTTGTTTTTGATGGGAAGAAATATTTACAGGACTCAACTAAATTTTTTCTCCTAATAATGAGTGTGTTAAAACCTCTTTGATTTGCACAGGAATTATTTGACCAATTATTTCTTTTTCCCCCTGCAGGGCTACACTTTGATTAAATTGTGACTTACCTTTGATTTGTCCTGAGTGTTTACCAGCACCATCAATTAATACTTGCACTGTCTTTTTTACAAACTGGTTGTTGTATTCAATTTGTTGTTCATTAAGTAAATCTTGTGTGATCTTTAATCGCTCATTGAGGATTGCTTCATCTATTTCTTCACGATCGGCTGCAGGTGTACCTGGTCTTGGGCTGTACTTAAAAGAATAAGAATTCATGTATTTAACTCTTTTAATTAGATCGATTGTGTCTTCAAAATCTTTGTCTGTTTCTCCAGGAAAACCAATAATAAAGTCCGAGGAAAGTGCTATATCGGGTTTTACTTTTCTAACCTTTTCGATGATTTCAAAATAATAATCCCTGGTATGTTTTCTATTCATTAATTTTAAAACTTTGTCAGAACCTGATTGAACAGGAAGGTGAAGATAGGGCATAAGTTTTGAGTTTTCACCATGAAGGGAAATTAGATCATCAGTCATATTCACAGGGTGACTTGTAGAATAGGTAATTCTTTCAACTCCATCTATTAAACTAATACTGTTAATAAGAGATGCTAGATTATTTGATTGACCTTGAGTGTCTAGACCATGATAGGCGTTAACATTTTGACCTAAAAGTGTGAATTCCACCACCCCCTGATCAATTAAAGATTTAACCTCATCAGAGATTTCCTTAACTGTTCTTGAATATTCTGACCCTCTTGTATAAGGAACAACGCAGAAATGACAAAACTTATCACAGCCTTCTTGGATAGTCACAAATGCAGATTTATTCGATGTATTCGTTTTAATATGATTGAGTGTGTCAAATTTTTCATTCACATCAAATTCAGTGATAGAGGTTTTTGGTAAATTATTTTTATCTAAAAATTTATTTAATGACTGAATGGATTGTGGTCCGATCACTAAGTCCACGTAGGGTGCCCTTTTTTGAATTAATTCACCTTCAGCTTGAGCTACACAACCGGCAACAATAACTTTTTGGTCTTCTTTTCCTTTTTTATGAATTTTTCCTAAATCTGAAAATGTTTTTTCTGTTGCCTTTTCACGGATGTGGCAAGTATTTAAAACTACATAGTCTGCATTTTGAAAGTCATCTGTTTGATTAATATTATGCGATAGAAAAATATCTTTCATTTTATCAGAATCATAAACATTCATCTGACAACCAAATGTTCTAATATAAAATTTCTTATTTGATGGCATTAAGGGATTTTGCAAACAAAATTGCGTCTTGCGTATTTGGAGCGTTTATAGACTTACTCCGATAATAGTTTTTTCTTTCATTGTAGGCTTTATAGCCTAATTTTTCATAAAGTTTAATAGCAAATTTATTAATAGCACTCGCTTCCAGAAAGATTTTAAATGATTTTCCAGTACTTTTGAGTTGTTTTTCAAGCTCTTCTAAAATCATTCTTCCCAACCCTTGGTTTCTAAATTCAGGCAAAACAGCAATATGTAAAATTTCAAATTCACTGACCTTTTGATCTTGATATAAAAAATGTCCTATCAAAGCACCTTTGACGTTAGTTTGATCTAGAAGATAAATATTAAAACTTGTTTCTTTATTGAGGTGAAGCTCAATATCTTTTTCACTCCAATTAATCTCTAGTTGGTCTTTATGATTGATAATCCAATTTTTAGAATCAGATAGAGTATGTGTAAAGTTCAAGCCACAATATTATCATAAAAAACCTTGGAACACTCATACCAGTTAAATTTTTTTGTATATTCTTGACATTTTTTTCGATCGATAGTCAAACAATTCAAAACATTATCTTTTAAGTTATCACCAATAAAACCGTTGACCCCATTAACAATAATATCTTTAGGACCTGTTACATCATAAGCAGCGACTGGTGTGCCGGTTGCATTTGCCTCAGTTACCACATTTCCAAAGGTATCAGTCTTGCTAGGGAAAACCATTACATCTGAACTAGCATAGTAATTCACTAAATTCTGGCCAAACTGGTAACCAACAAATTTTATATCTGTATATTTTTTTTTTAGTTTATTTAACTGTGGTCCATCGCCAACGACAACTTTAGTACCTTCTAAATCTAAATCTAAAAAAGCTTGAATATTTTTTTCAGTAGCCACTCGACCGATATAAGAAAATATTGGTCCCGGGCCTAAGTCTAATTTTTGATAGTTGCCAAATTTTTGATGATCGACACCTCTTGACCAAACAACGGTATTTTTAAAATTCATATTTATTAATTCGGCCTGCATGGATGGGGTAGGAACAAGAACTTTTTTCGCTTTATTGTGAAAATGCTTTATGAAGAAGTAAAAGAAACTTGCAGGTATTTTTATACGTTGTTGAATATACTCAGGGAAACGAGTATGAAATGAAGTTGTAAAAATAATTTTTTCTGAAAGACATATTTTTCTGGCCAAAAAACCTAGGGGCCCCTCTGTAGCAATGTGAATATGATCAGGATTGATCTGATCCATCATATTTTTCAATGTTTTTTTGCGAGTAATCACAACTTTAATCTCATTATACGAAGGAAGGCCAAAGCGAACTTTAAATAACTCAGGGTGTATTACTTCTACCTGCATACCCATTTTTTCCAATTCCGGTATGGTATTCAGATAAGAACGGACGACGCCGTTTACCTGAGGTTTCCATGCATCTGTTACTAATAATAATTTCAAGCTACAGATACCTTATTAAGAGTTTGTTTTTCTAAAGACTGGATTTTTTTTTCATTCCAAAAGACTAACTCCAAGTTGCCTTTAAAGTCCTCAACCATTGCACTACAGCTATCTACCCAATCTCCTAGATTATGATATGTCTTGTCACCAATTTTTTTTATTTGGGGATGGTGAATATGACCACAAACAATTCCATCACAATTATTTTTTTTTATTCTCTCAAGACATGCATTTTCAAAATTTTCAATATATCGTTGAGCATCTTTTACTCGTGTTTTTAAATATCCTGATAAAGACCAATACGAAAGACCAAGTTTTCTTCGACAGAAATTTAAAATATTATTAAACCAAACAGAGTAGTCATAAAGGACGGCACCTATCTTTGCTAACCATTTTGAATTTAGAACTATTCCATCAAATTCATGCCCATGCATTAAGAGAAGTCTTTTATTGTTCGCTGTTGTATGAATTCTATTTTTTCGAACTTTAATGTTTGCAAATGAAAAACCACAATAATCTGAAAAAACTTCATCATGGTTTCCAGGTATATAATAGACTTTGGTACCTGAGCGTGCTTTTCGTAAAACTTTTTGTATGAAAGTATTAAAATCAGGATTCCAAAACCAATTTTTTTTTAGACGCCATCCGTCTATAATATCTCCAAGTAAATAAAGATGATCACAATCATTATATTTTAAAAAGTGTAAGAGCTCCTTTACTTTTGAAGCACGTATGCCAATATGAATGTCTGAAATAAATATAGATCGATGTTTTTTGATTTGCATAGAATCTAAAAATAGATATATCTACGATTGATAGTATTGAGGATTGTTAAAGTTTTATTAAATGGACTCTTCACAAAAGCTTTATATTAGAAAAAATTCTAAAATTCATGCATCTGGTCTTTTTGCAAAAGCTGATATCAGTGCTGGCACTAGAATCATTGAATATCGCGGGTTAAAGATAACTAAAGCTCAATCCGACAAGATTGCTGATGTTCACATAGAGGCAAACAAAAGGGCTAAAACAGTCGGGTCTGTTTACATTTTTACACTGAATCAAAAATACGACATCAATGGAAAAGTAACATGGAATTTAGCAAAATATATTAATCATTCCTGCGACCCTAATTGTGAAACTGATATCATCAAAGGAAAAATATGGATTAGCGCAATTAAAGATATTAAGAAAGGCGAGGAACTGTCCTACGACTATGGATATGACATGTTTTGTTTCGAGGATCACCCGTGTCGATGTGGGTCTCAAAACTGTATTGGATATATTGTTCGAAGCAATCTTAGATGGAGAGTTAAAAAAAGGTTAATTGAAAATAAAAAGTCAAGATTTAACAAAAACTTCACATAAGTAGTTAAACTTCAGATATGGATTTTAAAAATAAAAATATAGTAGATGCTTTTTGGTGTTCAATTGAAGGCCTAAAAATTCTCCTTCAAGAAAAAGCAGCAAGAAGAGAGCTATTATTGCTTCCCTTGTCTGCTCTATACATCGTAATTTTTCAACCGGCTCTTTTGTTCATACTTTGGCTGATAATTTTACCTTTGCTCATACTTAGTATTGAGGCTCTAAACACTGCAATAGAATATACCTGTGATAAAATTACTATGGATAAGTCAAACAAAATAAAGAAAGCTAAAGATTTGGGCTCTGCTGCAATTTTTTTATCTCTAACAGCCTATGGAATAGTTTTATTCTTAGGTTTATTTAATTAATTTGGGAAGATTGACATGATTTTTCTACAAGTAGAGGAGGTCTATGTTTCAATCACAGGGGAAATGCCAATCTTCCACCTAATAAAATAATCATTTATATTAAATTAAAGTTAAATTTAGATTAAATTTCCAATTTCTTTTATTTGATCGATATTTAATAAGTTGTTTTGCTTATAATTTTGAACTAGTGCAAGACATCTTTTTTTAAGAACATTGAATACTTTTAAAAATTCTATCTCAACTTCCTCTTCAGTGCCTTTAAATTTTGCAGGATCAGCTACACCCCAATGTGCCTTTAATGTATTTTTGAGATACAGGGGGCAAGTTTCTCCAGCTGCATTATCACACACAGTAATAACCAAATCAAAATTAATATCTGAAAAATCATTCCATGATTGACTTTTAAAATTGTCTAGGAAAATTTTATTTTTTTCTAATGTTTTGATACTTAATGGATGCACATATCCTGCAGGGTGGCTTCCTGCACTATAAGCATTAAAAAAGTCTTTACCATAATGGTTTAAAAGCCCCTCTGTTATAATTGATCGACAAGAGTTACCTGTACAAAGTACAAGAATTTTAATCATTTTAATTTTCTGAATCGATAGAGTAGCCAGCGGATCTAACTGTTCGAATGAAATCTTTTTCTCCTGGTAAATTCAGCTCTTTTCTGAGTCTTCTTATGTGAACATCAACTGTTCTAGGTTCAACGTAAGCGTCATTTAACCAAACATTATCCAATAGTTGCTGCCTAGAATAGACTCTACCTTTATTTTCAATAAAAAATTTTAAAAGATTAAATTCAGTCGGTCCTAAATTTAATTTTCTCTCACCCCTTGATACCCTTCTGTTGGTAAGATTAATGTTAATATCATGAAACTTGAGTGAGTCGTTCTCTTCTCTTGCTTTTGTTCTTTTAAGTAATGATTTAATTCTAGCAAGGATCTCACTTGGAAGAAAAGGTTTGGTTACATAATCCTCCACACCTAATTCAAAACCTCTAATTTTATCATCCTCTTGACCTTTAGCTGTTAACATTATAATTGGAATTTTTTTTAGATTATCTTTTCTTTTAATTCTCTTTAAAACTTCAATGCCCGATATATTTGGTAGCATCCAATCTAATAAAATTAAATCAGGCAGCCAATGTTCGATCTCTTGGATTGCAGATTCTCCGTCGTATGAAAATTTTATTTGGTAGTTTTGTTGTTCTAAATGAAATCCAATTAATTCTGAGATTGGTTTTTCATCCTCTACAACTAAAATCTTGTCTGTCATTAAAAATCAGATTTTTTTAAATCAATATAATGACCTGTAATGTTAAAAATGACCTCTTCAGCTATGTTAGTAGCATGATCACCTATTCTTTCTAAGGACTTTGCAATTAAAATTGGCTTAGTGCCTTCATCAACAACACTTGTTTCTTTATTGTGCATTCTTTCTATTAAATCAGATAATAAAGATTTGTACTGCCTGTCAATTTCTGCATCTTGATTCCATGAGATCCTTGCCTGTACCTCATCTTTTTTAAAAAAACTCTCAAGTGTTTGATTAACCATTTTTTGGACACCTTTACCTAAATTATGCATTTGGTCCGTTAAATCCTCGTCAAATGAAGAAGAAATTGAAATAGCTCTTTTTGCTAAATTTCTAGAGTGATCTCCCATTCTCTCAAGCTCTTTTGAAACTTTGAGGGCAGTGAAAACTAGTCTTAAATCACTGGCAACGGGTCTATGTAAAGTCATAATTTCGAAACTTAAATCCCTAACATCTCTTTCCACTTCATCAACTTGTTCATCAAGATTCTGTGTTGTCTGTGCATCAGATGAGTCTTTAGATTTAATAACATTTACTGCAATTTCAATTTGTTTCTCAACAATATTACTCATTTTAATTAAATTATCTGTAAGATGATTTAACTTTTGTTCAAAGTTTTTATCTGTGTGTGCTGTTTCCATTTTAACCAAACCTTCCAGTTATGTAGTCATTTGTTTGTTCTTTATCAGGTTTTGTAAATATCTTACCAGTTTCTCCATATTCGACAAGGTTACCTAAATGAAAAAACGCAGTTTTAGATGATACTCGTGATGCTTGAGACATAGAATGAGTTACTATAATAATTGTGTAATTTTCTTTCAATTCGTTAATTAAATCTTCTATTTTTGCGGTTGCTATTGGATCTAATGCAGAACAAGGTTCGTCCATCAAAATGATTTCCGGTCTTATAGCAATCGCTCTTGCAATGCACAATCTTTGCTGTTGTCCTCCTGATAAACCGGTAGCAATATCATCCATTCTATCTTTTACCTCTTCATAAAGACCCGCTCTGTGAAGTGAGTCTTTTACTATTTCATCTAATTCATTTTGAGAAGAAGCAATACCATGAATTTTTGGTCCGTAGGCAACATTTTCATAAATAGTTTTTGGAAAAGGATTGGGTTTTTGAAAAACCATTCCAACTTTTTCGCGAAGAGTTTCTACCTGTATATCAGGGCTATATATATCAACATTGCCATTCAACAAAAACTTACCTTTAACATTACAAATATCTATTACATCATTCATACGGTTTAAACATCGCAAAAATGTCGACTTACCACAACCTGAGGGTCCTATAAGAGAAGTTACTTCATTTTTTGGAAAATTAAGAGCAACGTTATTGATTGCCATTTTTTTTCCATAGTGGACATATACCTCACTTGTTTGCAAAGCATAATTGCTGTTTTGATCTACCATTTCACCTCCAATTTTCTTCTTACCAACACTGCCACAGTATTCATTATAATCAAAAAAGATAAAAGTAGCATTATTCCTGCAGATGTTTTTTCGAGGAAACCTCTTTCAGCGCTCTCAGACCATAGATATATTTGTGAAGGAAGACCAGTGGCAGGGTCGAATGCCCCTCCCGGTATTTCCATCACAAAAGCAACCATACCTACCAATAATAAAGGGGCTGTCTCACCCAAAGCTTGTGCCATTCCAATAATTGTTCCAGTAAGAGTACCTGGCAAAGATAAAGGGATTACATGATGAAATACAGTTTGCATTTTAGTAGCCCCCACAGCAAGTGCTCCCTCTCTAATTGAAGGGGGGACGCCTCTGAGCGATGCCCTAGATGCTATAATAATTGTTGGTAAAGTCATAAAACCTAAAACTAATCCTCCAACTAAAGGGACTTGATATGGCATCCCAAAAACTCCAATTAGCATACCTAAGCCTAAAAGTCCGTAAACAATAGAGGGAACCGCCGCAAGGTTATTTATATTTACTTCAATAATGTCAGTTATTTTTCCTGGTTTAACAAATTCCTCTAAGTACACAGAAGCCAAAAGTCCGATTGGAAAAGCAAAACTAAAACAGATCAATAAAGCATAAAAAGACCCCATAAGTGCTCCAAGTATTCCGGCTGTTTCTGGATCTCTTGAGTCTCCATTTGTGAAAAACCAAAAATTGAATGTCTTAGACATTTTACCTTTGGAGTCTAAAGAGTCTAAGATAGAAAGTTGATAATCATTTATTTTTCGTTGTGCTTCGGGAACATTTCTTGGATAGTTTCCTTTGACAATTTGGTCAAGATCTGATGAGGCAGATATATCTAAATTGACAGTTTTTCCAATTACATTTGGATTGTTTGCAATATAATCTCTCAGCTGATAATCAAATTTTCTTGTGTACATTTCTCTGACTTTAATAAAATTTTCTTCATCTAATCCAGGATGGTTTTGGTTAATCACTTGATCAGCAAGATCAACATAAGATGCTTTCATTATTTCTTTTTTGGAGGAGTTACTAGAAACCTCTATAAAATTTGGGTCAAAATAAACATCAGCATTAATAGTTGTTCTAACAAAAGCACCACTGCCGGTAGAAAAAATTTTATACATTAAAATAAGCACGAAGAACAAAGAGAGAGTCATCGCAAACATTCCATAAAATTTGAAACGTTTCTCTGCTGCAAGTCTCTTTTCTAAACTACTCATATTTTTCTCTGTACTTTTTTACTATTGTTATAGCAGCAATATTAAGAATTAATGTCATTACAAATAAAGTTAGGCCTAAAGCAAAAGCAACTAAGGTTTTTGGATTATCAAACTCGACATCTCCTATCAAACTTGTAACAATCTGTGTTGTTATTGTAGTCGCTGGCTCCAAGGGATTAAAAGTAAGATTTGCTCTTAGGCTGGCGGCCATAACGACAATCATTGTCTCACCTATTGCCCTAGATATAGCTAATAAAAATGAGCCCATTATTCCAGCTAGAGCTGCTGGTAAAATTACTTTTTTAATAGTTTCTGATTTAGTTGCTCCAATTGCATAAGAACCCTCTCTTAAAGATTGAGGAACTGCTTTTATGACATCGTCACTAAGAGAGGAAACAAAAGGTATGATCATAACACCCATCGCTAAACCTGCAGCTAGAGCACTTTCAGCGGACACCGGTAATCCAACGCCTTCACCGACATCTTTTATGAAAGGTGCCAGTGATAAAGCAGCAAAAAATCCATAAACAACTGTGGGTATGCCAGCAAGAATTTCAATTATTGGTTTAGCTATATCTCTTACTTTTGATGACGCATACTCTGCTAAATAAATTGCTGTTAGCAGTCCTAAAGGAACAGCGACTAACATGGCAACAGATGCAATTAAAAGCGTTCCGGTAAGCAAAGGTACAAAACCAAAAGCCTCTTTTAAAGCCTCTTGATCGAAGCCTTCTGATGCATTGATAACAAAAGCTCTATTGGGATTCCATGCCGTATTAAAGAAAAAGTCCATAAAATTTACGTACCGAAAAAAATTAATGGCCTCGAAAACAAGAGAAAAGAAGATTCCAAAAGTAATGAATATTGCAATATAAGAACTGCCCTTGATAACATATGAAATTATTTTCTCAACAATTGGCTGTGCATTTAGTTTTCCTGATATTGATTTCGTAGCCATAAATCCTAAAAGCACAGGTAGAATAATAAATAGAGTTAAATTCGACCATCCGTAGATCTTGTCAAAATTTGCTAAATTTTTTGCTGCAATTATCTCACTCTCACTGGCCATTTTTAAAATTGATTTATCGCCTACGGTCAAATCAATTTCTGATAAATTAACAATTATAGATAGGTTGCTAATCTTATTCATAATTAAACCGAATTTTCCAGAGCTCCATGTAGCGACATCTGGAAATAACACAGGGGACATTACAAACATCTCTTGAAAGTTTGATTTAAAAATAAGTAAAAAGAACCAAATAATTATTGCTGGAAAAAAAACTAAAAGGACAACGTAATATCCATAATAATCTGGAAGAGAGGAAAGATTTTCATTTTTTTTAAATTTTAGGCTTAATGCTCTTTTTTTACCATAGAAGTAAAAAGAGTAAGAAAGTATAAAAACAAAAACAAGTGATAAATAAAGCATACTGTCCTATTCCTCTATAAACTGATTTTGTCTTAGGGGCAAGAAATCTTGCCCCTAAAAATAAGATAATTAATTAATGCTTACTTACAAAGTCCGCTTGAAAAAGCGTAACCAGCATCTTTTAATGGATGTTTTTTTTCAGCACATGCTGCAATATCAAATCCCATTGCATCTAAGCTGTCAGTAACGTTTCTTACTCTATTGATAAGGTCTGGTACCATAGGTGCAGCACCAATTTTTGTTAGGTAACCGTTATCACCAATTGCTTCATCACTTACCATCATTTGTGCAAACTCCTGAATGCCAGGTACAACCCCGATGTGATCTGCTTTTAAGTATATGAAAAGAGGTCTTGCCATTGGATACTCATAAGTTGCAATGGATTCAGCAGATGGTACTACTCCCTCAACAGTAGATGGTTGTAATTTATCTCCGTTGTCTTTTAGATAAGAATAACCAAAGTAACCAAAACGTTCTGGATCCTCAACTAGTTTTTGAACAATAAGAGTGTCATTCTCACCCATCTCGATGATTTTTCCATCTTCTCTGTAATCAGTACATCCATCGTCACTGCCAGTTACTGCTTCTAATGTACATCCAGCTTCCATTACTTTACCATCAAATGCATCTCTTGTTCCTGAGGTTGGAGGAGCTACTAATACTTCAATTTTATATGCAGGAAGGCTTGGGTTAATTTCGTTCCAAGTTTGATATGGATTTTCGACCACTTCACCATCAACAACAACTTTTGCAGCCATAGCTGTAAAGATTTCTTCTCTTGTTAGAGAAAAAGGTTCTGCTTCGTTGGAGTGAGAAAAAGTAATACCGTCATTAGCCCACATCACTTCAATTACGTTTGTTACACCGGCTTCAAGACATAATTTAGCTTCTTTAGCTTTCATTGGTCGTGACGCTCCAGTAATATCTGGAAATTCAACTCCCACACCAGCACAAAATGCTTTCATTCCACCACCAGTTCCAATTGGATTGTAAGTGGGGGTTTTAAAACCTGACTCGCCGAGTCTTTGTGCGTTTACTGTTCCATATGGGTATACTGTTGATGAGCCAACAATATTAATTTGATCTCTTGCAAAAGTTTCAGCAGAGAAAAGTACGCTTACTGCTAGAGCAAGAAAAGTTAACATAGATTTTTTCATAGTTAAGTTCCTTTATGTTGTTTAAATTGAGCTAAAAATATCCATTAGAAGTAAATCTTATGTTACAAATATGTTAAAGTTTTATTAAGCATGCTTTGGAATTGTGATTAAAAACTCTGAGCCTTTTCCAACTTCACTTTTTATGTCAATAAAACCCATGTTTTTATTCAAAATATGTTTCACAATTGAAAGGCCTAATCCAGTACCACCAACCTCTTTGGATCGAGCACTGTCCACTCTGTAAAATCTCTCGGTAAGCCTTGAGATGTGCTCTTCTGCAATGCCTATGCCATTATCCTTGAAGGAAATTTCGACATATTCAGTCATATTGCTAGTATTCATTTTTTCACGAGCTTTAATTAAAATTTTAGCACCATCTTTTGAATATTTAACAGCGTTGTTAACGATATTGACAACCACTTGAATAAATTCTTCATGAGGACATCCAACTAAAAGAGATTGGTCTAAATTAATATCAACATTTATTTTTTTCTTTAAAATTTTTGACTCCAATGAGTTTATTCCAATTTTAACGGTATTTAATAAATTACAAAATTGGTCATTCTCATTAGTTTTTTTATTCTCGATGGAACTTAAACTTAATAGATCATCAATCAAAGAGTTCATTCGATTTGACTGATCTTGAATAATTGAAATAAATTTTTTTTTATTTTTTTCATCGTCAACAGTTAAAAGTGTTTCTAAATATCCTATTATTGAAGAGAGTGGAGTTTTTAATTCGTGACTTACATTAGCTACGAAGTCAGTTCTTACCATCTCAAGATTTTTAATTGCAGTAATGTCTTTAAAAGCAACGCAAAAAAAATCGTTAATTGGAAATCCTGTAACGTCGTAATATCGGTCATTTGGTATTAATCTGTTCCACTCAAAATTTTTTTTTGATTTAGTTTTAAGTGCGTTACTTAGATTTTCAGACAAAGATAAGTCTCTTAAACCTATTTTAAGGTTATCTGCATTTTCTAAATTAAATGTCTCTTTGAAAATATTATTAACGAATATGATATTATAATCGTAATCTATAATAACTATTGAGAGGTCTAAGGAGTTAAGAATGTCTTGATACTCCAAACTTTGTTTGTCACCAACTTCGATGCGTCTTTCTTTGTCTAAAAGAGTCTCTTCTAAAATATTTCGGACTTTTGTAAATAACATATTGTCAGATTTTCTTAGGTCAAAAGTTTTTTTTTCAAGATAGCTCTCAAAGAAATAATAAGAAATGAAATAAACTAAACTCTGAGAAATAATTGATATTAAAAAAATATTAATTGAAGTACTAAAAAACAAAAATAAGTTTAATGAGAGAACAGCAATAGAAAATACAAATAACATTTTATTGTTTTTCTATTTTTTTATAGACCTTTTTGGCAGCAGTGCCTCTCCCTGAGAGACTAGGGTTGGTCATAAAATATTTATGTGAGTCTATTTTTAGTTTAGAGTTTATTTTTTGATAATTTCCATCTGAGTCGAGTATCCAAGTATTTTGATTATCGTTAATGGCAGTGTACATAATTTGATATAAAATTTGTTCGTGAACAGTTTTGTTATCGATAGGAACTAATGTTTCCACGCGCCTGTCAAAATTTCTAGTCATCCAGTCAGCAGATGAAATATAAATTTTTGCTTTTTTACTGGGTAGTTTATTGCCTTTTCCGAAACAAACTACACGTGAATGCTCTAAAAATCTTCCTACAATACTTTTAACTTCTATGTTTTCTGACATTCCTTTAACACCAGGAACTAAGCAGCAGATACCTCTAATTAAACAAGTAATTTTCACTCCTGCTTTAGATGCTTCGTAAAGTTTGTTAATTATTTCTTGATCAACTAAATTATTCATCTTGATCCATATGTTAGCTGGCTTTTTAATTTTTGATAAACCTATTTCGTAGTCAATATGTTCGTATAGTTTTTGTCTTAAGTTATATGGAGAGAAAGATATTCGTTTAAAATCTTTTGCCATGTTGTAACTACTCATATAATGAAATAATTTTATAGCATCAGATGCTAGATCTTTATTACAAGTAAAAAATGATAGATCTGTATAAACCTTTGCTGTTTGAGGATGATAGTTACCAGTACCATAGTGAACGTAATGGACTAAATTTTTTTTTTCTCTTCTAGTAACTAAGGAAACTTTTGCATGAATTTTTAGATTTAAAAAACCATACACTACTTGAACTCCAGCTTTTTCCAAATTTGATGCCCACTGTAGATTTTTTTCTTCATCAAACCTTGCTTTTAACTCAACAACTGCTGTTACAGATTTACCAGCATCAGCAGCACGAATGAGTGCATCAATGATTGGCGATTGATCGCTAGTACGATACAAAGTTTGCTTAATTGCCACAACGTTTTTGTCGTTTGATGCTTGATCTAAAAAACTAACAACAACATTAAAAGACTCAAAAGGGTGGTGTACAACTAAATCCTTTTTTTTGATTGCTGCAAAACAATCACCGCCAAAATCATTTATTCGCTGTGGGAAACGAGGTTTAAATTTTTTATAATTTAAATTCTTGTTTTTTATATTTCCAAAGACTTCTGATAATTGGTCGAACCCCAGTAGATCTTCGTATTCAAAAATTTCATTTTCAGATACATTCAACTCGTTAATGATGAATGATTTAAAATTATTATTAAGACTTTTTTGAACATCTAATCTGATTACCTGTCCTCTTTTTCTTTCCCTGACAAGTTTTTTAAACTCTCTGATAAGATCGTCTGCCTCCTCCAAAACCTCTAAATCACTGTCCCTTATTACGCGAAATAGATTTGTATCAATAACATCAAAATCATGGAATACATCCCCAACATAATTGTTAATTATTGACTCTACGGGATAAAAATAAATACCCTGTTTATCAATAATTTTAAGAAAGCGTTGTTTTAAATCTGATACTCTCATAACTGAGATAAATTCTTTTTTTGATTTTTTATTTTTAATTTTAGCGATAAGACACAAACTTAAATTTGGTATAAAGGGCAAAGGGTGTGTGCTATCAACTGTAATTGGTGTCAGAATCGAAATAATTTCATTCAAATAATAATTTTTTATGTGGGACAAATGTTTTTTTAAAAACTTATCTCTTAAAATATAGATTTTATTTTTTTTTAATTCTTTTTCAATTTGACCATACGATTCATTTTGCCTTTTAATCAAACCTCTTGTTAATGAGTCAACAATTTTAATTTGATCCTCAATCTTCATTCCATCAAAACTTTTTTTATTAGGAGTGAGTTTTAACTGTTCAATTAATCCAGCCACTCTTACTGAAAAAAATTCATCTAAGTTTGATGCAGCAATACTTATAAAATTTAGTCGTTCTAAAATTGGGACGTTTTTATCATAGGATAATTCATTTACTCTCTCATTAAATTTTAGCCAGGATATTTCTCTATTAAAATACTTATTCATTCTTGTAATTATAACTTTTAAGTCTTTTTACTAATTGTAGTTCTTTAATTTCACCAGTATTTTTTTTTATCTCACTCCAGGAATTAATATATAGATTAATCTCGCAAAATGCACATGTTGGAAATTTTATTATTTTATCTTTTGCAATATAGTTAATTAAATCAATCAAAGCTGGATTATGACCTACTATCATTAAATTTTTGTTAATTTTAATTTTTTTTATCCATTTAATTAAATCGTTAAAGTTGAAAGTATATAGTTCACTTTCAAAATTAACTTTAATTGAGTCTTTAAATATTTTTTTGCAAGTCTCTTGTGTTCTTTTTGAATTCGATGAAAAAATTGAGATATCTTTAAAATTTAGTTTTTTAAAAATATGCGTTGCCATTACTTTGCAACTAAAAATCCCCCTCTCAGATAATGGTCTTTCATGATCGTCTAATTCTAAATTTTTCCAAGAGGATTTAGCGTGACGTAATAAAAATAGTTTTTTTTCAATCATCTGTTAAATATATGCAATATAATATGCTTAATAAAAAAGATTCTATTGCAGTAATAGATATAGGGTCAAATTCAGTAAGATTGTGTGTATTTAGGGGCAATATGAGAAGCCCTGATGTGCTCTATAATAAAAAATTTTTTTGTGGGTTAGGTGAATACCTTCCAAAAACAAAATTGATCAGCAAAGAGGCTGAAAAAAAATGTATCAACTCAATAATTTTTTTTAACTCAATAATTGAAGAAATAAAACCTAACCACTCTGTCGCTTTGTGTACTGCAGCAATTCGAAATGCTTCTAACAAAAAACAAATTACAAATAAGATACAAAAAGTTTTTAAGGGAAAAGTTTTAACTTTATCTGGAAGACAAGAGGCCTCCTATGCCACACTAGGCGTTCGTTCTGCAATACCTAGGGCCAATGGGACCATTATTGATATGGGAGGTGGCAGTCTTGAATTAGCACAAATAACACCACATAAAATTAAAAATATATCTTCTTTTCCTTTGGGTATATTAAACTTCACTAAAGAACATAAAGAGCATAAAAAAATTAACAAAGAAATAAATTCAAAACATAAAAATCAAAAAATCTTCTATTTAATTGGTGGAGCATTTAGGACAATTGCAAGATGTTATATTTATTTTAATAAATTGCCCTTTAATGAAATACACAACTTGAGTATCTCTCGGAAAAATTTTTATGAATTAAAATCAGAATTACAAAAAATTGGGATTGACGACCTACAAAAAATTCCGAAAATTTCTGTCGACAGAATAAAACATATTCATATTGCAATAGAAGTATTGGACAAGGTGTTAAAATTATCAAACTGCGAGCAGTTTATTTATCCAAGATACGGGATTAGAGAGGGTTTCATTTACGAAAATCTTCCCAAAAAGCAAAGGCTTTTAGATCCAACTGAAATTTCTTTAGAATTAATAGCTAAAAGTAGATGTCGTTTTTTAATATTTAATAAAAAGACTTTTGCTTGGATTAAAAATGTTTATTTAAAATTTATAAATTTAAAAATGTCCCCTAACCAACTGAGAGTAATAAAACTCTCATGCATTATTTCAGATTTGGGATGGGAGCAAACAGCCAAAATTAGAGCTTCTTATGCATTCAACCTAATATTAAATAGTCCTCTAGTAGGAATAGAACAATCAGAAAAAGTATTTATTGCATATTTAGTGTATTTAAGGCACACGAAAAATATCTTAGACCAAAGGGTTATTGAAAAAGAATTAAGTACCTATTTATCTTATTTATCAAGTGACGAAAAAAAGTTAGCTTATCAGATTGGGTGTGTATTAAATTTTTTATACTCTATAACTAAGGGTTCTTCTTTTTTATTAAAACAGCTTGATCTTAAATCTTTAACATTGGCAGAGCAAAAAAAGGTTTCGTCTATTCAAAAAGTACCAAAATCAGGCAAAACTGAACAGCTTTATAACCTAATTAGAAAATTTTAATATTAGATTAATATTTTTTTAATTAAAATTACATAATCAATAAATCTAATATTCTTTGGTATTTGGAGAAAAAATAATGAAATTATTATTATCAATGCTTTTAAGCTTTGTTTTTTTCAATGTAAATGCATTGGAACTTAATAAAATCTCAGGCTATTCAACTTTTTCATGGGACGAAGGTGGATCAGAAATTTTAGCTTACGACTCTCAAAGAAACAGAATATTTGTAACAAACAATCTAACAAAATCTATAGATGTTTTAGATATTACAAGATTACCATATACAGAAAAATTAATTTCAATCAAACCAAGAGCAGGTGTTGGTGGAATAAACAGTGTTGCTGTTTCAGAACAAGCAGGTTTGCTTGCTTTAGCAATCGAGGCAGAAGACAAACAAGACAATGGTGCTGTTTTGTTCTATAATCTTAATACATTAAAATTGGCTTTTGGGTACTCAGTAGGTGCGCTGCCTGATAATGTTGTATTTACTCCGGATGGGAAATATGCATTGGTCGCCAATGAGGGTGAGCCAAATGATGACTACACTGTTGATCCCAAAGGATCTGTTTCAATTATTGATTTAAACAAATGGTTTGTTGGCCCTAGTGAAGATAAAATCAGAAATATAAACTTTTATTACAATGGGGCTCCAGAGGGTGGCAGAATTGTAAAACCTGGATCATCTTTTTTGTATGATGCTGAACCAGAGTTTATAGCAGTTAGCGGTGACTCTAAAAGAGCTTATGTAGCTCTTCAAGAAAATAACGTTATTGCAAAGATAGATATTAGTTTGGGCATAGTTACTGATTACTTTGGTTTAGGCTATAAAGATTGGTCTCAGTCCGCTCTTGATGCTTCGAATAAGGATAACAGAGTTAATATACAGCCTTGGCCGGTTAAAGGAATGTATCAACCAGACACCATGGTAGTTGTCAGTAAAGAGATTAATGGTGAAATGTATGATTATGTTTTAATGGCTAATGAGGGAGATGCAAAAGATTACGATGGATTCTCAGAAGAGGTAAGGGTCGCTGATTTAACTTTAGACCCTTCAGTCTTTCCTAATGCCTCAGAGCTACAAAAAAAATCAAATCTCGGTAGGTTAAAAACAACTACTACTATGGGAGATGCTGATGGTGACGGTTTTTATGAAGAAATCTATACCTACGGCGGAAGATCTTTTTCAATTTTAGACGGTAATACCGGACAAATTATTTATGATAGCGGTAATGATATTGCTGTTAGAACAGCGTTTTCAGGTTTTTTTAACTGGAATGAGGATGCGGGATCTTTTGATGACAGAAGTGACGATAAAGGTGCAGAGCCAGAGGCTCTTACAGTTGGAGAAATTGATGGAAGAACAATAGCTTTTGTAGGTCTTGAAAGACAGGGCGGTATCATGATGTACGATATTACTGGTATGGTAAAACCAAAATTTCTTGGATATTTTAATGGTAGAAACTTTTTTGGAGATGGTACAAAACAAACTGGTGGTGACATATCTCCTGAATCATTAGTTTTTATACCTGCCGACAAGACACCTCCACTTTATCATGTCAGAAAAGGAACTCCTTTATTGATTGGAGCCTATGAACTTTCGGGTTCAACTGCTATTTACGAAGTTATAATTGATTAGTAATATTTATTTTACCCTCTCTAAATTAATAGGGAGGGTTAGATTAAATAGCTTTTTCTAAACTTGTCATTAATAAGTGCAATAGCTTTTTTTCCATCCTCAAGTGAAATCTTATCTGGCGGACCCCAAGCAGTTTTATTGACATCAACAATGTAAATTTTTTTCGTATCCCTATCTCTTAAAATGTCTAACTCCCCAAAATCTAGTTTAAATTTTTTACAAAATTCATTTATTAAACTAATCTCTTCATTTTCAAATAAAGAACAAATTGAGACTATTTTTGAATAAACAGTTTTAGATTTAAAGCGATATTCTTTTTGAGCAAATTTCACGTAAGCTAATACAATTTCATCTTTAACCCATACGACCCTATAATCGATAGCAAATTCGTTATAAATATTATTAATTAATTTTTGGTAAACCTTATTTTTATAAATTTTAAATCCTAACGAAGAACTATTTATAATCTTCCCGTCATGTTTTGCATTTTGCTCTGATTTTTCTAAAATTGAACCATGAAAGTTTTTTGGATCTAAGCTCAGAGAATAACCAAAAATCTCTAAGAAAACTTTATCAACATTAGATTTACTGATGTCAGTGCAATTTTTATTTATTACTATTTTTTTTGGATTTCCAGAGACTTGGTAGTTACTATTAGTTTTGTCATAAAAATATAATTCTATGTCAGCTAGTTCTGGGGAGGACGTAAACCTAACTGGCAAGCCCCATCTAACTTTAGCTAAAGTATAAAGTGGATTCAAAGGCCTTCTAGGGTAACAGATTATTTTTTTTTTATTTGATGAGGTAGATTCATATAAGCTAATCAAAAAATAAACATCTCTCAGCCCTCGAAGAATAGTACTAATTACGTCTGAAACAGTTATTGATGACATAAATTGATTCTTGAGACCATTACATATATACAATGTTAAAGTTTTATTAATGAAAGATATCTCTCAAATAAAAAAGAAGTATCAATCAAATAAGGTTAAATTATTTCAAAAATTAGCATCAACTAATGATGGCTTCTATTTTAATAAAAATCATACAGATCTTGTGGATACAGTTGTAAAAGAAATAGTTAAAGGAATTTATAATATTTATCCAATAGAAGATTTCTCTTTAATCGCTGTAGGTGGGTACGGCAGACATGACTTGTCACCAAAAAGTGATGTTGACTTACTATTTATTTATAAAAAATCTAATAAAAATATAAGAGATTTTATTACTCAATTAAATAATACACTGTGGGATATTGGATTAGAAGTTGGAATATCTTTCTTAACAATTAAACAGGCATTAATCGACTCTAAGAAAGATATAAAAACAATTACAAAATTTGTTGAGAGTCGATTTATCATTGGTGATGAAATTCAATACGGTGAGTTTGTTCGGTCCATTAAGATTTTAATTGGAAAACAAAATCCCCTAAAGCTCAGCGAATTAAAGCTTATAGAGTTGGTTGAAAGACATGACTATCGAATAGGAATTAAAAGTAATTTAGAGCCGAATATCAAAGAGGGTATTGGGGGTCTTAGAGATATTCATACCATACTGTGGGTATCGATCTTTATGTTTAACATTTATAAATTAGAAGACTTAACGTCTGTTAATATCTATACCAAAGAGGAAATTAAAGAATTAAAGAATGCTTGGAAATTTCTCTTAACCATTCGAGCATTTATTCATTTATTTAACGAAAGCAAAGGTGATGTTCTATCTATCGAAAATCAATTAAAAGTTTCAAAAAAACTCTCTTACAAAGATAAAAAGAAGGAAAAAGGAGTGGAGATTTTTATGAAAGATTTGTTTGTGAATGTTGCAAAGATTAATTCTCTCTTAAGAGCCTTTTATTCAAAGCTTCCAGAGGATTTAATAATCAAAACAATTTATAAAAGAAAACCCACTAAAACTAAATCATTAGAAAAAGAATTTATAATTGAAAAAGGTTTTCTGAATTTAAAAAATAATACCGCTAAAAACCTTCAACTAAAATGGGCAAACGTCTTTGAAAAATCCTTGGAACATAATTTACTCATTCATCCTCGCTTTTTAAAGACCGTCGAGGAAAAAAGAAAAGTTTTAAAAAAAACCACAGATAAACAGCACCTCCAATCATTTTTAAATATTGTTGTCTCCAAAAAAAATCCTATACAAGCCCTTCATGATTTTAATGATACCCAGCTATTTAGCGAAATATTTCCTGAGTTTGGCAGAGTTTGGGGACAAGTGCAGTTTGATATTTATCATCACTACACCACCGACGAACACTTATTATTAACACTGCACAACCTAAATGAGCTAAGACAAAAATCCTTTTATAATGAAATATATAGCAGGCTATCCTCAAGAGAAGCCCTTCACATCGCTTTACTATTTCATGACATTGGAAAGAAGGGGCCAAAAAATCATTCTGTTTATGGAACAGAGTTGACCAAAAAGGTCCTAAAAAGACTTCCTGTATCAGAAGAAGTAAAAGAATTGACATTGTGGTTAGTTGAAAATCATTTAGCAATGAGCGATACAGCTTTTAAAAATGACACTCAAAGTCCTGAGGCAATTGCTAAATTTACTTCTATTGCAAACACAGAAGAAAAAATAAACTCATTGTTTCTTTTTACCTTATGTGACATTGCCTCTGTCGGACCAAACGTTCTAAACGAATGGAGAATAAGCCTGCTTAGAAGTTTATTTTATAATGCAAGAGATTTTCTGCAAAGAGGTCTAGATACAAAAACTTATTCTACTTCTGTTCAAGAATCTTTAAAGAAATCAGTATTACAAAAATCTGATGTTAATTTAAAAAAGTTTATAAAAAATTCGATAAATGAATTTCCAAATCAATTCTGGGAAGCCTTTTCATCAAGAATGATCGTCGATATCTTTAAAATTTACCAAAGAAATAAAAAAGCAAAGGTTATTAACTCTGTAAATTTTCTTAATTATGAAAATAAAGAATATAGTGCTGTTGTTGTCACAAGTAAAAATAGACCAGGAATTTTAAAAGATATTGTTTCGGGGTTTACACACTCTCAATCGAATATTCTTAGTTCTAGAATAATATCTTTAAATAACAATCAAGTAATTGATGTGTTTTGGGTAACCAATTTTTTGAATAAAGGTGTTTTAGATTTAAACGAACAAAAAAGAGCAGCTAAACATGTAATGAGTGCTCTTGATCAAAAAGATTTTAAACCCTTACGGTCATTTATCAAAGGTCTGCAAAAACTTGCTGTAAATCCTCAAATTACAATTGATAACGATATGAGTAAGCAAGTCACTACTTTTCAAATATTATCTGGCGATAGGCCTGGATTATTAATGGATATTTTAGGAGTATTTCATGACAAAAAAATAAGTGTCCAATCAGCAAAAATTTCCACATACGGGGAAAAGGTTTTCGATATTTTTCAATTAACGAATAGCAATAACCAAAAAATCAAAGATGAAAAATTACTCAAATCAATTGAAAAGGATTTGATGTCTATTTTTTAGGTTTTTTATGTTGGTCAATTTTAGTCCCTCGATATTATTAAATAATTCTGATATCAATTTTAATAGTATTTGAATATGAGCAGTTTCCAAAAAAGAGTTTTTTCTGGTGTTCAACCAACAGGAACCCTGCATTTAGGTAACTATCTTGGTGCGATAAAAAACTTTGTAGAGCTTCAAAAAGAATTTGAATGTATTTATTGTGTTGTAGACCAACACGCAATCACCGTTGAGCAGAATCCAAATGAGCTTCGCTCGAACACTCTAGAAGTATTAGCATCGTTTATTGCTGCAGGAGTGGATTACAAAAAACAAATTATATTTCAACAATCAAGTGTAGCAGAACACTCTCAGCTTGCTTGGGTATTTAATTGTGTCAGTCGAATTGGTTGGCTTAATAGAATGACACAATTTAAAGATAAAGCTGGAAAGAATAAAGAAAACGTAAGTGTTGGTTTAATGGTTTACCCTAATTTAATGGCAGCTGATATTCTTGCATATCTTGCAACACATGTTCCCGTAGGTGATGATCAAAAACAGCATTTAGAACTGTCAAGAGATATTGCACAAAAATTTAATAATGATTTTAAAGTAGACTTCTTTCCACTGCCTGAACCACTAATTTATGGAAATGCGACAAGGGTTATGAGCCTTCGAGATGGAACTAAAAAAATGTCAAAATCTGATGCATCTGAATTTTCTAGAATTTTATTAACTGATAGTGATGATGATATAAGTTCTAAAATAAAAAAGGCAAAGTCTGACTCAGACCTTATTCCTGATAACAAGGATCAATTACAAAATAAACCTGAATGTTTAAATTTAATCAATATTTTGTCTGCTTGTTCAAATGAAAGTATCGAAAAAACTCTGGTAAGTTATGCTGGCAAAGAATATTCAAAATTAAAAAATGACCTTGCAGACAAATTAATTCAAGTCATAGGACCAATTAGAACCGAGATATTAAATCTTCTCGATAATAAGGATGAATTAAATAAAGTCCTAGATATGGGTAGCGAAAAAGCATCCACAATTGCAGGCCCTATTCTCAAAGAAGTCTATAAGATAGTCGGTTTTAGATAGACACTTTGGCTTGAAATTTCCAATTTTATAGACATATTATTAGCAATGTTCGTACAAACTGAACCAACGCCTAACCCTGCAACCTTAAAGTTTTTGCCAGGAAAAGAGGTCATGAAAGATGGAACTATGTTCTATCAAAACCAAGAGTCTGCCTCAAATTCACCTTTGGCAATGAACTTGTTCAATATTAAAGGTGTTGAGGGTGTTTTTTTTGGGTCTGACTTTATCACTATAACCAAAGGCAAAGATAATGATTGGACGCTTATGAAACCTGCAATTTTGGGTTGTATCATTGAGCACTTTACAATGAATAAACCTATTATCTCAGAGCAATCTGCATCAACTGGACATACAATTGATGAGAACGATAGTGATGTTGTAAAAAAGATCAAAGAACTTCTAGATAGTAAAGTAAGACCAGCTGTTGCTATGGACGGTGGAGATATCATATTTGACAAATATAATGAGGGAGTTGTATTTCTACAAATGCAAGGGGCCTGTCAGGGATGTCCAAGTTCAACGGCAACTTTAAAAATGGGAATTGAAAATATGCTAAAGCATTACATTCCTGAAGTCCGTGAAGTACGACCCGTTGAAGTCTAGTCTTTTACTTTTTTTTTTTGGATTTATATTAAATTCATCTCTTAACGCAGGAGAATTTCATAATTGGGTTGATTTAAATAAATATTATAAAAAAAATAATTTTATCCCTGAAATTTTAACGCAAGAAAATATTGGTCATCTTCCTATAATATCAGAATTACCTGATGATTTTTCAGAAATACAAGATGTTCCAACAAAGAAAAAACTATTTTACCTCGTAACACTACCATTGATTTACAATACGAATACTTCAATCATGCAAGAACGAAGAATGGTAATCAATATAGAAAAAAAATTTGCTAGGAAAGAATTAAACAAAAACGAAACTGACGAGATTATTAGATTATCAAAAAAGTATAAATTAGATTATAGCGAAATTAACACAAAACTTTTTAGAAAACTCAAACAACGTATTAATATTATTCCAGTGTCACTAGCTCTTGGACAAGCAATTATTGAAAGTGGTTGGGGACAGTCTAGATTTGCAACTGAGGGTAATGCTCTTTATGGTCAGTGGACTACAAGTGAAGATAAAGGAATCATTCCTCAAGACAGGGATGAGGACAAAACTCACGCAGTTTTAAAATTTAAAAATTTATCAGAAAGTGTTGAAGCCTATATGTTTAATATTAATACCCATCAAGCTTATTATAATTTTCGTGTCATTAGACGAATAGATGAGCGCATAAAATACACAGACCCTATTAGTATGAAAGTGAAATATTTAGCAGCCTATGCTGAAATCGGCGATAAATATGTCGATAAATTAGAACTGATCATTGCTTCAAATAATCTTCAAGAATTTGATCGATTTAAATTTAATTAACTAAGTATTGATAGCCAAACCAGAAAATACCATTATTAACTTTTGTGCAATTAAACCTAAGTCTACCTTTTACAGGTAAACGATTAAGTTCAACTAATAACTTATTATTAAGATTTGTAACTGTTGGATTAAATGATCCTTGAAAATCACTAATAAAACAATTTATGTTGGAAGGGTCCTCGTTAAAATCTAAAGCATATCTACTGATAGGCTCACTTTGATAAGGGTTGCCAGGCTCAATAAGCACATTATTAAAAGGTAAAACACTTGATGCATCTTTTATTCGATTAATAGATCCATAATTCTCATTTAGGGGGAATCTTGGAATAAAATATTTTTGATTAATTGAAAAGGCACCTGAATGTTGTCCAAATGCTGCATCAAAATACTGAGAAACTACTTTTTGAGCTATGGTGCTATTTTCACCAAAAGGATAAGCAAATAAATTTGGAGTAATACCTAAATTTTCAAAAATAAGATCCTGAGATTTTTCTATTTCATTTACAATTTCAATTTCACTAAGACTAGATAAACTTGAATGAGAGTGTGTGTGATTTTGAATATCTATACCACGACTTAGTACACTTTTAAGCTGAGTCCAATTCATATAATTTTGTCCACCAACGTTTTCTGTATTTAAAAAAGAGTGACTGGTATCTCATACTTTTCAAAAATAGGTAATCCCACCTCAAAAAATGATAAATAAGCATCATCTACAGTTATTGAAATAGTTTTTTTTTGTAATTTATCTTCAAACAAAAGATCTCTAGCTAAAATAAAATTAAACCCCTGATCCTTTAAATACTTAAGATGACTTACTAATTGCTCTTCGCGTATATTTGTTGAGGGATACTTATTTTCACCAAATCGATGATACATTAGAATATTATTTGGAATTGTATCATTCACACTTGTTGCATAGGATGTACTAATTGGAAAAGTAAAATTTGAAGCAAAAATGATCAGTAGTGTAAAAAATTTTGAAATAGGCATCGATAGCTCTTTATCATACTGTTCTATTACTTTATTTAAAAATGAAAAAATCATTTGGGATAAAACTGTAAAAAGTGAGTACGGACATGAAAAAATATTATCGGAATTACTTCAAAACTTAGTAACTAAAACAAAAATAAAGGCTGATCATATCAAAAAATTGCATCTAAATTATGGACCAGCACGCTTCACAGCAATAAGAAATTGTCACTCACTTATGAAAGGATTTTTTATAGATCATAAAGTAGAAATTGTGGGTTATTCTATCTTTGAGCATTTCTTTTTAGGTATTAACAAAAAACTTACTAAAAATGTCTTGTGTGTGATTGACACAAATAGAAAAGATTTAGCTATTCAACAGATTGATACATCAGGCAAGTTAATTGGAAAGACAAAAACTTTAAAAATTGACTCAAATCTTGTGGATATATTGAGTCAAAACTATTTTTTAATAGGAAATGGATTGGAGAAAATAAAAAAAATTTCTGAATTTAGCTTTATAAAAAATAAAATTATTTCGCCAACAAAATTGAAATCAAATTATTTTATTAAAAAGCATTATAAGAAAAAATCTAATTATAAGTTCCCAAAAATAATTTATCCCTACTCTCCAATTTAAAAATTCAAAAAAGAGTATTTTTTTTCCATATACTTTTGATGGTAATCCTCAGCAGGACAGTAATTCTTTACGGGTTCTATAATTGTAGTAATTTTTTGATTAAATTGACTTTCGTTCAACTTGTCTGTGATCTGCTTTGCTATTTCACATTGAGTTTCGTCATAATAGCCTATCAATGATCGGTATTGAGATCCTCGATCTGGGCCTTGTTGATTTAAAGTTGTCGGATCATGAATTTGATAAAAAAACTCCACAAGGTTGGTATATGAAACGAGATTTTCATCAAATTTTAAGAAAACGACTTCAGCATGGTTTGTATTACCTTTGCAAACTTCTTCATAAGAAGTTTTATCAGTTAAGCCTTGAGAGTAGCCTACTTGGGTTTCAATCACACCTTTGATCTCAGAAAATTTTTTTTCAGGCCCCCAAAAACATCCTGCACCAAATAATGCTTTAGACATAATCTTTTCCTTTTAGTTGTGTCTTTTGGGCACTTCTTTGGTGAATTCTCTTTCTCCAAATTTCATAGCTTTTTTGTTTAATATTTTTTTTCATAATTTTTTTAACATCACCCTCATCAATTTCATAAATTTTTTTGATATGACTAAAATCAGTTTGATCGTCCCAAGCCATTTGAATTATTTCGCTAATCTGAGATTGATTAAATTTCATACTTAATGATACAAATCGGGGATATTTTCAGATCTATAACAATTTGAAGCATAACCTTGTTCTTGGGTAACAAACTTAAACAGTTTTCCTGCATGCGGTTGTCTTTCTGCTTCAATGTCGTTGAGACCAACAGATGCAGTTGTAATAAAAAGCTCATTGAGATTTTTCCCACCAAAAGTGCAACTTGTTACTTTTGAAACAGGAAGTTGTAAAATTAATTTAAGTGAACCTATTTTATCAAAACAACAAACTTTGCCACTTCCCCACATTGCTACCCATAGGTTACCATTTTTATCAACTGTCATTCCATCTGGGTTTCCATCGATTTTGTTCATGGAAAGAAAAACTTTTTTATTTATTCCATTGCCTGACAAATCATTGATAGAAAAAATATAAATAATTCTTTTTATAGAGTCAGTTACATAACCTACATTTCTCTCGTAGTCAAAAACTGGTCCATTTGAAATAATATAGGAGTTATCTGAGTATATTGGTTTTAAATTGGAGTCATGACATATAACTTTTCCAGTCTGAGACTTTTGTTGAATATCCATTGTTGATATCCAAATTTGTCCATTTAAATCTATGTCTGCATCGTTAATCCTGTTATTTGGACTATCAAAATTGATCTTTGTTAGAAGCTGTTTTTTAGATATTGAGGGATGAATTGAATAAAGAGAGTCATATGAACTCATGATATAATTTTTATTATCTTGTAAAAGAATATTGGTGACACCGTCTTGTACTGAATATTGACGTTCTTCGTTATTATCTTGATCAGTTTCAATTATTTTATTTTCATAAATATCCACCCATAACAGCTTATCGTGCCTCCAATCCCAAAGTGGTCTTTGACCTAGAACACTTTTATATGATTGATGGCAAACAGACGGTTGCTCGTATTTAATTCTCACAAAGATGATTATAAACTAAATATTTAGATGAAAAAAGTATGTTGGAGATTTGTTTTGATTGTCTTATCGTGTTTTTAATATAGAAATTGCATGAGCAATTTGTGTTCTTATTGATTTAAGAGTTTGATGAATTTAGTTAAATTATCTAAATATTTTATTTTTATTTCTTTTCTGATTATAGCAACAGGCTGTGAAACAACTGATTTAGAAGAGAAAGTAATAAAACCAGAGCCTGTACCTAAAATTATATATACCCCTGAAGTAGAGGAAACTGTTGAGGAAAGTGATGAAATTGTTGAGCATTTCAAAGGTGTAGAACTATTTTTAAATAAACCGGTAAATGATTTAATTTTAAAATATGGAAAAGTTGATTTTTCAAAAATTGAGAGTGTTTATGAATTCCACAGATATAACACTGATAATTGTAGAATCTTTATACAAAACAGATCTGTAGATAAAACAATAATAAACATTACGATTTACAACTATAAAAAGAATTTGTTTATTGAAACATACTCAAAAGATTTGTGTACTGATATTTAAAATAGATAATAGTTTAATAACAAATAATATAATTCTTAATTATGAAATTTAAGTATGGGATATTTATTTTATTTTTCTCAATAAATTGTTTTGCTCATCATCCAGGAAATCAGATAGATGCTGATAAGCCTTACCCTTCAATTAATTTAACAGTCATCAAAGATAAAATTGATGGTTACAATATTTTTATAGATTTAAAATATTTTAACCTAAACCCTTCAGAAATTGGAGGTGAAAATATTTCAAACTCTGGATATTTACAGCTTTTTATAAATGATATTAGGATCACAAGAATTTATTCTGACTGGGTACACGTACCTCAACGTTTTTTTAATCTGAAAGAAAACTTTATCAAAATTACAATTCATTCCTATCTCCATGATCAGTTTACTATTAAGGGAAAACCAATAGAACACATAGTAAAAGTTAACGATAATTAGATTTAAATTAAAGAATTTAAAAAAACTTATTCTATGAAAAAAAGTTAAATGAATTTCGGATTTTCTAAAAATAAATAGTTACTCAAGCTTTATAAGGAAGTGAAGAGTGATGCAAAACTATTTTTAATATATCGTTTTCAGTTTTTTTATATCCCCAGCTCTTATCAACTTTGACAGAGGTTCCCTCTTTGTTTATCAAAGTTACCCAACCCATCCACATTGCTACATTTTGATCAATAAACACAGATGATGTTTCTGATTTGACTTCGAGCCAATCTTTAATTCCAAAACCGCTGTCTGTTGGGTACTTTGGGTTATTTCCAACAAAGTATGAAAGTGCTCCCTCTTTGTCTAATCGAAATGTTTGATTACCGCCACTAAGAGTTGGTTTAAATAATACTGATCCTAACTCAAACCCATAAAGATTATCTAACATTTCGTTTGCAACTAAAGTAGCTTGATCAATACCTTTTTTTTCATAAGCCTGTGAAATTGCAATCATGCTCTCTCCCCAAGCAGTACGAGCTTTCGTTAAATCATTTTCATTTATTGTCATTGGCTATGCGTTATTTCATATTTATAAAAATGATTATTCATTTAATACGATTAACGATAAAATTAACAAGACTCGACATATATAGCAAGGGTTCCCTCTTTTTATCAAAGAAATTTTGCATTGATTTGTAATTTCTATTTTGAATCAATTTTAAATACTTAATACATTCAGTGCGATTAAGCTTATATGCAATATTTGCTTTTTGTGAGTCTTTTTTAATTCTCTTTCCAACTTTTTTCTCATTGCCCCATCTATCAAGCATATCATCAGTAACTTGAAAAATTTTTCCAATTGTATCTCCAATTTTTTTTAGCTCTCTTTTTTTATTTAAATTTAATTTTTTTACATTTAGAAGAAGATTGAAACATAAACTAAATAATGCACCTGTTTTTAAAAGATGCATTGTCTCTATATCCTTTATTGTTGAATTTTTTTTCATGTAAATATCCATGGATTGTCCAGCAATTAAACCCTCCAAACCGTTAGCTTTTGAAAGCATCTGTATTGATTTGATTTTCTGATTATCAGAGAGATTTTTTGACTCTGCTAGCGTTTTTACTGATAAAACTTGAAACATATCTCCAGCTAAGACAGCAGTTGCCTCATCAAATTTTTTATGCACAGTTAATTTACCCCTTCTAAAGTCATCGTTATCCATAGACGGTAAATCATCGTGGATTAGTGAGTGCAGGTGAACACATTCTATCGAAAGGGCAAAGTCATCTAATATTTTCGGCTTAATATTTAAATATAAACCCATTCGACAAAGCAAGAACGGTCTAATCCTCTTTCCACCAGTTTTGGCAAAATAAATCATTGCCTTCTTAATTCGTTTATCGGGTGACTTTAATTCTTGTATGTGTCTAATAAGCTTTTTATCAAAATTTAGAGAAAATGATTTAATTTGCTTTTTCTCAAAGTTTTCACTTATTTTCATTTAATTACAAGTTATCCAAGTAATGAGAGGTGTGATTATCGAAAATGAATATAATTACACCTATAAATACAAGGTAAACAAAGAAATTAATGATTTTCTTAGTTTTTTTGTTATTTATGTAGCTTTTATTGAATTTCAGTATTATCCATAGCAATAGTGTGGATAAAAAGAATAAAAACCCATTAAACAGTACACTATCTTGAAAAATAGCCATTTTTTTACCCACTATACTCCCAAAATATATTAATAAAAGTCATATTAGGTATTTTTTTTTTGCAATTTATACCTATAATCCCCTGAAATTAACAAATCCTTACATTTAGGATTCTGTTATAAGTTTTAGAACTTAAGAAAAGGAGTACTCAATGATTAAGTTTTTAAAATCTATGGCTATCCCAACAGCTGCTCTAGTAGCACTACCAGGAATAGCTTCTGCAAGCGTTGGCTTAGCGCCAGACGACTTTGTTGGGATATCTTTTTGGGTTATCTCAATGTGTATGGTTGCCGCTACTGCATTCTTTTTCCTAGAAACTAACAACGTATCAGGTAAGTGGAAGACATCTCTTGCACTTGGTGGTCTTGTTTGTCTAGTTGCCGCAGTACACTACTTCTATATGAGAGAAGTATGGGTAACAACAGGTGATACACCTACTGTTTATAGATATGTTGACTGGTTAATCACTGTTCCATTACAGATGATTGAATTCTACATTATCCTTGCTGCAGTTGCTGCAGTGTCAGCTGGTATTTTCTGGAGACTGTTAATCGGTACTTTAGTGATGCTTGTTGCTGGTTATGCTGGTGAAGCTGGCTTCATTAACGCATGGGCAGGATTCATTGTAGGTCTAGCTGGTTGGGCATACATTTTATATGAAATTTTTGCTGGTGAAGCTGGTAAAGCTGCTGCTGACAAATGTCCTGCAGCTGTTCAAACAGCTTTCAACACAATGAGATGGATCGTTACAGTTGGTTGGGCAATTTATCCATTAGGATATTTCTTCGGTTACTTAACTGGAGGAGCTGATGCTGTAACTCTAAACGTTATCTATAACGTTGCTGACGTTGTGAATAAGATTGCTTTTGTCGCAGTTATTTGGGCTGCTGCTGTAGCATCTTCAGGCAAAAAAGCTTAATAAAGCTTTATAACCTATTTAAACCAGGCAAGGCTAACTTGCCTGGTTTTTTTTTGTCTAAATTTCATATACTTTAACTATCTTGAGTAAGAGAGTTGTAGTTATTGGTGGGGGTTTTGGAGGACTAGCCGCTGCCTTAAGGTGCAGAAAACTTGGTTTTGATGTCACGCTGCTTGAAAGACTTAACATGCTTGGCGGAAGAGCAAGAGTTTTCGAAAAAGATGGTTATAAACATGATGCTGGACCAACTGTTATAACAGCACCCTTTTTATTTGAAGAACTTTTTGAATTATTTGGTGAAAACTTAAAAGATTACTTAAATTTTAAATCCTTAGACCCTTGGTACAGATTTTACTTTCACAATGGAAAAACTTTTGATTATCGACCATCTATCGAAGATACAAATAATGAAATAAGAAAATTTGATGAAAATGATGTTGATGGTTATGACAAATTATTAAAAACTTCAAAAGATATTTTTGAGATAGGTTTCGAAAAGTTATCGGATAAGCCATTTATTTCCTTTTGGGAAATGGCAAAGCAAATACCGTCATTAATAAAACTCAAAAGTTATTTAACAGTCAGTCAATTGGTAAATAGCAAATTAAAAAATAAGTATCTGCGAAAGGCATTTTCGATACATCCTTTATTAGTTGGGGGCAATCCGTTCACTACAACATCTATATACGCATTAATACACTATCTTGAAAGAAAGTGGGGGGTGTACTTTTGCATGGGAGGCACAGGTAAAATTGTGAGAGAGTTAGAAAATTTAATGTTAAGACAGGGTATTACTATAAATAAAGAAACCGATGTAGAGCAAATTTCCATTATAAATGGTAAAGCAGAAAACGTGGTGCTTAATAACGGAAAAAAAATACCTGCGGATCTTGTGATTTGTAATGCAGATCCCCCTACAGTTTATAGTGAAATGTTACCGTCAGAATACTCCAGAGATAGCCTTCTCAAACCTAAGAGATTTACACATTACTCTATGGGCCTTTATGTTCTTTTTTTTGGATCGAAGAAAAAATTCTCTGATGTCGCTCACCACACTATTTGGATGTCTGAAAGATATAAAGAGCTCCTTCACGATATTTTTGAGAAAAAGATTTTGACTGAGGATTTTTCACTTTATCTTCATCGTCCAACAGCCACAGATGATACTTTTGCACCAGAAGGATGTGATAGTTTTTATGTGTTATGCCCTGTTCCTAATCTTCAAGGAAATGTTCAATGGAATTTAGAGGGTCCGAAACTTAAGGATAGAATAGTTGAAGCACTGGATAAAACTATTATGCCAGGACTAAAAGAAAACATTGAGGCAGAATTCTGGATGACTCCTGAGGATTTTAAAAATGATTATAGATCAAAATACGGAGCTGGATTTTCCGTGGCACCAATTTTTTCTCAATCAGCATGGTTTCGCTATCACAACAAAGATAAAAAAATACCAAATTTATATTTTTCAGCTGCCGGATCACATCCAGGTGCCGGAATACCTGGCGTATTGTGCTCTGCAAAGGTAATAGAGAAGCTTATAATTAGGGATTTCAAAGTTAGTCATTAAGGTGACATCCTTTAAAACAAATACCTATAGCATTAAATCGGAAGGTAAAAGTTTTTATTGGGCAAGTTTTTTTTTACCTAAAAAAAATAGAATTGCAGCTTCAAGGCTCTATAGCATATGTCGATATCTAGATGATGTGGCAGATAATACGAAGTTAGATACCTCTTCTCAAATAAAAAATATATTTAATCAAATAAAAGAAAATGAAAGCTCTGAGATAAATATCTTTTTTAAAAAAAATAATATTAACCTTGGTATTTTAAAGGATCTAATAGATGGTTTGATCAGCGATCAGCAGAACGTTAGAGTTACAGATGAAAAAGAATTAATAGATTACTCATACAAGGTTGCTGGAACAGTGGGTTTGATGATGTTGCCAATAATTAATACCAAAGATGCTGAAGCAAGAAAGCATGCTATTGATTTAGGAATTGCTATGCAACTAACAAATATTGCAAGAGATGTTTACGAGGACGCAAAAATGAATAGGTTATATCTACCAAAAGAATGGTTAGGACAAGTCTCAGTAAGTGACCTGATAGATAATAAATTAGATGATCAAAAAAAAAGATTAATTGAATTGTCTATTAAAAATTTAATAGAACTCTCTGATAAATTCTATGCGAATGGTTTTTCTGGTATGAAATTTATTCCTCTTAGAACCAGACTAGCAATATTTTTTGCAGCAAAAATTTACAAAGGGATTGGGGAAAAGATTAAAAATGGTGGTTATGTTTACAAGCTTGAGAGAATTTATTTAAACAAATTAGAAAAATTATGGATTACAATAATTTCTATACCTGAATTTTTATTTTTAAAAAATATTTTTAAATCCTACAAACCAATTAGGGGCTCTTTTAAAAATGAAAATATATGATGTAGCATTTTTAGGCATGGGTGCCAGTGCTCTTGCTACTGCAAAATTAAAGTATAAGGGAACAAGTATTAGTTTAATTGGCATTGATAAAAATTATAATAGCAAAAGAAATAATTTTTTTGCATTTTGGCTGACAGATTGGATGAAAGATTTTGATAGTCTTGCACAAAAAAAATGGTTTTGCTGGAACTTTTACATAACAAATAATCATATAAAACACGAAACTAAGGATTTACCTTATTGCACTATAAGATACCAAGATTGGAAAAATTATTGCTTAAAAGGTTTAGAAAACTTATCAATTAAAGAGTTCAATGTTCAAAGTATTAAGAATTTAAAAAAATACTATGAAATCAAACTAGAGAATGGTGAGGAAATTTTTGCTAAGAAAATTTATGATTCTCGTACAGCGAAATTAGAAAATGAAAAAGTAAAACAGCATTTTTTTGGATACCTAATAGAAACTAAACAAATGATAAATAGTAATAGTGTAACCTTAATGGATTTTCGCGTTGAACAAAAAATGGGATTACATTTTATGTATTGTTTACCAATAGATGAAAATAGAATGTTAGTTGAGTCAACAGTTTTTTCTTCAGAAATCCAAGAGGATGCTTGGTATCAAAAACAGATATTAGAATACATTGAGACAAAATTAAATTTATCTGAATATAAAATAGTTGATGAAGAAAAAGGGGCGTTACCAATGTATGATATTGAAAACAAATCAAGTGAAAATTATATTAATATCGGTTCAAGAGGTGGTGCCACCAAAATATCAACAGGGTATGCTTTTTCCTTTTTTCTAAAAAACATAATGTTAAATTTTGAAAATATTAATAAAGCTCATCACTCATATTTTGATAAATGGATGGATAAGGTATTTGTGAATTATCTGAAAAATAATAGTGGAACAGAGAAGGTTTTTATTAATATGGCTTACTCTTTAAATGGCAATGAATTTGCATCATTTATGATGGGTGTAGCTGATTTTCCGACAAAATTAAAGGTTATTATGTCAATGCCAAAAATTAAATTTATAAAAAGTGCCCTAAGCACCATTCGTAATTAAATGTACGAATTAAGCTTTATATCTTTACTTGCTCTTTGCATGGTTTCATTCATAGGTGTGCCGCATGGTTCATTTGACGGAGCTGTAGCTGCACTGTTAGGGTATAAGACAAGAAAAGATTTTTTTTTATTTGTATTCTTATATTTAATTATATCTGCCGCAGTGATTATATTTTGGATTTACTTTTCCATAATTGCTTTAATTTTATTCATTTTAATGAGTATCGTTCATTTTGGATTATGTGACTGGTCCTATCTAGGCTTGAAGAAATATAAATGGTCTGTTTCTTTAACGCATGGTTTAAATATTGTATTTGGGATTATTTTTTTTCACACTAACGAAACATTTAAGATATTTACTTTTTTATCAAATCAATCTTTTAATCAATTTCAAGAATATCTATATATCGTTTACATTTGTTACTTTTTTCTTTTGATTAGATATGCATATTTGGCAATTAAATTTACAAGATTAAGATGGGGGATTTTAGAAATGTCTATTATTTTATTGGTAATATTTTTAACAGAACCGCTCGTAGCATTTTCTATCTATTTTTGTTTCATTCATACTTTTAAGCATGTTAAATCAATATTAAAAGATACATCAAGATATCTATCAAATAACAAATTTATAACTATAACTACCATCTCTTTTACTATCTTAACATGGGTCGGCGGCAGCTTAGCAATTATCTATCTTCATAAGAGTTTTTCTTTTGATGAGTCTTTTATAAAGACATTGTTTATTGGATTAGCGGCATTAACTCTTCCCCATATGACTTTAGTAGATATCTTTTATAGAAGAAAATTTAATTGAGAAAATTAGGTATTTTAAAGGTGATATTTTCGTCCTCTTTAAAATTTAAAACTTCGATTGCATAAACTTTTTTTATCTGATCAATGAATAGATTTAATTGCTCTTCTGGAGCAGATGCACTAGCTGTCAAGCCTATTGTATTAAATTCTGATAAATTTGAATAATCAAAGTCATTTATATTTTCAACTAGTTCACTATGTTTACAACCAAATCTTTTAGCAGTTTCGACTAACCTTATTGAATTAGAACTATTGTGGGCACCAATCACATAAAAAGCATCAACATTTTTAGACATTTCTTGTACAGATAATTGTCTATTTGAAGTTGCATAGCAAATATCGGATTTTTTAGGAGCTAGAATTGAAGGAAATTTTTTTTCTAAAGCATCAACAATACTTTGTGTATCAAAAACCGATAAGGTTGTTTGTGTAATGTAGGCAAGTTTTTGATTTGATGGGAAATATAATTTCTCAACATCTTCAATATTTTGAACTAAAGTTAAATTGCTAATATCCTTTAGTTGTCCAGCTGTCCCGTCAACTTCAGGGTGATGTTCATGGCCGATCATAATTATCTTATATTTGTTTTTTTCTAATTGAATTATTTCTTTATGAATCTTACTGACTAATGGGCAGATGGCATCATAAAATAATAGATTATAATCTTTGGCTTTGTTAATTACTCTTTGTGCAACACCGTGCGCAGAAAAGATTACTGGTTGTTTTGTATTTTTAGGAATTTCTTCTAGCGAGTCTACGAATACAACACCTTTTTCTCTCAAATTATTGACAACAAATTTATTATGAACAATCTCATGACGGACATAAACTGGAGCTCCATATTTCAAAAGGCTTTTTTCGACCATTTCAACGGCTCTCTCAACTCCAGCACAAAAACCTCTGTGTTTGGCAGTTATAATCTTTTTAACCACGGTAAATTGTTATCATATTATTAAGAGAAAAATTATTTTATAATTAATAAAAGTTGCTGAGCCTCAATATTTTCGCCAGCTTTTACGCATAGTCTCTCAACTATTCCAGGTTGGTCTGCGTAAATAACCGTTTCCATTTTCATGGCTTCAATAGTGCATAATTTAGCACCCTTTGGCACTTTTATTCCCTCAGTAACGGCAACGTCTACAAGTAAACCAGGTATTGGAGCTGCAACATGATCTTTGTTGCTGGGATCAGCAATTTCTTTAGCTAAATCGTCAACTGCAATGGAATTATCTTTAATGTCAACTGATCTGGCCTGGCCATTCAATTCAAAATATACTGTCCTGTAACCTTTTTCGTTTGGCTCACTTAAGGTGAAATATCTTATTATAAGTGTTTTACCAGGTTCTATAGAAACATATATCTCTTCCCCTGTATTCATCCCAAAGAAATAGTTTGATGTTGGGATAACACTAGTATTACCAAATTTCTTTTTGTGTTTTATATACTCATCAAAAACCTCAGGAAAAAATATTTGTGAAATTGTATCTTTCTCTGAAATAGTTTCACTATACTTCTTTTCCAATTCCTTCGTTCTATTTTTAATTTTTAATGAGGGTAGCTTTGATCCAAATCTATAATTAATTGGTTTTTTTCCTTTTAAAATTTTCTTTTGGAGTGCTTTTGGGAAACCTTTATATGGTTGACCTAATCGGCCACTAAAGAATTCGATGACTGATGCAGGAAAGCCAACATCCTTTTTAGGATCTAAAACATCTTGAATTTGGATATTATTTGCCAACATATAAATTGCCATATCACCAACAACCTTTGATATAGGTGTAACTTTAATTACATCACCAAATATTTTGTTCACTTCGGCATACATTGATGCAAGTTCTGGCCATCTCTCATCTGTAATACCCATTGACCTTGCTTGCTCTCTTAAATTAGTGTACTGGCCACCTGGCATCTGATGTAAATATACCTCTGACATACTAGTGCGAGTTTTGCTTTCGAAAGGTTGATATTGTTTTCTAACACCTTCCCAATAATTTGCAGCAGTTCTGACAACAGCAGAAGAAATTTTTGGATCTCTTTTATTGCCATCAAGAGACTCTAAAACTGCACCAAAACTAGGTTGCGATGTGAAGCCAGACCAAGAGTCAATTGCTACATCAACAATATCTACCCCTGCTTCCGAGGCATTAAGCAATGTTGCAACACCGTTTCCACTTGTATCGTGAGTATGGAAATGGATTGGAATTTTTATGCTTCTTTTTAATTCTTTGAATAAAATTTTTGCTGCCTTGGGTTTACACAAACCTGCCATATCTTTAATTGCAAGAAAGTGAACTCCCATTTTCTCAAGCTTTTGCGCCATTTTTAAGTAATAATCGAGTGTATATTTTTTCTCTGCTGGAGACGATAAATCGCCAGAGTAACAAATAGAAGCTTCACAGATTTTTCCAGATTTTAATACTTCGTCAATAGAGACTCTCATATTTTCAATCCAGTTTAGTGCATCAAATATTCTAAAAACGTCAATCCCAGACTGAGCGGAAAGTTGTATAAACCTTCTTAAAACATTATCAGGATAGTTTGTATATCCAAGAGCATTCGACCCTCTGAATAACATTTGTAATAAAGCTGAGGGCATTTGTTCACGTAACTTTTCTAGACGCTCCCATGGATCCTCTTTTAAAAATCTTAATGCAACATCAAAAGTTGCTCCACCCCAACACTCAACTGAGAATAAATTTTTGAGTCTTTCTTCATATAAGTCAGTTATGCCTAACATATCTTGTGTTCTCATTCGAGTTGCAATCAAAGATTGATGAGCGTCTCTAAAAGTAGTGTCTGTAATCAATAATTGTTTTTCTTTTAACACAGTCTCAGCAACAGCAGATGGCCCATTAGTATCTAAAATTTGTTTATAAGTTTTATTGACAGTCTCTTGAGCTTTTTTTGATCTAGATATTCCATAGTCTGAGAGTTTTGCTGGTGTTGTCTCTCTTAATTTTGGTCTATTAGCGACTTCTGGGTTACCGTTGACAATAACTTCAGCTAAGAAGTTTAATGTTTTGGTTGCTCTATCTTTTCGACCAGAGAATTGAAATAAACTTTTTTCACTATCTATAAATTTTGTATGGTATTTGAAAACATCAAAACCCTTGTGGTTAATTAACTTTAATAAAAAAGGTATATTTGTTTTTACACCTCTGACGCGAAATTCACTCAATGCTCTATTCATTCGTCTCTTTGCTTCAATAGGGGTTTGGCCTTTTGCAGTTACTTTGACTAAAAGAGAGTCATAATAAGGAGTAATAACCGTACCAGTAGATGCAGTTCCAGCATCTAGTCTTATTCCCAAGCCACTTGCAGATCTATAAACATTAATTTTACCGTAATCTGGAGCAAAATCATTAGCGGCATCTTCTGTTGTAACCCTTGATTGGATAGCATGTCCTTTCATATGAATGTCTTTTTGAGTTGGCACACCACATATATCATCTCCAATTTTAGCGCCAGCAGCTAAGAGGAACTGAGCTTTTACTATATCAATACCAGTAATTTCTTCTGTTACAGTGTGTTCAACTTGAACTCTTGGATTAACTTCAATGAAGAAGAAATCTCTAGATTTAGCATCCATTAAGAACTCTACAGTTCCCGCACATGAATAATTAACTTGTTTTCCTATTCTAACACCTGCGTTACAAATCTCATTTCTCTCTTTGTCAGATAGGTAGGCAGCAGGAGCTCTTTCTACTACCTTTTGATGTCGTCTTTGAAGAGAACAATCTCTTTCGAAAAGGTGAACTATATTTCCATGCGTATCTCCAATTATCTGAACTTCAACATGAAAAGCTTTTTCGATTAACTTTTCAAAAAATACGTCATCTTTTCCAAAAGCACTTTTAGCTTCTCTCCTAGCGGTGTTGATTTGATTTTCTAATTCTGTTTCTTTTCTGATCACTCGCATTCCTCGACCGCCACCACCCCAGGATGCTTTGAGCATAATTGGATAACCAATTTTTTTTGCAAGATCTTTACATTTTTTTAAATCTTTTGGTAAGGGTCCTGTGGAAGGTATGGTTGGTACTTTAGCTTTGCCTGCAGTTTTTTTAGCTTCAACTTTATTTCCAAGTGATCGCATAATCTTTGGAGAGGGTCCAACGAAAATAATATTATGTTTTGCACATTCATCAGCAAATTCTGGGTTTTCAGATAAGAAGCCATATCCTGGATGGATGGCATCACAACCTGAATTAACAGCAATTTGTACGATACCTTTGTAATCTAGGTAAGCCTGAATAGGACCTAATCCTGATCCAACAAGATAGCTTTCGTCTGTTTTGAAGCGGTGCAATGCAAAACGATCCTCGTACGAGTAAATGGATACAGTCCTAAAGCCCAATTCAGTTGCTGCACGAGATATTCTAATTGCAATTTCACTTCTGTTAGCAATTAATATTTTCTTAATTTGTTTCATAATGCTAAATAAGTTTATTTTTATACATTATTCTGTTTTTTTTCATAGACAATCTATAGAAAATTAGGGTTTTTTTACTTTTATAGCCTTTCTTCTATTTGGATAACAGTCTGTGCAAATTTTGCATTCAACACCAAAGCAGCTTCTAGCTTTGCAATATTCTCTTCCATAAAAAATCATTTGTAAATGAAGTCTGTTCCAGGTTGCTTCAGGAAATAATTTTTTAATATCTAATTCAGTTTGAACTACATTTTTACCATTTGTCAGACCCCACCTTTGTGCTAGACGATGAATATGTGTATCTACAGGGAATGCGGGATGACCAAAACCTTGAGACATTACTACACTCGCTGTTTTATGGCCAACTCCAGGTAAATTTTCAAGATCTTCAAAATTCTCTGGGACTCTACCATTGTATTTTTTAATTAATATTTTTGATAGTTTAGAAATAGCTTTTGATTTTTTAGGTGCAAGTCCACATGGTTTAATGATTTTATAAATTTTATTTACAGACACCTTTGCCATATCATTGGGATTATTTGCCGTTTTAAATAGTAAAGGTGTAATCTTATTCACACGTTCGTCTGTGCATTGAGCACTTAATAAAACTGCTATTAAAAGCTCATATACATTTTTATGTTTAAGAGGGATAGGGATATTTGGATAAAATTTGTTTAAATTATCTAATACTACGTTTGCTCTTTCTTGTTTTTTCATATTATTATTGGTGTGCTATTAAATCTATTATAAATATAAATATAATTTTATAAACTTATAGAAATGACAAGAAAGCTTCATATCAAACCAAATAGGAGTCTGACAAATCTTCAAATTCTATTTTTTTTATTCATTACAGGTTTCTTGATCATTTTTATTGGTGGAAGATTTTTATTAGTCGGTGCTTGGCCGATAATTATATTTGGTATTGTTGAATTTTCTATTTTGGTCGTATGTACTTATTTTTTTGTAAAGAGTTTAAAAAAAACAGAAAAAATTTCATTAGAATCAAAATCTATGCAATTAGAGCGGCTTTATGGAGATGAGGTTATTGAACAAAACAGTTATAATTTAAATTGGTTGAAGATAAAGAATGAAAAAAATTCATTAAGCGTAAATTATGCTGGAAAGAAAAAATTCTTCGCCAGTTTTTTGAGTGAGGATAGAAGGAAAAAATTAAAAAGAATTATTGAGAAGTACAGCTCCTCGTCTAGCTAATCATATCTTTGAAGGTGTAAAAGCCTTTTTCCTTTGATGATAACCATAATGCTGCTTGAATAGCGCCATCAGAAAAAATTTTTCTGTTGTGGGCCTTGTGTGTTAATTCTATAGACTCATTGTCACCGTGAAATATGACCGTATGTTCACCTGGAATATTTCCACCTCTAATAGATGAGAAACCAATTTCATTTTCTTTTCTTTGGCCTTCTTGATTCTGACGTTTAAAATTAAAATTTGATTTGGATAGCCCAAGCTCTTCTACAATTTCTTCTCCGAGCTTTAAAGCTGTTCCACTAGGTGCATCCTTTTTGTGTCGGTGGTGTGTTTCAATTATTTCTATATCGAAATCTTTTAAGTGTTTTGCGGCTTTTCTTGCTATTTCAAAAAATGTATTAACTCCATAACTCATATTCGGCGCGTAAAATACTTTTGTTGAATTACTTGTTTGCTTTAAAAGTTTAAAATGGCTCTCATCTAGTCCGGTCGTTCCTATAACTAAACCAGTATTATTAGAAACGGCAGCTTCCGTGAAATTAAATAAGGCCTTAGGTGTTGTAAAATCTATAACTATATCTGCTTTTTCAAATGACTCTTCCCTAGTGGTAAAAACATTTTCTTGAATTTGATTTTTATTAATAAAGCTAGGGTCAATATCGTTAACATCAAATACTCCAACGAGCTCAATGTTATTATTCGATAGAGCGGAATTTATGAGATTATTTCCCATTCTTCCTAATGCCCCTGCGATAGCTATTTTTGTTCTAGACATGATTAAGACTTGTTATACATAAATTAGCAGATATGGAATAGCAAAATTATTAAATTTTATGCTAAAATTAACTTATGATTAGACTTGCACTTATTCTTCTTATTTTATTACTAGCTAGTTTATTAATATTTAATAAGAAATTTAGGGAGGCTTTTACAATATCAGTGATACCTCTTGTCTTACTAGTTGTAGGACTTATCGGATATATGATTTACTATATGTTCAGTACCAACTATTTTTCTTAGAGGTTTTAGAATTATGAACTATATACCTTGCTCGGTTTTAAAACCTAAGTTAATCCAATCAATTAAACCTTTGTCCATTTCATAAATATTACCCTGATAACCTTCAGATACTAGATTATCTGCAACTTTTTTAGAGGTAATACCTGCAGTACAGTGAATAATAATATCCTTATTATCGGGGTTTATGGAGTTGATTTTTTCAATAGTTATTTCTTTAAAAGGAATATTGTGTGAGTTCTCAATTCGGATCATATTATGTTCTTTTGGATATCTAACATCGATCACAATTGCACCCTCTTGAATTCTTTTAAACGACTCTTCGGTATCTATAGGTGTGTATTTCATTGTATTACCCTGAGCAAATAATAAATTAGTTAACAGAAAAAAAAATAAAAAAAATTTTTTTAGTAAATTCATTTTTATTAATTTTTAAAGCGAGAATGGCAACTCTTACAGCTTCCAAAAAGATTTTGGTGGAATTGCATAACATTTTCAAATTCTCCTTCTTGAGCAGAAAGTTTGGCAAGCGCTGCACTGTTCTCGGTCTCTTTTGCAATTTGATTAAATAATTCCCTATTATCAATTATATCAGTACTAGCTTTTGACTTGCCACCAAAAGAGTCATCTGGAAATAAAGTCGGATATAATCTCATAATTTCTTCGATTTCTTCATAAATTGATGCTAGGTCATCATTTATTTCATTTTCTCTGATCAAGTTATTTGCTGCCCTCATGAGTTTGTTATAATCTCTCATTAATTCTTGTCTATCAGATATTGGGTTTGCATAGAGTAATGACTGTGCAAGAAGAAAAAAAATTAAAATTAATTTAAACATAACTTATTAACGTAGCATAAAAAATTATAGACTTATTTTTTTGTAAATTTTTTAATAGTGTCATTATATATTATCTTTCCTGAGTCCAAAATTACTAGATAATCTGCAAAATCTTTTATATAGGTTAAATTATGTAACGTTAATACGATAGTTTTATTTTTCATTTTAGACAAAGATGAAAAAAAAGATTTTTCACTCTCAAGGTCTAGATTTTGATTAGGTTCGTCAAGTATAATTAAATCTTGTTCGAAACTCATAAATCTAGATATAAACACTTTCTGCTTTTCCCCTTCCGATAAATTTTGAAACTTACGTTTTTTTAATTTATTTAAATTGAAAAGATTAAAATAAGACTCATTTACCTTGGATTTCTTAATATTGCTTAATAATAAAAAATTATCCTCTAGACTTTTATTTAAAGAAATAGGTTTTTGAAAAAGCATCGGAATAGGTTCAGAGTAGTCAGATTTAATTGATCCTTTACTAGGAAAAATAATTTTATTTATAATTTTTATTAAGGAACTTTTACCAGAACCATTTTTTCCAGTGATTACTGTAATTTTATTCCTTCTAATATTTAGATTGATATTTGAAAGTATATTTTTTCCATTAATTGCATATGAAATATTATTAATTTTAATCATTTTTTATTTAAAAAGTTAAGAGATATTGAAATTAAAAGTGTCAGAGAGATAAGAATAACTCCTAAAATAATACCTAGTGAGACATTGCCTTTAGATGTTTCTAATGCAATTGTAGCTGTCATGTTTCTTGTGAAGTGATCAATTGAACCTCCTACTATTGCAGCCGCACCGTACTCACTAATAGCTCGGCCAAAACCTAATAAAAGAACTGTTATGTAGATATTTGTTTTATTTGAAAAGAGAATGAAAATTATATCTTTTTTGGACGCTCCATAAGATATTAATTCATCTCTATAAATTGGGTAATCCTCTTCAATGTTTTTAATTATTAAAGTAATCATAATTGGGAAGATAATTACGATCTGGGCAATGATCATTGCTATAGGTGAGTATAAAATTTCCATCCAACCTAAGGGGCCAGATCTACTTATGAGTATATAGACTAATAGCCCTGCGCATACGGGAGGGATAGAGGTAAGAGAGCTTAAGAAAATTACAATTGGTTTTTTTAGTTGGAATTGATAAATAGCAATTAAATAGCCAAAAATCATTGATAAAAAAAATGCAATTAATGTTGAAAAAATACTTACATAAATTGTAATAAAAACTGCGGATTGTATTTTTTCAAAAGTTAGCATTTAGTTAATATTAATTGGTATGAAACAACTTTTCACCGTTATATGTAAACCTATTAATAACATCTTTGCCCTCACCTGCAATCAACCATTCAATGAACTTCTGAGATTTACTATACTCAACATGAGGAAATTTTTCAGGATTGACTGCAATAATTCCATAAGGATTATGTAATTCATCACCACCCTCAAAAAGAATTTTTAAATTATTTTTATTTTTAAAAGATAGCCAGGTGCCTTTGTCACTTATCGTATAGGCATCAATTTCAGAGGCAATATTTAATGTATTGGCCATGCTTGTCCCAGTTTTTATATATTTATCAGAGTCAAATTTTTTTATATTTGCCAAACTCCATAATTCTTGTTCTTTTTTGTGAGTTCCAGAATTATCATCTCTTGAAATAAATTTGTATTCTGAGTTATATATTTTTTTTAATGCGGATAAAATATCTTCCTCTTGTGATATTTTCAGTGGGTCAGATTTTGGACCAACTAAAATAAACTTATTGTACATAACCTCATATCTTTGAACACCGTAGCCCTCATCTATAAATTCTAATTCATCTTTTTTTGAATGAACAAATAATAAATCTCCATCGCCCCTTTTTGCGTTTGCAATAGCATTGCCGGTTCCAACTGCAATAGGTCTTATACTTATTCCAGTTTTATTTTTAAATTCTGATGCTAAGAGATCAAGCAAACCCGTATTAGCAATGCTTGTTGTAGACTGAATGATTATAAAATCTTTAGAATAAACACTTATGGAAAAAAATAAAAATAACGATAAAAATAAATTTTTTAATTTCATTTATATTCAACAATATTAACATACATAATAGAAGATAATGAAGTTAGCAAACAGCGCAGATAATTACGGTTTAATTAGCAAGTTATTTCATTGGATTATGGCTGCTCTTATAATTGCAACATACTTACTAGGCAAAAATTTAGAGAATAATTTTGAGTATTACTATGAGATATTGATGATACACAACACACTAGGCCTTTCAATTCTTGTCCTAGCCATTTTTAGATTAAGTTGGAAATTTATCAATATTAGGCCCAAGCCCATCTTAAAAAATAAAATATTAATTTATGTTGCGAAAACTAACTATTTTTTATTTTACTCAATATTTTTTTTACAACCAATATCTGGATACATCCTTACAAACTTGCAAGGTGACACGGTAATGTTTTTAAATTTTGAATTAATAAATTTATTAGATCACAATAGTGATTTAAGGTACTTGTTCAAAAGTTTCCATGAATATTCTAGTAATGTTTTATTAGTTTTATTTTTTATACACTTAGGAGCCGCACTTATGCACCATTTTGTATTTAAAGATAGAACTTTAAAAAGAATGACTTTTGATAGTGATTAATATTTTAAAGCCACTCGGGTACGGGAAGTTTTTTTGATATCAGATATTCTTTATTATATAACTTACTAAAATACTTGTTAGCATCATCACACAGAATTGTAACAATGTTTTTACCTGGTCCCATTTCTTTAGCCATTTCGATAGCCCCTGCTACGTTTACTCCAGAACTAGAGCCAAGGAATAAGCCTTCTGTTTTGACCATTTTATATAAAAGTTCAAATGCTTCATAATCAGTAATATGGTATGAGAAATCAATAAGGGAAGGTTCAACATTTTTTGTCACTCTATACTGGCCTATTCCCTCCGTTTCTGATGGATCGCCTTTAACTTCCAATTTAGAATACTTAAAATAATTATACATTTGAGCACCTTGTGGATCTGTGCAAGCTATTTTTATATTTGAATTTAATTCTTTGAGTCCAATAGATGTACCTGCTAATGTTCCACCCGACCCAATTGCACAAGTAAAACCATCTACTTTTCCTTCAAGCTGATTGAATATTTCTTTAGCTGTGGTTTTTGCGTGAAATTTGTAATTTGCTGTGTTGTCAAATTGGTTTGCCCACATAACTGAAGTCTCTCCTTTTGATTGTAGGTCTTCAACTAACCTCTTTGATACATGCTGATAATTACCCGGATTAGAATAAGGTTTAGTTGGCACAACTTTAAGCTTTGCTCCCATATTCCTTAAAATGCTTTGCTTCTCCTCTGATGCACCATCAGGCATTACAATTATAGTTTTGTATCCTCTAGCATTGTTAATCATTGTTAAAGCAATACCTGTGTTTCCAAAGGTACCCTCAACGACAGTGCCGCCTGGTTCAATTAAATTATTCTCTTCAGCATCAAGGATTATACCCAATGCCGTTCTATCTTTGATAGAACCAGCTGGATTCATAAATTCTGCTTTACCATAAATATTACAACCCGTAATTTCAGATGGATATTTGAGTTTAATAAGTGGCGTATTGCCAATAAAATCAACTATGTCTCTCATTTTAAATCTTTGATAGGGCTTGGTCTAAATCTGAGATCAAATCATCTACATCTTCAATACCCACAGATATTCTTAGTAATGTTTCTGATATGCCTAATTTTTCTCTAATTGATGGATCTATAGAAGCATGGGTCATGATGGCTGGATGCTCGATCAAACTTTCGACTCCTCCTAGGCTTTCCGCGAGTGTAAATAAATTTAAATTTTTTAGAAAAGTTTTTACCCCATTAATATCTGAGTCAATTACAAAAGACATCATTCCACCAAAACCATCCATTTGTTTTTCTGCAATTTCCTTATGCCTTTTATCAGTACCCGGAAAAAAAACTTTTTCTATCTTAGGATGATTGGATAAATAATTAGACACAGCAATAGCATTTTCATTATGTTGCTTCATTCTTACAGAGAGTGTTTTAATGCTTCTTGTTAATAAATAACAATCAAAGGGAGAGGGGACAGCCCCAACTGAATTTTGAATAAAAGAAATTTTTTCAGCGTACTCCTTATTTTCTTTGATAACAATAGACCCGCCAACAATATCTGAGTGGCCACCTAAATATTTTGTTGAAGAGCTCACTACCATATCTGCACCTAATTCAAGTGGTCTCTGATTATATGGAGAGGCAAATGTGTTGTCACAAATCACAGGTAATTTAAACTCACTTGCAATATTAACAGTGTTTTTAATATCAATAATTTTCATTAAAGGATTTGAAGGTGTTTCAATCCATATAAATTTTGTGTTTTCTTTTATTTCATCATTCCAGTTTATATTTTTATCAAAGTCGATGTAAGTTACGTCAATGTTTGATTTAACTTTATCGAATAACCTACGAGTACCCCCATATACATCATCAGAACAAACTACATGGTAGTTTGTGCCAAATAGATCACAAACTGTATTTATTGCTGACATGCCAGATGCAAATGCAAAAGCTTTATCTCCAGACTCAATTTGTGCCAGTAATTTTTCTAATATATCTCTAGAAGGATTTTTGGTTCTAGCATATTCATACTCAAAATTTCCGGGTTCCATTTGTTTGAAGGTTGATGAAAGATGTATTGGTGGCATAACGGCTCCCGTTTCTTTATCTGGGCCATGCCCAGAATGAATTACTTTTGTGTTAAATTTTTTCTTCACAGCTCAATTTATAACTAATTAATTTTTAAATAACATCTATAACGATATTTTTCTTATTTGATAGGCTTTTTAAATTATAAGAAATCTGTTTCATATCAACCAAAATTCGAATATTATACTCGTCCCCTAGCCGCTTGGGTTGAGACATTGTCGAGGAGGAAGGTGGCAAGGGGCAATAAATTTCATTATTTCGTTAATCTATTTTCTTAACAAATTGATTAATTTATGTTTCCTTTGACATCATTTGATTAAGATTTTCAATTTTCATATCAACAGACAAATCATTTGGCATTAACTTTTTCATTTCTTGATAAACCTTAAGTGCTCCATCATAATTTTCGTAGCTTATAAGAATTCTACTCAAACCATCTAATGCACCAAAATGTCTTGGTTCAAGATACAATGTAGCTTCAATATCTCTCATAGAGTTTTCATAGTCTCCCATCATAAAATAAAAAGTTGCCCTTTTGTTGTATGCCTCCGCGTAATTTGGCTCTAACTCAATAGCAAGAGTCAAAGCTGATATGGCAGATTGGTAGTTTTTAGATTCAAAAAAATCTAAAATATTATCCATTACTATTTTTACATCTGGATTTTCAATTTTCATCCATTCTCCCCATATTTTTGATATAATTAGACTTTGTTCTTTTGAGTCCTTTACCTCGGAGAGCTGACTGAATAGTTCATCAAGTTTTGGGCTATTTTGATCTGCGTAACTATAAGATATGTTAAAAAATAAGGCGAATATAATTAAAATGATTTTCATCTATATTGTTTAATTACGCATATAAATAATATGCAGTTTAAAAAATTAATTTACACCAGTTTATGCCTTTTACTTTTTAACACTATATCGATTGCAGAAACTATTGATAAAATTGAGTTTAGTAAAACACAAGCAGTGATTGAAAGTCAACTAAAGGCCTTCATTAACAAAGATGCTGAAGGGGCTTTCTTCCATGCCTCACCTTACATCAAAATGAGGTTCAATAATCCTCAAGATTTTATGAGTATGGTGAAAAACTATTATGAGCCTGTTTATAACCCTAAAAATTACTATTTTATGGAATCTAAATTTTTTGAAGGAGCAGTATATCATCAACTACAAATCGTCTCGCAAGATAATGTTTCTTATTTAGCAATGTACTCACTCATTAAAGACAAGGGAGAGTGGAAAATTTCAGGTTGCTCCATTTACCCAATGGAAAAGCAATCAATTTAGCTTTTTTAATTTAGAATAAACAAGATATCCAGAAATTATTATTAAAATAGCACCGCATAATTCTATAATTGAGGGGTAGTGATTGAAAACAACAATACTAATTACTATTCCAAAAATGATCTGTGAATAATGTGTGATGCTAAAAAATGAAGCTTCTATTCTCCTAAGAGAATAAATTAAGATCATCATGGCCACACCGTCAATAAGCCCTGCGCCTACCATTATTAAAAAATCGTATAAAGCGATATCTTTGTAATGGTTAATTGAAAATACTGTGAAAATTATGCCAGTAAATCCCATACTATAAAAAGTCAAAGCCATAGTTCTTTCAGATTTCCCATAAACTCGCACTGTAAAATCTAGACACGCCAATGAAATTACTCCTAATATAAGAAATATTACTCCCAAAGCATTAAAACCTGCGTTTAAACTAAAACCTGAGACCATAAAAACAGCAATCATAGCTAATATTAAAGAAATTATTTTGGATAGGTAAATCGACTCCTTTAAAATTACTATTCCCATAATTGAAAGTAACACAGGAGCTGACAAAATTATTGGATAAGCAATAGATAAAGGTAATAAAATGATACCTTTTACAACAAAATAATAGGTCAAAGTCATTAAAATACCTCTTATAAAATGAAGTTTATAATTGCTTGTTTTTATTTCTTCTAAGCTCTTTCTGTACAATAAATAAAAGAGCACTGGGATTATTGCGGAGAAACTCGCTATGGAAAATATAACTGTGTCTTTATATAGATCTCCAATTAACTTTATAATCGTGTCTGCAATTGAAAATAAGAAAAAGGCAACAGTGCCTAGTATGTAAATTACGTGTTTTTTACTCTCTAATTGAGACATTGAATTTACTTCTATATCTCATTACTAAGATTAATACGAACAATTTAATGGTAAGGGGTATAAAAAAATAAAATATCATAATATTTGGAATATTTGGGTGAATTGTAAAATTTATTGATTGTAAGTAACCATATCCCGTTAGTGCTATACCAGCAGCAATTCCTATAGCAGCTTTTCTTATAATTGAGAAAAATGAGGTAAAAAACTGTGATAAACGATTTACATTATTTACATCTAATATATCAGCTAACTCAATCTGAGGTATTATAAGATCAATTCCAATTCCAATTCCTGTAATAAGTATGACAAATATATATATTTGCCAATAGTCACTGCTAGTGAAAATAACAAATAAAAAGCCAAAAATAGTTATACTGGTTCCAATCTGTAATAAAAACATATTTGAAAATTTTTTTCCAAAAAAATACCAAAATGGTGTGGAAATTAATGTTATAAGAAAATACAAAATTAATAAATGGCCTGCATAATCACTAAGACCCAAATATTCAGATACAAATATAATAAATAAATTGGCAGTAAAATTATTAGCAAGTAAATTAAAAAATGTAATGTAAGAAAAAGGTAAGATTTTTTTATTTTTTTTAATGAAAGTTTTTAATTTTATCCAAGAAATTTCATTTGGTTTGTAATTAAGTTCATCATCGTAGAAAAAATAAAAAATTAATCCCCCTATAATTGCAAGAGAAATAAAAATAAAACCACTTGTTTTTATAACGTCTGGGTTTAATAGCTCAACATTATTTAAATTTGAAATAGTCGTTGGAATAATAAGAGCTGCAAGAACTCCTAATATTGCAAATACTTCTTTGACCGCTGCCAAACGAAATCTTTTTTGTAAAATTTTTTTTTGATCAATGACTATAGAGTCGTATGGAATGATTGCAATTGAGTAACTTATCAATGCTAAGTTATAAAAAAAAATAAAATAATAAATATTAGAAGATTGGAAAACGTAAAGGCCAAATAAGGAAAAAATAAATATTATTATTCCTAAAAGAATTTGATTTTTTCTTGATCGACCTGAAATAATTCTTTTTTCTGTTAAATAACCAATTAAAAAATCTGAAAAGACATCAAAAAATCTAGATATTAGTATTACTAGTCCTATAACACTCAAGGAGATACCAATTGATAAATTGTAAAATGTCGGCAAAAAAACAAATAATAATAAAAAGCTCCCAGCAAGGTAAAATGACTGAAAACTATAGGATAAAATAGATTTTAAATTCATTTTTGGATATTTAATACTTGAACAACTTTGACTATATCAAAATATTTATTAGTGTTCAGTTAGCATTCATGCGGGGGCTGATTCGGTATCTCACTTTCCTCCTCTATATGTCGAGTCAGCCGTTCCTTTACCTTCTATATGTAGTATTTTTCTCTTAAATTTTTCGCCCCACATATATCCACCAAGATCTCCATTTTTTTTTACTACTCTGTGACAAGGTACTAATAACCCAATAGGGTTTTTACCAACCGCTGAAGCTACGGCTCTTACTGCATCTGGTTTCTTTATTTTTTTAGCAAGCTCGCTGTAGGAAATTGTGTCACCATAAGGAATTTTAGTAATTTCTGTCCAAACTTTTTTTTGTAATGTAGTTCCATTGAGGAATTTTATTTTAATATTTTTTTGTTTAGAAATTTTACCTTTAAATAAATTGTTTATTAATATTTTTGCTTTTTTTGATTTTAAACCTTTTGTTGGGTTATATAAATTACGTATGTTTTTAATTCTTTTATCATTATCTTTAATAAGAAAGTGAACTCCCTCTGAACTATCCAGAACAAAAAGCTTAATTATTGGTGTTTCGATAAAATCAAAACAATAATTCATTAATTAAACATTTTTTTTACTTTATCAAAAAACCCTTCCGTCATTTTAGAATTTTTCTTAGTAAGGGTTTCATTAAATTGGTTTAAAAGTTTCTCTTGATCTGAAGATAAGTTTACTGGTGTTTCAGCATGTACTTTGACAATCATATCACCTCTTGTGTTTGTTCTCAGAATACTCATTCCTTTGCCTTTAATTCTAAGTTTATGACCTGACTGCATTCCTTTTGGTATGGAAACATTAACCATTTTTTTTTCTATAGTAGGAACTTCTATATTTCCCCCTAAAGTTGCTGTAGTAAAAGGTATAGCAACATCGCAAATAATGTTATCTCGTTCTCTCTGGAAAAGTTTGTGGTTATTTATATTTATAAAAACATAAAGGTCTCCGTAAGAACCTCCTCTTTCTCCAGCCTCTCCTTCTCCGCTCATTCTAATTCTGTTACCTGTTTCAACACCAGCAGGTATTTTGATTTGAATTTTTTTATTTTGTTTAATTCGTCCAGTATTACTGCATTTTGAACATCGACCCTTCATTTCTTGCCCAGTTCCACCACATCTACCACAGGTCCTCTCCATTGAAAAAAACCCGCTCTGAGTCCTAACTTTTCCGTAACCTTGGCAAGTAGAACAACTTTTATAACTATGCTGCTCAGGGCAATTAATCATTTTGGGTATCGTTACTTCTAGTGATTTTCCTGTAAAGGCTTCTTCTAAATCGATTGTGACATCGTAGCGCAAATCATCCCCTCTACTTTCGCGCTGACCGCCCTCACCAAATGCACCAAAAATATCTTCAAAAATATCTGAAAAACCTCCAAAGCCTTGTTGACCAAATCCACCGGCTCCACCGCCACCTTGTTCAAAAGCAGCATGACCAAATTGATCGTAAGTTTGTCTTTTTTTTGGATCTTTTAAAATTTCGTATGCTTGACTCACATCCTTAAATTTTTGTTCAGCAGTAGAGTCACCCTGGTTTCGATCAGGATGATATTTCATTGCTAATTTTCGGTAAGCACTTTTTATTTCAGAGTCACTAGCTTCACGGGATATACCAAGTGTGTCATAAAAATCCTCAGCCATAATATTTTAAACCAAGCTAAGAGTTACTGTCCGCTTGCTTTTTTATCGTCGTCTACTTCTTCGTAGTCTGCGTCTATAACGTCATCATCATTTTTGGTTTCACCAGTTTTATCTTCTTGCTTAGGTTGTTCTGCACCAGGTGCCTCAGATGATTGTTGATCTTTGTACATAGCTTCACCCATTTTCATAGATGATTGAGTTAGGTCTTGTGTTTTTTGTTTTATGGACTCAATCTCGTTTTTTTCGAGTGCCTCTTTTAAATCTTTTAAGTCTGCTTCTATTTTAGACTTATCTTCAGGATTAATTTTATCGCCATGCTCTTTAATATTTTTTTCAACTTGGAAGACAAGACTATCGGCTTGATTTTTAACATCAACCTCTTCTCTTTTCTTCTTATCTGTTTCAGCATTGGCTTCAGCATCTTTAACCATTTTGTCAATCTCTTCATCTGATAAACCACCAGATGCTTGGATTTTAATTTGTTGCTCTTTTCCTGTAGATTTATCTTTTGCAGATACATTGACAATACCGTTAGCGTCAATGTCGAAAGTCACCTCAATTTGAGGTGTTCCTCTTGGAGCAGGAGGTATGCCAACTAAATCGAATTGACCTAAAAGCTTGTTATCAGCAGCCATTTCTCTTTCTCCCTGAAATACCCTGATAGTAACGGCATTTTGATTGTCTTCTGCTGTTGAAAATACTTGGCTTTTTTTTGTAGGAACAGTCGTATTTCTCTCGATTAACTTAGTAAATACTCCACCTAGTGTTTCAATACCCAAAGAAAGTGGGGTTACATCTAAAAGTAAGACATCTTTTACATCACCTTGTAAAACGCCTGCCTGGATAGCAGCTCCCATAGCCACAACTTCATCGGGGTTAACGCCTTTGCTAGGATCTTTCCCAAAAAAGTTTTTAACAATTTCTGTTACTTTAGGCATTCTTGTCATTCCACCGACTAAAATGACATCGTTTATGTCACTTGCTGAAAGACCAGCATCACTTAGAGCTTTTTTACATGGTTCAATTGTGTTTTGAAGCAAGTCGTCAACCAACTCTTCAAGCTTAGCTCTGGTAAGTTTTACATTTAAGTGTTTAGGCCCAGATTGATCAGCTGTAATAAAAGGTAAATTTACATCTGTTTGAGTTGAACTTGACAGTTCTATTTTTGCCTTTTCAGCTGCCTCTTTTAAACGTTGTAATGCCAATTTGTCATTTTTTAAATCTATGCCTTGCTCTTTTTTAAATTCGCTAGCTAAAAAATCAATAATTCTTAAATCAAAGTCTTCGCCACCCAAGTGTGTATCACCATTTGTAGACTTAACTTCAAATACACCATCTCCCACTTCTAAAATTGATACATCAAATGTACCGCCACCTAAATCGTAGACAACTACAGTACCTGATTGTTTTTTATCTAGTCCGTATGCTAATGAAGCAGCAGTTGGTTCATTAATAATTCTTAAAACTTCTAAGCCAGCAATTTTTCCAGCATCTTTAGTTGCTTGCCTTTGTGCATCATTGAAATAAGCAGGAACAGTTATCACTGCTTGTGTAATAGTTTCTCCTGTATAAGACTCAGCTGTCTCTTTCATTTTTTGTAGAATAAAAGCAGAGATTTGACTAGGGCTATATTTTTCACCCTGAGCTTCTACCCATGCATCACCGTTATTACCTTTAATAATTTTAAATGGAGATAAGCCTACATCCTTTTGCACAGTGTCATCTTCAAAACTTCTGCCAATAAATCTTTTTACGGCATAGAGTGTATTTTCAGGGTTTGTAACCGCTTGTCTTTTTGCAGATTGACCAATTAGTTTTTCGCTTTCAGTAAAAGCTACAACAGAAGGTGTAGTTCTCGCACCTTCAGAATTCTCAATTACCTTTGGATTCTTTCCATCCATTATTGCCACACAAGAGTTTGTGGTACCTAAATCAATTCCAATTACTTTAGCCATATTGTTTTCCTAATTTAAATTAAATAATCTAATATTTATATGGGTTGATACTTACTTAATTCAAGAGCATTAAAACTATTGAATTTTCTTACTTTTCGGATTTCTCTTCTTCTTTGATAGCTTTATCGTCTTGATTTTCTTGAGATTTTTTTGATACCCCTACCATTGCTGGTCTTAGTAACCTATCATGCAATGTGTAGCCTGGAATTAGTTCTTGAACAATAGTTCCGGTCTCACAGTCATTTTTTTCAATTTCCATCATAGCTTGGTGTAAATTATGGTCAAATTTTTGGTTTATACTTTCAATTTTTTTGATGCCAATTTTTTCGAAAGTAGCCATAGTAGATTGTGCTATTAGATCTAAACCATCAACAACAGACTTAATGCTTTCATTAGATCTCACTTCTTCTGAAATACTTGATTTTGCTCTCTCGATATTGTCACCGATATTAATTATTTCTTTTGCAAAATTAGCTATACCATATTTAAGTGCATCTGATTGATCTTTTTCTGCCCTTTTTCTAAAGTTTTCTAGTTCAGCAACAGCTCTTAACCTTTGGTCTTTTAAACTCTCAATTTCCTGTTTGAGTTTTTGGATTTCATCTTCATTTGTATCTGAATTTTCATCTACTTCAGTCTCAGTGCTTTCTTGATTTTCTGTAACGTCTTCTTGTTGTTGTTCAGCTTGATCTTCGTATTTTTTTTCTTCTTCCATAATAATTCCTTTATTTTTTTGATATTGTTTCAGACATATAGCTCACAATAGGAACAATTCGCTGATAATCAATTCTTTTTGGGCCTATGACACCAATAGCACCAGTGAGTCCGTTTTTAGTTTTATAATTTGATAAAATCATAGATAAGTTTGTATTTTTAAAAAAATTTGTATTACTTCCAATAAATATTTGCACTCCTTTTGATTTTTTCAAGGCCTTAATCATTTTGTTTGCCATTTTACCTGTTTCAATATAACTCAAAAGCTCGTTTATGCTGTCTAAGTCTGTTTCTAAATTATTCTTAATTAAATTTGGCAGGCCTTTAACAAAAAAGGTTTCTGTATTTTGAGATTTTTCAATTTTTATTCCTTTGAGCAATAGTTTTTTTGAGGTGGTGGTTATTTGATTTTTTGCAGATTTTATAAAAATTTTTATATTATTTTGAATTTCTGTAGGTGACATAGATTTTGAAAACTTATTTATAAAGTTGCCAATACTATTTAAATCTTCTGTTTGAATATTTTCATCAATTTCTACTATTCTATTTGATGTATGCCCATCCTCATGCTCGATGATGAATATTACTTTATGATTATCGATTTTGTGAAAGTCAATTTTTCTGATTTTTGATATTTTTTCATTATTAATAACAAGACTAGCTTGTTTCGATAGGCCATTTAAAGTGCTAGTAATTATTTCTTGTTCATTTAAAAGATTATTCATTTTAGATGACTTCTCAATAATCTCTTTTTCATTTTTACTAATTGATCCTGGCTCTAAAAGTGCATGAGTATAAAATTGTAAACCTAAATCCGTTGGTATACTGCCTGCAGAGAAATGACCTTTTTGTATAAGTCCGTGAAAATTTATTTCATTTAAAACATTTCTTATTGTAGCTGGTGAGAGTTTATAAGAAATTTTTGAACTAAGTGCTTTGGAGCCCATAGGCTCGCCTGTTTTCAAGTAACTTTCGACAAGTAACTTGAATATAAGTTTTGATCTTGCTCCAATATCTGTAATTTTTTTATTCATTAATCTTAATTAATCTTATAATTTAAAATAATAAAACATAAATGTCTGGATATACAAGAAATGATAGAGAACTCTCTAAAATTAGAAATTTAGAAATAATTCCAGGCTTTCAACCAAATAATCAATCATCATGTTTAGTTAAATTAGGAAATACTCATGTCTGTTGCTCAGCGATTATTGAAGATAGAGTTCCTGGATTTTTAAGAAATTCTGGGAAAGGTTGGTTAACTGCAGAATATGGTATGTTACCTTCATCTACATCTGAAAGAATGGACAGAGAGGCAGCCAAAGGTAGGCAGTCTGGAAGAACACAAGAAATTCAGAGACTCATTGGAAGAAGTTTAAGGTGTGCTGTTAATTTAGATATACTTGGCGAAAAAACTATCAAGATTGATTGTGATGTGATTAGTGCTGATGGAGGAACAAGAACAGCATCTATCATTGGCGGATACGTTAGTCTTGTTCGATCAATTAATGAGTTCAAAAATAAATTTAATTTATCAAAGGCAATTATAGTAAATCAAGTTGCAGCAATATCAGTAGGTGTTGTTAAAGGAACATCATGCATAGATTTAAATTATATTGAAGACTCGAGTGCTGAGGTGGATTGTAATGTAGTAATGGCAAATGATGGTCAATTTATTGAATTTCAATCAACTGGTGAAGAGGCTAAATTTAGCAAGAAAACAATTATGAGTTTCATAGAACTAGTTGAGGGATCAATGCCAGAAATTTTCAATATTCAAAACTTGGCAATTGAAAAATAATTTATTACTTGGCACTAATAATACTGGAAAATTAAAAGAATTTATTTTTTATTTAAAGCACTTAAATCTATTTACTGAATATGATGTTTTAAATCTTAATGAATTTAGCAATATTGGTGAACCTAATGAAGATGGTGAAACTTTTGAAGAAAATTGTGAAATTAAATCAAAATATTTTTTAAGTAAAACAAATGCACTTGTACTATGTGATGATAGTGGATTTGTTGTAAATAAATTAAACAACTATCCAGGAATAAAAACAGCAAGAGAGGCAAAAAAATTAGGAGGGGAACAAAAAGTTATAGATTTTATTTTTAGCAAATTTGAGAACTTAAGTTATATTGATGCGACTTTTTTTTGTTCTATTTGTGTTTTAGGAACAAACCAAAGATATATGGTATCAGGATCCATACCAGGTTATATAATAAAAAATAAAAGAGGTAATAATGGTTTTGGTTATGATCCATATTTTATTCCTACAAATAATAATAAGACATTTGCTGAAATGAATGAGAAGCAAAAATTATTAAACTCTCACAGATATGAAGCTTTTAAGAAATTATCTAATCAAATATTACAGGATAACTAATCATCATATTTTCTATAGGCAGTCTTCCAAAATCCTTTAAATCAATCGCACTTGGTAAAAAATTATTTTTTAAAATTTGATTAGCAATAGTAAGTGATATTTTTACAGAGGTCCTGAAGAAGAACTCCCGATGCGGTTCATCCATGGCAGTCAAATCGATATTTTGCAAGAAAGTCCGATTAATAGGTTTATAATAATTTTCTAAATTCTTTCTTTGCTCTAAAAAATTGTCAATTAGGTATGTTCTCTCAAGAGGATAAGTTCCGTCCTCTGTTGCTAAATATCCCACTAAATCTTTATAGCTAAAAGTATCATCAAAAATGATTATGTTATCATATGTATTTAAGTCTCCCATCAACTTCACTGATAGTTCCAAATCTACTGCGCTGTCTCCAAATGGAGATGATTTAATATATTTTAATGGGTAGGTATCTTTAAAATATTCAAATAATTTTAATCCATATTCGTTTTGTTTGTATAACACACCAAGTGAGTTTGATGAATTGATATAATCCCCTAGTATTTCAACATGTTGATAAGGGCTACTAAATACGAAAATGATTTCATTATCTGCATACTTATTCATTACAGAGAAGTCATTTGATAAAGAAATCGTGAATGTATTTTCACCGAGTTTACTTGGCAAGTCGAACAAATCTTTTGAATTGGTGGGGCCTATAATGAGAGAATTATCAATTGAGTTTTGTATTTCATCAATTGAATAGATAAATTCTATTTTTTTGATATCAGGAAAATTATCGATTTCTTTTATAAAAACATCATAAAACAAGGATGTTAAAATTTCATCGTCTGATAAAAAAACAATTATTTTATTGATATTATTAAATTCAATTATTTTATCTCCGGGTTTTGATGGCTCCTTTATTGTCTCAACTTTCTCAATTTCCTCCTCTTTCTCTTCAACAATTACTATCTCTTCAACTTTTTCTGGTGCTTTTTCAATTGGCTTTTTTTTCTCGATTGTTGTTGGGGCACAACTAAAAAATGATATTAATGTGAGTAATATAATTATATTTTTAAATAAACTCATAATGAACCCGGGTCTCTATTTAGTTTCAACTCCCATAGGAAATTTAGATGATATCACATTAAGAGCTATAAATGTTTTAAAAAATTCTAATTTAATTTTATGTGAGAACACCTCTAATAGTAAAAAGCTTTTAAAAAGATATGATATCAAAACATCATTATCAAAGTACACTGATCACGACTTTAACAAAAAGAAAGATTACATATATAAATTATTAAAATCTAATCAAGTGATATCATTAATATCAGACTCTGGTTCTCCACTTATATCTGACCCAGGAAACCAATTAATAAATTTTTTGTTTGAAAATCAGGTAAATGTATTTTCAATACCTGGTGCTAGCGCCTTAATCTCAGGTATTCAACTTAGTGGTTTTTTAAATAAAAAGAAATTTACCTTTGTTGGTTTTCTTCCCAAAAAAAAAGAACATAAAGAAAAAACTCTCTTAGAGAATAAAATTAATAATTTAATTATTTACTCAACTAAACAACAATTACGTAAAGACGTATATACTATTGCCTCTATTTCTAAAACATTTGAAATTGTGATACTTAAAGAACTGACAAAACTATATGAGGAAAGAATACATATAAATTACAAAAATTATGAAAATTTCAATTACTCTAGGATTAAAGGTGAGTTAGTTTTAGCTGTTAGCATCGAAAAAGAGACTGACAAGATTAAAGATTTAAATTTTAAAGAGATTAAAGAGATAATTGGTGAGGTAGGTGTAAAAAAGGCTTATCAACAGCTTAAAAGTAAGTATAAAATATCAAGAAATGATTTTTATAAATTATCAATCGATTTAAAAGATGACTAAGCATTTTATAATACTACTATCAGTATTTTTTATTGGCTGTGGTCCGTCACTTATATCTACAGGTGCAAAAACTGTCATTAAAGAAAACGAAGATGAAAAAACATTTAGTGAAAGTTGGGACGATGCCACAATTAAACTTGGTATTAAAGAAAAATACTTTTCATATGATGCAACTCTATTTACCAGGATTGATGTTGAAGTCGAGCTAGGGAAGGTATTGCTAACAGGAGTTGTTCCTTATGGGGATATGAGGTTAGAAGCTGTGAGATTAGCTTGGAAACAAGATGGTGTTATTGAAGTTCTTAATGAAATTTCAATTGACACGGGATATGGACTTGATGATATAGCTAAAGACAAGTTTATTAGCACACAACTTTATACAAAAATATTTACTGACTCGAATATAAAGAAGTTTAAGTATGATTTTGAAGTGCAAAAACAAATTGTTTATTTATTTGGGGTGTCAAGTGATGAGAAAGAGATCAATAGAGTCATCGATCATGCAAAAGATATAAAAGGTGTTTTAGATATCATAAATTATATTCAAGCTAGGTAATTAAGCATTCGATAGCAAATGTAAATGGAAATGAAAAACCTCTTGACCACCGTCTTTGCCTTTATGTGTTTTAATTTGAAAACCTTTATCTCTTAAGCCTAAAATATCTATAATTTCTTCGACAGATTTCCAAAAATTAGTTTGATATAAGCTGTCTGAATTTTTTAAGAAATCAGAAATATCAAGTAAAGGTTTCTTAGGTATAATTAAGATGTGTATTTTTGCTTTTGGGCTAATATCTTCGAATGAAAGCACATGTTCATTTTCAAAAACCTTATCACAAGGAATTTCACCTTTTAAAATTTTTGCAAAAATATTTTCTTTATCATAGCTCATAATCTGACAGGAACGCCTTTACTACTAAGATATTTTTTTACAGTCTTTATTTTATATTTTCTAGAGTGAAATACGCTCGCAGCTAACAAACCAGTAGATTTTGTCAAATAACCTAAATAAAAATGTTCAAGACTTCCAACACCACCACTAGCAATTACAGGAATACCAACACTACTGGTTACTTTTTTTAGCATATTGCTATCGAAGCCATTTTGAACACCATCTGTATCCATTGAAGTCATTAATATTTCTCCTGCACCAAGATATTGCACTTGTTTTGCCCAAGTAATAAGTTCATTTTTGGTAATTTCCCTTCCACCTTTGATGACAACTTTCATTTTATTTTTATACCTTTTTCCATCAATTGCTACGACTATGCATTGAGAGCCATGTCTCAATGAGGCTTGTCTTATTAATTTTGGATTTTTTACTGCTGCGGAATTAATTGATACTTTATCTGCTCCTGCATTAAGCAAATCTGTTATATCGCTCAAATCTGACACCCCTCCGCCTACAGTTAAAGGGATATTTATAACCTTAGCTATTGATTCAACAGTTTTAATAAATGTTTTTCTATTTTGATATGATGCATTTATATCAAGCATACAAAGCTCATCAGCCCCTGATAAAGAGTAATATTTTGCCATTTCAACTGCGTTACCCATGACTCTTATGTTTTTAAAATTAACACCCTTAACAACTTTATTTTTAATAACATCAAGGCATGGAATTATTCTTGTCTTAAGCATTAAATTGGACCAAACTATTTATAGATATTTTATTTTCGTATATAGCTTTACCTACAACAACATTATTGAAACCGTTTAATCTACTCAATTCAATATCGTTAAGGTCCTTAACTCCTCCTCCGATAGTAATATGCTTGTCAGTTAATTTTTTTATAGAATTAAACGTTTCCATATTTAAGCCAGACAGCATTCCATCATTAGCAACATCTGTGACAAAATAGGAATGAATGGGCCGATTATTATATTTATCTATAATATGCTTTAAAGATTGATTAGTTGTCTCTTGCCAGCCATGAGAAGCAATTTGATTATCTTTTATATCCAAAGCAATGGATAGTTTTTCAATTAAAGAGTCATCAAAATTTAAAACGTCATCAATATTCTTTATTGCAAAGGTTCCAATAACAATTGTATTGAACCCTTCATTAATTTTATCAATAATAGCATCTTTACTTCTTATACCGCCAGCAACTTCAATATTAATATCAATTTTTCTTCTAATCTGGTTCAGAACATGATTGTTATTGCCCTTGCCTAAAGTAGCATCTAAGTCGACAACGTGGATGGTATTGAAACCTGCATCTTGATATGTTTTAGCCATATCAAGAGGAGAATACTGATATATTGTTTTATCATCAGCGATACCTTTTGTTAATCTCACACACTTTCCATCTATTATGTCAATTGCTGGGAATATATTCATGATTTCAAAATATAATTTTTTATCAAATTTAGTCCGTGTTTGTGGCTTTTTTCAGGATGAAATTGCACTCCGTAAATATTGCCTTTCTTTACAATAGAAGGGAATTTTTTACCATAAAGAGTGAAAGCTAAAACATCTGATTTTTTAATGTTTTGAAAAATGTAACTATGAACAAAATAAAAATCCTTCTTGTCAAAACTGTTTGCAATAATAGTGTCATCTTTGTTTAAGTTAATAGTATTCCAGCCCATATGAGGAATTATAAGTTTTTTATTTCTAAATTTTTTGATATCTCCACTAATAATTCCTAATCCTCTTGTAGTCTTATCCTCATAGCCCCAATCAGATAAAATTTGCATACCAACACATATGCCTAAATATGAAGAGTTATTTTGTAAGTATTTTTTTAATGGTTGAATAATTTTTAATTTTTTCAAATTTGACATAAGGGTGGCATAAGCACCTTGTCCAGGCAAAATGATTTTATCAAATGAAGTATAATTAAAATGACTTTTAATGATCTTTAATTGATATGGTCTTCCTTTAATAATATCTTTGATTGCTTTATTAATCGATCCAATATTTCCAGATTGCCCGTCAATAAGTCCTATGACTTTTTTTTTCAAAGTTTTCCTTTAGAACTCGGAATATTTGTTTTTCTTGGATCAATAGATATTGCTTTTTTCAAGGATAGTGCAAATGATTTAAAGCAGCTTTCAATAATATGGTGATTATTTTTTCCATATAATGTTTCAATATGACAATTCATTCTTGACTCAGTGACTAAAGATTTAAAAAATTCTGAAAATAACTCTTGGTCCATATCACCAACTTTTTCTAAAGATGTTTTTACATTCCAAATAAAATAGGGGCGGTTACACAAGTCTATAACTGATCTTGTTAATGTTTCATCAAAAGAAACATAAGAGTATGCAAATCGTGTTATACCTTTTTTGTCACCAAGTGTGTTTTTTATACTCTCACCTAAAGCAATGCCAACATCTTCAACAGTATGGTGCATATCTACTTTAAGGTCGCCATCGCATTTTAAATCTATATCTATCAAACTGTGGGTACTTATTTGTTGAAGCATATGATCAAAAAAAGCAATTCCAGTATTAATTTTATTTACTCCTGAGCCATCAAGGTTAATTTTTATTGATATTTTTGTTTCTTTTGTGTCTCTATTAAATGTAAATTCACGCATTTGTAATCAGCTATTTAGTACCTATATTTATAGGAATAATGGATAAAAATAAAACAATAATACGCTCGACAACTGTTGTTTGCGTTCGTGATAATGAGAGTGTTGTTATAGCATCTGACGGACAAGTAACTTTGGGTACATCTGTCATTAAGTCAAACGCCAATAAGATTAGAACATTTCACAATGATCAAATTATTGTTGGGTTTGCTGGATCAACCGCCGATGCATTAACTCTTTTTGATAGACTAGAGAAAAAGTGCGAAGAATTTTCATATAATTTAAAAAGAGCTTGTGTCGAATTAGCTAAAGATTGGAGAACCGATAGGTATCTTAGAAGGTTGGAGTCAATGATTATTGCAGCTGACAAAAATGAAACATATCTTATTAGTGGAACAGGAGACGTTCTGGAACCTCAAGAAGGTATAGTTGCTATTGGATCAGGTGGCAACTTTGCCCTCAGCGCAGCAAGGGCTTTAAAAAGAAAATCTAATTTGTCTGCAAAAGAAATTGCAGCAGAGTCACTTAAAGTTGCAGCAGAGCTTTGTATTTATACAAATGATACTCTAAACATCTCTGAGATTAAAATTTAATGGATAGCCAATCTCTTACACCAAAAGTTATTAAAGAAGAACTCGACCGCTATGTAATTGGTCAAGATGATGCAAAAAAAGCAGTCGCAATAGCTCTTCGAAATCGGTGGAGAAGGTTAAATGTAAAAGATGAGACTCTCAGAGATGATATCATCCCAAAAAATATATTAATGATTGGGCCAACAGGTTGCGGTAAAACTGAGATTGCAAGAAAATTAGCAAAACTTACACAGTCACCGTTTATAAAAGTAGAGGCAACTAAATTTACAGAAATTGGATACGTTGGAAGAGATGTCGAACAAATTATTAGGGATTTAATTGAAGTTGCAATTAATTTAGAAAAGAAAAAGATAAGAGATCGTTTTATAGATGAAGCCAAAACAAATGCAGAAGAAATTGTTTTAAAAGCACTGCTTGGTGACAATCCAAGTGAAGAAACTAAGGAAAAATTTCGGTTAATGCTAAGAGACAATCAACTTAATGATAAAGAGATCGAAATAGCGTTAGATCAAAAATCTAATCCTTTTCAATCATTGGACATACCAGGAATGCCTGGTGCTCAAATGGGAATGATTAATATGAATGATATATTTGGTAAAGGTTTAAAAAATAAAAAGAAAACGAAACTTAAAATAGGTGAGGCTTATGAGCCACTTATTCAAGAAGAAATTGAGAAAATCGCTGAAAAACAAAATGTTGTTCAAAATGCAATTAAAAGTGTCCAGGAAAGTGGAATAGTTTTCATAGATGAAATTGACAAAATTGCGCCCAATAGTGAGAGACGAGGTGGGGATGTTTCAAGAGAAGGTGTGCAAAGAGATTTACTCCCACTTATCGAGGGCACAGTTGTAAGTACAAAATATGGGACAATTGAAACAAATCATATTTTATTTATTGCGTCTGGTGCTTTTCATCAATCCAAACCAAGTGATTTACTCCCGGAACTTCAAGGAAGGTTACCTGTAAGAGTAAGGTTAAATGCCCTTAAAAAAGATGATTTTATTAGAATTTTAAAAGAAACTGATAATAGCTTAACCAAACAATATAAGTCATTATTTGCAACAGAAAATATTGAATTAAAGTTTGAAGATGAGGCTTTAGAAGAGATAGCAACTCTCACTGAACAAATAAATACTGAGGTTGAAAATATTGGTGCACGACGATTACAAACAATGTTTGAAAAAATTCTTGAAAGAATTAGTTTTGATGCAAACCTAAGTGATCAAAAAACTGAAGTAGTAAATAAAGCCTGGGTTACAGATGCTGTAAAGTCAGAAATCAAACCTACCGACGAAAAGAAATTTATTCTTTAGACTTTAGCTTAATATAAAAAGCACCCAAACCACCATGTTGTATTTTACAAGGGGAATATGATTTTATCATAAATTGAAATTTTTCTGTATCTAACCAAAAGGGAAATTGTCTTCTTATTTTTCCAGTAAAAAACTCCTCACCATTAGTCTTATTGCCAAGCCCTGTAACTACAATATGAAATAAGTTTTTCTTCTTGTAATTTATTGAAAAATATTCGATTAATTTTTGATGTGCTTGGTCAACGGTTAGTCCGTGTAAATCGATTTTGCTAAAATGATGATTTTTAAATTGTTTATATAGATTGGCATCTAAAAGAACTTGTTTAACAAGAATTTTTTTAGCTTTTATATTTTTATTATCTATATTCTCAATTTTTTTCTTGGTCTCCCTAGAACTGTTGATTGAAATACTGATTTTTTCATTGGGTTGTTCCTCTAATGGTTTTTTATTTTGTTGTTTATTTAAATTAAATTTAATTTTAAGAGACAAGTTTGATAGAAAAAAGCTTCCAATTAGGATCAGAGGATTTTTTATTTTTTTCAAAACCCCATTCTTCGACAACATTTAGAATTTCATTGTTTGCAACATTGTAATGTTCAGTTTCAAATTTCACAGATTTAACTAGTCTCAAGTCATCAGATTTATCATCCAAGATAGAACTATTTTTAACTTCTGAAAATTTTATTTCTTTTGGCGCTTTTGCTTGTTCCATTGCTTGCATCGCTTCAGGTGTAAGTAAATCTTTGACTTTTTCAATACTGTTACTTTGATAAGCCTGAACGATCATTTCATATGCTTTATTAGCACCTTCTAAAAATTCGCTATTATCATTTTTAGGAACTATTTTAGGTTTAAACTTCGATTGAGGATTTTTTTTTGTTCTAATATTTACAATTTTTCCGTCAGAAGATCCAAGAATACTCCTTAGGCGATACACTAAAAATATCGCAATTGCTCCAAAAAGCACAATATCTATAAATTCACTACTCATAATTTTTCAACATTTTAGCCCAATTTGAATTAGGTATTTTATTTTTTATAAACTCTTTATGGGCTTCTGTCTCTTCTTTTGTTAGTACGATCGATGCGTAATTCGGCTCACTAGCTAGGTTAATTTTTTCTGATTTTGCCATACTTAATTCTAATCCTATTTGGTTTATGCCTTGTAATTCCAAGTATACATCAGTCAAGATTTTAGCATCTTTTAAAGCACCATGTTGATCTCTATTTATAAGTGTATTGATTTTTAATTTCTTTATAAGTGCGTCTAATGATACTTGCTGCCCTGGAAACCGTTGTCTCGCAATTTTAATTGTGTCTATAACTCTCTCCTTCGATATTTTTGGTTTTGATAGTTTCTCAAGCTCAAAGTTTAAGAAACCGATGTCGAAAGATGCATTATGAGCGACAATGAAACTATCTTGAATAAATTCTAAGAAGCCGTCTGCAATTTCTTCAAAAATCGGCTTATCTGTCAAATATTCATTAGTTATTCCGTGTATTTTAATATTGTCCTCAGTAAGAGTTTTAGAGGGATTTATATATTCATGATAGTTTGCCCCGACTTCTTTTTTGTTAAGTTCAATACAGCCAATTTCAATAATTCGATGTCCCTCTTTAAACTCTAAGCCTGTGGTTTCAATATCAAGTATAATTTCTCTCATAGTTTATTTAATAATTTAATTATATTTACACGTAAGTTCAAGATTGAACCATTATTGTTTATTGTAAAAGTTGATTTATTCTTTTTTATATTCTCTTTAATCTGCTTATTGTTCATTAATTTAAAATAATCTTCGGAGACACCTCTGTTTAAAACCCTATTTTTTCTCTTTATAGTATCCGTGTTTACGAATACAGTGACATTAAAATTATTGAACAAATTTTCTTCGTAAAGTAATGGAATTTCATAAAATACTGGCTGATAAGACTGATGTTTCTGGGCTACTAATTTTTTTTTGGAGTAGAGAAGAGGATATATTGTTCTCTTAAGTTTCCTGTTGAACTCTTCATTCTGTAACATTTTAATTATTTCTTGTTTATAATTATGATCATTAAGTTTTAATTTTTCTAAAATTATTTTTCTAGTAAGGTCATCATTGTATAATTTTGAAATTATAGCATCAGATGATATACAACAAAAACCTAGCTTAGAGATAAATTTAATAAATTCAGTTTTACCTGATCCTATATTCCCTGTAACTGCAACTTTAATCATATTTTATTTATAAGCATTTGATAAATTTTTCTGTCTATTCCTATTTTATTACCTGACCATATTTCGTAAGATGGTTTTGCTTGTTCTACAAGCATCTTCAATCCACCTAAGTATTTTATGTCGTGTTTTTTTGCTTTTTTTAACAGGTCTGTTTCAATTGGATTATAAACTATATCAATTACTCCCTTTGCTTTCTTAACTAAATTCAAAATATTTCTGTTGATTTTATTTTTTTTGGTCATCCCTGCACTGGATGCATTGATAATCAAATCATATCTATTCCTGAGACGAGTTGATCTAATCAGGAAACGGTTAAATTTAAATTTTTTTTTAAGATTTTCTTCCCTTCTCATTGATGTTGCAAAAATATCAATATTTTTAATACTTTTTTTATTTAGAAAATATAAAATTGCTCTTGCGGCGCCCCCTGCACCAACTAATAATACAGATTTTGTATTTTTAATTTTTAAGGAATTAAAAGTCTTACTGAAACCAATAACATCTGTGTTATCTCCAAAAATTGTTTTATTTTTTTTATAAATTAAATTTACAGAACCAATTTTATTTGCTCTTGTTGTGACTTTATCACAAAAATTAATAAAAATTTCTTTATACGGTATAGTAATATTAAACCCAACAAATTGTTTATCTCTTCTATAATTATCGAAAAATTTATCTATTTTTTTTTCCTGTACCTCGTATTTTCTATAAATAAATTTATTATTATTATTTTTTGCCCAATGATTATGTATTAATGGGGATAATGAATGGTTTAGTTTTTTTGCTACAATGCCTATTTTTTTTTTATTCATTTAGATACTTCTTAAAGTCTTTAAAAAATTAATAACATCCATTCCAATAATATTGAAATAACTGCCGTATATATCTTTAAAGAAAAAATTTCCTTTTCCTTCTATGTTATAACAACCTACGGCCTTCGATACTTGTTTAAAGTTCTTATCAACGTAATTATTGATGTCTTTTACTCTAGTATTTTTAAAAGATATTTTTGTTTTCGTCAGAGTGCTTTTTATTAGATTGTTATTTATCATAAAAATCATGGCTGTGTAAAGATCGTGAGATTTATCATTAAATGCTCTAAGTGTTCTTTTACAGCACTCGGGACTGGCACATTTATAAATAGTTTTTTTTTTAAATAAGATTGTTGTATCAAAAGTTACAATAATTTTATTACTATATTTTTTAGAAAGATATTCGGCTTTAGCTTTTGCAATTTTTAATGCATCATATCTATCATTATTTAAATCTTTTACCTTTTTTTCATTTATGTTGGGCGACCTGTACTGAAATTTTAGTTTCATTAATTTAAAAATTTTTCTCCTAGATTGGCTTTTTGTGCCAATAATAACCTGTTTAGTTAATTGTGGATTAAGCGACTTATTCATAAAATTTGTGAGTTTTAAACAACGGAATTATCATTAATTTATAAATATTAAGTTATCAACATTTGTTATTAAATAACTAAAAAAGTACTTAAATATGGGTTTTTTTAAATAAGAAGTTGTTAATCCCCGTCATTAGACATACAACAACATACCTATATATAAATATATATATTTTCTCTTTATTTTTTGTTATATACCTATTCAATATATCTAACTATCTAGGTAATTTCCAATATGCATCTAAACGAACTGAAAGATAAAAAACCTCAAGAACTATTAGACTATGCTGAGTCTTTAGGGATAGAAAATGCCTCTGGTTTAAAGAAGCAAGACATATATTTTTCTGTTTTGAAGAAATTTGCAGAAAAAAATGAAGAAATAATAGGAGAAGGTGTCTTAGAAACAATGCAAGATGGTTTTGGATTTTTGAGATCAGCAAACTCTAATTATCTTCCAGGACCAGATGATATATATGTCAGTCCAAATCAAATAAAGAAATATGGTCTTAGAAAAGGTGATACACTTGAGGGACCTATACGACCTCCAAAAGATGGTGAAAGATACTTTGCTCTTGTAGAAACAAACAAAGTCAATTTCATTGAAATTGCAAAAAATAATAAATTCAAGACCAATTTTGATAATTTGACCCCTCTTTATCCTGAGAAGAAATTTAATCTAGAAACGGAAAAACCAGATACAGATTTATCATCCAGAATTATAGACATTATTGCACCAGTTGGTGCTGGTCAAAGATCTTTAATTGTTGCACCTCCAAGGTCAGGTAAAACAGTAATTTTACAAAAAATTGCAAAATCAATTGCAGAAAATTTTCCTGATGTCTATTTAATGGTTCTATTAATAGACGAAAGACCGGAGGAAGTTACAGATATGCAACGATCTGTTAAAGGTGAGGTAATTAGTTCAACATTTGATGAGCCAGCTGCAAGACATGTTCAAGTCGCAGAAATGGTTATTGAGAAAGCTAAAAGACTAGCTGAAAATAAATATGATGTAGTAATTCTCTTAGATTCTATCACAAGATTAGGTAGAGCATACAACACGGTTGTGCCATCAAGTGGTAAAGTTTTAACAGGCGGTGTAGATGCTAATGCATTACAAAGACCTAAAAGATTTTTTGGAGCTGCCAGAAACATAGAAGAAGGCGGTTCGTTAACTATTATTGCAACTGCGTTAATAGAAACAGGTAGCAGAATGGATGAGGTCATCTTTGAAGAATTCAAAGGAACTGGTAATTCAGAAATTGTCCTCGACAGAAAATTATCTGATAAAAGAACATATCCTGCAATCGATGTTCAAAAGTCAGGTACAAGAAAAGAAGACTTGTTATTAGATGCAGGTGACCTTCAAAAAGTCTTCATTTTAAGGAAAATTTTATCATCAATGGGTACTGTGGATGCCATGGAATTCCTTCTAGATAAGATGAAAGACTGTAAAACTAACGAAGAGTTTTTCAGCAGCATGAATCAATAGTTTAAAATCCAAATAATAAACTAAAACCAATTTATACCTTCATCCTCGCAAAGCTTTTTTAACCTCAGAGGATAATCAGTTATTATTCCATCAACGCCATATTCAATCATTTTGAACATTTCGTATTTTTCATTAACGGTCCAAACATTCACAGCAAGTCCTTCCTCATGAGAAATTTTAACCATATCTTTATTTATATCTTTACTTTTAGGATGCCATGCTTTTCCACCTAATGCTTTGATAAGTCTTGGAAGCTCTCTACTATCGCTATCGTATAAGGGTATGAAGTCCAACCAAGGTGATTTATTATTGACTATTCCTCTAAGATCAGATGTTAAATAAGCTCTTGAGATCTTGGGATCAATATTTTTTATTTCTTTTAAAACTCTCCAATCAAAAGACGAGTAGATTACTTTATATTTCAAATCTGTTTTATTAACTTCATCAACTATTAATCTAGCCATTACATTTGGAGGGGGTGTTAAGTTTTTTTCAACAGGCGTTGATTTAATTTCTAAATTAATTATTAAATTATCTGAAATATTATTTGATGTTAATTCAAGTAGATCAGACAACTTTGGAATATTTTTTTCACCTAAAATTTTCTGATTTTTAAATCTCTTTCCGTACTTAGATTTTTTATCAATTGACCCAATTTTAAATCTAAAAAGTTGCTCATAAGTTAAATCGAAAATTTTGATATCGTCATCTTCAATCCAATTTCCTTTGCTATCTTTTGTGAGCGCCGGGTTTAATCTAAAATCATGATTTACGGCTGGCACTAAGTCTTTAGTAAGTAAAGTGTCAGTTTCGTATGCTGTAATTTTATTCTCAAATAAAAACTCAAAACTATCAAGTGTATTTTCTGGTAAATCGCCCCTCGCCCCCCTGTGTCCATAAATTTTAATATGATTTGGTCTAGTTAATATCATTTGACTGTGCTTTTTATTTTTTTCATTGGTAGACTAGAATTATTATAAACTTATAATAATCAAGTTTTGTTTAAGTCTGGAACAATATATTCAAACTTTACTCCTTTAGTGAAGGCCCCAGTTATTGGTTATAGAATTTCTGGAGATGACGTTTTGAATATCTTAAAGAAAATCACTAAAAAAAATTTTTCTAAAGATCACTCATTAATCCGAATTGTTAAAATTTATCAAAAAGATAAGTCCATATTGGATGAGTGTAGTGTGGTATATTTTAAATCTCCCAATTCCTTTACTGGAGAGGATGTCTGTGAAATTTTTTTACACGGCTCAACACTTATAGCCAGTCAATTTGAGCAGCTATTAAAGGATCTAAAAGTTCCAGGCTTACGATTGGCAAAAAATGGAGAGTTCTCTTACAGGTCTGTTCTAAATAGAAAGAATTCTCTTAAACAAGCTAAGGCTATTAATGGAATAATTTCCAATGAGAGTTTTTCAGGCTTAGAGTATAACAAAAGACTACTTTTTGAGGGGGATATTGTTAGTGGCCTTGTTCCTTTAAGAGAGGAGGTAATAAATTTATTCTCAGAAATAACTGCATCGATTGACTTCGTTGACGACGAGGACTTTAATTTTAATCAAATAAAGAAAAAGATAAGAAAATTTTTCACTAATTGTAATAATTTATTACATAAAAATAGAACAAATATAGAACAAAAAAATATATGTAGAATTATGTTGGTAGGTCAAGTAAATGTTGGTAAGTCTACTCTATTTAACAAAATTATTGATAAAGATAGAGCAATTGTCACAAATATCAAAGGTACTACAAGGGATATTCTCTCAAATGAGTTTATAATTGATAGTAATCGGTTTGAAATCTTCGATACCGCAGGGCAAAGATCTAAACAAGGTAAAATAGAAAAATATGGCTATAAAAAAGCACAGAAAATATCGATGGAAATTGACCATTTTTTTGTTCTTATCGATAAAAATACTAAAAAATCCGATATATCAACACTTCTCAAGGATTTCATAATACATAAGAATTATAGTTTAATTGAGACAAAATCTGATATATATAAATATAAAACAGATAATATCAAAATAAACCATAGTCTAGACAGGGATAAAATATACCAGAAATTAAAATTATCTTCGATTCATCAAAGATATGTAAAAAATAATAATAAAATGATCGATCTAAATTTAGAAGAAATCGAGTTTTTGGCAAGAGTGTTAGAATATGAACACGATATTGCTAAGGAAAAGGATATTTTGATCATAGCCCAGCTAATGAGAAATATATTAGATGATTTTTCCTATGAATTTGGTTATATTAACAACGAAGATGTTTATGATAGAGTTTTTAGCAAATTTTGCATAGGGAAGTAGATTGTTTCACGTGGAACATTATGATGTTGTAGTTATTGGTGCTGGTCATGCTGGAATAGAAGCAGCTAATATTTCTGACAAATATGGCCTAAAAACAGCACTTATAACAAAAAATCACTCAGATTTGGGCAAATTATCATGCAATCCTAGTATTGGAGGAGTTGGTAAGACACATATAGCAAGTGAAGTTGACATTTTAGGGGGTGTAATTTGTAAAATTGGTGACAAATCAGCAATACATTACAGAGTATTAAATCTTTCTAAAGGGCCAGCAGTATGGGGCGTAAGAGCACAAATTGATAGAGATTTATACTCTCAAAACATAAAAAAATTTATTAAATCTTCTAAAATTAATCTTATTGAAGACGAAGCTATTAATATATTAGAAAAAAATAATAAAATTATAGGTGTTGAACTGTCTAATATTGGAAAAATAAAATCAAAGTCAGTTATTCTCACAACAGGAACCTTTCTCAATGGAAAGATTTATTTCGGCAATGAGTCGCAAGAAGCAGGTAGAATAGGAAATAGCTCTTCAAAATTTCTTGCAAAGTTTATTAACAATAACTTTAAAACAATGAGGTTGAAAACAGGAACACCTCCCAGAATTTATGCTCAATCTATTAATTATGATGTTTTAGAACCTCAGATATCTGAAAACAATGGTATTTTTTTATCCTATTTTACAAAACAAAATACGAACAAAAAAATTAATTGTTTCATTACCAAAACTAATAACAAGACCCATAAAATAATCAGAGATAATCTTGATAAGTCTGCGATGTACTCAGGTATGATTAAATCTCAAGGTGTGAGGTACTGCCCTTCAATTGAAGATAAAATAACAAAGTTTGGAGATAGAAACGGTCACAATATTTTTTTAGAACCAGAGGGCTTAAATTCTGATCTTGTATATCCAAACGGTATATCAAATTCTTTAGATAAAAAAATCCAACTAAAATTTTTACGGTCAATAAAAGGTTTAGAAAAATGTGAAGTAAATCAATTTGGATACGCAGTTGAGTATGACTCTGTTGACCCTAGGGAATTAAAAAATAATTTTGAAACAAAAAAAATAGAAAACTTTTTTTTAGCAGGACAAATAAATGGAACAACAGGATACGAAGAGGCAGCAGGGCAGGGTGTCTATGCCGCTATTCATGCAGCAATAAAAATAAAAAAAATAAAATTCAACACAAAGGTTTTTGAGAGAGATAACAGTTATATTGGTGTCCTAGTTGATGACCTAACAAAACTTGGAGTGACAGAGCCATATCGAATGTTCACATCAAGAGCAGAAAATAGGTTAAAGCTTAGAACTGATAATTCTTATGAACGATTTTCAACAATCATCACCTCTAAAGCTTTCAACAAAACTGAATATTCTTTAATTTCAAAAAATATAATTAATGAAAAAAAAATATTGGACCAATTAAAAAAACTAAAATATTCACCTAATGATTTAATGAAAAAAAATATTAAAGTCAAAAAAGATGGCAAAGTAAGAAATGGGTTCGAAGTTCTAAAATTCTTAGATCTCTCTCCAGAAAATTTTAAACAATTCTTCAATATAAAAATAAGCCAAAAATTATTAACTAAAATATATTTTGACTCAAAGTACGATGTTTTTTATGAGAGAGAAAGAAAGTCATTTGACCAACTGAGTAAGAATAAAAATATGAAGTTGACGAATATTGATTTTAATAAGATCCCTTCTTTATCTAAAGAAATTCTTGAAAAATTAAATAAACACAAACCTGAAAATTTATATGATGCTGGTAAAATATCAGGTATTACGCCTAGTGCACTTTTTCAAATAGTTAAACACAAAAAAGTTAAGGGAACAAAAGTTGCTTAATGAAAAATTAGTAAAGTTTTGCAATAACAATTTTGACAATGGAAAGTTAATTTTAGACAAACTTTTTGAATATAAAAAAATATTAATTAAAGAAAACGAGTCTATGAACTTAATTGGTAAAAGCACAATAGATGATTTAGACGAGAGACACCTTTTAGATTGCATACAGATAGTTAAGTACTTACCACATCATGAAAAATCCTTTATGGATATAGGTACAGGTGCTGGACTCCCAGGGATAATATTATCAATTATAGGTTGTAAAAACCTTCATTTAGTTGAGAAATCGCCAAAAAAATCTCTTTTTTTGGAAAATTGTAAGTTGCAACTAGATTTAGATTATCATGTACACAATAAATCTATAACGGAAATATCGGACCTTAGTGTTGATTGTATAACAGCGCGTGCTTTTGCTTCAATTGAAAAAATTATAACTATGACTAAGAATATTATAAATAAAAAAACAAAGTTCATACTACTAAAAGGAAGATCTTACTTAACAGAACTTAAATCAATTAACCCACAAAAGTATTTTTTGGAGACATATCCAAGTATTACTTCAGATGAATCTAGGATAATAATTATGGTTACTAAATGATCATTACTATAGCTAACCAAAAAGGAGGTGTTGGTAAAACTACCACAGTTGTAAATTTAGCAACTGCTTTAGCTTCAATTAATAAAAACGTTTTGGTTGTTGACATGGATCCCCAATACAACTCATCTATGTCTTTTAATGCTTACGATGCTAATAGGTCAATTTATAAAGTTTTCAGTAATGAGACTGATATAAACAATATTATACAAAAATCTCTGATTCCAAAATTAGATGTTATTTCTGCATGCGAAGATTTGGCCGCAGCAGAATATGAGCTTGCCGATGATGAAAATAGAAACTATTTGCTAAAAAAATATATTGACAACATTTCTAAAAGTTATGACTATATTTTCATTGATACACCTCCAACACTAGGATTACTTACAATAAGCTCCTTGACTGCTAGTAATGAAGTTCTTATCCCAGTACAATGTGAATTTTTTGCATTAGAAGGTTTATCAAAGCTCATAAAAACTATAGAAATTGTAAAATCAAATTTAAATATTAACTTAAAATTAAATGGAATTATTTTAACAATGTATGACAAAAGAAACTCTCTCTCATCTTTAATTGAAAAAGAGGCAAGGGAATACTTTGATATGAACGTATACAAATTTAATGTACCTAGAAATGTAACCCTCTCTGAAGCACCTAGTCATGGTTTACCAGCCATTATATATGATCTTAGGTGTGCAGGCTCACAAGCTTACATTGCACTAGCTAAAGAATTTCTAGAAAGGATTGCCATAGATGGTAACAAATAAAAAATTAGGAAAAGGACTTTCCTCACTTCTTGGAAATAAAAAAGAAGATCTCTCAATAAATGTAAAAGATGACAAGGGACTATTGCTTGTTTCAATAGAGAAAATATTTAGAGATGAAAACCAGCCACGAAAAGAATTTGACCAAGAGAAAATAAATGAATTAGCACAGTCAATTAAAAAAAATGGTTTAATTCAGCCACTAATTTTGACTCAAAGAAACTATGATACTTATACTCTTGTTGCAGGAGAGCGTAGATGGAGGGCTGCTCAAATTGCAGAGTTGAAAATATTACCATCTCTCTTATTGCCCAAAGACCTTGATAAAGATGAAATATCATTAATTGAAAATATTCAAAGAGAGGATCTCAAGATTTCCGAAGAGGCCCAAGCATATCAAAGATTAATTGATAAAAATAATTATACACATGAAAATCTGGCACAAATAGTTGGAAAAAGTAGATCTCATATAACAAACCTTTTAAGAATTTTAAATTTAGACAAATACTTTTTAGGTCTTCTAAACAAAGGAATTATAACAATGGGTCATGCCAGAGCCTTAATTGGAAAAACACCAGGCAACTTTGATGAAAAAACACTATCCTTCATTTCTTCTGGCAAAATTTCAGTAAGAGACTTAGAGAAAAATAAAAGAAATGTTTCAAATCTGGAGCCAAACCTTATTCAGGAAGAAAAAAATTTAAGTTCTATAATAGGCTTTAAAACTAAAATTACATATACTAAGAGCGGAAAAGGCAACATTAAAATATTCTATGAAAATTTAGAGCAATATAATTTTCTAATTAATAAGCTAAAAAATTAAATTTTTTATACATAGCCTCATTCTTAATCTTAGAAAATAATTCTTTAATATCAATTTTTGATTTTCTTAATGAAAATATATCTTTTCTAATTTCCAATATTAAGTTATTTAGAGCTTTGTTTTTAGCATCTGCTATGTAGCCAGATTTATTAACTTTGTACTTCGTTGCCTCAGATAACGTGAAATACGGTAATGAAACACAATAGTTTATAAGGCTTTCATCATTAATTTTGTAAACATTTTTTAAAAAATAAGTTATATCCTTTTCATATTGGTATCCATTTATTACTAAAAATTTTTTTTGAAATTTTTTAAAATTTTTATAGTCGGAAATAATAATTTTTTGATATTTACTATTTGATAGATCTTCAATTTTTTTACTGTTGGTTGAATAACAAAGTAAAATTTTTTTTTCTTGAAACATATCATTTGAAGAGTTAAAAAAATCAGTACTTGTGTTTTTTTCAATTTTTACTTTATAAATTGAGGAGATTTCATCTAATAATAATTCATAAAAACAACCAATTTCCTCACTTACCTGGTTTATTAGTAATATCTTATTTTCATCTTTAGAAAAAAAATGTTTGATTATTTCTATATTATTTTTGTTCATCACAAACTAATTTTTCTTCAGAAAGGCTATTTACAAATTTCTTAACTAAATATTCAGTATTTTTAATTTTAATTTCTTCAACAGCAGTATTGTTGCTAATAAACTGATCACTTAATGCTAACACATAAAACTGAGAAACTGTCTCACTATTAGAGTATGTGATACAATTTAATTCTTTATTAAAGATTTTTACATTTAACGAGCTATCTACCCTTTCACGATCTGATGTATTGTCAATATTAGTAATATATAGATCTTGGGTGTGAGAAATATTTGCTTGGATTTCATACTCTGAATTTTTATCAAACATTCCAAAATTATTTAAGTGACTTTTTAGCTGATTAGATAAAACTAATCCGTCGTACTCTCCACCTATATAAGCAACAGATAGTTTAAAATTAAAGTTCTCAGTATTACTTACACATGAAATAAGGGATACATTAATTAACAATAATATTAATAATTTTATCTTGGACATTTATAATTCTTGTTACTTTCTTATTGTGCATTTTATTTTTTATTTTATCTAATTCATAGATAGATTTTAAAATTTCTTTTTCTGAATAACCTTTTTTTGTGTCAATTGTTGTAATTAATTTACCTTGTATTTGTATAGGTAGTTTTATTCTATCTTCTATTAATAAGTCTGTTTTAATTTCTGGCCATTTTTCAAAATCATCAGATTTAAACAAAGTTTCATTAAGGGATTTTGATAACTTTGGCACTATTGGAAATAAACAAATAAGAATTTTTTTACTTAATTTGTCATTATAAAGGTAAACATTCTTTTTCTCTAAATGATTAAAAAGGGTATAGATATCAGCAACACACTTGTTCAAAGAGAAATTCAAAATATTTTTTTCAATGTTGTGCACAAACTTTTCAATTTCTTTTTCAATTTCTAGATTAATGTCACCTTTCTTCTCAGAAAAATATCTATGAACTCTATTAACCAAATTTTTAGAGCTTTGAATACCCTCATCAGTCCATTCCAGTTCTCTGTCAGGGGGTGAGTCAGAAATCATGAACACTCTTGTCGCATCAATACCGTAGTTCTCTAAGATTTCATCTGGCTCAACAACATTTTTTTTTGATTTTGACATTTTCTCAGATGGACCCTCTTCTATAGTCTCATTTGTTTTATGTCTTAATAGTTTTCCATTTTTGGATATAACTTCTATAGGCATTACCCATTCATTATTTGTGGTCTTGTAAGTTTTATGAGTGATCATACCTTGTGTAAACAACTGTTTGAATGGTTCATCAATCTTAAGTTTGTAAATGTCTCTTAGTGCTTTCATAAAAAATCTAGAATAAAGTAAGTGTAGTATGGCATGTTCAATACCACCTATATATTTATCAACTGGAAGATACTCATTGGCTTGAGATGGATCAAACGGTTTATCAATCTTATTATTAAGAAAACGTATGTAATACCATGATGAGTCAACAAAGGTATCAAGAGTGTCTGTTTCTCTGTAAGCTTTTTTATTAGTCTTTGGACATATTATGTTTCTCCAACTTTCTTTATTTAGTAAAGCGTTTCCTTTGTCTTGTAAATTTATATCGTACGGAAGTACCACAGGTAATTCAGATTTATCAAGGACCCTATAAGTTCCGTCTTCATAGTAAATTACTGGTATAGGGCAGCCCCAATATCTTTGTCTAGAAACGCCCCAATCCCTTATTTTATAGTTTATCTTTTCACGCCCAGTTCCAGACTTTATAAAATATTCAATAATTTCAACAATTGCTTTATCTTTATTCAAACCATTTAGCAAGGGGGAGTTAATTAATTTACCATCTCCCATGTATGGCAATTCCGAATCCATGCAATCAATAACTTTTATAATTGGCAAATTATATTTTTTAGCAAATTCAAAGTCTCGTTCATCGTGAGCCGGGCAACCGAAAATTGCCCCTTCCCCATAATTGTCTAAAACAAAGTTAGCTATGTATACAGGTATTTCCTTATCGAGAATTGGATGTTTACATCTAATATTTAATTTAATTCCAATCTTTTCCTTGTCATCATTGACTTCATCAAATCCCTTTCTAATTTTCTCGATTGATACTTTGTCTAGTATTTCACTCACAATTTCATGATTAATAGAAACTGCAATAAATGTTGCCCCATAAATGGTGTCTGGTCTGGTTGTGAAAATATTTAGAAACCTATCTTTTTCAGCTATTTTAAATTTAATTTCAGCTCCTATCGACTTTCCTATCCAATTCTTTTGCATAGTCTTCACTTTTTCAGGCCAGAGTGTCAATTTATCTAAATCATTTAACAGCTCTTCAGCATAATCAGTTATTTTAAAGAACCATTGAGATAAATTTTTCTTTACGACTGTGGCACCAGTTCTCCAACCTTTGCCATCAATAACTTGTTCATTGGCTAATACTGTTTGATCAACAGGATCCCAGTTTACAATTGCATCTTTTTTATATGCCAAGCCAGCATTAAATAGATCAATGAAAAGTTCTTGTTGATAGCGATAATAATCCTCATTACAAGTAGCTAGTTCTCTATCCCAATCTAAGTCTAAATTCAGTTTAAGAAGTTGATCTTTCATATTTTTGATATTTGATAATGTCCAATCTTGAGGATGGGTTTTGAATTGAATAGCCGCATTTTCTGCGGGTAGACCAAATGCATCCCATCCCATAGGATGAATTACTTCATCTCCTTTAAGTTTATGATAACGAGCGCAAATATCGCCTATAACATAGTTTCTTACGTGACCCATATGAATGTTTCCAGAAGGGTAAGGAAACATTTCTAAAATATATTTTTTAGACAATTTTATTGAGGTGAATTAGATAGTTTGCTTGCTATCTCTAGTATCTTTAAAGTTATTTGTTTTTCTTCCTCTACATATTTTACATCATCAGAGACCCAGGTGTTATTATCTTTTTTTTCGCAAAGAAAGTTTGTATTGACACCAGTAGTAATTAAATCTCTGGATAACACCTGTATTTTAATCAAACATCTTTGTGAGTTGTTTTTTGAGTTTGTAATCCAATCAGTTTCAATAAATCCACCCATATTGTCAGCAATTTTTAATGGATATGACTTGGTAACCTCTAATGAAGCATTCCAAAGAAACGGATTTACAGAGTATTGGTAAACGACATCATTGTTTTTACCTCTAATTAAATCACCAAGGTCTCCCTCTAAACCAAAGAGGGATTCTCCCCCGGCTCTTTCCTTTGCTTTACATCTCTGGTACTTCATTTTATTACTTTTTAATTTATCTACAGGGTTATCACACTCACCATAAATCTCTTTTAATCTTTTCTGATTTTTCTCATAGTTTCCTGTACAAGAGTTGATAAAAATAAGCCCTAAAAATAGATAAAAGTATCTAATCATGAAAAATAAATTAGATCAATTTTGATAAAAAGAAACAAAAAAAACCAGGGGCAAAAGCACCCCTGGTTGTTTAAAAAGTAATTAGCGTTTGATTAGAAGCTTACGCTTGTTCCAACCGCAACAACACTCTCGCTAGTTGAGTTACCTTCAGCAGCAACACCGGCACCAGTTAGGTTTCTGTATTCTGCGAAGATTGATGCTCCACCACCGATTGATTGTGAAATTGTGACATCAGTTTTTGAAGATGTGTTGCTGTTAGCATCAAATCCTGAATAACCAACACCCACAGATGCACCACCTAGTGTAGTTGAGTATGCAATTGAGTATGCTTCACCTTCTGTAGCTGAAGTATCACCACTTGTAGTTTCGATACCTAAGCTTAATGTTCCGCCACCAGCTGTCATTGTTAAAGCACCACCAGCAGAGCTATCTTCTGATCCGTTAGCATCCATTTGAGAAGATGATACAACTAAAGACATGTCGCCAAGAGGTACAGTTAAAGATGCACCTTGACCAGTTGTTGTTCCACCGTCAATGTTGTTAGCGTGCGCACCGTCGTATACATATGTTGCAGCAATAGTCATGTCACCAAGTGTTGTTGAACCACTGATACCTGAACCATCGTCTACAGGAATAGTTACGTCGTTAGTGTGAGTAGGCATATTTACGTCTGCGTGTGTTACTAATTCACCAACAAGACCTGTGCCTGCAGGAACTGCTACGTCATCAGCTACTGTAATTGAACCATTTGCAAAACCAAATGTAAGAGCTGTCATACCAGAACCATTACCACCACCACCATTAGAGTCAGGATCATTTGTGATCTGACCAGATGTGCTAATTGTTACACCACCGTCAGTAGTTGTTGACATTGAGAATGAGATACCACCACCAATGTGACCTTGTGAGTTACCACCTGAGTCAACATACACTGCGTTGGCAGATCCGCTTACGGATATATCTGCATTTGCAGCTGTTGAAAATAAAGCAGCTGATAAAGCAGAAATTGCCATTAGTATTTTTTTCATAATAAAATTCCTTTCTTATTTATTAGATCTAATACATCGCTAATAATAACGATTTAGAGAAATAATAAACAGATTTCGTTAGTAATAGGGTATTTTTGGAGATAATGTTGCATATTTGCAACACTCAATTTTAATCTATATTATAACCAAAAAAATCAGATGATTTAAAAGAAATTCCGTTTTTTTCCCAGTATTTTCTTTGCATTTTTAGCGCCTCATAAAATTCACTTTTTTTATCTGAAAAGTCGCTTTTTTCAATAGATTTTTTATGAACTGGTGAGCCTATTTGACGGATACTGGCTGTTTGAGCAAAAAATCCCCTTCTTTTTTCTTCATCGAATTCTGATTTTATTTCAAGGAATTCATATATTTTTTGCTGATAAAAGTCTGTTTCGTTAATTAAATCTTCGTATCTAATATCAAGTATGTTTTTTTCTGCTTGAATATTTTTATTCCAGTATAAATTCATTGCTTCAAAGTTTGACATGAAAACCCCCAGGTTAAAAAAACTGGCACTATAAGGGATGTTAGTTACGTAGCGTTGTTTATAAAGTGAAATAGCTACATCCCAAGGATTTCTAAAGGTTCTAATAATTTTTGCTTCAGGGAGAAGTTTTAGTAAGTAACCAATGAATAAAAAATTTTCAGGTAATTTATCAATTATTAAATCATATTTACCTCTCAAGAAATCTGTTTTTGCTAAATATTGTTCATTAAAATTTTTTACAAATAAATCTGATTTTAAATTCTCTTTATTATTTACAAATTCATCAATTAATTTGAAAGCACTTAGAAGTTCACCCCCACTTGTTACCTCATCATTTGATGCAATTATAGATTCAATTAAAGTAGTGCCTGATCTTGGTGTTCCTAGTATAAAAATATTTTTTGATCCAACTTTGTGGTTTGTAGATAAATTGTTTTTCTCATCTTTATAGTGCTCAAAAATTTTACTAATGTTTTTTTGGTAACTAAAAGAATTATACCTAAGAGAGTTCATTGTTTCATTATTTCCTAAATGGAAGAACTCCTCTGATTTATTTTTATCTTTCTTTTCATAATATATTGCTAGTGCAAAATAGAGAGGATGTACAAACCAAAACCTGTCTAACTTATTTTCAAAAACAGTATCATTGTGTTCCAGGTGTTTTAAAGCTTGATCCAATAATTTTTTATCTATCATTGACGAATCTATGGTTGCTAATAAATAAAACATATCTGGGTGAAACTGTTGATCTAATAACGATTTTAACATTTCAATATTTTCTTTATCTTTTCCAAGAGCAACATTTATTTCAGTTTTAAGTTTTATAGCGTTTGGAAAATGTATGCTGTTTTTCGCATCAGACTTATTAATTTTTTCTAGAGCTATATCAACAAGTTCTAAAGCTCTATCAAAATCTCTAATTTTTAAATTTACCTCAGCAGGTACGGTGTAACAAAATGGTGAGTCAGGGTCAATTGCCCTAGCTTGCTGGTACATATCAAGCGATTTTTCGTACTCTTCAAGGGCTTTATAAGAGGCCCCCATATTGATATAATAGTCAAAATCTTTCTCGAGTGGTTTATCTACATAATATTCATTTAATATTTTTATAGTAGAGTCAAATTGATTTCTTTGGATAAACAAAAATGCAAGAATTTTGATTATTTCCTTATTATTTTTGTTGATTTTATTTAATCTTTTAGCCTGTTCGTATGCTTTATCGATGTTTCTATTTTTGATAAGATTACGAAGTTCTAAAATTTCTTTTTGCATATATTTAATATATAGATAATGAATAAAATGTCTTTTTTAAATAAATACCAATATCATTATCATAGTAAACACCTTGAAAACTTCATCACTTCAAAAAACTACTCAGAGGTATTTGCTTATTTAGAAAAAATATCAGATAACAAAAAAGTTTTCCATGATCTCTCTCTAAAATTTGTAAATCAAGCCATTAACCAATCAAGCCAAGACATATCAAAAAATAAGATTGTTTGGATTAATTCTTTTCTACCCGATGATAATAAATATGTATCTTCTTTTATTGAGAATTACTTATTAAGTTTTAATTCATTAAAACAATCAATAAACTCATATCAAAACGAAATAAGTGATATTTTAATCAAACCTGAAAAGATTGATTTCAATACCTTGATTAACCAATCTTATTTTTTTCAATGGATGATTATAAACAGACAAAAATTATCTTTTAAATTTATCAAAAATAATCTCCCATTTTTTTCAACAGATGATAATTATAATTTTACCAAACCAAGCATTACTCAAGCCTATATTTTTATTATCAATCATCCTTATAACATTTACCAATCTCTAAAAACAAAAAATAATGACGATCAGGAAATAGCTAGAAATATTTTTCTTAACTTAGATGGAAAAAGTTTTGATCAACAAATCAACAATATAAGTTTTAATCTTACAAACAAAGGCTGGCATACCAATACTTTTAGTTGGACAGATGCAAATGTTTTAAATTCCCTTAAAGGAAAGATTATCTCAAAAAAAGATTTGTATGAAAATACATATGAAGTATTGAGTTCAATAATTCTTCATTTAATCCAATCTGGTGTAGGGATAGAATTAAATTATGACTTAATAGATAACTTTGTTAAAAATAATCCAATTAAAATAGAAACCAATTCAAATGAACTCTCTCAGAAGGAGAAAAAATTTCTTAATAAATACGTTGATGATATAATTGATATGTATGATATTTAGTCTGCAATTTTTTTTTAATGACCATTAATTATGATCAATTAAGTGAGATTAATAAAACTCTTGCTAGTTTCCCTAATGCAAAATTGCAGATAGTAACAAAAAATCGCGATTTCAAAATAGTAAAAGAACTGATTGATAAAGGATATCACCTTTTTGGAGAAAACAAGGTCCAAGAGGCTCAAGATAAATTTAAAAACATTATAGATCCAAATTTAGAATTGCATTTAATTGGACCTCTACAAACAAATAAAGCCAAGGTGGCTCTCCAGCTTTTTGACTGCATACAAAGTATTGATAGGGCTAAACTTGTTAATGAAATAGCAAAGCATCGAACGAAAATAGCTTTTAAAACAAAAACTTTTTTTATTCAAATAAATATTGGAAGAGAAAGTCAAAAATCTGGTGTATTACCAGAGGACCTTGATGATCTTTATAACTTATGTGTTGAAAAAAAGCTTAAAATTTCAGGATTAATGTGTATTCCTCCTTTAAACAAACCTAGTAAAGAATATTTTCAAGAAATGAAATTTTTAAGGAATAATTTAAATAGCAATCTGATATTGAGTATGGGTATGAGTGATGATTATAAAATCTCTTTAGAGTGTGATTCAAATTTGATTAGAATAGGTTCAAGAATATTTAATTGAAAAAAATAATTTTAATAATCTTATTTCCATTAAATTATTTATTTGCTATTGAGACGACATGCAATTTTGAAGAGGTTTATCAAAATGGTGAAATTCAACAAGGTGTTTTTTTAATAAAAAATCAAATGTTTAGATATCAGTATTATGACCAGGATCTTTTTACAATTATCTCTAAAAAAAATAATTATTATTTAGTAAAAAATAATACGAAAACAGTACAAAAAATTGATAAAAACACTGATACAATCCAAGCATTGGTAGAAATTATTTCAGATTTTCCTAATTTAAAAGATTCATATAAATATAACAACTCAATAATAAAAATTGAACATAGCGCTAATAAATTTATTAAAAGAGTTTCTATTAAATCAGATAAGTTAAATTTAAGTATTAATATTTTAAATTGTAATTTTGATGAAATTGAAAAAAAATACTTTAAACATTTCGATTTTGAAGAGTATAGGGGTTAATCTTTGATTAAATTAGTATGTGACAACCCTCTTATTTTAAAAACTTTTTCAAATCATTTATCACATAAAAATTTTTTGCTTTCATCAAATACTGAGTCGCATCAAGTCGTTATAAAAATATATGAAAAAGAAAGATCTATTATTGTAGATATAGATGGAGATAAGATAGAATTATCTTTGCCTACTAATATCAATTCACTAACTTCACACACGCTAAAAAAATTAATTGACTTCAATTTCTCAATTAATAGTTATAAATATTATCCTTTTCAAAGATTGATTATTAATAAAAATAAAAAATCGTTCCTTAGCGATATACAAAATATAATTATGACAAATCTCTTAAAATCGAAAGATGGAATTGATAAAGATACATTATATCAATCTATTTGGAAAAAAGATAAATCAATTTATATGAATAAATTAGATACCCATCTCACAAATTTAAAAAAAAAATTAAAGCAAGAACTAGATATTAAAGTCAACTTTCAATCACAAAAAAAAAACTTACGTCTATTGATTAATTAGAATATCTCTCTTGCCTGCATGGTTTGGTGCAGACACTATCCCCCTCTGTTCAAGTGCTTCCATAATTCTTGCTGCTTTATTATATCCAACTTGAAAATTTCTTTGCAAAAAACTTGTGGAGGCTTTATTGGTGGACTTTATGAGATCTATTGACTTTGTAATAAGAATTTCATCCTCTTCGCTTAAATTATCAAAATTCTCGTCGTTGTTTTTTATAATTTCATCTAATTCATCTAAATATTGAACTTTTTGACTTCTCTTGATCTCTTTAATCAACTTATTCACTTCATTATCTGATATAAATGCTGATTGATAACGAATAATATTTCCACCATTTTTTGACATCAGCATATCCCCATTTCCTAAAAGTTGTTCTGCACCAATTTCTCCAAGAACTGTCCTACTGTCATATTTACTTGCAACTTGAAAACTTATTCTAGAGGGAAAGTTAGCTTTTATACTCCCTGTTATGATATCGACGCTTGGACGTTGCGTAGCCATGACTAAGTGTATGCCACAAGCCCTTGCCATTTGAGCAAGTCTTTGGACATAATGCTCAACTTCCTTGCCTGCAGTCATCATAAGATCTGCCATTTCGTCAATAAAAACTACTATGTATGGGAGCTTTTCTATAGATTTTTCGTTGTACCCTTCAATACTTCTTGTGTTTTCCTCGTTCATTAATGAGTATCTTCTCTCCATTTCTTTACATACCCATTTAAGAGCAATAATAGCTTTTTTAGGTTCAGTGACCACAGGTGTTAACAAGTGTGCAATATCATTATAAACACTTAGTTCTAACATCTTAGGGTCAATAAGAATTAACCTCAGGTCTGTAGGAGAAAATTTATATAGAATACTAGCCAATAACGTATTTATAAAAACAGATTTACCTGAACCCGTAGTGCCTGCCACCAACAAATGAGGAGTTTTGCTTAGATCAATTACTTCAATATTTCCAGAAATATCTTTTCCTATACAAATTGGTATCTTAGATGGTGTATTTTTAAAATTATCATCACTAAGGAGCTCTTTGATTGTGACGGTTTCACGTTGATCGTTGGGCACCTCGACTCCTAGATATTGGGTTCCAAATATTTGTGCTATTCGAACGGCTCCAACTCCCATACTCCTCGAAATATCATCAGCTAAATTTATGATTGTATTTATTTTAATTCCTGCAGCAGGCAAAATTTCAAACAAAGTTATTACAGGACCAAGTTTTACATTCACAACTTGTATATCAATATTAAAATCTTGAAAAACTTGTTCCAGTAAATCTGAATTAGATTTTATATTCTCTTTGTCCAATTTTTTTTCTGTTGAGGATTTATTGGATTCTAATATTTCTAGTGAGGGTGAAGAAAAAGTTTTTTCTGTCACCGAATTTACACTTGTCAATTTTTCTTCAATATCTCCAATATCATTAGACAAGGTATCGTTTATATTTTTTATTATTGGATCCTTCTTAATTTTATTACTATCAGAGTCTTTTTTTGTTCTATTTTTAAATAATTCATTAATTTGAAATTTTGGTAATCTAAATAAATGAATTATATTTTGTGAAAAAGAATACATAAAAACCCCAAGAATAGATAATGCATAACCAATATAATCCACATTATATATAGAATATAAATACACAGAAAATGCCCCCCAAGTGTCAATTGACTCAATAAAAAAGAATTCAACTCCAATTGTTAATAATGTCTGAGGTATTAAAACTAAGCTTATAAAAAATATTAGTAGTCTTATAAAAATAAATTTAGGTGACTTATTTATTACAACCAATATAGAATTTATTAGGAAAAATATTACGATCATGTACCCCAAAATACCAAATGTATAAAAAACAAAACTTGCAAAGTATGATCCAAAATCACCTAATAAATTTTGAGACGTTTCACTAGTGCTCGTTAAAAACGAGTTATCATTTATATCGAACGAGATTAAGGCTATAGCAGAGATGACAGAAATTATGAGAAGTAAGAAGGCATAAAGATATTTAAAAGATGAATAAATTTTCTCTTTCAAGATTTCAGGAAAATAGATATTCTTCATCGTTTTAAATATATGCGTCTAAATGAAAAATAAAATACATAAATACGATTTTTTAATAGTTGGAGCAGGTCTCATTGGAACATTGACCGCTTTGGCATTACAAAAAAAAAATTTTAAAGTTTTGGTTATCGAAAATAAAAATAAAATACCAATAGATAAGCGTACTTTAGCAGTAAATGCTAATTCAAAGGACTTTTTACAACAATTAGGAATTTGGAAAATACTTAAATCTAAACCTCAGCCAATTAATAAAATTATTATTAAAGACTATATTAATGCTGAGCCGCTTATTTTTACCAATTCGAAAGAAGCAATGGGAAATGTAATTTTTAATTCAGATTTGTTAAAAATAACTTTAGCAAAATTGGAGAGTTTAAAGTTATTAAAAAAAAATATTAATTTGAATATAGACCAAATTTTACCTAGTAAGACTATATTAATTGATAAAGAAAAGTACCAATTTAAAAAAATAATACTAGGTGTTGGAAAAAATATTATTTCAAATCCATTATTCAAAAGGATGACTTTTGATAAAGGTCACTATTCTTATGTTGGTTTTTTTAAACATAATAAAAATCACAGAAATACTGCTTACGAAATATTTAACCAAGATGGTCCATTAGCTGTTTTGCCTACACCATATATCGATAATAAAAAATCTACTTTTATTTTTTCCACTAGAAAAAAATTGTCTTTTTATTATTTACAATCTCTTATTATGAAAAATTTTGCTAATTCGCATGGGCAAATTAAAATGGATAAATCTATATATAAGTTTCCTATCAGACCTCATCTCCAACGAAATAACAAAAATTTTATTTTTATTGGCGATAGTCTTAAGTCGATACATCCAGTTGCAGGTCAGGGCTGGAATTTAGGAGTTAAAGATATACAAACTTTATGTAATTTAACTGATCAGTACCCCTTAGATTTTCAGGGTTTCAACTCAATTTATTATTCAAAGAGAATTGTTGAAAGTACACTATATCTTAGTTTTACATCTATATTGAACTCTCTCTATGAGAATAAAAAAATGATCAATCAAGGCATTATTAAATTTGGTTATGAAAGCCTAAGATTATTGAAACCTCTGAGAGAATTATTTATAAAAAATGCTATGGGTAGGTAAAAGTTAATTAAGTTGATTTGGCTCTTTGTTGCTTACAACTTGGAATGTATTTAGATCAAGAATAGAGTTAATAGTATTAATTCGTGAGGCAATATTTGGGGACTCAAGGATTGCTTGTTTGTCAATTTTGTTAAAAGGCGCCAACATTGCTAAGGTTGACAGCAACTGCAAATTAGACGTCTCAGAAAGAACATCTTTATCTATATCTAGTTTTTTCATTTTAAAAAAATTTGTATATTTTTGAATCAAACTGCTTCTATCAACATTGGGTTCCATACTATCTAGATCCAAGAGGTAATCATTACAGTCAATAGAAGCTTGATAATATCCGCCAGGAGTCAGATTTCTTTCTTGAAGAACAAAACGACAAACACCTTCAAGATTTAAAACTAATCTATAATCAGGTGTTTCTATATAGGATGTAATTTTACCTATGCAGCCCATTTGAAATAACTCATTATTATTATTCTTAGGTTGAATAATTCCAATCATTCTTGTGGTTTTCAAACTATCTAAAGTCATTTTGATATATCTCTCTTCAAAAATATTTAGAGGTAGCTTCCCAAATGGAAGTAATAAGACATTATCGAGTGGGAACAATGGGATAGATCGTGGTAGTTTTTTTGAGTCTACCTCAAATAATTTTTTAATAGAGTCTTCCATCATTTAAACATCATACTTGATAATTTCTTTCGAGCCTCAATAACATTTGGATCATTAAAACCTAGCACATCAAAAAACTCTAAAAGCTTTTTTTTTGAAGCGCCATCATTCCATTTAGGGTCTTGCTCAAATAAAATTAATAGTTCATTAAATCCATTTTTTATTTCACTTGAATTTAAATAACTTTGAGCAACTTTAAATCGTAATTCCTTATTTTTTGGACTCAACTTAAGTTCTTCAATTAACTGTTCATGAGATGCACCACTTTTTTCATTGTCCATATTATCAATAAGTTTTTTTATTTTTAGTATCTCCTCATTTACCAAAATGTCATCATCAAACGAATTAAACATCTCTTTAGCGTCCTCAAATCTCTTTAACTGTATTAAACACCTTAAAAAGCCAACAATTATCTTTGGATTAGCAGAGTCTATTCCTATTAGATTTTCATAACTTTTTAAAGACTCTTCAAATTTATTATCCTTAAATAACTTTTCTGCCTCGTCGATCAAGATCGGTACCTCATTTCCAGGTGTTGCATCAATCATCTTATTTACCATTGCCTCAATTTTGCTTTCAGGTTGAGAGCCTTGGAAAGCATCTATCGGTTTGCCATCAACAAATCCATAAACAGTGGGTATTGATTGAATATTTAATTGTGATGAAATTCCTTGATTTTCATCAACATTGATTTTTGCGAGAATAATTTTACCATTTTTCTTTTTTACAACACTTTCTAAAACTGGTGTAAGTTGTTTACATGGTCCACACCAAGGGGCCCAAAAATCTACAATTACAGGAACGGTTTTAGACTTTTCAACAACCTCCTCTAAAAATTGATCCTGATTTATATCTATTACGAAGTTCATACTAATATTTAAATGGTATCATAAGTATAAATTACAACAATTTTCCAATTAATTAATATCTTTTACCTTGATAGCTATTTAAAGGAAGTTTATAAAATAGTCTTTTAAATAATGCGGGCGTAGCTCAGGGGTAGAGCGCAACCTTGCCAAGGTTGAAGTCGAGGGTTCGAATCCCTTCGCCCGCTCCAATTAAGAGTCTATTTTAATCAACAAATTTTAAACTAGGATTAACGTTGATGTCCACATCTTCTATAGAATTACCCCTTCTCACCTCATCATAATATACGATTTGTGTAGGTGTCTCTCCTTTGAAAGATGTGTAATTACTTATGAATGACTGATAAATACCGTGTTTAAAGTAAATTGACTTTGGCTCAAAAAATATTGGTGACTCTGGGATTTTAACAATGTTATTCCCATCAACCCAAGCATCTATTCTCTTGTTTTCAAAATCTAAGCACAAAGAAATATCTGTCCATACACCTTTCATGCTTTCTAATGTTTTTAATTTATAATATTTTGATACATCTTTGACATTATCTCTAGAGCCACTTAGTTTATGCCAATTTAAGTACAAATTTCCTTTTCTAGCATCAATTTGAATCAACGGCGGGAATGAAGATAAACTATTTGCTTTTCCAGATGGACCGCCCTTTTGGTGTACCTGACCTAATGTAGTGCTAACTTTTTTAATATCAGTAAAATTATTAGATAATTTTATACTGTAACCATAACATTGTTTTCCAGATATTGGTTGATTTGGCTCTGATGAAAGTTCAATCCTTTGTCTATCATTATCGCAGTCACTCCAATTTTCATCACCAAAACAATCACCGTTTCTAAGTTCAAATTTTTGATAATAGTCCCCACTTCGTGATTTTGAATTGTCCTCTATATAGCTAAAGTTATATTTATTTTGGCCCATATAATTTTTATGAAAAGTAAAACCACTATTTGTTGATTCTATAAACAATTTGCCATTTTGATCCAAAAGGAAATTATTAGCAAAAGCATAAGTTTTGAATACTAATAAAAAAAATATTATTTTAAATATCTCAACCATTGATAATTTAATTATTCTATTAATTTATAGACATCGGAGTAAATTAGTAACATCATTTCACTATAAAAGTATCAGTTTAGGTGTTAAACAAGTTGTTCAACACCAACTTTTCTAAAACCTCAATAGATTAAATGTTAAAGAAGTAGAAGAAGAAACGACTTTATCATTGCCGAGGTTAAAGTCGAGGGTTCAAATCCCTTCGCCCGCTCCAAAATTCAAACGTTTTAATTCTCTTGTCGGTTAATGCTGGGATATAATTTTTTACAATAGTGACAGTTAGTATGCTTATTAAATCCTTTTATCTAAAAAATAATTTAAAAGCGCCATTGTCTGTTCAATATAAATTTTCGATTTTGGACCTTTAAAGTGTAGTAATTGAGATCCACTCCTCATTATTTGTTCGAGTTTTTTTGGTGTTAAAATTTCTTTGATTTCATATTGATAGATTTTTGGATCTAATACTCCAAATTTTTTTAATTTCTCACGTGTTTCTAAAAATAAAGAATATTGATCCCCGTACCATCTATGAAATCTTTCTGGAAGTTTTAAACAAATTTCTAATAAATTTTTAAAAAAAAATTGCTGATTTCCTTTTGTTGCAATCGCACAAAATAAAAAAGGCATCACTTCGTTTGCTGTTTTATTGACAAATTCCTCATAGTGCTCAGGGTAATTATAATTAATTTTAAAATCTTTTAGCCTAGGAGATAAAAAAACATTTATATCTTCAATATTTGGAAGTGATAATTTATTTATAAAAACACAATCTGCATCACAAAAAAAAGTGTAATCAGTCTCAATTTCATAAAAAGCATACGATTGCAGTCTTGCAACCATAATCTTACTTGATAAATCAAATCTTTTTACAGAATTAACGCCTATAATTTCTTTAGTTTCGTGATTGGTTAACTGAACTACATTAATACTGTCACCCATCGTTAATCTTATTGATTGAACCAAAAACTGAGGTATTTCGATCTTGTTACCTATCCAAAAAAAGCAAATTGTTTTATTTATTTTATTCATTTATTATTTTTAGGTGGAGTCTAAAAACCCAATCAAAATTATCAATGAAATAAATAATTTAAAACTTAAAAATAAATATGATCACATTAATGTTATGAAATTAAGATCATTACCAAGTTTTGACGGTATTGCAGAGTTTAAATTTAAAAGTTTTTCTTTTTATATGCTCAATATTGCAAAAGACGATGGCGTAGTTTTAAAATATTTGTGGAGAGATAAGTATGAAAAAACATCTTTAAATTTATGGTATGAGATCACAAGAGGTGAGGGATTTAGCATAGACGTAGGTGCCCACACTGGCATTTATTCAATTATTGGTAGCATCAATAAAAAATTACCACACGTGGTTTCCATTGAACCGCATTTTCTTAACTATGCAAGATTATTAGATAACTTAAAAATCAATTCTTTGAGTGCGAAACACTGTTTTCTTGCAGCTGCGTCAAGCCAAAATGGAACACTTAAATTTGATGCTTCTATTAACACCTATCACACCTCAGGTGGAAAAATTTCTGAGAAAGGTTCAACTTCTGTAAACTCAATAATGATAGATAATATTAATTTTTCAAAAAGAGTTGTAGCTATGAAAATTGACACAGAAGGGCATGAGTACAGTGTCTTATTGGGCGCACAAAAAACAATACAAATATATAAACCCGAAATACTTTTTGAGATCAATAGTGAAAGCTTTAATTCATGCACAAATTTATTGAAGAAATATGGTTACAATTTTTATTATATTAATGAAGAAAATGAAAAAATTGTTCCCGTAAATAAATTTGATGAAAGTCTATTAAAAGATGAAGGTTCAAATTGTTTAGCATCTTTAAAAAATCGTACATAGTACATCTATAATAGTTTTAATTAGTTTTCTTTTAATTAATTTTACTTATTCTTTAAAAACTAATTAGGCGATTCCTTCATTTTTTGTAACTTTTTTTCCAATTTACAGTATATCTTGCTCCAACCGTATAAAGATAAGTTTACATGCCATTCTGATAATCACCATATAGGAATTACCCTTCCCCCAACTCAAACAAGGGATTAATAAAAATAAAATTTTCATACAAATTTTTTTTACTATGTTTGCGATAGATGTTTAATACAAAAAAATTAAAAACTATAATAAAATAAACGTGAAAAGCGGAGTAGAGATAACTATTTTGTTATTGCCAAGGTTGAAGTCGAGGGTTCGTATCGCCTCAACTGCTAGAGTCGCTAAAGTAAGTAATTTAATTCACCTTGAAGTCTCAAGATTACATCTTCCCAATTATTTCTTTTTTTTTGTCTTATTATAATCATATTTTTATACCATTGTGGTGTATTAAAATCCTCGCTTGACCAACGCCAATCAGCTGCTTTTGAAAGTAAGAGATATGTTTTCTTGTTCATTGAGCCGGCAAGATGAATTAACGACGTATCAATAGATACTACGAGGTCCATATTTTGCACTATGGCGCTAGTATCCTCAAAGTCATTCCATTGTGAATTGTCACCTAAATAGACTATATCATTTGTCTTTTTCAATATTTTTTTATCATCTTCGTATATGTCTTTTTGAATAATAAATAATCTAAAATATTTTGTTAATGGCAAAAAATGCTTCAGGTCAATCTTTCTTCTATTTTCATTAATTTGATTAACATTTCCTGAAATTGCAATTCCTATATTTTTTTTATCTTTTGATAGAGATAAAATATTTCTCCACAAACTAACCTTTTCATTATCACTTTTAAAATATTGGTTGAGTGATTGAATATCGTTTGCTTTAATATCAAATAGATACGGTAAAGACATTACAGGGCATTGAAAATCAAAATTATTTTTAGATGCATCCCCAGTAATTTCACAATTAAATTGCCTTTTTAAAAAAGCTATTAAAGGTTTTTGTACCTCAAACGTTACCTGAGCACCTGATTTAATCAATAAATTAACATACCTCGAAAATTGAATTGTGTCCCCTAATCCTTGTTCGTACCACACAAGAATATTTTTACCTGTTACTGAATTTATAGAATCGAGACTTGCTATATTTTGATATCTTTTTTTTGTGGAATTTCTTGTAAGCCATCTATATTCGTAATTTTTAAGCCCATCTTTATAGTTTTGCATTGATAGCTGACATAATGATAATGCGTGTATTGAGTCATATTCTTTTGGATCTATAGAAATTGCTTTATTTAGAAATAATATTGCCTCCTCATAATTACCTTCAACTTCATTAATTGAACCTAAATTATAGAAAACTACTGATCTATTATTATTTATTTTTAGAGATTCCTTAAAATAATATATTGCTTTTTTGTAATCACCTAATTTTCTATAGGTTACACCAATGTTGACAAGACCATCATAGTTTTTTGGATTAATTAGGAGTGACCTCTCGAAAAAATCTAAGGCTGCAGAAAATTTTTTTAAACTATAATTTATAATCCCCATATAAATTAATCCTAGTTCACTGTTTTTATTTAAATTAAAAAGTCTCTCTGAAAATTTAAGGGCGTCTTTGAATTTTTTTTGTTCAATTAAAACTGGTATCAGATAAGTATATATATTTAAATTAGCTGGGTAGCGTCTTACGAGACCTAAAAAGATGTCTTCAGCATTTAAATAATCTTTATTTTTTAGACAATTTATTCCCTTTTTTATTTGCTCTAAAACTTCAGTCATATATTTTTAAAATCTTGACAAAATTAATTATATTAATCAACTTTAACTTTTACAGGATATATAAGCTATAAAACTTAATTTGTTTTAAAATATTATTTTTCGTTATATTAATTTTAGCAACGAATTTTCTAATTAAATAAATATGACGTTTGAGATTTAAAATCAATTCTTGTAATATCAATTTGAATTATAAGCATCTTATACAACAAATTAGAATATGTTAGTTGACCTTGAAAAAAAGAAATTACAGTTTTCTTCAGAGTCTAGTATAAATAAAGCCATAGTGATATGCTCACATGAGAGAAGTGGCACTCACTTTTTAATGAATTCAATTGCTTATAACTCGAATTATTCAGTTGAACCATTTATTAATTTTGATTACCTACCATTAGGAGATATAGTAAATTTTCACAAACCAGATAATGTTCATAATTTTATTGAAAAGATATCATATGTTGAAAAAGATAATATTAAATATGGTTTATCAAGTCTGATAAAATCCCATCATCCAGCATACATATTCAAAAATTGTTTTAATAGTGATGATATTATTTTTTTCTACATTCATAGGAATCCTATCGACACATTATTATCTTATTGGAATTTTATAAATCATTGGGATTGGCATGAAGGGCCTAAAGAAAAAAATCCTATAAACTTTGTTAAATCCATTCCGGAGGGACAAATGCAAAGGTACCAAAAAAAATCATATGATAGTATTTTTGTTAGATGGGCTAATCATGTAAGTGAGTGGGTCGAAATATCAAAGAAGTATAAAAACATATACCTAGTGAAATATCACGATCTTGATAATGATTTTGATAGAACAATGAATGATATACTTAACTTCGTAGGCTTAAGTTGTGAAAAAATAATAAGACCTCAAAAAAAGAACTATGTCTTGACAAATAAAATAAATATTCACGACAATGAATTAAAGAAATTTAAACACTTTATTAATTCAAGCTTGTCAGAATTTCCAATTTTAAGAGAATTTTATGAAAAAAAAAATTTCTGAGAATTATTTATTATAACAAAAAAGACTTTAAGCGACGGAAGGAATGCTCATATTATTCAACAACTGTCTAGGTGGTGGCTGTTAAAACTTTGTAAATTTTTTAATGTTGAGTTTTTAAAAAATACCAAAAGTGGATTTATTGTTTTGTGTAAAGCTATATAAAATTAGATCTTAGTATTCATCATTTCTTGTAATTTATTTTTCCAAATTTCATGGTAGTCACAAAAACGGTATTCAGGGAACCATGGTCCACCCTCAGTATAATGAATTGCTTTGGGTGCCCCATCAGTTGGTTCTTTATACCAACCTACCAACCAGTTCCACTCATGGCTAATTTCACCTATTTCATCATCTTCTAGCCAGCTAAAACGATGAAGGAATTTTCCAGTTATTTTTGGATCGTTCACTAATTCTGATGTAATTTTCTTGTTTGAAGGATGATTACAATTCCACAATACAAGAGAACTCCAATTTTTTCTCGGGTAAATGGATTGAATTCTCCCATCCATTTTCGTATCTCCTTTTGGTGTATAATCGTGTTTCACACACATAACTGCATATTTATCATTTACTTGAGAAAATAACTCTTCGACTGAATTCAAAAACAATATATCACAATCACAAAATAATGCCCAACCAGTATAATCATTTAGCACAGGCACTAAAAATCTAGAAAAAGTAAATTCTGTTGAGCCGAGTTTATCTTCATCCCTTTTATAAAGTCCTTTTGACTTCAATTCATTTAGTTTTAACGGAAAAATTTTTGCCAACTTTGACTTCGATTTAATACTATAGCTACACACTTGATACGCTAAGTCTTCTCTGCTGTCGTATCCAATAAAAATATTCACTATTAAAACCTATTGTAGTTGTTTACATTTACAAGAAGTTTTCTAGCTCTTTATTTAAATTAGATATACAACTACTCCAATCATTGTCATTTTCCATCCTGACGGGTTTAATTGAGGGATACCAAATTATATTATTATCTGTATTTAATCCCCAATACCATAATTTTCCATCATTAAATGGTAAAAGTAAAAAAGTCTTTACACCCAACTTTCCAGCTATATGGGCGTTTGAATTACTAACTGTTATGACAAAGTCGCAACTTTTTACTAATCCGGCAGTACCATCAATATCATTATAACAATCAACTTTATGATCCAAGAAAATAGATTTACCAATCCTTTTTTCTAATATATTAATTTCTTCTTTTTCATCAGAGTATTGAAGATTTATAAACTCTATATCATTTAAAAGAAAAAGATTACTTAACTGTTCCAACTCTATTGATTTCTTTTTACCAAAAATTTTATTTGTGCTTTTCCACGATATTCCACACCTTAACTTTTTATTTTTCTTTGGGACTATATTATTATCAAAAGAATAAAAGATTTCTTTTCTAAGACTATTGTAATTTATAAGATTTTGAAAAAACTGACCTAATGAACCCATTGGTAAGTGGTAATCATAACTGTCATAATTCTCTAAAGATCGATAGTCGATTATTTCAATATATTTATAAATTTTTTTGAAAAATGGAATAAGTTTTTTATTAACAGCAATAGTAATTTTTTCAAACTGATCTTGTATCACTTCGATGAATTGTGAATAAAGTATTTGTTCTCCAATTCCTTGCTCTCCATAAATTAGAATATTTTTTTTTGGTTGGTTTTTGTCCCAAACTGGTTTGAGAAAAGAATTACGAATTTTTTTTAATAATACAAAACTTTGTAGATTGTATCTTGACTCATGATATTTCCACCCTTTATCAAAATCTTTCATAAATAAATAACATAAAGATAAGTGATAAAGGGCATCTGCGTTTTTTGGTTCTTTTTCTAAAATATTTTGATTAACTTCTATTGCACTCTTATAATCACCCTTAGATTTTAAAATATTTCCTATAATTAAATTGGATTTAACATAAGTTTGATCATTTTGTTCATTTGCTTCAATTATTTGATTAATTATTTTGAAGGCTTCATCATAATTACCACAATCATTTTCTATGTTTGCTAGAGATAATTTTGCGTCAATAAAATTTTTATTTAAAAAAATTGATTTCTCAAATGACTTCTTGGCCTCTTCAAATTGTCCATTATCTCTAAAAACTTTACCTAAAATATAATATGATAAAGTATTTTCTTTAATCGATAGAGCTTTATTAAGATTTACAATAGATTTTTGATAATCTCTTACAAGTCTATAACATACACCTACTTGATGGTAAGGTTCATGTCTATTATGGTTTAATCTTGTACAGTTTTCGTAATATTCTATAGCCTTCTCAAAATTTAATAAACCAAGGTAACAATTAGCTAAATTAAAATTTGTATCATAGTCACTTTTGTTACTATCAAGATAAATGCCAAAAAATTTAATTGCTTCCCCAAATTTCTTTTCATTCGCAAAGATCAATCCGTAATAAAAATTGTATTTTAAATTTTTTTTTTCGGTTTTTAGTAAATTAAAAATTAAACTTTTTGCTTCATGAAATTTATTTTCTTTTAGAAGATTTACAATTTTTTCTTCACTCATATTATTAACGATTTAATTTAAAAATATATTTATTTTCCATCAGAATTGTAAATCAAACTTATTTTTTTTATATAATCCAAAAAGTGTCATTTAATTAAATCAATTAATAAAATTATCGATATTGTTATAAAAATATATCCAATTATCTTTTGGATATGCTGAGATTTGTTTTTTATAAATTCTAGAATTGTACCTGTTGTTACTAAATTAACCAAGAATACGTACCATAGTGCATCAACTATACTAGCAATTAATACTAACGAAATATTTAAATAAAGCTCATTATCTGTAGACATAAATTGAGAATAAATAGCAACAAACCAAATTAGAATCTTTGGATTTAGTAAAGAAATGCTTAATCCTTCTAAAAATGACTGCCCACTATCTATTAATTTTTCTTTTTTAAATTCTATTTTTTTTATTGTAATTATTGAATTAATTCCAAGGTAAAACAAAAAAACTATAGATACAATTTTTATAACATTAAAAAGCATAATGTTAGTTTCAATTATTAAACCGATACCTAACACAGCAAATAATGCATAGATGCCTATTCCAAATCCATGCCCTAACGCCGTCAAAATTCCATTAAATTTATTTTTAAATATTGCGTTGTTTATAACAACTACCATACTAGGACCAGGAGACATAGCTCCTAGCAAGCATATAAATGCAATTTGTAAAAATAAGAATATTGACATGAATATTTAATTTGAAAAATCTTCTTTTATTTCGTGCTTATCTAATTTTGTAGAATTTATGGTTTTCCTTAAACTGCTAGAAATGTTCGTATATATGATTTTTTTTGTATAATTCCATATAGGTAAATCCTGTTTACTATTACCTAAATAATCAAATTCTAAAATTTTTAGTTCATCTTTAATAAATTTAACTTTGTTCATCCCAATCATGTTAAAATTGTTCTTTGTACCAAAAGACTCAAAAAAAATTTTTAAATGTTTATGAATTTGATTGACTAATAATTGATGACTTCCAGAAATGAGATATACAACTCTATGATGATTTTTAACCGTTTTTATGTAACTAATGCTTGCTTTGTTAAATTTTAATTTTTCAATCGGAACTATGTAGTCTTTTGAAACCTTTTCTTTTAGGTACGCTTTACCTCTAAATAAGAAAATAATTAAGTAAGAAAAAAGTTTAAGAGGTCTTTCTTTTAGACATTCAAAAAAAGCTAAGTTAGTTAAATCTTCTTTTATTAAAGTTCCATCTAAATCAACAAATAATATTCTGTTATCATTCATCATCTCTAAAAAAAGATACTTTAATTGTAATTATATTTTTTGATACATTTTCTTTTATAGAACCTATGCAATCAGCTTTAATCTTGATTGCTTTTTGAAATATCTCTTCATATATAAGGGCTTTTTGATTAAGTATCTCTTTTTCTTTAAATTTTTTTCTACCCCTTTTTTCTTCAGGATAAATTTCAAAAAAAGACTTTAAGATATCAATATCAAATTTTCTAATAAAACTAATATTTTGGTACCTTTTCATAGGTAAATATTTCTTTTTAGGCGGCTTATTTTTAAATATATCAATCAATGCTTAAAATGCCGGTCACTCAATTTATAAAAATTTAATTTTAATTTTTTTACTGATTTTTTAATTTGTGAGTCATTTTTTGAACCCATTGGTGAATATATTTCAATTTTAATTTTTTGTTTTTTTATAAATATCAATGAATCTGTGAATGGAAAAAATGCATCTGAAAATAAATAACCTCTTTTTAGTTTCTTGAAATTATGTTTCGATTTGAATTTATATAAACAATTTTGAAGAGCATCAATTCTTGATGTCTGCCCACCAGATTGTGAAATCAGACTATCCTCATCAAACAATGCTATTGCATTTGATTTTATATTTTTAAGAATATTTACAAAAAAATTTATTTTCTCTTTATTGAGTTTATTAATTCCATTGATTGTTTCTATTGATGAATTCTTTATATTAACATCTTGAATTAACGTCCCTCCAAAAAATGTTCTCTTTTCTAACTTTTGATTAAGTTTTTTAATTTTTATAATTCTTAAATTACCTTTTGTTTTGAGAATTTTTAATGCTTCTCTTTCGTAACTAGGAGCCGCAATTACCTCATAAAAACCTTTCACTAAAAGTTTTGCAGTTTTATTATCAATTTTTTTATTAAATGCAACTATACCACCAAAAGCACTTATCTTGTCTCCAGCAAGTGCTTTGTTGTAACAATTTGTCTGTATTTTTCCAATTGATGCACCACATGGGGTATTGTGTTTAATAATGCTGCAAATATGATTTTTGGTTTTTATCCCAAACGATATTTTAATGGCGGCATCTAAGTCCAATAGATTATTGTAACTAAGTTTCTTATTTCCGCTTAGTTGGGTAAAACTATTATCATTTATTTTTGCAACTGCTTTTTGTTGCGGGTTCTCACCATATCTTAATTCATATTCTCTTGAAGTATTCCCATCGAACCAATTGAAAATCGCTTTGTCATAGCTAGCGATATTTAAAATTGCTTTCTTCGCAAATAACTTTCTTTGAGTTCCTTTGATTGGAAATTGTTTGATAAAGGTTTTGTAATCTCTTGGATCAGTTATTGTCAAAACTTTTTCAAAGTTTTTTACCCCTGCTCTTATTAAACTATGTCCACCAATATCTATCATTTCTATGATTTTTGACTTATCTTTAGTGCTATTAACAGTCTTCTCAAATGGATACAGATTAACAAGAAGTAGATCAAAACTAACTATTCCATCACCTTTCATCTCTTTAAGGTGACTCCTTTTATTAGTGGCTAATAGCCCACCAAATATTTTAGGATGAAGTGTTTTCACTCTGCCATCTAAAATTTCCTTTTGTTTTGTGTATTTTGAAATTTCAATAAATGGTATTTTTATTTCTCTTAGGTATTTAGATGTGCCACCTGTTGAGTAAATTGTATATTTTTTTTTAATAAGAAAATCTGCGATTAAATCTAAATTCGTTTTATCAAAAACTGATATAAGCGCATTCTTTCCCATTAATTAAAATTTTCTAACATTTTATTTGTTGAAGATATTAAATCACCCTGATTAAACAAAAACGATCCTGCTACTAAAATATCTGCTCCAGCTTCGATACATATCTTCCCAGTTTCAAAATTAATTCCACCGTCAATTTCAACCTCAACATTCATATTATTTTGTTTAATTTGATTAGAAATATTTTTAATCTTATCAACTTGATTGTTCATAAATTTTTGTCCACTAAATCCAGGTTCGACTGTCATTATTGTAACTTGATCTATTAAATCCAAGTATGGTAAAATTTCTGACCAATTTGTTCTTGGTTTAATCGCTAGTCCACATTTGATACCCTTGTTTTTAATCTTTGATATAATTTTTTTAATATCTTCATCAATTTCATAATGAAAAGTAATTATATCAGAGCCTGCCTTTATATATTCATCTAAGAACTTATCGACTCTATTAATCATTAAATGTACATCAAAAATTTTTTTTGAGAACTTCCTTACATCTGAGATAAATTTAGCGCCAAAAGTTAAATTAGGAACAAAGTCTCCGTCCATCACATCAAAATGAATATATTCAGCTTTAGACTTATCAAGGTCCACAATTATTTTTTCAATATTAGAAAATGAACCACCTAAAATCGATGGGGATATTTTTACTTTCATTATATTTTCTCTAAAACTGACACAAAAAAAATATCAGATCCTCCTATATTTTTAAAGGTAAGAGGATTTATAAAATACCCATTTTGTCTTTTTATCATCTTATTTGATACTACATCGTGTATTTTAACATTTTGATGTTTTTGGATTATTTTATCAATGACATCGATTGTCTCAAAAGGATGAAAAGAACAAACAATATATACTAAAAAACCACCTAAATTAAGAATCTCTAATGATTTTTCTAACATCTTGAATTGTATTTTTTGATGTTTTTTGATCAGTGATTGATCAATTTTTATTGTCACATCTGGATTTCTTCTAAAAGTTCCCAACGCACTACAGGGTGCATCTAATAAAATTGAATTATATTTGTCAGTAAATTTTTCATCTAGAAAATCAACTTTGTGAATATCTAGCTTTAAATTTAATCGAATGAGGTTTTCTTTGAACTTATTTATTTGGTTTTGTGATTTGTCTATTGACAATACATTAAATCCTAATGAATTTAATAATATACTTTTCCCTCCAGGCGCAGCACATATATCAATTAAGTTTTTATCCTTAAAAAAAATATGTGTCGCCTTTATTGCTTCAAAATTACCAATATCTTGAACAATACATCCCTTTAAAATTTTTTTATCTAACATAAATACTCTCTTGCAGTAAACCGCGCTATTCTTATCTGTCAAACTTATTTGATAATTTTTAGGTTTCTTAAATATTGCACTATAAATATAATCTCTTATTGATTTACTTGAAAATATTTTATCAATTACAGTTTTAAATTCTGGATAAATATATTTTTCATATTTAATATCATTTATATTTTTTAAAATATTTCTTAAAACAGCATTAACCAACTTTTCTTTTTTATATTCTTTACTAACTTCTACTGCATCATTAACTATGGCGTAATTAGGCTTATTTGAGAAACTTATTAGAGTAAGACTAATTTTTAAAATATTTTTTATGTTATTTGGTGTTCGATCATTTATATATTTTTCGAGTATACGATTATGATTCTCAAAGTTTCTATAATATTCTTGGATGATCAAAAATAAAAAATTTCTTTTTATGGATGGAAATGTATTTACAACATGGTCAATACTATTTCCCTGTTCAATTCTTTTGATTGAATTGAATACGTTTTTAGTGTCCGATGAGCTAGATATTTTTAGACCCGTCTATTAAAGATTTCACAACACTTGGATCCGCTAATGTTGATGTGTCACCTAATTGGTCTTCTTCTTTAGATGCTATCTTTCGTAAAATTCTTCTCATTATTTTACCAGATCTTGTCTTTGGAAGACCTGGAGAAAACTGTAATTTATCTGGTGTAGCTATAGGCCCAATTTTCTTTCTTATCCATAATATAAGATCTTCCTTTAAATCTTCATTCACATTAACACCGGTGTTTGTTGTTACATAAGCGTAAATGCCTTGGCCTTTTATATCATGAGGGTAGCCCACTACCGCCGCTTCGGAAACTAATTCATGTTCAACAAATGCACTTTCAATCTCTGCAGTTCCCAGCAAATGTCCAGACACATTGATACAATCATCTACTCTTCCAGTTATCCAATAAAAGCCATCTTTATCTCTTCGACATCCATCTCCTGTAAAATACTTCCCTTTGAATTGACTGAAATAAGTATCAATAAAACGCTGGTGATCGCCATAAACTGTTCTCATCTGACCCGGCCAACTATCTAAAATGCATAGCTTACCTTCACATTCACCCTCTAAAATATTTCCATTATCATCAACTATTGCGGCTTCAATTCCAAAATATGGTTGAGTCGCACTTCCTGGCTTAAGTTTAGAAACACCAGGAATTGGTGAAATTAAATGCCCCCCGGTTTCCGTTTGCCACCAAGTATCAATAACTGGACATTTGTCCTTACCAACTATCGATGAATACCAATTCCATGCCTCAGGGTTTATTGGTTCACCAACTGTTCCTAAAATCCTCAAAGAACTTAAATCACACTTTTCTATATACGAATTTCCCTCTTTCATTAAAGATCTCAATACAGTTGGTGCTGTGTAAAAAATATTGACTTTGTACTTGTCACAAACTTCCCAAAAACGAGAGAAATCAGGATAATTAGGCACTCCTTCAAATAATAATGTTTTGCCTCCGTTAGCTAAAGGCCCATAGACTGAATAAGAGTGTCCTGTGATCCAACCTGCGTCTGCTGTACACCAGTAGATATCCCCTGGATGATAATCAAAAGAATACTTATGCGTAAATGATGCATAAACCAAATACCCCCCTGAAGTATGAAGAACTCCTTTTGGCTTACCAGTAGAACCAGATGTATATAAAATGAAAAGAGGATCTTCTGCATTCATTGATACGCATTCACATTGATCATCAACTTCTTTAACTAACTCATCATAATAAAAATTATTATCTTTATGTAATTTGTCTTGAGTATTTGTATATCGAATAACAAGAGTTTTTATAGAGCCATCACAATTCTCTAAAGCTGCGTTAATATATTTTTTAAGTGGAATTATTTTTCCACCTCGAACACCTTCATCAGCAGTAATTACAAATTGAGATTTGCAATCTTTAATTCGTCCTGCAATTGACTCGGGGGCGAAGCCTCCAAATATTACTGAATGTATTGCACCTATTCTTGCACAAGCTAACATAGCAAATGCAACTTCAGGAATCATAGTTAAATAAATTGTTACAACATCACCTTTTTGCACGCCAAGTTTTTTTAAAACATTTGCAAATTTGCTTACTTCTGATTTCAGTTCTCTATAAGTGTATGTTCTATTTTTACTAGTATCATCTCCTTCCCAAATAACTGCAATTTCATTTGGTTGTGTTTCCGCATGTCTATCAACACAGTTATAACAAACGTTTAATTCACCATCCTCAAACCATTTTATAGATATGTTACCGTCGTAGTTGGTGTTTTTAACTTTAGTGAAATCTTTAGACCAAGTTAATTGAGATTTTGCCACTTTGGACCAGAATTGCTCTTTATTACTAAAAGACTCTGCATACATCTCTTCATATTTTTCTTTTGATAACAGTGGATTAGATAATTTAAATTCTCTCATTTTCTTCACTCATCTTAATTAATTTCTTCCATTGCTTCAATGTTACAGGCATCACACTTAATCTCGCTTGTTTTACAAGCGGAAAATCTTTGAAAAATGGGTCTGCTTTTATTTCTGATAAGTAAACTTCATTTAGATCTTTTACATAGGTTACGTCAACCATTCCAAATATTCCTTTTTTATCTGTGTGATCTGGATAATATTCCTTAGTAACTCTCACTATTCCCTTAATGGCTTTTTCTGTTACTGAGTGATAAAACAGACACTCATCTCCTTTTCTCATCTTTTTCATATTATTTGCTGCCTGGTAATTTCTCACACCGTCCCAATGTTCAGTTTTTTTCTTTTTTTGTTGATCCCATGACCAAGAACTAGGCTCTGATTTAAGAAGCCAATAATTTTTAGAAGTGTTCATGAATTAATATATTAGGTGATGGTCTTGTATTGTAATTATTAAGCTTGATTTTTCTAGTCTTCATATATTCGATAGCGTTCCAACCAATCATTGCAGCGTTGTCGGTACATAAAGATAAAGGTACCTGATGATAATTAAGTTTCTTTGTTGAAATAAGTTTTTGAAGCTCGGTATTTAAATATTTATTTGCTGCTACTCCACCACAAATAGAAAAATCATTAATTTTAATATTTTCTTTTTGTAAGAGTTTAATACTATTTAATATTTTAATTTCTAACACTTTAGATACAGTATGTTGAAATGAAGCTGAAAAGTCTCTCAGAAATGATTTTGTTTTTTTATTATTTTTGATGGTATTTAGCGCTGCTGTCTTTAAACCTGAAAAAGAAAAATCACAATTATTTTTTTTTGTTAAAGGCATTGGGAGTTTAAACTTCTCAACATTGCCACCTAATGCTAAGTGTTCTATTTCTGGTCCTCCAGGGTACCCCAACCCTAAACCTCTAGCCACTTTATCAAAACACTCACCTGCTGAGTCATCAATTGTTGATCCAAGAGTGATAAAACTTTTTGAATTTTTAACCAATACTAATGCAGTATTTCCTCCAGAAACGAGTAGACATAAATATGGAAACTTAATTTCAGATACAAGTCGAGGCGATAATAAATGTGCTTGTAAATGATTAATGGGAACAAGTTTGACGTTTTTAGATATTGACAAACCTTTTGCAAAAGATGATCCCACAATTAATCCACCAATAAGCCCAGGTCCAAATGTTGCAGCAACTGCTGAAATTTTGGAAAAATTAATTTTTTTAATTGATTTACCTAATATATCTAGAATTTCTAAATGCTGTCGTGCTGCCATTTCGGGTATGACCCCCCCAAGATCTTTATGAAATTTCCTATGGTTAATTGTTTCATGAAACTCAACAGTTTTATCATCATTTACAATTGCTATAGATGTATCATCACAAGAACTTTCTATTGCTAAAACTTTCATTATTATAAAAAAATATAGATTCTTATTGAATGTCTGAAAATCAAAAAAATGAAAGTAAAAAAAGTTTTCTACAACGAAATCTTTTCCTAATAGTAATATTTTTGATCGTTATAACTGTTGCAGGGGTCTACTTGTATCGAAATAACCTTTTAATATTTGATGAGACTCAAATCAGTAAATTAAATCAAGGAACTCAATCACCAAATATTCAAAAAGAAATAACACCTATTAATGATCTAAATAACAAAGAGCTGGAAGATAAAGTAGATCGTCTTGAGTCTCTCATACTAGAGTTAGCAAAAAATGTTCAAGAAATACCCCAAACTACTGTTGTTGAGCCAGAGCAACAACAAATTACATTATCCAATGATGAGGCATATGAATTAATTTTGTCTATAAATCAGATTATAATTAATATTGATCAACAACAAATTCGAAATAAAAATATTCAAAAACTTCAAAATCAATATTTATTTTTTAATGAAGAAAAACTTAAAGAATTACTCACTATTCCAGACTATACATATTCAGTTCAGCAATTACAGATTAATGAAAATACATATGTACAAAATGAGTTTATGAAACGAAATAATTTTCAATGGCTTAAAAGAATTATTGAAAATATATTTGAAATTCAGATAACAAAAAATTCATTAGAACCCTTACCATCGTTTATTAATGCAATGCATAATCGACAATATACAAAGGCGATAATTGAATACGAGAAATTAAATGCTAATCAAAAAATATTTTTTAAATCTTCTTATGAGCTAGCTCAAATCTATAACGATAACCAAATTTTTTTAGAGAACATGATTTAATGATAAGACTTCTAATAATTTTAATAATTTTTATAAGTGGTTACGGTTTTCTTTTTTATCTGTTTAACAATGCTGGCAATCTTTCACTCGTTTTAGGCATTTGGCAACTGAGCATTCCCATTGTCCAATTACTTTTTGTCTTAATAACATTTATTATTCTTGTAATTTTGTTTTCTTATGCATTTACAAAGCTTTTTATTTATCCACGAGCTGCATATATGCGCTACAAATCCTCAAATGAGCAAAAAGGTCTTGAACATTTAAGAGAGACATTAGTTGCAATAACGGAGGGCAATACAGACAAAGCTACACAAAGTCAGAAAAAATTTAAAAAATATTTAGGTAAAGATCCTTTAAACAAAATATTACAAACGCAAATTAAAAAAACAAAGGATCTAAAAATAGTTAATGTTGAAAAAGGCTCGGATTAATTTAAAAAAATTACTCCTGCTCCAAAACAAGTAAGAGTAGCGCCTATCACTGCTAGATGCCCTGCATAATTTTTAGTAACAATCCACAATATCGGTATTATCATAATTGGCATTGTGCTTGATAAAGTTGAAATAATTCCAGGATCTCCATTTTTAAGAGCAATTATTAACATAGTCATTCCAACGCCCATTCCCATAAAGCCAAGAAAAATACTATAAAATGTTTTTTTAACGTCTTTCATCCTTTCTAAAAGATTATTATTTTTCAGAAATCCTAAGCTAAAAAACATCAATATCGCTGCAATTAAAACTCTCACATAAGACACAATGATAGGGTCTGTTACCTCAAGCGCAGGTTTCATAAGAATGATTCCAATAGCCTGACACAGTGCTAGACCAACACCTGCAATCAGTCCAATATATTTGTTGCCTTGAATGTTTTCTAAGTCATCATCAGCAATTGTTCGATTAAATTGTATTGCAACTATAATTCCAAAAAAAATTAAAATGCATCCGAAGAGCTCGATCATAGAGGGAAGTGTTTGTAAAAATATTTCAGCTAAAATGATAGTAAAGGGTATTTGCAAAGAAAATAATAAAGCTTGCCTTCTTGGCCCAAGTCTTTTGAGGCAAACAAATAAAAAAGTATCTCCTATTATAATGCCAATTACAGAAGATAAAAATATTGCTATAAATACTGATTTATTAAAATAAATTGGATCCCAATTAATTACAATGTAGGGTAAAAAAAGTACTATTATTCCTAATAGCCTTAAAAGATTATAATTATAACTTCCAAAATATCTGACAATTCTAGTAGCAGATAAAGCAACCATTGACCACGTAGCCGCAGCACCAATTGCTAAGATATATCCAATCACGCGAGGATCTTAATGACAAATTAAAAAAATGATATGTTAAATTAGTAAAAAAAAAGGGGCCAATAATGACCCCTCATAATTAAATTTGAAATTTATTTATCTTCTTTGACCAAATAACTGCATCAACATTATGAATAGGTTTATAAAGTCTAAGTATAATGTTAGTGCACCCATGATTGCAGCTTTTCCTGCAAATGCAGTTCCAGCAACTTGATAATAAGTTGATTTAATTCTTTGAGTATCGTAAGCAGTTAAACCCACAAACACTAAAACACCCACACAAGAAATTACAAACTGCATCGCTGAACTTTGTAAAAAAATATTTACAATACTAGCAATAATAATTCCAATGAGCCCCATTATAAGAAATGAACCAAACTTGGTTAAATCTCTTTTAGTTGCATATCCATAGATGCTCATTGCAGCAAATGTACAGCTTGTGATTAAAAATACTCTAACAATGCTGACACCAGTGAAAACTATGAATATATAAGACAATGAAATTCCCATCACAGCAGCGAAGGCCCAAAATGTCATTTGAGCTGCAGAGGTAGACATTTTTTGTAATCTTGCACCTAAAAAGAAAATAAATCCAAGTGGAGCGAGCATTACAACCCATTGAAGTGCTGTGCCATAAATAGCCCCCATTAAAGTAGGAGACTGAGAAAATCCCCATGCCACTAAACCACTTATCGCTAAACCAGAGGTCATGTAATTATAGACTTTCATCATATAATCTCTTAAGCCCTGATCTATAGCTGTAGATTGTGACTGCGAATATGTATTTTGTTTTAATTCGACCATTATTTCTCCTTAATTATTTTTAATATGGCTATTATCTTGATATTTTTCAAGTAAAACCGTATGAATCTTTTATGAAATTCAAACCCTTAGGAAATACTGACCTTCAAGTTAGCCTTATTTGCCTTGGTACAATGACCTGGGGAGAGCAAAATACAGAAAATGAGGCTTTTGAGCAAATGGATTATTCTATGGAAAAAGGGGTCAATTTCTTTGATACCGCGGAATATTATTCAGTTAAAGGAAAAGAAAAAACATATGGTGCTACTGAAAAAATAATTGGTAATTGGTTTAAACAGAAAAAAAACAGAGAGAAAGTAATATTAGCATCAAAAGTCGCAGGCCCTGATGTAAGATGGATTAGAGGAGGTGGCCTACAATTTAATGAGAAACATTTCACCGAAGCATTAGAGGGAAGCCTGCAAAGATTACAAACAGATTATATTGATCTTTATCAACTACATTGGCCAGAGAGAAAAACAAATTTTTTTGGAAGGTTGGGATATAAAAATTACAAAGAGGAAAAAGATTGGACACCCTTCGAAGAAATTTTAGAAACAGCAAAAAAATTTATCGATCAAGGTAAGATTAGATATCTAGGCTTATCTAATGAAACCCCCTATGGCTTATCCAATTACATCAACTTGTCTAAATATAAAAACCTACCAAGAGTTATGTCTGTCCAAAATCCATATAGTTTATTAAACAGAACTTATGAGGTTGGTATGTCTGAAATATCCATTAGAGATCAGGTAGGTTTGTTAGCTTACTCTCCTTTAGCTTGCGGGGTGTTAACTGGAAAATATAGAAATTCAAAAAAACCTGACGGTGCACGCTTAACAATTTGGGACGATTGGACTAGGTACACTAATGAGAGATCAATTGTTGCTACAGAGCAATATTGTAAAATTGCAGAGGATAACGGGCTTACTCCAACTGAACTATCACTTGCATTTGTTAACCAACAAGATTTTGTCACAAGTAATATTATTGGCGCAACAAAAATGGATCAGTTAAAAGAAAATATAAATTCAGTAGATATACAACTATCAAAAGAAATTATTGATGAAATTAATGATGTACATGAAAACAATCCATCACCTGCACCTTAAGCTATGACTGATTGGCCAAAAGACAATAAGGGTAGATTGACAAAAACTTTTGAATTCAAAAACTACAGAAAAAGCTTTGCCTTTACTAGCCAAGTGGCGATGTTATCCGAGAAAAAAAATCATCATCCTCAAATTATTTTAGATTACGGAACTGTTACAATTTTCCTTATTTCCCACGATGTTCAAAAAGTTACCCAAAGAGACCTAGATTTAGCAGAGCAAATCGATAAACTTTATCAAGAATGATTTACCTTATAGGTATTCCTGGTTTAATTCCTTTTTATCTTTGTTTTTACAACATCGATTTAATATTTCTTGATTTTGATAAAGACATGTTCGTTTATTACTCTGCAGTCATAATGTCATTTTTGGGTGCAGTGTATTGGGGTGTTTATCTTCAATCAAAAAATAATATTGCAATTTTGTTTAGTGTTTGCCCAGCTGTTTATGCATTTTTGGTTTTAGCATTTGACTTAAAATTTGGTGAAACTATAGGGCTTTTTATAGCAGGTTATTTTATTGTTTTATGCTTTGATTTCTTTTTTTATTTCAAAGAAAAAATAATTAAAACTGATTACTTTATTTTGAGGTTAATACTAACAGCAGGTATTGCTCCAGCACATATTCTATATATTTTATAATTAAAATTAGTTAGCGATTAAATTTAATAGTTTACCAAATTTACCGGAGAATTTAATTTTACCGTGAGTATAAGCTAGTCCAATACAACCAGTTTTTGCATCACCAACAGGTGTATGATTATGATCATCACTTCTTACTTGAACAGATCCTTGTTTATAATCGCCATACTCATCACTATAAGAACCGTGTAAAACTAAAAAACTCTCATTGCCTTCATGTGTGTGCTGAGGAATTTTTGCACCAGGCATTACGTGGATAAGTTCTAGTTTTTCATTGTTGTCCTTGGGGAGTATAGAAGCAACTTTAACATCCTTAAAAGATTTCCACTTAATATTTTTATTTTTTAAGTGGGATCTTAAAGTAATTGGTAATTGACTTAACAAAGGATCATGCTCCTCATCAATTTGAGGTGATGAAGTTTCATTTTTTGTTTGATCTAAAACTTTATCCCATAATTCATTAGAGAGGGGCAAGGTATCAGACTTATCTAAAAAATAACCACCCACCTCATTCATCGCAGAGTTTAGAGATTTGTTCTCAGGATCAACTTCGGCCAAGCACTGCTGGAAAATAAGACTTGCAGGTGAATTTACGGGTGTACTAAGAATTTCGAATGTCATTTTTAATTAACCATACTTCCGCCGTCATTATTTAGATTAACCATACTGCCGTCTTGTTCCAATTTGCCGCGGATCTTCTCTAATGCTAGTCGAATTCTTGACTTTACAGTGCCTAATGGGATTTTGGTGATCTCAGCGATTTCACCATGAGATTTCTCCTCGAAGAAATTCATTTTTAGCAGATCTAGTTGATCTTTTGGTAGATCATCTAAATATTGTGCCACCATTTCAAACTTTTGATCATGTTCTATATTCTCATCCGCTTTAGACTCAACGGGAGGCAAAATGGCAGTCTCAATATCCTCCAAGACCGCTTTTCTGGTTTTTCTTAAAATATCAATTTTCTTGTTCCGAGCGATAGTATAAATCCATGTGCTTGGTGAAGCTACAGACGGGTCATAATAATCAGCTTTAGTCCAGATAATCGTCATGGTTTCTTGGATGATTTCTTCTGCGACTGCATCATCTGCACCTGACTTCATTAAAAAAGACTTTAGCCTTGGACCAAAATAATCAAAAATTTTTTTAAAACTCCCAATATCCTGCCTTTCAGCAATATTCTTAAGGGCCTCCACAAAGGGATTTTTAACTTTTACCATCAATCTCTCCGCCTATATCTTTCCATTTATTATTTTAAAAATCAATCTTAATTGGTATATTCTCTGACATTAAATCACCATGTTTAAAAAAAAATTATTATACTTAAGTTTATGCTTATCTCTTTTTGTAAGCAATTTGTTTGCTACCCACTCCATCGACTTTGAGCATGGCAAGTGGTCTTTTAAAAAAATAAACAACAAAACATGTTCAATTTTCCAAGTACCTACATCAGAAAAAGGTGACTACACAAATAGAGGTTCAGTAATTTTTTATGTGTTTAAAGAAGGCGCAGCTGAATACGTAAGAATAGATGCTGGTTATCCTTATGACTCACAAAAATATGTTAAAGTAACTATTGACTCAAAAAATTATCAATTTTTCGGAGAAGATGACTCAGCATGGTCAATGGCAGATGATACTGTCATCATTGATGCTTTAAAAGCTGGCAAAAAAATGACAGTTATTGGATATTCTAAAAGAGGCACAGAGACATCAGATACATACACGTTAATAGGTTTTACTAACGCGTATAATTCTCTTCAACAAGACTGCTAAAAAAAATGAAAAATAAAATTGTTTTAGCCTACTCAGGCGGCTTGGATACAAGTGTCATATTAAAGTGGTTGCAAACTGAATATAATGCAGATGTAATCGCCTACGCAGCAGATCTTGGCCAAGGAGCAGAATTAACTGAAGCAAAAACCAAAGCAAAAAAACTTGGTGCAAAGAAAATATACATTGAAAATTTAAAAGAGGAATTTGTTCGCGATTATGTTTTTCCAATGTTTCGTTGTAATACGATATATGAGGGCGAATATCTTTTAGGGACATCAATTGCTCGACCATTAATAGCAAAAAGACAAATTGAAATTGCAAAAAAGGAAAAAGCTAATGCTGTCTCCCATGGAGCAACAGGTAAAGGAAATGACCAAGTGCGTTTTGAATTTTCTTACTATGCTCTAGAACCCAAAATAAAAGTCATTGCACCTTGGAGAGAGTGGGATTTGTCATCAAGAACTAAATTGTTGGAATTTGCTGCTAAAAACAAAATCCCAATCATGAAACATAATAAAAAAGAGGCCCCTTATAGTGTCGATGCAAATGTTCTTCATCGATCAGCAGAAGGAAAAATCTTGGAAGACCCCTGGAAAAGACCGCCTGAAAACGTTTTTGGAATTTCTAAAAGCCCACAGTCAGCACCAAACAAAGAGACAGTAATAACTATTCAGTTTAAAAATGGAGATCCCATTGCTATTAACGGCAAAAAACTCTCACCATTTAATCTACTAGAAAAGCTAAATAATCTTGGAGCAGCAAACGGAATTGGAAGAGTGGATATTGTAGAAAATAGATACGTAGGCATTAAATCACGTGGTGTCTATGAAACACCTGGTGGTACAATTCTTCTCAAAGCCCATCGTGCAATGGAAAGCATTACTCTGGATAGAGAGGAAGTTTTTACAAAAGACGAACTCATGCCTAAATATGCAAGGTTAATTTACAATGGTTATTGGTTTGCACCAGAAAGAGTAATGATGCAAAAAGCAATCGACGCCACTCAGAAAAGAGTAAACGGTGAGGTAAAATTAGTTCTTTATAAAGGTAATGTGACTGTTATCGGAAGAAAATCTCCTAATAGTCTATACGATGAAAATCTAGCAACCTTTGAGTCCTCAAATTATGATCAAAGAGATGCAGAGGGTTTTATAAAACTTAACGCGTTAAGACTCAAAAAGAATAAAATTAAATTTTAAATTATAATAATGAGTTAACCTCTGGTTAAGAAGTAATCAGAAATTCCAAGATCCATTAAGTCGGCAATTACATTGATGATTTGATCTTTATGTTCAGGGCCTACCAAAATTCTATACATCACAGGATCAGAAACTAACGTTGGTCTTACTTCAACTCGAGTCCCCAATTTTTTAGAAATATCTGCGGCAACTATTTCAGATACATTCTCTTTTTTAAATGCACCAACTTGGATAAACGCAGATTGATTTGGATCATAAGAAGTCATCGACTCAATTTGGCCAGTCAGGCTATCCGTCAGGGCTGAAATAACAACCTTTTGATTTGGTTTAGGTTTTGATTTTACTTTGAAACTGGAGTCAAAGATAACATCAATGGCCTCTTCAAGATTTTGACTTTCTTTGAAATTAAGAGCGGCGATGAGTGAGTCTAACAGTTCTTCATTTACTACTTCCTCTCTATTGATTATTTCTTCTAATTTTTCTTCCAATGCTTGATTTAAAGCATTCAACTGATCTTCATTAACAGTTTCTGTTTCTATGATTTTTTCTTCAGGTATTGATTTTTGATTTTGATCATTAACATCCCAGTTTAATGTGAATGTATCTGAAATATTTGTTATATCGTTACTGGCTTCAATAGTCAGATCTAGTGAACCAGCGCTTACAGGTGGGTTACCCACAAAAGTATATTGCGATGGTAAGAAAATAAGCCATGATGGTAAGATATCACCATTTGCCATTTTCACACTGTATCTGGTTTTTCCGCTACCTTCTAAGTAAAAAGACTTTTCATCAAATTTAAATATGAAATCAACAAAATTATAATTAGATAAATTAATATTATCCTCTGCAATCTTTGCTGTTTGAACAAGGACTGGGTTTTGATCGTTTAAAGGTATAGCTACAAAAGAATTATATTTTTTGGTCCATTGGTTTAAGTTGTCTCTCAGAGCAATCGCTAAGTCCGCATCACTAATTTCTGATAAATTATTAGGTGTAAAATTCATACCCACTGATGAATATAATGTACCCAGACTGTATTGCATTTCAGCATACGCAATATCATTTCTTAGACGAGATACTAGTAAACTTGCTTCTTCTCTGATCAATTCTAACTCACCAAATCGAGATATCTTTTGTGCGTTGGATATCAAGTCATTAATTCTTTGAGCCACATTTAAATAGTGCTTTGCGTTACTGTATTCTCTTAAAGTTTGTGCGTAGTTAATATTGGCAATATGCACTTGAGATAAAACAGTCATTGAGACTGCTAGTCGCTGTTCTTCTATGAGTTTTTCATTAATCTTATTTATGTCATTTATGTTACCAGCTTGGAAAATATTCAATAAATTCGCTCCAAATACAGCACCGTATTCTACATTGTCCTTATTAAGTAAATATTTATTAGAGTCATAAGTCCAAGTAGCATTAAATTTTAAAGAAGGGAAAAGAGATAGCATTGATGCTCGTGCCTCTTGAGCAGTAACTTTCTCTTGGTATCTTACTTCGAGTAACTCTGGTCTTGAAAACAAAGCTGCTTCTTCTTGTTCTTCTAAAGTCATGTTGAGCTCTGTTAACGGTTGGTCAGTTTTAACTAAAACATACTCTTGATTTGGCAACAAGCCGAGTAATTTAGATAGCTGTGCTCGTGAGTCCATTAAGGCTCGACGCTGTGTATTTAAAATTTGTAAAACATCTAAGAGTTCTTTTTGATAAAGTAATGCATCCATTGGAGAACTGATTAGAAGCTCTTCGATGTACTCATAATCATCTAATGCCGTATTGACTCGATCCATTAAAGGATTGATTTCACTCAACAACTCATCTGCTGAAAGTGTTTTCCAATACGCATAAATAACTTCTTTAGTTAAATTGTGGATAGCTTTTCGCTCGAGCTCTTTTGAGATTAAATATTTATCTGCTTGTTGACCTGCTCTAACATAAGACAAACCAAAATCTAAAGCATTCCAAGTAAAACCTATATCGTAATTATTGGAAGGTGTTTGCTGTGATAATGAATACGTCGGGTTATCTGCTATTTGTGCTGCAGACTTATTCTCCTCAATCTCAGTTTCCATATTAACACTTGTAGAAGCGGGGTGGTTTTCTAAAACTTTATAACCTGCGTTGACTGATAATTTTGGTAGCATATCGAACTTCACCACATCCATTTGACCCTGACTTAAAGCAGAGTCCATTAAGTTTAATCTTAGATCGCGATTATTTTTAATGGCAATTGCAATTGCTTGATATAGGTCAATTTCAAGAGGCGCTGCTTTCGAAGTTTCTTTTAAATATTCATAGTCCTCTTGAGAGGATAATTGGACTTGCTCTTTAATTAGCGGTTCTGGCGTTTGACTGCACGCCCCCACTAACAAGAAAAGAGACATTAATAATATAATAGCTTTAAATAACTTCATTATTTTCCCGCAAAAAGCATGATAAAATCTCATAATTTAAGCTTTCAGACAATATAAAAATGACCCAAATTGGGTAACAAATTATAAAATAACCCTGATTTTATTGTATTATCCACTAGCTAAATAAGATGAGGAAAACGGGTTTTGGGCAAAGATAATAAAAATTATCCACAGCTACACATTCAGTTGTTGGAGCCAAGAATTATGTTCGATGGTGCTGCGGTTTATACTGCAAGCGAAGCCTTGGACATGCTTGGTGATCAACAATCACTGCAAGTTGATGAAAAAAATCTTTCCTCAGATTTAAATCCCATCATTGAAAATTCAAAATCTAGAAAAGAAATTGTTTTTATTGATAGTGGTGTAGACAACTATCAAACTATCGTTGATGCAATTGACTCTTCTAAATCTATTTATCTCATCGACTCTAACGAGAATGGATTTGATAAAATGCAAAACGTTCTACAAGGACAGAGTGATGTTGATGCGGTACATATAATAGGACACGCGAGTGCAGGACAAGTAGTCTTAGGTAATTCTATTTTAAATGCTGACACAATTAATTCTTTTAGTAACACCCTGCAGTCCATTGGAAATTCTTTAACACCAGACGGTGATCTTTTATTTTATGGTTGTAACTTAGCGCAAGGGGAACAAGGAAAATTACTCATTCAACAAATTGGAAATATCACACAAGCTGATATCGCAGCATCAGATGATGTGACTGGTAAAGATGGAGACTGGTTACTGGAAGTTGAAAAAGGAATTATTGAAGCTAAGAGTTTAGAAGTTAATCATTACGACTCCAATCTTGTAAGTCTAGCTGGAGTCTCATCAAGTAGTGGTTTTGTTGTTGAGTCGGGGACTGATTTGAGAGCAGGTCAAAATGCTGCGAACACAGCTTCTAACGCAAGTGATCACACAGATGGATACAAACCCTATGTTGTTGCACTAGAGAGAGAGAATTTAACGACTGGTTCTTTTGACTTTTATAAACAAAGCATTACTGGCACGGGGTTTGACGAGAGCAACAGTGGTGTAGATAATAATAATAGCCCAGACATTACCTCCAACACAACGACAGTCACTGCCTCAACATCCAACCCTTTAAACGTCTACTATATTATGGCCACTGAAAGCACAGGAAGATCAACCGTGAGATCAATCACGTTTGACGGCGAAATTGTTGGTGTTTGGTTCAATATGGAGAATATTATTGAATATTCATCGGTGGATAAAGACGGCGCCACATACCACACTATTAATCAACACGGAAATGGTAATAAAAATGCTTTTAGTACGGAAGGTCTTAAAACAAATTGGGGGACCAACATAACAATAACCTCAAAACCTGTCGTAAGTGGACAATCATACAAAAGTGACTGGTTCGGTGTGGATACAGACTCCAATACTTTGTATGTAGGATTTAATAATAACGCCAAACACGGTGACATCATCAGAGTGTTTGCTAAATCAGGTAACAATGCACCGGTAGCTGTTGATGACACAGATAGTGTTAATGAAGATGCAACGGTAACTAAAACATCTTCTCAAAATGACGCCCTTAATGATGATAGCGATGCTGATGGAGATACAATCACTGTCACTCAAATTAAACCAAGTGGAGGATCTAACTCTGCTGTTTCGTCAGGGAGCTCCTATAATAGTAGTGGTACTACAGTAACTGGCACGTACGGCCAATTAACCATCGGCGCAGATGGTTCTTATACCTATATTGCAAACCAAGCTGCAGCAGATGCTTTGGATGAGGGCACGGGAGGTAATGCAAGTGATACTGTAACTGACGTCTTTGTCTATACAATTTCCGATGGCAATGGTGGAACAGATACTGCAAATATCACAATTACTATTACAGGCGTTAACGATACTCCAACAGCTGTGAATGACTTTGGTGCGGTGACTGAGGACTTGACCATTACCATAACTAATGATGAGAGTGGAAATCTCTCCGGCTCTTATGATACTCACGATGAGCACTCAGGTGACATTTTATCAAATGATACTGACCCCGATGCCTCACCTACTCACACCGTTACAGCCGTTCGAATTGGCTCCGTTGCAGGATCGGGAACAGCAGGAACAGTTGGATCTGCATTAACAGGCACTTATGGTCAGCTGACTTTAAATGCTAATGGTTCATATTCTTACACTGCAAATCAAGATGCAGCAGATGCATTGGATGTAGGTGATACTGTCTCTGATTATTTTAATTACACGATGGACGATGAGCATGATGATACTAGCACTGCTGTTATAAGAATTTACATATTAGGTGCCAACGACACTCCTGTTGCTAGAGACGATCAAGGTTTAATTTCGGAGGGTAGCACTTTAACTGTTTCAAATGGCGACAATGCTAATGAAAGTGGAGGCACTTATGATTCTACAGGTGAGCATACAGGTGATGTGATAGATACCAGCCTTGCAGGATCTCAAGATACCGATGCAGATGCGAGTGCTAGCTTAGTCGTCTCAGCAATTCGAACAGGACGAGAAAGCGCTGCGGCTGCTACGTTTGTTGATAGCAAAAGCGTGCAATCTGGAATAACAGGAGGTATAGCCTTTAACACTGATGGCACCAAAATGTTTGTGGCGAATGTCGCTAACGATGATGTCGATGAATATACACTTTCAACCGGCTTTGATGTTTCAACAGCATCTTATGACAGTAATTTTAGTGTCGCCTCTCAAGATGGAGGCCCCAACGGAATAGCTTTTAATACCGACGGTACAAAAATGTTCATTGCTGGAAAACAAACTGATAGTATTTATGAATATACTTTATCAACGGGCTTTGATGTTTCAACAGCATCTTATGACAGTAGTTTTAGTATCGCCTCTCAAGAAGGCTCAGTAACAGATTTAGCATTTAACACAGACGGAACTAAAATGTTTATTGTGGGAACAGATGACGATACCGTTGACGAATACAATCTTTCTACTGGTTTTGATGTCTCAACTGCATCTTATGTAGATGGTTTCAGTGTTCAATCCCAAGAAACTGTTCCTACTGGTTTAGAATTTAGCGCTGATGGAAAAAGAATGTTTATCACAGGTAACAATGGAGATGACGTTACTGAATATAAATTAACCACAGCCTTCGATGTCTCCACAGCATCACATGTCGGGCAATTCGATGTTAGCTCTCAAGAAACACAGGCTTCCTCTATAGCCTTTAATGCTGAGGGTACTAAAATGTTTGTTCTTGGGTTCAACGGTGAAGACGTTAATGAATATAATTTAACCTCAGCGTTTCGCGTCGCAAATGATACGGGGAGTGTAGGTTCTGCATTAATTGGTGCTTATGGTACTTTAACTATGAGCTCTGATGGATCTTACACTTATGCAGCCAACAGTAGCATTGAAGGGCTTGACTCAGGTGAGTCAGTTTATGATTACTTTACCTATACAGTTGATGACCAATTAAATGATAATTCAACGGATACCGCAGAATTAAAAATAACTGTGCTTGGTGCTGCAAATACTAAGCCAGTTGCTCGTGATGATGTGGGTGTTATTTTAGAAAACGGTACTCTTACAGTAAATGATGGTGATAATGCAAATGAGACAAGTGACTCTGGTACCACCTACAACGCAACCGGAGAGCACTCTGGTGATGTAATCAATACTAGTTCCACCACTCACTACGATACAGACGCAGATGGAGACACACTAATTGTTACAGAGGTAAGAACTGGAAACACTGAAGACGCAGGAACAGCAGGCACAATTGGATCTGCGTTAACAGGAACTTATGGTCAACTTACTCTCAATGCAAATGGTTCATATACTTATGTTGCTAATCAAACAGCAGCAGATGAACTTGATGATGGTGATATTGTTTACGATTATTTTAATTACACTGTCGATGACCAAACGGGTGCAACCAATGATGAAGACCATGGTTTAATCACTATTACAGTGATTGGTATCAATGATGCCCCTACTGCTCAAGATGATGAGGGTGTGATTGCGGAGGGCAGTACTTTAACAGTTGCTAACAGTGCAAATGCAAATGTGTCAGGTTCCTATGATGCTACGGGAGAACACTCCGGTGATGTCATTGATACAAGTTCTAGTTCACACACAGACTCCGATGCGGACGCCTCTGCTTCTTTAAGCATAACACATATTAAGTTAAGTGGTGGTTCCAACTCTACAGTTGCGTCTAGTAGTTCTTATAATAGTAACGGAACACAGATTGTAGGAACCTACGGAACACTGACTATTGGTGCGGACGGCTCTTATACTTATGCAGCTACTACTGCCGCCGCCGATGCTCTTGATACTGGTGAGGAAGGCACTGATACTTTTGTTTATACCCTTTCTGATGGCACTGACATCGCAACAGCTAATTTAACCATTAAAGTTCTTGGAGACAATGATGCACCAGTTGCAAGAGATGATTCAGGAACAATTGTTGAAGACGGCACTCTTACAGTCAGTGATGGTGCCGGCAATAGTACTATAGCTGGGGCCTCTTATGTTGATAGTATCAACCTTTACATCTTAAGCGGTTATTCAGGAGGATACCCACAAGACATAAAATTTAACAACGATGGTACAAAAATGTTTGTTGTTGGAGATAGTACCGATGACATTCGAGAATACCATCTCACTACAGGCTTCGATATTTCAACCGCTTCCTATGATAGTTTATTTAGTGTTGCTTCCCAAGATACCAACCCAAGAGGCTTAGCATTTAACAACGATGGAACAAAAATGTTTGTAGCAGGGTGGTCGAATCAAAGAGTTTTTGAATACCATCTCACTACAGGCTTCGATATTTCTACTGCATCCTACGATAGTAATTTAAGTATTTCTTCCAATGCAGGTGGTTCAAATGGTTTAGCATTCAATTCAGATGGTACAAAAATGTTTGTTAATGCTGCAAATTCTTCTGATGAAGTTGTTGAATACACACTATCGACCGGCTTTGATGTTTCCACCGCCTCCTATGATAGTAGCTTTGTAACCCAGTCCCAAGATACTTCACCTCAAGGCCTAGCATTTAGCAACGACGGAAAAAAAATGTTTGTTGCCGGCGATACGGGAGATGATATTAACGAATATACGCTCTCTACGGGCTTTGATGTTTCCACTGCTTCTTTTGTGGGTAGTTTTGATGTGAGTTCTCAAGGTACTACGCCTACAGGCATTACCTTTAATAATGATGGAACAAAAATGTTTATTACGGACCGGTCAGGAAGTCTTGGCACACACAGTGTGGATGAATACACACTTACTACTCCTTTTAGCTTAGTTGATGTTAGTGGTGAACACACAGGTGATGTTATTGACTCAAGTAACACCTCTACTCGCGATACTGATGTTGACATCGAAACGTTAACAGTAACTGCTGTTCGTCTCGGCTCTTCTGAAGGATCAGGTACAGCTGGCACTGTAGGATCAGCTCTGACAGGAACTTATGGTCAATTAACACTAAACTCGAATGGTTCTTATACTTATGTTGCTAATCAAACTGCTGCAGACAATTTAGATGCAGGCGACGTTGCAACAGACACTTTTAATTACACAGTGAGCGATGGCACCGCTACAGATACAGCGGTGATCACTATAACTGTGATTGGTATCAATGATGCCCCTTCTGCTCAAAATGATGTGGGTGTGATCGTGGAAGATGGCACTTTAACTGTTACCAATGGTTCTAACGCAACTTTAACTGGAGACTCTTATGATGCTACGGGAGAAAATTCTGGTGATTTAATTGATACTAGCTCATCAAGCCATACTGACTCAGACCTTGATACTTCTGCATCTTTATCAATAACTCAAATTAAAAAAGATGGTGGATCTAATTCTGCCGTAGCAGTGGGAAGTTCTTATAATAGCAGTGGTACACAGGTCACCGGAACATATGGAACACTTACTATCGGTGCTGACGGATCATACACCTATGCTGCAACTGCCGATGCGGCTGACCCATTAGATGTAGGAGAAAGTGATACTGATGTTTTTGTTTATACCCTTTCTGATGGTACTGCCACAACAACCGCAACACTAACTATTACCATTTTGGGTGCTAATGATGCTCCAGTTGCAAGAGACGATACTGGCACAATTAATGAGGGCGATACACTTACAGTTAGTAATGATGATAATCCAAGCATTGTTGCTGGAGCGTCTTTTGTTGACAGTTTTGATAGCTCCTCTCAAGAAGGTACGCCAACAGGATTAGCGTTTAATAACGATGGAACAAAAATGTTTGTCGTCGGATTTAGTTCTGATTCAGTAAATGAATACACACTCTCTACAGCCTTTGATGTTTCGACTTCCTCTTTTGTTGATGCCTTTACTACCTCATCCCAAGATGGTAGAGCTACTGGAATTGCATTTAACAATGATGGAACAAAAATGTTTCTCACTGGTTTTGATGGCGATGACGTCAATGAATACACCCTTTCCACAGGTTTTGATGTTTCAACTGCAAGTTTTGTAGATAGTTTTAGCGTTAGTTCCCAAGAAGATAGCCCATCAGATTTAGCATTTAATAGTGACGGCACTAAAATGTTTGTCGTTGGAGTAACCGGTGATGATATTAACGAATATACCCTCTCCACTGGCTTTGATGTATCTACAGCGTCTTATGATAGTAATTTCAGTGTTGCCTCACAAGACACTGAACCTACTGGTTTAACGTTTAGCACCGATGGAAAGAAAATGTTTGTTATTGGAAATTCTGGCAATGACGTCAATGAATATACGCTCTCCACTGGCTTTGATGTGTCAACCGCAAGCTTCGTAGATGCTTTTGATGTTTCAGGTCAAGAGGGTAATCCAAGAGCAATAGCCTTCAACAACGATGGTACAAAAATGTTTATTCTTGGCAATGGAGGAAATGATGTAAACGAGTACACACTTACTTCTCCATTTAGCTTAGTAAATATTTCAGGTGAACATTCAGGTGATGTGATTGACACAAATAGCACAACCAACTATGACACTGACGTTGATGTAGAGACTTTAACAGTAACAGCTGTGAGAAAAGGATCTTCTGAGGGGGCTGGAGATGCTGGCACCGTCGGTTCTGCTCTCACAGGAACTTATGGTCAATTAACACTAAACTCGAATGGTTCTTATACTTATGTTGCAAATCAAGCAGCAGCAGAAGCACTAGATGCAGGCGACGTTGCAACAGACTCTTTTAATTACACAGTGAGCGATGGCACCGATACAGATACAGCGGTGATTACTATAACTGTGATTGGTGTCAATGATGCCCCTACTGCTCAAGATGATGTTGGTGTCATAAACGAGGATGCTGAATTTTCTGTTCTCGACGGTGCTAATAAAAACGAAACAGGGGGATCTTTTAATGCATCGGGTGAACATTCAGGTGATGTAATCAATACTACCAGCGCTAGTCATGTTGATAGTGATGCTGACGCTTCTGCTTCTTTGACAATTACATCCATTAAAAAAACTGGAGGATCAGAGTCCGCAGTAGCGATTGGTAGTTCATATAATAGTAATGGTACTCAAGTTACAGGAACCTACGGTACTCTTACAATTGGAGCTAATGGTTCATATAATTACAGCGCTAATCTAGACGCAGCTGATGGTATTGCAGATGGTGAAAGTGTAACTGATGTTTTTGTGTATACTTTAAGTGACGGAACAGCGACAACAACTGCTAACATTACTATCACAATTTTAGGTGCCAACGATAACCCAACAGCACAAAATGACGAAGGTGTTATTAACGAGGGCTCAACTTTAACTGTAGAAAATAGTGATAATGCTAATGTTTCTGGCTCTTATGATGCTTCAGGAGAACATTCAGGTGATGTAATAAATACAACATCTAGTTCCCATAAGGATAGCGATCCTGATACATCAAACACCTTATCAATTACCCATATAAAATTAAGTGGAGGTTCCAACTCTACAGTTGCCTCCGGCAGTTCTTATAATAGTAGCGGAACAGCAGTTACAGGCACATACGGTACTTTGACAATTGGTGCAGATGGTTCATACAAATATGTAGCAAATTCAAACATCTCTGGGTTAGGAGATGGACAATCAGTGACAGATACTTTTGTTTATACTATCAAGGATAACGCAAATGCCACAACTACAGCAAATATTGTAATAAAAGTTTTAGGACTAGACACTGAGGGCTCTGGAAATAACAACCCTGTCGCAACCAACAATACCAATTCAGTAGATGAAGACGCAACTATATCAGTTACAGATGGTTCGACTGGAGTAACAGGAGATGTATTAACTAATGACACTGATGCTGATGGGGACACTCTTACTGTATCTGCAATTCAAAACTCTTCAGGTACATCAGGTACATTAGGCTCTGGTTTAACAGGCACGTACGGTACACTTACAATAAATGCTGATGGTTCTTATTCATATGTTGCTGATCAAAGTGCAGCAGATGATCTGGATTCCGGAGATCAAGTGACAGATGTTTTTACTTATACCGTATCAGATGGAAATGGTGGACAAGATACTGCGACAATCACAATTACAATAACAGGTGTCAATGATGCCCCAGTCGCTGTAGATGATACTGATGCTGTTCTCGAGGACGCTACAATAACTAAGACAGGAGCACAGGATGATGTTCTGAACGATGACTCTGATGCAGATGATAGCGCGAGTCTCTCTGTATTTGATATATCTCATTCAAATGGTAACACGGGCTCTGTTTCCTCAGGCTCAACATACAACAGTAGTAGCACGCAAATTGTCGGCACATATGGTACGTTAAATATTGGTGCAGATGGTTCGTATACTTATACAGCCGATCAATCTGCAGCTGATGATTTAGACGCAGGAGATGTAGTAACAGATGTCTTCACTTACACTTTGACTGATGGAACAACAAGTGACAATCAAACTGCAACATTAACTATTACTGTAACAGGTATAAATGATACACCTGTGGCTCAGGACGATGTCGGTGTAATCGCAGAAGATAGTACTTTAACAGTCACAAATGGTGCTAATGCTAACGTTTCTGGCTCTTATGATGCAACAGGAGAACATTCTGGTGATGTCATTGACACTAGTTCCAGCTCTCATGAAGACAGCGACGCAGATGACTCAGCAACTTTATCAGTTAGTCAAATTAGAAAAGACGGAGGCTCTGACTCATCAGTTTCCTCAGGTAGCTCTTATGACAGCAGTGGAACTTCTGTCACCGGTACTTATGGAACATTAACAATTGGTGCAGACGGTTCTTATACATATGTTGCTGATCAAGCTGCAGCTGATGCCTTAGATTTAAATGATAGTGTTGATGATGTTTTTACTTATACACTTACGGATGGAACAACTTCCACTACTGCCAATATCACTATTACGGTTAAAGGCATTAACGATGATCCTGTGGCAGTTAATGATACTGATAGTGTTAGCGAAGGGGGGACAGTTACAAAGACAGGTTCTCAGGACGATGTTCTAAGTGATGATACTGATGCAGATGAAGATGCTACTTTAACAGTTACTGCAATTCAACCAAGTGGGGGTTCTTCTTCAAATGTTTCCTCTGGAAGTACATATCAAAGCAGCGGTACTTCAGTAACAGGAACTTACGGTACTCTTACGATTGGTGCAGATGGATCTTATACATACACAGCAGATCAATCTGCTGCTGATGCTCTTGACGACACAGAGACAGCAACAGATACATTTACTTATACAGTCACCGATGAAAATGGTGCTACGGCAACTGCTACTATAACAATTACAGTAAACGGCTCTAATGATGCGCCTGTCGCAAGAAACGATACGGGCACTGTTGAAGAAGACGCCACTTTGACAGTTAGTGATGGAGATAATGCTAATGCTGTAAGTGCAGCCACATACGTTGATGCATTTGACATCAGCTCTCAAGAATTTAACCCTCAAGGATTTACATTTAGCAATGATGGAACAAAAATGTTTCTTACTGGTAATAATGGTGATGATGTTAACGAGTACACCCTAACGACAGGATTTGATGTCTCCACCGCCTCATTCGTTGACAGTTTTGACATCAGCTCTCAAGAATTGGGTCCTCGTGATCTTGCTTTTAGTGCTGATGGAACCAAAATGTTTGTTGTGGGGGTAATAGGCGATGATGTAAATGAATATACATTATCAACAGCTTTTGACGTATCCACCTCCTCTTTTGTTGACAGTTTTGACATTAGCTCACAAGAGAACTCACCAACAGGCTTAGCGTTCAATAATGATGGAACTAAAATGTTTATTGCCGGTAATGGAGGAGACGATATTAATGAATACACTCTTACAACTGGGTTTGATGTATCAACAGCCTCCTTTGTAGATAGTTTTGATGTGTCTTCTCAAGACACTGCCCCTAACGGACTAACATTTAATAGCGATGGAACAAAAATGTATGTTGTTGGAAATCAAGGAAATGACATTAACGAGTATGATCTGACATTAGGATTTGATGTTTCCACTGCTTCTTTTGTTGGGGCTTTAGATGTGAGCTCACAAGATAGTGCCCCGAAGGCTATAAGCTTTAGCCATGATGGTACTAAATTATTTGTTTTAGGGACGACAAACAAATCAGTATTTGAGTACACATTAACAACACCTTTTAGTTTAATTAATGTTGACGCCGAGCATTCAGGTGATGTCATTGATACAAGCAATACAAGTTCTTATGACACTGACGTTGATGTAGAGACTTTAACAGTAACAGCTGTGAGAACAGGAAGTTCTGAGGGATCGGGTACTGCTGGCACTGTGGGCTCTGCTCTAACTGGGACGTACGGTCAGCTAACACTGAACGCTAATGGTTCTTACACTTATGTTGCAAATCAATCTGCTGCAGATGACCTAGATGCAGGCGACATCGTTTATGATTACTTTAACTATACAGTTAGTGATGGTGATGCAACAGACATAGCGGTTATTACGATTACAGTGGTTGGCGTGAATGATACTCCAGTCGCTGTAGACGACACAGATAGTGTTAACGAAGATGCAACTGTTACGAAAACAGGTTCACAAGATGACGCTCTTTACGATGACACCGACGCGGATGACTCAGACTCTTTGACAGTCACAGCAATCGCACCTAGTAGTGGATCTACATCCACAGTCTCTGAGGGCAGCACTTATGCAAGTGGAGGCACAACAGTAACAGGAACTTACGGTACTTTGACTATCGGTGCTGATGGTTCTTATACATACACTGCTGATCAATCTGCAGCCGATGACTTAGACTTAAATGATACAGCAACAGATGTTTTCACTTACACAGTTTCTGATGGTGCAAATACCACTACCGCAACTATTACGATTACAGTTACGGGTATTAATGATGACCCAGTTGCTCAAAACGATGTGGGTGTGATTTTAGAGGATAGCACTTTAACTGTCGCAAATAGCGCAAATGCTAATGTTTCAGGCTCTTATGACGCTACAGGAGAACACTCAGGTGATGTAATCGATACTAGCTCAAGCTCTCACACAGATAGCGATCCTGATGACTCTGCTACTTTAACCGTTACTCAAATTAAAAAAGATGGGGGGTCTAACTCTGCAGTCTCCTCTGGCAGCTCTTATGATAGTAGTGGAACTTCTGTTACGGGCACTTATGGTACACTAACAATCGGTGCAGATGGCTCTTACTCCTATGCAGCCGATCAATCTGCAGCTGATGATTTGGATAAAGATGATCAAGTCACTGATGTTTTCACTTACACTCTTTCAGATGGTACAGAGACCACGACAGCAAATATTACAATTACCGTAATTGGTATTAATGATACTCCAACTGCAGTAAATGACACTGACAGTGTGACTGAAGATGAAAGAGTCACTAAGACGGCAGTTCAAGATGATGTGTTAAAGGATGACTCTGATGTAGATGACTCTGCAATTTTAACTGTCTCCAATATTTCTCATACTAATGGCAATAGCGGAACGGTTTCCTCTTCAACAACTCATCTCACGGGTACAACTATTGTAGGTACTTACGGTACTCTTACTATTGGATCCAACGGTTCTTATACTTATATAGCTGACCAAGATGCAGCTGATAGTATTGCGAGTGGTTCTAGTGAAACTGATGTATTCACATACACAGTGACTGATGAAAACGGCGCTACAGCGACAGCTACACTAACAATCACAGTTAACGGATCAGATAACGAGGTTGTTGGTGTGAATGATACAGGCGCAGTTGATGCAGGAAGCACTCTTTCTGTGACCCCTGATAGTGCGGGTTTGCTCTCAAATGACACGGATAACGGTGTAGCCGCTCTTAGTGTTGGCGAGGCATCTGTAACGGAGATACGAACAGGAAGAGAAAACAGAAGTGGTACCAGTGGCACTGTTGGATCAACTCTGACTGGTACATATGGTACTTTAACTCTAAATTCAGACGGTACTTATACATATGTTGCAAATACTGATGCTGCCAAAGCAATAGCACCAGCTGACACAAAAATAGACTATTTTACATACACTATTAGTGATGGAACAAGTACCGATACAGCTCAACTTGCAATTACTGTGACTGGTATCAATGAAGCACCTACTTCCACAGCGCCTCCAACAATTCGTGCTGTTGAGAACCAGCCAATAAAGTTTCAGACAAAAATCTTTTTTGATGACCCAGACCCAAAGAACAATACTTATGGACAGCTTACATACTCTGTTTCTGGCTTGCCATCTGGTCTGACAATAAACGACAACGGAAGAATTAATGGAAAATTGAAAGAGGGAACTTACACATTTACAGTTACAGCGACTGATGGTGGTAATCTTTCAACCTCGCAAACATTTACTATTGTTGTAGGAAAACCTCCACTTAAGGGTGAGCCACCACCACCACCCGTCGTTCTTAATAAGAAAACTATTGAAACTGCAATTGCTAATAAAATAGTTACTTTTGAAACACCGAAGACAGACAATAGAGTTAATGATTTGGAAGTTAGAAGCTCTCTCGCATCTATAGTGAAGGAGTACACATTTAATGGTGGAATGAAAGTGATTGATGTTGCAGTTGAGGATCTGAATATCGATCAAAGTGGTAGACCAGGAGTCAATGAAAATACAATTTTAGGTTTTGCTATTGGAGACGATTATAGATTAAACGTAAAACAATACACAGGCACATTAGAAGATGGTTCTGAACTACCCAACTGGATACGTGTTGATCCTGCAACAGGTCAGACAATTGTTCAGTTTCCTGAGAGCGTATATTCAGTTGATGTAAAAGTTATTGCAATTGACACTGATAATACAACTAGAGAAATTAACGTTACCCTTGATAAAAACTCTGTTAGCCGAGACACTGCATTAAAAAGAGACTTAGAGCCTTTTATTGATCGAAGCGCCGCTTTAAAAACAGAAGTTACAGTAGATGAGAAAGGCCAAATAATATTGGAGTCAAATGATGGATCTAGAGATGACGTACTTAATCCAAATGACTCAAGCAATGATGATAATCAAATAGGAGACCCAAATAATCAATCCAACCTAGAAAATGCTCCTGTTATACCTGAAATTATTGAGGAAACGCCTGCTCAAGACAATCTAGCTTTAGATAACCAAAACCCTGAACTAGAGGAAAAAGTTGTAAAGTTTGCTTCTCTTCAAGATCAAATCGATTTAGAATTTGATGAACATGAAAATTATGGTGATAAAATCCTTAAAGTATCTGGTTAAGACTGCTGTCTTAATTGTTTTGATGCTCTCCTATGCTAACGCTGAGGTAAGAGAGTCAAGAGCATTAGTCGTAGCCTCGCAAGAAGCTATTCTTTCTAGTGAACTTGCTGCTCGAATAGAAAACATTGCTGTAAAAGAAATGCAAAGATTTAAAAAAGGGGATTTATTAATTCAGTTTGATTGTAGTTTATATGAAGCTCAAAAGGATGTAGTTAGCGCGAATGCTAATAGTGCTTTAATAAAACTTAAAAGTGATGAACAAATGTTACAAATGAGATCAATCGGTAAATATGAATTAGAATTATCTATATCAGAATATGAAAAAGCAAAATCAGAACTACGCATTGCTGAATTAAATGTTGAGAGGTGTCAGATTAAAGCACCTTTTGATGGAGCGGTGGAAGAAGTTGTGGTTAACACATTTGAAACAATTCAGCCTCAAGTAGAATTAATGAAAATCATCCAAACAGAAGTTTTAGAATTAGAAATGGTAGTTTCAAGCGAATGGATTTCTTGGTTAAAAATAGGACATCCCATAAAAGTTTATATTGATGAAATTCAAAAAGAATTTAATGCCACCATTAGTGGTATCGGTGCAAACGTAGATGCAGTTAGTCAAACTATACAACTCAAAGGCACCATCACTGACACCAGCCCTGCCCTTCTTCCAGGAATGAGTGGTCGCGTTGTATTTTGAGTGAAGACCAATTAAATCGATTATCCAGAATTTTTTCTTTTGAGAAAAAGTTACGCGATGCTCAATCTTTTGTTGAAATAAGGTACACAGTCACCAATGAACTTAGAAGTATTGCCCCATTTATGTATGCTTTTTTTGGGTCTTGGACAAAACCAAATAGCTTTAAAATTGAGGCAATTTCTGATGTTGCGGTAGTTGAACAAACATCTGCAACTACCACACTCGCTCAAAAAATCATTCGACAAAAATTACAAGAGGGTTCTCCAGAGACCCATCCCTTTTCTTTAAGTAAAGAAGCTTTAGTTCCTGCTAAAGGGGAAAGCCCTCTACCTGATCAATTTTTATGGGCCCCATGCTTTTCAACACAAAAAGGACCACAGGCTGTTTTATTATTAGTAAGAGACGAAAGCTGGACGGAACAAGAAATCGAATATATCCGACATTTAAGTAATTCCGTTGGACATGCAATGGGATCACTCAAAGAGAATAACTTTTTTGAAAGTGCCGCTAAATTAATTCGCAAAACATGGTTTCAATTTTTAGTTATTGCCGGAATAGTTGCAAGTATGTTTTATCCTGTGTCTATGTCAACAATTGGACAGGCTGAAATAGCTCCTAAAGAACCAAATATTATTAATGCACCAATAGATGGAGTTATTAAAGAGGTATATGTTGAAAATAATGATGAAGTGAATTTAGAAACTCCACTATTGGATTTTGAAAAAACTCAACTACAAAACGACTATGATCTAGCCTTTCAAGAATTACAGGTAATCGAAACTGAGTTACTTCAAGCCAGACAATCTTCGTTCCAAAGCAAAGAGGATAAGGCTTTAGTCAGTCAGCTCGAAAGCAAAATAAAACTAGCACAAGAAACCCTCAATTATCAAAAAATACTATTAGACAGGTCAACTATTTACTCTCCTGCTGAGGGCGTTGCTGTTTTACAAGATAAATCGTTGCTCATAGGCAAGCCCTACAATATTGGTGAAAACATTATGGTTGTTGCTAATCCCTCATTAGTGGAAGTTAATATTTTCATGCCAGTAAAAGACTCCATTACAATTAAAAAAAATGCCAATATAAATGTTTTTTTGGACTCTGATCCTATGAATGTTATCAAGGCCAAAGTCACAAAATTTTCATATGAGCCAGAAATTGTAACTCAAAACCTTCTTGCTTACCGGGTTACCGCGGAGTTAATTGATAATGATGTTCCTCCTAGAATAGGGCTTAGAGGCACTGCAAAGATATTTGGTGAGGAAGTAAAATTATTTTTCTTCTTATTTCGAAAGCCTATTATTTTTCTCAGACAGACACTTGGCTTATAAATGATTACGCCTTCAATACGTCAAAATTTACAACTTCTTCAAGGAACACCTATGGAAGATGGGTCACCATCGTGGTTACTCTACGATAACTTAAGAAATAAATATTTTACATTAGGTGTAAATGCCTTTCGTATGCTCAAACATTGGATTGCAGGTGTGGATACCAAGCAATTTATTGAACAAGCACAACAAAAAGGTTTGGATATAGAAGAGGATCAGCTAAATGACTTTATCAATTTTCTAAAAACTAATAGTTTGATTTCTCATAACAGTTCAGAAGATGTACAGATTTTATTGCATCAACACAACGCACAAAAAAAACATTGGTTTATGAATTTAATACATAATTATTTGTTCTTTAAAATTCCCTTAATTAAACCTGACCCTTTTTTAGATAAAACATTACACATTGCAAAATTTTTTGGCCAAAGATTTTTAAGACTATTGATCTACATTATAGGTGTTACGGGCATTTATTTTGTCATCCAGCAATGGGATGAGTTTTTAACAACATTTTTATATTTTTTTAATTGGAATGGTTTGTTGTTTTATGCTTTTGCTTTGGTTGGTGTGAAAGCAATTCATGAATTAGGACATGCGTACACTGCAAAAAATTTTGGCTGTAATGTCAATTCCATGGGAATTGCTTTTCTTGTCTTTTTTCCTTTTTTGTATACCGATAACACCAATGCGTGGAGGTTAAGAGATCACAAAAAAAGACTCTCTATAAACTTCGCAGGCATTTCCACAGAGCTACATCTTGCTTTATTGGCTACCTTTATATGGGGTATTACAGACCAAGGAATGTTGAAAAGTATAGCATTTTTTGTTGCGACAACTGGTTGGATCTCCTCCTTGCTTATCAATATAAGCCCTTTTATGCGATTTGATGGATACTATGTATTTGCAGATTATTTAAAAGTTGAAAACTTACAACCTCGAGCCTTTGCACTGGCAAAATGGAAACTTCGTCAATGGATCTTTGGGTTCAAACACAAACCCCCTGAGCAAATCAACAATCAAAAACAAAACTTAATCATTGTCTATGCTTGGGCCACGTGGATATACCGTTTCTTTTTATTTTTAGGGATAGCCTTATTAGTTTATTACTTTGCATTTAAACTTTTAGGCATCTTCCTATTTGTAGTAGAGATTGTGTGGTTTATTTTACTGCCTATTTTTAGAGAAATGCGTGAATGGTGGAGATTACGTTCTAATATTTATCTCTCCTTACAATTCGTAAGGTCGATTCTTGTGCTAGGCACTTTGGCATTTATTATATTTTATCCTTGGAAATCTTCTCAAAAAACTCCTGCAATATATCAATCTGAAAAATTTATAGAAATCTTTCCACCAATTAATTCACAAGTTAAAGATATCTATATAATAGAAAAACAAATCGTTAAGGAAGATCAAAAATTAATTAATTTAGACTCACCTGCTTTAAACTCTGAAATAAAAATAGCTGTTGCGGAACTAGAATTGATAGAAATAAAAATAAATAATGCTTTAGATACAGAGACCAATAGGTCTGATTTACTACTTTTAAAAAGTGAAAGAAATAAATTTGAAACTCAAATAAATAATCTAAATAAAATCAAATCTTCTCTGGAAATCCTGGCCCCTTTCGATGGCGAAGTAACTAATTTAGGTAATTTAAAAGAACAGCAATGGCTAAATGAAGATACGGCTATACTTAAACTAGTAAATAAAAATAATTATCAAGTAATTGCCTTTGTATCTGAAAAAAATATTTCTTCTTTAGATACCAACAAAGAAATTTGGTTCACTCCTTCTTCTACATCACAAGACAGTATCGCTGCCTATATTAATTCAATAAGCAAATCACCGATTAATAATTTTGATATGTACCCTATGGTTACCTCAATATTTGATGGTCCGATTGCTGCTAGTGAAAATCCTTCAGGGGGTATTCGATCTGAACAAGCATATTATAAAGTCACACTAGACTTAGAGGATAGTACCTCAGCCATGGACAATAAAATGCTTGGTTATGTAAACATGGGAATTGAGTCAAGAAGCTACTTCAAACGCTTTATTGACTTTTCATCAGCCACTTTGATCAGAGAGCTAAATTTCTAAATTAGTGGCTCATTTTGGGCCATAAATTACAAAAAAGCATTTAAAATCAGTGTATTATTAGTGCTTATGATTATTTTGCAACAGTCGATGAAAGATCAGTTTCAAAAGGAAACTGGAAAAAAAATAAGCTCCCCGAGTTCATTTTTCAAATCTAAATGGCTAGAAGAACAAGATCAAAAGAAAACCTTTGATCACCTAAATAGCGCAGAGCTTAGTGACGTAATTAAAGAAAGACTATTTTTTAAAAGCTCTAAAGCTACTGATTATGATCGTTTCTTAGAAATGCTTGATATTAAGAGATCAAGCGACTTCAAAATCTTTGCTAAGCTTACAGCAATTATCAAGCCATATCAGAAATTAGAATTTCAAAAAATCTCCCAAGAGTTAGAGGCATTAGATTGTTTGTACTCAATTCAAAATAAAAAAGTTATGAATCATCAAATGGTCAAATCACTTACTCAAAGTTTAAAACAGATAGAAAAACATTGTCAGAAAATCAAAAAAGAGATCAGCCAATCTTTAAAAAAGAGTCGATTAAAACATGGAATGAGTCCTAGTGAAATTATTTTAAAAGATGCAAGTGGTGCTGATATATCCTCCACAAGTATATTTGATGAATTTTCAATAATAGCAAAGGAATGCCAATATCTTTCTGAAGCAAATAGTTCATTTGAAAATACAGAGCCTTCTTTATTTCCAAGTTTAGAAATACAGGAAATACCTTTAGATTATTATATAGTTACACTAAAAAACTTATTTCAATGTATAGATTTGGGTCAATTTAAAATTCAGGATCAACAATCTGAGTTAAAAACTTTTTGTTGGGAAGGTATATTACAAACCCCTTCAATATGTTATACGCCTTATTCATCTTTTTTAAAGGCTTACAAAAGATGTAACGAAAAGAAAAATACTTTCTTTAGTTTGTCACAAGCAATCTCAAAAAATGACTTCTACGAAATAAGAGATAAGATTTTAAATTTCTAATTATCCTGGTAGCTAACCTTTAACATAAGTAACATACCCGATAGAAGTAGCACTATTGAAAATCCAAAGCCGATACGTTGAGAGAATAAAAAAGTAATCGCTGCAGCACAAAGGGGTCCTAAAAAAGCTGTTGCCTTTCCTGAAAAAGTAAACATACCAAATCCTAATCCCTGCATTTCATCAGGTATGAGTTTTGCCATGACAACTCTACTAGAACTTTGTAGAGGTCCTGAAAAAAAGGTACCTAATACTGCAAGAATAATAAACACAGTCGGATTAGTGTTTACTGACATGGAGATGATAATAGCGGAGAGCAATGCAAGAGAAGTTATAATAACTTTCTTATCGTTTTTGAAAAATATTCCAAAGAGGTAGCACCCAATTGCTCCACTAATATTACACAATATTGCTACTATTATGATTTTGCTGATTGATATCCCCATTACAGAAGTTCCAAAAATTCCAATTGTTGTCGTCACAATGATTAAACCATCCATGTAAAGCATTCTTGCGATCAAATACCTACCAGTATTTGTAAGACCATTATTCCATATCAAATCTTTGATTGTGTGAGTTGTTTTATTTGGAATAATGTGTGCCTTTTGATTGAACTTAGTAAAAAACATTAAAGGAATACAAAATACTAAAAACCATAAAGATAGTATTAAATGCGAGAAGCGAATTGGGGTCTGGTTATCCTTATTCAATCCTAGGATATTTTCTTCGGGAAGTATAAACAGGTAGAGAATTATTATTAGGACAAGCACCCCCCCTATGTATCCTGTTCCAAAACCAACTCCAGAGCTAAAAGTCAAATCTTTTGAATAACAACTTTTTAAAGTTGCATTGTACAAACTATTCGATGCTTCATAGCTGATACTTCCTAAAAATAATAAAAAAAGACAAAATAGAACATAATTTGAGTCTGGTAGCACAAACCAAAACGCAGCGATAGATAAAATACAAATAATTGAAAAAAATCTTAAATAAATTACACGCCCATTATTAGTTGCATCAGATAATTTACCGATAAAGGGCATCATCAATGCAATTAGAATTCCCGACATACCAATAATTAATTGCCATAATGCAGCTCCTGTTTGTTGATTATCAATGACGTGATTAACAAAATAACTAGAAGTTAAAGTTGTAATTATAATCATGGGAAATACTGAATTCCCAAAATCGTAAAAAGAAAATGTTAATAGCTTTTTCATTTTAATTTTTTAATTTCATTTAATCCTGATACTTCTTCAACGAATTTTACTTGATTTAGATTTGAAACTAGTCGTGCAAGTTCTTTAGAAGTAACCTCTCCAAACCTACCCATTATTTTTGTATAATTTTCTCCCAATATAATCCCTTTACTCTCATCTTTTGCTAATAATTGATAGTCGATTAATTTTTGAACACGTCTACGAATACTCTCTTTAGGTTGAGATAGGATATTTGCAATACTTAATATTGATAGTTTTGATCCTTTGAAATATTTTTTAATTTCATCAGATGACATTTCAATTAACTCATCAAGTGATTTGGTGTCCGAGGTATTAATCTTATACAGCCAATGAGCAGCTACAGTATTAAGGGCCATTAATTCGTCAATATTTATTCCTATATCACTTATTCTTTTGTAGTAGCTTGTAACGTGCATAAGCCATGCATAAGCCGCTTTGCTGTAATTTGATTTTTGATCAGAATCTTTTTTAGTGTTCATCTCGAATTTATACAATATTTAAACCCAAAATGGGTTACCAAAAAATAAAAATTTTTAGAATTATCTATTTTTTGTTGAAAATATTAATAAAATTGGAATATGCCAAAATTTATAAGTGTTGTTAAGTTTGTAGTCAAAGAGGGAGAGGTTGAAAATTTTACAGCTTCGATGAAAAAGTTTGTTAACCCAGATGGTGTGATCTTTAGAAAAGTCATCAAAACAGGAGACCGTTCCTATTGCAGTGTGGTGGAGTGGATTGACGAGGATAGTTTAGCGAAAGCTCGTCAGCAGATGATCGCATACTTGGATACAGTGAGAGATTTACTTGAAGAGATTACCCCTGAGTTAGGTGTCACTGATCCCGCATCTGGTCCAGTAATAATAGATGAGCAAGGACTCGTTACAAGTCCTGGTGGAACTATTTCAGGAAAAATTAAAACTTAATTAACTTTTACTTTTTTTTAAATTGATCTTGGGTCATCAAGGCCAGCATGACGATATGCTGATGTTACGGTATTTCTTAGCAGACATGCTATAGTCATTGGCCCAACCCCTCCTGGTACAGGAGTGATTTTAGAGGCTTTCTCTGATGCACTATCAAAATCAACATCACCAACTATTTTACTTCCTTCACTTCCATCTTCTTTTGTAATAGATATTCGATTGATACCAACATCAATTACAACAGCACCGTCTTTTAACCATTTTGAATCAATCATCTCAGCTCTTCCAATGGCTGCAACAATAATATCTGCTTGTGAACAAACTTTTTCAATTTCTTTAGTTTTGGAATGCACTACTGTAACGGTACATGACTCTTCGATTAAAAGTTGTGACATAGGTTTACCTACTATATTTGACCTACCAATTACAACAGCAATTTTACCTTTTAAATCCTCTACATGATCCTTCAAAAGTAATAGAGAGCCTAAAGGCGTGCATGGAATAAAAGCTTTTTTCAACATATCGCCCCCAATGGAAAGCCTTCCTGCATTTATAGCATGAAAACCATCAACATCTTTTTCTACAACAATTGCATCTATCACTTTTCTCTCATCAATTTGCTTAGGTAAAGGTAATTGCACTAAAATACCATGAACCGAGCTATCATTGTTGAGCTCATCAATTAATTTTAATAATGTTTCTTGATCTGTGCTTGCTTCTAATTTGAAATCTTTAGTTTTAATATTACATTCTGCAGCCATTTTTGTCTTTTGACCTACATAAACCTTACTAGCTGGATTTTCACCTACTAGTACCACTGCTAAACAGGGATCTACTTGTTTTTGAGAGATTAATTTGTCTGAGTCCTCTTTTACCTCGGCTCTGATTTTTGCTGCAAAAGCTTTTCCATCAATTATATCTGCCATTTTTTTATTCTCCTTATCATTATCCTCTTGGCCAATACTCAATCAGTAAATCTTTAAACAAGTATATTATTAGTATTAAAAGTACTGGTGAAATATCTAAGCCGCCTAAGTTTGGTAAATATCTTCTTATATAATTTAAGGGAGGGTCAGTTAGTTTTCTCAAACTTTCAAAAACTCGCCACAAAAAAATATTTTGACTATTTAATATGTTAAAGTGAAATAACCAAGACACGATTACATAAAAAAACACAATAAGTGTGTAAAAGTCTAATAGTCTTACCAAGAACAGTAGTAATGAATTCACTGTGATAAATTATAAAAAATTATTATTCGCGTCTATTAAATAAGAAATTCCTACAACGCTCTGACTGGGGATTTGTGAAAACTGTGTCAGGATGTCCTTCTTCTTCCACAAGACCATCATGGAGAAAAATAACTTTATTTGAAACTTTTCTAGCAAACGCCATTTCATGAGTTACAACTAACATTGTTTTTCCCTGTTCAGCTAAATTACGAATAACAGATAAGACTTCGTCTACTAATTCTGGATCAAGCGATGATGTCGGCTCATCAAATAATAATATTTCTGGAGAAATGGCAAGTGCTCTTGCTATTGCTGCTCTTTGTTGTTGACCTCCTGATAAATGAGAGGGGTATTCGTTTGCCTTGTTCTCGATTCCTACTTTTTTCAAAAGTATCATTGCTTGTTCTTGAGCAACTTCTTTATCTATTCCTAAAACATTCACAGGAGCTTCTGTTATGTTATCTAAGATATTCATGTGTGACCATAGATTGAAACTTTGAAAAACCATACCCAATTTTTTTCTAATTAAAGTAATTTTTGATTGTAAATTTTTACTAGGTTTTTTTAAATTTTCATCACTACAGTTGATAATTTCACCACAAACATTTACAGTTCCACTATCAGGTGTTTCAAGAAAATTTACACAGCGAAGCATAGTACTTTTTCCTGAACCAGAACTTCCAATAATACTTACAACATCTCCTTTATTGGCAATAAGATTAATGCCTTTTAAAACTTTATTATCACCAAATTTTTTCTCTAACTGATTTAGCTCAAGTATTTTCATAATTTAGTAATATTTCATTTTTTTGATTTCAAAGATATTGCTAAAAAAGATTAGATTTAAAAGTTAATTTATTAATTTATATCAAATTTATAAAAATCAGATTTATTGATTCTAAAAACCTAATCAATTCAATGTTTTTACAAAATAATTTAGATTTTATGAATATTTAGATTGTGTTAGGATGGCTCAATGGATGATAATAATACTGAGATGGATGAAAATAATTCTGAGTTAGCTAGTGATGAAATTCAATCTACTCCAATAGATAATGATGCCAAAGCTGTTAACATAGGTTCAGGTGTTAGAGTTGATGGACGAATAGAGGGAGCAGAAACATCAGATATTTCTGGCACTCTTACTGGAACTCTTAAATCTTCAAATATTAACATTAATAGTAAAGGTGCTTTTAATGGAGACATGTCAGGTCAAGAGATAACCATTTCTGGGAGTGTAGATGGTGAGATAAATTCAGAGGATTATTTGATCGTTAACAACTCTGCAAATATCAAAGGAGCAATTGAATATAATTCATTACAAGTAAATTATGGTGCAAAAATTCAAGGTACTTTAAGACATAGGGGAAGTGTCCAATCTTATTCACCAGTTTCTACTGATGAAGTTAAAGAAGATGAAATTAAAGAAAACCATGAGGATGATCAATAATGGCATTATTTGGATCTAGTGAAAAAAAACCTGAAGTAAAAACTGAATTTATGTTTGATACTGAGAGCACTATCAATCAGTCAACTTTAGCAAAAGATATAAAAATAAATGGCTCTCTCGAGTCCACAGACTATCTAGATTTCTCTGGGCATTTAACAGGTACTTTAAAGTCATCAACCATTAATTTAAAACCAGGTTCTTATGTTAAGGGAACTATTACTGCTGATACTATTACAGTTGAGGGTGAAGTTGACGGAGACATTCAAGCTAAAGATATCTATATTAAGTCAACAGCAAAAATTAAGGGAAATATTCGCTATCAAAATATTGATATTCAAAACGGTAGTATAATCAACGCAGATTTGTTCTACTCATCATAATTAATCAAATATTCTAAGCATTTTTATAAAAAGTTTATCTATTTAGTCTATTTTAGTTTATATTTTATTAAGTATTTATTCGAAGAAATAGAGGAAGAACAAGGAGAAAATTATGAAAAAAATAATACTATCAGCATTTGCTGCGCTCTTTTTAGTTGGTTCTGCTTTTGCTGAAACAGTAAGAATGGGCACAGAAGGTGCTTATCCTCCATATAATTTTATTAACGATAATGGCGAAGTTGATGGTTTCGAAAAAGATGTTGGAGACATGCTTTGTATTCGTGCAAATCTAGATTGCGTTTGGGTTATAAATGAGTGGGACTCTATCATTCCTAATTTAGTGTCTGGTAACTACGATACGATTATTGCTGGTATGTCAATAACCGCAGAGCGTGATGAGGTGATTGACTTTACACAAGATTATTTTCCACCATCTCCATCAGTATACATGGGAATGAGCGGCGCAGACATTGATGTAGATAGTGCTGTTATTGCTGCACAAACTGCAACTATTCAGGCAGGATATGTTGCTGAAAGTGGAGCAACTTTAGTTGAATTTGCAACAGCAGAAGAAACTATATCTGCAGTGCAAAACGGTGAAGCTGATGCTGTCTTGGCAGATGGTGATTACCTTGCATCTATTATTGCAGAATCAAACGGTGAATTTGCAAATATAGGAGAAGTATCTATCGGCGGAGGTGTTGGAATGGGTATCCGTGAATCTGATACAGAGTTAAAAGCCAAAATGAATGCAGCTATTAGCTCCATGAAAGATGACGGATCACTAAATGCACTTATTAAAAAGTGGTTTGGTTTTGAAGCCGCAACTTTTTAAAATTATTTAATTTAAATTACATAACAAGAGGACGGAGTAGCCGTCCTCTTTTTTTCATAATAATATTTAATCAAGAAACATTGAAACATAATATAAAATCTGTCTTACAATGATTATAGTTGGGGCAGGAATTGTAGGTGCATCCTTTGCCTACCATGCTTACAAAAATGGTGTAGATAAGATAACTGTCCTATCATCACATTTACCTGGTGATAAAAACCAAGCCACATCAAACACTTGGGGTTGGGTAAATGGTTATGCCAGTAATGATAAAAGCTATGCGAATTTTCGTTTGGCTAATATGAATTACTGGCCAACATTAATAAATTATATTTCAAACTTAAATTATACATCAAAAGGAGCATTTATTTGGGATCAAGAAGAGAAAGAGCTTCAAAAAACTATAAAACAGCATCAAAGTTGGGGACAGTCTGTAAAAATATCAACTAAATCTGAACTAAAAAAATATTTACCTAATTTAAATAACATTCCAACTGTGGCCGGCTTTGGTGTTGATGACTTGGCCATTGATGGTGTTAGAGCAACTAAAGAACTTTTTAAAGCTAGTGGATCGAAAATATTAAAAACTTACGTAGATGAGATAATATGTGATAGCAACAATGTTATTGGTGTCAAAACTGATGATGAAATTATTAATGATAATGAGGTAATTTTAACTGCTGGACTTGGTGCTCCAAAATTATTATCAACAATTAATATTCCTTTTGAAATGCATTCAAGTTTAGGTTTATTAGTTTATACAAAACCATTGCCCCAATTATTAAAATACCCAATCACAGGTTTTGATTTCCATGTAAGACAGGATGACAAAGGAAGACTAGTAATAGGTGGAAAATTTGACGATGACTCAAGCCAAGAGGAAAACATTAAGGGCACAGCAAAAAAACTTATCCAAGACATGGCAACTAGGCTCAACTATAATGGTAATATGATTTTAGATCATTTTACACTTGGTAAACGACCTTTGCCAATTGATGGAAGGCCTAAAATTGGACGCCTCATAAATCAAAAAGGTGAAAAATTAAATGGTATATATTTAGCAGTAATGCATTCAGGTATAACTAATGCACCTTTGGCTGGTAAGTTTGGTATAGATGAGGTTTTAACGGGAGAAAGAAATAGTTTAATTCGAGATTTTTCCCCTCAAAAAACATTTACACAAGAGGAATTTCAAAATGTTTAGTTATTGTGTAGACCCTAAAACCATAGAAGGATTAATGTGGCTATCATGTTATGTCACAACAGCAAAACATATGTCATTTTATTTTTCTTTCTTAGTTGTTATGGGTTTGCTTTCTTTGGCTGCTCCATTGGCAATGGCATTTGGTTTTGCAGGCGCTACTGCTTCAAGATCTTCATTTAAAATTATTCGCTCTTTAGGGAAAGGGTATCTTGCGATGATAAGAGGTATTCCGGATATAGTTTTCTTTTTATTTATTCCAATAGCACTTGATCAAGCATTTGAATATTTGCGCCATAAAGTTTTATGTTCTGATGTTACTGAGCCAATTAGGCAAGGTAATGATTTTGTCGTTTGTGCAGCTGCGAAACTTCCTTTAAACACTGCTAGCGAGTGGGTGCACGATATTTATGGATTTTCTCTAGCTTTACTTGCTTTTGGCTTTGTTTTTGGAGCTTTTGCCGGAAACGTTTTGTCTGGAGCTATGGCCGCAGTTCCAAAATCTCAAATAGAGACAGGAGAGGCTTACGGCTTATCTCAAAGTCAAATTTTTAGAAGAATTCTCATACCACAAATGTGGATTTATGCATTACCAGGTCTTTCCAATCTGTGGATGATTTTAATTAAAGCAACCCCACTTCTTTTTCTCCTTGGCATTGAAGATATAGTCTATTGGGCTAAAGAACTAGGTGGAATTAAAACTGGTGTATATGAGTACCCGCATCCTGATTGGCGAGCTTGGTATTTTGGAGTACTAATGATTTTTTATTTATCATTAACTTACTTATCACAATCTGTATTAGACAAAATATCAGCTCGTCTTTCTCAAGGACAAGCCACCATGGCAGGTAAGGCAGGCTGATGTCGAGTTGTTTTCAAACACTATCTGATTATGGCCTTAGATCTATAGGTTATGGAGAGCGACTTTTACCAAAAGCTGACATAACACTTTGTGAGCAATTTGTATTAATTGGTTCGGGAATGATTTGGAACATATACTTTGCCATCTTGGCATTACTCCTTGGATTTTTCTTTGCAACAGTTCTGGCTTTAGGTAAAAATTCAAATCTATCTCTATTTAGTGCTCCTTGTAGATTATTTATTTTTATTTTTAGAGGCTCTCCTTTATTCATTCAATTTTTCTTTGCATATGATTTATTTGTTCTTTTACCAAGATTAGGATTTGATATTGATCTAGGATTTCTTGTTGTTACAGTTGAAACGCGTTGGCTTACTAAAGCTTGGTTAGGAGCTTTAATTGTTTTATTTTTTAACACATCTGCTTACGCAGGAGAGATTTTTTATGGAGCATTACGTGCTGTACCAAGTCAAGATTTAGAGTCAGCAGATGCATTTGGTTTTACAGGGATTAAAAAATTCAGACGCATCATATGGCCAACTATGCTCCGTTTGGCATGGCCCTCTTACACAAATGAAGCAATTTTTATGTTTCATGCAACAACATTGGTGTTTTTTACTGGTTTTCCAGCGTGGCAACAAAAAGGAGATGCGATTTATTATGCTAGTTATTTCGCTGATAAAACCTTTAATCCTTTTGTTCCTTATCCAATTGTTGGCTTCTACTTTATTTTGTTAACATTATTGATTATTGGTTTATTTGGCTTAATAAATAGAAGATTGAATAAACATTTACCATCTAACGAGAGAAAAAGATTGAGGTTTAATAAGTACAATTTGATTAGATAACTTATTTTATATTTTATTAAAAAATCTAATTTTATTTCTAATAAATATAAAAATAATTATAAGTAAGATCAAAGGCGCTCCCCAAAGTAGAATATGATTTTTAGGTGGATTAAAAGATATTTCTTCACCATAAATTTTGATTAATTCTTGATTAATTTTCTCAATGGATATTCCAGAGCTATATTTTTTTTGTATTTGCTCTTTTAAATTTATTGCAAACTCTGTATCAGACTCTTGAATGCTCTGACCTTCACAAACTAGACACCTGATTGTTTTGTAATAGTCGCTTAACTCATTTACGCCTGCAAAGCTAATTACAGATATATGAATTATTAACAATGGTATAATCAGTTTATAAATACTTTTCGATATCTTCATAAAATAAAGGCCCTTGTATCTTTTTTTGAGTCATTTTATTAACTATAAAAAATGTCTCTGGAACACCAATTAAACCCATCTCATAAGCGATGGTACCATCATCTCTTAAAATGTATTCAAAAGGATTTCCATGTTCTTTGATCCACTCTTTAAAATTATCTTCATCGTCTCGAAAATTAATACCAATAATTGTTATACCTTTTTTTTTCATTTCCATTAACAAAGGGTGCTCTACTAAGCATGGCTTACACCAAGAAGCAAAAAAATTTACAATGTAAAATTCACCTAATGTATTTTCATTAATTAACTCATTGTTATAAAAGTCTCGTGTTTCAAATATTAAATTCGATATCTCATCTCTTGAATTATTTTTGTTAGTTGCTTGATTAAAGTAAAATATCACACTTACAACTAACACTACTAATCCAACTAGAGGTATTAATAGATGTCTCTTCATCGTTTTTTAATAACAGATAAAAATATTGAAAAAATAAGCATAATTGCACTTAACCATAATAAATTTATAAATGGTTTATATACTAAATTGATCCCAACCTTATTGCTCTCAATTGTTGATATTGTTGTATAATATTGACCAAAGAGGTTATTAGTAGTACTGACCTCATTTGTTACTTGCCCTGAGGGCTGGTAGATATTTTTTGAAGGCGAGAGCTCTTTTCCTTTTTGTCCATCAGAAATTAATAAGTCCACTGATATTTTTTGATAATTTTGGAATTTTTCCTCTTTAATATTTTTTATTATGGCAGTTTTATTATTTTGTAGTTTTATTTCATTAGTGGACTCTTTTTCAAATAGTAGGTTTTCTTCATAGTCAAATTGTTCTGTATATACAGCTGTTATAATAAAAAAACCAATACTCAAATGAGCCAGCCATTGAGAATAAAAACTTATATTTTTGTTAAAATTATTTTTTAAAACTAAAATACTTTTTAAAAATAATGGAAATGTAATAAATACACTAAGTGCAAAATAAAAATTATTAAAAAAATAATAGGATACCAAGCAAAACAATAATGAAAAAATTATTATAAAAGGTATTTGTTTATCTTTTTTTTCATGTTTTCCCCAACTTATCTGTGGTGCAAATGCCATGAATAAAATTAATGGTGCTAGTAACAAATTAAATGCGAAATTATAATATGGTGCTCCAACTGACACTGATGTCTTAAGAATCATTTCGCTAAACAATGGATAAACTGTTCCAACGAAGACAACTAGTGCAGAACAAATAAAAAATATATTATTTAATAAAAGAAAACTCTCTCTGCTAATTAAATCAAAAGAGTCCTCATTGAAATTAGAAATACTTTTTATATTTAGCCTTACCGTCATTGCTAGCAAATATGCGATTATAATAATCAAAAATAATCCTCTGAGTGGATCTGTTGCAAAACTATGAACAGATACAATTAAATTTGAACGAACCAAAAAAGTTCCGAACACTGATGCAATGAAACAGTAAAGCCCTAAATTTAGGCTCCATAATTTTAGTTGGTTACTTTTGATTGAAACTTGAAGAGAATGTATCAAGGCGGTATTTAATAACCATGGGATTAGTGAGATGTTTTCTACTGGATCCCAAAACCACCAACCTCCCCATCCTAGTTCTGAGTATGCCCAGTACGAGCCTAAAACTATTCCTCCAGTTAAAAAAAACCATGAAATTTTTGACCAAATCAACATTTCTTTGAATAATTTTTCTGAAAAGTTTTTACTCACTAGCATATGTGCAGATATCACAAAGGGAACAATTAAACCAATATATCCTAGGAACAATGTTGGTGGATGAATTACAAATAAAAAATGTTGCAAGATTGGGTTCAGACCCAAACCTAATACGTTTTCATTTGCTTCTACATAAATAAATGGATTTGAGCTAACTATCACATAAAGAATAAATAGAGTTGATATAAACAATATATTTTTATGAATCTCAACAGTTTGATTTTTATAAAGGAAAAAAACTCCAAATAGGTTAATTAAAAAAACCCACAATAAAATTGATCCCTCATGACTGCCCCAGGCAGATGTCACTTTATAAAAAAAAGGATCATCAACATAAGAATTTTCGACAACGTTCAATAAAGTGAAATCTGAAATTGAAAATGCATATATTAAAAGTCCAAAGGGAATGAGGTTTATAAAATAAATTAATTTTAAAGAAGAAGTAGTTGATGGAATTACTTTCTTTAATAAATTTATATAAAACAAGATAGTTAGCACTAACGAAATATAAATAAAGCTATTACCTAAATAAGATATCAATTAATTTCCTCTCCATATTCCCTCTTCTTTAAGTTTGTCTATAGCACTTTGGGGCATGTAGTTTTCATCGTGTTTGGCCAAAACTATCTCTGCAACAAAAATGTTATCAATAAATTTTCCTTCAACGATAATACCCCTATTTTCTTCTACTAGATTTGGAAGAGTTTTAGAAAATACAACATTTACAGAATTTTGATTTTGATCAACTACTTCAAAAACCCAGTTTCCATCTAAAAATTTTA
>CABZCN010000002.1 GCA_902524245.1 uncultured Alphaproteobacteria bacterium
TATATTCAAAATATGCTGGATAATTATCATTATCTGCTATCCTTAAAACATTAAGTTGATTTTTAATGGTTTTATTTATATCTAACCTATTACTCAATTTATTTCTTTTTTTATAATAAGACGACAGTCCTGATTGCTTTTTTCCTTTAAGATTTGGAAATGATTTAATAATTTTTTTTATAATTTTAACTGTTTCTCTAAATTGTATTTTTTTTAAATCATCCTTTAACTCAATTCCTTTTAATTTCGCAAAGTTTTGATAATAAATATCACCGGAGTCAAAATTATTATTAGCCTCGAAAGCAGTGAACCATATTAAACTTTTTCCCTCAAGAATTTGCCACTCTAGAGGTGAAATACCCTTCCCCTTTGGTAGTTTACTAGGATGAATAACTATATTATGCAATGATTTACTTAAATTCGAAATACTTACCTTTTTTAACGAAGATAAAATAAATGTAATATCACTTTTTTTTAATAAATTTTGACTGTGAATTAAAATGAATTTATGTCCAAGATTATTATTATTTATAAAGGCTTTAATATATTTTATTATCCATGATTTTTTATTATCTATTAAAAATTGAACTTTCATTATAAATTTGTAAAACGATTATAATCTTTATAATAGATAAAATATATTTAAAAGAATAATTATAAAAAATAAATAATTTATAGATACCTCAAATTAAATGGTAACAAATAAAATAAATATGAAAATTAGAGTATTTCAAATTCATTGTATGCCTCTTACTTCAAATCATTTTGTTTATCCCCCTTTAAATAAAATTAACTATGAATATTATATTTTAGACATTTCAAATATTTTTTTTAAAAAAGAAAGGCTTTATAAATACAGATATAATTCAAAGTTCAAGAAATATTCAAAATGTATTTATATAAATATACGTAATAAAAATGATCTTATAATTTTTATAAATAAAAAAATTAACAATAAATCAATTTTTTTATTTGATGATATTATTTCCGTTGATATTTTTTGGTTATTAAAGTATTTAAAAAAAATTAATCGAAAATATTATTTACCATATAAGGTAGCTCAATTAGTAAAAACCAAGTCAATATATAATAAAATTTCAGATAGTTTTTTTAGTTTGAAATATATAAAGTACGCGGTTCCTAGAATTCCACTAATAATAAAAAGATTAATCTATAAAAAAACATTAATTTATCAAAAGCCGGATATACTTTTTACACCAGGTAATTCTCATGAATATTGGATCAAAAATATCAAACCAAAAAAAATTATATCAATAAATAGCCCTCAAATTCTGAATATAAATAGTAAAAAATTTAAAAGGCTTATTTATGTTGATGAATTTCAAATCTTTAATAGAGATAATGCTCTTTTTAACTTTAAACCAATTATTAGTGATATAGAAAAATATTATTTGGAAATTAATAATTTTTTAACAAATATCGGATACAAATATGGTATAAAAATAATAATTTGTTGCTCAAATAAACATTTTTACAAAAAAAATCCATACAATTTTGAAATTATATATGGAAAAACAAACAAATTAATTAGTAGTTCAGAATTTGTTTTAGGACACGACTCAGATGTTTTATTTCAGGCTGTTTATTCCCAATCAAAAATTCTTTTGATTAACTCCAATTTTCAATTAAAAATCAAAAATCAAAAAGCAATTGAAATGGCAAAACTAATTGGGTGCAAGACTATAAATATTTCTAAGTATAATGATGAAAAAATTATTTCTCTTTTTCAAAAACCAAAAAAAAGAGAAATTTTACAGAAACACTTTTTGAAAAGTAATAATAACAAAGAGAGTCACATTGTGACAGTTGCTAAAAATATTTATTTAGATTTTATGTAGTCTAAGAAATTAGTGAAATAATTTTTTACAGCAACACCATCGTTTAAGAATGCGATAAAGTTGTAATTAAGGTCTTTTAAAAGGTTAGCGTTCTCATAAGTATTTGACATACATCCTGAAAATTTTTTATTATTTTTAATTATAATATTATAATCATCTAGTTTATCTCTAACTTTTGGATGATCAATTTGCCCTGGAAGGCCTAGAGATTGACACACATCGAATAACCCTAAGTATATCAAATCTAGTCCTTGAACTTTACTAATCAAATCAAGATTCTTAAGGCCTTCAATTCCCTCAACAAGAACTCCGACTAACATTTCTTCATTAAGTTCTTTTGTTGAATTTTTTAAATTGGTATCATCAAAACCGTGACACCTTGTATAAGGGGAAATACCTCTTGAACCCTCAGGTTGATAACGACAGTATTTTACTACTTCTTCCGCCTGTTCTAAAGTAGAAATATTTGGGATAAGTATATTATTAATTCCAGTTTCAAGGCATTTCAAAATATGTTGTTTATCTGAGTTTGAAGTTCTAATAATTGGGGTCATATTTGTAACTTCAGCAGATCTAACCATATTCTCTAAAGTTTCAAAATTGGACATGCCATGTTCTAAGTCTAAAACACAATAATCTAAACCTGAAAAGCCCAGAGCATTGACTAAACTAGGAGAGGACATACTGCACCAAGTACCATAAACTATTTCTCCTGATAACAGTTTTGTTTTTAAATTATTCATCTTATATTTTTGTATTTGTGGTAATAGATATCATTTAACATTAATTTCTCAACTTGTATTCTATCATTCTCACAATCAACAGACTTGGTTAACTCATTTGAGACAATCATTTTTACTTTAATACCATGTTGCAATGCTCTAAGCATTTCTATTGACTCTTGCTTTTCTAAAGAAGTTGGGTTTAGTGTAAAGTTTAATTTTCTTAAAGTCTGCCATGTGAATGGCATTACACAAACTTGTTTATACCATTTTGATCTAATTTCTTCATGATCTATTGATGGTATAAATGATCTCGACATATACATTGCATTCATATTTAAATCGCAAACAACTTTAACCTCATTAGGATCTTTCATTTCTTCCATTTCAATTTCTTTACATAAATTAACAATTTCTATGTCACTTTGTGTTTCTTCAAAAAAAGGTTTGATTGATAAATCTATCATATTAGGGGATGTTAGTGGCTCATCACCCTGTATTACTACAACTATATCTCTATCATTTAAATTTTTCTGTTTACAAGCTTCTGCAACTCTTAGACCTGGTCGTTGAATATTCATATCTGTCATTACATAATTAAATTTTTTACTCAAAGCAAATTCCTCTAACTCTTTATCACATATTGCTAAAAAAACTTCGCTAACATTTTTTGCTAATTCTGCTCTTCTATAACAATGTTCGATCATTGGGATACCATTAATTTTACATAAGGGTTTACCTGGGAATCTTGTAGAACCCATTCTTGCAGGAATACCAACAACAATTTTTCGAGATGAATTCATATAAATAGTTTCAATTCTGTAATATTATTAATAACTTTTATTTTATATTTATTAGCAAATTTTAAATATAAATCATTGTTCTTATTATTCCAATTGGATAAACAAACCTTGTAATTGTTATCTTTTGGGGAAATTAAATGATCTGGAATATCATCAACGAATATAATTTGACTTTTATTTAAATTAAAGTCAGTTTTAATTTTTTCCAAACCATCTAATTTATTTTTTATTGCTTTAAAATCATAAATTAAATTTTTATTTAAATTTGGTAGATAATTTTTAATTATATCATAAACAGATTTTCTATCTTTCATAGTAAGTATAATAAATCTATTGTGAAAATATTGTTTAACAAAATTTATAACTTCTATATAAACGTAATTTAAACTTAGCCAGTTTTGATAATTGTCTTTTTTAATCTCTTCTCTTGTTTCATAAAATAATTTCTCAAATATACTAATTTTTTTGGTATCTAATTCGTTTTTTTTAAATTTAATAAAATTATTTATACTTATATTATTTTTTTGATTTAAAAATTTCATTAAATAGTAGTATTCTTTTGCACCTTTTATAAATGGTCGTAGCAAACAAAATTTTTTATAGAAAATATGTTCAATTTTATCAAACTCTACTATTTGATTGATATTATTAATTTTATTCCAAGTAATAATAGCTACAAGACAACATTCTTTATCAGAATTGCAAATAACACCATCAAAATCTAGTACTAAATATTTACTTTGAGTCAATATTGTTCTCTAAATCATCAAGACCTTCACATTTGCAAGTTAAAACATCTCCTTCTTTAATGTAGATGCGATCTTGAACTCGAGGTGGTGATCCAGTAAGTATGATATCACCAGGATAAATAGTCATCCAAGAGGAAATAAAAGTTAATATTTTATCTATACTCATAATCATGTCAGATATTTTTCCACTCCTTAAAAGTGTCTCATTATGAAAAAATTCAATTTGCTGATCTTTAGGATTAAATGAGGTGTCTATGTATTTGCTAATAGGACAATATCTATCTGAAGATTTACTTCGAGCTAGATGATGATCCCTATTGTAAATATTTTGCGTTGTGATGTCATTGGCTAAAACATAGCCAAGTATATTACTTTTTTTGTTTGATGTTGTTTTAGTAATTTTTTTTTTTATAACGATGCCCAGTTCGGCTTCTCCCCAAGAGTTTAAGTCATTAAATGGAATTGATATAGGGTCACCATGAATACACAATGAATTATAAGATTTTAAAAAAGTAACTGGTTCCGGCCTATCTTTTGAATAATTTGTAATACCCTTATAATTTATAGCTAAACATACAATTTTTGTAGGTTCGCACGGAGGTAAAAACAATATATTGTCAATTTCTTCATATATATTTGTTTTAACAATTTCGTTATTAGAGAAAATATCATTCTGTAATCTATTTATATATTTTTTGTCATTTTTGATGATTAGGGCACCGTAATAAATACTGTCATTTATTTTGTATCTGCATATTTTCATTAATTAATATTCAAATAACGTATCAGACAGTTTAAAATATACAATTAATTTTAAATTTTAGTATATAAAGAAAAAATATCAGAACCATAGTTTTTATTGTCTATATTTTTTTTAAAGAAAAAATCAAACTCCTCAAGATTTTTATCTATGTATGTTCCATCTAAAATATCTTTAGAGGGTGATCCATTAATATACCAATTAAAATAATTTTTTAAGGAATACTCTTGAACAGTAAAAATTTGAGATTTTAATAAATATTTATTAAGTAAGTATGATAAAGACCTAACGTTATAATAAAAGGGATGCGCAACATGATAAAAAAACTTTTTAAATATTTTCATATTTTTTTTTGGTAGTGTTTTAAAATAAATATTATTTGTATTTGGGGTAATAGCAAAAAAATAACCTCCATTATTCAATAAAGATCGAATATTTTTTAAAAAAATATGAGGGTTAATAATGTGTTCAATTAAGTGAATACAAAATATTAAATCAAAATTATTTTTTTTAATATCTTTTAAATCTCTATAAATATTCTCATAATTAATTTTACTTAAAAACTTATCATTTCTTAAATCGATTTCATGTGCAGAAATTCTTATCTTTGGAAATTTTTTTTTTAAAAAATTAGATGTCATACCCATACCAGGACCAATTTCTAATATATTTTTAATATTTTTTCTTTTTATTAATTTTTCTAAAAATTTATGAGTATTTTTTAATGAATAAATCCTCTGTTCGATTTTTAGCTTATCACTTGAGTTTTCTTTGAACATTCTCGTTTTGTAATTTTTTGAATAATTAATTTCTTTATAGTCTTTTATAAATTCTACTTCACAATTTAAACATTTATAAACTTCATATTTTCCCTCTCTTATTTCAGAGGCAACTTTTTTACATCTTGACGATTTGCAAATATGACATTTAAGATTATTTTTTGTCATTAAGGATTGTTTGAGTATATTGATATATCTCCTCTTTTAAAGAATTAAGATCTTTTTTGATTAGTAATTTTATATTTTTATAAATAACTTTTGATTTTGGACTCAATCTGTAATGATGGAAATTCTCCTTACCATCAAATATAAATTTTTTATTTTCATATTTATCTTGGAGGTATTTTATTAAATTTGAAGATTTTAGCAAACTTGACCCCTTGATATCGACAAAGACGTTAGTATATTTTTTTTTAATTATTCTAGCTGTTAAATTAATTGCATCGTTTATATTTATATAACTTCTGATTTCTTCCCCTGTACCTTTTCTTACAACAATTCTTTTCTTTTTAATTTGTAGAGCCAAGTCTTTTATAGAATTAGTATGGGGTGCGCCATTTCCATAAACTGAGCCGTATCTAATTATTGCAAAGTCTAATTTATGAAGTCTTTGGTATTCCATAATTATATCCTCACAAGTATTTTTAGAAATTCTATAAAAACTTCCTTTATTTCCTTTTGTATATATTGTGCTTGAGAAAATAATTTTTTTAATATTTAAATATAAAGATAGGTTTAAGACATTTAGTAGAGAAAATATATTATTTATTAGTGTTTTTTCTGGATATTTTACAGAGAAATCAATATCACTTATACTTGCCAAATGGAAAATATAATCAATTTTTTTATCTCTAAAATATTTAAATAATTTTTTCTTGTCATTAAGATCTATTATTTTTGAACTATTATTAGTCTTACTAATAATATCTAAGGGGTAAACATTATATCCTTTTTGAGATTTAAAATGGTTAGTTAACTGTTTTCCAATGAAGCCTTCTGAACCTGTAATAATTATGTTAATCATTGATAAAAAGGCAGATCATGCAAAAGTTCATATTCTTTATAAATTTTCTGAAATTCTTTAAAATAAAAATTTGATGCATTTTTTTTTATATTTAAAATTCTTTTATCGAATATCGATTTTGTTTCTTTTGATCTATTTAATTTCCAACCAAATCTTTTTCTGTTCATACTTCTATATATGTACGGATCCTCTGGCAAATTATTTTTAAATTTAAATTTTTTTGTATTTGTTGTCTGTTTTATATTTATTTTTTTAGTAATTAATTTTTCTACGTCCTCAGTATTATATATAAAGCTTTCAAATGGTATCTGGATAAAGTTTTCACTATAGTAAGGGTTAATAGAATCATCAATCCTTTTTAAGTAAAGCATACTTTTAATTACTCGATCATATAAATTTTCAGTATTTTTTGGCCCCCCACCCTCATACCAAAAAAGTTTTTGATTTTTTTTCTTATAAAGAAATTTATACATTCTTGGGCTATCAGAATTAATTGATTTGAAATGATCTAACCAGAAGTCAAAAATATAAACAGGATGTCTAACCATAGATATAAACATTAAATCTTTACCAAGACATTCAAAAAAAAAGTTTTTATATGGAGATGAAAAATGACTCATTATTAAAAAATATTTATGATTTTCTGATATTCTTTTTAATTGACTATCTCCATCTTTAGAAAAAAGATTTTTTAGGTAATACATTACCTGATTTGATTGAAAAATACTTGAGTCATCATAAGGTCTAAAATTTAAGTCTCTAGAGAGAAAATCATTTTCGTAGTACATATCTAATCTATTGTTAAAGAGTGAAATGGCATAATTTTTATCGATTTTATTTCTTTTTACTAAAAACCCTATTTCAGCAAAAATATGATCGACATTCATTTTAGATACTTTGTTGAAAGTTTGAAGATATTTGCAAAAAATACCTTTGCCAGAGGCAGTAAAGCCATCAACAATAATAATTTTATTACTTAATTTTTTTTTTTGAGTTAACTTCATTCAGTAAATTCTAATTTCTTTATTACAATATTTTTTTAAATTTTTATTATGACTAATTAATATTATTATTTTTTGTTTATAAATAAGTTTTATTTTTTTTAAGATTTTCGTTTCTAGTTTTTGATTTAAACCAGAAGTTGACTCATCTAGTATTAGTATATTTCTTTTGAAATATAATGCTCTAGCTATACATATTCTTTGTATCTCACCACCTGATAATTTTTTTCCTTTTTCTCCAATATTTTCGTTAATACCATTTTTGAATTTTTTAAAAAGAGGTTTGATATCGCATATATCTAGCGCTTCATTCAAACATTTTTGGTCAATTTTTTTAATATTTTTTGTTAGTGTAATGTTAAATATTATTGAATTATTAATAATTTGACTAGACTGAGGTACATATGAACAATAATTTTTTATATTAGAAATAGAAATAAATTTATTTTTTTCAAAAATATAAAATTTAAATTTAGATTCCCTGATGCTTATAATTTTTTCAATTAATGTTGTTTTGCCTGAACCAGTTGATCCAGATAAAAAATAATGATCACCACTCTTTAAAGAAATAATTTTTGTTTTCAAAAATGAAGTCTTGTTTTTTAGTAAAACAATTCTATCCATGGAAATTTTAAATTTATGGTCTGAGTAAGTTTTATCAATATTATCAAAATGATTATTAGAACTTTGTAAGAGTAATTTTATTCTATCTAAAGAGTCAGTAGTAGAATTCAAAGAAGACAAAAAGTTTAAAAATTGCTGTGCCACTGGTATAATTTTTATCGTTATTAAGAAAACTATTCCAATTAGAAAATAGTCAATTTCAAAATTATTTATAGATATAACTAGAGAAGTCAAAATACATAAAATGAAAATTAACTCTAAAACCAACCTTGGAGAGGAAGAAATTAGTTTGATTATAGTTTGATTTTTGGCAATTAATTCAGATGATTTCTTTATAAAATCAAGAAAAATTTGTATTTTTCCATATATATAGATTTCTTTTTTTATAGAAAAAGTATCTCTTAATTCTTTTGTAATTGAATATCTTGACTCATTTACATTGAATCCGAATCTTACATTTAATTTTATTAACTTATTGTAAGAAAATATAAATAAAATTGCCGACAGAATGAAAAAGATAAAGATATAAACGTTTATTAAGGATAAATAAATAAATAAAGCTATTGCCAATATGAGATCAGATAACAACCTATGAACTAAGAAAAAAATTTGATAGAAATCTTCACAATAATTATTAATAGAGTTGATAGTTTCATTATTATTTTGGTAATAAAGATTATTAAAATTTGCAAAATACGAAGATACAATATTTATTCTTAAATCTGATGTTTTATATAGTGCATATTTATAAATTATAAAATTTATTAAAATCGCCAAAAGAGTTTTTATAAAATACACAAGACCTACAAGCAAATATACATCAAGTTCCTTTAAGGATATCTTTAAATTTAGAAAAGTAAGATTTAAGGAAAGGGCGTTATTACTAAATACTCTCTCAATTATTAAGCCTACAAGGCCTATTCCAAATAATTCAAGTAAACTTAAAATTAAAAAAAGTATTGAAAAAAAAAATAAATTTACATTATTAATTCTACCAACTAAAAAAACTTTTTTTCATAATCAAAATTTTAAAATTTATTACTCATTAATCCATTCTTTTTTTATAAATTGAATAAAAAAAACCTTTTTGTGTCGTTGCTTGATTATTATCAAATTTTACATTTTTCCATTATTATAACTTCATCAATAGTTATCTAAGTCTTTTAGATTTTTTTTGAAATCTATATACAATTTATTTTATAATTTTATGATTGTAGTTTAAAAATGGTTTATAAAAATTTTGATTATTATAATTAGTTTTAAGTATAGGTAACTTCATTTTATTATATTTATATAAATTTTTATTAATAGATATTTTGCTTATAAATCTAGTAATAATGTTATTTTTCTTTTTTACGTATTTTTCTATGTACAAAGCACGAAGAATATAAATATTTTTAAATGCTTTATTGGAATGAAGAAAATTAAAGTCAATATCAAAAATTAAAGGGTTAGATGTATAAGGTGTATGACCAAATGCATCTATAGCATTGTGTAAATTAGAGTAAACGTAGACTTTTCCAAAAGGAACAGAATTTAACCACATATATAATATGCCATGAATTTCATTATATTTTATACCTATAGGGCTAAATACTCTGCTTGAAGATTTAATATTAAAAATATTATATTTTTTTGCTTGTTTTAAATTCACGATTAGAAAGTGGTCATCAACTAACAAATACTTTGATCTATTTGCTAATCTTACTGCAAATACTTTTTGTTTTATTTTATTAAATATTTTTTCTAATTTTGTTGGATCTAGTATCCATGAACCTGCACTTAAGTATATAATAAAATCAAAATTTTTTTTTTGGGCATAAGATCCTGTTATTAAAATTGACTTAAATACCCTTAAACACCTATGAAGAATTCTATCATTTTGATGCTCTCTATAAAACTTGGTCTTTGGGGTTTCAATTAAAAAAACTTTTTTGAATATTTGTCTTAACTCACTAGATAATGTGTGATCAGTTAAGCCGCAAACAAACTCAGAGCTATATTTTTTTGGTAAATTATTTTCAATTATACTTTTAGAAATTAGTGCATCTTCTATGGCATCGTGAACACCAATTGAAAAACATATTTTCATCTTTTTTTTGTTTCAAAAACTTTATTAATTATTAATAGTTGAGATTTATTTGGCATTCTTATCATTAAAAAATATATCAGCTTTTAAAAATAAATCAGTACATAAAAATGAATTTTTATAATTATTATATTTTTTTATATACTTCCAAAAATCTGAATAATTTCTTTTATGGATTTCTGGTGATACAAAACATATTTTTTTATTTTTTCTAACACAATCATTTACCAATTTATAATTAAATTTCTTTATATTAAAATTATCTATCCATAGACCTTGGGATTGATTGTAGAGTATTGGAGAAGACTCCAAATCACTAAATCTTGAAAAAAACTTGATTTTTTTCTTCCAGTATAAAATTTGTTCAGGTGCTGACATGTCGAAAACGAAATATTTATTTATTTTATATTTATTCAATGATTTAAGAAGAATGTCTGATATACCATCAGTTTTAATATTTATAGCTAGGTATAAATTTTTATTTTTAAGATGATAGAAATGTAAAAATTTATTCAATGAAGGCGAATGATCATTTGGTATATCATGAGAGATTACTAATTTTGATTTATATTCTCTAACGTCAAATTCAACACCAAAATTTGAGTTAATAGCTTTTTTTAAAGAGTCTATAGAATTTTGCTCAAAAAGCTTTTTCCAAAATCCTCTGTGACAAATAATATTCATAAATATTAGTAACTTATATTTATTATTTGATTTTTCAAATTTAGAAAATACCTTAATTTGTTTTGAAAAAAGTTTTAAGTACCAATTATTTTTTTATATAGAAAACAGGAGATTTAAAATTTTTATAAGTTAAAAAATTTTTCTTTAATTTTCTTTTTTCAAAAAACTCATCAACTGCTAAGGTTTCACCCTCAATAACACCGTAATCATCAAAAATTATAATTCCTCCCTTAGTGACTCTATCAAATAGTTTTTCTAAGATTATTTTTGTAGGTAAATAAACATCAACATCAATATGCAGCAGAGAAATCTTTGGGTTATGTTTATTTAAGAAAATTGGTAATGTTTTACATATATCACCATTAATTAGTTCGAAATTATTAAGTTTTTTTTGTTTCATATATTTTATAAGGCTTTTTTTTTCTAAACCATAACCTGAATTTTTTTCGAATTTTTTTATAAATTTATTGTCTTTCTCTCTTTGTTGTATTGGAAACTTTCCAAATATATCAAAACCATAAATTTTTTTTTTAGGATTAAAGTAAGATGCTAAAGTAGCAAATCGTATTAAAGAATTTCCTTTAAAAACTCCAAATTCAAAAATATCACCTTTTATCTTTATTGATTTAACAAATAATTCATTATGAAAAAAAGTTTTTAAATATCTTTGCGTATCGCTAGTAAGGAAATATCCATTTTCATAGAGCCATTTATTTTTTTTATTAAATTTTGCAAACATTGTGTTAAATAGACCAACCGTCATCTACAATTATATTTTGACCATTTATGAATTTTGATTTGTTTGATATTAGAAAATCAACTGTTGAAAGAATATCTTTAGGATCTAGTAAACCATTATTTAAAGACGACTTTTTATACCTTTTTATAAAAATTTTATTTTGATTATCTTTTATGCCACCTGGTGAAATACAATTAATATTATATCCGTAACCTTTGTAATATTTTGCTAAATATTTAGTTATATTTATAACTGATGCCTTAGTAGCCGAATATTCAATTGGTGTACCCATATTAAGACTTTTGTAATGTTCAAATTTCGGTGATCCAAGCCCTTGAATTGAAGAAAATAGTATAACCTTTACTCTTGCCTTATTTTTTATTGAATGATTAAAAAAATTTTTTAAAAAATAAATCTGAGAAGTTAATTGAGATGTAATATTTTCAGAAAGATTTTTGAAATTTAGTTTTTCAAATTTTGTTCCCCAACTTTTATTAAATGGATAGGCACAATATATTAAATTTAAAAAATTTATTTTTTTATTAGTATCAAAAAATTTATCAATCTGTGCAGATTTTGTGATATTTACATTACTAAAAATATAGTTCTCATGTTTTTTTTTAGTATTTTTTATATCTATGCCAAAAACATTGTGATTATTGTTAATCAAATGCTCACAAATAGCTTTGCCTATTCTTCCATTCGAGCCTACTAATAGAGTATTTGTAATATTACTATTCATATACACTTTTATAAATTATTTCATTTAATTTAAAATCATCAATATCATCAATATCAATACTCTCAAATTTTGGTGTTTCAACACCTAAAACATTTCCATCCAAAATTTTCTTTGTTCTTAAAATAAAGTTAATATCGGCAATATAAAAATTTGTATTTAAAATAAAAATTGGATCTGCGTCTTGTCTTCTAAAAATATTAGTTGATCTTTTATTGTAAATATTTAAGTAACCAGTTTTTGAATTTCTTTTTAGCATGTTAAAATCTGGTGATTTATTGGATTTTGTTATTGACACAACTAAATCTGGTTTTTTTTTATTCATAACATACATAGCTTTTTTTAGTGTTTTAATACTTCGAATAGGAGAGGTACAAGGAAGTGTGAATAAATACTTATAATTAGAATTTTTTAATAAGAGTTTTTTTATTGAGTGTTTCCATGCATCTAATTCATTTGAAGAATCTGACGATAACGATTTTGGCCTTTTAATTGGAATAGCTCCATGTTTCATACCCTCTTTAAGTATAATATTTGAGTCGCTAGAAACGAAATATTCTTTAAATCCGAGTAGTTTAAAATAATTTATAGAGTGAAGAATAAGACTTTTTCCAGATATTTTTTTAAGATTTTTATTTTTAATACTTTTAGAACCTGATCTAGCGTAAATTATAGCTATTGTGTTTTTAAAATTTATCATAATTTAAATATTACCTATTAACTATAATTTTTGATAAAAAATTATTTGTAAAGCGAGAACTCCTAAAGTTATTGGTCTCAAAAATGGATTTTGGGTAACTAATTTTTTTCAATAAATAATTAATTTGGTTTTCATACATATCATCATCTTTGTAAGAGTATAACAATTGTTTATTATTATGTTTATCTACAATAAAAATTTTATTTTTATTAAGATCAATATTAATTATTTCATTTCTTAAATAAATTTTGCATTTTCTTTCAATTTTTTTTGATGATAAAGATAAATCAAAATTAATAAAAAAATTTTTTTTCTTTGATCGTGTGACTATTTTAAAATTATCGATTATTAAACCAATTTTATTAGAGGTTTTATATTCGTAACTATATATATCATAATTTCCAAACAAATTGTAAGCATACTCAAATTCGTGAGATAATTCATACAACATACCTCCGCTCAGGTCAGAATTATAGGTATGACCTGACTTATAATTTTTATTTGCCCTCCAAGAAGGTAAATAACTTTTACATGAAATCTCAACATTCAAAATTTTTTTATTTTTGTAATTTATAATATCACGAACTTTATTTATTATTTTTTTATGATTTAAGACATAACCTATATAAAAATTTTTATATTTTTCTATTCTTTTATGACAGTTTTTGTTTAAACATAATGGTTTTTCAATAAAAAAATTAGAACAATATTTATTTAGTAATATATAATCATTGATATGTTTAGAAGAGGGCGTACATATAAATATCAAATCAAGAAAATTTTTTTTAATTAAATTTAAATCTTTAAAAGTTTTTTGAAAATTATTATTTATAAAAGTTTTACTGTGATTAGACCCATTAAAATTTAAATAATATATTTTAACTTTGAAGTTATTTTGTTTTTTTAAATAATGTATATGTTTTTTAGCTATGCTTCCAAGACCAATGACACCTACTTTAATATTTATTATATTTTTTTCTTGTATTTTCATATTCATTCCACTGTCCAGTGTCATGCCATTTATCATTATCAATTTTGTAGATTTGTATTTTAAAATCTTTATTTGATAAAATTTTTATGAAGTCATTCATATCAATTTGTTGTTGTTTATTAAGCACCTTTTTTATCTTTTTGCTAAAAACATAACATCCAGTATTAGATAAAATATTATATTCTGGTTTTTCATTTATTGATTTGAACTTTGATTTACCTACTATTTTGACATCACCATAAGGTATTTTGTATTTTATTTTAGAGACCACAAGTGTAACATCGTTTTGATTAATTTTATGAAAATTTAATAAATCTCTAAAATCAATATCAAGAAGTACATCACAATTAATAACAATTAGATTTTCTGTAAATTTGTTTTTTATATGAAATAGCGCACCGGCTGTACCTAACTTTTTTTTTTCATTAATAAACTTTATTATTTTTTTATTAATATGATTTTGGAAATAACTATTCAAAATTTTATCATTAATATTTTTTGAAATTAAAAATCTATAGAATCCTAATTCTAAAAATCTATCAATAATTATTTCTATGACTGCTTTTCCATTTATTGGTATTAATGGTTTAGGTAAAATATTAGTAAAAGGCTTTAATCTTTCACCAACTCCTCCTGCCATAATCAAAACAGGTGTATTTATTTTTTTTAATTTATTGCTCTTACTCTTATCTAAGAAATCATTCCAAGATAAAATCTTAATAAGAATTTTATCTTTGTTTACTATGGGTATAATATCAAAATTATCTTTAGAAAAAGAACTTATAAGTTGTTTATTTGTGTAAATATTTTCATAAAAGAAAGTGGGATTTTTATTATAATGTCCGTCTATGATATTATCTAAATCTGTACCTTTTAAAATAATCTTTCTTAAATCACCATCACTAAAAGTTCCTAAAAGAGTGTTTTTTTTATCAACTACGCAAAGAGTTTTAGATCCAGATTTATTCATTTTTTGAAGAGATTTAATTATTGACTCAGTTTTATAAATTTTTTGGCTAGATTTGATCATGAAAATATTTATTAGTAGCTAAGTTTTTAAATTTATTTAAAGAATTATCAATAATTTTAAGTGTGTTTTTATTGTAATAATGACTTGTTGCTATAAATTTTTTTTTATTTTTAATTATTCTATAAGTATAAATCAGAGAATTTAATGAACCATTTGATTGGAAAATACTTTTTGCAAAGATTCTTCCTTTTTGTCTTTCACCAATATTAATTGTGTAAGTCTTTAAAATAGGTGCCTCAATAATACCACTTGATGAATTTCCAATAATACAATTACATATGTTAAGCATTGCTAAGAAATCATCGTTTCCAAAAGAATTAATGAAGATTGTATTAGAATGATAAACTATATTACTATTAATCATTTTTTGAATATAGTTACCGCCCATATCTTGATTTGGTGAAGTTATAAAAAATTTATCATTAGGAAAATTTTCAATAAATCTAAAAATATTTTTTAAATTTTTATTATCGTTCGATAAAGAAAAAGTAGGATGATATGAAATTAAAGTGTTAAATTTATTAAATTCAAATTTGTATTTATTTTCTAAAAGTTTAATCTCTGGAAACTTTACATCATAAATATTAGCAATTGCAATGCTACCACAATTTACAATAGAGTTTTTATTTTCCCCTAATTGTACTAATCTTTTCTTATAACGTTCATGAGAAACAAAATGAATATTTGACAACTTTGAAATAGTATGACGTGTTGTATCATCTTTACTACCAAATGTTAGTTCACCACCGTGCAAGTGTGCAATTTTTATATTCATAAAATAACAACAAATAGCTGGTGCGATCATTTCGATCCTGTCACCTGGGATAAAAGCAAAATTTGGTAATATTTTTTTTAGCAACAAAAGTATTTTTTTTTGAGAGTCAAAAGTTATTTTTGTCAAATATTTATTATTATCAATTTTTTTAAATATATTTATTATTTTTATTTTTTTTAGATTTAAATCTTTAAAACTATCCTGTTGATTACCAAAATTAATCAAGAAAATTTTATTTTTTTTTGATAGATAAATTAATAGTTTTTTAAATAAACCGTAATCAGCTCTGTTAGATGTAAAAAAAACTATTTTCAAAATTAAAAAAAAAATTTATTTGTTCGTGATTTTAGAATATAGATAATATCAAGTTTAAAAATTATCCAATACAAAAATTTAGTCATAAAACAATTAAATCGCCTTTTTTAAAAGAATAATTAGATTGTTTTCCTAACAATTTATACCAATTTATGGGGCTAATTCCTCCACCTGGTCTTTTAATGTCAAGATTATCTATTGTAAATTTTTGACCCTTGAAAATATCCTTTTTGGCAATAATCGATTTAGAAGATGGAAGTAAATTTTTTTTTGCAGATGGTGTGATGAATTTATTTTTTTTTCCAATCATAAGTTCAATTTTGCGGATATTTTTTACCATCACTGTAAATTCTTCTGGTTCAATACTACAAATATGATCAGGCCCTGGCATATTTTTATCTAAAGTAAGATGTTTTTCTATATATTTTGCACCTAGTGAAGCAGCGCCTAAAGGTGCAATAATTCCCTGCGTATGATCAGAAAAACCTATTGGAATATTATACAAATTAGAAAGATAAGGAATAGCTTGTAGATTTACATCTTTTAAATTTGTTGGATAGTCAGTGTTGCAATGTAACAAAATAATATTTTTAATTTTCTTATATTTTTTTACAAACTTTATCACTAAATCTATTTCTTTTTTATCAGCGAGACCTGTTGATAAAATAATTTTTTTAAAATTAAAACAACTATGAATAAGAGGTAGGTTATTAAAGTCGCCTGATGATATTTTTACCATATTTAATTTCATTTTAGATAGCAATGATACGCTATCTTGATCAAACGGTGTTGATAAAAATTTAATTTTTTTTTTAATACAATAGCTTTTAAGTTTATAAAAATCTTCAAAACTTAATTGATATTTTGAAAGCATATCATATTGGTTTTTATAAGATGTATTTTTTTTTTGGTAATTTGCCAATTTTACTTTTTTATTTAAGAGCTTTTCGGTTTTATAAGTTTGAAATTTGACATAATCAGCACCAGATTTTTTCGCTGAATCAATTAATTTTTTAGCTAGTTTAATTGAGCCATTATGGTTCACACCAACTTCAGCTATGATTTTAATTTTTTTCAATTTTTTTTATGAACCTATCTTGTTCGACAATAAAATTGTCCTCAACACTCTTTTTTAAAATAGTGCCTGAACCAATAATACAATTTTTACCAATTTTTAAACCTTCATTTACAACAACACCAGATCCTATAAATGTATTTTTTCCAACTTCTATTCCTCCATTTAATATACAACCTGTAGATATGTGAACATTTTCAGAAATTTTACAATTGTGTTCAATTAATGAATTATTATTTAATATTGAATAGTCACCAATTTCACAACCCGCATTGATTGTAGCATTATTGAAAATAGTTATTCCCTCTCCTAATTTTGAATATCTTGAAACAATTGAATTTTTAGAAATAAGGTTAATAAATTTAAATTTCTTATAATTTAAATCTTCAAATATCAATCTTCTTTTAAGTGCATTTTTAATAAAACCAATTCCCAAAATTAAGTAATCAACTTTATCAAAAAAAAACTTAATATCTTTATTTTGAAGAAATAGATTTTTAAAGCCAAAAATGTCTTTAATTTCTGGATTTTCATCAAAAACACCCAATAAATTGTAATTACTATATTGAGATAAAATTTCTATACATGATTGTGCATGTCCTCCCCCTCCTATTAAAATAATATTTATATTTTTACTCAATATTAGACACCATATAATTACCATATTTTTCTGAAGTCTCACTATCTGTAAAAATATTCTTGCTAACCATATTAAAAATTTCTAAAATTCCAAATTCTATTGATAAAAACTCTTCAACTGAAAACACATTTTTGAGTTTTGAAAAATCTACAACATAATTTCTTTTGTCTAAAGACTCATTAGAAATTTCTATTTTTATATTTTTCTTTAATTTCGAAATTCTATTTATAATTTCAGATTTACTAGCATTATTTTCATCAATTCCAACATTAAAAACTTCAAATTTTATTTTTTTCTCATCTTCAATAGTCACACATTGATATAAAATATTTGCAAAATCCCTAACATGACAATACGGTCTCCAAGTATCTTTATCGTAAATTTTGAGTTTTCTATCTAAAGCTATCTCCCTTGTGAATTGATTAATAGTTAAATCAAATCGCATTCTAGGAGATAAACCAAAAGCGGTAGAAAACCTAAAAATAGTAGGGATAAAATTTGATTTTTCAGCTAACGATAAAATTTTTTTTTCTATAAATACTTTTGATTTAGCATATGTCGAGAGTGGTTTTAATTTATCACTTTCAGAGGCAGGACTCAGATCATCTCTTAAACCATAATTCGAACAAGTTGATGAAAATATAAAATTTAAATTAATATTCTTTATTTTAGAAATAATGTTAGATATTTGGTTTTCATTAATTTTTATAGATAAGTCCTTATATTTTTTTGTAATTGGATCTCCAACTAAACCAGCTAACAAAATTATATGACTATAATCTTTAAATTTAACCAAACTATCAATTTCTGACATTTCTCCATATATAAATTTATAATTTTTATTGTAATTATTAGTAACTACATTATTAAAATTTTTATAAGTTAGATTATCAAAACTATCTACTTTAAGCCCTTTTTCCAAAAAATAATTTACAACAACTGAGCCTATATAACCCTCTCCTCCAATAATAAGGATTTTGTTTAAAGAAGATTTCATTCAAATATCTTTTTATAATTATTTACCCTTGGGCCAAATCTAAAATTTGAGCTATTTATTATTTCTTTTCTAAAAAATAAATTTAGTAAAAAATACAGTATATTAAAAATAATTCTCATATTTATTGTAATAATCTTATTTTTGGTATTTTTTTTGTGCATCAGATCTTCTTTGATGATATTAGATATTTTTTTTAAACTATTTTTGCAATTTGGGTAGTTAGCTTCATCATACAATATTTTTAATATTTTTTTATTATTTTTGTATCTTATTTTATTTTTTTTTATGAATGTAATTAGTTGCTGTATAGATTTAGGTGAGTAAACATGTTTTGTTAATTCATTATTTTCCTCATACATTTTTTTAATGAATATATTTCTTTTTTTATCAAGATTATGTATTGATATTGGCATAACGTTCATCATACAAGCATCATAAAATGAAGTTGAAGGCGGCCCAATAACGTAATCAAGGTTTTTTAGCCAGTGGGTAAAGGGTATTTCTTTCTCACAAATTTCTATATTCAAATTAATTTTTTTTAATACCTTGTGCCAGTTTTCATGGTTTTCTCTAGGGTGTATTTTAAAATATATTTTCAAATTTTTAAAATTTTTCGATAATTCAGAGATAATTAAAAAAATATTTTTTGTATCTATTGCCTCAATTGCTACATCATATGCAGGCTGCGAACCTCTTCTTTCACCTAAAAGAAAATCTTTTTTAGATTTATAATATTCATAGGGTATTCCAAGATTGATGTATTTAGATAAATTTTCAAGAGCAGAGGAATGTATATAATCGTTTAGAAAGCAGTTACGAGTTAAAATTCCAATAGATAAGTTATTATCATTTAATTTAGGTTTTGTTTTTGATTTTAAAGTCAAAAGGTCATGTCTAGGATGTCCAACAACATGAATTTTATTTTTTAAATAAGGGTAATATTTGTTAATGGTTTTATATACGTTGTTTCCCCATAAAAAAAATCCTTTTGCTGAATCGACAAAGTGGTTATTTCCCATCATGAAATGTTCATCTAAAACACCTTTTAAAATCATTTTGGGAAATTCTTTTTTTGCAATTATTCCTATATTTTCAGTGTACAAATAATATACATAACTGGTCCAATTTTTATCTTTGGCATAACTCAAAAATTGTGGCTTAGGAAAAACAACAGCATCAAAATAGTCTGAAAATCTAAGTAATAATCTGTAATTCCTTCTATTTCCGTAAATAAATTTGTATTTATTTGATGGAAAAAATTTTTTTAGATTTACTGATGTAATTAAATCTCTATATAGTTCATCTACATGGAAATAAATGTATTTTTTCATTTTAATTTTTTAAGAATGTTTGATGCCATTGCTAAATCTTCAGGAAAATTAATATCAAAACCCTCATAATATGGCATTATGAATGGTATAATTTTTTTTCCACTGATATTTTTAAATTTGTATAAATTTTTTGTTTTACATATTTCTAAACTAGAGTCTTGAACATAAATTTTGGGTAATTTTTGATATGGATTAGAGTGCCCTGGTTGTCCATTTATTTGAATATTGATTAAAGGTTTAAGAAAATTTGACTTAATTTGCCACATCTTGTTTGGGTGTTCATTGCAAAGTCTTACTGCTCTCAAAGAGTGGCAATTTTTGCGATTAAATAAATTAAAAGCTCTTTTTATAGTATTTACTTTTCTAAAAGGACTTGTAGGTCTTAAAATTATAAAGTTTTCAAAATATTGATTTTTTTTTTCCAAATATCTTATTGAATCCGTTATCCATTCAAAGTCTGTAGAAAATTTAGACGCAAATTTTTCTGGCCTTTTGTATTGATTATTAAATGAATATTTTTTTGCTAAATTCATTGTTTTTTCACAATTGGTAGATAAAAAAACTTTATCAGCAAAATCTAATTCTTGTGCTAGTTTGAAAGTATAGGAAATCAAAGGTAGTCTACCTAATTTGATTATATTTTTATTTTTAATTCTACTAGAACCCTTTCTAGCTGGTATTAAAATTACTGTACTCATTGTTATTAATTATTTCTGCTAAAAACTGTATTAACGCATTCAGAATTATTATTTTCTAATCTTCTAACTGAAGAGTGATTTTTCAAATTGTTAAATTTATTATCTGGAAAAAGATCAAACTTAGATAGGTAATTTTTATAAAAGTTTATATTTTTACTATAATTATTAATTTCAATAAATACTGATCTAATATTTTTATTTGATAGTGTTCGTCTCATGCCCTTTAAAATATTTTTTTCATTTCCATCTACATCTATTTTTATATAATTTGGTATTTGAATAACTTTAAGAGAGATTAAGTCATCTAATGAAAAAACTAAAACTTTTTCCTCTTTTAAAGGCTTAAATTTACTTCCTTTTTCATTAATTGGTTTATTTATTTGACCACCTGATGAACTACTTCTTAAGTCAGGTATATATAAAGTACTAAGATAAGATTTATTACTTAAGCCTATATATAATGGAATCACTTTTTTTGAATTATTAAGAATAATATTCTCTAAAATTCTTTTATAATTATCAAAAAAAGGCTCAATTGAATAAGAAGTTGTCCCTTTATTATTGATTGTACTGTAAATGCTATAGAGAACAATATTTGATCCTATATCAACAAAAATACTTTTTTTTTTGAAACAATCTATCCAATACACAAGTTCTGGTTCTTTTTCAAAAAAACTCTCACATCTATATTTTTCTAGTGAATTGTTAAAATAACTTTTAAAATTATTTTTTATTTTGAAGACCTTTTCCTTTGTAAGACTCATGGATATTTAATTGCCAATGAAAAAATCAAGATCGAAGTCCTCTTCCTCTTTTAAATCTCTATTAATTTTTCTACCAATAATTTTATCAATATATGAAGCAGGTAAACCATCTTGTGGTGATTTAAGATTTATGCAATCAATTTGTATTATAGTGCCTTTAGCTAAATCTCTAGATGCGACTAACTTTTTTCCCATTTTCTTAATTGGATTAATTTCAGACTCAACTATTTTTTTAACAGGGCTACCTAATGCTAATTGAGCTCTCTCTAAATCTCTCACTAATTTTTTAAGTCCCTGAGGTTCAAGTGAGAATTTATGATCAGTTCCTTTTAAGGTTCTATCTAATGTGAAATGTTTTTCTATAACTCTAGCACCAAGTGTGAAAGCCACTAATGCCATTGAAATTCCATTTTGATGATCTGATAAGCCAATAACATTATTAGGGTATTTATCGCTGAGTGTTGAGATAACACTCAAATTCATTTCCTCTGGTTTGCACGGATATGATGCAGTGCACTGAAGAATTGCAAGTTTATTATGAAATTTGTTTATAGTATTGTATGCAGATTGAATTGAGTCAAAAGTTCCTCCACCTGTACTCAAAATGATGGGCTTATTTAGTTTTGCGACATCTCTTAAAAAGTGCAAATTTTCATGATCTGCTGAAGCTATTTTATAAAACGGACAATGTAGTTCTTCTAAAAAATGTAAACTTGGCGTATCAAATGGTGTAGCAAAAAAGATAATATTTTTTGTGTCACAATATTTTTTAAGTTTTTCAAATTCATCTTTTTTTAATTCAAGTTTATCTCTATGTTCACCATACGTTGGCGCAAATGCATTTTCACTTGAGTATTTACTAAAATACATTTCTTTTGTAAAAAGTTTTTTATTATCTCTCTTTTGGAATTTTACTGCATCCACACCTGCAATTTTTGCTTCATCAACTAGCTTAAATGCTGTTTCTAAATCACCTTGGTGATTATTTCCAATTTCAGCTATTACAAATGCTTTTGAACTAGAGTCAATTTTAATATTTTTAAAATGTATACTTCTCATTTAAATTTAAATTTTTTAATATAATGATATATATTAATATGTTTATACTTAAAGATGAAAAAAAAACAAACAGCTATATTTCCATTACCTAAATCTGTTGGTAAAAGACCTTGGGGTGAAGAAATCCTTCTAAGTTTGATTCCAAAAAAAATATCTTTGAAGATATTAAAAATTAAAAAAGGAATGAAAGGTGGAATTCAATATCATCACAAAAAAGATGAATGTGGTTATGTATTATCAGGCAAATTAAAAGTGAGATACGACAACGGTAATGGTAAGCTTAAAGAAAAAATAATATCTAAAGGTTCTTCCTTTTATTTTCCTCAAGGTTCAATTCACCAAGAAATTGCTTTGACAGATTGTAAAATTATAGAAGCATCAACACCATATTTTAATGACCGAGTGAGAGTTGATGAGAATTATGGTTATGAAATAAGTGGCCTTCCATCTACAAAAAAAAAAGATGTGGTATTAAAGTAGTCTAAGCAATTCTAATTTTTAACTTTGTACTCTGATATTGAGGAGTCTAAATTTAGCCACCATTTATTTTTTTTTGACCAATCAATAGTTTTAACTAAACCATCATCTAAATTTGTAGAGGCTTTCCATCCAATAGAATTAAAAATTTTCTTAACGTTTGGAACTCTTCTATCAATATCCTCATATTTATTTTTATAAAAAACATCTGTTTGGACTGATTTAAAGTTTATTTTATTATTGGTTAGATTAATTATTTTAATGATAACATCTTTTATCGTGTGCTCAAATTGACTACCAATATTAAAGATGCCTTCAGATTTAGTTGTCATTAATTTATCCAGAGCAAATATAGCGTCATGAATATAGGTAAAACAACGTGTTTGGTTTCCACTATCATACATTAATGGGGACACGCCATTCAGACAGTTATGTATAGTTTTTGGAATTAAAAAAATTGGATTTTGTCCTTCTCCGTAGATATTAAAAAATCTGGTTATTGTATATTTTAAGCTTTCAGTTTTAGATAAACCAATAATTAATTGCTCAGCAACACCTTTGCTTGAACCATAAGACCATCTTTCAATTTGTGTTGAACCATATACTCTATCAGCTTCTTCATCCCAAGGTATGTTCCGATTTTTTCCTAATACTTCCGAGGTACTAGTAAAAAAAAGATGCAAATTTTTTTTTGAACACCATTTTGCAATTTTTTTTGTACCTTCGACAGTTGTTATTATTACACCAGATGGGTCAGAAATATAATTTTTTATACCAACAAAACTTGCAAGGTGAAAGACCCCATCGTAATTTTCGATAAATACATTATTTAAATCGTGGTCATTTAAAACGTCTCCCTTAATAAATGTAATGTTAGGGTGATAATCTAAGAAAGCTAACTCATCCTCTGTTGGTGAATTTAAATCGAATAAACAAACAATGTACCCCTTGTTGGCAAGATATTTAGCTAGATGTTTACCAACAAAACCTAACCCACCTATAAGAAGATATTTCTTCATATAGCCATATAACTGATATTTTTTTTCAATTTTATTGTATTTCTATAAGCATGCCTACCATCAACAAATAGAACTAACTTATTTTTATTCATACTGAGAAACTGTTCAATTTGAATTTTTGAAATATTTTTATGGGCGCATCCAAAAATAATTATTTCTGACTTAATCAAACAATTTTTTAAAGAGAAATGATTTATTTTTTTACCAACTGCATTACTAAAATCATCACTCGAAACAATAGGATCGTAAGTCATAATATCAAATTTTCTAAATAGGATTTTGAAAATATCTATCATTGGAGAGTATCGTAAGTCATTAGTATCGCTTTTAAAGGATAAACCAATCATTGATATCTTTTTAACATTTAACTTATTAGACTTTATAAAACTATAAATTTTATTTATGTATACTCTTGGCATTAAATTATTTATTTTTCTTGCTTCTCTTATCATTTTACCTGAATAACCAAGATCATCTAAAAGATTTGCGACAAACAACGGGTCCTTAGTAAGGCAATGGCCGCCAACACCAATTGAGCTATTCAAAATATTTACAAATGATTTACCTTTGGGTAAAGAATTAGCTGCTGTAATTACTTGATTTACATCAATTTCGTATTGAGAACATATCATTGCCAGGTTATTTGCTAAGGCAATATTTTGATCAATCCAAAGATTATTTGCCAACTTAGTTAATTCGGCACCTTTATAAGTATTTATTTTAAGAGTTTTAACATTCAAAACTTTTTTCCAAAAATTACACACCTTTATTATTGACTCTTTGTCATCAGAGCCAACAACAATTGGAAGGTTTTTAAATTCATTGATAGCATTTCCCTCAGCCAATCTTTCTGGAGAAAAAGCTAAGTAAAAATTTTTTCCTATTTTTTTTTTAAAATTATTAGATATGATTTTACAAAATTCCTCAGTAGTGCCGGGTAGTACGGTGCTTTTAAGACACACTATAGCTTTATCTTTTAGTATTGGAGCTAAACATTTAGCTACATTTTTTACTTCTGATAAATTTGCTTTTAAATTTTTAGTTAATGGCGTTCCAACAGTAACAAGAAATACATCACAATCTTTTGCATATGAGTAATCTGAATAATATTTTATTTTACTTTTATTTTTTTTTAATAGTTTTTCTAGACCAGGTTCTTGGATATCACATTTACCTTTTGATAATTTGTCGATATTTTTTTTGGAACTATCTACTCCAATAACTTCAAAACCATTTGAGGAGATAACTTGGCTAATAATTGTACCAATATAACCGACGCCTATTACAGCGATTTTCATATTTTAATTTCCAAAATATATAAAAAAATATATATTTTTGTAAAAAAAAGCCGCATTAAGCGGCTTTTTTTTTATTAATTATTTACATCATTCCTGGCATACCGCCACCCATTCCACCCATTCCGCCCATATCAGGCATCGCTGGTGCAGCAGATTTGTCCTCAGGTTTGTCTGTGATCATTGCCTCTGTAGTTGTCAAAAGTGCAGCAACTGAGACAGCGTCAATTAAAGCTGTTCTTACGACTTTAGTCGGATCGACTATACCCGCTTTGACTAAGTCACAAAACTTACCAGATTGAGCATCAAATCCATGGTTATTATCTTTACTTTCAAGAACTTTACCTGCAATAACTGCACCGTCAAAACCAGAGTTTTGGGCTATCTGCTTTAAAGGGGCTGAAAGAGCTTTTCTGACAATATCTACTCCATAACGTTGGTCATCGTTATCTACTTTTAAGTTTTTTAAAACACTAGTAGCGTATAAAAGAGCTGTACCACCACCAGGTAATATACCCTCTTCTACAGCAGCCCTAGTTGCATGCATAGCATCTTCAACTCGGTCTTTCTTTTCCTTAACTTCAACCTCAGATGCACCACCAACTTTTATGACAGCTACACCTCCAGCAAGCTTTGCTAGTCTTTCTTGAAGCTTTTCTTTATCATAATCAGAAGTTGTTTCTTCGATTTGTTTTCTAATTTGATCACATCTTGCTTCAATATCTTTTTTCTTACCAGATCCGCCAACAATAGTTGAGTTTTCTTTATCAACAACAACTCTTTTGGCTTTACCTAACATATCCATAGTAACTGACTCAAGTTTAATACCTAAATCTTCACTGATAACTTGGCCACCAGTTAATATAGCAATGTCTTCTAACATGGCTTTTCTTCTATCTCCAAAACCTGGAGCTTTAACAGCAGCTATTTTCAAACCACCTCTTAGTTTATTAACAACTAAAGTTGCAAGAGCTTCGCCCTCAACATCCTCAGAGATAATTAGCAATGGTTTGGTTGACTGAACCACTGACTCCAATAATGGTAACATTGGTTGAAGACTTGCTAGCTTTTTTTCGTGCAAAAGGATTAAACAATCCTCCATTTCTGCTTTCATTTTATCTGCGTTCGTTACGAAATATGGACTTAAGTAGCCTCTATCAAACATCATTCCTTCGACAACATCTAATTCTGTGTCTAAGCTTTTAGCTTCTTCAACTGTGATTACGCCCTCTTTTCCAACTTTTTGCATTGCTTCAGATATCATTCCTCCAACTTCCCCGTCGCCGTTGGAAGCGATAGTACCAACTTGTTGGACTTCTTTATCTGACTTTACAATTTTAGAGTTTTTTTGGAGTTCAGAAATAATAGCATCTGTAGCGGCGTCCATTCCTCTTTTTAAATCCATTGGATTTAATCCAGCAGCCACTGCTTTCATTCCTTCAGTGGCTAATGCTTGACATAGCACTGTTGATGTTGTTGTTCCATCACCAGCAGAGTCATTTGTTTTATTAGCTACCTCTTTAATCATTTGCGCACCCATATTTTCAAATTTATCGGCTAGTTCTATTTCTTTTGCAACCGTTACTCCATCTTTTGTTGTTCTAGGTGAACCAAAAGATTTATCAATTACAACATTTCTTCCCTTAGGACCTAATGTTACTTTGACAGCATCAGCTAGTATGTTTATGCCTTTTAGCATTTTTGCTCTAGCGTCTGTACCAAATTGAATTAATTTTGCTGACATTTATATATTACCTTTCAATTACTTCTCAATAATTCCCATGATGTCTGACTCCTTCATAATTAAGAGTTCTTTACCATCAATTTTTACTTCTGTACCAGACCATTTACCAAACAAAATTCGATCACCTTTTTTTACATCTAAAGCAACTACTTGTCCGTTTTCATTTCTAGCACCACCACCTACGGATACGACTTTTCCTTCCATTGGCTTTTCTTGAGCAGTATCAGGAATAATGATACCGCCTTTTGTACGATCTTCTTGCTCAACTCTCTCAACCAAGACTCTATCGTGTAAGGGTTTTAAATTCATTTTTGTACCTCTATATCTAAAATTTAGTTTTTGGCACTCACTTTTATAGAGTGCTAAACTATATAAGTAAATGGTAAATAAATTTCAGGTTTCAAGGAGATATAGCCAAAAATCATTAAAAATATTGAAATTTCTCTTTAATTGAATGATTATCCTAATATGCAAAATAGCTCAAATTTAAGAACTATAGAGATCATGTCAATGATTCCCAATTTTTTGGAGAGATCGGCAATTAATTTTGTTTGAAAATAATCTTATTAAACAATTGGTGCTTATAGGAGGTGGGCATGCAAATGTACAAATTTTAAAGAAATTATGCATGAACAGAATAAAAGGATTGCATACAATTTTAATTAGTGAACATTTTGAAGCTACTTACTCAGGCATGACACCTGGGTATATCCATAGAGATTTTAGCAGAGAAGAAATAAGTATTGATCTTCAAAGACTATGCTTTAATGCAGGAGCAACTTTTGTAAAAGATAAAGTAATAAAGTTAGAAACTAACTTAAAAAAAATAGTATTAAAAAATTTTCCATCAATTAACTATGATTTATTATCAATTAATACTGGTTCCATCTCAAATACAAAAAGAATAAAAATAGAAAAATTATCTAAATGTTTTTTTGCAAAACCCATTAGCTCACTTGTAAATAACTTGAGTCAGATTGACCAAATAATAAGTAATAAAAAAAATAGAATTTCAATTATTGGTGGAGGTGTAGCATCTTTTGAATTGGCTTTCAGCCTATTAAGAAGATATGAAAATAAATTAGAAATAACTATTTTTGGAAAAAATATTTTAAAGGAAAAAAATTTAAACAAAAAAACAAAAAAAAACCTAAAAAAAATTTCATCAGATTTAGGTATCAAAGAATACTTAGGAGAGGTTGTTTCTATAACTGAAACTCATTTAGTTCTAAATAGTGGAGAAAAATTTGATAGTGATTTAAATTTACTTTCTTCTGGTGCTTGTATAGAAACATGGCTCTCAGAAAGTAATCTGCATAAAGATATGAATGGATTTATAGTTGTAGATAACAATCTTCTGTCTACTAGTGATAAAAATATATTTGTTACAGGTGATGCATGTACAGTGGAGGATAATTTTAGACCCAAATCAGGTGTAATGGCAGTCCGTCAAGGACAAGTTTTAAAAGAAAATATTTTTTCGAAATTAACTGGTATGCCTCTTATAAATTTCAAAGCGCAAAAAAACTGGTTATATTTAATTGGCACTCATAAAAATAAAGCATTATTGAACTATTTTTTCTTATCTTTTCATGGTCGATGGTGCTGGAGACTTAAAGAGTGGATTGATAGAGGGTTTATTAACAAATTTAAATTTACTTATAATTCAAATATGTCTTTTAGAAATTTTGAATTAGAAAAGCCAACAGACATTAAAATGTATTGCCAGGGTTGTGGCTCTAAAGTATCAAAAAATACCTTAGTTAATTTTTTAAATGAGGATAATTCACACAGTGATTTACCTGACTCATCAATAATAAATACTAATTCTTCATCTTTATTACAAAGTATAGATCACATAAAGTTATTTACATCACTAAACCCTTTTGATTTTGGAATTATTAGCTATCTGCATTCTCAAAATGATATTTTATCAAGTGGTGGTTCTGTAAAAACTATAAGTGTTTCACAGGCCCTGCCCTTTTCTGAAGGCATTATAGAAAGTTTTTTCATGGAATATTTTATGAAAGGTATTAAATCAGAAGCCATAAAAGATGGTTCAATTATTGCATCAGGACACAGCTATCAATCGAAAGAACCTGGTATTACAATTACAATGAATGGCTCATATGAAAAACAAATTACAAAAAGCCAAGCAAAAGAGAATGAACTGATATATCTTTCAAAACCATTAGGTACAGGTTATCTCTTGGCTGCTTATTTTAATAATTCAGAACTTTTATCAAGTTTTGATTTTCAAAAATTGATGAAATGGATGAAAAAAGGAAATAAAAAAATATCAGAAATATCAAAAAGTTTTAAAAGTAAAATTACAACAGATATAAGTGGTTTTGGATTAGCATCACATTTATCAGATATTTGTAAATTTTCAGGATTATCTGCTGAAATAAAACTCAATGAAGAAATACTTATTAATAAAAATATTGAGATATTAAATAAATTTAAAAGCACAGGTTTTGAAAATAATTATTCATCCTCAGTAAATGAAATCTCAATATCTGATAATAATAAATTACAAAACATACTTTATGATCCTCAAACAAATGGGCCTCTTTTAATATCTATTGAGAAAGAAGATCAAATTAAATTTGAAAAAAAGTTTCAATCAGTAATTGGATTTAGTCCTATATTGATAGGACAGTTTAAAAAATTCAAAAAAAAATTAATTAATGTGATGAATTAATTGATGTTTATTTTTTAAATTTTTTTTTGAATAAAATAATCATAACTATTAGAAAAGCGATAAAACCAAGAGGAATTAAGTATTCTGGCTGGACTATTAAAGAAAAACTTAACTCTGTTTTGTTTATAAATATTTCTTCTAACCCTTGACCTATACTACCAAAGATAAATGACCATGGGGCTAGCCCAAACAAAGTAGTAAAAAAAAACTTTTTATTGTTTGCACCAAGACCTGCTAAAATGAGGTTTTGTATGAAAAAAGGAGCTGCGGGAACAATACGAATTAATGTCATTAACTCTAAATCGTTTTTATTGAAATAATTTTCAATATAAGAGTATTTATTCAAAAATTTATTTTTAATAAAGTCCGAGAAAAAATTTTTTGCTATTATAAAAATTCCAAAAGCACCAAGTGTTCCACCAATTAAAGATATGGTTCCACCTATCCATGTGCCAAATAAGAAACCATTTATCATTGATAATAAGGAAGCAAATGGAAAATTACACAAAATTAAAAAGCTATATAAAATTAAAAATGTGAATATTGAGAATAAGTAGTTCTGAGATATAAAGTTTTGAATAAAGTCTAAATTATAGAAAAATGTTTCAAGTTGAAAAAAGTCTTTATTTAAAAAATATGTAATCCATAAAATCAGAAAAAATATTAGTAAAAATAAAATTGGTATTTTTTTTGATAATTTCACTAGATAAGTAGCATTTCTAGTGATGGTAAAATTGAATTTAGTTGAAATCCTAAAGATTGAATAGATCCATTAAAGATTAAAATACCTGTAACTAGCAAAATAACACCAGTAATGAATTGAAAATAACGAATATATTTATTTAAAAAACTTGTCATGATCAATATTTTACTCATCATTAATCCGACAACTATAAAAGGAACCGCCAAACCAATTGAGTAAAAAGACAATAATATAATTCCATTTACACTATCCTTAATAGCAACAGCTAATACAGAGCCTAAAATTGGTCCAATGCATGGACTCCAGCCAAATGCAAAAGCAACTCCAATTATAAATGGAAAAAAATGATTATTTTGAAAACCTTGTAAATGGAACTTACGCTCAAAATCTAAAAAAGGTATTTTAATTATTCCAATAAAATATAGTCCCAAAATAACTATTAGTATTCCTGATATAAAATTAAGTTGTTTTTTAAAACCAAAAAATATGTCACTCAAAAAATCAATAGAGGCACCCATTATTATAAAGACAAAAGAAAAACCCAGAGTAAATAATAGAATATGAGGTAATAACTTTAGTGTGTTTGCTGCTGATGAATTTTGTAAATCTGCAAAAGATTTGCCGACGATATATGATATAAATCCTGGAACTATGGGCAGAACACAAGGCGAGAGAAAACTGAGAATACCAGCTAAAAAAGCTATAGTTAGAGGGATATCTTGAACCATGAAATTATAGTAACATTATACTATCCATACAATAACACAGATGTTTGATCGCCAAATTCAAAATTTCACCCAAAAGCCCTTAATAATAATAGCTAAACTTTTTTTAAAGTTTTTAAAACCTAATCAAATGACAATATTAGGTTTCATATTAGGTTTTTTTATGTGTATTTTAATTTTTTTTCAGTTCTATTTTGCTGCAATAGCACTTTTACTTTTGAATAGATTTTGTGATGGCTTAGATGGAACAATGGCCAGACTAACAACCCCTACTCCTTTGGGTGGATATTTAGATATTGTCAGTGACTTCACAATTTATTCTGGATTTGTTTTAGCATTTGGGTTCAGTAATAGTAGTTACACAACTTTATCAATGATTTTACTTTTTTTGTACATAGGAACGGGTACAACATTTCTTGCAAAAGCTGCAATTCAAACTCAATTAGATAAAATCTCAGAGACAAATGATGCTATTGATGTATTACCAAAAAGTTTTCATTACACATCCGGATTAGTTGAAGGTACAGAAACAATAATTTTCATGGTTTTGTGTCTCTTATTTCCAAATTTTTTTATTTTAATATCTATTATTTTTGGGATTTTATGTTTTATAACTTTTATATCTAGGGTTATTGTTTGTTACGTTGAATTTAATTTATAAAAGTTAAATAAGCTTCCATAAACATTTTTGAAACAATCATAGTAATCATAAAAAAAGATAATTTTAAAAAAATTCTAGTTATTCTTCCAAGTTCAAAACCTGCATAATAAGCTTCAAATATATCAAGGTTATTGAAAAACCTCTTATTTACAAAGTTTTTAAGTAAAAAGAATAATTTTGCTAATGGTCTTACGACTACGAAATTTCCAATTATAGAAAATACGATAACAATTACTAAACTTACATTCATTGCAAAGGACCAAATAATTAGTGACCCAATCCAGTATCCTAAAAATAGTAACCTCTCCTTTTGCTGAGGGTGAGTATAAACTTGAAAGAAATTCACTTTATTTTAATCCATCTAAAGCCATTTCACTTGCAATATTAGATGCTAAAATTAAGTCTTTTTGCGATTTTTCTAAAATAAATTTTGTGCGTGATTTTATTTTTTTTAGAAGGTCATCTACAATTTTGTCATCTGGTTCGAGGTCTTCTTTAACACTAATTCTTGAACCTAATATAATTACGCCACCAGCGTTGGCACAATAATCAGGACAATATAATATTCCTTTGTTATATAATTCTTTTTCTATATCAATATTATCAAGTTGATTGTTTGCTGATCCAGTAATCATTGATATTTTATTATTTGCAAAATTTAAAAACTCCGTATTTAAATCACCTCCTCCTGCACAAGGAGAGTAAATATCTATTTTTTCAAAGGATGTATCTTGGAGTTGACTACAAAATTTATAACCATCTCTCTCAATCAAATCTTTTTTATGCTCTAAGTCAGAAATTTCAATATTTGCACCGTCTTTTTTACACAAAGAAGCAATTCTAGATCCAGTCTTACCATATCCTTTGATAAATATATTTTTATTTACTAATGAGTCTTGTCCGAATTTAAATTCGACACATCCTAACATTGAGTAATAAACACCTAATGCGGTACCTAATCCGGAGTCAGAACCTATAGGGTTACAAACATGATCTGAGTATTCTCTGAATCCTCTTAAGTCCTCATCGACCGTTCCCATATCTCCAGCTGTTATATAAGTACCATTTAGTTTGTTTAAAACTTCTCCAAATAAACTATATGCATCTTTTTTATTTATTTTAGAATGAATAGTAGCTTTCCCACCACCAAAGGGAAGTTCAGCCAAAGAATTCTTATATGTCATTGCTTCAGCTAATTTTAAAACATCTTCTTCTTGCTTATTAAAATCCTGATAATTGAAATATCTACATCCACCCAAGGCAGGGCCTCTTTTAGTATTATGAATAGCAATTACTGAGTAAAAATTAAATTTATCCTCCTCAGCATAAACAACTCTTTCAAATCCATCTTTTGATTTATCTTTAATATTTAAAGTCATTACTACTTATATGGTCAATTATTTTAAGGTCTCCTTCTAAAAAATCATATTCACGAATATCCTTGATTTCAATCCATTTTAGTTCTTTATGAAAATTATTTATAACCTTACCACTGAAATTATTGACTAAATAAAAATATATGAATACCTTTTTATTCAAGTCTTTATAATTGAAACTATAACTGATCAGTTCCTCATAATTTAATATGTTAATTGATAACTCTTCATTTATTTCTCTAATTAAGGCCTCTTCATTAGTCTCATCATTTTTGATTTTACCTCCAGGAAATTCCCATTTTAATGGATGATCCTTAAAGTTTGGTCTTTGACATATTAAAAGTTTATTATTTTGAAGTATTAAGCCTGCTACAACTTTTATTTGTTCAATTTTCATATTTTGTTTTAGCAATATAAATCCCAATCAGGATTAATGTACTTCCAAAAAATTGGATCAATGTTAATTTTTCTTGAAAAAAAAGGTACGCCAATAAGGTTGCAGCAATAGGTTGTATCAAAAGACTTAAAGATGATAAGGAAGCAGATAAAAATGCTAGAGAGTAAGCTATAAAAGATTGTCCAATGAATTGGCATACAAACCCTAATAAAAATAGAATTGATATCGCGTAAAAAGACTTTGGAACTAAACTTTGTTCAAAAAATATCGCGACTAAAAGTAAAATAATTGCACTTACACATCCTGAAAAAAACATAATCGTACTTGAATTTAAATTTTTTCTTAATTGGCTAATAGTAAGAATATAACAACCATACCAAATTGCAGTTAGAACACCTAAAAGATCTCCCAAAAATTGTGATTTATAAAATTGGAAACTCTCACCTAATAATAAGGTCATACCACTCATCGAAATAAATATGGCAATAAAAAAAAACTTAGAAAATTTTTCTTTAAGAAATATTAAAGAAAATAAAATTACAACAATCGGAGCTAAATTAGATAAAAATGTTGCCTTAGAAACTGTGGTAAGTTTGATAGATAAATGCCAACAAATTAAATCTAATGAAAAAAAGACACCTGAAACAAAAATAATTAAAAAATTATTTTTTAAAACAGGAAAGTTTACTTTTTCAATAATTTTCAGTGACCCAAACATTAAAAAAAAGGGAAGGCTCACGAATATTCTAAAAAAAGCTGTCATTATTGGATCAACCTCTGAGAGTCGAACAAATATAGGAGAAAAAGCAATACTTACTGCACCTATAATCAGTATAAGAAAAGGATTAATTTTTAAATTAGGCAAAAACTTCTTCGGATTTTTCTTTTTCTATAATTGGAAAATGGATGATTGCAGAAAATAGAGAAATTACTATCGCCATTGTCCAAGCTATATCGAGTGAACCATAAATATCTATAACTAAACCACCGATAAAAGAGCCAAGAAATGCTCCTGCTTGATGGGAAACCATTACAATCCCAAATAAGGTCGAAAGGTATCTTGTGCCAAATCTATTTGAAACAATTCCTGAAGTCGGTGGGACAGTTGATAACCATAAAAGACCAATACAACAACTGAAGGCTATAATTGTGAAATTGTTTGTAGGCAAAATTAACAATAAAAAAATTACTATGCTTCTTACAAAATATATAAACGATAATATATATTTTTTTTTAATAATGCCTGAAACCTTTCCTGAAATTAAAGTACCAATCATATTAAATAATCCAATTAAAGTAAGTCCTGTTGCAGCTATTGTAGTTTCTAAACCTTTAATTTTTGCAAAAACTGGAAGATAGTTTGAAATTAAAGCAACATGTAAGCCACAAACAAAAAATCCTAAAATAAGATAGTTATAACTTTTATCCTTAAAGGCTTTTTTTATAACATCTGATATTTTTCTTTTTGTAAATTCTTTTTTATCTTTTTTTTGAGGCTTAGGTAAAAGAAATATAAGTGAAAGAGGAATTATGAACAGAAAAAACATAGATGTAATTTGAAAAGAATAGCTCCATTTAAAGGTTGTGACTAAAAATTGGTTAATAGGTGTAAATATAAACATTCCTGTTGCAGCAAGAGACATAAGTATTCCTGTAACTGTGCTTTGTGTTTTATCATCCTCAAAATATTTTGAGACTCCTCCAATTATAACTGGTACAGAAATAACACCAGCTGAAATACCTCCAATTATGCCAATACCAAATAGAAAATGTAATGGGTGTATTGCTGAAGAAGCAACATAGAAACTAAGAGAGACACCAAAGAAACCAAAACAAAGAGTTTTTACATAACCCTTTTGTTCAGCAAATGCACCTGCAATGGGTGACATAGCCCCCCAGAACAAATTAAAAAGACCATATGTTAGACCTATAATTGAAGCACTAAAAACTGTGGAACTTAAAAGATCTGGGACATATATCCCTAGAGACATTCTAAATCCATTTCCAACTGACAGTATTAATCCAGCAACTAAAACTAATAAAAATGTTCTCATTTGCTTAAAATATATGAATCATATCAAAAAAATATGTTTATTTTTGAGGTTAAATATCTATTATACGCCGTCATGGGTTATCCTAAGAAACACAGAGGCAGAAGAAAAATCGGTTCACGAAAAAGAAGAGCTAAAAGAAGAGCTAAAAAGAAATAGTATTTTCAATTATTATAATTTATCCCTGATATTTTATGGTTGTTTTAAACAGAAGAAGATTTATATCAATACTTATTGGTGGATTATTTGTTGGATATAAACCTTTAGTTGCGATGGAAAAATTAATTCTTTCAGATGAGGAATGGAAAATGAGATTGTCAGAAGAAGAGTATTATATTTTGAGGCAGCATGGAACTGAACGACCTGGGTTTAGCGTACTTAACAATGAAAAAAGGAAAGGTACCTACCATTGCGCAGGATGTGAATTACCACTATTTTCATCGGAAATGAAATATGATAGCGGAACTGGCTGGCCTTCATTTTTTGATTATCTTCCTAATGCTTTGGGTTTTAAAACAGATTTTAAATTGGTGTTTCCAAGAAAAGAATATCACTGTGCTAAATGTGGCGGGCATCACGGACATGTTTTCAAAGATGGTCCAGAACCTACAGGTTTGAGATACTGTAATAACGGTATAGCTTTAAACTTTATACCAGATTAATTTTTTTTAATTAGCAAATACGTTAAAGAAATAGCAAGTGCTATCTTTAAAAGTTCACTGTAAATAAATGGGTATAAGCCTGCGTTTATAGATTTCTCTAGTCCTATGAAGCTTGATAAATGGGCAATACCACAAACAAAAATAATTAACGCGCCTATAAAAATAGATAAAATAATTTTTATTAGATTTTTATTAAAAAGGTTTTTTGAAAAATATGCTATTACAAATGAAGCTAAAATCATTCCATAAAGAAATCCAAATGTTGGAGACACTACATAACCAAAACCCCCACCAGCAGCAAAGATGGGAAGGCCAATAAGTCCAAGAATAACGTATGAAACAGTTGCATAAAATCCAACCATACCCATTGATGCAGCAATAAAATATACAACAAAGGTTTGCAGTGTCATCGGCACAGGATAGAAAGGAATACTAATTTTACTAGAAACTGATAAGAGAATAATTCCCAAAAGAGAAAATACTATCTTGGATAAATTACTTTGAGCATACTGACTTAAAATTGTTATATTTTTATTTTCCATATTAATTATTTATAATTTTGAAGTGATTTGTGCAATAATTATAATTGGCCTCTAATCAATTCTTTTAATTTCAATAAATCCTTATTAAATAATCTAATACCCTCAGCTAATTTAAAAGATGCCATCTGATTTTCATTTAAATGCCAACGAAATGAGCTCTCATTCACATTAATTCTCTCAATATCTAATGAAGATGAGTTTTCTTTTGATAATTTAAGTTTAATTTCATCATCGTTTTGGCTTAACTCTTCTAAAAGAGTTGGGCTAATAGTTAATTTATCACATCCAGCTAAATTAATTATTTCATCTTTATTTCTAAATGATGCTGCCATAACAATAGTGTTATAATTAAATTTTTTAAAATAATTAAAAATCTTCTCAACGCTCTCAACACCTGGGTCATTTGATGAGTCATAATCTTTTTGTGTATTTGATTTAAACCAGTCAAGTATCCTTCCCACAAATGGTGAAATTAAAAATGCTCCTGCTTCAGCACAAGCTATTGCTTGTGTTAAAGAAAAAATGAGTGTGCAATTACAAGATATTCCATCTGCCTCTAATTTTTTTACTGCTTGTATTCCTTCCCATGTGCCTGCAATTTTAATTAATATTCTATTCTTGGGGACGCCTGATTGCTCATAGCTATTGATTATTTGCTTTGCCTTTTCAACAGTAGCTTCAGTATTAAATGATAAATCAGAGTCGACCTCGGTAGAAACATATCCTGGCACGATTTTTGTTAATTCTATACCAAAAGCAATAGTTAGTTGATCAGCAATGTAATTAACTTGATTCTCAGTTTGAGAAAATTTTCTACTTTTCGAATTGCTTATTACTTCATCAACTAATTTTTTGTATTTGTTTGATTGAACAGCTTTAAATATTAAAGATGGATTGGTAGTACAGTCATCTGGGTTAAATTTTTGAATACTGTCAATATCTCCGGTGTCTGCAACAACTGATGAAAATTTTTTAAGACTATCTAATTGAGATACCATGAAAATAAATATTCTTTCTTAACGATTGTTTAAGCTATATATTAATTGAACTTCTTATGCAAAAAAAAATAATTATTTGTGGATTAGCAGATATCCAAGAGTGTGTTGATAAATTCAGCCCAGATAAAATGCTTACCATTATTAATAAAAATTTTGAGCCTGAAACCCCATCAGGTATGGATAAAAATAGACACTTGAAAATGTTAATTGATGATATTTCTGAGCCAAGAGAGGGATTTATATTACCTGAGAAACATCATACTCAGGAATTATTAGATTTCACAGATGATTGGGATATAACCAAACCTATTTTAGTCCATTGTCATATGGGTATAAGTCGATCAACTGCAACAAGTTTAGGCATAGCCGCAAAATACTCCCCTGAAAATATTGAGCTTATAATTGAAAACTTAAAAGAAATTGCACCACACGCTAGCCCTAATAAGATTATGATGAGATATTATGATGAAATATTGGGTTTAGATAACAGACTCTATGGTTCAGTTCCGTACTTTGACCCTGAGCCGATAGAAGAAAGTAGAATAGTAGAGTTAAATTTTTAGGATAACTAAATGAATAATAGTTGTGAAGTATGTAAAAAAAAGATTGTGGAGCCTTTATATTGGGCTGATCCTAAGTTTTATGATATCCCAAAAAAAGTATTTTTTTGTGATGCCAAATGTTCACTAATTTATTACAAGAAAATTAAAAAATTATTTAAAAATCAATAAATTCAATACATTTAGCTGTGCAAATTTTGCACAACTAAGTTCTATTATCTGCAATTTGACTTTAGAAAAAAAATTAGTATAAATCATCAATCAAAAAACTAGCTCCATCCTTATTCCTATCCTTACTTATTCCTCCGGAGCTAGTTTTATATAATCCCTCAAAATAACAAATTAAACTTAAACTTTATTATAATATTGAATTGATATAATTTTTTAATATGAGTGATCATTATATTTTCTGGGATCTCGAAACAACAGGTCGTAATGATAAATTTAATCAAATAACACAAGTTGGTGCTGTATTAACTAATAATAAATTTGAAGTTAAAGACAAATTAGAAATACATAGTAAGTTAAGAGAGGGAAAATGGTTTGAGCCAGGTGCTTTAATAACAACTGGGGTAGATCCAACTAGTTTAATACAAAATAATTACCCTAATTATTATGAAGCTAGTGCTCAATTGTATGAAACTTTTCAACAATGGTCATCCTCATCAGCCATTTTTGTAGGATTCAATAATATAAATTTTGATGAACCCTTTTTACGACAGGCGCTTTATCAAAACTTATTACCTGAGATTTATATGACTGTGACTAACAATAATGTGCGTATGGATGTTTTTGATATATTAAGATTAGTTTCAGTTTATAGCCCTGAACATATTAAATTTAATACTGACGATCAAGGGTATCCAATACTTAAATTAGATGAAATTTCAAAACTCAATAATATTTTAATAAACTATGATGCAGGTCCTCATGATGCTGTTTTTGATAGCTTAATCACATTGGAACTTAATAAGATATTAAATATAAGGTGTCCAAAGATTTGGAACTCTGCATATGAATTTCGACATAGAGATACTCCTAAGAGATTCATGCTAGAAAATTTAGTTTTTACAAACACGACCTTTTGGGGAAGAAGACCCACAATCAAAGCTCAAACTTTAATTGGAGGCATTCCATCAAGAAATCATCACTATTTAGTTTATAATTTGCTTTTTGATCCTGTTAAAATCGTAGAATTAGAAGATAAAGATTTAATTAAGAAAATGAATGATGGGGCTAAAAGAATTTGTGAAGTTTTTGATGGGTCAAAGTCGAAAACACTTTTAAATGAAAGTTATTCATTCAAAGATAATAAATATGCAGAAATAGGAGTAGATGAACTAAGAAAAAGAGCAAATTTTATTAAAAAAAATGAAGAATTTTGCTCTCGTCTTATTAAACTTCATCTATCAAATCAAAAAGAATGGCCTGAACCATTCAATGTTGAAGATAGAATATTTGAGAGTTTCCCATCGCATCAAGATAAGAAATTAATGATTGATTTTCATATCGCCCCTAACGATAAGAAATATGAAATTGCAAAACAATTCAAAGATGACCGATATAAAGAAATAGCTGTACGAATTTTATATGAAATAGCCCCCCACACTCTGCCTGAAAATGACAAAAGAAATTATGAATTTGAAATTAAAGAGCGTTTTAATGATGATGACAAATCTAAATGGAATTCTAAAAATAAAATTCTCTCTAGCCTAGAGACTGACCTAGATAAAATGATTATAGATGAAGATGAAAAAATTCAGTTTAAACAAAAAGTTATAACATTTTTAAATAATGAATCTGCAAAATGGAATTAAGATTAATTTCGAGTTAGATATTCTTTGATATATTGCCCATAATCAGACTTGATTAATTTTTCTGCAATATCATTTAAATTACTTTTGTTTATAAAGCCTTGTTCGTACGAAGCTATTTCATAAGAGCCAATTTTTACATCGTTATTTTGTTCATATAATTTTACTTTTTGTGCTGCCTCTAGAAGGGCCTTTGCATTTCCAGTATCATGCCAAACAATTGAGTCATCTAAAATTTCTAAAGCAAGTTTTTTTTCAGATAAATATATTTTAATTAAATCAGTTATTTCTAATTCGCCTCTGTTTGATGGTTTGAGTGTTTTTGCAAATTTTGACGCATTGGAGTCAAAAAAATATAAACCAGGAATAATCAAATTACTTTTAGGCTTTGATGGTTTTTCTTCAATGCCAACAATATTTTTATTGTTATCTAATTCAATAACACCAAATTTTTCTGGATCTGGAACTGGTAATCCAAATACACTTCCACCGTTCTCTTGCATCTTAAGAAGAGCAGAATTTGCATAGTCAAAATAATTTTTTCCAAGAAAAACATTATCACTTAATGCTAATACTGATGGACTGCCGTCTAAAAATTTTTCAGCAATAAAGTAAGCATCTGCTATTCCCCTTTGAATTTTTTGGACTTCATAAGAAAAATTAAGACCAACCACTGATCCTGTTCCAAATGTTTTTTTGAATATTGTAAGGTCATCCTCTTGAACAACAAATAATATATCTTTAATTCCTAATCTTACTAAAGTCTCGAGTGGATAATAAATCATAGGTTTATCGTAAAGAGGTAATAATGGTTTTGAGGCAGGTATTGTTGCGGGCATTAATCTTGTGCCCTTACCAGCAGCAAGAATAATACCTTTAGTTTTCATATCCAGCCAAATGACTTAACTAAAAAAACTATCGGAATAATCATACATATAAATGTAATTAAAATTATATTTAGTTTTGTGCTATCTCTAACAGAGCTTATAAGGTCTCTATGAGAAATAAAATTTATTAATTTATTTTGATCATCTACTACTGGTAGGTGCCTTATGTTATTTTCTCCCATAATTTTTATTGCAATTTCTGAGGAGGTTTTTAAGTCCACAGTTATAATTTCTGATGTCATAATATCTGATGCTGTGACCAAATCTGGGTCTCTACCATCTTTGACACATTTTCTAACAATGTCTCTTTCTGAAACAACACCAAGTAATATTTTTTGTTCATTCAGTATAGGAACAGCCCCTATATTTTTTATATCCATACTATCTGCAATTTCACTTACTATGGACTCAGGACCAAAGAATATATATTCATCATTAAGCTTAATCTTTTTAATATCCTTGATACTTGGCATTAGAGTATTATATAGGCATAGGAGTATTTAAATAAATTAAGCGTATTGAAGCACTTTTAGGTCTTCAAAAACTTTAATTTTATACTATTGTTACAAAAAAATGTTTAGATTTTTTAACTCAAGAAAATGGTTTCTATGGGCATGGGCAGGATCAGCTACCATATTAGGTAGTCTTTGGGTGCAAGTAGAAATTGATGTCAGGATCAATGAGTGGTTTGGCACCTTTTATGATATGATTCAAAAAGCCCTTGCTGAGCCAAATTCAATTACAATTGAAGAATATTGGGCGGGCTTACTGTCTTTTATAACACTTGCAGGTATATATGTGGCTATTGCAGTTTTAGTAAGTTTTTTTACTGCACATTTCTTATTTAGATGGAGAACCGCTATGGTCGAGTGGTATCACAGTGTTTATAACTATGCCCGTACAATCGAAGGTGCTGCTCAAAGAGTTCAAGAGGACACCATTAAGTTTGGTAGAATTATGGAAGGTCTTGGAACAAGCTTAATTGAGTCGGTGATGATAATTGTACAATTCCTTCCAATCTTATTAGGGCTCAGTGCTGGCATTCCGATATTCTTTTTTGGCGATTGGGAGTATGGTTTAGTTGTTGGTGCATTAATTTGGTCAGTTGGTGGAACAGTTTTTTTAATACTCCTTGGAATAATTCTCAGACTTGTTGGTGTAGAATATGATTTACAAAAACAAGAGGCAGCTTACAGAAAAGTTTTAGTTATTGCTGAAGATGACGAAACTATACGTCCAAAAACAATAGAAGAATTATTTGATGATGTAAGAAAAATTCATTTTCTCTCATATATTCGTTACTTGTACTTTAACATTGGAAGAATTGCTTATTTGCAGGCTAATGTTTTAAGTGCTTATGTATTTTTAGCACCTGCAATTGTTGCAGGTATTATTACCCTTGGTGTTATGCAACAAATTATTCGCGCTTTTGGCAGGGTTGAGGGATCAATGCAGTACTTGTTAAAATCATGGCCAACAATTATTGAGCTTGCAAGTGTTTACAAAAGACTAAGAGAATTTGAGAGAAAGCTTAAGTCTACGACAGATACTGCCAGGGTGTCTGAATAAATATTTTAGACATCACATAGACAGAACTCAGTGTAATTAAAACTATGATAATCCACACCCATCTATTGTTCTTATCATAGTTTTCGCCATTTTTATTCGGATCAACCATAATATTTAAATATAATAATTATCTATTAAAATCAATTATGCTTTTTTAGGTATCTTGTTCTGTTGACAACAACATAATTTTTAAAAAGTTTCTGGGCAAGTAAGTTGCTTTTTTCGACACCTTTGATTATCAGATCAAGTTTTTTTTCTTTTGCTATTTCTTCAATTTTGTTCATTAATGCTCTGGCAACTCCAATTTTTCTAAAATCTTGTAAAACATACAAAACGTCTAACACTATATTCTTCTCGTAATAAGTTTCGTTAATTTTAGCTACAACAATTCCCATGAATTTATCCTCGTTCTTTGCAGCAAAAGCAAAATAATCATCTCGAAATATGCACGTCCAAAATAAGCTGAAATTTACTTCTTCAAACTGAAAAGAATTTGATGATGCACTTTCATTAATGATTTCTTTCCAACTATTCAGATGGAGTTCTTTAGGTTTTTCAATGGTGAACATTCAATATTAATCTAACAATTAATTTCAATCATTTACATAATTATTCAATAAAAGCTTGAACTTAGGTGGATAAGTCTTATCTGTATATTAATGTTTGAAAATTTAATGAAGTATTTTGAGTCAGTAAAGGCAAGAGATCCTGCCGCAACTTCATTGTTACTAGTGATATTAACCTATCCTGGTGTAAAAGCTGTTTTCTTCCATCGTATAGCAAATTTTATCTGGTCACTAAATTTGAAATTATTAGGAAGAATGATCTCTCAATTATCAAGATTTTTAACTGGTATAGAAATTCATCCTGCTGCTAAAATTGGAAAAAATTTTTTTATTGATCATGGAATGGGAGTTGTTATCGGAGAAACTGCTGAAATAGGAGATAATGTAACTATCTATCATGGAGTCACATTGGGAGGAATTATGCCTGCTGTTAAATCATCAGAACAAGTAGGTGTGAAACGTCATCCCACTCTTGAAGACGATGTGATTGTTGGCTCTGGGGCACAAATATTAGGACCAATAGTTATAAAAAGTTGTGCTCGAATTGGATCTAATGCTGTTGTAACTAAAGATGTCCCAAAAGGTGGAATAATGGTTGGTATACCTGCAAAAAATATTCAATCTAAATCCAAAAAAACAGATAATACTTTTGCACCATATGCCGTTACAAAAAAGTAACTATTTATATATTCAAAATTAATTTGCATGATTATGTTTCAAATGTTTAAATAACTGCTTGTTGGAGGGCAGAGTATTTATATAAATAATAAAATTTCTTGAAAACCCTCTTTAAAAAAATATGCCTGAAATAAAAATTCAAATTAAAAACTTATATAAAATTTTTGGTAAAAACCCAAAGTCTGCGTTAGAAAAAGTAAAAGATGGTGTCAATAAAGATCAACTGTTAGAAAAACACAATCATGTTCTAGGTCTAAAAGATATAAATTTGGATATTAAAGAAAAATCAATTCAAGTTGTAATGGGCCTTTCTGGTTCTGGTAAGTCTACGTTAATAAGACATATAAATAGATTAATAGAACCTACAGACGGCAGTGTAGTTGTTGATGGTGAAGATGTTTTAAAAATGAATGATGAAAATTTAAGAAATTTCAGAAGAACAAAAACTGCTATGGTATTCCAGCGTTTTGCTTTGTTGCCTCATAAGACGGTTTTAGAAAATACAATGTTTGGTCTTCATATTCAAAATATTGATGAAAAAGAGGCAAATACTAGGGCACGAAGATGGATTGATCGTGTTGGATTATCGGGATATGAGGAAAAATATCCTCAACATTTATCTGGTGGCATGCAGCAGCGTGTTGGACTCGCAAGAGCTCTTACTAACGATGGGGAGATCTTGCTTATGGATGAAGCTTTTAGCGCTCTTGACCCTCTAATTAGAAAAGATATGCAAGATATTTTGTTGGAGCTACAAGACGAACTTCATAAAACAGTTGTATTTATTACTCATGACCTAGATGAAGCTTTAAAAATTGGGGATCGTATAGCAATATTAAAAGATGGTATAATGGATCAAGAGGGTATCCCCGCAGATATTTTATTAAATCCAAAGACACAATATGTAAAAGATTTTGTTGAGGACGTAAACAGAGCAAGGGTAATTAAAGCAAAACACATAATGTCAAAATTAAATGGGCAAGACAGAGATAACGCTATGTTTGTAGATCAAGATGATTTTATCGATAGATTTATTGATAAAGTTATTTCTGATAAGCCAAATTGCCTGATAGTAAAAAATAAAAATAATGACGAAATAGGATATTTATCAACAAAAAGACTCTCTGAAATACTAAAAAGATAGCAAAATAAACAATTTTCTAAGTTTTGCGGCAATTAGTTTCCATTTTTTAGGATTTTTTCACTGTTAATGCAATATAGGAATGTTATCCTAGGCTTTTATATCAGGGAGGATGTAATGAACTCTATTAAAAAAATACTTCTGAGCTCAGTTCTATTATTTGGAATTAACTCAGTTGCAAAAGCTGATTGTGGGACAATCACAATCGCTGAAATGAACTGGGCATCCGCCGAAATGTTTGCCCACGTTGATAAATTAATATTAGAAAATGCATATGGGTGTGATGTTGAGCTTGTTCCTGGAGATACAATGCCTACAGCTACATCAATGATGGAAAAAGGCGAGCCAGATATTGCTCCTGAATTATGGATCAATTCTGTTCGTATTGCTTTAGACGCAGCAACTGCTGAAGGAAGACTTCACTATGCTGCTGAAGTATTATCAGACACTGGTGAAGAAGGATGGTGGATACCTCAGTACTTAGCTGATGCAAACCCTGATATCGTCACAGTTGAAGATGCTTTAGCAAGACCTGATTTATTTCCTCACCCAGAGGGAGATGGCGCTGCTCTTTATACCTGTCCATCAGGTTGGAACTGCCAAATAAGTACTGGTAACTTATTCCAAGCTTATGACGGTGAAGGCAAAGGGTTTAGCCTTGTAGATCCAGGCTCAGGTGGAGCTCTTGCTGGTTCTATTGCTGAAGCTTATGAAAAAGGTGAAGGATGGTTAGGCTATTACTGGGCACCTACAGCTATTTTAGGTAAGTATCCAATGAAGAAGTTAGACTTTGGTGTACCTCATGACTTTGATGAGTGGAGCACTTGTACCTCTCAAGAGGGTTGTGCTGACCCACAAAAAAACTCATGGGTTGTTTCATCAGTGTTTACTGTAGTTACAGATAACTTCAAAAACTCATCTGGTCCAGGAATGGATTATATCAAAAAGAGAGCATTACCTAACTCAGTTGTAAACGAACTATTAGCATGGAAAGATGATAATCAAGCATCTGGTGAAGATACTGCTATCTATTTCCTAGAAAACTATGGTGAGTGGAAAAATTGGGTTCCATTTGATGTTCAATTAGACATCTTAAACGCATTATAAAAATTATTTTATTCAGAAGTGGGCTTTTGCCCACTTCTTAGTTTTTAAGCCGCTTATTTTATGGAAAAATTTTTTCTTTCTGAATTTCCTGAGTTAAGTCGAGAAACACTTCGATTTATTAAAAAGGGTTTCGATACATCCTATAGAGCTTTTTCCAGAGAATATGGAGATACTATTGAAGCTGTATTTGATCCAGTATTGTATTTTTTAGTCTGGTTTGAAAAATTATTACAAAATTCACCTTGGCCCATAGTTCTAATTTGTTTTTTAGCTATAATTTATTTTGGTAGTAGAAAAATATCAGTCACTATAGGTTCTTTATTTGCTTTTCTTTTGATTGGAATTTTTGGAATGTGGGAAGACACAATGTCAACTGTAAGTATTATTGGTGTTTGCACTCTGCTATCTATAGGAATTGGTATTCCGGTTGGTGTGCTGATGGCAAAATCAGAGCGCGCTCAAAAGATCTGTACTCCAATTTTGGACGTTATGCAGACGATGCCAAGCTTTGTGTACTTAATTCCTGTCGTTATGTTATTAGGTATTGGCAAAATACCTGGCTTGTTAGCCGTAGTAATTTATGCCATACCGCCAATTATAAGACTCACTAACTTAGGAATAAGAGAAGTCGATAGCGAAGTGTTAGAAGCAGCAGATGCTTTTGGAGCCAACCCTAGACAAAAATTATTTCAAATTCAGCTGCCATTAGCTCTTCCAACAATTTTTGCTGGAATCAACCAAACTATCATGATGGCACTAGCGATGGTTGTTATTGCGTCTATGATTGGTGTCAAAGGTCTTGGACAACCAGTTTTAAAAGCCATTACAAACCAATATTTTGCAATGGGTCTTTTTAATGGTTTGGCAATTGTAGCTTTAGCTATTATTTTTGACAGAGTTTCACAATCATTTGGCCACCGTATTCAACAACATAGAAGTGGTGCTAGAGAGTAAATTAGAAATTAAATTATTACCTTATAAAATCTTTAAATTTTTTATTAATTAATCAATATGTTAAATAAAAGTCTTTTTGGCGTATTTTTCGTAACTTTTATTTATCTACTAGCAATATTTCTAAAGCAACCCTTAGAATATGTCTTTAATTTACAGTTTTTACCATTAAGTCTTTTATCACTGATTTTGGGAATAATTTTTTTTAATATGTTCTCTTTATCTCCTGATATTGTTGAAGGTCGAGAATTTATTAAGAAAAATATACTTCAATTAGCAATTATCTTATTGGGTATAAAGATAAGTTTGGCTCAGTTATGGAGAGTCAGTATTGAGTCGATATTTGTAATAATAACAACAATATTATTGATTTTTCTTACATATATTTTGATAAAAAAAATTTGGCCAACTCAAAAAGATTTGTCAAAATTATTGGCAATTGGCACATCCATTTGTGGTGTCACAGCTATTTTAGCCTCCTCATCAATTTTAAAATCAAAAGATCAAGATGTGGCTGTGGCTGTGCTAGTAGTAGTTTTATGGGGAAGTTTAGCTGTATTTACATATCCTTTTTTTGTGGAGTTATTTTTTTTAACAGACATGGCTAAAGGTATTTTTTTAGGTGTTAGTATTCATGACACAAGTCAAGTTTTAGCAGCTGCCATGGTTCATAATGATTTATATCCAAATCAAAAAACTTTAGAAATCGCTACGATAACAAAAATAATAAGAAATTTATTTCTTTTAGCTTTGATACCGATATTGATAGTATTTAATAGAAGTTCCAAAAATAATAAAAATAAAAGTAAATCAGTCTTTGTTAAAATATTTAATTCAATTCCACTTTTTGTAATAGGTTTTATTTTATTTGTAACCTTTCGCTCAATTATGGACATATACTTTTTTGATAATGAGAAATGGATGCAATTTTTAGTAATGCTTGAAGATATAATTTCAATTCTATTTGGCCTAGCTCTTACAGCTCTTGGAGCCTCTATTGATTTAAGAAAAATCTTTAGTCAGGGTTATGCTGCTCTATTAATTGGTATGACTTTTAGCTTTGTATCCTTTGTATCAGTAACCTTCTTAATATTTATTTTAGGGCTAAATGTCTTATAGAAATAATATCATTGCTTTGTAGTAAGAATACATATTAACTACACTAAATTTTATGACCCACTTAATTGCTAAAAGTGCGAGACTTCGCTCTACTCCTTACACCAAAAGAATAGAGGAATATGGTGTTCAATCATACACAGTTTATAATCACATGCTTTTACCTGCATCTTTTAAAGGTATAGAGGAAGATAGTAGGCACCTAAAAAATAATGTTCAACTTTGGGATGTATCTGGCGAGAGACAAGTTCAAATTCAAGGACCTGATGCAGCTAAACTTACACAATTAATAACGAGTAGAGATTTATCTGAGGCAAAAGATTATCTTTGCTATTACGCTCCAATTGTTGATAACAAAGGTAAAATTATTAATGATCCACTGATTATGAAAGTTGGTGAAAAAACATGGTGGCTATCAATAGCAGATACAGATGTACTTCTTTATGCAAAAGGAATTGCAATTGGTATGAACCTTGACGTTGAGATTACTGAACCCAATGTTAACATTCTTGCAGTTCAGGGACCAAAATCGTTTGAACTTATGTCAAGAGTGTTTAAAGACATAGATAAATTAAAATTTTTCAACTTCAAAAGATTTGATTTTCAAAATCATAAATTTTTAATTGCAAGATCAGGTTGGTCCAAACAGGGTGGATTTGAAATTTATGTAGATCATGATGAAATCGGGCTAAATCTTTATGATACCCTTATGTCTAAAGGTGAAGATTTGGATGTAAGACCAGGTTGTCCAAATTTAATTGAAAGGATAGAGGGTGGTTTATTATCTTTTGGAAATGATATGAATATGAATGATACTCCACTTGAGTGTGGTTTGGGTTCTTTTGTTTCTTTCAATCCCAAAATAGATTATTTAGGAAAAGCTGAATTAGAAAAACAGCACAAAGAAGGAGTCAAGAGATCTTTAATTGGTTTAAAACTTAAACTCGATAAAATTGAAATTACAAAAGCGTTACCTTTAAAAATAGGTACTGACATAATAGGTGAGCTAAGAGCTGCATGCTTCAGTCCAGATTTTGGCTGTTGTCTTGGAATAGCTATGGTTCAAACCCAATATCAAAGTTTAGAAAAAAAACAGACACTTCTTGTTGATGGCGAAGAAGTTGAGTCTGTAATGACGAACCTCCCCTTCAAGAAATAATAATTGCTTTTTTAAACTAAAAGTTTAAATAGTCTCGGGTGTTAAATATCGTTTATAGTTCTTGGGCTCTATTTACAGGTTTTGGATTAATTATGCTTGCACACTCTTTGCAAGGAACCTTGTTAAATATTAATGCCGTATTATTTAATTTTTCCGATTTTGAAATTGGATATGTCTTTACAGGTTATTTTATAGGTTATTTAGCAAGCTCATATATTTGTCCAAAAATTATCAAAGATGTAGGACATATAAGAGTATTTGCGGCATTCGCATCCATTGCATCCATTACAATTTTATTTCATTGGATCTATGTTCAACCTTATTTTTGGTTTTTTTTAAGATTCCTCACAGGGTTTTCATTGGCAGCAATATATATAGTTTGTGAAAGTTGGCTAAATGATCGTGCTGATAATAGAACAAGGGGGAAGCTCATAGGATTTTACATGGTGATATTATACTTCTCAACTAGTGGGGGTGGTTTGCTAATAAATCTAAAAGAGACTACTGAGGCACACTTATATATTTTAACATCTTTATTAATTTCTTTTGCTTTAGTTCCAATTTTGCTTACTAAAAAATCAGCACCAGAATTTTCTACACCTAAGTTCATATCTTTAAAAGATCTATATAAAAATTCTCCCATGTCTTTTATAGGTTCCTTTGGTATTGGTATGATATATGGAGCATCATTTGGATTAATTGCAGTCTTTGGAGCTAAGTTAGGCTTAAGTATTTTTCAAATTTCTATACTTGTTTTTATAAATACTTTCATTGGAGCTTTATTTCAGTATCCGGTTGGTAAACTATCGGATACATTTGATAGAAGAATAATTTTACTGACATTAAATATCATTGCTTTGGTTTCATCTATTTGTGTAATTATTTTCGGATCTATTTCATTTAATATTCTTTTATTATTTGTTGGAATACATTCAGCTGTATCTCTTCCTTACTATGCAGTTGTTATTTCTCATCTAAATGATTTTTTAGAAAAGGATGAGGTTGTCTCTGCTAGCTCAACTCTGACATTAGTTAATGCATTAGGTTTAGTTTTAGGGCCAATTATCGTCTCTGGATTTATGTCTTATTTTGATGCCTATGGATTGTTTTATTATTGTGCAATAGTTTATGTTTTTCTGGCACTATTTACCTATCAAAGAGTAAGAGTTGGAAGAACTAGTGAAATTTATGATGAGAATACACCATCAATGATTGTGCCTCGCACAGCTTCCGCAATAGGAATGCAAACTGCTTCTGAACAAATGATTAGTAAAATTGATGAAAAAGAGTAATTTTTTAATTGATGGATTTCGAAGCCAAGATAGCTGAATTGGGTCTTTTAATACCAAAACCTGCAAAGCCCGCAGGGAGTTATAAACCCTGCATTATTGTTGATAATATTGCATATATATCTGGTCAAGGCCCATTACTTGAGGATGGGTCTTTTGCAAAAGGAAAAGTTGGGGCTGATGTTGATTTAGAGACAGCTCAAAATCACGCTAAGCTATGTGGATTAGCTATCTTATCTGCTTTAAAAAATGAAATAGGATCAATTAATAAAGTAGACCAATTAATAAAACTGACAGGTTTTGTAAATTGTATTGAGAGCTTCACACAGCAGCCTTTAGTAATCAATGGTTGTTCAAATATGATGAAAGATATTTTTGGCGAGACTGGTGTTCATGCTCGAGCTGCAGTAGGAGTTAATTCTTTGCCTCTAGGTTTTACAGTAGAAATTGAGGCAATGTTTAAAATCAAGAGTTAATTTCTTAATTGACAATTAATTAAATTTAGCAAAATATTAATTTATTAATGCTTGGAGTTTGAATTATGGATTTTCATTTTGAAAACAATACTATTAAGATAATCCATCAAAATAAGACATTTCATTTGCATCCCATTTGGTTAAGAGAAAGACTACCGGGTGAAAAGTATTTTGATTTAGATACTAATCAAAGATTATATGAGCCATCCTCTATTGACTTAAAGTTGAAAATTGAAAATTGTAAATTAACAGATAACAAACTTGATGTTGAATTTAATGATGGGGCACAAGGTCAATATCTTTTAGATGATCTTTTGATCGAAATGGATGAAGAAAAAAATAAAAGAGGGCCCTTACCAAAAAGAATTTTATGGAATTCTCAACTAGAAGATTTACCTGAAGCTATTTTTGAAGTAGATATGGTTGAACAAGAATCTATGTATAATCTTCTTATAGATTTTTATAAATATGGATTTGTTATAATTAAAAATGTACCAACTGAGAGTAAGTATATTTTAAAATTTGTAAATTCAATCGGCCCAGTTAAGGTCACAAATTTTGGAGAATTTTTTGATGTAATGTCTAAACCAAATCCAAATGACTTAGCCTATAAGCCTATTGCATTACCGCCACATACTGATAACCCTTACAGAAAACCAGAAGCACCAGGGATACAGTTTTTGCATTGTTTAAAAAATGAAGTGAGTGGTGGTTTTTCTACTCTTGTTGATGGTTTTTCAGTTGCAGAATATATCAAATTAAATGAGCCAGAAGCATTTGAGTCTTTGACCAAAACAAATTTACGTTACCGATTTCAAGATAAAGATATAATTTTAGAAAATTGGGGAGAGTTAATTGAATTAGACAAGGATGGCGACTATAAGCAAGTCAGGTATAGTACTAGAGTTGATTACGTGCCACCTTTAGAAAATGAAAAGTTAGGGAGTTTTTACAAAGCGAGAAAATTATTAGGAGATTTATACACTTCATCTGACTTCGAGATAAAATTTAAGCTCTCACCAGGAGATGTCATGATGTTTGATAACCACAGACTTCTCCATGGAAGAACCTCTTATGACTCGAGTGAGGGAGCTAGACATTTACAAGGTTGTTATCTAGAATTTGATTCAACTGATGGAAAATTGAGACATTTACATGAAAAATATCATCTAAGTGAGACAAATTTATGACTGAGAAAAATGTAAAATTTAAACATATGAAAGATGGAGATAAAGAAGATTATCTATTGCTCCAAAAATATGAGGAAAAGTATGTTTCTTTGACATATGAAAGAATAATAGAAGAACTTACAAGACAAGGAAAAAATACTATGGAGGGTTACAAGATAACAAGATTAGATCATGGTCTACAATCAGCTACTAGAGCTTATAATGATGGAGCTGACATTGATTGGATTGTTGGTGCCTTACTTCATGATATTGGAGATGGGCTTGCCCCTCAAAATCACGATAGGTTTTCTGCTGAAGTTGTAAGACCTTATGTAAGAGATGAAATAACATGGGTGATTGAACATCATGGAATTTTTCAAATGATTTACTATGCTCATCATTATGGATGGGATAAAAATGCTAGAGATAAATTTAAAGATAATATTTATTTCCAAACTTGCTCAGATTTCTGTGAAAGATGGGATCAAAAATCTTTTGATCCCGAATATAAAAATAAAGATCTAGATTTTTTTAAACCCTTGATTAAAGAGGTATTTAGCAGACCTCCCTACAAAGATGAATACATCAAAAAAAATGAAGTTTTAGGTTTACCAAAAGTTTAAATCTATAAATCTAGATAATTTAAAGTAAGTATATATTGTCATGAGAATTTTCTTGATAACTTTGAGTATTTTACTCACAAGCATAGGGAGCATTATGGCGAAAAACTTATATAACTTTAGTATTCAAGATATTGATGGAAATACAGTTAATCTTGATAAATTTAAAGGTAAACCCATTCTTCTTGTTAATACGGCTAGTAGATGTGGTTTCACAAAACAATACGCTAATCTATCCAATCTTCATCGTGAGTATTTTGAAAAGAATTTAGTAATTATTGGAACTCCTTCTAATAGTTTTCATCAAGAGCTGAGTAATAATGAGGAAGTTAAAGAATTTTGTTTAGTTAATTATGAAACAAAATTTATTATATCAGAAATTATTAGTGTTGTTGGTGAAAATGCCCATCCGATATACAGTTGGATGACATCAGAGTATAACGAAACTCCAAAATGGAATTTTTATAAGTATCTCTTTGATGGAGAGGGTCAATTAGTTAAAAGTTGGTCCTCTATGACCAAACCTGACAGTTCGAAAATTACAAGTTTAATTGATGAGTTAATATAGAAAAAGGGGCACATAATGTGCCCCTTTTTTAGGAGTACTATAAATAGAATTATTTAAATTCTGGGTAAGCGACTGTTGTTAATTCAGCACTATCTAAACCAGAAGCTTCAGTCTCTTCTGACACTCTTAAGCCTACAGTTCCTTTTAGAATATAAAAGAATACGCCACTTAAAGGTACAACTAAGACAGCTGCAGCAACAATTCCTATTAATTGCACTAGGAAATCTCCGCTACCAAAAATACCTACGGCCAGTGTTCCCCAGATACCTGCAACTAAGTGTGCTGATATTGCTCCGACAACATCATCGATTTTCATTTTGTCGAGCATTGGGATAGCGATAGTACAAAGAATACCACCTATTGCACCAACAATCATAGATAAAAAGTGGTTGCTTAAATCTGGACCTGCAGTAATAGCAACAAGACCTGCTATAGCACCATTCAATGCAATAGATAGATCAATTTTTTTATACAATAGCTGTGATAAAATAATTGCAGCCACAACACCGCCACATGCAGCAATATTTGTGTTTACAACAACAATTGACATTGCAGAAGCATCGGCGGCACTACCAAGTGCTAGTTGAGATCCACCGTTAAATCCAAACCATCCAAACCAAAGGATGAAGGTACCGAGACATGCTAGAGGCATGTTTGCACCAGCAATTGGAGAAATCTTTCCATCTGCGCCATATTTTCCAGCTCTAGGACCAAGAATTAAACAGCCAGTTAAAGCTGCCCATCCGCCGACTGAGTGAACAATAGTAGATCCAGCAAAATCAGAAAAGCCCATTTCTGTAAGCCATCCACCGCCCCAGGTCCAAGAACCATAGATTGGGTAAATAATTCCTGTCATAAATGCTGCAAATATCATGAATGGCCATACTTTAATTCTTTCAGCACATGCTCCAGATACAATTGAAATTGCTGTAGCACAGAAAACCATTTGGAAGAACCAATCTGAGGCTAAAGAGTAGCCACCCTCTTCTGTTGCAACTGTTAAATCATCAGCGGTATCATAAAAAGCACCACCTAATGAACCTATCCAACCTGAAACATCTACATACATTAAACTGTAACCGATTAAATAAAACATTATTCCTGCAATTGAGTATAAAGCTATATTTTTTAATAAAATTGCTGATGTGTTTTTTTTACGAACAAATCCAGCTTCTAACATGGCAAAACCTAATGCCATGAACATCACTAAGACTCCACTAAAAACAAATAAAAATGTATTAAATACAAAGGCTGTTTCAGCAGATACTTCCGCACTTGCAACTCCAGAGAAAAGCAAAGTAGGGATTAAGAAAGTTAATATTTTTTTCATTGGATCTCCTTATTTAATTGCCTCAGCGCCTCGTTCTCCTGTACGTATTCGGACAACTTCTTGCACTTCAGTTACAAAAATTTTTCCATCTCCAATTTTTCCTGATTTTACTGCTTCAGAAATTGTTGTGATGACTTTTTCGACGTCTGCAGAATCTACTAAAACCTCTGCTCGAGATTTAGGAAGAAAATGTACCTCATATTCTGCGCCTCGGTACAGTTCGGTATGACCCTTCTGGCGCCCATATCCTTTAGCCTCAACAATAGTTAAACCTTGGATGTCCACACCTGTGAGTGCTTGTCTCAAAGCTTCAACTTTATCGGGCTTGATAATTGCTGTTATTAGTTTCATAAATACCTCTCTTATTTTTGAGTTGAGAAACTTATAAATACTGAATCAAAAAAAAAATAATGCTAAGAAGTTAATGAAACTATGCAACTTGTGAATATCCCAGATTGTCCAATAAAATCAGTCATATTGGTAAAAAAACATCAATAAATATGATTAAAATAATTAAATGAGCAGACTAAATCTTAAATCAATAAGCAAGTGTTTGTGACTTAAAGAGGATTCTTCCAATCAACTTTATAAATTGCTTCATTCCTTCTAAGATTAGGCAATGTAAACGGACCATCATAAGTAGCTTTAATTGCGGGTCCAATTACTTCAATATTATCAGTAATTAAATCACTTTTTAAAACATCTCGGTGTTTATAAAAATTTTTATCTGAAGCAAAACCAGAATATCTAATTACTGCAAAATAACCTGGCTTAATTGAAGAAATTTTTACTGAATTATCTGATGGTAAAGGTATTTCATTTGGTTTGTATTTACTTGGTAAATAAAATTGCATAACGTACTCGTTTTCAATTTGAGTAACATTCACTGGTGTGGTCATTGAAATTTTTTCGCTTTGTTTATTATTGCCAGAAATATAATTAAAAAGTTTTCGAAATCCATTATTTTGATTAGTGTATTGGGTTTGAACTACTAGACGCTCCTCATAAAATCTAATTTCATACTTATCAGTCTGATGAACTACTTTATAAGGCGATTCATTATAGGCCATCAAGTCTTGTACCACGAGTAATGTAAATAGTAAGTATTTAATCATTTAAAATTTGCGTTTCTTTATCAGAGACTCCCCATAATCTGTCATCTATGGGTATCCATCCTTTAATAGAGGATTTATTGCCCTCAGCTATACTTACTTTCACCATTGTTTCTTTTACCTCTAACAAGTTTACAATTTTTGGTGCAAGTATTACTCCTTTTTGAATAGTCATCCAAGACTCAGGGACATAAGATTTCAATGCATACAACTCAATATCCTTTAGTATTAGCAAGGTTCTTTTTTTAGATAACTGATTGTGAGCGATCCAACCTTGTATTCCATTAAATAATTCAATGCGGTACCAGTCTGTATAAGAACTCCAACTATTTCTAAACTCTTCAATAACCTTTACAGGCATATTCTCCTCTGTAAGGAGAAACTTCTCAGTTTGTTTATTCAAATCTTGATTTTCTGGATAGTGACGTAGCCAAGACTCATCATGGGCAAGAGATTTATAATATGGAATATGTTTATCAGAATATGCAGTTAATGGGAGTACCAGAAACAAAAGCACTAACCTGATCATTAATTTATCTTTGTGAATTTTGCCAATTTGGATGGGTATAAGGTTGTAGATTTGATGGAGCTAAAAGAGGTCTTCCCAAGATATGATCTGAGGCTTTCTCACCCGTCATTATAGATGGAGCATTAAGATTGCCATTACATATCTGAGGAAAAATTGATGAGTCTGCAAGAAATAAATTTGAAAAACCCTTTACTTTGCAATCGTTTAGAACGACAGAAGAAGGGTCATCTTCTTTTCCAATCTTGCAGGTACCACATGGATGATAAGCACTTTCACAATTATTTTTTATAAATTCGTCGAGACCTTCATCCGAAACAACGTCATCACCAGGTTGAATTTCATCTCCTTTAAAAGGAACTAGGGCCTCTTGACTCAGTATCTCTCTACTAAGTCTAAGTGATTTTCTAAAGTTTGGAAAATCATCTTCATGAGACATGTAATTGAATTTTATAGTTGGTGAATCAAATGGGTCACTAGATTTTAATTTTACAAAACCTTTAGATTTTGAACGCATTGGCCCTACATGCAATTGAAAACCGTGGCCTTCGCTAGGCGCCTTTCCGTCATATCTAATTGCGACTGGAAGAAAATGAAATTGTATATCAGGATATGGTATGTTTTTATCAGAGCGAATGAAACCAAGAGTTTCAAATTGGTTTGTTGCACCTGGCCCACTTTTAAGAAACATCCATTGCATGCCGATAAGTAATTTAGAAAAAGGATTTAAATATTTATTAAGTGTTACTGGTTGTAAACATTTGACTTGAAAATAAACTTCTAAATGATCTTGTAAGTTTTTACCAACACCCGGTAAGTTTTTTATAACCTTGATCCCCAAATTATTTAAATCATTGCCCTCTCCAATACCCGATCTTTGAAGAATTGTTGGACTATTGATAGCGCCAGCTGATAAAACAACACCAATATTTGCACTAAAGGTTTTTTTTTGGCCCCGATGGTATACTTCAACTCCCTTAGCTTTGTCTTCTTGAAAAATTATTTTATCGACTAGAACCTTTGTTATGAGTTGTACATTTTTTTTCGCTAATGCAGGCTTTAAATAAGCTTTTGCTGTTGAAAAACGAGAGCCTTTCCAAACGGTCATATCAGCTGGTCCAAAACCCTCCTGTCGAAAGCCATTGTAGTCATCAGTGTAGGTGTATCCCGCCTGCTCGGTAGCTTTTACAAAAGCATTGTGTAATGGGTTATCTCTTTTGCCATGAGTTATGTTTAGAGGACCTGATTTTCCTCTAAACTCTGAATTGCCTCCATGGCTTGCTTCCATTCTTTGAAAATATGGAAGGACATCGGGATAATCCCAACCTTTTGCCCCACTTTCAGCCCACTCATTATAGTCACCAGCGTTTCCTCTGACATAAATCATTCCGTTAATTGATGAAGATCCTCCAATAACCTTTCCTCTGGGGCAAACAAGAGACCTACCATTTAAAGTAGGTTCGGGTTCTGCTTTGTAGCCCCAATCGAATTTATTCATATTCATTGGGTATGAGAGAGCTGCAGGCATTTGTATAAAAGGACTGTTGTCATTTCCTCCAAATTCTAATACCAGAATTTTTAATTGAGGGTTTTCCCCAAGTCTGTATGCAATTGCAGATCCCGCTGATCCTGAGCCAATTACAATATAATCAGGGTTTTCAAAATTACTCATCTAATAAAAATTAATTATTAATTTAATCTAAATATAAAGATTTTATTTTATGTTAATATGAAATTATGAATAGCAAAGCCATCTAGAAATGAATGATAATAATTTAAAAATTATTCAAGTCAGTGACCTACATTTTTTAAAAGACGGTGAGACCATGTATGGCGCTAATCCGGTCAATAGATTTAGGGCTTTTATAAATGATGTTAATAAAAACCACAGAAATGCTGATTTAGTTGTAATAACAGGAGACATTGCCCATAACGGCATTAAAGAAAGCTATCTACTGTTCAAAGAGGAATTGAAGAGACTTGACTTACCTTCAGTAATTATGATTGGAAATCATGATAATCGTGAAGTAGTTAAGGCAGAACTATCAAGTGTGACTAAAATTGACGATGATGGATTTATTCAATCCTCAATAGAAATCAAAAATCATAAATTAATATTTTGTGACACAGTGTGGGACAATAAAAATATAAATAATATTCACGAAGGTTATTACTGTCTCAAAAGATTTAATTGGCTCGAAAAAGAGATTTTATCTTTTAAGTCGAATTCAAATATAATTTTTATGCATCATAACCCAATGAATGTTTTCATGAAGTCGATGGATAACTATTCTTTTAATGATAAAGACCAAGAAATTATTGCTAAATTCTTAGACAAATACTCATCTAAAATTAAATATTTATTTTTTGGTCACGGTCATAGACCATTAAGTGGGAAATGGAAAAACGTACCTTACGCTAGCTTGAGGGGATTGTTACATGCTAGGGAGTTGGACTTTGATAGTGATGTTGAAAATTTTAAAATGGAAGAGCCAAGTTATGGTATTATCTTTGTTAATGAAAATAATTTAACTTTCCACATTCATGATTTCATGAATAAAGGAAAAATTTATGAAGGTGATGAAAATTATTTAGGTTTTCCAAATATAGATTAAGTTAGCTTCTTCCTCTACTACCATGTTTCAAATAAACATTTTTTGCAAGAATTTTATGCTCTTGTGATTTGCGAATATCAAAAATTTTTTTTCTAGCATACTGAGCAGTTTCTTTAACATTTATAATTTCTTTTTGAACCTCATTATCGAACAAATTTACGTTCAAACTTTTTTTTGGGGGATTATGAAAAAAAGCAGGTGGAAAATTTTTTACTTCAGGAATTTGTGACTTAATAAATTTAGCGAGTGGATCTTGATCCATAGCTTGCTTATAAGGGTTATACATTCTAATAGTATTGATACCAGTTGTTCCGGACTGCATTTGTATTTGACTGTAATGAATTCCCGGTTCAAAGTCTGTAAACAATGCTGCCAAGCGTGGAGCAAAATATCTCCAATCAAGCCATAAATTATAAGAAGCAAATGAAGCTAACATTGCTCTCATTCTAAAATTAATCCATCCATAATTTCTTAGATAAATCATACACGCATCGATAAAATGAACTCCGGTCTTACCTTCAATCCAAGCCTCTAATTTCTCTTCATCTTTTTCACGTATTTGATCATACACAGGAATAAAGCTTGTATGTTCAATTGATGGCTGATCCTCTAATTTTTGAATAAAATGCGATCTCCAATGTAACCTGGATAAAAATGAATTTATAGATTTAGCAAAATTTTTATTAGTATGCTTTATTTGATCTCTTTTTTTTGTAGCCTCTTGAAAAACTGTGCGGTGTGAAATTGTACCGTAGGTTAAATGAGTTGATAATCTTGAACAGCTTTTTTCAGCAGTTATTGGGCTAGACATCTCAAATTGATAATTTTCACCTCTTTTATTCAAAAAAGACTGAAGTAATTTTTCTGCTTCAACAGATCCACCCATTTGCCTATATGGACATGGTGTTGAATCATAAAAAAATTTTGGTAATTCATGGTTTGTTAATTCTAAATTAACTGATTGTTTTATGATGGGAAAATAAGGATTTTTAATAATCTCGTTTCTAAAATTTTTAGCCCATAGGTTTCTATCATGTTGTCCTCTTTTAACGCCTGGGTAAGAGCACTCAATCCAATCAATTTTATTTTGAAAAAAAAATTTTTTTAATCTTTTATCTCTTTGGTAGGTCCATTGAATACCTGTTTCTTGTTCGCTAATTACGCTTGAAAAGCTATGTTTATCTTTTAAAAACTTGAATATTTCTAATGCATCACCAAAAAAGATATTCAAATGTAAATTATGTTTGAGTAATAGTCGTTTAAGCTCATTTATACTCTCTAATGTAAATTGCCACTGCCTTAAAGACATATCTTTTTGCTTCCACAGCTCAGGTTCAATTATGTAAATTAGTATAGATCTTTTATTTTCATCAATAAGAATTTCATTGTCTTTGTATCTTAGATTCTTCTTAAACCAGACGATCCTATTTGACATCTGTTTCTAATCTTTAATTTTGAAGCCTTTTGAAAAAATATAAATAATTGCAGAAATATTTAAAATTAAAAATGTAAATATCATAATCAAACTTGTTGTAATACTCACATCAGCCATTTCATAAAAACTCCATCGAAAACCACTAACTAAATAAAGAACTGGATTTACCAAAGAAACGTTTTGCCAAAACTCTGGTAACCAGTTTATTGAATATAGCGATCCACCAAGAAATACGAGTGGAGATAAAATTAGTGTTGGAAATATTGATAGCTCCTCCCAATTTGATGACAACATCCCTATAAGAAAACCAAGTAAGCTAAAAGTTAAAGATGTTAAAACGAGCATTAAAATCATAGTAAATGGGTGCATAATATATATTTCAACAAAGAATAACCCTGTTGCTAATATTAAACTTCCTAAAATTATTGATTTTGTGGTAGCAGCACCAACAAAACCAATAACAATCTCTGTTGTTGATAGTGGGGCAGCATATATTTCATTTATAGTTCCAAGAAACTTTGGAAAAAAAATACCTGAGGAAGCGTTTGAAACACTTTGTGTAAGTAAAGCTAACATTATCATACCAGGCACTATGAAAGAACCATAAGAGATATCTTCAATTACAGGGATGCGACTTCCTATTGCAGCACCGAAGACAACAAAATAAAGAGAGGATGATATAACAGGAGAAAATATACTTTGAACAGTTGTCCTTCTCATTCGATCCATTTCATGCAAGTAAATTGCCATTATGCCTGTCCAGTTCATACACTCTCCTCCAAAAGTTTTTCAAATATCGTCTCCAACGATGTCTGAGAGGAATTTAAATCTTTTAATTTTAGACCAGCCGACTTTATGTCTTGAAGAAGTGCGGTAATACCAGTCGAAGATCCGTGAGAGTCATATGAATATGTTAAAGAATTATTACTATTCATTTTTAAGTTATACGACTCTAAAGTAGATGGGATTTGACTGAAAGGCTCTTGAAATTCTATAGTTAAATTTTTTTGACCCATTTTTCGCATTAAATCATTCTTATTATCAGTAATTATGATCTCGCCATTATTGATTACAGATACTCGATCAGAAATAGCCTCAGCTTCTTCGATATAATGAGTTGTAAGAATAATTGTTACTCCATTTTCTTTGAGTTCTTTCACTGCTCTCCACATATCTCTTCGCAAATTAATATCGACACCTGCAGTAGGCTCATCTAGAAAAAGTATTTTTGGTTCATGACTCAATGCCTTTGCAATTAATGCTCTTTTCTTCATACCACCAGAAAGCTCACGAAGCTTACTATCTTTTTTATCCCAAAGGCTGAGATCTTTAAGAATTTTTTCTATGTATGCAGGATCTTTTTTCTTACCATATAATCCTCTAGTGTAAGAAACATTTTGAAAAACTTTTTCAAAGGCTTCTAAATGGAGTTCTTGAGGCACAAGACCAATCATCGATCGAGTTTTTCGGAAATCTTTAACAACATCGTATCCATCAACTGAAATGGTTCCTGATGTAGGTAAGACTATCCCACATATGGCATTAATAAGTGTTGTTTTTCCAGCACCATTTGGACCAAGAAGTGCAAGAATTTCACCTCTTTGAATTTCTAAATTAACTCCTTTAAGGGCTTCTAAACCTCCTTGAAAAGTTTTTTTTAAATTATCAATTTTAATTAAGATATCTGCTGACATAATTAGATTGCGTACAGTATATTATAAGCAAATAACATCAAGATAGTTTATCAGTAATCTTATTTTTTTTACTTTTTTCAATTAAGTAAGTGCTTATTAAAACAGCAATAAGGGCAACAATAATTTTATAAGTTATTTTTTCGTTTAAAAAAAGATATCCAAATATCAAACCAAAAATTGGAATGATGTAGGCAACTTGTGATTGAAAAACTAAGCCGTTATTTTTAAGAATATAAAATCTCATTAACCAAGCTATCGCTGTCGCAACGATACCAAGATACACAAGAGAAATTGTAGCATTAAGAGAGGGTCTCAATTCTGTTGGATTTTCAAAAATGAACATAATTGGTAATAAAAGAATAACTGCCCAAATTAAAATACTTGATGTAAGTACTTCATTTTTTATATGTTTTAGCTTTAGTGAAAATAGTCCACCTATGGTGTAACAAACTGGACCCAAGATTACCATAAAAGCATAAAAGATATTTGACTGATTGATTAGAATATTATCTGAAAATAAATAAACGATACCAAGAAAGCCTATTAATATTCCAACAAATTTTAAAAGATTAATTTTTTCATTTTGAATAAATAAATGTCCTAAGATTGTTGCTGCAATAGGTGCCGTGGACATCAAGATTGCTGCTAGATTACTTTGAACCTTTAATATGCCGAATGAAATAAAAAAAAAGGGGAGAACTAAATTCACAAATCCTATAGTTGCGTACCATAACCAATTCTCTCCAAATGCTTCAATTGAAATTTTTCTTATCCAACAGTAAACAAGCATTACTATTGCAGCAAAAAAAATTCTTCCAAAGGCAAGTGCCATTGGTGTATAGCTTTCTGAGGCAATTTTGATGTTAAAGAACGCACTTCCCCATATACCAGCTAATAAAAATAAAAGTAAAAAATCTTTAAAAGATGCTTTGTGCATTATATGAGAGTAAACTGAACACGTTTATTCATTTTTCCTTTACTCTCATACTTCATAAATTTGAATTCGCCAATTTCGTTTGTATTTGCTACGTGAGTTCCCCCACACGGTTGTAAATCAATATCTCCTATTTTAACAAGGCGAATTTTATCATTTGTTCTTGGCGGTTTAACTGACAAAGTTCGCACTAGCTCAGGTTTTTGATCTAGCTCATCATTTGTTATCCACTGATAAGAGATAGTGTGAGATTGTTGAATAAATTCATTAATAATTTTATTTAAAGTTTCAAATTCAAATGTTTCTTCACCTAAATCAAAATCAATCCTACTTTTTTCTAAACCAATTGATCCTCCTGTAACATAATAAGGTAATGCTGCACACATTAAGTGCATTGTGGTGTGCATCTTCATTAATCGATATCGATGATCCCAATCAATATGGCCTTTTATTTGTCCAGATAGATTTAGATTTTCTGAGGCAACAACATGGGCAATACCTAACTCATGTTTAACTGTGTTGATAACATTGAATTTTTTATCATTAATTTCAAGAACTCCCTTGTCTCCGGGTTGCCCACCACTTTGAGCATAAAAAGAACTATCTTGAGTAATGATTTTGTCACCCTCGACTAATAAAATTTTTTCTTCAAAACTCTTTGTATAACTATCTTTGAGATAAATCATTTGTTTGCTTCCTCTATCATAAAATCAACACAAGACTCTATACCTCCTTGAGTGTTGCTTTGTTTTTCACATTCCTCATAGTATTCATGGTATTCAAATGTCGAAGTAATATATAGGCCTAAACCTATAATGCCAAAGACTGCAATACTATATAATATTTTTTTACCCATCTTAAATTAATCTGTCTTGGAAACCTATCAATTGATTGTTAACAATGATATCTGATTTTTTAATAGGTCTTAGCAGTTCTATACCTTCCAAACTTATACATCTACTTAGTGCAACATACAGTTGTCCTGGAGCAAAAGAACCTTGACTCATATCTATAATAACTTTTTCAAATGTTTGTCCCTGGCTTTTATGAATTGTAATTGCCCAAGCTAATCTCATTGGATACTGTTTGAAAGATCCTGTTATTTCCTCTTGAACTTCTTGTTGATCATCATCATAGGTATATTGAATACGATCCCATTTTTCTTTTTTAACCTCATATATTTTATTATTGATTTTTACTTTTATTTTTTTTTGAGCGATATCATGAATTATACCAATGGATCCATTAACCCACCTTTTTTCAGGATCATTTTTAATCATAATTACTTGGGCTCCTTTTTTTAATTTTAAGATTTCATCGGTGGGAAATAATTCTTTATAAAATTGGCCAGTAGCTTGTCCCCTGTATGAAAACTCCTCCTGATTTAGCTGGCTTAAATATTTTTGATTAATGCTACTCGCTCGAGCATTAGTTGTAGTAAGTATGATTTTACCTTCATCCATCTCAATGTGATCAGTTAAAGATTCGTTTATATTCTCAATCTGCGTGTGAGTAATTGAGCCATCTCTTACGGAGTTAAGCAAATGAATAAAATGGTCATCTTTTTGACGATAAATATTATGTAATTCAAGTGTTTTAAATTGTGCATCTTGGAAAATATTTGAGTGAAAGAAGAAATGACCTTTAGGATAAATGCGCTGTAGAAGTCCTGACTCATCCATATTCACAACTGGAGGTAGTTGAAATAAATCCCCAAAAACTATTAACTGAACTCCGCCAAATGGTTGTGTAAGTTTTTTTCTGTGAACACGAAGGCTATAATCAATAGCATCAAAAACATCAGCACGAACCATAGATATCTCATCAATAATTAATGTTTCCAAATTTTGAAGTATTTCGATTTGTCTTACTTTTTTTATATGTCGTGTTTGAATTACCTTTGGTGGAAAACCAAAAAATGAGTGAATAGTTTGTCCTTTAACTCGAATTGCAGCAACTCCTGTTGGAGCAAGAACAACTGTATTCTTCTTTGTTATAGATCGAAAGTAGGCCAATAGTGTAGACTTACCACTACCTGCTTTACCAGTAATATAAAAATGATCTTTTGTGCTTTCTAGTTGCTCAATGATATTTTCAAATTCTTTACTGAGCTCGAAATCGTCAGGTAGTAAACTATTATAATTTCGCTTATAGCTCATCTATAATATTATTTAACATGTGAAAACATTCTTTCACTGTGCCTTTTTGAATTTGAATTCTAGAAAGTTTTGGATTGAAATTTAATCGTTCGATATAAATATTTTTTTTAAAATATAATCCGATAAAAACTAAACCTACAGGTTTTAATTTAGTACCACCGTTTGGACCAGCTACACCTGTTGTTGAAAATGTTAGCTGACTTTTGGAAATTTTGTGCAAATGTAAACACATTTGAGCACATACTTGACGGCTGACTGCACCGTACCTTTTGATAGTACTTGGTTTGACTTTGAGATTTTTAATTTTTGAGTCATTTGAATATGTTATCAAACCAGTTTTATAAATTTTAGATATACCAGACACAGCTGTAAATTCTGCTGCAAGCAAACCACCAGTACAAGATTCTGCTGTTGAAACTGATATGTTTTTATCGAGTAAATATTTGATTGTTTTCGAAACGACGCTCATAAGCTAGTTATACTTATTATAAGGACGGAGAAATAACAATGGTGCTTATTGGTATAAAAAAAATGCATAATTAATCCCCATAATTCACAATAAATGTGGATAAATTAGCAAAATTTGTCTATACATATGCAAATATTGCATATTACTATGAAATCCTATAACCTAATTAAAGGAATCATGGAGGTTTAAATGGCAGATATGTTTACAGGACACTACCCCTTTATAGTTATGATTATTTGGTTCATAGCTGGTTTCATCGGATCAAAAATGTGATTGTTATGAGGGCAGTCGACTCTGCCCTCTCCCTACCCTAAAAGATGACATTATTACCCTTGCTGAAGTAATTGTGAGGGAATAATGTATCTTTATTAAAATCAGGAGAGAAAATGAATAAGCCAAATAATTTAGAACCGCTGTGGATGCCTTTCACTCCTAACAAAGTATTTAAGAAAGATCCAAGAATTATAGTCGGTGCTAAAGATATGCATTTTATTAGTGATGATAATCGAGAAATTTTAGATGGCACTGCAGGGCTATGGTGTGTAAACGCTGGTCATGGTAGAAAAAAAATTCAAGAAGCTGTAAATAAACAAATTGAAAATCTTGATTACTCTCCACCTTTTCAATTTGGACATCCAAAACAATTTGAACTAGCTAATCGTTTAGCAGAGATTTTTCCTGAAGGAATGAATCATGTTTTCTTTTCTAATTCAGGATCTGAAGCAGTAGATAGTGCATTGAAAATTGCGCTAGCTTATCAACGTGCACGCGGACATTCATCTAAAACTAGATTAATAGGTCGCGAAAGAGGTTATCATGGTGTGGGCTTTGGAGGAATAAGCGTAGGTGGTATGGTAAAAAATAGAATGTACTTCGGATCAATGCTAAATGGTGTTGACCATTTACGCCATACCCACAATTTAAAATTAAATGCTTTTTCAAAAGGTGAACCTGAACATGGAGCAGAACTTGCCGATGATTTAGAGCGTCTTGTTCAATTGCATGATGCATCAACTATTGCAGCTGTAATTGTTGAGCCAATTGCTGGATCAACTGGTGCTCTGCCTCCGCCTAAAGGATACTTAAAAAGATTAAGAGAGCTTTGCACAAAACATGACATTTTATTAATTTTTGATGAAGTCGTAACTGCTTTTGGCCGTATGGGAAAAGCAACTGGATCTGAGTTTTTTGGTGTAACACCAGATATTATTTCATGTGCAAAAGGCATTACAAATGCCACCATCCCTATGGGTGCAACCATAGTTCAAGACTTTATTTATGAGTCAATGATGGAAAATGCAGATGCTCCAATAGAATTATTTCATGGATATACTTACTCTGGTCATCCTGTTGCTTGCGCTGCAGCCTTAGCAACATTAGATATTTATCAAGAAGAGGGATTATTTGATAATGCTGCTCATATGGCTCCTATTATTGAAGAAGCCGCTCATAGCCTGAAGGGAACAAAACATATAATCGATATTAGAAATTTAGGAGTGATTGCTGCACTCGAATTAGAGCCTAAAGGTAACGCTGTTGGTGCAAGAGGGTTTGAAGCTATGAAAAAAGCTTGGGATCTTGGCTTAATGGTAAGAGCTAACGGAGATACGCTTGCTTTTTCTCCACCTTTAATAATTAACGAAAATCAGGTCGATGAAATGTTTACGAAAGTAAAAAAAGCCCTGGAACAATTAGACTAAAAACGTCCCCACTACAACCATACCCTGTTTCAAAAACGCCGCTTGGTTGGTAAAAACCACATAACATTACCCATCTATATAAAAAGACAATTCCAGGAACTAAAATAATCGCATTAATAAGAAAAAGAGCTATAGAAATAACTACCCTCATTGGTAGCTTTGTATTCATATACTGTTTATAAAAAATACGAATTATCAAACCAGTGGTTACAGCAGATAGCAATAGAAATGGTGCATCAAGGTATGTAACTAAAAATTCATAATACATTTCTTTAAAACTTAGCAATGATACATTAAGACTTTAAAAATGCAAAAATACATATCTGAATTTATAGGCACATTTATTTTATTAGTATCAATTGTTGGATCTGGCATAGCAGGACAGCAATATACGAATGATCAAATGGTAATTTTATTTAGTCATGCTGTTGTAATAGGTTTCACACTAATTTTTATAATTAGAATATTTGCAAATTTTTCTGGAGCTCATTTTAATCCTATTGTTTCAATTATATTTTTCTTACAAAAAGAATTGAGTTCTAGGGATTTATTTCTTTATATACTAATACAAATCATTGCAGCTATACTAGGCACACTTTTTGCTAATTATATTTTTGGATTAAATGTAATTGAGATTTCTTCAAATATAAGAAGTGGGGCAAATATATATATTTCCGAATTTTTTGCTGCAACTGGATTATTATTGGTCATACTTTTATCTAGAGCAGATGGTAAAAATGTAGTTTCATTTAATGTTGGTATTTATATTACAGCAGCTCTTATATTTACATCATCTACAAGTTTTGCAAATCCGGCTGTAACAATTGCTAGAATGTTTACTGAGTCATTTACGGGTATCAATCCCTCCACTGTAATATTTTTTATTAGTTGTCAAGTTATTGGAATGTTTGCTGCCTACATTTTGTATAACCTGTTCTTTAAAAGCAAATAATTTCAAGGATTTTTGTAAATTATTAACAGAGACAATTCGTATTGTTGACTTACTTACAGGTTAAATTTTAATGATTTCAATATTAATTAAGTAGGAGAGAAAAATGAGCGAAGCCAAATGTCCCGTTGCTCACGGAGCTAATTCAAATATGGAGAAGTCATCAACTGATTGGTGGCCTAAAAATTTAAATCTAGATATCCTCCATCAACATGATCAAAAAACAAAACCGTTTAATGGTACTTATAATTACAGAGAAGAAGTAAAAAAATTAGATTTTAAAGCATTAGAAGCTGATATGCATAAATTAATGAAAGAAAGTCAGGATTGGTGGCCAGCTGATTGGGGGACATACGCAGGATTAATGGTTAGGCTTGCTTGGCACTCTGCTGGTACTTATAGAACTGCTGATGGGAGAGGTGGCGGTGGAACCGGTGATCATCGATTTGCTCCTTTAAATTCTTGGCCTGATAATACTAACTTAGATAAAGCTAGAAGACTTTTATGGCCGATTAAGAAAAAATATGGAAACAAGATTAGCTGGGCTGATCTTATGATCTTAGCTGGAAACATTGGCTATGAATCAACAGGATTTAAAACATTTGGTTTTTCATATGGGCGTGAGGATATTTGGCACCCAAACAAGGATATATACTGGGGACCAGAAACAGAAGCATTAGCATCTGATAGACACTCAGATAAAGAAGATGCCTCTTCGTTAGAAAGTCCACTTGCTGCAAATCACATGGCCTTAATCTATGTGAACCCAGAGGGATTTGAAGGTAACCCTGACCCATTAAAAACAGCTCAGCATATTAGAGAGACATTTGCAAGAATGGCTATGAACGATGAAGAGACTGTTGCTCTTACTGCAGGAGGTCATACTATTGGTAAAACGCATGGTAATGGTAATGCTGATAATCTTGAAGCAGAACCTGAAGGGGCAGCAATTAACGAACAAGGCCTTGGTTGGATGAATAATACTTCCAGAGGAGTTGGAAGAGATACGGTGACATCTGGAATTGAAGGTGCATGGACTACTGAGCCAACAAAATTTGATAATGGATATTTTGACATGCTCTTTAAATATGAGTGGGAACTTAAAAAAAGCCCTGCAGGAGCTTGGCAATATGAACCTATCAATATTAAAGAAGAAGATAAGCCTGTAGACGTAGAAGATCCATCAATTAGATATAACCCAATCATGACAGATGCTGATATGGCAATGATCAAAGATCCAATTTATTTAGAAATATCCAAAAAGTTTCATAATGATCATGAGTATTTTTGTGATGCTTTTGCAAGAGCTTGGTTCAAACTTACCCATAGAGATATGGGTCCAAGATCTAGATACATAGGACACGACCTTCCAAACGAGGATTTGATCTGGCAAGATCCAGTTCCCGCTGGAACACCTAGTTTTGATGTGGAACAACTCAAAGAAAAAATCAGAAATTCTGAATTAACTGTTCAAGAACTAGTCTCAACTGCATGGGATAGTGCAAGGACATTTAGAGGGTCGGATTTAAGAGGGGGAGCTAATGGAGCGAGAATTAGATTTTCACCACAAAAAAATTGGAAAGGCAATGAGCCTCAAAGATTATCAAAAGTGCTAGATATATTAGAACCTCTTGCAAAAGAAGCAGGCGCTAGCATTGCAGACACAATTGTCTTAGCTGGAAATGTTGGTCTAGAAAAAGCTATTGAAGCTGCGGGTTTTAACGTTCCTGTTCCTTTCAACCCAGGAAGAGGAGATGCCTCTGAGGATATGACTGACTCTGAGTCATTTTCTCAATTAGAACCCATACATGACGGTTTTAGAAATTGGCAAAAAGATAATTATGAAGTAAGAGGAGAAGAGTTGTTGCTTGATAGAGCTCATTTACTTGGTCTTACTGCAGTTGAAATGACTGTACTTGTTGGAGGTATGAGGGCTCTGGGTGCTAACTATGGTGAGAATAAGCATGGTGTTTTTACTGACCAGGTAGGTGCTCTTACAACTGACTTTTTTGTTAACTTGCTTGATATGAGTAATAAATGGAAAGCGTCTAATGGACATTATGAGATTATTGATCGAAAAACAAATAATGTTAAATGGACGGCAACCTCAACGGACCTTGTATTTGGATCGAACTCTATACTTAGATCTTATGCAGAAGTGTATGCACAAGATGATAACAAGGAAAAGTTTGTAATTGATTTTGTTAAAGCTTGGAACAAAGTAATGAATGCCGATAGATTTGAATTGAACAATAATTAATTAATGTTCAATTATGGTAATATCCAACTTAAAGTTTGTGGTATTACAGATCAAAAATCTTTAGAAGTAATTCAAAAGTACTCTGTAAGTAGGGTGGGCCTTGTAAGTGATTACTTATATGGCCCAAATACACTTAGTACTAAAGAAATTCAAGAACTGACTATTGCATCCTACAATTTAAAATTAAATCCAATTTTATTGATTGGAAATATACAGATACAAGAAGTAATTAGTATCGTAAATGATGTAGCAATAAAAGAGGTTTGCATATCTAATCAATATAAAAATGAAGAAATTGAATTGCTGAATAATAAAACAGATGCAAAAATTTCAATTTCGGTAAATTATGAGAATTTTGACTATAATTTCTTTGAAGAGATTTTAAATAATATAAGTAGTTTTTATTATGATTTAAATATTTACAGAAAAGATACTATTGAAAAAAAATCTCTTGTGGAATGTGAAAAACAAATCAATCAATTAAAGATCTTTGCGAAACCTCTCTACCTTGGTGGGGGAATAAATATAGATAACATAAAAGAGGCAATTAAAACAATATCTCCTCATGGAATTGATATTTCAACAGGCTTAAAACAATCTAATAGTGTGGATGAGGAAAAGCTTAAAAAAATCCTTGATAATCTTGGGTTTGACGAGATTTCTTAATAATAAATCGTTCCTCTAAGTTATTTATGAGTCTTTTGTAAGTATATTGGGTTTTTAAATCAATAAAATTAGGATTGAGGTCTAATACTGGCTGTATAACAAAATCTCTTAAATGTGAGGAAGGATGAGGAATTGATATTAAATGATTTTTAACTTTCAAGTTTTCGAATTGAATAAGATCTAAATCAATTCTTCTTGGCCCATTCTCTAGAAGTTTATTTTTTTTTATCAGCTTTTCTACAGCGTTCATTTTTATAAATAGCTCATTAAAAAATAAATTAGTGAGAAATAAAAAGGCAGCATTATGAAAATATTTTTGGGCGGTTAAACCAAAAGGCTTGGTAAAATAAACTCTACTAACCTTTTTAACATGACCAAATTTATTCATTAAATTTAATGCACTGTTAAAATTACTTCTCCAATTGCCTATATTTGATCCGATAGCAATATATGATTTATATCGATACGCTAACTTTTTTTGCATTGTATTTTTTAGCAATCTTAATTTTATTTATTTCTAATTTTTCTATTTGAATTGGAAACTTATCATCTAGTTGTTTTTTAAGATCTGTAATTAATTTTTCCAATGTTTTATATTGAGAGGCTGAAACAAATTTAATTATTTCATTTTTGATATCTGAATAACTTGTAACATTTTCAATATTATCAAGATCTTGATTATGATCAATGTCTAACTGGCATTTTATACTTATTAATATAGTTTGGGGTTTTAACCTTTCTTCTTCGAACACCCCAATAATTGTGTCAACTTTTAGCTCTTCTATTTCGATAAAAAATTTCATTTATTTAATGCTTTCAAAACTTTTATCATTTGATTTGTCTCTTTGACATCATGAATTCTATATGTGTGAATATTTTGTTTGAGAGCATGCGCCACAGAAGCTAAAGATCCTCCAATCCTTTCATCAGCATTTGATGTATCAATATGATTTATCCAACTTTTTCGTGAGGATCCCAATAGTACTTGGATATTTGCACTACTGAATTTCTTCAAAGATTTCATTAATTGTAAATTTTGATTTAGTGTTTTGCCAAATCCTATACCAGGATCAAACCATACCTTTTTGAGATTAATCTTCATTTTATTAAGTATTTTCAATCTTTTTTTAATAAAATAATCAAATTCTCTTACCATATTTACTCTGGAATTAAGTTTTTTTTGCATTTCCTTTGGTGTTCCTCTTTTGTGCATTAAGAAAAGTCCTGCGTTATATTTCTTTATAAGTTTAAATAGCTCTTCTGATCCTCCATTAATATCATTAATGATATGGGCACCTTTTTTCAGTGCATACTCTTGGGACTCAATTTTATACGAGTCCACAGAGACAAGGTATTTCTTATAGTTTAAGTATGGTAAGATTTTGGATAAACGATTTATTTCTTCAATATATGTAATTGGCTCGCTATTTGGTCTAGTGCTTTCAGCACCAATATCAATAATTTGTGCACCATCTTTAACCATTGCATTTATATGTTTCAATGCAGTAGATCGTGAAAATGTTTTTCCCCCATCACTAAATGAGTCAGGTGTAAAATTACATATACCTACTAGTAAAGGCTTTTTCAAAGCAAAGGAATGTTGATTAAATTTCATAATAATTCCTTTTTATCATAGTTTCATAATCTTTTTTTAATTTTTGAAAATATTTTGTAGACGCTCTCTTCCATAAAACACTTTGAATTTTTTTTATTGAGGTAATACCTCTACCAGAGCCAATCGATAATATCTCACTGTATTCTTTTAGATCCTCTAATAAAATTTTTCTTTTAATAAATTTCGATTTTGATATTTCTTCAATAAGCTTCAAAGTATTTCCATGATAATACCCAGTTTTGGGAATATAAATTTTATCTCTATTTACAAAAACTAAATTTGTGACTGCTCCTTCTGTAATTTCATCGTCTCTTAGTAATATAATTTCATTTTCAGAGTAATTTATTTCACTCATGAATTTTAATAATTTTTTGTAAAATAAGTTTTTATTTTTAAAGTCTCTTCTTTTGTATTTTTTTATAAATCCAATGACACTGTCTTTAGTTGTTGTTCTCTTTCTAAACGAAATTGATAATGTTGTTCCATTAGTTGCTATTCTCAATAAGTGATTAAAATTTTTGATTTTCTTTAAATCCGCTCCTACTAAACTTCTGATAATGTTTAAATCTATTTTGGTAGCAAATTTATAATCCCGACATGTTGTGTTAAAAGTTCTCAAATATTTATTTAAACCTATTAACCTTGGTGTTTTTCCAATTACAGGTATGGATGTAAAAACACCTTTTTGACCCCACAGTGGCTTAAATTGTGAGGAGTAATATGAATTATTTTTTATATTGAATGATTTTTCGAATAAATTGTTTGCCATTTGGAGTCAAAAACGAGTCTGGGTGAAATTGTAAACCACAAATATCATATTTATGACTTTCCAAACACATTGCAACATTAGTTTCTTCACATCTCATTGTAATATGCATTGAAGAGGAATTAAATGGCTCTTTTAGTTTTAAAGAATGGTATCTACCTACTTGATATAAAGCATTATTAGGAAATCTTAAACTTTTTGAATTCGTTCTAATATAAGTCTGATAACCATGAAATATTTTTTCTTGCTTAGAAATAGTTCCGCCCTCTCCATTAGCAATAAGTTGAAAACCAAGACAAATACCAATTATTTTTTTCTTTGATTTATAATTATTATAAATATCAAGTGATACTGGGTAATCTGAGGGCTTCCCTGGTCCTGGAGAAAAAATAATGATGTCAGATTTTTTTATAGATTTTTCTTTAATATCATAAAAATTTTTTACTTCTAAATTACCAAATCCTGACAACAAATGTGCCAGGTTATAAGTAAAGGAGTCTTCGTGGTCAATTAAAAGTAAGTTCATTTTAATAAATCCAATAACGATTTAGCTTTTAAGTAATTTTCATGGTATTCATTTTTTGCAGTACTATCTAAAATCACACCACTAGCAGCAAATACCTCATTATTTTTTTGAAAATTTAAAATAGATCTAATTATTATGTTAAAACTCATATCCTGTTTAGAGCGATAGTAACCAAAAGAACCAGTATAAATTCTTCTTGGTTCTTTCTCCTCTTTATTGAGTAATTTTAAAGTATTAATTTTTGGACAACCTATAACTGAGCCACCGGGCATCATCGCCTTAATCACTGCAGATAACCTTACATTATCAAGAAGTGTTCCTGAAATTTCAGAGACATTGTGGAAAATATATTGGTATTTTTGAACAAATTTTAAATTTTGAATTTTGACAGTGTTTGCCTTAGTTATACGACTTAAATCATTTCTTTCTAAGTCAACAATCATATTATGTTCTTTGTCCTCTTTTTGATTATTTTCAAAAAACTTTCTAGCCTCTTTTGTTGATTTTACCTTATCTCTACTTACTGTTCCTGCTATTGGGGAGGTGATGATTTTTTTTCCTTTTACCTTAAAAAGGTTTTCAGGAGAGCAACTAATTATATTAAAATCATTTGTTCTAATACAAAAAGACTCTGGACTAAGATTTTTCTTCATCAAATTGAAAAATAAATTCACTACATCTAAATCTTTTTTGTTCGAATATTTTTGAGCAATTTTTATTTGATAGGTTTCACCAGCCCTTATATTTTTTTTAAATTTATTAAAGATTTTTTCATATACTTGGACGTTTGGGCTTACAGATATTTTATTGCTATTTGAAAAAGTAGTTTTATTTAAAGCTTTAAGGTCTTTTAGTAATTTTGATTTAGATTTGGTTACAATTTTAACTTGTTTATCTAAGATTATTTTAGTTTGTGGTCGAAAAAAAACTCCCTCAGGAAAAGATGAATTATCTTTGTTTACTTTTAAATTAATATTCTTACAAAGTAATTCATAACCGAAGAAGCCAATATAACAATCATAGGGTTTATTTGATTTAAATCGCTCTAATTTATTTAAAAACTTATCTAAATTACCTATATTTAAATTAACTTTTTCAGCAAAATCCGTATATATTTCGAAATTATTTTTATCTGAGTTTCTATAAATTATTAATTCTTTATCAGAATTTAATAAAACACTGAGTATTTCAGAATTATTCATAAGCAAATTTTAGTTATAAAGATTATTTATTCAACTGAAGCGATTGCTACAATTTCACATTCATTTATGAAAAATGCACCCTAACCAATGGGGTGCATCGGGCCTATTTGAAGCGACCAACCTTTAAAATATAAAAAATCTACTACTCGTCGTAATTTATTTTATTTAAAATATTAACAACAGCTTTTCGATTTTCAGCTATTTTTAATAAATCAATATTGTCAAACTCAGCACCTCCTGCTAATTCATTAACACCATCTGATAATGCTACTTCGGGTGAAACAGGAAATTCATTATTGTCATTTGCGTATATGCCCTGGGCTTTTTGACTAACTAAGAAATCCAAAAGTTTTTCAGATTTTTCTCTAGAACTTTCTTTAAGTAAAGCTATACCAGAAATATTAACATGAGTTCCTCTATCCTTTTGGTTAGGAAAAACAATTGTTGCTTTCTCGAGCCATATCTTTTGTTCTTCATTATTGAGCATCTTGAAATAATAATAATGGTTGCCGATACTTAGATCACAAACCCCTGCATATATTGCTTTGACTTGGTCTCTGTCGTTACCCTGAGGTTTTCTAGCTAAATTTGCCTTTAAATTAATCAAATAATTCTCTAACCACTCCTCACCATGATGAGCCATCAAAGATGCAAACAATGAAACATTATATGGGTGAAAACCTGATCTTGTACATATTCTTTCTTTATATTTTTCAGATACTAAATCCTCATAAGTAATATCATTAAGACCTAAATCTTTATTTACGTATATAATCCTTGCTCTTTGAGTAAGGCCTATCCAATTATCACTTTGGAGATGAGAGGGCACAGCTGAAGAATTATTAATTTTAATAGAGGCTCCTGCTTCAGCTACATCAATTAATCTTGATATATCTGATGCTAAGAATACGTCAGCTACAGGTTTATCTTTTTCTAAAATAATTTTTTGAACTAAGCCTTTTTTGGAATATATCCATTCAACATCAATACCAGTTTGACTCTCAAATTCATTTAAAAGAGGTTCAATTAACATTGGTTGTCTTTCTGAGTAAATTTTTAATACATCATCCGCATTTGCACCACTAAAACCAATAAAGAAATTAATTACTAAAATCTTTACTAAAAAAGAAATTAAATTTTTCATATCATATTACTAATCTCAAATTGAAAAAATCTAAATACAAAAAAAAATGAATGTTACAAATGAATAAAAAAAAACTATTTCTGAAATGAACTACAGATTAAAAATTTACTTTTTTTTTAAATTTATAACTAGTGAGTATTCTTCAAGAAGTGATAAGCAAGCTGGTATTGGAAGATCTTTGTGAAGCTCTTTGCAATCGTCATAATCATAGATTCGGTTTTCTTCTTGATTATAAACATGTATATGATCGGTAGTATTAGTGTCGTAAAATGATTGTTTATCAACAACGATTTGTTTTAAATATCCTTTATCAACAAGGGTATTTAGATTTTCATAAAGAGTAGTCAGAGAAAAATAACTTCTATTGTCTTTTAGAATTTCATTAATTTGATTAATAGAAAAATGTTTATGATTGCCATCAAAAATTGACTTTAAAAGCACCACTCTCTGTTTGGTCTGTCTCCAGCCACAATTTTCTAAGACCACATCAATATCTTTTTTACAAGCGTTTGATAAGTTCATCAGAGTTAAACTATGTTAAATTTCATTATTTATCAATACTTTCAGGATAAAAATTAAAGACAAAATAGCACTATTAGATTGAAATGGGTTTTAAATAACTTTGTTTAGTTAGCTGTATCAAGGCTTACTCATGTTAGTGACATTCACTTTATTTTTTTTTTGAGAGTTCAATTGATACATAACATTTACTCTATCAATAAATGATATTGGATAATATTTTTCCTCGACGATTCTTTTAATTTTAAAATTACAAACTTTATTTTTAATTTTTCTCATAGGCATATAAAATGCCTATAAGAGAGATATGTAAATTAGTTTTTTTTTAACCTTTAAGTTTCTTTAATTATAAAAATTTTTTGAAACTTATTTCAAATTTTATCAGTGACAATCCTTAATTGAATTTGCAATTCCATTAATTAATTCACTATACATTGAAGGTCCAGCATCTATATAAGCTCCCAAAGGATCCATTACACCAGTAGAAATTTTCATATCATTCCCAATAGTTTCAATTATTTTTGGATTATATTGAGGTTCAGAAAAAATACATTTAATACCTTTGTCATTTATAACATCTTGTATATCTGCTATTTGTTTAGCTCCTGGTAAAACATCTGGATTTAACGTCAATGCTCCAGCAGGAATTACTCCAAATCTTTTCTCAAAGTATTGGTAAGCGTCATGAAATACAACATAACTAATATCCTTTGATAAGATTTTCTTATTACTATCAACTAGTTCATCTAAAGATTTGATTGTTACATTTGCATTATTTTCATATTTGGCTTTGTTATTCGGATCTAAATCTGAAAGCTCGTGAGCAATTTCTAAGACCATTTTTTTGGCATTAACAGGATCTAGCCAAATGTGGGCATCAAACTCACCGTGTGCATGTGCGTGTGCATCGTTGTGATCGTCATCGTGACCTTCATGTTCGTTTTCATGGCCATCATGATCATCATCGTGATCATCGTCCTTGTGACCGTGATCATCCTCATCCTCATGGCCTTCATGTTCGTTTTCATGGCCATCATGATCATCATCGTGATCATCGTCCTTGTGACCGTGATCATCCTCATCCTCATGGCCTTCATGTTCGTTTTCATGGCCATCATGATCATCAAAGATATTTTTTTCTCTAAATTTTAACTTTTCTATAGATGATAGCTCCATAAAAGAAATAACTTGTGCTTTCTCAGCAAGTGAGTCTAGAGGTTTTTCCATAAAAGCCTCTAAATCCTCACCAATCCAAAAAATAATATCAGCTTCTTCAATCATTTTTGCATGAGAAGGTTTAAAAACAAAAGTATGAGGATTATTTGTTCCTTCGATTATTAGAGAAGGTTCACCTATACCTATCATAACACTCGATACCAATGAGTGGAGAGGCTTAATAGTAGTAACTACATTAACTTCTGCTTTAGCACTAAAACTGAAAAAAAATGAAACCAATATTATAAAAATTGATTTTTTAATAAAATTCATATTTATTACTCCTCTAAGTGTTATATTATTACATATGTAATAGTATAACGTTTCAAGTATGTCAATATATAAAAAATGAATAACAGTCTGGTTGAATTAAATAATTGTGGAGTCTTTAGAAATCAAAAATGGTTAGTGCGGGGTGTTTCCTTAAAAGTCTCACAAGGAGAAATTGTAACACTAATCGGACCCAATGGGTCAGGTAAATCAACTACTGCTAAGATGTCATTAGATATTTTAAAACCTGATGAAGGTACAAACACAATTAAAAAAGATATCAGAATTTCATATGTTCCACAAAAAATTTCAATTGATTGGTCTTTACCCTTGAGGTCAATAGATTTTGTTAATTTAGTAACAAAACATAAAACTAGTGAAATCAATGATGCACTTGAAATTACTGGTATCCAACATCTGATTAATGAAGATGTAAGAAATTTATCAGGAGGTGAATTTCAACGATTACTTATGGCCCGTGCCATAGCTAAAGAACCCCATTTTCTTGTATTAGATGAACCTGTTCAAGGGGTAGACTATTCTGGAGAGATTGCTTTATACAAAATAATTCAAGAAATTGTAAAAAAAATTAATTGTGGCATTCTTTTGATATCGCATAACTTACATGTAGTTATGTCTCAAACTGATTATGTTATTTGTCTTAATGGGCATGTTTGCTGTTCTGGTATTCCCAGTTCAGTTATAAAAGATCAAGAATACATTAAGCTATTTGGTAGTATTGATCCTACTTTATCGCTGTACAAGCATAATCATGATCATCATCATTTACCTGATGGAAGCATAAAAGAGGCGGATAAAAATAAATAATGTTTGACGATTTTATTATCAGAGCGTTTGTAGCAGGTATTGGTTTAGCATTAATTACAGGCCCACTTGGATGTTTTATTATTTGGAGGAGATTATCTTATTTTGGTGACACAATCGCCCACTCTGCATTGTTGGGTGTAGTTATCGCTTATGCAATGAATTTTAATCTGATCATTGCAGTTTTTGCTGTTTCTTGCTTTATTGCTTTGTCACTACTTTTCTTACAAAAACGAACCAATCTACCTGATGATGCATTACTAGGTCTTTTAGCACATTCAGTTTTAGCAATTGGTTTAGTTTTATTAGGTATACTTTCGTTTATAAGAATTGATCTTATGGGTCTTCTTTTTGGTGATATTTTATCAGTAAACATCACTGATGTTTTGTTCGTTTGGGTTGGTGGAAGCATTGTTTTGATAGTATTAATACTAATTTGGAGGCCTCTATTTGCTGCAACTGTAAATTTAGAATTAGCTAAAGCAGAGGGTTTAAATGCTGATCTAGCTAATGCTATTTTTACAATTCTAATTGCTAGCGTAATAGCAATTTCAATTAAAATTGTTGGAATATTATTAATTACAGGTCTTCTGATAATACCTGCAGCTGCCTCTAGAAATTTATCATCAACCCCTATACAAATGGCAATAATTTCTTCAGCGATAGGACTTGTTTCAGTTGTGCTCGGATTACAAACTTCAATGATTTGGAATTCTCCGACAGGCCCAACTATACTAGCAATAGCCTTAGGTGTCTTTATTTTAACTCTAATACCTCTGAAAAAATTGCTAATTTCAAAAAAAAAAATAGAATTGTCAAATTGAGATGAGATCAACACATACACATTCTAAAAAAAATCAAAGTTTAACCAAAAATCAAAGAATTGTTCTTGATCTCTTACAAAACAGTGGCGAGCCTTTAAAGGCATACTTTATATTAGACAGTCTGAAGAAAGAGGGTTTAAACTCACCTCTTCAAGTTTACAGAGCTTTAGATAAATTGGTTGAATTAGGAAAAATTCACAAAATTGAGAGTATTAACTCGTTTATAATTTGTAATAACTCAAACTGTGCGAGCAACACAGCTTTTACTATTTGCGAGAGATGTGGAAAGGTAAAAGAGATTAAAAATAAATATTTAAAGGATAGTGTCAGCGATCTGGTTAAGGATAATCAATTAGAAATTACAAGGTATAACCTTGAATTTTATGTTTTGTGTAAGTCTTGCAAAATAAATTAATCAAAAACTAATCTCCAAATAAATCCCTATTTTATTGCATTTTTGACTATTGACATAAATAAAGACCTATATATATTGACCGACTTATTATGTACGCAGTTCTTAAATCGGTTGGTAAGCAATTTAAAGTGTCTCCAGGAGATGTTTTAAAGATTGATAAAATAGAGGGTAAAGTTGGTGATACCATATCTTTTAAAGATATCGTTGCAGTTGGAAATGGCGACAAGTTTGAACTTGGTTCTCCAGCTGTAAAAGGTGCTGAAGTATCTGCAAAATTATTGTACCAGACAAGGGACGATAAGATTAGAGTTTTTAGAAAAAATAGAAGAAAACATTTTCAAAGAACTAAAGGTCATCGTCAATATATCTCTATATTAAAGGTCATGGCAATCAAGTCCGCCATTGGAGAAGAAAGCTTTAAAGAGCCAGCTAAGAAAGCTGCGCCAAAAGCAGAAACTCCAAAAAAAGTTGAAAAAAAGGCTGTATCTCCAAAAAAAACTGAAGTAAAAGCTACAGAAACAAAAAAAGTTGAAGCTAAAGCTGAAAAACCTAAAAAGGTCGAGGCTAAAGAAAAAAAGACTGTGAAAAAAGAAACAACTGAGGTAAAAAAGTAGAAATATGGCAACAAAAAAAGCAGGTGGAAGTTCCAAAAACGGAAGAGACTCGGCTGGTAGAAGGCTTGGTGTTAAAAAGTTTGGTGGCGAACACGTAATTCCTGGAAATATTATTGTTCGTCAGCGTGGTACAAAATTTTACCCGGGCGAAAATGTTGGGATTGGAAAAGATCATACTCTTTTCTCCTTAGTTGAAGGCAAAGTTCTGTTTAAAAAATCAAGAAACAGACAGTTTGTTTGCGTTAACTAAACCCACTTAAAAAAAACCTCAAATTAAACTGTTATGGCATTTATAGATAAAGCAAAAATATATATTAAATCAGGAAATGGTGGACACGGCGCTCTTAGTTTTCGAAGAGAAAAATTTGTAGAGTACGGAGGCCCTAATGGTGGAAATGGTGGAAAAGGTGGTGATGTTATTTTTCGAGGGAATAAAGGAATCAACACTCTTCAAAGATATCGTTTTAACCAACATCATAATGCGCAAAATGGTATGGGTGGTGCTGGTCAATTAAAAACTGGCGCAAGTGGCAAAGATCTTATTTTAGACGTCCCTTGTGGAACTGAGATATACACCGAAGACATGAGTATTAAAATTCATGAAATTTTAAAAGATGATGAAACTTATCATTTTTTAAGAGGAGGTCAGGGAGGCAAAGGCAATGCTCACTTTAAAAGTTCTACTAATAGAGCACCTCGTAAGTTCCAACAAGGAGAAAAAGGACAAGAATCAACTGTCAGATTAAAGCTAAAAATATTAGCTGATGTTGGTTTGGTGGGAATGCCAAATGCAGGTAAATCTTCAATATTAAATTTTGTAACAAATGCAAAGTCAAAAGTTGCTGATTATGCGTTTACAACACTTCATCCACACATCGGAATGGTTCAAAAGGAAGATCTTGAATTTGTATTAGCAGATATACCTGGGCTCATAGAACATGCTAGTGATGGTAAAGGACTAGGTCATGATTTCTTATCCCATGTTGAAAGGTGTAAAATTTTAATTCACGTCGTAGATATAACTGAAGAAAAACCTTTTGAAAATTATAAAGTTATTCGACAAGAACTTTTAAACTATGGAGGCAAAATAGAACAAAAAAAAGAAATTATTGCACTAAATAAGATTGAAATTGCTGATCAGAAAAGGGTTGAGGAAATTAAAAAAGAATTTGAGACTTCTTTAAATCAAGAGGTTAAATTGATTTCAGCTGCAACAGGACATCAATTAGATCAATTAACAAATTTATGTTTAGAATATTTACAAGATGAATAAAAAATTTTTAGAGTTAGCTAAAAAATCAAAAGTTATTGTCATTAAAGTTGGCTCAAATATTTTGGTTAACGAAAAGCATGTGCTGAGGAGAAAATGGCTAAACTCCCTCATTGAAGATGTTAAAGAACTCCAAAAGAGAGGTTCTAGGATAGTCATTGTCTCATCTGGTGCAATCGCTTTAGGTAGGAATATACTCTCAAAAAAAAAGTTGACTAATTTGCATGAAAAACAGGCTGCTGCATCAATAGGCCAAATAAAACTCTCGCAACAATGGCAAAAAGCTTTTGCAAAATTAAATATTCAAAGTTCTCAAATTTTAATAACAGCTGAAGATTTAAACGAAAGACGAAAATATTTGAACATCAGAAATACAATTTACTCTCTCATGGATTTAAATGTTGTTCCAATAATTAATGAAAATGATACTACCTCGACAGAAGAAATTCGTTTTGGAGATAATGATAAACTTTCAGCTATGATTGCAAATGCCCTTTCAGCTGAGTTATTAATTTTATTATCTGATGTGAATGGTCTGTATACTGCAAATCCTAAAAAATCATTACAAGCTAAACTGATTACATCTGTTGAAGAGGTTGATCAACAAATAGAAAAATATATTGACAAAGATTTAAGTGAGTTTGGTTCTGGTGGGATGTTGGCAAAAATCAATGCTGCAAAACTCTGTATTCAATCCGGATCCACCATGATCATATCAAATGGTTTGGTGAATAATCCTTTGAGTAAGATTGATCCTCAATCTTCAACATGGTTTCATCCTTCCAAAAATATTCTGACCAGTCGCCAGCAATGGATTTGGAATAGACCAATACAAAAAGCAATTGTTCATATTGATGAAGGGGCCTCAAAAGCACTCAAGAAAAATTCAAGTCTGTTGGCAATCGGTGTAAAGTCAATTGATGGAAAGTTTTATCGTGGTGATACTGTTTCGATCCATTACAATAAAAAAGAGTTAGCTAGAGGCATGATTAATTATGATTTTCAGGAAATGGATAAAATAAAAGGTAAAAAATCATCAGAATTCAGTCAAATTCTTGGTTTTGTCCGAGAGGATGAGATAGTTCATAAAGATAACTTGGTGAGATCGAGATGAGTGACTATTTTCAAGAAATTTTAAACCATTCGAAGAGGGCATCGAGTGCCATGTCCAAACTATCTGCAGAGGATAGAAGTAGAATTTTAATGAATATTAGTGGTTTTCTATTATCTAATAAAAATGAAATTCTAAAAGCTAATCAAGCAGATGTAGAAAGAGCTAAATCAAATAATATTTCTGCACCTATGATTAATAGATTAGTTTTGACTTCAGAGAAAATAGATCAACTTTCTCGTGACGTTGAGAAAATAGCTCAAATGCAAGATCCCCTTGATCAAACTTTAGAAAGTTGGACCAATGCCACTAATGGGTTGCAATTTACAAAAGTCTCAGTGCCTATTGGTGTGATTGGTATTATTTATGAGTCTCGACCTAATGTCACAATAGATGCTGCATGTCTTTGCCTTAGATCAGGAAATATTTCTATTCTTAGAGGAGGCTCTGAGTGTATCGAAACTAATAAAAAACTTTATGAGTGCATTCAAGATGCTTTAAAAGATTTAAATTTTGATACTCATCTTGTCTGTTTCATTCAAAATACTGATCGTAGTTTTGTTGAAGAGTTATTAAAAGCTGAAGGAGATATAGATGTGATTATTCCTCGTGGGGGAAAATCGTTAATTGAAACAATTTCTAAAAATTCAAAAGTTCCTACAATTAAACATTTGGAAGGTTTGTGTCATACTTTTTGGGATAAAGGATATGACAAAGATAAAGCTACTGAGGTCATCGCAAATGCCAAGCTGAGAAGACCAGAGATTTGTGGTGCAACAGAAACTTTACTTATACACTCTAATAATTCAGCAGAAGATATTTCATCAGTTTTAGATAATTTAAAATCACAAGGATGTGAAATTATTGGATGTAGTCGCCTCAAAGATATTTATTCAATCGATCGAGATGCAACAGAAGAAGATTGGTCAACTGAATATCTAGATAAGAAAATTACAGTAAAACTAGTTGATAATGTTGAAGAATGTGTAGAGCATATAAACAAATATTCTAGTGGACATACTGAGAGTTGTTTAAGTAACAATCAACAATCTATAGAGTATTTCTTTCAAAACTGTAAGAGTGCCATTTTAATGAATAATGCTTCAACTCAATTTGCTGATGGTGGAGAATTCGGATTTGGAGCAGAAATAGGTATTTCTACTGACAAACTTCATGTGAGAGGGCCAGTAGGAGCAAAACACCTAACAACATTTAAATATCAAGTAATAGGCAATCACACCACTAGGCCTTAATGGAATTCCGTAATAATTTTCAAGAATTAAAATCTCAGATCGAATATCTTAGCTCTTTGAACAAAGAGGATGTTACTCATATAATCAAATCTTCAATATATGAGTTAGAAAGTTTAAAATTTTTCAATGAAGAAGAATTAAATGAAATGAATAAAGTGACTCTTATAAGTGAGCCCTTTAATAACCTTTTCTTTAAATATAACAAAGAGCATTTGATAAACAAAGGTGTAGTTTACATAGAGGAAGAAAATGATTTGCAATTTATTATATCTTTATTTTATTTTTTTAAACAAAGAGTGCCGATTTTATTTCATACAAGTTCAAAATTACAATTACAATTTATAGATATTCTAAACAAATTCCTCGAGGAAAATGGTGTCTCTAAAAAATTTTTGAGGAAAATAGATGAATAGAAAGATTGGACTGTATGGTGGATTTTTTAATCCCTTACACGAGGGACATATTCATGTAATAGAAAGTTCAATAAAAAGTTTAAATCTGAAAAAACTATTTGTCCTTCCCACTTATCAAAATCCTCTTAAGGCTAATCAAAATTTAAACTCAATAAATTCTCAATTATTAAATATCCGATCAAAAATTAAAGAGCCGTTAGTAAAAGTTTCTGACTTTGAACATCGTTATAAAATGAAATGTACCTATGATGTGTTGCAAAAAATTAAGACTAAATGTGACCTTAGTTCTTTTTATTTAATTATAGGTCTTGATCAGCTTGGTCATTTTCACGAATGGAAAGAATATGAGTGGATTTTAAAAAATATTAGTATTTGCGTTATTTATAGACCAAGATATGATGAATTTATTGAAAATTCAACAGTCCAAAAACAATTCTCCCATTTATTTATGCCTAATTTAAATAGTTTTATTAACTGCTCTACTCCTTGTTTCCATATTCTTGATAATATAGGTGTAGAGATGTCATCTAGTGAGTTACGAAATTCTTAATCACGATAAAGACCCCTCTGTTAAGGCTATAGTCGACAGTCTTGAAGACAATAAGGCTGAAAATATCTCAGTTATTTCTCTCAAAGGAAAGGCAGAATTTGCTGAATTCATGATCGTTGCATCTGGGCGATCAAATAAGCATGTGGACTCAGTTTCAGATAAGGTTTACCGATACCTTAAGAAAAATAAACTTTATTGCAATAAACCAGAAGGAAAGCCCCTTTGCGACTGGACGGTCATTGATGCTGGACATGTTTTAGTGCATATTTTTAGAAATGAAGTTAGAGAAATATACGATTTGGAAAAACTATGGTCTGAAGACTTCAACACTATCAATACTGCCTCTTAAAAAGCCAAATATGCTCAAAATATTTTTTATTTTAATTTTAATCTTTAATGTGAATATCAGTTTTTCTGATACTAAAGAAACCTATAAACAATTAAGTATTTTCAACGAAGTATATAACCGAGTAAAAAATCAATATGTTGAAGAGGTAACTGATAAAGAGTTAATAGAAAAAGCTTTGAATGGAATGCTACAGGCTCTTGATCCTCATTCAAGTTTTATGAGTGAAGAAATTTATAAAGAAATGCAGATGGACACGTCAGGTTCTTTTGGTGGATTAGGCATCGAAATCACAACAGACAAAGGTTTCATAAAAGTTGTCTCTCCAATTGACGATACCCCTGCCTATAAAGCTGGAATTTTAGCTGGAGATTATATAACGCATTTAGATGGCACATCAGTAGTTGATATGACTTTAAAGGAAGCAATTGATATTATGAAAGGTGAACCAGGGACCACTATAACTTTAACAATTTTTAGATCTTCCGAAGAACCATTCGATGTCGATATTAAAAGAGATATAATTAAAGTTGCATCTGTTAAACATCGTCTAATTAACGATGTGGGATATATAAGAATAATTCAATTTAATGAGCAAACAACAACAGGATTAAAAAAAAGTATAAAAGAACTTGAAGACGGTACAGATCCTCCAATTGGTTATGTCCTTGATTTAAGAAATAATCCAGGAGGATTATTAAATGAGTCTGTGTCAGTTACAGATATGTTCCTTGATAAAGGAGAAATAGTTTCAATCAGAGGAAGAGAAAAGAAAGATGTTCAAGTTTACTCTGCTAAAAAAGGGGATCTAATTAATGGAAAACCATTGATTATATTAATCAATGAGGGCTCTGCTTCGGCGTCTGAAATTGTTGCTGGTGCATTACAAGATCATGATAGGGCTGTAATTATGGGTATAAAGTCATTTGGAAAAGGTTCTGTGCAAACCATTATACCTATTGACAGTGGTGCAATCAGACTCACCATCGCAAAGTATTACACACCAAGTGGAGACTCAATACAAGCAGTTGGTATTGAGCCAGATGTTGTAGTACCTAGAGCTGAATTAAATGTGATTGATAATAACTTTACGTTTAGAGAGTCAGATTATCGAGAAGCTTTAGATAACGAGACAAATGAAGAAAGTGAGGAGGAAGAGTCCACTGATGATATTCTTGAAAGAGATTATCAGCTATCTCGTGCCATTGATGCAGTCAAAACCATAGCTGTATTAAATTAATGAAAATAAACCCCAAAGATTATCGACCAAATGTTGGTATGATGATTATTAATCAAAATAAAGAAATATTTGTTGGAAAAAGAATAGACCACCCTTCAGAATTTTGGCAAATGCCGCAAGGTGGGATTGATCCTAAAGAAAAATCTGAAGTGGCAGCTCTTAGAGAAATGGAAGAAGAGGTTGGTATTAAAAAAAATAAAGTTAAATTAATCTCACAGAGCAAAGACTGGTATTACTATTCTTTACCTAAAGACTTATCAAAAACTCTTTGGAAAGGTAAATACAAAGGCCAGCGTCAAAAATGGTTCTTGTATGAATTTAAAGGTAGTGAGAAAGATATAAATATTGAAACATCTCACCCTGAATTTTCTGATTATAAATGGGTTAAACCAGATTTTTTGGTTCCCAACATAGTGCCTTTTAAAAAAGCAATTTACGAAAAATTATTAAAAGAATTTAAAGACTATTTATAAGGCGGATTATTTACCACTTGTTCAAACGTACCCAGAGCAGTTTCATTACCCTCTAGTTCTTGATAAGTTTTAGATTGTTGGTAGTTAGAGCTATTAACATCAGACAATTGCTCTATTTGATCTACTAAGACCTCACAAACCTTTTCTTTAAGCATAACCAAACCACCTGAAACAAAGAAACTCTCATCGACTTTGTTTGAAGACATAATTGCCATTTGACCAGGTCGCAAAGAACTGATGAACGGAGAATGATTAGGCATTGCAGCAAAATCACCCTCTGCTCCTGGCAAAACTGCCATTTCAACTTCTTTTTCAAAAATTACTTTTTGAGGGGATACGACCTTCAAATTAATCATAACTACTTCGTTGCTTCCTCAGCCATTTTTTTAGCTTTTTCTAATGCTTCTTCAATTGTTCCAACCAAATAGAAAGCTGCTTCAGGAATATGATCGTAGTCACCTTTGACCAATCCATCAAAACCTTTGATGGTATCCTCTAAAGAAACAAACTTACCTGGTGAGCCAGTAAACACCTCCGCAACATGGAAAGGTTGACTTAAGAAACGTTGAATTTTTCTAGCTCTTGATACAACTAGCTTATCTTCTTCAGATAATTCATCCATACCTAGGATTGCAATAATGTCTTGTAAACTTTTGTAGGTTTGAAGAGTTTTTTGAACATCTCTTGCAACTTGATAATGCTTCTCACCCAGAGTTCTTGGCTCTAAGATTCTAGAAGTGGAGTCTAAAGGATCCACTGCAGGATAAATACCAAGTTCTGCAATTGATCTATTTAACACAGTGGTAGCATCTAAGTGAGAAAATGATGTTGCAGGCGCAGGGTCAGTTAAATCGTCAGCAGGAACATAAATTGCTTGCACAGAAGTAATTGATCCTTTGTTGGTAGTCGTAATTCTTTCCTGAAGTGCGCCCATATCTGTAGCCAAGGTAGGTTGATATCCAACAGCTGATGGAATACGCCCTAGTAAAGCCGAAACCTCTGATCCAGCTTGTGTAAACCGGAAGATGTTGTCAACAAAGAATAAGACGTCTTGATTTTCTTCATCTCTAAAATATTCAGCTTGTGTTAAACCTGATAAAGCAACTCTTGCTCTAGCTCCTGGAGGTTCATTCATTTGACCGTAAACTAGAGACACTTTTGAAGTATCGCCCTCAAGATTGATAACACCTGACTCAATCATTTCATGGTAAAGATCGTTCCCTTCACGAGTTCTTTCTCCCACTCCAGCAAAAACAGAGTATCCACCATGGGCTTTAGCTACGTTGTTAATTAATTCCATGATTAAAACAGTTTTTCCAACACCAGCACCACCAAAAAGACCAATTTTTCCACCCTTAGAGTAAGGTGCTAAAAGGTCGATAACTTTAATACCTGTAACAAGAACTTCGGTTTCGGTTGATTGATCAACAAAATCAGGAGCTGCTCTGTGTATAGGAAGAGATTTTTTTGATTCAATTGGACCTCGCTCGTCAATAGGTTCACCGATGATGTTCATAATTCGACCTAACGTTTCTGGTCCGACTGGCACAGAAATAGGATCACCATTGTCTTGAACTTCTTGGCCTCTTTGAAGACCCTCCGTTGCGTCCATAGCAATAGTTCGAACAGTATTTTCACCGAGGTGCTGCGCTACTTCTAAAATTAAATCTTGATCACCTACTTTCGTAGATAATGCATTTAAAATTGGGGGTAATTCTCCTTCAAAGGCGACGTCAACTACAGCCCCTAATACCTGTGTGACTTTTCCTGCCTTATTACTTGTCATTTGTTGCTCCTTTCCTAAACAGCTTCTGCTCCAGAAATAATTTCGATAAGTTCTTTTGTAATGAATGCTTGTCTTGTTCGGTTATATGTTAGTGTCAACCGATCAATCATGTCTCCCGCATTTCTTGTTGCGTTGTCCATGGAAGTCATTCTTGCTGCGTGCTCAGACGCAGAGCTTTCAAGAACACTTCTATAGATTTGTGTTAAAAAATTTCTTGGAACGAGATACTCTAAAAGTTCATTTTTATCAGGTTCAAATTCAAAAATAGCATTATTGGCTTCACTCTCATCTTTACTAGTTTCCTCATTACTTAAAGGTATCAACGATTGATATGTAGGCTCTTGTGAAATCGCAGAAACAAACTTATTAAATAGAATAGAAACTTCATCTATTTCATTATTTTCGAATAGTTCCATAATTTTATTTTTTATTTCCTCTGAAACCTGAAGTTGTCTATCATTAGAATTTAAATCTTCAAAACTAGCCACAATATCTAAGTCTGTTTTTTTATAAAAACTGGATGCTTTTTTGCCAACAGTCATTATTTTGACAGACTTACCTAGTACTTGTTGATCACTAATCCATTTTTTTGCGTTTCTAAAAAGATTTGAGTTGAAACCTCCACATAGACCACGGTCAGAAGAGTTAATTATTAAAAGACTAATTTTTGAATTTTCTCTACCAGTTAAGATTTCTGGTAAGTCAGCGCTATTTTTAGTATTTCCAGCCAAAGATGAAAGAATAAAACTTAAGCTATCTGCGTAGACCCTCGATGACTCAGCTAATTCTTGAGCTCGGCGTAACTTACTCGCAGCTACCATCTTCATCGCAGATGTAATTTTTCGAGTGGATTTAACACTGGAAATTCTATTCTTTAATTCTTTTAAATTTGGCATTAACTATAATTAGCTGTGAATTTTTCTAAATAATCCTCGATTTTTTTATCAGACTCATCGCTGAAATTACCTGTATTATTAATTTCGTCAAAAACATCTGAATGATCGGCACGAAGTCCCTCAAGAAACTTAATTTGAAAATCTGTGATTTTGGATATTTCAATTTTATCCAAGAAACCCCTAACACCTGAGTACAAGCTTAAAACTTGATCAGCCACAGACATCGGAACGTATTGATCTTGTTTTAATAGTTCTGTTAACCTCTCGCCTCTTGCAAGTAACTGTTTGGTAGAGGAATCAAGGTCTGATGCAAATTGAGAAAAAGCCGCCATTTCACGATATTGGGCTAACTCTAATTTGATTTTACCAGCAACCTTTTTCATAGCCTTAGTTTGTGCTGCGGAACCCACACGACTCACTGATAAACCAACATTAATTGCTGGCCTAATACCTGAGAAAAACAATTCTGTCTCTAAGAAAATTTGACCATCTGTAATTGAAATCACATTAGTTGGGATAAAAGCAGATACATCACCAGCTTGAGTTTCAATTACGGGAAGTGCTGTTAAACTACCTCCACCATTCTCATCGTTCATTTTAGCTGCTCTTTCTAGAAGACGAGAGTGAAGATAAAAAACATCACCAGGAAACGCTTCACGCCCTGGCGGTCTTCTAAGCAATAAAGACATTTGTCTATACGCAACAGCTTGTTTTGATAAGTCATCATAAACGATTAGACCGTGCATTCCATTATCACGGAAAAACTCACCCATAGAGCAACCTGCATAAGGAGCTAAAAATTGGAGTGGTGCTGGATCAGAAGCTGAAGCTGCAACCACGATGGTGTATTCCATAGCTCCATTTTCCTCTAAGGTTTTAACAACCTGAGCAACTGTTGATCTCTTTTGCCCAATAGCTACATAGATACAATATAATTTTTTTGATTCATCATCAGACTGGTTAATTTCCTTTTGGTTAATTATGGTGTCGATAGCAACAGCTGTTTTGCCAGTTTGTCTATCACCAATAATCAATTCACGCTGTCCTCGACCAACAGGGACTAGTGAGTCAAGGGCTTTGAGCCCTGTCTGCATTGGTTCGCTTACACTTTGTCTAGGAATAATACCAGGTGCTTTAACTTCTATTCTGCTAGACTCACTACTTTGGATAGGACCTTTACCATCAATAGGATTTCCGAGAGCATCGACAACTCTTCCTAACAAGCCTTTACCAACAGGTACCTCAACAATCTTTTGTGTTCTTTTAACTGTATCGCCTTCCTTAATACCTCTATCATCACCAAAAATAACAATACCAACATTGTCCTCTTCAAGGTTAAGTGCCATTCCTTGGACACCACCAGTAAATTCTACCATTTCACCTGCTTGGACATTGTCCAAACCATAAACTTGAGCAACTCCGTCACCAACTTTTAGGACAGTTCCTACTTCTGAAATATCTGCTTGGCTTTCAAAGTTATTAATCTGATCTCTGATGATAGAAGAGATCTCCGATGCTTTTATTGACATTAAATGTCTCCTTTCACATTGTTGGTAAATTTAGAAACTTGATTAAGAATACTTAGGTCGATCATCTTTGATCCAATCACTACAGTCATTCCTCCTAGTAAAGAATTGTTTACGTGGAACTCTAAATTAATTTTGGAACCATATTGGTTGTGTAACAAATCCTGAATACTATTTTTTACTTCATCATTAATAGCATGAGATGTTGTTACTTTAGCTTTTTGATATCCCCTTTTTTCAAAAAGAACATCCTGAAAATCAGACAAAACATTTTCAAATAGATTAAGTCTTTTATTTTTTTTTAGTGTGTTGACAAGGCCAGATAAAATTTTTTCAGATGGCAATCCTTGGATTATTTTTAAAAGAATATTTGATTTTAATTCATTTTTGGTCAGAGGTGATTTTAAAAGTGAGGATAACTCATGACTGTCGGTCATAGTCTCAGATAAACTTTGAGCATCTTTTAGCAAGGCATCTAATTCTTCGTTTTTGACTGAGTCAAACAAGGCAGTCGAATACCTTTTAGATACGATTTTATTGGTCATTTTGTATAATTAACCTCAATTTTTTATCACATCACTAGGCCAACCGGCATCATACAAATGACGCATCAAGCGATTGATAGTGGATCAATGTCAATATTTAGAAAACGCCTGTGTTTTGGGGCTATTTTTGACATTAAAATATCTATTTTTTTTCTCAAAGCCATATATGTCCTCTCTTTAAAATAAAAATTCTCATGAAAGTGCTTCATTTTATATGGAATCAATGAGGGGACAGGCCCTAGAATATCAAGTCTGCTCTTTTTCGATATATCAAGAATTTCTTGGCAAGCCTCTCTAATAGCTGAGACATTAGGGTGGATTAATTGAATTTGAACAATTTTGTAAAATGGAGGTAAATTGTTCTCTTCTCTTCTTTGAAGTTCTAATTTTATAAATTGATCTCTACTTTGGTTCTTAAGTGAGTTGTATATCGAATGCTTAGGATTGTAAGTTTGAATTAGGACCTTACCCCTGTTACCCTCTCTACCAGATCTCCCTGCTACTTGTTGCAAAAGCTGGTATGTTTTTTCCATAGCTCTGAAATCAGGACTATACAGACTTGAGTCTGCATCAATAATATTTACTAATTTTAAATTTGGAAAATGAAATGACTTACCTATTATTTGTGAGCCAATCAATAGACTAGTATTTAAATTAAATATATTTTCAATGATTTCTTTTTTATTTTTTTTTGATTTTAATGTGTCACTAGAAAATAATTGATTTGAGTATCCTGGGAAGAGGCGTGTAACTTCCTCTTGAAGTCTTTCTAACCCTATACCAATCGATATAAATTTATCAGATGAACACATCTTACATATTTGGTTAGGCTCAAAATAATTTGAACAATGATGACAAATGAGTCTATCAATTTTTTTGTGATAAACTAAATTTGCTGCACAATTTTGACACTGTATTGGTGTATGACAACTTACACATATTTTGGATGGAGCATAGCCACGTCTATTGAGAAAAAATAAAACTTGTCCTTTTTGTTTTAGGACCTTATTTGTTTCATCAAATACTTGTTTTGATATCCAGGCCCTAGAGCTAGGTTTTGATTGATTCATGTCAACAATTTCAACTGATGGTAATTGAGTTTTATGAAATTGATTGGAAAGATGATGAATATGAAATTTTCGCTGATTAGAATTATGAAGACTCTCTAAAGATGGAGATGCACTTATTAAAAGACATAAAGCCTTTGAACATTTTGCTTTATATATGGCCATATCTCTTGCTTGATATTTTGGGCCGTCTTCTTGTTTATAAGATGAGTCGTGCTCTTCATCGCATATAATTAATTTTAAATTCTTGAAAGGAAGTAAAACTGATGACCTTGCTCCAACTAAAACGCATGGTTCACCCGATAGAAGAGATCTGATTATTCTAGCTTTTTGAATTTTTGATTGTTTGGAGTGCCAGATAAAGGGCCTACAACCAAAATATTTAAAAAATCTTCTAGACCATTCTTCAGTTAGAGCTATCTCTGGTAAAAGTATTAAAGATTGATTTCCTTTGACTAAATTTGACTCAACAGCTTTTAAATACAACTCTGTTTTACCCGAACCTGTAACACCATCTATAAGGTGAACTTGAAAATCATTATTTTTATTTATTTGAAGTGATTTAAAAATATTTTCTTGATCAGGGTTTAAAGAAATATTTTGCGCCATTCCATCAAAAATAAAACTATCTGTAGTTTGAGAAATTTTTTTTTCTTCTAAAAATTTCTGCCAATCTTTTTTTGATAGGTTGTATTTATCAATGAGATTTTTTTGAGTTTCATAAATTTTATTTTCAAAAAGATAATAATTTTTTAATTTTGTATTAGGAAATTGTTGTATTGCCATCTTCAAAACCATACCTAAATCTATGAAGCAATGTATTGACACATACTTGTAAAAATCAATGTTATCTGTGCAAACAGTAAGTTGATAATAATTACTAATTGAAAGTACTTTTTTGAGATCGAATTTTAAATCTTTAATGTTTGTTTGAGATATAATCACTCCTACTGATTTTCTTTTTCTTAAAGGTATTTCAACAATGGAGCCTACCTCGATAGAATGTGAGTATTTATAAGTCAGGCTATCGTTTATTTGCCCTATTGGCATAACTTGGTAGTAATAATCCATTTTAAATTTTGATTCTAATTTATAATATAATGTAATGAATTTTATTGAACTGTTAGAAAAGTTAAAAATAGATAAATCCTCAATACAAGACTTTGATAAATGGGCTACTTATCTAAAAGACATAAAAGGCCACTCGGAAAACACATATAGATCTTACTGCTTTGATGTATGTGATTTTTTAATTTTCTTTAAATTCTATAATGGAAATTCCGTATCTTTATCAAATTTAAAAGATTTAAATTTGCAGACATTTAGGGCTTGGTTGGCAGATCTCAGTGAGAATAGAAAATATAAAAATATTTATAAAAAACCATTGTCAGCAAGATCAAGGAGAAGAGCGATTAGTTCAATTAAAAATTTTTTTAGGTATTCATCTCTAAATAATGATTTATATAAAGTTGCTTATAGCGAGGTTCAATTATTAAAAAATCCAAAAATTCCAAGATCCCTTCCTAAACCTATTGCAGAGGGAGATATTGAGCTTTTAATTGAAGAGTTAAAAAAAATATCAAAAAAAAGCTGGGTTCAAAAAAGAAATATAGCTTTGCTTTATCTTTTGTACGGATGTGGGCTACGAATAAATGAGGCACTATCTATTACTAAAAGCCATTTAATTGATAAAAGTTCTCTTACAATCTTGGGCAAAGGTAATAAAGAAAGATTAGTGCCAGTTCTTGATATTGTAGCTAACTCATTAGAAAATTATCTAAAAGAAATACCATATGATTTGCCAAGCGATGTTACGATATTTGTTGGAGATAGAGGTAATCCGCTTAAAGCCTCATCTTTCCAAAGAGATTTGAAAAATGCCAGAGTTAATTTGGGGCTACCAAAAACAGCAACACCTCACTCATTAAGACATAGTTTTGCAACTCACCTATTAAAAAATGGCGGGGATTTAAGAATAATTCAAGAATTACTAGGACATAGTTCGTTATCTACAACTCAAATATACACTGAAGTAGATGATATAAGTTTAGAAAAAACTTATAAAGAAAAAAACCCTAGTAAGTAAATTTAGATTTTACCTCTAACTATAAAATGAGGATTGATTATATCTTTCTTTGAATATTTTAACCTATTACCTTTTAGGTCTTTTACAGTACCACCTGCTCCCTCTACAACCGCTTGTGCTGCTGCAGTGTCCCATTCAGAAGTAGGTCCCAGCCTAGGATATAAATCTGCCAAACCCTCTGCTATCATACAAAACTTTAAAGAACTACCAGCTTGTAGAGTATCAAAATTATTAAACTGAGATAGATAAGTTTTAGTCTCATTATTGAGATGACTTCTGCTCGTAACAATCTTTAATTTATCGGATGGTGATTGCACAGAAATAGATTTGATATTGTCATTTAATAACTTGTATGAACCTTTGTTAAGACCCCCAAAAAATAATGTCTTATCTTTTGGAATGTAAACAAACCCTTGGGTGGGATATTTGTTGTTAATCAGAGCAATATTAATTGTAAATTCACCATTCTTATTGATAAATTCTTTAGTACCATCCAAAGGATCAACTAACCAGTATTTTGGCTCATCAGTATACTTTTGCTCACCCTCCTCTGAAATTATGGGGTAAGCTGAAATAGATGATAATAAATCAGAAATGTGTTCATGTGATGCTAAATCTGCTTCTGTTAATGGGCTTTTATCGTCTTTTAATTGAATACTTTGATCATAGTTATCATAAATATTAAGTATTTTTTGGGAACATAACTCAAGATTTTCACTTATTTCATTGAAAAACTCAAATTGTCGTATTATGTTATTATTTGTCATTTTTTAAAGATTTTACTTTTTTTTATATACATTTAGATTATTTTTTGTATTTTTCCAATAATACGACAAATGGTCAATTATAATGAATCATACTTTATTTTTTAAAATTAACCCATCAATAAAATTTCCTGCTTGGGATAGCGATAGTCATTATAAATTCCTTTTTAGTAAAAATTTATTTAAAACAAAAAGATCGTATGAAAGGTGGTTGGAAAAAATATCAATTTTTCCAGAGAATTTAAATATAGAAAGCTTTTTAAACATACATGCAGGCCATATAAACAAATTAATTTATGAAGATTCCATAAAAAAATTTGAAAAACAAAGATCACTAATTTTGTTCATTCAATACGTTGAGGTAAATAATAATAAATTTTTATTTGCAAATGATAGACGTAATGGAAGACTATGGGTCAAAGTTAAATCAAATAAAATAAAAGATATTTCTGAGAGTTTAAAATATTTCTCAAAATTAAGAAAAAAAAATATTATTATTTTTCCTGACGCTTATCTTCTTAAAATTTTTCTCGATCAAAAAATTGATGAAAAGCAAATTAATAAATCAAAACTTTCAATTCATTTTCCTGAGTATTTATTTTATATTAATAATTTCAAAATTAATGATACGAAACTACTCAATAAATTTAATTTACCTCCAAATAGTTATCTTTCAGATCTAGAAGCGGAAAGTATTCATATTATCAGAGAAGTAGTTAGTGAAACAAAAAATCCTGTCATGCTTTACTCAATAGGAAAAGATAGTTCAGTGATGTTAAGGCTTGCTCAAAAAGCTTTTTACCCTAGTCTTCCCCCATTTCCTCTACTACATGTTGATACTCGATGGAAGTTCCGAGAAATGTATTTATTTAGAAATTGGGTAGAAAAAAATAGTGGTATGAAGTTAATAACACATATTAATCCTGATGGTATTAAATCAAATATTAATCCCTTTGATCATGGCTCTGCTCTCCACACTGATATAATGAAAACTCAGAGTCTAAAACAAGCCTTGGACAAGTATAAATACGATGCTGCTTTTGGTGGAGCAAGAAGAGATGAAGAGAAATCAAGAGCTAAAGAAAGGGTTATTTCATTCCGAAACCCCTCTCATCAATGGGATCCCAAAAATCAGCGTCCAGAGCTTTGGTCTTTATATAACTCTAAAGTCAATAAGGGTGAAAGCACAAGGGTTTTTCCATTATCTAATTGGACAGAATTAGATATTTGGCAATATATATACCAAGAACAAATACCAATAGTTCCCTTATATTTTGCAAAAGTTAGACCTGTAGTAGTGAGAGATGGGATGATTATTATGGTAGATGATGATCGATTTAATATTCAATCTAATGAAAAAATTGAATTAAAAAGAATTAGGTTCAGAACACTTGGTTGTTATCCCTTAACTGGTGCTATTGAATCAAATGCAAATTCACTCGAAGACATTGTTCTTGAACTTCTTCAATCCAAAACATCTGAAAGACAAGGAAGAGCTATCGATACAGATTCAAGTAGCTCTATGGAAATCAAAAAAATTGATGGTTATTTTTAAATGTATAAAGCCAGTACAATTAGCAGATACTTAAAAAGTCAAGCTTCCCTTAATCTATTAAGGTTTATCACTTGTGGATCTGTTGATGATGGTAAAAGTACATTAATTGGTAGGATGCTTTATGAATCTCAAATGATATTTGATGATCAAGTTGCTTCCTTAAAAAACGACTCAAAAAAATATGGAACACAAGGTGAGAATATAGATTTTGCATTACTGGTCGATGGTTTATCAGCTGAGAGAGAACAAGGTATTACTATAGATGTTGCATATCGATTTTTTTCAAGTAGCAAAAGAAAGTTTATTGTAGCAGATACACCAGGTCACGAGCAATATACTAGAAACATGGCAACTGGGGCCTCAACAGCTGAGTTAGCTATTTTACTTGTTGATGCCCGTAATGGCATACTGACACAAACTAAGAGACATTCTTTTATTGTATCTCTTCTAGGAATTAAAAATATTATCTTGGCAATTAATAAAATGGATTTAGTTAACTATGATAAAAATATTTATGAAAAAATAAGATCAGAATACAAATTATTCTCAAAAAAATTAAATTTTGAAAATATTCAAAGTATTCCTATATCAGCACTTAAGGGGGATAATATTCACAAAAAATCTAAATACATGAAATGGTACAATGATAAAACCCTATTTGACTATTTAGAAACTACTAAAACTAAAATACAAAGCTCTGACAGTTTTGTGTTACCTGTTCAAAGTGTCAATAGACCTAATTTAAATTTCAGAGGATATTCAGGAACAATCGCTGAGGGAAAAATTAGAAAGGGTGATGAGTTAATTTCTCTTCCGTCAAATCAAAAAGTAAAAGTAAAAGATATTTTTGTAGGCGAAAGATCCATTAAAACAGCTAATTTAAAGCAAAGTATTACACTTACCATAGACAAAGAGATAGATACCTCTAGGGGCGATATACTATGCTCAAAAAACTCCGCAGTTGATATGGCTGACCAATTTAACATTAATGTTATTTGGATGTCAGAGGATAAGGGTTTTACTGGAAGAACTTATTTAGCGAAAATTCATAATATCTCAACCAGTATTAAAATTATGAACATAAAAAAAATATATGATGTAAATACGCTAGAATTCGCTGCTGGAAATGAACTTAAACTCAATGATGTTGCAGAAATTTCTATCTCATTTAATAAAACTGTTCCCTTTTCGACTTTTAAAGAAAATAAAATTTTGGGATCTTTAATAATTATTGATCCAATTAATAATCAAACTATGGGAATGGGAATGATAAACTTTTCTCTTCGTAGATCGCAAAATATTCAACTTCAAAACTTAACCATCAATAAGAATTTAAGAGAGAAGATTAATGGTCATAAAGGTCAAGTGCTGTGGATGACTGGCCTCTCGGGATCAGGAAAATCCACTATAGCTAATGAACTAGAAAAAATATTATATTCTCAAGGTAAAAAAACATACATTCTTGATGGAGACAATATCCGACACGGATTAAATAAAGATTTAGGTTTTACAGATAAAGATAGAGTTGAAAATATAAGACGAGTTGCAGAGGTGGCAAAACTTATGTGTGACGCTGGACTAATTGTGATCACTGCTTTTATATCACCATTTAGATTAGAAAGAGAAATGGCACGATCACTTTTTGAAAAAAATGATTTTAAAGAAATTTATATTTCTACTCCTTTAAAAGTAGCTGAAAAAAGAGATCCAAAGGGTTTATATAAAAAGGCAAGACAGGGTAAAATACCAAACTTCACAGGGATAGACAGTATCTATGAAAAACCTACAAACCCTGACTTAGAAATTGATACCTCTAAAGTTTCTTTAAGTAAGGCTGTAAAAAATATATTGAATATAATTAATTAAGTCGAATTTCCAATTCTTGAAATTTAGTCATATCAAAAACTATGTTTTCAAAAACAACATCTTCAAAATTTAAATCAGGGTTTAATGAAAACCCGAATGGTTCTAGAGGTTGACCTTTAAAATCTCTTGAAAATTCTCCATTTCCATCAGTATCTTGAAAAGCAAATAAGCCAATATTGATATGTGGGAAAGCTTTTAAATTAACATTATTAAATTTATTTATATCCTGCTCTACAACAATAAAAAGAGGTGCGGAATTTTCCTCGAAATAATATTTCCTATCATACCCCAGAATGTGAATTGGGCTTGTAGCATCAACAAAACCTGTGATTTTTGCTGTGAGATGATCTGAATATGAAGTTTTTATTACAAAAAAAGCCTGAAAAATCAGGAAATAAATGATCAATTTAATTCTAGCCAGATAGCTGTGCATAACTTTTGAAAGATTAATGTATTTTCACAAAAGTTGTACAAACAATTTGATTGGATTTAAAACAAAAGAACAAACTACAAAAAAAACTTGAAAAACATGGTTTTTTTTTTAATTAATTTGAAATGTATTATCAACATTCAACCAATAAACTACATGCATAATGAATAACTGTGGATAACTCTGTTTAAAAGTATTAATTTATCCTTGGGTTATGAAAAAAGGATACATCATTGTGAGAGTTTCAATTCACAAAAATGAATTATTTCAAAAATATCCTCCTTTATCAACTGAAGTGATGAAAAAATATGGGGGTAAATACATAATTAGAGGTGGAAAAACTGAAGTTTTTGAAGGGGAATGGCCTGTAGACAGAACTACCGTAGTAGAATTTGAGAGCTTTGAAAGTGCAAAGAAATGTTATGAGTCTGTTGAATACTCAAAGGCTATGAAAATTAGGCAAAATAGTACAAAAAGTGACCTTATATTGATAGAGGGATATTAATTCTTTTTAAAAAATTGATTGGCTAATTTGAGTTTGTCTTTTTTCTTTTTGAGTAAAATCTCTAGTTTTTTGATTTCTAATTTATGATTGCCAATCATCTCCTCAATTTCTTCAACACTCAAATCATCTAAATCAATTGGTTTTATTTTTTTTGGCTCTTCTTCGTCAAACATTTGTTCTATATCCTTCCTTTGTCCAAATAATTGGAAAAAAACTTTCATCTAGTTCATCTGTTTCTAATTTTTTATATTTTTTATAAATTCTCGCAGTACCCCCTATGTTTGTTGGATGAAACTTTGAGTCAGAGGGAACGCAATGAGCAACTATTGCTCTTCTATTACTATTTGAATTATTGATACCTGAGCCGTGCCAAGTGTAACCATGATGAAATGCTACTCCACCTGCTGGAACTTCAACATATTGAATTTGAATTTCTTTATTTAATTTTGACGCATATTTATTTAACTCTTTTTTATAATCTCTTGGAGAATGAAATTGTCCCTTAGGAGGGCTCAATCCCCAAAGATGTGATCCTTTTACATATTCAAGTGTCCCTTTTTCTTTATCGACATTATCGATGGGCATCCAACATGTCATCATAGTTTGTGGAACAATCCAATCATCGTATGCAGCATCTTGATGATAAGCTAAAGTTTTACCTCCAGGTGGTTTCCATAAAACATTGTCTTGTAAAAGTCTTGATCCACTCCAGTCCATTAGTTCAGCACAAGCTTTTCCTAAAAATTCATTGCAGACAATTTCCTTTATCGAATTATCTGATTTCCATGCATTACAAATTTGTCTAGTAACATCTTTGGGTCCACTTTCAAACTTCCAATTCCACTCGTCAGGTTCAATACCTGTTTCAAAGTTTCCATTAAATAAATTATGAAACCTCTCATATAATCGCTCAAAATGGGTCGTATTAAGAAAACTCTCAATAATCAAAAAACCATTTTTTTGAAAATCTTTTTTTTGATCCTCATTTAAAGAAATTTCTATCATTATAAAAATTTTATTATCCTTTATGAAATATATTTTAGATTATCATTTAAATAAATTGACATTTTTAGTAGATTTCTGATAATCCAATAATGTCAAAAAAACTAATATTAATAATACTTTCTTCATTTTTTTTAATCAGTAGTTGCGCAACTGTGAGCGAAAAAGCTAATGACGCTTACGATACTGTAGCGGGTGCCGTATCTAAAGGTTACAACAAAGTTAAAGATACAGTAACCGGCGGCGACGACGATTAAGTTTAGCGCTTTACAAGGCGTGTCCTTTGCTGAGTTCAAATTAATTTAATTTAATGAAATTTATATCTCTCCAACATATTTCAATTGAGGATCCGGGGACGTTTAAAGATTTTCTTATAGAAGATGGTCATAGTATAACAACTATCCAATTGGATGAGGGTGATAGTATTCCAAATAATTTAGATGAATTTGACGCTATGCTTTGTATGGGTGGTCCTATGGATACATTTATGGAAGATCAATATCCATGGTTAGTAGCTGAAAAAAAAGCAATAGATGAATATGTTTTAAACCTTAAGAAACCTTTTTTAGGGTTTTGCTTAGGATGTCAGCTTTTAGGTGAGGTATTGGGAGGAAAGGTAGTTGAGTCCAAACCACCAGAAATTGGCGTATTGGATATTAACATTGAAGAAGCTGCAAAAGCAGATCATATTTTTGATTTTCTTCCAAATAAAATAAAAGCATTACAATGGCATTCTTATGAAGTAGTAGGCTTGGAGACTAACTCTAAAGTAAGAGTTATAGGCACTTCACCCTCCACAAAATATCAAATTTTTGGTTATGATAAGTATGCCTATGGAATTCAATTTCATTTAGAAATTCGAAAAACTACTGTTGATGATTGGGCTCAAGTTCCTGAATATAAAAATGCTCTCGAAAAATCTCTTGGAGCTGATGCATTACCTCAAATGAAAGATTTGGTAGCTAAAGAAATTGAAACTATGATGATACAGTGCAACCAAATGTATAAAAACTTCGTTAAAATAATTAATAATTAGTTTTTTATTACTTAATTTAGATGCACAGAAGAGATTTTTTAAAAAAGGTTATACTATTCTCTTTATCCTTTGTAATTTTAAAAACAAAAATTATGGCAAACACTCTCTTTAAACCTTTCAATCTAGTAGATGGGGTCTTTGTCAATAACTACGTTTCACATAAAAGTAGTTTCAAAGATTTTTGGAAATGGAGGAGGGAGTCAAGTAAGCCGGAACCGATTTCATTTCCTATTGTTGAAAATGAACCTGAATATTTAAAATCAAATAAATCTGAAAAAACAATTACTTGGATTGGTCATTCAACTTTCTTACTACAGATAGATGGTATAAATATATTAACTGACCCTCATTTCACTAAAAGAGCTTCTCCTCTAAGTTTCATGGGGCCTTCAAGAACGACACCTCCTGGATTAAAAATAGATGAATTGCCATTTATTGACTTTGTTTTAATTTCTCATAATCACTATGATCATCTTGACTCGAAGACTATCCAGCTTTTATTAAAAAAACAAAATGTAAATCAACCTAGATTTTTTGTACCACTAAAATTAAGAGATATTTTATCAAAATTAGGTGCAAGAAATGTTATTGAACATGAATGGTGGCAAATGACTCAGTTCAAAAACTTAGAAATTCATTCTGTTCCAGTGCAACATTGGAGTAAAAGAACATTTAACGATACTAATAAAACACTTTGGTGTGGTTGGGTTGTTAAATCAAATAATTTTAAGTATTTTTTTGTAGGCGACACTGGATATTCAAAAGATTTTAAGGATATTCAAAAAAAATTTGGATCGTTTGACTTATCAACAATACCCATAGGGGCATATGCTCCAAGGTGGTTCATGAAAGACTCACATTGTAATGTTGAAGAAGCAATTCAAATTCACAAAGATATTAAATCTAAAAAATCTATAGCTATGCATTGGGGAACATTTCAATTAACAGATGAACCGATGGATGAACCTATAAAATTACTTAAAGATTTAACTAAACAGTTTAAGTTAAATAAAGATGAATTTTCTTATATGACTCACGGTCAAACAAGAAAAATTTAAGTAAAATAATTATAGGCCTGATATGACAGAGTAATTACAATTACTATTAATGCCCATATACTTAAATTACTCAAAAACTGTTTAAGGGAAGAGTTTGTATCCAAAAAACGAGGTCCAACTAAAATCAGTAGACATACTAAATAAATAATAGGCATAATGATTTCTGCTGACATTATTGATCTTTTTTTAGTTTATCTAAACTGATCTCCTCAGAAAATTGTTCATTTAGTTTTTCAGCATTATTTCTGGTTTTTATCATATCATCTTTTTTTTCGTTCTGATTTACAACTACATCAACCAAAATTGCTATTAGAAGATTTAACATTGTAATGGCACAGACAATTATAAAACTAAAAAAATAAATCCATGCCCACCAATAAATATCTTGAAGTGGCAACATTACCTGCTCCCAAGATGATAATGTTAAAACTTGAAATAAAGTAATCATTGAAACTCCCACATCAGACCATCTCTCGGGTATGCTATTTGAAAAGACTATTGCTCCAATAGTCGCATAAATATAGAGAATTATGAAAAGCAGCAAACTTACATAAAACACTCTTTTTAACGATCCAATCAATGACTCAATAATTAATTTTAACTCAGGAATAATAGATATAACTCTTAAAACTCTAAACACTCTCAATAATCTTAACAGAAGAAAACTGGAGTTGTTAGGTATTGGTATCAATGATACCAAAACAATAAAAGTGTCAAAAATATTCCAACCACTTTTAAAAAAATTTGATTTTCTAGGTTCACCAATAAAACGAATTGAAATTTCTATTACAAAAAAAATAGTTATCAAATAATCGAGATATTTAATGAGCTCTCTTGAGAACTCTCCTAAATTGTAAGTATTTAAACCGATAGTAAATGCATTAAATATAATGATAAATAAAACTGAGTATTGAAATAACTTGCTTTCTCGTATTTTAAAAAAGGTTTGTTTCATTTATTTCAAAAAGTTTATAGGTAATTTAACAACAGAATGATTGTGAAATTTTATATCATTTTTATCATACATAAATAATTCGTATTTTTCGATTGTTTGAGAAGTTAAATTATTACATTTAAGTTTATCTAGTAACTTTTCACATTTTGACTCTGCATTTACACCATCAAAATAAACGATACGCTGTGGAATTATCTCAGTATTAAATGCTTTTTTATAACGTGATATGGCAGAGGCGTACAGTCCATATCTAAGATTTAGTTCCTCACCCTTAGATGTATTGCTAGTTCCTTTAAAATCTATTTTTAAAATCCCATCAATCCATACCTTCATGAAACCTTTGACCTCATCTGGATGCCAATTTGTGTTAAAAATTATTTCTGTCCATTGGCCTAAAAGTACATCATTGCTTTTTAAAATTATGTGGGAGTCCTCAAAAGAGTCTTTATTCCTGTTAAAAGTTAATCCTGCATGAGTGTGTTGAAACATGACTAAAACTTTAGATGGGTTATGTCTTTTCCATTGGATTAAGGACATTTTTGCAGGGGCAATAGAATTGTAATCTTTTGGAAGAAAAATATTAAACTTATACCACTTCTCTTTTTTCCACTTTTCGTGGCTGTAATATATTTCAGACCTCTCTCTATCTGTATCACAGTCACTTGATTTAGGTTCTTCTCCACACTCTCCATTATTAACTTCAAACATTATAGATTTATCTCCAATAATTGAATTACCACTAACTGATATAGGGTTTTTTGCATTTGGAGAAATTAATGGATGAAGTTCTTCAGGGATTATTTCTCCAAAACCATCTTGTTTTAAAGCTTTTTTAATTTCACTAAAACTTGAGGCAAGCACTAAACTTGGCAAAAAAATAAATAAAGCTAAGAATGTCTTCATAGTTTTGCCCGTATTGAGTCCCTAACGAACATTGTATTAAATTTTATTATTAATAAAAAGAGTATATAAATCAAGCTATTGGTTCTGTGGTGAAACGGATATCACACTTGACTACGGATCAAGAATTCAGGGTTCGAATCCTTGCAGAACCGCCATTTTAAATTTTTAAATTATCAATAAGTCTAATTTTGCCTTTATAGATTGCATAAAAAAGCCTCGACTCAGAAACTTTACCATTGAAACTTAGGTCATCATAATTTCTAAATTCGAAGTAATCTAATTTTTCAATATCTTGTTCAACAATGAAATCTTTAGCTTTTTGATTTGCAATTTCAATATCAAATGAATTTTCTAATGAATTTAGAAAATTTTCTACTTTTTGATGAAAACTAATAAAATCTTGTAATTGTTTTTTACTTAATTTTTCGTTTCTTGATGAATAGGCAATACCTTCTTCATTTCTTTTTGTTGGTACAGATACTAGATCCAAAGATTTATATTTTTCTTGAATAAATTTTTCAATTATCTTGAGTTGCTGAAAATCTTTTTCACCAAAATAAACCTTGTTACTTTTTACAATTGAAAAAAATTTATTTAGCACAGTGATTACACCATCAAAGTGTCCTTTTCTAAATTTATCGCAAAGAATATTATTAAAATTAGTATTTTTTAAAATAGTTTCATCTTTATTGAAAATTTCTTCTGCTGATGGTTCAAATAATAGATCTACGTCGTTTTCAGAGCAAAAATCGTAGTCAAGGCCTTTATTCCTAGGATAAGCATTAAAATCCTCTTTACTGTTAAATTGTTTTTCATTTACAAAAATACTTACAATAGTTTTGTGATTATCATTTTTTGATCTTTTGATTAGTTCTCCATGTCCTTTATGAAGGGCGCCCATAGTAGGAACAAAACCAATTGAGTATTTTCTATTTTGATAAGCAGTCAAATATGACTTTAAATTAAAAATGTCTTTAATTATCAGCATAATTTGTTTTTATTTATTGACTTCATATCAATAATTGTTAAATGTAGGAACCAATTTTTTAGGTGTATTAACAATGAAAAGAACATATCAACCAAGTCAATTAGTCAGAAAAAGAAGGCATGGATTTCGTTCTAGAATGTCAACTGTTGGCGGTCGTAAAGTCATAAATGCAAGAAGAGCTAAAGGTCGATCTAGACTATCCGCTTAATTATTGAGACTTCCTACACTAAAAAAATCCTCCCAGTTTTCACAAATCAGAAACAAAGGGAGCTACTTCAAAAGTTTAAGTTTTAACGGCTATATTCTTCAAGACGCAGATTTAGAAACTTTTCTAGTTGGTATTATAGCTAGTAAAAAGCTTGGTAATGCTGTGGAAAGGAATAGGGCTAAAAGAAGAGCTAGAGAGGCAATTCGTACATGCAGTCTTATAAATACATTAAATCATGTAAAATTTGTAATAATACTCAAAAAAACAGTTTTGAAAGTACCTTTTATTGATTTAAAACAAGATATTGAAAAATTCTTATCTCATGAAAAATAATATCAAAAAGTTTTGGAAAATAACTTTTATTGCACCGATTAAATTCTACCAATTGTTCATATCACCTATGTTACCAAAAACTTGTAGACATCTTCCAACATGCTCTGAATATACAATTGAAGCTATAAATGAATTTGGTGTTTTGAAAGGAATAACAATGGGAATGATTAGAATTCTTAAATGTAATCCATTAGGATCATCTGGTTACGACCCAATAAAAAAATAACATGGAAAATCAAAAGAACTTATTCTTAGCTATAATTATTTCAATGGCAATCATTTTTGGTTTTCAATTACTGGTGCCTCAACCAGAGAGAGCGCCAATGACTGAAGAACAAACAAATGATGAAAGTCTTGTTGATCTAAGTATTCAAAAATCCTCATCTGCTGTTTTAGCTGATAGAGGTGATGTGATAAATCAGTCAGGAAGAGTGAACTTTGATAACACTAAAATCAAAGGCTCTATTAATTTAAATGGAGCAGTAATTGATGATCTAACTCTAGAAGAATTTAGGGAAACTTTAGATCCAAAATCTGACTTAATTGAATTTTTGAATCCTTTAGGATCTGATAATGCTTATTATTTAGATACAGGCTGGGTAAGCTCTGATAGCACAATTGAGTTACCTAATAGCTCTAGTATTTGGATTGCTGATAAAAACACAATCGGCATTAATGAGCCTGTAAAACTGACTTGGACTAGTGATCAGAACATCACTTTTGAAAAAATCATAACTCTTGATGACAACTATTTATTTAGCGTTGATCAAAGAGTTATAAATAATTCTGGTCTTTCATTTGACCTTTATCCATATGGTTTATCCAAAAGACAAGGAATTCCAGAAATGCAAAATTTCTTCATTCTTCACGAGGGCCCCCTGTCAATAACTGATGGGGTGTTGGAGGAATATGATTATGACGATTTAAAAGATGATAAAAAAATTAAACATTCTTCTGTTGGAGGGTGGATTGGGATGACAGATAAGTATTGGCAGACTGCCATAATCCCTAACCAAAACGAACCTGTTCAGCAAACATACAGTTACAGCTTTGTTGATAATATAGATAATTTTCAAACTGATATTGTTGGGGAAAGAATAGCTGTTTCAAATAATGCGAGTATCACTCATAATTTTAAAATTTTTGCAGGGCCAAAAATTGTAAATATTATCGATAAATATATGGAAGAATATGGGTTTGACGGTTTTGACCGTTCTGTGGACTTTGGTTGGTTTTATTTTTTAACAAAACCTATTTTTAACGTTTTAGAATTTATATACGGGTATGTAGGAAACTTTGGTTGGTCAATAATTCTGTTTACAGTTTTAATGAGGATTTGTTTTTTCCCGCTTGCTCAACAATCTTTTAAATCGATGGCAAAAATGAAAAAACTTGCTCCTGAGATGCAGAGACTTAAAGAACAATACGGAGAAGATAGAGCTGGAATGCAAAAAGAAATGATGGCTTTATATAAAAGAGAAAAGGCAAATCCTATAGCTGGTTGCTTGCCTATACTTTTACAAATTCCAGTATTTTTTGCCTTGTACAAAGTTTTATTTGTAACTATTGAGATGAGACATGCTCCTTTTATAGGATGGGTACATGATCTCTCAGCGCCAGATCCCTTAGGGGCTCTTACTCTTTTTGGTTTTGTGGAATGGAACGTTCCAGGTATTTTGCAAATTCTAAATGTTGGAATTTGGCCAATCTTAATGGGTATTTCGATGTATATTCAATTTAAATTGAACCCAGCTCCGGTAGATAAAATGCAGGCCAAAATTTTTGGTTTATTGCCAATAGTATTTACTTTTATTTTAGGTGGCTTCGCAGCAGGGCTAGTTATTTATTGGACAACTAACAATGTTTTATCAATGGCTCAACAATACATAATACAAAGAAAAATTATGAAGAGTTAATGAGCCTTGTCTCAAATTATTTCAAAAAACAAACTAAGTTTTTACTAAGCGCTACACAACCTCGTCAATATCCTAATGTAAGTTTTCCTGAAATAGCTTTCATAGGTAGGTCAAATGTTGGAAAATCTAGTTTAATCAATGCAGTTTTTATGAAAAAACTGGCACATATTTCCAATACCCCCGGTAAAACAAGACAAATTAATTTTTTTAATCACGGGGACTCAATGATGGTTGTTGATCTTCCTGGGTATGGATTTGCAAAAATATCTCAAAAGGAGGCATTTCAGATATCAGATCTTGTCTCTCAATATTTAACATCACGTGAAAATTTAAAGAAAATATTTGTATTAATTGATAATTCATTGGGGCCAAAAAAAATAGACATAGAGATGATTGGCTCGATCAAACAAATAAAACAAAAAATTATTATTTGCTATACAAAAAGTGACAAAAAAATAAAAGAAAAGTCGGCTTTTTTAGACAATTTAAATAATGAATTTGAAAACTACATTGTAAGTTCAAAAACAAACGAAAACATATTTGAAATTCAAAAAAAAATTTTTGAATTTTTATAAATCTTCTTGGCTTTTATATAATAAACATTAGTTTATCACGCTTATGAACAATATAACAAATTGGGTTTTTGACTTAGACAATACACTTTATAAAGCGGAGTGTGGTTTGTTTGATAAAGTACACATACTAATGGGCAAATTTATTGAGGAAAAGTTAAATTTAAATTCTGGAGATGCACAAGCTCTGAGGTCTAAATATTATCATCAATATGGAACAACACTTAGAGGTCTTATGATTGAACATCATGTTAATCCTAATGAATATTTGGACTACGTACATCAAATTAATTATGAAGTAGTTCAACCTAACATATCTCTAGCGGAAATATTAAAAAGCTTAAATGGAAAAAAGTATATTTTTACAAATGCTAATTTTGAACATGTGGAAAAAGTTTTAGAAAAACTTCATATGACTAATATTTTTGATGGATGTTTTGACATTTCTGAAAGTGATTACATGCCAAAACCTCACAAAGAAGTTTATGACTCATTCCAAAATAAATTCAATTTAGACAGTAGTTCAACAGCTATGTTTGAGGATCTTCATATTAATTTGAGAGAGCCGCATAAAATGGGTTGGCAAACAATTTGGGTAACAAATAACCTTGAATACAACCTAAATAAAGATGTCAATCGGCAAGAAGATATTCAAAAAATTATTGATGAAAAAGGCTACATATCACACGTTACTGATGATTTGGAAAATTTCTTAAAAAACGTGATATAAAAGTATTATGAACCATCAAGATATAATTGAAAAATTATGGGATCAAAGAGATCAGATAAATTTTATTGATGATAATGAGGCAAAAAAAAATGTAGAGAGTGTCCTTAACTTATTGGATGAGGGAAAGCTTCGAGTATGTGAAAAAATAGAAAATGATTGGCATGTGAATCAATGGCTTAAAAAAGCAATTCTTTTAAGTTTTAGAATTCAAGATATGGAAATAATAACTGGCGGTCCGAGTGTAAAAGAAGGGTCTACTTCATGGTGGGATAAAATTCCCTCAAAATTCCAAGATTGGAAATCAGAAAATTTTCAATCAGCTGGTTTTAGAGCTGTTCCTAACTGTGTTGTAAGGAGATCAGCATTTATTGCAAAAAGTGCAGTGCTTATGCCTTGCTTTGTCAACTTGGGTGCATATGTAGATGAGGGAACAATGGTTGATACTTGGGCTACTGTTGGATCTTGTGCTCAAGTAGGAAAAAACTGTCATATCTCTGGAGGTGCAGGTATAGGAGGAGTCTTAGAGCCTTTGCAGGCAAATCCAGTTATAATAGAGGATAATTGTTTTATTGGTGCAAGGTCAGAAGTTGCGGAAGGTGTAATAGTTGGAGAGGGGTCAGTATTATCCATGGGAGTATTTATTGGTGCTTCAACAAAAATTTACAATCGTGAAACTAAAGAAATTTATATGGGAAAAGTTCCTCCATATTCTGTAGTCGTTCCGGGTAGTCTTCCAAGTTCTAAAGGAGATGCATCATTGTACTGTGTTGTGATTGTAAAAACGGTTGATGAAAAAACTCGTTCAAAAACCTCTGTAAATGAATTATTAAGAGATTAAAATGTTAGACACAATAGAGCTATCAAAAAAATTAATATCTTTTGACTCCGTTACACCAGCAAAACAAGATATTTTTGATTTCTTAATTGGAACATTTGAAGAAAATGGTTTTACAACAAAACAACTAAATTTTGATGGAGATGGGAGTTATGAAGTAATTAATATCATAGCTACGTATGGTCCAATTAATACAAATGGAAAACATTTTAATTTTTTATGTCATGTTGATGTAGTGCCTCCTGGTAACTTAGAGGATTGGGACACACCACCATTTGAACCAACAATAAAAGATGGGTTTCTTTATGGTCGTGGATCAGAGGATATGAAAGGGTGTACAGCAGCTAGCATGGTAAGCGTCTTTAAATTCATTAAGGAAAATAAAGATTTTAATGGCACAATAAGTTTTATCATAACTGGAGACGAGGAAGCAGACTCCGTAAATGGTGTAAAGAAGGTCGTACAATGGTTGAAAGAAAATAATATAAAAATAGATGGCTCAATAGCTACTGAGTCATCCTCTGAGAAAATAATCGGTGATCAGATCAAAGTTGGAAGAAAAGGAGCTGTGGATGTTCAAGTTGAAATTATTGGTAAGCAGGGTCATGCAGCTTATCCTCAACTAGCTCAAAACCCTCTTCATTGTTTGTCTAAAGTTATCTCTTTTTTTGATGATCAAAAGCTTGATGATGGTTCAGAATACTTTGAACCATCTACTCTTCAATTTACTCAGATCAATTTAAATAATAAGGCAAAAAATGTAATACCTGAAAAATTGATAACCGTAGGTGACATGCGCTTTAATGACAACTGGGATCAAGAAAAAATACAAAACTATTTTGATAAACACTTGACTAAAATTTGCTCTGAAAATAATTGCGCATATAAATTAAAATTAACTTTTAGAGGTATGCCTTTCCAGTCATTTAATAACCCATTTACAAAACATTGTATTGAAGCAATAAAAGATGTAACAGGATTAGATGCTAGTCAAGATACCGGAGGTGGGACATCAGATGCTAGATTTATGCAAGAGGTCTGCCCTGTTTTTGAATTTGGAACAATTAACAAAACTTTACACAAAGTTAATGAATGTGTTTCTGTAGAGGATCTGCAAACTACTGAAAAAATATATTTTAAAACATTAGAAAGTTTTTTCAAATCATGAAACTAGGAGAACTTATACCAAATGTTAATCTGAGATTAGTGTCTTCTGATGGTACGAAAGATTTTAATCTACATAATGATTTTAAAAATAAACGAATCCTTGTTATATGCATACCTGGTGCATTCACATCAACATGCCACGTACAACATTTGCCTCCTTTTATCAATGGAGCAGAAATGATAATTAAAGAAAAAAAATTAGATATGATTTGTTGTATCACAACAAATGATCCATATGTTTTAGATTTGTGGAGAAAAGACCTAGGAAAAACTGTTATAAAATTTTTATCAGACGGAAATGAAGAATTTATGAAATTATCAAAACTTAAAAGAGAATATGAAAGTAATTTTATGGGTGAAAGACTAATTAGGTCTGTGATACTTTTAGAGAATTTAGAAGTAATAAAAATAATTACTGAGGAACCAGGTGAATTCAAAAAAACAAGCTTTGATGAAATTTTAAAAGTTATCTAAATATTCTTTTATCTTCTTTTTTGGCTCAAAATTCTTGGCGAATATGTAACTTTTTTTACTATAGCTTTTATACTTTTTGAAAATATCAATAATTGATTTGACAAGTTGCTTAGAGTCATTTTCTTTTACAATAATACCATTTAGCCCTATTGACTCTGGGGTGCCCCCACTATTACTGACTATACAAGGTAATCCAAAAGATGCAGCTTCAACGTTTGATATTCCAAAGCCTTCAATGCTGTCAGGAGTAGTTAAAGTCGGCATAATATGAACACAGGAATTTTTAAAGATTTTTTCACTAGGGTAATCATGATATATAAAATCTACTTGTTCGCTTAATGAGTGTTTAATTACTAAATCCTTTAATCTCGATAATTCTGGTCCATCTCCCAGAATGGCATATTTCAATATCATATTATATTTATTTCTTAATACAGACATCGCTTCAAAAACTAAATGATGCCCTTTTCTGTACTCTAGTCTAGCTACTGTACATAAATCATATTTTTTTTTTATTTTATTTTTCGAAATCTTTTTTATAAAAGCAGGGTGAATTATTTTATGATTAATTTTTTTCAAACTTTTAAAATTTTTTATAGCTTTATTTTTGGTAAACTTAGAATTATAAATTACTAAGTCTGCTTTATCTAAAGAATTCAAAATTCTATCTTTATTACTTATTTTTAATAATTCATTCCCGTGAGCTAAGCAAATTTTTTTCGCACTTATGGCATGATTAAATGGTTCTAGTGATTTCCAACTATCAAAAAAAATAATATCAATTTTATTATTTTTTAAAAAATTCTGAGCAAAACTTAACTTAATTCTCTTTCTAAGAAACTTGATTTGATCAAACCTGTAAATATCAAATTTGCATTTATTATCAAAACCTGAGGAGAAGAACTTAGATCCATCAGAGAGAACTGTTACTTTATTTCGCGCGTTAAATGCATGTTGAGCTATATTTGTCATTACAGATTCAATGCCGCCTACTTTTGGAGCAAAACATTGTGTATATATGAGAATGTTAATAAGATATCTCCTTTAAAATCAATCCTTTTGAGGGGACTGTTGGTCCGGCTAGCCTTCTATCCCTAGCTTCAATTAATTCATTTATCCAATTGGTATTTTTATTTTTTAATCCAACTTCCAATAGAGATCCAACCATTATTCTAATCTGTTGATAAAGGAAGGACTGTGCCTTAAATACGAAAATAATTTTATTACCTTTAACTTCAATTGATGCATTGTTAATGGTTCTAAGTGGTTTGTTAGCTTGACACCCTTGTGCTCTAAACGAAGAAAAATCGTGTTTACCAATAAACGACTTCATAGCATCTTGCATTGACTCTAAATCTAAAGGTTGACGAATGTGTATACTAAAATCATCCTCAATGACTGATGGGGCTAGACAATTAAAAACTTGGTAATTATAAATCTTATTTTTAGCAGTAAAACGAGCATTAAATTTATCATCAACATTTTCAACTTTGGTGACTCTAATCTTTTCAGTCCCGAGGTGAAAATTAATTCCATTTAAAATTTGATAGTCATCAAATTTTTTTTCTAACTCAAAATTGGCACATTGTCCAATAGCGTGAACACCTGCATCTGTTCTTCCAGCGCCTTGAATAGTTTTTTTTTCACCAGAGAATTTAAATATTGCTTTTTCTATTTCACCTTGCACAGTTTTTTTATTTTTTTGGTATTGCCAACCACAATATGGTAACCCATGATATTCAATTGTAAGTTTTATATTAGTCATTATCGATAATTGTATTTAATTGAAATTGATTATTTCCTAAAACAAATTCTTTAATGTCTAATGGTTTCTTTCCTTCAGCTTGAATTTCTAAAATATCTAGACTGTTATTTTTACATGCAATAGTCAGAGGTAAATTAATTATCTTACCCTTATCATCTTGTAAGTTAGAAATTTTTGCTTTTAAAATTTTAAATCTCTGACCCTTATGTTTAAACCACATTGCTGGAGATGGGTAAAATGCTCTTACTTTTTTTTCAATAATGTTTGCAGATAATCCCCAATCTACTTGTGTTTCAAATTTGTCTATTTTTCTTGCATATGTAGATTGTGAATGATCTTGTTCTTTTAATTGGATTTGACCTAAAAAATATTTTTTTAACGTGTTATATAATAATGAGCAAGAGTCATGACTAATTTGATCAATTAATTGTTTACCATCAGTTAATTCATTAATTTCTATATTCTGCTGGGCTAAAATAGGACCTTCATCAATTTTATCGTTCATTTTGATAATACTGATACCTGTCTCTTTATCATTATTTTCAATGGCTCTTTGAACGGGTGCTGCTCCTCTCCATCTTGGAAGAAGCGAGGCATGTATATTAATAAAACCATTTAAAGGGGTGTTTAACCAATTTAGTGGAACTATTTTCCCATAAGCAAAAAGTATTGCTAGGTCAGGCTTTAATGATTGAAATTCCATGAGAGATTTATCATCAAGTATTTTGGGAGTAAAAACAGGTAGAAGTTGACTCTCTGCCCATTGTTGAACTGGTGTATTATATTTTTGTTGTCCTCTAAATTTTTTTTTTGGCTCTTGTGTATAAATCCCCACTACATCATACCCACCAAGATAGAGGGTCTTTAAAGGAGGAAGAGAGAATTCTGGTGAACCAAAATAAACTACACGTTGTTTTTTCATTTAAATTATTTCTTTTTCTTTTTTATACTTTCTCATCTTTCTAATAATCACATCTCTTTTTAAACGACTCAAATGATCGACGAATAAAATACCGTTTAAGTGATCCAATTCATGTTGTATTATCCTCGACTCAAAACCTTTAAATGTAGAGATTTTTTTTGAGTTGTCTTCATCAAGATACTCTATCTTAATTTTTTCAGGACGGTCTATTTCTGCAAAATGTTCTGGAAAAGATAAACAACCCTCTTCATATGGTACTTTATTTTCATGTAGCGATATAATTTTAGGGTTTATCATTGTGATAGGTTTTTTTTCTTCATCTCTAGAGCCCGCATCAAGAACAAATATGCGAATATTTAAACCTATCTGTGGAGCAGCTAAACCAACTCCATTTGCAGAATACATAATCTCATACATTTGTTTAATAAGTTCTCTATGATGATTGTCTACTTGAGGTAAAGGTACACTTTCTTTTTTTAAAATAGGATCAGGTGCATAAATAAGCTTCAACATGGAATTTAATATAGTTTATACAGTTATCAGAGACAATAAATCAAACTTTTAGAGTGTTACTTAAGATTAAATTAGCTTAAGTTTTTACGTGACTCTAAAGCTGCCCCTAAGGTATTATCATCTAAATAATGAATCTCACTTCCTACTGGAACACCGTATGCGAGTTGCGTAATTTTAATATTTTGATTTTCTAGATTATCTTTTATTACTAAAGCTGTAGTTTGCCCTTCAATTGTTGCACTTAATGCTAGAATAATTTCTTGTACTTGATTGTTTATAATTCTTTCTTTGAGTTTATTTAAATTTAAATCCTGTTCAGTAAAATTTTTTGAGGCTGATAAAAGCCCACCAATAACATGATAAAGGCCTTTATGATATCCTGATCTTTCAAAAGCCCATACATCAGCCATATCTTCAACAATACATATTGTGGTTTTTGATCTATTTTCTGAAGAGCAAATTTTACATGGAACAATGACATCTAATATTCCACAACTAGTACACTTTTTTACAACAGATGCCGTCTCCTTTATACTTTCTCCTAAAGGTAGCATTAGTTCTTGTTTATTTTTTATCAAATATAAAGCTATTCTTTGCGCAGAGCGTTGACCAATTCCAGGTAACCTAGAAATTAAATTAATAAATTTTTGAAGTTCGTCTTGTGACAATTTAAAAAGGCATCTTCATTCCTGGAGGTAATGGTAATCCACCAGTTATTTTTTTCATTTCTTCAGCTGACATTTCCTCGACTTTTTCTTTCGCTTGATTAAGTGCCGCTTTAATTAAATCCTCCAGTACCTCTTTTTCATCAGAAGACAACAGTGATGAATCTATGTCAATTGATTGAACAATTTGTTTACCATTCATTATAACTTTAACCATTCCTCCTCCGGACTCAGCCTCAACGGTTTTATTTTCAAGCTCCTTTTGCATTTCTTGCATTTTGGCTTGCATTTCTTGGACTTTTTTCATCATACCGCCCATATTACCCATCATTTCCATCACCTCTTTCTAATTCTTCAATATCTATAATCTTTGCATTAGGAAATTTAGCAAGAACTTTTTTAAATTCATCAGTCTTCATCTCCTGTTCAATTAATTCTTTTTTATATAGAGACTTAATTTTCTCTAAAGTTGTTATTTCTGTTTTAAGTGCCATTTCGATTTTATAATCATTTTCCAAATTTTTGTGTAATTCTTCGCTTCCGTTAAAATTTTTGTCGGAAACATTCAGTCGTAATATTTTATTTTTCTCTGAAAAATCAATTATTTCAACATTTTCGATAATAATACCTGCCATAAGAGGTGAGAAATTTTTTCCATAAAATTGAAAAAATTTCTGATGAATATCAATTTTTTCTTTTAAAGAAATTGGCAATATTTGTTCAACTTTGTTTTGAATTACTTGATCAATATTGGGAGAGGATTGAACTATGCTCTGATTTATTTCAGACTTTTTTTTTTCTTTTAAGTCTGTTGATTCATTATCATTTAACAAGAAAGCACACCTAAGCATTACCATTTCTAAAGTTGCATGAGGTTGAGGCGAGATTTTAATTTCATCATAGCCCTTCATTAGACTTTGCCAAAAAATATTTAACTTGCCGTTATCAAATTGGATAACATAGGATGCAAAATTTTTATCTTCTTCAGTTAATAATTCATCCTTAATGAGCTCTTGATTTATTTTTAATTTGCATGACCAATTTATTATATTCATCATATCTTCAATAATTTTAGAGGTCTCTGAACCTCTTTGATACATATCGTCAAGCATAGAAATTAACTTTGATAAATTATTATCAAATATACATCTTGATAGTTCATATAAATCACTTTGCCTTGCAAAACCTAGCATGTTTACAATTTCTTCAACTTGAATTTCTTTTTGTGATTTAAATATATTAGCTTGATCTAATATACTTAAGGAGTCCCTTACTGAACCATCACTAGCTTTAACTATTAAATTTAATGCCTCATTAGAAATTGTTATATCCTCTTTTTTGGCAATGCTTCTAAGAAAATCAGATAGAGTCTTCTTCTCGACTCGTCTTAAATCAAACCTTTGACATCTTGAGAGAATGGTAATAGGCACTTTAGAAATCTCAGTAGTTGCAAATATAAATTTTGAGTGAGGAGGTGGCTCTTCCAAAGTTTTAAGAAGAGCATTAAATGCACTTTTCGACAACATGTGCACCTCATCGACTATGTAAACTTTGTATTTTCCTAAAACAGGATTATATTTTACATTTTCTATAATCTCTCTAGCATTTTCAACACTTGTATTTGATGCTGCATCAATTTCTATAACATCTGGGTGTCTATCTTCAGTAATGGCTTTTGCTTGTTCACAATTGATTAAATCAGGATTATTATTTTTATCAAAAACTGTACAGTTCAACATTTTTGCAACAATTCTTGCTGCTGTTGTTTTGCCTACTCCACGTATACCTGTAAAAATATATGCATTAGGAATTTTATTTTGCTCTATTGATTTTTTAATAGTCTCAACTAAATACTCTTGACCAATTAGATCTTGGAAATTTAAAGGTCTATATTTTAGTGCAAGAATATTCGATTGATGTTTCATAATGGACTCAAAAGAGAATTACACGACCCAACCCCTTATGTTACGGCTGCTTTCTTTCGAACCTGACCGGATTGGCATAAAAAGTTGCCCATGTAATTCTCAAATTATCTTATAACAGTATTAAGAAGAAATATGAAGTTATTGTCTTACTCTATATGGAGATTTTTCAAAAACTCCTAATTTCCTAACCTTTGAACAATAATGATACATATCATCAAGTGCAAATTTAGTGTTTTGTTTTTCTGGATGCCCTTCAATTTCACAATAAAATTGTGTAATTACAAAATCAGCCCCATAATTGTAACTCTCGAGTTTAATCATGTTAACGTTATTTGTTGCAAATCCCCCCATTACTTTAAATAAAGAACCTGGTGTGTTTTTCACTGAGAATAAAAAGGATGATATATATGTTTTAGTCTCATCAAAATTAAAGTTTTCATTTTTGGACATTATATAAAATCTTGTGATATTGTTTACAGAGTTTGCAAAATTGTCATCGATAACTTTTAAGTCATAGATTTTTCCTGCCAAACTTGAAGCAATCGCAGCAGTGTCTATTATTTTTTCATCTTGGATTTTTTTTGCTGAACCTGCTGTATCAGCCCCGATCAAAATATTTAAATCTAATTTTTGAATTTTATCACTACATTGTGCTAAAGCCTGTTCATGACTGATAATATTTTTGATATTTTCAATTTTACTGTTTGGGTGAATTAAGAGCTTGTGTTCAACTTTTTGAAAGTGTTCAAAATTAATATGCAAATTAGATTTTGGTATCAATCGATGAATGTCAGCTACTCGCCCTGCTGCAGAATTTTCAATAGGTATCATTGCATAATCCACATTTCCAATTTCAGCCTCGTTTAAAGCAATTTCAAATGTTTTACAAGGTACCGGCTCTGCTCCAGGGAAGAACTCCTGAACTGCAAGATGACTATATGCTCCCTCGACTCCCTGAAAAGATATTTTTTTATTCATTTTTTATAAATTAATCGATTTACTCTATCTAAATCCTCTTGTGTATCAACTCCCAAAATCTCTTCTTTAATAATCGAAATTCCAATTTTATCATTTTCAATTATTCGAAGTTGTTCGAGTTTCTCACTAAGCTCTCTTTTAGTAGGAGATAAAGAGATAAAATTTGATAAAAAATCCTTATGATACCCATAGACACCAATGTGATGAAAAATACTCTTATTAACTTTCTGTTTGTCATCTAATGTTCTCGAAAAATCTAAAGCACAATTATTTTCATCAATTAAGACTTTCACTTTAGAGCTATTATGAGCTTCATTTAAATTTACGAACGGACAAGCTAAAGAGCTCATTTGAAACTTTAGAAGTCTCTCTTTTAATAGATTTATATGATTTTCTTTAATAAATGGCATATCACCTTGGACATTAATAACATATTTTAAATGTATGCTGTCCCGCAATTTTTTTAATGCCTCTCCAATACGGTCGCTGCCTGATGGATGATTAGGATCTGTCATAACGTACTTAAGATCCATCTTTGCACAGTACTCTTTTACCTCTTGATCACAGATAGCTAGGACTACATTTTCTGTAAAATCAATTACACTATTATAAACGTGATGAAGCATCGGTAAGTTACCAATTTTTGCAAATGGCTTATTTGGAAATCTAGATGCCTTTAATCTTATTGGTATAATTACTACTGTATCATTCATTAATGCGACAAATATCCGTTTTAAGTGGTATATTTTTAAACATAGACTTCTCTTTCTAATATGGAAACTAATAAAATTCTAGGTGCAATAATACTTGCCTTACTTCTTGCAGCTGTATTCTCAAAAGTTGCTGATATGGCGATTCACCCTGAGTTTCCAGATGAGCTTGCATACAAAATTGAAATACCTGAAGGTGGTGTTACAACCTCTGTAAGTGAAGAAGTGGATATTTTTGCTGTTTTACCAGATATTACACCTATGCTGGCATCAGCTAATATGCAAAATGGTGAAAAGATTTTTAAAAAATGTGCTTCTTGCCATACTTATGTTAAAGGCGGTGAAAATAAAACTGGTCCTGCTATGTGGGGTATAGTCAATAGAGAAAAAGGATCAGCAGAGGGCTTCGCGTATTCTGGAGCACTTGCAGCATTTGGTGGCGATTGGAATGTGGAAGAGCTTAACAAATTCTTATTAAAGCCGAAAAAATATATCGCTGGCACAAAAATGAACTATAACGGGATTAAAAAAGACCAAGATAGAGCTGATTTAATAAAGTGGCTAAGTTCTCTTAGCGATTAAAGTTTAATTAATTATTTTTTAGAATAACATAATTATCAATGAGTTCGGTTTCAGTAGATTCGAATAAATTAAAATCCTTAATTGGCGCTTACTATGACAGAAGAATGTTGCGTATTCTTTTGTTAGGTATCATTAGTGGATTTCCATGGGTTCTTATTGCTAGCGCTTTGTCTTTATGGCTAAAAGAAGAAGGGCTTAGCAGAAGTACGATAGGATGGGCTGGTTTAATATTTGGTGTTTATGCATTTAATTTTTTGTGGGCACCAATAATTGATCGAATGAAATTACCTTTTTTAACAAATAAAATAGGACATCGAAAATCAATAATCCTTCTTATGCAATCAATAATTTTAATTTGCTTAATTATTTGGAGCGTTCTTGAACCGACTCAAAATTTAGCATTAATAATTGGAGTAGGTTTAGCAATTGCAATTTCATCTGCTACGCAAGATATAACAATAGATGCTTTAAGAATTGAACAAATTAAAAAAGAAGAATCAGCAAGTATGGCGGCAGGAGCTGCTATGGCAGTCGTTGGATGGTGGACTGGATTTAAATTAGGTGGATTTGTATGTTTAGAGATTGCTGAGAAGTTAGAAAACTCAGGAGTTGATCAATATTGGCAAGTAACTTTTATTTTTTTAATGGGTATAATTGTTTTATGTAACGTAGGATTATCTTTTATTCCAGAGTCCAATAAAGAGAGATTTCAAAATATTTTAAATACAGATGCATCTAATACGAATGTTGAGAGTGTTGTAAAGGCAAGTTATCTATTTATAGCAATTGGAGCGTTATGTTTTTTAATAGGGCAATTCTTCGAAAAAATATGGTTTACAAACGGAGGTCTTACTTTTGTTGTTATTGGTGCTGTATTTTATATTTTTTCATTTTTCATAAAAAAATTTGGTGCAGAAAATCCTATTTCTCAAACGTTTTACTACCTAAATAATGTTGTAGCAAACCCACTAAGTAGTTTTTTTAGTAATAATGGAGTTAGAATTGGAATTGCTATCTTAGCTTTTGTTTTCTTATTTAAAATTGGAGAGGCCTTTTTGGGAAGGATGAGCCTAGTTTTTTATAAAGAAATTGGTTTTTCTAAAGGGGATATAGCTATCTACTCAAAAGCAATAGGTTGGATTACTACTATTGTTTTTACTCTTATTGGAGGAGCTATTGCAATGCGATCTGGGATAATAAAAACTCTTATAATTGCAGGAATTGCAATGTCTGCAACAAATATACTTTTTTCCCTTCTGGCGTGGATAGGACCATCGAAAGTTCTTTTTGCATTTGCAGTTATTATTGATGATCTTGCAGCTGCTTTCGCAACTGTTGCATTTGTAACGTTTATATCTCTTCTTGTTGATCGTAGCTTTACTGCTACACAATATGCTTTATTAGCCTCAGTCGGAACTGCAGGAAGGACGTTATTAGCCTCGTCTTCTGGCGCAATGGTTGATGGACTAGGAGGTGATTGGGGTTTATTCTTTATGATAACTGCTGTAATGGTAATACCATCATTGATATGTTTGATGCTAATTAAAAATAAAATTAATTTAGTTAAAAGCTAAATGTTTAATTATTTATTGAAGAATACAGTCTGTTGTAACCAGCTGTAAAACCACTCAAAGAATATGTTATTGTTGCTTCTCGATTATCGAGGAATAAAACTTTTATCGATACTTCATTGCCTGATTTGAAAAAATTTACAAAATTTTCTCCAATTATCTCTGCAACGAAACATGCACTTTGATTACAATAAGCATAATTAAGGTCAATAGGATTTTCATCGTCAATTTGAAACTTAATTGGGCTTTTTAAATTTACTGCATGAGGAAAAGCTATTTGCATTTGGGTTAGTTTATCTGGATTTATAGTTATAGATAAATAGCTGACAATTTCATTTGTATTGGAGTCGACTACAAATTCTCTTAAATCACAAATTTTTTGATTTTGCTCCGAAACACAAGTATATTGCCAAGCCTCGAAGTTTTCTTGCTCCAAAATATGACTATCTGCCAAAAGAGTGCTTATAAAAAAAAAGAAAAAAAAACTAAACTTCAACAAAAAAGAAAACATTAATTTAATCTACATCAATCAGAAAAATTGTTAATTTTTTAATTTAATTTGGACAATCTCATTGTTAGATCCTACTCTTATCTTTGGGCCCCATGTTGCTGATCCAGAACTCACATATAAATAATTATTTATTCTTTGGTAAAGCCCATAAATTTGAGGAAATTTAAGTTTTACAATAAAATTGAAAGGGAAGATCTGCCCATTATGAGTGTGGCCAGAAAGCATTAAATTAGCTTTAGCTGAAACTTTTTCCCAAATAGAGGGTTTATGGACAATCAACAGATTAAATAAGTCTTTTTGAAAAAACTTTTCAAAATAAGAAATTTTTGATTTATCACTTATGTTGTCTGAGAGCCCAATTAAGTTAATACCATTTATTTTTAAGGATTCATTGTTTAGTATTTGTATTCCAACACTATCAAGATCATCAAGATGTTTTTTTGAGTTTTTAATATAGTACTCATGGTTGCCAGTAACAAAATAGATAGGTTTGTTAAGTTTTTTAAACTCTTTGAGATCTTCGATTTTGAAAGAACTACTATCAATTAAATCACCACCAATAATTAAAAAAGATGGATCTAATTTAATGATTTCAGATACAATTTTTTTAAGTAAAGATGGGTGGTTTGAACCTATATGGACATCACTGATAAAAACAAAATTAAAACTTTTGTCTACAAGTTCTGAATTAAATGATAGTTTTTTAATTTTAATTTTTTTTGAATTAATATACCCATAAATGATAGTAGGGATTTGAATAAAAAAGAAAAAAATTGCTAGCTTGTAACTACTTATAATTTTAAGATATTCAAAAGCAATTAGAGGTAATATTAAGAAAAAAGATACTGTACCTATGCCAAATCCCTCATAAACAAAAATTTTTATAAATTTATTTGTGCTTTTTGATCTAAAATAATAAAGACATAGAGAAAATACCAAAGTAGTGGTTATAAATACCTCTGGTAGTGAAGTTGGATTACCTAGCCAAGTAGATAAAATATCAAATGGGAATATAAAAATTAAATACGAAATGAAGTAAAGAGTGATGATAGATAACATTACCCTAGATCTCATTTTTGGTCTTATCGAAGTAAAAAAGAAGGATACCCGCAAGTATGACTATAAGTATTCCAAAATAATTATATATGGAGGGTAATTGACTAAAAATAACCCAGCCTAAAAATACACCATAAATAATTTGGAAATAACTTGTTAGACCAAATATTGCAGAAGGTAGTGTTCTGGAACCATATATTATAGCGCTAACACCAAGTCCCGCAAAGAGACCGCCTAAAATTGATAAAGACAGGTCATTATATGTCATTATTACGAACTGAAATTTTGTTGTAAAAATAAAGATTACAACACTTACGGCCATGCTAAAAAAAGCTGCAGAATATGAAGATGTTAAATAATTATATTTACGTGTAATTAAGTGAGTCACTGCAATACAAAAGGCACCAATAAATACATATAAAACTCCTTGAATTGATACATTACTAGAGCCGAAGGGCTCTGCTGAAATCAATACTCCAAAGAAACCCATCAGTATTGCCATGACTCTAATAGTGTTTATATCATCGCTCAAAAAAAAATGAGACATAATTAAAAGCATTAAAGGCGAAGTGAATAAAACAGGATAAACAATTGAAAGAGGCAGAAGTAATACTCCTTTTAAGACACAGAGAAATCCTATTGTATGCACTATGCCTCTTATAATCTGGAAAGTGTAATTTTGATTTTGATAAAATTTAATGCCATGATTTTTAAATATAAAATAAGCTAAGGGTATTAGAGAAAATAATGCATTTAAAAATAATAATTGCAAAATAGGATATCTGTCACCTAGAATTTTTATTACTGAGTCCATTGAAACTAGTAACACAAATCCAATTAAAGATACAAAAAAAGGTATTATAAAAACTCTGTTAATCATTTAAGAAAAATTAAGATCATTATTTTTTTAGAGAAACACACTTTAATTCATAAGACCAGTTTTTGTCGAATTCTTTGTAAGATATTGAAAAATCTAAATCCAAATTACTGTTAATCGACAAAATAGATGTATAGTCTTCAGTCTCATAATTAAAAATGAAATTGGGATCATTTTCGATAAGCTCATATTTTTTCTCATCAAAACTACTATATATAAAAATTTTATCTTTTAAGTTGTTCTCTTTTAATAAATCTAATTGCGTACCAGAAACTTTTTGCTTACAGTCAAAATACTTGAGTGCATTAATGCTCTTGTCACAAATACAGGCTAGAGAAAATTTTTCTAATAAATCGGCATAAGTTAAATTTGGCAGTATTATCAAGAAAATAATGATAAGATTTTTCATATTGGGTACTTATATATCATGATGAATAAACAATTAATTACTATTATCATTTTTTGTGGGATAGGGTTTGCAATCATAAGAATTTTATTAGAGTCATTTTTTCCTGGTGGAATATCACTTTGAATGAAGAAAATAAAAAAAAAATTTGGAATAAAGTTCAGTTAATTGGCGATGAAATTCAATCGCTTTTGAAATCTTCGCCTTTTCATCCAAGGGGAAGAAATGCATATGCACATATTGCACTTAGCATTAAAGATAAGTATGGTTGCAGCTACAAAGATATTCCTGACGATCAATATGAAGAGGTACTTTTATTTTTAGAGAATTTGCGAAAAAATCCTAACTAAATTTTCTTGATTTTTTTCTGATAAACTTTATTTGTAAATTGAAATTTATGCCTAGAACAAGAAGCTTAGCAGCGCTCATAGAGCATTATGGTGAAGAAAGAATATATAACCCTAAAGCAAATAAAGTGCCTGCAATATATAAAATATTAAATAAGCATATCTTCAATAATCGACTCAAAAATCCAAAGATTATAATACGAAGAATGCATGGAGCTCTGGGTCTATTTGAATTTAATCCTTACGCTACAAAATTTTGCTACAAAATAACTGTTCATAATAAATTTAAAAATTTTAGAGAATTCGTAGAAATTCTTGGTCATGAAATGGTTCATTACTACCAAAAGCTAATTTTAAAACAAAATTCTGCCAAACATAATAAGGAATTTTATAGTTTCAGAAAAAAATTTAAAAAAATTGGTTTAGAATTAAAACGAATTTATAGATAATTATTCTTTTCTAAATTTTCTATTTAGTAAGGTTTTAATTTCTTTTTTTGGTTGACTACCATTTATGATCTTTATGATAGAATTTATAATTGGGAGTTTATTTATTTTAATTTTTTTATTTTTTTTTATATTAAGACAACTGTTTAGACCCTCAATAGTTTTAAAATTTGTTAACATTGTATTTTTAGTTACAAAGTTATAACCGAATTTATAATTTCTAGACTTACTTGAGCTGCATGAAAGTATCAAGTCACCAACACCTCCAAGGCTATAAATCATATTAGTATTAAAATTAAGGAGTTTTAACATACTTTTTATCTCAGCTATGCATCTTGTGATGTATGCGGCTCTCGCATTTTGTCCTAATGACTCTGCATCAATGACACCTGCCCCAATAGCATAAATATTTTTAATGATGCCAAGAAATTCAAGGGTCTTTAAATCCTCTGAATAATAAATTCTGATATTTGTATCTTTAAATATATTGCCAATGTTTTTGTTAATTTTTTGGCTTGATAAGCTTAGTGCTGTGGGTTTTCCATAAATAACTTCATCTGCAAAGCTAGGTCCGGACAAAAAATGGTAATTTTTACAATTTAATTTTTTTGTTATGATAGTTGATACAAACTCTCCATTTTCAGCAATTCCTTTTGAACATACTATAAGATTATTTATTTTTTGATTTTTAAGATATTCACTACAAAAATTTTCAAATGCGTGAGCTGGTAAAATGTAGAAAATGTAATGATAATCATTGGCTCTGAAATTGCCAATAATTGACTTAAGATTTTTAGATAATTTAAAATTCTTATAATATTTTCTATTAATTTTATTTGTATTTATGTATTTAGATAAGTTCTTGTCTCTTGCCCAAAGGTAAACCTTGTGATTTTTTTTTGACAATACATTCGCAATAGCCGTTCCCCAAGAACCAGCACCTAATACTAAAATTTTTTTAGACATATTTTTTAAAAAGAGACTTATTGTTGAAAAAAATAAACAATTTTTCTCTATGTTTTAATTTAAAAAGATCATTATATTTTCTTATGATACTATATCAAGGTGCAAAAGTTTATTTTATCTATTGATCAAGGAACAACATCTACGCGCTCTATAATTTTTAATAAAAAATTTGAAATAGTATCTCATGATCAATTAGAATTTAAGCAGTTCTATCCAAAAGACGGTTTCGTTGAACATGACCCTGATGAAATATTTAACTCTGTTTTAAAAACATCTAATAATGTAATAAAAAAAGCTAAAATACATTCGAGACAAATATCAAGTATTGGAATTACAAATCAGAGAGAGACAGTAGTAATTTGGGACAGAATAACAGGTAATTCCATTTATAATGCTATTGTTTGGCAAGACAGAAGAACAGTAAATTATTGCGAAGGTTTAAAAAGTAAAGGATTTGCAAAAAAAATACAAAAAATTACTGGACTTGTAATTGATGCTTATTTTTCAGCGACTAAAATTAAATGGATACTAGACAATGTAAAGTCATCAAAAAAACTTTTAAAAGAGGATAGACTTTTGTTTGGGACAGTTGATACTTGGCTACTTTGGAAGTTAACAGAGGGTAGATCTTTTTTAACTGAGGCCACAAATGCTTCAAGAACCATGTTATATGATATCAAGAAAAACTGTTGGTCAAAGGAATTACTAAAAATTTTTAATATTCCTCATAAAATTCTTCCTAATGTAAAAAATAGTGCTGATGATTTTGGGTACACAACTCTTTTCGGAAATAAGATTAAAATAGGAGGTATGGCTGGTGATCAACAAGCAGCAACAATTGGGCAAGCCTGTTTTAAACCTGGGTCAATTAAGTCTACATATGGGACTGGTTGCTTTATGATCATGAACATTGGACAAAAACTAAAAATATCTAAAAATAATTTGCTTACGACAATTGCATATAAAATTAATGATAAAACTACTTATGCCTTAGAGGGTTCTATCTTCATTGCAGGGGCTGCTGTTCAATGGTTAAGAGACTCACTTAAAGTTATCAAAACAGTACAAGAGACAGAGATTTTTTATTCCAAGAGCGATCAAAGTCAAAGTATATACTTTGTTCCTGCTTTTGTTGGTTTAGGAGCCCCTTATTGGGATGGGGACGCTAGAGGTGCAATTTTTGGAATGACAAGAAATACTGGTGTAGCAGAGTTTGTTAAAGCCGCAATAGATAGTGTTGCATACCAGACTAAAGACTTGGTCATTGCAATGCAGAAAGATAGTGGTGTTCCAATTAAACATCTTAAAGTTGATGGCGGAATGGTAGCAAATGAAAATTTTCTGCAATTTTTATCAAATATTTTAATTTTAAATTGTGATAGACCAAAAATTACTGAGACAACTGCATTAGGAGCGGCTTATCTAGCAGGACTTTCTTCAGGATTTATTAAGGATACCGAAGAAATTTCTAAAAAATGGCAAAGTGATAAAATATTTAAACCAAAACTTCCTAAAAAAGAGGTTGATTACCTTTACCAAGGGTGGCTAAAAGCTGTAAATAAAACAAAGACAAAAAAGAATAGCAAATAAAAAAATTTTTGATATTTATGTTGTATGCGCATTAATATTGAAATTGGTGATATTGAAGCATTTATTGAATTAACTGAGACAAATTCTTTTGCCAAAGCTGCAAATAATCTCAATTTATCGCAACCCGCTCTCTCAAGGAGAATTCAAAAGTTAGAGCATGAATTAGGAACTACTCTATTTGACAGAACTACTAGAAAAGTTCAACTTTCTTATTCTGGAAGAAATTTTTATGATCGAGCAAGAGGAATAATAGAAGCAGTCAAAACAGCAACGAAAACTCTTAATGAAAAATATAGTTTTCCCTCAATAATTAAAATTGGAGTAGTTCATTCGGCATTAAGAAATATTTTATTTTCATCACTCAAACAATTTAAAGAGATTGAACCAAGATGTAAAGTTCAAATCATTGAACGGTCATCTAATAATGTTGTTGATAGTGTTTTGGGAGGAGAGTGTGATTTTGGCATTAATTTTACAGGTAAACAAGAACCTGGAATTAGCTTTGAGAATTTATTTGTGGAAGATTACGTCGTAGTGTTTCCAAAAGGAGACAAATTAGAAAAGAAAAGAAAAATAAAAATATCTGAAATCAAAGGAAGGAATTTTATTTCAATTTGGAAAGGCTCTGGGAGTAGAATTTACATTGAAAATGCACTTGCCCTACAAGATGAAGATATAGATTGGGCCTACGAAGTCAGGCACATACCAACAGCATTAAATATGGTTGAACAAGGACTTGGTATAACATTAGCCCCCAAATTGGCAATTTCTAAAGATTATTCTTCTTTATCTTATAGACCTTTAATTGATCCATCTGTAACTAGAACAATAGGTTTGATAAAAAGATCTGGAAGAGATCTTAGTTATGACTCTCAAAAGTTATATGATCTTTTAAAAGAAAGATTTAAAAGATAATTAATTAGCATAATGCATAAATAAATTTACTAATTAATGTTAATAATAAAAATATGTTGTCAGTAGATAGTTTTGAAACTCTGGATCAGTTTTCAAATAATGGAAAACAATACAATTTCTATAATTTATCAAAATTAGAAGATAGTTTTCCCAAAATCAAAAATTTACCTAAATCAAAAAAAATACTTATTGAAAACTTGTTGAGATTAGAAGATGGAAAAGATGTCAATAAAGATCTTATTGGAAATGTATTAGAAAATCCTGAAAAAAAACACGAAATATTTTTTCTTCCATCTAGAGTATTAATGCAAGATTTCACTGGAGTTCCTGCAGTTGCAGATTTAGCAGCTATGCGTGATGCTGTTTCAAAAAATGGAGGAGATCCATCAAAAGTTAATCCTATGTCGCAAGTTGATTTAGTTATAGATCATTCTGTAATGGTTGATTATTTTGCAAGCCCAAATGCTTTCCAAAAAAATGTAGATATGGAATTTGGAAGAAATGCAGAGAGGTATGAATTTCTGAAATGGGGACAGCAAGCTTTTAAAAATTTTAGAGTTATTCCTCCTGGCACGGGAATATGTCATCAAGTTAATTTAGAATATTTGGCACAAGTGGTGTGGAGCAGAGAAATTAATGAAAAAAATTTTTTATACCCTGACACTTTAGTTGGAACTGATAGCCATACAACAATGGTAAATGCTCTAGGAGTTCTAGGTTGGGGAGTAGGAGGGATTGAAGCTGAAGCTGCTATGCTTGGTCAATCTGTTTCTATGCTGCTTCCTGAGGTTATTGGTTTTGAAGTATCAGGAAAAATGAAAGAAGGTGTTACAGCAACAGATTTAGTTTTAACAATTGTTCAAATGCTAAGAGAAAAAGGAGTTGTTGGAAAATTTGTAGAATTTTATGGCGATGGCTTAAAAAATTTATCACTCGCTGACAGAGCAACTATTGCCAATATGGCTCCAGAATATGGAGCAACTTGTGGTTTTTTTGCAGTTGATGAAGAGACTATCAAATACTTGAAGTTGACATCTAGAGACTCCGATCTGATAAATACTGTTGAAAAATATAACAGAATTCAAGGTTTGTGGGCCGATGACACATGTAATTATAATGATACCGTTCATTTACAACTAGAAAATGTTCAAGCATCATTAGCAGGGCCAAAAAGACCTCAAGATAGAATTAATTTAGAAAAAGTGAATTTAAACTTTAAAGAATTTTCAAAAAACAAACCCATTGAAAAAGAAATTAAAAATCACAATTATAAAATGCAAGATGGTAACGTTGTAATAGCTGCTATAACTTCATGTACTAATACCTCAAATCCAGATGTTTTAGTTGCTGCAGGCTTAGTCGCAAAAAAGGCTTGTGAATTAGGTTTACAAGTAAAACCTTGGGTTAAGACTTCATTAGCACCTGGTTCAAAAGTTGTTACTGATTATTTGGATAAATCGGGTTTGAATAAATATTTAGACCAACTTGGTTTTCATCTAGTTGGTTATGGATGCACTACGTGTATAGGAAACTCAGGACCACTTGATAAAGATATTGCCGAGTGTATCTCAAAAAATGATTTAACAGTTGCTTCAGTACTTTCAGGTAATAGAAATTTTGAAGGCAGAGTTAATCCACACGTAAAAGCTAATTATCTTGCCTCACCACCTTTAGTTGTAGCATATGCTTTAGCAGGGTCTGTACTTATTAATTTAAAAAGTGATCCTATTGGTATTGACACAAATGGTAATGAAGTATTTTTAAAAGACATTTGGCCAAGCAATGGCGAAATCCGAGATGCTGTTGAAAAAAATGTATCGCCTGAAATGTTTAAAAAACAATACTCTAATGCTTTAGATGGGCCAAAAGAATGGCAAAAAATTAATACTTCTACGGGAGACCTGTATAATTGGAATTCTTCATCAACTTACGTACAGAAACCTCCGTTTTTTGATCATCAATCAAATGATGATAAAGAGATTAAGACAATTGAGAATGCAAGGCCTTTATTACTTCTAGGCAATAGTGTTACTACAGATCACATCTCACCTGCAGGGGCTATTAAAGTTGATAGTCCTGCTGGCAACTACTTCATGGAACGGCAAATACGTCAAAATGATTTTAATTCATATGGTGCTAGAAGGGGCAATCATGAAGTAATGGTAAGGGGTACTTTTGCCAATATAAGAATTAAAAACCAACTGCTATCAAACGTTGAGGGCGGATACTCAATTTTAGAACCTGATAAGAAAAAAATGAGTGTTTATGATGTTGCTATGGAGTATGCAAAAAGGTCTGAAAATGTTGTAGTTTTTGCAGGAGAAGAATACGGAACTGGATCATCGCGTGATTGGGCTGCAAAAGGTACGAAGTTATTAGGTATTAAGGCAGTTATTGCTGAAAGTTTTGAAAGAATACACCGATCAAATTTGGTTGGAATGGGAGTTCTGCCTATACAACTTAAAAGTCACACAATAAATGATTTAAATATTCAATCGTCTGATTTGATAAATATAAAACTTACTGAAGACCTGAGGCCTTTACAAGAATTAGAAATCTTTATTCAAAATGATATGAGGAATATAAAAATAGATTGTATTTTAAGAATCGATACTATCAATGAGCTACAATATTATAAAGCGGACGGCATATTAAATTTTGTTTTAAAAAATATTCTAAAAAATTAATTAATTTTTGGATTTTCTAACAGTTCTTTCAATCTAACTAAAAAAGTTACCGCTTGCTTACCATCTATTAATCTGTGGTCATAACTTAATGCAATATACATCATTGGTTTTATAACAATCTTCTTTTTTAGAGCGATAGGTCGATCAATTATTGAGTGCATACCTAATATAGCACTTTGAGGAGGGTTGATAATTGGAGTGCTCATCATAGAGCCATATATTCCTCCATTTGTAATTGAGAATGTTCCTCCTGATAAATCACTCATGGCAAGTTTATTTGAATTTGCTTTCTCAGATAATTCAATAATATACTTTTCAATTTCTGCGTTTGATAAATCTCCAGCATTTCTAATTATTGGAACAACAAGCCCCTTTTCAGATCCAATTGCAATACCTATATCAAAGTAGTTTTTGTAAATTATTTTATCTTCATGAATTTCTGAATTAATCTCTGGTATTTCTTTTAAAACTTCTGTGCAGGCTTTAACAAAAAAAGACATTATGCCAAGTTTCACACTATGTTTTTTTTGAAAACTCGTTTGTTCTTTTTTTCTAAGAGACATAATTGCTGACATATCAACTTCGTTAAATGTTGTGAGAATGGCAGCCGTATTTTGAGCTTCTTTTAACCTTCTGGCAATTGTTTGCCTTATCTTTGACATTGGGATAGTTTTTTCATCTAACGTAGAATCATCCTTGTCGAAGTTTGGGAGATCAACTACCTTAGCTGGAGTTTTTGTTTGATTTTCCTTAACTTTGGAAAAATTAGGTGAATCTATTGTTTGTTTTACCTCATTTATTTCTTCAATTTGACTTGTCTCTGGTTTGGGCATTTGTTCAGTAGTCGTATTTTCTAATATTTCAGCAATAGATTGACCAACATTCACAGTAGATCCCTCCGGAGTTATTATCTTTGTTAATTTTCCAGAGGTTTGAGCAGGAATTTCAATTGTTATTTTCTCTGTTTCAATTTCGGCTAAATTATCGCCAGACTCAAAGCTATCTCCCTCTTTGATCAACCAAGATGTAAGCGTGCCTTCAATGATCGACTCTCCAAGCTCAGGTACTGTTATGTTTTTCATTACTCTTTAGGTAAGTTTTTAAATTTCATAAAACTGACACCACTTCTCTCTTTTATAACACGTTTTAGTGATGATTTAAGAGCTAATTCTTTAATTAGTTGCTGATTAGTATTATGTCTTTTTGATATGCCTGTGGCAGGAGCCGCTGCAGGGCGCCTTCCAACATAATGAATTTTGTTGGTTAAATTATTTTTTACTAAAACATGCCTGATACGACTTTTTATAAAACTCCATGCTCCCATATTTTTTGGCTCCTCTTGAACCCATAAAATCTCACTTTCTTTATGTTTTAATATAACCTCTCCTATGGCATCAAATGGAAATGGATAAATTTGCTCAATACGAACTATTTTTACATCTTTAATATTATTCTTTGTTCTAAAGTCATCTAATTCATAAAATATTTTTCCAGAGCAGAAAATTATTCTTTTTGGGTTTTTGATTTCATCTTCAATAAGGCGATGAAATGATGTGCGTCCAGTAAATTCACTAATAGAGGATACATTATTTGGGTGTCGCAGTGTGGATTTAGGGGTAAATACTATTAGCGGTTTTCTAAAATTTCTATGTATTTGTCTTCTCAAAGCATGAAAGTAGCTAGCAGGAGTAGTGCAATTTACAATCTGAACGTTATCTTCTGCAGCCATTTGAAGAAATCTTTCTATTCTTGCACTGGAGTGTTCGGGGCCCATACCCTCATGACCATGAGGTAATAGCATTACTAATCCACTCATTTGCATCCATTTTCTCTCACTTGAAGCAATAAACTGGTCAATAATAATTTGGGCACCGTTGGCAAAATCTCCAAATTGGGCCTCCCATAAAACTAAAGTATTTGGGTCTGCTAATGAGTACCCATATTCAAAACCTAGGACACCTAATTCAGAGAGAAAACTATCAATTACTTCAAACTGTTTTTGATTTTTAGCAATGTGATTGAGTGGAATATATCTCTCTTCTGATTTTTGATCATAAAAAACTGAGTGTCTCTGACTGAAGGTTCCCCTTCCAGAGTCTTGACCTGCAAGTCTCACTCTATATCCTTCCTTTAACAATGTTCCAAATGCTAAAGCCTCAGCAAAAGACCAGTCAATATTCTTTCCTGATTTTATTGAATTTAATCGAGACTTATTAAACTTTTCTAATTTCGGATGAAGATTAAATCCTTTAGGTATTTGTGAAATTTTTGTGCCAATTTCCTTTAAGGATTTTTCTGACTCAGCTGTTCTACCTCTTCTAAGTGGATCTTTTGGTGCAAGACTTAATCCACTCCATTGTCCGCCCATCCAAGATTTTGTTTTTAATTTATAGTTTTGTGCTTTTTCAAATTTCTTCTCTAGATCAGACCATATTCTGTCTTTGATGAAGTCTACCTGTTTTGTATTTACTACTTCTTGGCTTATAAGTTTATCTGCATAAATACTAGCAACTGTTTTTTTCTTTTTTATAGTTTGATACATCAATGGTTGAGTGAAAGAGGGCTCGTCACCCTCGTTATGTCCATGTTTTCTGTAACAAAACATATCGACAAGTGTATCTTTTTTGAATGTGTTTCTAAATTCTGTTGCAGCTCTTGAGGCTAAAACAACAGCCTCTGGGTCATCTCCATTTACATGAAATATTGGGGATTGAACAATTTTTCCTATCTCTGAAGAGTAAGGCGCAGATCTGCTATATTGAGGACTAGTTGTAAATCCAATTTGATTATTAATAATAAAGTGAATTAATCCGCCAATTCTGTAGCCATTTAATTGTGACATAGTAAAGGTTTCAGCAACAATACCTTGTCCTGCAATTGCTGCGTCTCCATGAATAAGTAGGCCTGAAACTTTCGTATTATTTTTGTCTTGAATAATTGTTTGTTTAGCTCTTATTTTGCCAGCTACAACTGGATTTACCGCTTCTAAGTGAGAGGGATTAGCTGCCATACTCACATGAATAATCTTACCTCCAAAACTTCTATCAGAGCTTGCACCTAAATGATATTTTACATCACCAGAGCCCTGATCACTAAGGGCATTCTCACCCCCATGGATAAATTCTCCAAAAATCTGAACATGAGGTTTTTTTACTATGTTAGCTAATATATTTAGTCTTCCTCTGTGGGCGCATGCAAAGGAAAAATCTTCAACACCATATTCTGAGGATCTTTTTAAAATCTGTTCAAGTGCTGGTATTGTGGACTCAGCTCCTTCAAGTCCAAATCTTTTGGTGCCTCTATACTTTGTATCTAGAAACTTTTCAAAATATTCTGCTGTAATTAATCTCTCCAAAATTGTTCTTTTACCCTTAGGGGTTAATTGCATGTCTTTTTTTTCTTCTATTCTATCCTTTAGCCATTTATATTCTTCAGCGGACTGAATATGTTTGTATTCAATTGCCAAGGTGCCAGAATAGATGCTTTGAAGTTTTTCAAAAACTTCACGTACAGTAGCTTTCTGAAATCCTAAATATCCAAATAGAAAAATTTTTCGATCATAATCTTTTTTTTGAAAACCGTAATACTCGGGATCTAAACCTGATGGATTGTTCTTTGCCATTAAACCTAAAGGGTCAAGATCAGCTATAAGGTGCCCTATCTCTCTGTAAGCTCTTATCATCATTACAAGTCGAAGAGAGTCAGTAATTGCCTGATCAAGAGAAATCTGATTAAAATCAGTGTCTCTTGAAGTCTGTGACCAATTTATTTTTTGATAATCAGCTAGAATAGAGATTTCCTCAGGAGCGAGAGCTTTAAAGAATTCATGCCAGCTCTTATCAACAAGACTTGGGTCTTTTATATAGTCTCTATATATCGCTATTACTTGAGAGGCATTATTAGTTGTGAGAAATGAATTATAAGATCTCATTAATAGGTTTATGTATACGCCTATCTAATAAAGATGTCATTTGATTTTTGATCATAAAAGCTTGTCAACAGCTGATACTAAACCCTGCACAGATTTGACAGATTTTTTTAACATTAATTTCTCTTTGGCTGTAAGTTTTACCTCAATAATTTTTTCAATTCCTTTATTTCCAATAATTGTAGGTACTCCCATATACATATTTCTTAGGCCATATTGGCCATTGATATAAGCAGCACAAGGTAAAAGTTTTTTTTGATTTAATAAAAAAGCCTCTGCCATCTGAATTGCTGAACTTGCAGGTGCGTAGAAAGCTGATCCATTTTTTAATAATTTCACGATTTCACCACCGCCCATTCTTGTTCGATCGACTATTTTTTCAATTTTTGAATAAGGGAATTTTTTAAGCTTTATAAAATCGATTAAAGGGATACCTCCTATTGTTGTGTAATTAATTAGAGGCACCATGTCATCTCCATGGCCTCCTAATACAAATGTTTCAACATCATTCACGGATACCTTCAAAGCATCTGATAAGAAGTATTTCATTCGGGAGGAGTCCAAAACTCCCGCCATACCCACACACATGTTTTTGGGTAGTTTGGAATATTTCTGGAGAACGTATACCATCGCATCTAGTGGGTTTGTAATACAAATAACAAATGCTTTAGGAGCATATTTTTTTATATCTAGTGCAATTTTTTTTATTATTTTTCCATTGATCTCAAGTAAATCATCTCTACTCATTCCGGGTTTACGGGGTAAGCCAGCAGTTATGATGATAACGTCAGATCCCTTCATTTTTGAAAAATCATTGGTACCTTCTATTGACCCTGTGAAACCCTCGACTGCTGATGATTGACTAAGGTCTAAAGCTTTTCCTTGAGGAATCCCAGTAACAACATCAATAAGAGTAATATTACCGAGTTTTTTTAAAGCTAATAAATGTGCGAGTGTGCCTCCAATATTTCCAGCACCAATTAATGATATTTTATTCACTTATTATCCATTTTGGATATTTCATGTTTAATTTCAGCTATCGCTTTAGCTGGATTTAATCCTTTCGGACAAGAGTTCGTGCAATTCATAATCGAATGACATCGATATAGTTTAAAACTATCATCTAATTCATTCAACCTTTCTTTTTTTTCTTCATCTCTACTATCTTGTATCCAGCGGTTTGCTTGCAGCAATACAGCTGGTCCTAAATATTTATCCTCGTTCCACCAATAGCTAGGACAAGAGGTGCTACATGAGAAACACATAACACATTCCCATTTACCATCTAATTTATCTCTGTCTTCGACTGACTGTAAGTTTTCACGTTTATTATTTGGGGACTTTTTATTTAACCATGGTTTTATAGATTTAAATTGTTCAAATGCTTTTTTTAAATCAACTACTAAATCTTTTAAAACCTTCATATGAGGAAGAGGGTAAATATTTATTTCATCCGAACACTCTTCTATATGTTTTTGACATGCAAGTGTATTTACTCCATCTATGTTCATTGCACATGATCCACAAACACCCTCTCTACAAGATTTTCTAAAAGTTAAACTTGGATCAACTTCAGCTTTTATTTTATTTAATATATCTAGAACCATTGTTCCTACTTTAGCTACATCAATTTCAAATCGATCGATTTGAGGAGGGGTATTTTCATCACCAGACCACCTATAAACATTTATAATTCGGATATCATGATTTTGTTGAGATTGCTCGTCAATGAGATCGACATTAGAATAAGATTTTCCTTTAACTGGAACTGAGTTTTTTGGAAGAGTAAGTTGTACCATTTAATAAACCCTTACTTGTGGTTGGATGACAGAGATCTGATTACTCAGTGTAGTCATTCTCACTGGTCTATGGGTGACTTTATAATCAGTGACATCCCCCCAAAAAAGAGTGTGTTTTAACCAATTTTCATCATCTCTGTCTGGAAAGTCCTCTCTAGCGTGAGCACCTCTACTTTCAGTTCTTTGCTCAGCAGAAACACCAACACTTCCAGCAACCTGCATTAAATTATGTAGTTCTAAAGCTTCAACTAAATCTGTATTAAAAACATCAGACTGATCTTTAACTTTAATATGTTTTAAATCTTGTGACATCGAGGCTAATTCATCATTGCCTAATTTCAAAGTTTCACTTTCTCTGTAAACACCAAATCTTTTTTGAACAGTCTTTTGCATCCTCTCTCTTAGCTCACCAACTGAAACATCTCCTTTGTTACTTTTAATGGACTCTAATCTCTCTATGATAGAATTTGTTTGCGACACAGATGGAGTTCTCAATGACTCTTTGGTATCAATAACTTGGCCGGCCTGAATTGCTGCACCCCTTCCAAAAACTACGAGCTCAGCTAAAGCATTTGTTCCAAGTCGATTAGCTCCATGAACTGAAGCGCATGCAGCTTCTCCGATAGCCATTAGTCCCTCACAGACTTCTTCTGTATTAGAGTCACTTGGTTTCAAAACCTCTGCTTTAAAGTTTGTAGGAATTCCGCCCATACAATAATGAACAGTTGGAATTACTGGGATTGGCTCTTTTGAAATATCTCTCCCACAAAAGGCTTTAACTGACTCAGAAATACCAGGTAATCTTTTTGCAAGCATATCAGCATCAAGATGTTCCAAATGAAGATTTATATAATCTTTGTTAGGTCCACATCCTCTACCTGCGCTAATCTCTTTGCTTATGAATCTTGATATAACATCTCTAGCAGCAAGATCTTTTGCGTTCGGGGCATATTCTAACATAAACCTTGTGCCTTCGTTGTTCTTAAGAATACCTCCTTCACCTCTAGCTGCTTCTGAAATTAAAACACCCACACCATATATTCCTGTTGGATGGAATTGAATAAACTCCATATCAGATAGAGGAAGACCAGCTCTCAGCGCTATACCTGCTCCATCACCAGTGCAAATATGGGCACTTGTTGAGGATTGAAAAATTCTTCCATAACCCCCAGTTGCGAGAATTGTCATTTTTGCAATAAAACGATGCAATGATCCGTCCTCTATACTAATTGCTAAAAGACCACAAATTGTATCATTGTCATCTTTTAGTAAGTCTATAGCGAAGTATTCGTTATAAAAATCAACGTCATTTTTGAGGCTTTGTTGATACAAAGTATGGAGTAATGCGTGGCCAGTCCTGTCAGCTGCAGCGCAAGCTCGGCTTGCTGGCTCGCCTTTACCATTTTTTGTCATATGGCCACCAAAAGGTCTTTGATAAATCTTACCATCATCTGTTCTTGAAAATGGCATACCATAATGTTCAAGCTCAACAATTGAGTCGACTGCATTTGAGCATAAATATTCAATACTGTCTTGATCACCCAGCCAGTCTGAGCCTTTTACAGTATCAAACATATGCCACTGCCAGCTGTCCTCACCCATATTAGCTAAGGCAGCTCCAATTCCACCTTGAGCCGCAACAGTATGACTTCTTGTAGGGTAAACTTTTGAGACACATGCAGTTTTAAGGCCTTGTTCAGAACACCCCAAAGCTGCTCTCAAGCCCGCTCCACCAGCACCTAATACAACTACATCTAATTTATGATCTGTATAATTCATATTAAAAAAATAACACCGGTAAAAAGAGAATAAAGGAAATACCAATAATTCCGTCTGTTATTAAAGAATAAAGTTTCATTTTATTTAATTGAAAATAATCCTCATAAACTTTGCCCAGTTGAATTCTAATATGAAGCATTGATATGATAAAAAATATTAATAATAAAATTTTATTAGTGGAAGTAGATAATGAGATAACGAGAGAATTTACATCGGAGTAAGAACTTAAAAAAAATAAAATAAACCAATAGCTAATAGGAATTAACGCTAGATATAAAATTCTTTCTATTTTCCACTTTTGAGAAGCTTTCATTAAAATATCATCCAAGTAAAAATCAAAGTCATTATAATATTTGCTACTAGAATGAGATATGTCACTAAGTAGACATTTTTAAGATCCATTCCAATTGAAAATGACCATAAGAAATATTTAAAACCGTTTAACAAATGATGATTAAAGATAAAAAACCAAAAGACAAATATTAGCTTTATAGGTAGCAAGTTTATCAACAATGTTAATACTTGATTAAGTTGAGGAAGAAAATTTAAGCTGCCTAACCAAATTGCAAAAAAAGGCAAAGAAAAAGCAAATGCAATTACTCCTATCCTGCTGGAGATAGAAAATACCATTGTTAAAAAAGGTCTATATATTTGCAAATGTGGTGATATTGGAGCCATAGAAAGGCAATATATTTAAAAATGTCTTATAGTAAAAAACTATTATTTTATTAATTCATGCGTTACATGAATAAATTAAGTCTGTGGAAAAAATGTTAATCAAATTACCCATTCATTGAAATTAAGGTTCTGAAAATGCCCTATATTCAATTAAAATCCAATCAGGTCGTGAACATTTTTGTTTAAATGTGCCGAATCTCACCCCGCATGAGAAAGCTTTATCATATAAAGTTGGCACCACGACCTATCAATATACTCCCTTTAATATGTTAATTGTCTATATATAATCTGCTGCTATGTCTGCTTTGGCACAATTATCCAAATTTATTGATCGATTTAATACAATCATAGGATATCTATGTGCTTTTTTTGTTTTCTCTATGGTCATAGTTGTATTCACTGTTGTCGTCTTAAGATATGGGTTCAATATTGGTTTTATATGGATGCAAGAAGTTTATGTTTGGCTTCATAGTTTTGTTTTTATGTTGGGTGCTGGTTTTACTTATTTAGCTAATGAACATGTCAGAATAGACGTCTTTTACCGAGAGGCATCAAAAAAATATAAAGCTACTGTAGATCTATTTGGAAATATTTTTTTACTTCTACCTTTTTTATATATTATTTGGAATTACAGCTATCCCTTTGTATATAGATCTTTTTTAATGGGAGAGGTTTCCAGAGAAGCGGGCGGTATGCCTGCTTTATATATTTTAAAAAGTGCAATTCTATGGTTTTGTTTAGTTTTATTTCTTCAGTTAGTCTCTAATGTAATTAAATCAATACTAACACTTTCAAACTATCATTTGTCTGATAATAAATCATGATTAGTCCTGAAATTTTAGCAATTGTAATGTTTGTAACAACATTGGGGTTATTACTTTTCGGTTTTCCCGTTGCTTTTACACTCGCTGGAACAGCTCTTCTGTTTGGATTTTTAGGAGATGCTTTGGAAATATTTAATTTCAGAATGCTAGGATTTTTTCCTCAACGCATTTTTGGAACAATGATTAATGAGCCCCTTGTGGCTGTGCCCCTATTCATTTTTATGGGAATAATGCTAGAAAAAACAAAAATTGCAGCCGGACTATTACATTCAATTGGAGAACTTTTTGGGACTACTAAAGGAGGTCTTGGAATAGGGGTTGTAATAGTGGGTATGTTGTTAGCTGCATCAACAGGCATCGTTGGTGCAACAGTTGTTACAATGGGAATGTTATCTTTACCTTCAATGATGAAAGCTGGCTATGATCAAAAAATAGCCACAGGCACAATTTGTGCCGCTGGCACATTAGGACAAATAATACCTCCCTCAATTGTTTTAGTTTTACTGGCAACAATTTTACAAGGCGCAAATGAAGAAGCAGCGATGTTAGTTGGTAATTTAGCTCCAGACCCGGTTACAGCAATTGATTTATTTGCTGGTGCAATTCTACCTGGATTGATGTTAGTAGTCTTATTTATAATTTTTATTTTCTTTTACGCTAGAATAAACCCATTAAGTTGTCCGCCTGTTGAGACTACCAAGTCAAGAACTGAGATATACATTGAAGCTGCTAAATCAGTCGTGCCTCCCATAACTCTTATTGTGCTAGTTTTAGGCTCAATTTTATTTGGAATAGCTACCCCCACAGAGTCTGCATCAGTTGGAGCTGTTGGAGCTGCGATAATTGCACTGTTAAAGGGTGAATTAAATTTCAAGAATATTAAAGAGACAGCTTTAGGAACTGTAAAACTTAGTTCATTTGTATTTGTAATTTTAATTGGTGCCTCAATGTTTTCTCTTGTGTTTCGTGGTTTTGGTGGTGATGAAATGATAGAGCATTTTCTTGGAACTCTACCTGGTGGGCTTTACGCAGCACTCATTTTAGTAATGATAGTAATTTTTCTATTAGGTTTTTTCCTAGACTATATCGAAATAATTTTCGTCATCGTTCCATTAGTTGGTCCAATATTAATTGCAAACGGGGCAGACCCATTATGGTTAGGTATTCTTATTTCACTGAATTTACAAACTAGTTTTTTAACACCTCCTTTTGGATTTTCTTTATTTTTTTTAAGAGGAGTGGCCCCAAGTAGCATTAAAACTAGAAATATGTACAGAGGAGTAATTCCCTTCATTGGAATTCAGGTATTAGCTATATTAATTGTTGGTTTTTATCCTGAAATAGCAACCTGGTTGCCAAATAAAATGTTCTGATAGATAGATCATCCCCGAATAGGTATCGGGGATGATTTTAATTTTGAATTTATGCTGATGGATAAGTAAATGGAAGGCTTCTTACTCTCATGTACTCTTTTTCAGATGTATTTGTCCATCTCAGAATTGATGATCTAAATTCAACAATATGTGAGAAAAGAGCCTGAGAAACAGGGTCTTCCGCTGCTATTGAGCTACAAACCTCTCCTGCTCTTTGACCCAATGCATTCATAACTGGATCTGGCAATTGTCTCATTTGAACACCATGCTCATTAATAAGTTTTTGATAGGAACTATCGTTTGCAGCTTGGAACATAGAAAGAACTTCCATGTTAACTGCCTTAGTTGCAATTGTGACTAGCTCTTTAGTTGCGTCATCAAGTTTTTCCCACTCAAACATATCTATTGAACAATCTAAGATAGTTGCTGGCTCATGCCATCCTGGGTTATAGTAATACTTAGCTGCTTGGTGTAATCCTTTACCTAAGTCAGCAGCAGGACCAATCCATTCTGTTGCATCAATCGCACCTGAGGCAAGTGATGGAAGCACATCCGCTCCAGCCAAAAGAACTGTATTAGCGCCAAAAGATTTTAATACCTCTCCACCAAGACCAGGCATTCTGATTTTTAGACCTTCAAAGTCTGCTAGAGAATTAATTTCTTTATTAAACCAACCCCCCATCTGGTTACCAGTATTACCCATTGGAAGAAATTTTACACCGATAGCATTATAAGCTTTATCTGCTGCTTCAATTCCTCCACCATAGTAACACCATGCATTTTGTTCTTGAGCTGTTAAACCAAAAGGTAAAGCTGCAGAAAATGATGGTGCCATACTAATGTTTGTCCAATAGTAACCTGCACCGTAAGCCATTTGTGCAGCACCAGATCTTACTGCGTCCAATGACTCAAGAGGTGGTACTAATTCGCCACCATGATAAACAGTAATTTTTAATTTATCAGAAGCATTGTTAACGTAACTTGCAAATCTATCTATTGCTTTACCAAGACCTCCTGCTTTACCAAAAGCAGAACATGCAATCCATTCCATGTGTCCACCTGATATAGCCGGTGCTGGAAATGAAGAAACTGCTGCGGCGCCCAGTGCTGCAGCACCTGCACCTTTAAGGAAATTTCTTCTTTTCATGGTCTTATTATTCGTCTTCTTTTTTGCCATAAATATTCCCCTCCTAAATTAAGAAATAATTAATTATTTTTTATTAGCTATCATTATACCAACAATCACAGATAAAATTCCAGCGTAATGATAACCCTGAAGTGTTTCTTGAAAGACTAAATATGCAAGAATCCCGCCAAAAATAGGCATTAAGTGGAGAAAAGGGCCTGATTTATTTGGGCCAATTAAAGCCACTCCAGTATTCCAACAAATATATGACAAGATGCTAGGAAAAGTTCCGGTATAGCCAATTACTAATAAGGTTTTGTGGTCAAATATTATGAAATTGTTTTGGATAATAACGTCATATAAATAAACAGGTAAGAGTAAGATTACTGTAAATACAAATGATAAATATAAAAAACTAAATCCTGAAACACCTGTTTCATTTTTTTTTAGAAATATTGAATACAATGCCCAAGATATAACAGCAAGTAGAATGAATAAATCTCCAGAGTAAAATTTTGAATCAAATATATTTTGATAGTTACCTTTTGTTATAACATAGCTAACACCAATAAGAGATAAAATGACACCTAACATTTGAAACAAGTTTGTTTGGTTTTTATAAATCAATTTGTTTAGAAGGATTATCAACATGGGGGTTGTCGAAATAACTAATAAAGAATTAATAACAGTTGTCGCTGTTAGACCAATATAAGTTAATGTGTTAAAAAGTGTTGGACCAGTTAAAATGATCAAAAAAACCATTCCTGGTTGTTTTTTTAAAAGGGGTAAGTCAACTAAAGCATTTTTTAAACAAAAGGGAGTTAAAATAATTAAAGCTATTACCCACCTATAAAAAGATAACGATAAGGGTGATACTAAATCCTCGACTGAAGATAATCTTCCTACTATAAAATTGCCTGACCAAAATAAGGAGGCAAAACATAAAAATATCGCTGCTTTAAGAGAAACACTCACTTAGATTTTTTATTTTAAATTTTCAATAGCAATTGCTAGACCTTGACCACCACCGATACACATACTTGCAACACCAAACTTTTGTTTTGTTCTTCTAAGTTGATGAGACAAGGTTGTAATAATTCTTGCACCTGAACAGCCAATGGGGTGTCCTAATGCAATAGCGCCCCCAGCAATATTTAATTTACTTGGATCAATCTTTAAAGATCTTTGGACAGCAACTGAAGTTGCAGCAAACGCCTCATTGACCTCAACCAAATTAAAATAGTTAATATTTACACTCATTTTCTTCATTAATTTCTTTATAGCTGTAATTGGAGTAACACCCATATAATCGGGATTGCCCGCTGAGGACGCCCAAGATAGTACTTTTGCTATTGGTTTAATTTTGTTAGAAGTTACATATTTTTCTGAAGCTAGAGCCAAAAAACTAGCACCATCATTTAATGAAGAAGCATTTCCAGCAGTAACTGTTCCAGATTTTTTAAAAACAGCTTTTAATTGGCTTAATTTTGGCAAAGTCGTGTCTTTTCGAACTTCATCTTTAAAAGGTGTTTTTGTCAATTCGTTTTTGAAGTAATTATTTTTAATTGCATTATAAGTTTTTAGATAAGACTGATACGCAAATTGATCTTGGTCTTGTCTTGTAACATTATATTTTCTTGAAACGTTTTCAGCTGTTATGCCCATATGTTCTTTTGAAAAAGCATCTGTTAGGCCATCGTTAACTAAAGTGTCTATAAAGATATTGTTTCCTAATTTTTTTTCTCCAGTTCTACTCAGATACGCGTGGCGTGCCCTGGACATACTTTCTTGACCACCAACAATTAATAAATTTGACTCGCCGGAATAAATTTTAGATGAACCATCTATTGTAGCTCTCATGCCACTTCCACAAACTTGATTTACTACATAAGCAAAGGATGTCTGTTGCATTCCAGAACCTAATGCAACTTGCCTTGCTGTATTCATTCCAAGTCCACTAGTTAATACTTGTCCTAAAATTAATCCTTCAACTTCTTTCGTATTGATTGTTTTATTTCTATCAAATAATTCTTTGAGACAAGAGGTTCCTAATTCTACTGATTCAGTTTTTTTGTAATTACCTAGATAAGCTCCTATTGGTGTTCTAACTGCATCGATTATAAAAACATCACTCATAAATATTTATCTTTCTGTATTCAATTACTGACTCAGGATTTGCCAACGAACCCAAGTTCTGCACTTTATCATTATTGATAATTTTTTTGACAAGTATTTCAGAGTTTTTACCACTTTTTGTTCTTGGAATGTCTTTAACTATAAATATTTTCCACGGAACATGCCTTGGACTAAGCGATGTCTTGAGGTGTTTTTTCAATATTGTATTAAAATCAACATTAATTTTTGTGTTTAACAATTTCAAAAAAAGGACAATTTTTTCATCATTTTTAGTTAAATAACCTGTTGCCAAACAGTCCTCGATCCAATGAAATTTTTGTAGGCAACTGTATATTTCACCTGTTCCTATTCTGACACCACCTGGATTTAAAGTAGCATCTGATCTTCCAAAAATTACATAACCTCCATTTTTGGTTTTTTTCACATAATCTCCATGAGACCATATGTTTGGAAATTTTTTAAAGTATGCGGATTTATACTTATCATTCAACCTGTCATTCCAAAAGTAGATGGGCTTAGAGGGGAAAGGGGTCTTGCAAACTAGCTCTCCTGTCTTTTTGGTTGGCTTGCCATTATCATTGAAAACATCAATATCCATGCCCAAGCCCGGTCCTTGAATTTCACCTGAATAGACAGGTAAGGTTGGTATGCCTAACATAAAACACGAAACTATGTCTGTACCGCCACTCACCGAATGTATAAAAGATTTTGAATTTAAAATTTTATTAATAAACTTAAAAGTGTCTGGGCTTAGCGGAGAGCCGGTTGATATAAAACAATTAATTTTTTTTAAAATATCTTTTTTATTTGATTTATAATTATTCTGAATACTTTCATAGACTTTTGCTCCCGCACCTAGCATTGTTGAATTAGTATCTTTTGTAATATTGATAACTCGATTTATATTTGGATAAAATGGGGAGCCGTCATAAAGAACGATTGAGGAACCCAGTAGTAAGTTTGAAACTGTCCAGTTCCACATCATCCACCCGCAAGTAGTTAAGAAAAGCATTTTATCTTCAGATTTAACATTTGTATGTAATGCTAGTTCTTTTAAATGTTGAAGGAGTGAGCCTCCGTGGCCGTGCGTAATACACTTTGGGAGCCCTGTAGTTCCACTAGAAAATAAAACATATAGCGGATGATTAAAGCTCAATGATATATTTTTATTCAGTTTTGAATATTTTTTTTGATTATAAATTTTTTTTAATTCAGAAGTGTTATTTTTTGAAGGATAGCTAGTTTTTAAAATTAGTGGATTATTTAAATTTGCTTTTATTGTTCTTAAATTTTTTGAATATTGAAATTTCTTGCCGTTATAAAAATAATAGTCAGCAACAATTAAAAGCTTAGGCTTAAGCTGGGAAAATCTGTCAATCACTGCTTGTGTTCCAAAGTCAGCAGAGCAAGAAGACCAAACTGCACCAATTTTTGCTGCAGAAAGGAAGCTTATTACTGTATCAGGTATATTTGGCAGATATCCAACAATTACATCACCTTTTTTAATGCCTTTATCTCTAAAAAAATTGCTTAATGCATTAATTCTTTTATTTAAATCACTATAAATAATTTTTTCGCTGAATTTGTTTTCTCCAATAAATTCAATGGCCAAATCTGATGAATTATTTTTTGAAATTAAATCGTAATAATTAAGATTACTGTTATCAAAAAAAATTGAATTCCAAAAAGATTTTTTTTTGTAAGCTTTAAAAAATCTTTTCCTCTCAAGGTCGATATTAAAATACTCAACTATAGACTCCCAAAACTCACCAGGGTTCTTATTGGTCCATAACCAAAGCTTTTTATAATTTAAAAATTTTTTAGAAAGTTTTTGTTCTAAATAGGTCTGAAATTTATAAAGATTTGTAGATTTAATAAATTTTCTACTTGGCTCAAATAACTTATCCATCTTTGTTTTTCATTAATCTTTGAAGATTATCTGGTATTTTACTTGGAGCTCCTTGAGAATTGACACAAACCATCAAAATCTTTGATTTAAAAATAATATTATTTTGTTTGTAAATATTTTGTTCGAGCTCAAATGATGCATTTTTAAGAGACAAAATATTGCTTTTAACAGTTAATTGATCCTCTAGTTTGCATGACTCAATATAATCACATTCAATCTTTTTTACTAAAAAAAGTCGATCATGATCTTTCAATAAAGAATTAAGTGTAAATCCCAATTCATTGATAATCTCAGTACGGGCTCTTTCAATAAATTTTAAATAATTTGCGTAATATACAACTCCACCAGAGTCTGTGTCTTCATAATATATTTTGAAATTGTATTGGAACATTAAGTAGTCAGACCTAAATATAATATATAAGTTATAATAATTATAACTATTCCAAATATTAAATATCTATATTCATTCATTAAATTAAATACCTATTATAGAAATACTTAAGATATTTTTTCTCTCTTAAAATAATAAATCATTTTGTGTTTTGAAGGGATATCAGATTTATCCTTAATAACATTGACCAACTCCCAACCTTCTTTTCCACCCTTATTAAGCCAGTCATTTTCCGACTTTAATTCTTCATCATCTAAATATTGAGTGTAAATTCTATACTCCCACTTTGAATTTTCTTTTTTATCAAAAGTTGGGTTAATCATTTCTTTATTACTTAGGAATTTAAATTATAGAAAAACCAGACTGCAGATAAACACCATAGTGTTAAAAAAATCTTCCCTAATTTATCTGCCTTTTTAAAATGCGATTTCATTTGGTTGAGTTGACTATCATTTTGCTGATCAGCAATATGAGAGAAATCTTTCAATTTTTTTTGATAAAAAAATTTGTATATATTTATCGCACAAGTCCAGCCCGTTAAAATATAAAAAATAGAACTTGATAAAGTAGTCACTAATCTATTTTAAAGAATTTAAAAATTAATAAAATCAATAATTTGATCCGTGGTGTAATGGATAGCACAAATGACTTCGGAAATCCTGGCGATCGTTCACCTTGCCTATATTCTTTTATTTTAACTATTTTTCTTCCTAAATTTATTAAATTTAAGAACAACATTGGATTAAATTCTATAATCGATACGAATGTTATATTTATTTATAAGTATATGGTCGTTAACTTGGAGTTGGTTTAGCAAGCCTCGAATATCTTTTGGTAAATCTTGATACTCAATATCAACACCAATTTTTTTCTTGGTTTGTCTCTGCCAATCTAAGAGTTTTTTTTCAATTTCTAGATTGGCTTTAATGATTTTAAAGACAACTTCTTTTTGTTTCTTGCGATGCTGCAAGACCATTGCTTTTCTTCTAAAGTTGATGATCTTGACCATTTTTAATGGAACCTTCCATCTTTTTTGAGAAATTTAAGAACCTCTTTGAAGTTTCTTTCTTCCATTTTAATGACATTGTCCATTTCCACGGAGAGCTTTTTGTCTCCGTGAATGACGTTCATTACATTGTAGTTAATAAAATGCACCGCATCTTTCATCCCGTAGTTTTTTTTCAGGGCTTTATTGATGAAGGGCATGGCTGTCTCAAGATAAAAGTTAGCAAAGCTATGAAGCTCGTCATCTACCCCCCTTGATGTTTCCACCAAGAAGGGTAGATCCACTAGCCAATGATATAACTCTCGTCTTTGAGGAGGTTTGTTATGGATATATTTTTCCAAGACCACCTCAGAGTTGATATCTGCAAAGGGATTTTTTTTCATTACTGACTATGACCTTTGATTGACTTAATTTGTCCAATCTTTCCTGACTGTCTGACTTCCTCATCAGTAAAGATTAGATTGTCTGCTAACTTAGTATCAGCTCCAGATATAGCACCGAAGATTTTAAGCAACTTTGTTTTTTGCTCATTGAGATTAGCTTGTCTTTTGACAATGCTTTTTGCACTAATCCTTTCATCATCATCGATAATATCTTGAGTAGACAAATAACTTCTCATTAAAGATGTTACTTGCATTCTCATTTCTGGTGACAAGAGCCTTTTGTATAATTGACCCTTTTCTGAGTCATCAAGCAAACTAACTTTTCTGATTTCATACTCACGTACACATAGTGCTCGAAGCATTTGACCCGTTGCTACAACTGCAGACTCTTTAAAGGGTATGATCACTATCGACTCATAACGCCACTCGATATGCTTGAAGTTTTTAGGAAGGGCTTTGGAAGCAATCACACCATAGGGTATTTTCTTTTCCATGAGTGTTTTATGGAGTTTTTCTACCCACTCCTCAGAAAAATGCTTTGTGTTCTTTGATTCAAAAGCAATTTTCGCAAGCCCTTCCGTATTCCTATTATTGATGGTGAGGGTACAGTCGTGTCCACTAGCTCCTCTCTTAATATCACTGACCTCATCATTAGGAAATTTTTCCTTGAGCATATCTTCTAAATAAACTTCTTGAGCTTCGCCCTGAAGTTCATTGTTGCGTTGCTGAGATTTATCTCTCAGCTCTTCAATGTGCTTCTGCATACGCTCTTTATCGATGCGTTCTGCTGTTAGTTGTGTTTTGAGCTTGGTGATTTCAATTTCTTGTTTATCACCAAGCATCTGCTCAGCTGCTAATAGGCCATTTTGGTAGGCCTTATCGGAAGCTTTTTTGATATTTGCCTCCATTTCTTCCTTAGCAGCTTCCTTAGCTTCTTTCTTTAAGACTTTGATATTCAACTGAGCTGAGTCAAAACCCTTTTGAAAAGCCTCTTTTTTTGATGCCTCAATCTCACCCTCCATATCTTTTTTAATTAATACTTCAGAGTTTTTTAGCTTCTGCATTAACTCCTGTATTTCTTCTTGATTGGAGGATTTATCCATTTGAAGCTGAAGAATTTCTGACTTTTGATGCTCCAGCTCCTGATCTTTCAATTTGAATTCTTGAAAGTGTTTATCCAGTTGTTCGGCTGCATCAAACTCAGCCCCACACTCTGGACAAGTGATAGTAATACTACTCATTACTTGCCGCCTTTCTGTTTTCGATTTGGATTAAGCTTTGTTGATCAAGATTAACTTCATAAGGAACTACTTTGTTATACCTAGGAAGCTGTCCTTGATGCTCTTCTTTAAATTTGAGTAGGAAAAATCGTTCCCAAAATTTTCTCAACGCATCATTGTTCTTGAGAGGGGAGTATCGAACAATATCAAATTTTTTTCCTTCACCCTGATGTCTCGAGATAGTTTGCTTTAAATCACAAGTCTCACCAATATAATTTAATTCTTTGTTTTGATATAAATTATAAACACAAGATATGTTTGTTGCTTTGTAAAAGTACTCACTAAATAACTCACTACAAAACTGTGGTGTTAATTCATGACAATGAAATTTAGTTTTTTCATCAAAAGTAATTTTTAATCGCTTTAAATCTGTATCTCTTGACTCTATTAATGAGCTAAGATTTGGATTTTGATAAATTACTCTTTTACATGAAATAGTACTGTCGACTCCGGTATTGGCATATCTAGAAAATTTAAAATTTATTCCTTTTTTTGGTTCTTCATTATTAGGAACAAAATAAATTTTAGTTGCTAGCTCTGGCCTACCAGGACTATCATGTCCTATTTTCATACACTTAAAGTCTTTTAATTTCATCCATTTGGATGCAGTTTGATTGAACTTTAAGCTACCTTGATTCATTAAAGCAACAAAGGCCTCATCTGGTTTCAGATAATCAGCCTCATCAAAAAAAGTTACTGCCACCATTTTGTCAGCTCCTTTGGTTCAATGTTTAATGCTGTTGCTTCTAGTTCCTTACAAAATTTATACAGAACAAGTTTTGCTGCTAAATTTCCTAAGTCTCTCTTTAATGTGATACCAATAGTGAATTGATGTGTTTCCTTACTGGTGTTAATTAAGGTTTTCATCTTGTGTTCAAAAACCTCTACTTCTAATCCTGGAATTACAGAACTAGTTTCTACTTTATTTGTCATATATATTTTCCTATCTGCCCTAAGGGCAATTCTTGTTTTTGTAATTTGCAGGGATTTTTAAAGTTGCCTAGATGAACATTTAGTGAACATCTCCCCGAGGCTATCTCAACCGTTTCAGAAAGGGCGCCTATTAGGGTCTTGAAAATAGGCGCCTGTATAGAAAGAAAGGTTGAAATTTGGGAAAACTGGCTTAAAGTAGCAATTGTATAGAAAGATGCTTTAAGCATGTTTCCCGGAGGGTGTTATTTCATAGCATCCTCCTTTCTTTTTTTAATTAACTCTTGATCAATCTTTTTTTGCTGATCATCTTTAAGTCTATCTAGCCTTATTCTGGCTCGCATATTAGACTCTTCTTGTAATCTTTTTTTTTGCTCTTCAAGTTCTACTTTCTGTTTTTGAATCTCAGACTCATTTTTTCTTCTCTCTAAATACATTTTTCTCAAAGCTATATCTCTGTGTTTAATGGTTCTTTTTTCCATTTCTCTTAATCTAATGTATTTCTCATGCCATCTTCTTCTAATATCATCTATTTGATTAAATTCTTCTTTGGTCACAGTATCCTTTGACTCTTCAAGGAAGTTTGACCATGGGGTCATGTCATTGCTTTCTTCGACAGGACCATTATATTTATCAAGTTTATTATCTAAGATTAAGTGTTCAACTGAGTTTAGGAAATCTGATACATCATTTTTAAAGTCATTAATAAAATTAAAACCATATCCCATTTCAATCAAATCCGATTCTTCATAACTTCCTTCAATTGATCCATCAGGAACGGATAGCCACAAATCATTTTCGTGAAACTTGATATACTCGTCAATCTTTTCAAATCCTTTTTTTCCTATTTCTGAGGTATAAAAGTTATATAACTCATTTTTAGAATACCCAACTTCTGGAAATATTTTTATTTTATTTGGGATAGTAAAATTTTCATTTTTTTTATAATCGTTAGTTTTATAAAAATAAATTATTTCAACTCTAAATCCATTAGGTGCATAATAGTTGTATCGTTCATATTGTTCAGTTTTTAATAATCCTTGACCAATATAATTAGGATCTCTAACTGTATTACATTTTTGAATATGTCTATGGTTATAGTGTCCATAGTAAACACCTATTCCCTGTGCAATTAATCTTTTAAAACATAAATTTGCTGTATTGATTTTTCTTAAATATTGAATTTCTTTATCAATTTCATCTGAGACACCTCTATCCGAACTTTCTTCATTTTGATTTGTGTATAAATTTTTTAAAAAATTTTGAATATCTGACAGGATAGACTCACTAAAATCATCTACTTTGTAAAGTTTGTGACTTAGATGATTGCTGTGATTTGATTTTTTCCTACTGAATTGATAATTTTCATTTGCGTATAGTTCTGGCCAAGATTGTATTCTGTCTAAATATAAAAAATTTTCTGTTTCAGCAATTTCACTTACATTCACTCTGAAATATTTAGCTAATGAGTCAACTATCTCTTCTCCTACTTTTTCACCTTTCGCCATTCTTTGAATGGATTTTTCGGAAACATCCTTGAGTTTTTCAGCAATTCTATAAATTGGCTTACCGTTTTCTAAGATTAACTTAGTTATTTCAGGGCCTTTTGTTTTAATTGTTGATGTTTTTCTTTTTGCTTTCATTTATTTGAAAGATAGGCATCAATTAAAAAATGTCAAGTTAAATAAGAGTCAAATAAGAGTTTTTTATAAAACATTTATAGAACATTTATAGAACATTTGCAGAACATTTTTATAAAACATTTATAGAAAATATATAAAATCATTATAAATCAACAATAATTAGTCGAATAATTATTTTATCTTACACCTAATTCACAGTATTTGCTCCTTTATCAAGACCTAATAGACTCCTTTCCATAATATTCCTGAACCATTTCCCAACTATTAAATCCCTCCCTATCTTTCGACACTGTCTTAAATTTATCTAACAAATAATTAATTTAAGTTAGATAGATGATAGATTTGTTGATAATTGGACATTCGGTTCCGTGGTGTAACGGATAGCACAAATGACTTCGGATCATTTAGTCAGGGTTCGAATCCTTGCGGAACCGCCAGTTTAATTTATAAAAAACTCCCTAAACCTTGAAGTTTGTTAATGAAGTCCCTAATTTGTTCGTTAATTTTTTGATTATCTATTTCTATTTGATCATTTTCACTAAAATCTAAATCAAATAAACCCTCTCTGTCTTGAAGTATTTCTTCTAGTGTGAGATCTGCACTGTTGTCAAAATCAAAATTATTTAAAATAACTTTAGTAATCAAGGGGGTGATAGCATAACTAGAAATTATTCCAAACAGACCTGCCTCATCAAATTCTTGCCCATTTATTGTGCTAAAAAAAACTAAAAGTTTAGAAGCTCTATTAATCTCAGCATTTGAAAGTGCTTTATTACCAGAGACATCTAAAAAACTAAAAACATCTTCAAAGCACTCCCCCTTATTCTTGGAGAAATTTGAGCAGGATAAAGATGCTTTTGAATTCATATATGATAGTACCTCTCCAAATACTAAGGTTAGACTAGCTGGGGTGTTATCGCACTTTGCGTATGTAAAAGTATTATTCGTATTATTTAAAAAATCATAGGACTCATCGGGATTATCTTGCTCTTCAAATACAACCTCTAAAATATCGTCATTCAGTTTCATAAAAACATTTTTAAATTCAAATATTTCACCGTTTAGATAAATCCAATCTTTATATGTCTTTGAGTCAGAAAACTGAAGATAGAAATACGCATAATCGTCTATTTCGTCCTGGCTTTCATAAAGATTGAAGTAGCTACTCTGAGTAATAATAAAAACATCTTCTTCTTTGGAACAGTCATTACTCCATGTTCCATGAAATTTTTCGGGAATTAAATCTTCTGCGAATAATAAAAATGGGCAAAATAAAATAACTACAAATAGACTAAAAAAATATCTCACAATATAAAGTAACATATAAATCTATAGTTATAAAATTATAATAAATTTTAATTGGAATTTTTTCGAGATAGCCAAGAAGGTTTTTTTAATTGATTTAAATTAAGATCCTCTGGAAAATTTTTAAAGATATCATTGAGCCCCTTAATTATTACATATGTGATTATAAAACTCATAATCGTATCACTCAAAAAATGATCACCCTCCATAATTCTTAATAATGAGATTAAAAGAATTGAAGTATATGCAAATGTGTTCCATGAAGTTTTATTGAAAATTATTAGTAAAGCCAAAGATAACGTAAAAAAAGACACGTCACCTGAAACGAAACTACAATTGGTACTGCAATAATCAACATTTAACCATGGAATGGTAAATGGCTCTTCTCCTCCAAATTGAATGGTGTCATTAGGCCTTGCACGACCCCACAAATTTTTAAAAATAGAGTTTACAACAATACCTGTTCCGATAATAAGACAAGAAAACAAGTAAACCCATTCTCTAACAGCAACATTTAAAATTTTTTCTTTATAATAAATTTGTTTGAAAACAGCAGCTATGGGGACAAAGAAAACTAATAAAGCCATAAGTGGTAGCAACATCTTACGAACAAAATAGATAAACCAGTCAGACTCTGAAGCAATAAATTTACCGTCCTGTCCAAAAAATAGGCCACTAACAGTTATGTCTAATGAGGGAAATATGAAAAATACTATAGAGAGTAAGAGGGTTATGGTTAGGGTTTTAAAGTAAAAGTTAAAATTCAAGTAAAGAGAGAAAATGTTTGTATAAAAATTGGAAATATTACTTGAAATTATTTCAACGTTATTGTTTGGGATTAATTTGTCATTCTCTGATGTAAATAGCTTTTTTTTATCTGCTAGTTTTTTTGAAATAAATATTGTTGAAAGATATGCAACAAGCGTGCCACCAAAGATATCACTAATAAAGTGAGCACCGACTATGACTCTCGTGGATGCAATAATAATTGCAATGGTTATCAATGCATTTTTAATTTTCGGAAAGAGAAATATCATACAAAAGATAAAAGCAAAAATAGTTGCAGTATGACCTGATGGGAATGAATGCCATTTGGAGTCAAATTGTATTATATCTAAAGATTTTAATTCAAAGCCATTATATAAAACTGGTCGTGGTCTTCCAATTATATGTTTTAATATTTGTGTAACTATACCACTTAATAAGATATTTAAAAAAATAAATAGACTAATGTCACTTATAGTTTCCATAATTTGATTTTTACTTTTAATAATTTTTATTAACCCCCAGATTAAAATAGTAGGTACAAAAAAATATAAAGAGTCACCAAAGTGAGTAAGTGTTCCAAAAAGAGACTTTGTTTGATGATTAATACTGTCAAAAAAAGAAGCTACTGAATAGTCAAATAATAAGAAAAAAAAAGCTCCAATTAAAAGATAAATACTTATTCTTTTTTCTTGCGAGTTTAACTGATTGAAGAAAGTCATAATTTATTAAAGTTGATATTAATGAATGATTTTGTTGTCATATCGAGTATGGTTTTATTTATTGAGTCACCATCTTCTATTGGCATTGTATCAAGGGAACTAAATTTTAATTCTATTTGGCAATCTGAAAAATAGTCTGGTTTCACTTTGTCACTAAAAAACAACATTAAATCTAGTGGATAATTTTCTTCCAATATAAATTCGGATTTTTTTATATCACAATTTAAATCATTTTTTAAAGTATCATAGATAACAGGACTCAATGTTTTATTCTTATATTGTGAATAAAAAAAGACTGAAGTGAAAAATACAACTAAAATCAAAGAAAATGAGATAGTTTTATATACTGTAGTTAATGATTTTTCTTGGAGAGAAAAAACTGGATTAATTAATGATACTAAAATTATCATTAAATAAAAAATATAATTCATCTGTGGTATCTCCGAAGTACTTTGATAAAGGGAGGTATCAAAATAAATTATGCTTGCTGGTATAAAAAAAAGGGTTACTAAAACTATTTTCGACCATTTTAATTCAACGAATTCTAGTGTTCTAAAAATATAAATAGACATTATTGGTAATAAAAAGATTAAAATTGATATATTTGATTTATTAGAAAAAATAAATATAAACCAACAAAGAATTATTGAAAAAAGGAATATAATCAATTCTTTATTCCAGTTAATTCTTTTTATGCCATTGTAAAAAATAGAAATAATTAGCAAACTTAATAAAGGTAGTAAAAAAATAACACTCTTTGAAAGTTTCTTTAATAAAATATTTGGATCAAAATTAAGTATGGAATAGTAATCCGTATTATTAATACCCTGAATAATCAGAAAAACAAAAAAAGATATATAAATAAAACATAGATAAGAAATTAAGTTAAGACGTTTTTTTTTCTCTAGCTTTAAATTAAATAATTTTATGAATATCAAAAATGTTATTAATATAACAAAATAGAAATTATTGAGAATTAATGCAATTAAACTAAATAATATAAAAAAAAATGCATTATAAAAATTTTCATCATCAAAAATTTTTAATAAATGATAGAAAATTAATAAAGTCACCAAGCCTGAAATAAGAGAGCCATCAATGGTTGTCATTGAAATTAAAATTGTGCCACTCAACATCACTGCTGTAAGAGGCATTAAATAATTGAGGTCATAAAATTTTAATTTAATAATTTTATATGAGACAAAAATTAATAATCCTAAGTATATAAAATTCGGTAGTCTAAATAGAAAGTAATTGTTAAAACCAAAAAAATTTGTGAGCTTTGATGCGATATTTAGAAATATCAAATGTGGATTGAAAAACTCTGAAAAATTTGAAACTAATTCATTATCTTTAATTGTGATAAGAATTTTTATGTCTTCAATAGAAATATATGGTGCACCTAAAGTTATTGCACCTAGTAATCCAATCCAAATGATTGTGAAAAGAATAGTCGGAATATTATCTAGGAATCTAAAGATACTCATTTTCTGATTTAACTAAGTTTAGTAGCATATAGATCTCATTTATTCTATATATTGTGGTTATTTCAATTTTCTTGATGTTATTTTTACCCGTAATTATAATCAAAAATAAGAGATTAATCTCTTTTTACAGCCTTATAGAAGCGGCTTTTTTCTTAGTGGGCCACTTCTTTCTTAAAGGGTTAGGACAAATTGTTCTAACCCTTTTTTGATTTCTATATTATCCTTTTTTAAAGATGTTGAAGTTAATTTTCATGATACTCTTCTTTTTTATTGGATATTTTCTTGCTGATACAGGATTAGTGGATATTCCATTTAGAAATATTCCAATTTTAGAAAGTTTATATGAGGTTGTAGATTAAATGATTAATACAGATAAAGTTTTACATGGTTTTACCGATCTTAAAAATTTAAATGTACTTGGTCCTATTGTTCTAAACCAAGCGAAAGGAATATATGTTTACGATCAAGATGGAAAAAAATATTTAGATGCCAATTCAGGATTATGGAATTCTGTGGTTGGTTTCGATCATCCCAGAATGGTTGAAACAGCAAAAAAACAATATGAAAAATTTTCTGGTTACCACGCCTTTTTTGGAAGAATATCTGAACCAGCTGTAGAACTTGCAGATAAATTAATTGAAATATCTCCTTTCACGGATGGTAAAGTTTTTTTTACAAACTCAGGATCTGAAGCTAATGACACTACTGTAAAATTATTATGGTTTATTAATAAAAGAAAAGGGCATCCCAATCGAAGGAAAATAATTACTCGAATAAATTCATATCATGGTGTAACGGCTGTTTCTGCTTCGATGACAGGAAAACCATACAATAGTGAATTTGGATTACCCTTAGCTGGTTTTTTACATTCAGCTTGTCCTCATTATTGGAAATATGGCTTAGAAAAAGAGAGTGAGGAAATGTTTACCAAAAGAATGGGTGAAGATTTAGAAAATTTAATTTTAAGAGAGGGACCTGATACCATTGCAGGTTTTTTTGCAGAACCTGTTATGGGGGCAGGTGGTGTGATACCTCCTTCAAAAGGATATTTTGAGATAGTTCAAAAAATTTTAAAAAAATACAATATTCCATTTATTGCTGATGAGGTAATTTGTGGTTTTGGTAGAACTGGTAACTTATGGGGATCTCAAACATACAATATTGATCCCGATATTATTATTGCCTCTAAATGTATAACATCAGGTTTTTTTCCACTTGGTGCAGTTATTTTGGGAGAAAAAATGACAAAAGAAATGATGGAGGCTTCTTATGAGGCAGAGGAATTTTTTCATGGCTTCACAGCCGGTGGACACCCTGTAGGTTGTGCCCTAGCGCTAGAAGCAATTGATATTATAATTAATGAGAAAATGATTGAAAATGTTAGACACCTTGAGCCAATTTTTATGGGTGGTTTAAAGAACTTTGAAGATTTAGAGTTTATAGGTGAGTCTCGCGGCATTGGACTTATGGGTGCTTTAGAGATGGTTCAAGATAAGAAAAATAAACTACCCTTCGATGGTTCGATATCCATTGGCGAGCGTGTTGCTAATAAGTGTATTGAAAATGGTTTGATATGTAGACCTCTTGGACCATCAATTGTGTTATGTCCCCCTTTTATTACATCGGAGGAGGAGATGGGTATAATATTTGATACTCTAGAGAAAACTCTTAAAGAAGTATTTAGTGAAGTTAAATCTTTAGGACAATAGATCCCGAAGTCTTTCTATTTTCCATATCTGTGTGAGCGTCAGCAACATTATCAAGATCATATTTTGTAATTTTATCCAATTTAATTTTATCTTTTACAATCATCTTAAATAATTTATGGCTTGCAATTTCAAGCCACTCTCTATTAGCATAAAAATGGAATAGTGTAGGTCGAGTTAAATAAAAAGAACCAAATGCTAGATCTGTCATTTGAATGTCTTTATATGGTCCAGATGATTGACCAAAGCTAACTAACATCCCATGTTTTTTTAAACATTTAAATGATTGAAACATTGTATCTTTACCAACACTGTCATAAACCACGTCAAGGCCTTTGTTATTTGTGATTTTTAATACTTCATCTAAAAAATTTTTTTCAGAGTAGTTTATAACCTCGTCAAAGCCTCTTTGTTTTGCTAACTCACATTTATCTGGATTACCAGCTGTACCTATTAATTTTGCACCAATGTCTTTTATCCATTGGCCTGCGATCAATCCTACGCCTCCAGCCGCAGCATGAAATAATACCTCATGATTACTTTGTAAGTTATAACTGTCACAAACAAGATACTTTACTGTTAGTCCTTTAAGAATTGATGCGGCTGCTTGATCGAAAGATATGCTATCTGGGATAGAAACTACGAGATCCTCTGATATCACTCTATGTGTTGCGTATGCATTATTAGGTTGCGCATATGCTACGCGATCCCCTATTTTAAACTTTGTAACATTAGAGCCTATAGCTTCAACCTCGCCTGCACCTTCAGAGCCTAAAACAAGATCTTTGTCAACAGGCCAAGGATATAATCCTGCTCTAAAATAAATATCGATAAAATTTACTCCAATTGCTCTATTTTTAATCAAAATTTCATTCGATTTAAGTTCAGTGAGCTCAATACTTTTCCTTTGAAGAACGTTTGTATCACCGGGCTTATTTGCAACAATTGAATACATTTAAGGAGCCTATCATCTAAAAAAATGATCCAACAGTCAATTTGAAAGTCTTGAAATTCAAAATTGAAATCCCAAATTAATATTAAGAGAAATTGCCATTTGGAATTTCTTTATTAACGCAGGTTTAAAAACTGCAATTAACAATTAACGCTTAAGGAGGTTAATTATGACTACATTTGACTTATCTCCTCTATGGAGATCATCAGTTGGTTTCGATGAGTTTGATAAACTTTTTGATACCGTCTTTTCTACGAACAATAAAGGTGCTTCTTATCCACCTTATAATATCGTCAAACATGATAAAAATATTTACCAAATTACCATGGCTATCGCCGGTTTTGGTGAGGACCAAATAGATATATCCCAAGAGGGTAATCTTTTAACTGTTAAAGGTGACATGGGTGATGATAAAGCTATGAATAAATCAGAATATCTTTATCGAGGAATTGCCAACAGAAATTTTGAGAGAAAGTTTGAGTTAGCTGATACTGTAAAAGTTATAGAGGCTGATTTAAATAATGGTCTGTTAAGTATAAATCTTGAAAGAGAAATACCTGAACACCAAAAACCTAGAAAAATAAAAGTTAATACGAATTCTAAACTTTTATCAGCTTAAATAAAAAAATAGGGCTGCTTTTTTATAAGCAGCCCTAATATTTAATCTAATTGAGAAGCAACAAATTCCCAGTTGACTAAACTATCTAAAAAAGCTTTTAAATAATCAGGTCGTTTGTTTCTATAATCTATATAATAAGAGTGTTCCCATACGTCACATCCCAGTATTGGCTTCATTCCATCAACTAGAGGATTAGAAGCATTAGGTGACTTTGTGACCACTAATTTACCATTATCGATGGCAAGCCAAGCCCATCCAGAACCAAATTGAGTTGTTCCTGCCTGAATAAAAGCTTCTTTGAATTGATCAATCCCTCCTAGGTCTGATGTAATTCTACTCTCCAATTCGGACGGCATAGAGCCTCCCCCATTGGGTTTCATACATTGCCAAAATAAAATATGGTTCCAATGTTGACCTGCATTATTAAAAATTCCTGCCATCGATGAGTCTTTACTTGATTTTACAACTATTTCCTCAAGAGAAGAGTCTTTCATATCAGTGTCTTTAACAAGATTATTTAAATTTGTTACATATGTTTGATGATGTTTGCCATAATGGAAATCAAGAGTTTCTGATGACATATATGGAGCTAAAGCATCATTTGCATAAGGTAAGCTTGGTAATTCAAAAGTCATATTTATTTCCTTTAATTAAAATTCTTAATGCGTATTTTTTATATTATTGTGGAAACAATGACAACCTTTGAAGAAATAGATACAAAAATATGAGGAATATAGTTAGTATTCAGTCTACTGTCTTAAATGATAAAGTTGGAAATCATGCCGCTCGATCAATCTTAAGTGACAAAGGTTATAACATTTATGAGATACCAACTGTAATTTTAACATCTCATAAAGCTGTAAAAGGCACACTTCAAATCAATAACAACAGTTTAAATCCATGGGCAATTTTTAATAAAGTCAGGAAAACATATAAATTAAGCTTAAATGATTTAACAATTATTGGCTACACACCCAACTCAAAGATTTCAAAATCGATTGGTAAAATTATTAATGTGCAAAATAGAATTGTTTTGGACCCTGTAATGGGAGATATAGGAATAGGTTTATATGTAGAAAAAGACGTTGCAAATTTTTTTAAAAAAGTAATAACAAAAGTTAAATATATATCAGCAAATTTTTTTGAGTGGTCATACTTAAATAATAAAGATGTAAAAAACTATAGTATTAACGAGATCATAACTGACCTCAAATCGTTTACGAGGAAGTTTAATAGTCAAGTATTAATAAGAAGCATTCCAAAAAATAAAAAAATATTAAATATTATTTGTAATAAAAGAAAAATTTTTGTCATAGAAACGCCTTACATAAATTTTAAAGAAAGATTTCATGGAGCTGGCGACCAATCTACAGCTTTATATGCTCACTATATCTACAAAAAAAATACAACAAGAGAAATACTAGAAAACGTTACAAATGATATTTATGATATTTTGCTAAAAAATAAAATACGTTCTAAAAAAAGAAAAAAAAGATTTAAAGCTAAGAGCTTAAATAATCTTTGATCAAGATTTCTGCTATTTGTACAGTGTTTAAAGCAGCTCCCTTTCTTAAATTGTCAGACACACACCAAAAATTAAGACCATTTGGTATAGTAGGGTCTCTTCTAATTCTGCTAACGTAGACAGGGTCTAAACCTGCAGATTCAATCGGAGTTACGTACCCCTCATCAGCACGGTAATCAATCATTTTTAGACCAGGGGATTTCTTAAAAATTTCTCTTATTTGGTCCTCGTCATAAGGCTTTTCAAACTCGATGTTTAGAGCTAGTGAATGAGATATAAATACTGGTACTCGAACACAAGTTGCAGTTAGTTCAATGTTTTGATCAAGAATTTTTTTTGTTTCATTGTACATTTTCCACTCTTCTTTGGTTTGACCGTCCTCTAAGAAAACATCTATATGCGGGATAACATTAAAAGCAATTTGTTTAGTAAATTTTTCCTTCACTACTGCTTCATTTGCATAGATTGATTTAGTTTGATTAAATAATTCATCTGCAGCTTCTTTACCTGCACCAGATACTGATTGATAAGTTGAAACAACAATTCTTTTAACTTTGAAATGATCATGCAAAGGTTTAACCGCAACTAGCATCCCCATAGTTGAACAATTAGGATTAGAAATAATATTTTTTTTTCTAAAGTCTTTTAGCGCCTCAGGATTGACCTCAGCGACTACTAATGGGACATCTGGATCTGTTCGAAAATGAGAGGTATTGTCAATTACTATACAGCCTTGCTTAGCAGCTTTAGGAGCAAACTCACTTGAAACTTTCGCACCTGGTGAAAAAATAGCTATGTCAGTATCAGAAAAATCATATTCAGCTAAGTCTGCTACCACGACAGACTTGTTTTCTCCGTAATCAATTGTGCTTCCTTTAGAACGAGAAGAAGCTAAAGCGATTAAATCAGAATATTGAATTTCTTTTTCATCAATAATATCTAAAACCTCTCTACCGACATTTCCAGTTGCTCCGACAACAGCAATTTTAGGTTTTTTAGAAGAAGCCAACTTAAATTCTCTCAATTATTAAATCGCCCATTTTAGAACAGGAAACAAGAGTTTGGTCTTCATTTGTGTAAATGTCTCCAGTTCTGTAACCCTCAGAAAGAATTTTTTGGACAGCACTTTCTACTTTGTTAGATAACTCTGGTTTATTGAGGTTATATTTTAACATCATAGACAAACTTAAAATGGTAGCGATTGGATTTGCTTTATCTTGACCTGCAATATCAGGGGCACTTCCATGAACGGGCTCAAAAAGTCCATGTCTTTTGCCATTTTTTTCTTCTCCTAATGATGCCGATGGTAACATTCCAAGCGAACCAGTGAGCATAGCAGCACAATCACTCAGTAGATCTCCAAATAGGTTATCTGTAACTATTACATCAAATTGTTTTGGGTTTCTGACAAGTTGCATGGCACAATTATCTGCTAACATATTTTCTAGTGTAATATCTGAAAAATCTTTATGAGTTTCTTTCACAATCTCTCTCCAGAGTACACCTGTTTCCATAACGTTAGCTTTCTCAACAGATGTTACTTTATTATTTCTTTTTCTGGCTAAATCAAAAGCAACTCTGGCAATTCTATCTATTTCGTAATCGTAATAAATTTGTGTGTCGATCGCTTTCTTACCATTTGGTGTGTCTTCAATACCTCGAGGTTGACCAAAATATACTCCACCAGTCAATTCTCTTACAATCATAATATCTAAATTGTTTACCACTTCATTTTTTAAAGTTGAAGCTGAAACAAGAGCATCAAAAACTAATGCAGGTCTCAGATTTGCAAAAAGTTCTAATTCTTTCCTCAAACCTAAAAGCCCAGCTTCTGGTCTTTTTGATCTTTCAACGTCATCCCACTTTGATCCACCAACTGCTCCCAATAATACAGCATCTGAATTTTTTGCTTTCTCTAAAACAGAGTTAGTTAAAGGTTCGCCATTAACATCATATGAAGCGCCTCCAACTAAATCTTTTTCATAACTTGCATTAAGACCTTGCTCATTTAATTTTTCAATTACTCTTATGGCTTGATCTGCAACTTCCACACCTATGCCATCTCCAGGTAAAACTAAAATTTTAGAACTCATTTAATTTTTTTTAAATAACCAAGGTTTTTTATTTTTTTTTTCCTCTTCGTATGCATTAATTTTGTCTTGGTAACCAAGGGTAATGCCTATATCGTCTAATCCCTGCAAAAGTCTTTCTTTTCTGAATTCTTCAATTTCAAAATTGATTGAATGATTGCCAGCTTTAATGATTTGCTCCGGAAGGTCGATAGTGAACTCAATTTGATTTTTAGCTGCTGTCATTAAGTGATCGAGGTTTTCAGGGCTGACAACTATCGGTAAAATTCCATTTTGAAAGCAATTATTATAGAAAATATCTGCAAAACTTGTTGAAATTACGCTTCTTATTCCAAAATCTTTAAGAGACCAAGGGGCGTGTTCTCTACTTGATCCACAACCAAAATTATCACCAGCAACCAAAATTTTTGACTGATCAAAAGGAGATGTATTCAAAACAAAATCTTTAATGAGGTTTCCATCGTTATCATATCTCATCTCATAAAACAAACTTACACCAAGACCAGTTCTTTTAATTGTTTTGAGAAATTGCTTTGGGATGATCATATCAGTATCGATATTAACAATTGGTAAAGGAGCTGCGATACCTTTTAAAGAATGAAACTTATCCATTTTATGTAAAATCTCTTATATCTGAAATGTTTCCAATAATAGCAGATGCGGCAGCAAGCTCAGGACTCATTAAATGAGTTCTACCCCCTCGGCCTTGTCTACCTTCAAAATTTCTATTAGAGGTTGATGCGCACCTTTCACCTGGTTTTAATTGATCGGGATTCATACCAAGGCACATTGAACATCCAGCCTCTCTCCATTCGAAGCCAGCATCTTTTAAAATTATATCAATTCCTTCTTCTTCTGCTTGTTTTTTAACTAAGCCTGATCCTGGTACTATCATTGCTTGAACGTGTGAAGCAATCTTTTTGTCCTTAACAATAGATGCAACTTTTCTTAAATCCTCAATTCGACCGTTTGTGCAAGAGCCAATAAATATTTTATCTAATTTTATGTCTGTAATTTTTGTTCCGGGCTTAAGACCCATATACTCAAGTGATCTTTCAATACTTTTCTTTTTATTTTCTGTTTTAGCACTACTTGGATTTGGCACCGTGCCTTTGACTGACACAACATCCTCAGGGCTAGTTCCCCATGTCACCATTGGGTCAATTTCTGAACTATCTATAACTATTTCATGATCGTAATTTGCATCATTATCTGAGGGAAGAGATGACCAGTATTCTACTGCTTGATCCCAGTGTTCAGTTCCAGGGGCATAAGGTCTACCTTTTATATAATTAAAAGTTTTTTGATCTGGGCTAATTAATCCAGCGCGAGCACCAGCTTCAATGCTCATATTACAAATAGTCATTCTGCCCTCCATAGAAAGGCCCATGATAGATGAACCAGCATACTCAATTACATGACCAGTTCCCCCAGCTGTTCCAATTTTTCCAATTATGTACAAGATTAAATCTTTAGAATTTACTCCAAAAGGAAGTTCACCATTGACCGAAATTCTCATATTTTTTGCAGGATTTTGAACAATTGTTTGCGTAGCCAGAACATGCTCAACTTCACTTGTTCCGATACCAAAAGCGAGAGCTCCGAAAGCTCCATGGGTAGACGTGTGACTGTCGCCACAGACAATTGTCATGCCCGGTTGTGTAATTCCCTGCTCAGGACCAATGATGTGAACAATACCTTGTCTTTGGTCCATTAAATCAAAATATTGAATTCCATGCTCTTTAGTGTTTTTTGCTAAAGTTTCGACTTGAATTTTACTTTGTGGGTCCTCAATATTTTGTCTATTTATAGTAGGAACATTATGGTCTGCGACAGCTATCGTAGCCTCTGGTCTATGAACGGGACGATTGGATAGTTTTAATCCTTCGAAAGCTTGAGGGCTAGTTACTTCATGAACTAAATGACGATCAATATATAAAAGATTAGTCCCATCTTCTCTTTGACCGACAAGATGCTCAGACCAGATTTTATCAAAAAGTGTTTTTGGGCCTTGGTTGCTCAAGATAATACTTTTAGCTTTTAGTTTCTGCCTCTTCTATTTTTTTCTCTACAGGCTTTTCCTCTTTTGGCTCATCTTCAACTTTGGGTTCTTCTTGTGGTGATAATTCCTCTGATTTAGTTTCTTTAATTTCTTCTTTAGAGTTGTCTTCAGACTTAGGGGCTTCTTGAGATGAAGTTTCCTCTGTTTTGGTCTCTTTAGCTTCTTCCTTTGGTGTTTCGTCAGTTACAGGTGTATCTGATTTATTTTCTTCAGTACTAACCTCTGAATTTTCTTCAGCATCTTCGATTGTGGATACAAATTGGTTATCATCATATGATCGACCGTCAGTTCTTTCTGCAATTCTTGCTTTTTTACCAGACAAACCTCTTAGATAATATAATTTAGCTCTTCTTACATCGCCAACTTTTACGCGTTCGATTGAGTCGATAACATTACTGTATAATGGAAAAACCCTTTCAACACCTTCACCACTAGAAATTTTTCTAACAGTAAATGAAGAATTAAGACCGTTATTTTTTTTACCAATACAGACACCTTGAAATGCTTGCACTCTCTCTTTATTTCCTTCTTTAATCTTAACGTTAACTTTGACAGTGTCACCTGGCGCAAAGTCTGAAACCTTTGAACTTTTTAAAATCTGCTGAATTTGTGATTGTTCGTAATTTTTAATAATTTCATTCATTGTGTGCTCCATCCAATATTAATATATGGGTGGTATCAGAGCGGCATATTCTACTCATTTTTGTTTTTTTTTAAATAGTTTTTAAATAAATCTGGTCTATTTTTTTCAGTATTTTCCAACGAATTCTGGTGTTTCCAAAGATCTATATCAGCATGTTTACCACTCACGAGTATAGAAGGTACTTCTATTTCTGAATGATCAGGGGTTATCCATGGGTTTGGTCTAGTGAATTGATCATGTTCAACTAGTCCATTTTGAAATGACTCAATAGTGTGGGTATCATTATTTCCAAGAACACCAGGTTGGAGTCTCATTAACGCCTCAATAAATAACAATGATGCTATCTCTCCTCCGTTTAATATGACATCGCTCACAGAAATTTCTTGAAATTCATAATAATCAATTACTCTTTGGTCAATGCCCTCATATCTACCATTTAGTAAAATAAAATCTTTATTTAAATTATAATTAGTTAATTTTTTTTGAGTGAGTTTTTTACCTTTGGCAGAAAAACATATTTTAATACAGCTATCTAATTCATTTTTATTAAAGTTTGTTTCGATAGATTTTGAAATTATATCAGGTCTTAATACCATACCTGCGCCACCACTAAATGGTTTATCATCAACAGAATTCGCAGATAAATCACTGTAATCTCTTATGTTGATAGTATTGATTTCGAAATGATTTTTTGTCAGAGCTTTGCCTAACAAGCCATGTTGTAAAATTCCAGGAAAAACCTCTGGAAATAAAGTAAGGATATTGAATTTTAACATTAATTTTTAATTATAATTTTTTTTTCTTTAATATTTACAAATGGAAAGTTTTGTTCAGTAAATCTGAAAAATTCCTTTTTTTTACTTTTAATAAAATATATTTCCAATAAATCCCCTGCACCAAAATTTACAACTGAAGCAACTTCTCCAACTCTCTGGTCTTTATTATCAAATACCTCAAGGCCCTCTAAATCGTGGAAATAATATTCATTTCCTTTTACTGGTGATAGTTGTTCTTTTTTTAAAAAAATTTTTTTATTAACAAACTTTTCAATGTCTGTTCTATTATTTATTTCGTCGATTGTTATAAGTGGGCTTTTTTTATCAAAAGATACTAGTTTTAAGTTAACAGTTTTTTTATTATCTAAATAAAATCTTTTAAATTGATTTACATCACGATCATCATTTAAATAACTGTGAAACCTTAGCAGACCCTTAGTTCCTTTAGGTCTGCCAATTACACCAACTTGTATGAAACGCTTCTCAAAGGGAGTCACAAGTAATTACTCTTTAGTTTCGGGTTTATCCTCTGAAACCTCAGTTGAACCCTCTTCCTCTTTAGGCTCTTCTTTTGCAGGAGCTTCTTCTTTCTTTTCCTTCAGCTCAGAAGTCTCCTCTGTCTTTACCTCTTCAGCTGGTTTTTCAGCTGCTGCTTCTTCAACAGGCGGTTGCTCCTCTGTGGTAGTTACCTCTTCAGTAGGTTTTTCGTCCTCTGCTTTAGCTGCTTCATCAGTAGCTTTTGCATCTTCTGCAGCTTTTGATGCTGCTTCTTCTTTTGCTTTAACTCTTTCTTGAGCCTTTGCCTTTGGTAAATGCTTTTTTGTTTTCTCAGTTATTTTTGGAGCTTCCATCATTCCTAATTCAGAGAGAATTTTTTGAACTCTTTCTGTTGGCAGGGCCCCAACCTTAAGCCAATGTTCAACTCTTTCTTTGCTAAGCATTACTCTTTCCTTGTGATCCTTGGGAACCATTGGATTGAAGTTGCCTATTTTTTCAATGAAGTTACCGTCTCTTGGTGCTCTCTCATCTGCAACCACAATTCTATAGAAAGGTCTTTTTTTTGAACCTCCTCTTGCTAGTCTTATTTTTGTCGCCATGATTTCTCCCTTCTGTATTTATTCAATCGTTGGCATTTGGTTTCCGCCTAATAAACTTTTTATTTTATTTGCAAAACCTGGTTTTTGAGCTTGTTTCATAAGTTTTTTAGTTTGCTCAAATTGTTTTAAAAGCCTGTTGACCTCGTGTACCTGTCTACCAGACCCTGTTGCTATTCTTCTTTTTCTTGAAGCTTTTAGTAAATCAGGATCAACTCTTTCTTCTCTTGTCATTGAGCAAATAATTGCAATTTGATGATCAATAACTTTTTCGTCAAAATCTCCACTCTCCATCATGTTTTTAATTTTGCTGACACCAGGCATGTGTGACATTAGTCCAGACATTCCTCCCATTTTTTTCATTTGAGAAAACTGTTTTAAAAGATCATTCATATTGAATTTCCCACTCATCATCTGAGATTGGAGATTTTCCATTTCTTTTTGATCAAAATCTTTTTGTGCTTTTTCAACTAATGAAACAACATCTCCCATACCAAGAATTCTAGAAGCTATTCTCTCTGGGTGAAAAACTTCAAAATCTTCAATATTTTCTCCTGATCCAAAGAAACGAATTGGCAAACCTGTTTGATATTTTGCTGAAAGTGCAACTCCTCCTCTTGGGTCTGCGTCTAATCTTGTTAATATAAATCCAGTAAGTGGTGCTGTGGAGTTAAAAGACTCTACAACGCTTAGGGCTTGTTGACCCATCATTGAGTCTAAAACAAGTAAATTCTCTTGTGGTTTCGCCAGATCATGAATTGTTTTCAGTTCTAGTAGTAATTCCTCATCTGTACTAATTCGACCTGAGGTATCTATAATTAAAACATCTGATAAAAGTTTTTTACTTTGTTCAAGAGCATTATTGACAATATCTTTTACATTTTCATTTATTGGCTCAATAAACTGAATATTATTTTTTTGAGATAAAATACGAAGTTGGTCTATAGCGGCTGGTCTTCTTAAATCTGTTGACACAAGTGACACAGATTTATTAAGAGAATTTTGACAGTAATAAGCAAGTTTTGCAATTGATGTTGTTTTACCTGCACCCTGCAGACCACACATTAAAAAAGTTGAGGGTTTATTTTTAAAGTTTAGCTCGCTACTTTGAACACCAAGTATTTCTGTTAGTTCATCACTTACTATTTTAATTATTTGTTGTCCTGGCTGAACGTTTTCAATTACTTTTTGGCCAAGTGCTTTTTCTTGGATTTTTTTAATTAGATCTTTAGATACTTTAAGAGAGACATCTGCCTCTAACAAAGCAACTCTAACCTCTCGCAGGGTTGTCTCTAAATCTTTTTCAGTGATGGCCCCTTTATTTGAGAGACCTTGAAAAATTCCAGTTATCTTATTTGTTATATTTTCTAACATTTTAAAAATAAAAAAAATCGGCGAATGATACTCATCGGCCGACTAATTTTTTCTTTATTTAGTAAGGAATTTATATCACTATAGCTGGTCTATGAAAATACCTTTTATGAAAGCTCAAGGAGCAGGAAATGACTTTATTATTGTGGATAAAAACGTTGATTTTATAAGAAAGTCAAAAAAGGTTATCAAAAGACTTTGCGACAGGCGTTTTGGGGTAGGTTGCGATCAATTAATTCTATTAAAAAAAATCAGTTCATATTATCAAGTTACATTTTATAACTCAGATGGCTCACTTGGGAAAAATTGTGGTAATGGATTGCGATGTGCCTACAAATTTTTAGTTGAAGTAAAAAAAGTTAAAAAGGCAGTCATTAAAACTCATAAATTTTTACATTTTGGTAAGAAAACTCAAAAAGAATACAAAATCAATGTTGGGGAAGTAACTTTAGATTGGAAAAAAATTCCTTTATCAAAAAAAATGGACTCTCAAAGTATTCAAATTAAAAGAATAAAGATACCTGGGTTAATAAAAATAATGGGGGCAAATATTGGAAATCCTCATTGTGTAGTATTAGTAAAGAATTTAAAGCTAATTAAATTAAATATGTTAGGGCCTTCACTTGTAAAAAATAAATTATTTCCTGATCAAGCTAATATTACTTTTGTACAGGTATTAAAAAAATCTAAAGTAAAAGTATTATTTTGGGAGAGAGGTGGTGGACATACACTAGCATGTGGTTCAGGAACTTGTGCTACTGCTTTTGTTTTAAATTATAATGACTTTGTTTCCTCTAAAATCGAAGTGGTTACTGAAAAATCAGTATTAAAAACAGAAATCAAGGACAAGATGGTATTCCTTCAAGGCCCTGCAGAATTAGTTTATCAATCATCGATTAATATTTAAATGTCTAAAGTTGTAAATTTTGGGTGTCGACTAAATAACTTTGAAGGAAAAAAAATTGAAGAATTATTGGCAAATAATAATGAAAATATGGTTGTTATAAACTCTTGTGCTGTCACAAATGAGACTGAGAGGCAGGTAAGACAGACTATTAGAAAAATTAAAAAAGAATATCCTGATAAAAAAATTGTAATGACAGGATGTGCTGCACAAATATCTCCAGATAAGTATTCTTCAATGACTGAGGTCGATAAAGTTATTGATAATATAAGTAAACTGAAATCAGAAACTTGGGCATCTTTGCTAGATGAAGAACTCGATGTAGATTTCAAAAAGGACATCTTTGACTCTCCTCAAGATATCCGCCCGTCTTTGGATAATAAAAACCTTAACATCAGAGAAAGCCTTGTAATTCAACAAGGATGCAATCACAGGTGTACGTTTTGTATCATTCCTTTTGGTAGAGGTAATAATAGGAGTTTTGATCCTTTTTACTTAATCAATGAGGTGGAAAGAGTTGTAGAAAATGGTGTCAAAGAAATTGTTTTAACAGGTGTTGATATATCAGATTATGGTAGCGATTTTGATCACAAATATAACATGAGCAATTTAATTTTAGATATTTTAGATAAAACTAAATTACAACGTCTTCGACTTTCCTCAATAGACTGTGTTGAAGTTGATGAAAATTTTAATGAAGTACTAAAAGATCAAAGAGTGATGCCGCATCTTCACCTTAGTATACAGTCTGGTGATGACATGATACTGAAAAGAATGAAAAGAAGACATAATTCGAAAGATGTATTTCAATTTGTCGAGCGTTGTAAAAAAATTAGAAAAGATATTTCATTTGGTGCAGATATTATTGCTGGATTTCCTACAGAAACAGATGCGATGTTTGAAAATACATACAAACTATTAAGAGACAATGAAATTTCTCACCTCCACATATTTCCTTTTTCTCCAAAAAACAATACTCCTGCATCAAGGATGCCTCAGGTTTCTAAACCAGTCATTAAAAAAAGAGCAAAAAATTTAAGGGATCTAGGCGAATTAATTTTAAATAGAGTAAAGTCCAAACTTTCATTACCAAGGGAGGTTCTAATTGAAGAGTTAAATTCAGGATTAGCTGTTGGATATGATCAAAATTATATCAAACATGAAGTACCCTTAGTAGGTGTGCCCGTCGGTGAGATTATTAGAGTTTAATGTTTTTTTTAAAAAAAATCTTTCAAAAGAATTTAAATATAGATGAGATAGAGGATCTTTTGTTTGATAATGGTGTAGAACCAAAATTTGCCGATTTAATTATTTCAAAAATAAAAGAAAATAAATCACAAGAAGAGGATATTAGAAAAGTTATTAAAGATGAACTGCTTATAAAATTCAAAGAAAAAAAATTTGGTGGTTTTTCTCCTCAAAATAAAAGCTTATATATTATTGCTGGAAATAACGGCTCAGGAAAAACAACATTCATAGGTAAATTTATAAATTTATTTAAAAAAAATGGCTTAAAGCCTGCTGTAATTGCAGCAGATACATTTAGGGCTGCCGCAATCGATCAACTTGAACATTTCACAAATCAATTTGAAGTGCCCATTTATAAGGGTAATAATATGGAAGATCCATCTTCAGTTATTTTTAAAGGGATTGACAACCTAAAAGAGAATGATGTTATTATTATTGATACATCTGGGAGACAGCACAACAACAAAAATTTAATGGCTGAGCTAAAAAAAATCTCAGATATCGTTTCAAAAAAATCTGAGCAATTTAATTTAATAAGGGCTTTTTTGATATTAGATGCCAATACAGGACTTGCATCAAAACATATAATAGAAGGTTTTCAAGAATATATCACTTTAAATGGCATTATTTTAAATAAGGTAGATTCTAATGCCAAGTATGGAGCTCTTCTAACAATAATAAATGATTTTGATATTCCTGTGGTATTCGAAGGATACGGCGAAGGCATGAATGACTTAAGAGAGTTTCAATTTGAAGAATATTTAGATAGACTATTATAAAATGAAACAACTCTTTGAATTTTTTCCCTTAATTGTTTTTTTCGCAGTCTATTATAAATCAGATAAAGATCTCTATTTAAGTATTGCTGCTGTAATAGTTGCAACATTTATTTCTCTTATAGCCATCTATTTCAAAGAAAGAAAAATTTCAACAATGATGTTAGTAAGTACAATTATCTTAGTTGTTTTCGGGGGTTTAAGTATTTTTCTAAAAAATGAGATATTTTTTAAAATGAAACCAACAATTATAAATGCTCTTTTTGGACTCGTTTTAATAGGAAGCACGTTTATTAAAAAACCAGTTTTAAAATTGTTATTGAATTCCTCATTAAAATTAACAGATAAAGGTTGGGTATTAATGAATAAAATGTGGTCAAGTTTTTTTATTCTTTTGGCAATATTAAATGAAATTATTTGGAGAACTCAAAGCACTGATGTTTGGGTTAACTTTAAGGTATTTGGGATCATGGGAATGACTATAATCTTCGCTATAATTCAGGTTCCCCTACTAAAAAAACATTTTATAAATCAGTCTTAAGAGCTTCAATTCCAGGTAATTCTTTATTCTCAAGCGCCTCAAGAAAAGCGCCTCCAGCTGTTGAGACAAAGAAAAAATTTTCAAATTTTTCTCCTGCCATATTTATTGCTAAAATTGTATCTCCACCACCTATTACAACATCGGCTTTAGTTTTCGCAAGAAGGTGTGCTAAATTTATTGATCCATTTGAAAATTTATTGTCTTCAATCATTCCCATCGGACCATTCCATAAAACAATATCACTGTTAACAATCAACTTTTCTAAAATTGTGTGAGAAGAATCTGATATATCTAAGATTTTAAAATCAGACTTTTTAGAAAGTTCATTTACTAATATATTTTCATTTGAGTCAAGTAAAACATCTGTTGGAAGATGAATTTTACAATTTGTTGATTTTGCAGAACTGTAAATCATTTCAATCATACTTTCTGTGCCCTCTTCAATTAAAGAATTGCTTACATTTATACTATTATATTTAAAGAAATTATTAGCCATTGACCCTCCAATAAAAATATCTGAGCAAGAGGATGTTAAAGATAGAAGTGTATTTATTTTAGTTGAAACTTTTGATCCGCCAATGATCGCTAATTTTTTCTTTGGAGATTTTTTTATATTATCTATTGCTAAAATTTCTCTTTCAAAATTAAATCCAGGTGCTGACAATATGTTTTTAGCCATTTGATTAACTGATGAGTGAAATCGGTGAGAAGCAGAAAAAGCCTCATTAACATATAAATCTAATTTATCTGTAATAGATTTGCTAAAATTTAAATCATTTTTTATTTCTCCCTCAAAAAATCTTATATTCTCTAAAAGGCTTATAGTTGGCTTATCAACACCTATTTCATTAAGGCCTCTATCTAAAAAACTATCATAACTAATAAAATTTAATTTTAACTCCAATATATCCTCAAACTGATCAATTAATTTTGAGAAAGAATACTTCTTATCAAAATTTTCTTTTGGTCTTCCAAAATGTGAAATAAGAAAAATATTACATTGTTTATTTTTAATAAAATCGATCGTCTCCCTAGATCTATCTAATCTTGTTTTGTCTGTAATTCTAAAATTTTTATCTGTAGGAACATTGAAATCGACTCTAATCCCTACATTTTGGATTTTTTCAAAGTTCAAATTTTTCAGAGATTTCATATTTATTCACATTTTTTTAATCATTTTAGGCTAGATTACTACTACTATATATAGTATAAAACTACCCATATTAGGAACTAAATAGAGTAGGTATATTAAAAATGTCTTGGAATAATCAAAAAGTAGAAGATCTTAAAAAACTTTGGAATGAAGGGGTTGCTACTAGTCAGATTGGCGTGCAGCTTGGATTTACTAAAAATGCCGTTATTGGTAAGGCTTTTAGACTAGGCCTTGAAAGGCGCCAAAACTCCAGAAAAAAATCAACTCAAAACCAACAGTTTTCTTCTGTTACCATGTACAGGGAAACCAGTAATTCGTCTTCCAATAATACCGTAAGAAAAGAGCCTGTTAGAAGAAGAGAAAAATTTAGTTTTAAAAAAAGTATTGTTGGCACAGGTAACTTTAAATCTTGTCAATGGCCGATCGGCGATCCGCTTGAAGAAGGATTTCACTATTGTGGTGGTCAAAATATACCAACAAAACCATATTGCATTGAACATTACAAAAAAGCTTATAATGTTGATGAGAAATATTTGGATAAACTTTTAGACTTTTTGCACGAAAAAAACTAATTGTTTATGTAAATAGTTTTTCCAGATCCGTTTATCCAATTCCAAATTAACTTTTGCAATGATATACCTCCAAAATCTTTATAATATAAATCAGTAGCAGTCATCACATGCCCCCACTCAATATTTCCTTTTAGCTTTCTTTCTTCAGCATTAACTGAAAAACCAGCATTATAAAAAATTGAGTCTTCATTAATAGATTGTTTTACTTTATCTAAATCACCTTTCATGTAAGGATCACCTATGTTCCAAATAAAAAAAACATTATTCAAATTATTTCTTTCAAATAATGGTCTTGAAGAAAAACAATTTGCCCAATGAGAGTCTTTACAGTGATCGACCCTGTCATTATATAAAAACTTTATAATTTTAGGCCAAGGTCCATCATTCCATCCTAAGCGAACATTTAAAGACTCTGCGTCTAACCAAAAACTATCAGCAATAATATATGGATTTTCATATCTTTTAATTAAATCAACGTTTAGACCTAAAGCCAAAGACCCTGCACTATAACCTGCAAAAATTAATTTTTCTGCCTTTTTAAACTTTTCATCATACTGATTAAAAATGTCCTCAATAATGTATCGACCATGAAAATAAACTTTTTTTCCATCAATATTGTTTACGTGCGTGCCTTGATATATGTCATTGCTACAATAAGGAATATAAATGACGTTATAGTTGTTGTTAATAAAGTCCTCTACCATAAAAGTTTTACCTCTTTCATTTGAAACTGCAGGAGATTTCAATCCGTCATTTCTTGATCTATATTGGTCTTCGTTTGCAGCTACACCCCCTCCTTGAATATACATTAACCAATTATTTGTATTACCCTCAAAAAAGGTAAATGTTGCTTGTTTACCGTTGGAGCATAAAGCCTTAGGATCTTTTGTCTCTATTAGCTGAGCGTTTAAGAAAGATGTAAAAAGAAAAAGATTTAATAGAAAAAAAATTTTTACCATAAGTAATTTATAAAAATTTTTTTTGAATATGTCAAAATTATTGGCGCACTTGGCAGGAATCGAACCTGCGACCCCCAGATTAGGAATCTGGTGCTCTATCCTACTGAGCTACAAGCGCCTTTGTTTGTATACTTCATTATAATAATTCATAAAATATAAACTATGAAAAAAAAAGCTGATGAATTCTTATATAATGAAGCACTAAAATACTTGGGTAAATATCCAGCAACTAAAAAAAAAATTTCTGAAATACTAGAAAAAAAACTCAAAAATAAAAAAACATATCAAAAGGTCATTTTTCCAGAAAATATCTCTAAGCAAGAACTTATTGAGAATATTATACAAAAATTAGATGATTTGAAGATAATCAACGAGATGCACTTCATTGAAACAGTATTTCATTATTATGAGCAATCATTATTTTCTATCAAAAAAATTAAAAATAAACTTTTTCAAAAAGGTTTTGAACAAAGCTTAATTGATGAATATATCTCTAAAAAAGTATCTGAAAATCCAGATTTAGAGCTGGATATTTTAAAACGATTTATTAAAAGAAAGAAACTATCAAAGTTAGAAACTACTGAACTTAAAAAAAAGCTCTATCAGCAAAGCTTTTCAGAAAATTCAATATATAAAGTAATTAGAGATTAATTATTTAGAAGCAGGAGCTTCAATAGTTTTTGTAGTTTCTTCTGTATTTACGGGTGCTTGACCATCGGCATCTTTATCTTTTTTTGATTTTTTAATTATTATTTGCTTACCTCTGTACATACCAGTACTGAGATCAATATGATGGGGTCTTCTCAACTCGCCTGATTTTTTGTCTTCTGCGAACAGTTGAGTTCCTGCTCTATGGTGAGAGCGCCTCATATTCCTTTTTGAAGGTGTGGTTTTTCTTTTTGGAACTGCCATATTAGAGCGATAACATAATAAAAATTTGTATAAATTACAATAATAATGTATAAAACTGCCCACAATGTCAGAAGAGCAAATCGATTTAGGTCATAAGAGAACATGCCCATGCGGCAGCGTCAAGTACTATGATTTTTATCAGGACGTAATTAATTGTCCAGAGTGTGGTAAATCCATTGAAGCTGTAAATATAGCTAAGCCTAAAAGAGGAAGAAAAGCGGGTATAAGTGTTGCAACACCTACTAAGACAGCCAAAGAAAATGATGAATTAAAAGACCTAATTGAAGAAACAGAAGATACTGAGACTCAAACCGAGGATAACGATAACCTAGCAGAAGATATAAGCATAGATATCCCGTCTGATAAAACTGACGAAGAAACTAATTAAATTATCTCTTATTTAAAATTTCTAATATTTTTGTAGAAGCTTCCTCAAATTTTAAGCTTGAAGATATTGCAAATTCCCTTGTATATCTCTCAAAAGCTACTTGAAACATCTGGCGTTCACTATACGATTGCTCTGTTTGATCATCTTTTCTAAACAAGTCACGGACAACTTCTGAAAGAAGTTTAATATCACCAGAGTTTATCTTTTGATCGTACTCTTGAGCTCGTCTACTCCACATTGCTTTTTTAATTTTAGGTTTTTGTTTTAAAACAGAGAGCGTTCTAGTCATAGATGGTTTACTAGTAATGTTTCTTAAACCAATCAATTTTGCTTTAGCAAAGGGGACTCTAATTGTTAACTTATCTTGAAAAAACTGAATTACATAAAGTTGTTCTTCCACTAAATCATATTGGAACTTTTCTATAGTGAGAATTCTTCCTACACCATGAGTAGGGTAAACAATATTCTCCCCTGCTTTAAATTCTTGTGGGACTATAATTTTTTTGATCTTAGGAGCTTTTGGTGTAACAATTTTTTTAACTACTTTTTTTACAACCTTTTTTGCTACTTTTTTCTTAGCTATTTTTTTTACAGATTGATTTTTTTTGGTTAGTGACTTTTTTTTAACTTCAACTTTTTTTTTTGTTTTAGTTTTTTTTATTACTTTTTTCGTAGTGACTTTTTTTTTAACTGGCATTAATCAGCTCCTTTTTCACTAAAATGATTTTCAAATTTGTTTTCTACACCTTCCCACTGTTTTGCATCAGAAGGGGGGGCTTTTTTGGTAGTTATATTTGGCCAAACTTGTGAATATTTTTCATTTACACCTAACCATTTCGTCCCATCGTCCAAATCATCTGGGATAATCGCCTCAGCGGGACATTCCGGTTCACACACTCCGCAGTCTATACATTCATCAGGGTTAATAACAAGCATATTTTCGCCCTCATAAAAGCAATCAACAGGACAAACCTCAACACAATCCATGTATTTACACTTGATACACTTATCATTAACAAGGTAAGTCATAAGCTGTCTTTTACTCTATTTCTAATCAATATAAAATCTTTATCTTCTAGGCCTAGTAACGTTGATATTTTTCTCACAGTAGAAACCTCAAGTTGATCTTCTTTGCCATCAACCATTAAAACTTGCCAACAAATTAGAATTACATCCATTCTTTGTTCATAACTTAGAAAAGTTTTAAGTCTGTATGAAAACTGAGATAAGTCGGTGTTGAAATGTTGTTGATTGGCTAATTTATTAAATTGATCTTTATTATTCTGAATTGGTATTTTGAAGTAAAACTCTACTAACTCAGAGGCAAAATTAATTTCTTGATCCGTAATTTCGTGATCTGCAATTATAATTTCGTAAATAAGATTATATAAATCTGACTCAAAAGAGCGTTCATCATTTGTATCCTTCTTTTCATTAAAGGATTGGAAGAATTTATTTAACATTTATATTTTTTAATTGGTCAAAAGGATTATTAAATAATTTTTTTGATGAGGGCTTTTTTACTTTTTTTGATGGTTTTTTCAATATTTTTTTGTTTTTATTTTGCCTTAATTCTAATGTCTTATTAGTTATTATTTTTTTAGAAATAATTAAATCATTTTCTGCTATCTCTTGAATATTCAAAGATCTACTTTTTATGATACTAATTAGTTTTTCTTTTTTAATTCCCAAAAGATTGGATAAATCCATAGGAAGTGAGAAAGGGCCTCTATTTTCTCTTTTGAATAATTGTTTTTCAAATTCATTAAAAATATCAAGTCTGATTAGTAAGTCATTTTTAGAAATAAATCCTAAGAAAGTTAATAGTTCTTCATTTAACTTATTTTGAATATTAAGAGTTGCATTGCCATCTTTTGGTATGTATTCATCAATGTTTAAACATTCGTTATTATATATATTCCATAAATAAAATTTTAACTTCATATATTCAGGTCTGATTAACTCAGAATTAAATATAACATTTTTTCCTAATTTGAAATTTAGGGAGTGAATTTCTTTTCTTTGTGGTTCATCAATTAGCTTAAATTCATCTAATATATTTGTATGGTAAAGATTGTATTGGCTTTCAATGATCTTATAAATAAAACTTCTCTCCTCAGGCTTTGTATTGAATTTTTTTAGTCTGTCCGATAAATCCAACTTCGAAAGATAAGTTTCCTCGAACCATTTTTGAATTTTCTCATGAATTTTTTTAGTATCTATATGTGATAATAGTGATTCGTCTAAGATTGGTTCTAAAATAGGGTGAATAATATTATTACCTTTTTTAAATATTGCTACATTTGCATCCCCCCATTTAAGATATAAGTTCTGAAAATTTCCATTCTCATCAACTTTTGGGTCTATTAATAAGCTTTCGTTTGGTGCTGCTATGAAATTATCAACGTTAAAAGACATGTACGGGAAAATTTGTTCTTTGATTATTTTATGGTAGTTGTTATTTAAAATATCTTTATATTTTTCATCAAAAAAAATTTTAAAACCTTTTATAACTCCTATTTTTTCATTTTTTATCTTAACATATCTATTATCAGTTAAAGAAATATTTTTTTCACTAATATTTAAATTTTGAATCATCTCACTTTTATTTTTATCGACAAATTTTTGCATTAAACTTAAATGTATGTCCTCAGACAGTTTGTTTTCAATATTTTTAACAGTTTCAACCCAAATAGACTTGCTTATCCAGTGTTTCTGGTTAGTAATGTATAGCCAGGTTCTTGTTTCATTTAAGTTGTAGATAAGATCATCAATGCTACCGTTATAATTTTGTAAGTAAGAAATTTCTTTATCTAAAAATTTATCACTAAATACCCACTGATTTTTTATGAGTTCATTAAATATTTTTGTTAACAGTTCAATATGTTTTTCATCTGATATATTTTGATAATCTGGTATTCGACATACGTTCCATAATTGTTTCAAAGTTTCAGGATTATCAAATTTAAAATTTTTTTTATGGTCTTTTAAAAATCTAGATAAAAATTTTTGATCCTCCGCATCCTTTTTTAGAATTAGCCGATGATTATCAGATTTCTTTTTTAAAGAGTTTACTAATTCATATTCTGACTGAAATGATAGAAGATGATTTCTCCAAAATATTTTTTTAACAGGTTCAAATTTATGTGCTTGTATATTTTCTATAGACTCCAGATTTGTGAACTTTGCCCCAAGAGTTGTTCCAAAATATCCAGATTTTGTAAAGCGACCAGCTCTTCCTGCTATTTGTCCTATTTCCATATCATTCAAAGGTCGAACATACTTTCCATCAAACTTTTCTAAACCAGAGAAATAGACTTGGTTAATATCTAAATTCAAACCCATTCCAATGGCATCAGTAGCTACAATATAATCAACCTCACCATCCTCATATAATTTAACTTGAGAATTTCTAGTTTTAGGGCTGAGCGCTCCAGCGACAAGAGCCACACCTCCTTTTAAGCTCCTAATTTGTTCAGCGATTTCGTAAAGACCTATAAGATTAAAAGCAATAATTGCTGATCGAGGCTTAATATTTTGAATTTTCTTATGACCAATAAAATTTAATTCAGAAAATCTATTTTTAAAAATTATTTTTGCATCAGGAATTAATTCTCTAATAATCTCTTCCATAGTAAGAGAGCCTAGAAAAATAGTTTTTTGTTCTCCTCGAGAATATAAAAGTCTTTGAGTAAAAATATGTCCTCTTTCATAGTCAGATGCTAACTGAATTTCATCTACACAAACAAATTCGAAAAAATCATCTGGCATTGATTCGACGGTACAGAAAAAATATTTTGCGTCTGAGGGGATTATTTTTTCTTCACCAGTTATCAAAGCAATTTGATTTATAGGAAAAAGTTTGCATGCTTTATCATAATTTTCTCTTGCTAAAAGCCTCAAAGGGAAACCAAAAACACCGTTTTTAAAGGAAAACATTTGTTCAAAGGCATAAAATGTTTTTCCAGTGTTAGTTGGGCCTAAAATTATTTCAATTTGATTCATTTAATGAAAAGAAGTTACCATAAATAAAATGTTGACTTAATTAAATACTTTCTTAAGTTTTTTTTAAGAAAATGAATATTTACATATTCGTTTTATACTTACTAGTAAGTGTAAAAAAGTAAGGAGGCTATAATGGCTGTAAAGAAGAAAAAAGCTGCCAAGAAAAAAGCAGCTCCTAAGAAGAGAAAAGCTGCAAAAAAGGTAGCACCTAAAAAGAAGAAGGCTGCAAAAAAGAAAGCAGCTCCTAAAAGAAGGAAAGCTGCAAAAAAGAAAGCAGCTCCTAAGAAGAAAAAAGCCACTAAGAGAAAAGCTGTGAGAAGGAAAGCTGCGAAGAAAAAAGCAGCTCCTAAGAAAAGGAAAGCTGCGAAGAAAAAAGCAGCTCCTAAGAAGAGAAAAGCTTCTAGAAAAAAAAGATAATTTTCTAAGTTTTAAATATTTAAAACATCAAAAGCGGGTTATAATCACCCGCTTTTTTTATGATAGAAGTTAACAACTTATCTTTTGCTAGAGGAAATACTCTTATCTACAAAAATATTAATTTTAAAATACGTCCTGGTGAATTATTGCTCATTCAGGGTGCAAATGGTGTGGGCAAAACAACGCTGTTATCTAATATCGTCAATTTTATAGATCCATTAGAGGGCAGTATAACTTACAATAATCTTGTAATCGATAATCATATTGCCTCTCAATCTTTTTTATATATTGGTGAGACTAACTTTGCCCATGACTCTCTGACTTTAAATCAAAATATTGAATATTGGCTTTCAATACATAATGTGAAATTCAATAATTCTATAAAAGATAAAAGTGTAAATTATTTTTTTCAGGAATTAAATCTTGATAAAAAATTTTATCAGCTTTCATACGGTCAAAAGAAAAAACTTCAATTGTTACTGCTTATGTTAGTTAATAAACCAGTTTGGATACTAGATGATCCACTTAATGGGCTTGATGATAGAACGATTATAATTTTAAATAATTTATTTGAAAAAAAGTTAGAAAATAAGGGAATAATTATATTAGCAAGTCATCAAAATATTAATTTAAATAATTATAAAACACTTAACTTAAGATGATAAAAAATTTTTTAAAATTAATTTTAAGTGAATTTCAACTTATGCTTAAAGGGAGCGTCTTCAGTTTTGTTCTCTATTGTTTATTAATTATTTCGTGTGCTATTTTTGCATTATCATTAAAGCATCAGTCAATGGGAATTAATGCTCCATTATCTTTTTTATATATAATGATTTTTTTTATTTCATTATTTAAAGTTGAAAAAATTTATGGCCAAGATTTTGATGAAGCAAAAATTCATCAGTATCTTCTTTCTCCTTTCTCTCTAGAGATAATTGTTTTCGTTAAAAACATGATGATCTACTTCAATTTAATTATTTTTTTCATTATATTCTCACCACTAATTTTGATTATTTTAAGTATTGATCTAACTTATTTGTTTAAGATAAATGTCCTTCTTGCGCTCTCACTTTTAAGTATTATTTTCATAGCTTCAATGACTGCATCCATAACTATCTCTAAAAATAATAG
>CABZCN010000003.1 GCA_902524245.1 uncultured Alphaproteobacteria bacterium
ATCAATAAAAGAAAAAAAAGATTTAAATATAAATAAGGCTATAGATATTGCTCAACAAGCATCTAAGGAAAATGTAAATATTTTCCTCCTACAGGAGTTATTTCAAACTGAATACTTTTGCTCAACTCAAGATACAAAGTTTTTTAATTATGCAATTGAATTTCCTAATGACAAATTATTTGAAATTTTTTCTAATTTTTGTAAGAAAAATAATATGGTCATGCCGATCAGTTTTTTTGAAAAAAAAGAAAATAATTTTTTTAATTCCTTAGTTGTGATTAATGCTGATGGTAAATTAAGTGATTTATATAGAAAGTCGCATATTCCTGAGGGTCCTGGTTATAACGAAAAGTTTTACTTTAAACCCGGAGATACTGGCTTTAAAGTATTTAACACAAAATTTGGAAATCTTGGTTGTGGTATATGCTGGGATCAATGGTTTCCTGAATGTGCGAGATCTATGACACTTTCTGGTGCAGATATTTTATTATATCCCACAGCAATTGGTTCTGAGCCTCAAGACCCTTTATTAGACTCAAAAGATCACTGGCAAAACGTAATGAAAGGTCATGCAGCTGCAAATCAAATCCCAGTCATTGCTTCTAATAGAATTGGTACAGAAAATGAAGGTTCAATATCTGTTACATTTTATGGAAGTTCCTTTATCACTAATCATTTGGGTAATATTGAAATTGAAATGGACAAAAAAAATGAGGGCTTTGTATCTAAGAATTTCAACTTTTCAGAAATAACAAAATACCGCCAATCTTGGGGAAATTTTAGAGATCGTAGACCAGATCTATATAAAAAAATTTGTGATTTTTAAAAAAAATTATCATATTATCCAAATTCTACTTATTTAAGAGGAGAGGTAATATGAACAAATTTTTAACAGCTCTTTTAGTGCTAATACTTCCTATGAGTTTGAGCGCTAAAGAAGAGTTATTTATATACAATTGGTCCGATTACATAGCTGAAGATACAATTGCAAATTTTGAGGAAGAAACTGGTATTGATGTAACATACGATGTGTTTGACTCAAACGAAGTACTAGAGGCTAAGCTTTTAGCTGGAGGAAGTGGTTATGACTTAGTTGTTCCATCAGGCTCCTTTATGGAAAACCAAATTAAAGCTGGTGTTTTTCAAAAACTTGATAAAAGTATGATTCCAAACCTGAAAAATTTAGATCCAAGTGTTTTAGAAAAAACTGATGCTCATGATCCAGGTGGGGAATACTCTGTTAATTACATGTATGGCACAACTGGAATTGGTTACAATGTTGCTGCCGTCGAGGAAAGAGGTGGAGATGTTGAGTCATGGGACATAATATTTGATGTAGATCAAATTTCTAAATACGAAGATTGTGGTGTGGCTTTCTTAGATGCACCAAGTGAAATTGTTGAGATTGCATTAAATTACCTTGGCCATGATCCAAATACAGAAAACACTAAAGCTAATCAAGAGGCACTAGAATTATTAAATAATATTAGACCTTACATAAAGTATTTTGACTCTTCTCAGTACATTGATGATTTAGCAAATGGTGAGATTTGCCTAGCAATAGGTTGGTCAGGTGATGTATTTATAGCAGCATACGAGGAAATCGAAGAGGTCTGGTATTCAATTCCAAATGAAGGAACAGTAATTTGGTTTGATATGATGGGAATTCCAGCAGATGCGAAAAACGTAGAAAATGCTCATAAATTTATAGATTATATTTTGAGACCAGAAGTTGTTGCAGAGATTACTAACTATGTGTGGTACTCAAATCCTAATCTAGTAGCTAACACAACTGAAGGTTTGATAGATCCTGATATTCTTTCAGACCCAGCTATTTATCCAACAGAAGAGACATTAACTAAACTTTTTGCAGATACAGCTGACTCACCTCAAAAGTCTAGGATATCTTCGAGAGTTTTTAATAGTTTTAAAGCTTCTCAATAATTTAATAAAAGCGCAACTTTTACTTAAGTTGCGCTTTTCACAATCTTTTTTATGTCTGAACCTTTTTTACAAATCATAGATGTATCAAAAAGGTTTGATAATGTTGTTGCTTTAGACAAAGTTAATCTAAAAATAGCAAAATCTGAAATATTCAGTCTCCTAGGATCTTCAGGATGTGGTAAGTCAACACTTTTGAGAATTATAGCAGGTTTCGAGAAGCCTGATGAAGGAAGAATTCTACTCGAGGGAAAGGATATCACGAAACTTCCACCTTATGTAAGACCTTTAAATATTATGTTCCAGAATTATGCACTATTTCCGCATTTAAATGTCACTAATAATATCCAGTTTGGACTCAAAGAAGAAAAAATTTCTAAAGAAGAAATCAATCGTCGTGTTAATGAAATTTTAAATTTACTAGAGCTGAATGGTTTAGAGAAAAGAAAAATCAATGAGATATCTGGTGGTCAACAACAACGTGTAGCATTAGCAAGGTGTTTAGTCAAAAAACCAAAATTACTTTTATTGGATGAACCACTTGCAGCATTAGATAAACAGCTAAGAGTACAAACACAATTCGAGTTAGTTAATCTACAATATAAGTTAGGCATCACTTTTATTATTGTTACCCATGATCAAGAGGAGGCAATGTCATTATCTGACAGAATGGCAATTATGAAAAATGGAGAAATCCTCCAAGTCGGTAATCCTGTTGAGATATATGAAAAACCGAAGGACAAATATATAGCGAATTTTATTGGCACAGCCAATATCTTTAATGTTCTTAATAAAAATAATCAAATCATCATTAAAGAATTAAATTATGAAGTTAAAAATATTAACAATAAAGAAAACTATGTTAAATGTTTAATTAGGCCTGAAAAAATTTCTGTTAAAAAACTAGAAAATCAATCTGATAATTTAAATATTGGTGTAGTTAAAGAAGTAGCTTATTTAGGGAGCTATACTAAGTATTTAATTGAGGTTAATGGATTTGAATTTTACTCTTTTATGCAAAATAGTTTAGTTTCAGATAACCTTCAAATAAGATGGGATGATAAAGTTCAGATAAGTTTTAACGAAACATCAATATATTTCTTTAATGATTAAAAATTTTAAAAAACAAAACGTGTGGTTTGTATTTACTCCATATTTATGGCTAGTTTTATTCTTTTTTGTTCCATTAGCTTTAATTTTCAAAATATCTATATCTGTGTCTGAATGGGGTATGCCACCTTATCGTGATCTTTTTTCTTTATCTGAAAATGGATTTGAGATTAATTCAACTCTTGGAAATTATTTTTTTATCTTTTCAGATCCTTTCTATATCAGATCATACCTCAATTCACTTTCATTAGCTTTTACATCCACTTTATTATGTTTATTAATTGGTTATCCCATAGCTTTTTACGTTGCAAAATCTAAAACAAGTATAAGAAACATACTATTGATTATGCTTATCATACCTTTTTGGAGTTCTTTTCTTCTAAGGGTATATGCATGGAAAGTCTTACTACAAGGCTCTGGTATTATAAATTCAATTCTTATACATATTGGGCTAATTTCTGAACCAATATCTATGTTACACAATCATTATGCTGTAATTTTAGGTGTTGTTTATACTTACCTTCCATTTATGATTTTACCGCTTTATGGATATTTGGTTAAATTTGATTTAAATTTGATTGACGCATCTAATGATTTAGGTGCAAAGCCTTTAAACACGTTTGTAAAAGTTATCTTACCTCTATCTTTACCAGGAATAGTAGCGGGGAGCATGTTGGTTTTTATACCAGTTGTTGGAGAATATATAATACCAGAAATGTTAGGTGGCAGTGATAAGCTTTATTTTGGGAAGATAATTTGGGATGAATTTTTTGTAAATAGAGATTGGCCTATTGCTAGTGCGCTTGCGATGTCTGGAATTGTAATACTTGTATTTCCAATAATTATTTTTCAATTAATGTACGCAAAATATAATTTTAAAAATGAATAAATTATTTTTTAAAATTCTTACCTTAACAATTGGATTTTCATTTTTATATTTTCCTATTTTAACTCTTATAGCTTATTCTTTTAATGATAATAAAAGAGTTATGGTTTGGAAGGGTTTTTCTTTTAGATGGTATAAGGAATTATTTCATAATGAACAAATTTTAGAGGCTTTTTATACTAGTCTAAAAATTGCTTCTCTTTCAGCAACATTTGCAACAGTCATGGGTGTAATGATTGGTTTTTCATTAACAAGAATATCAAAAATTCCAGCCAGGCCTTTCTTTATTTTCTTGAGTTCTTCTCCTTTGGTTATGCCTGAGATAATTTTAGGGCTTTCTTTGTTGTTATTCTTTATATCATCTAACCATATTATTGGCTTTCCTTCCTCAAAAGGACAACTAACAGTCTTAATATCGCATATAACTTTCTCTGTAGCTTTTGTTGCAGTCATTATCCAATCAAGGTTGAGTAGTTACGATAAAAATATAGAAGAGGCTGCTCAGGATCTTGGGACAATTCCAAATATGATTTTTTGGAAAGTAACTGCTCCTGTAATATTACCTGCAATATTATCAGGTTGGTTACTTGCATTTACACTCTCTTTGGACGATCTTGTCGTTGCTAGTTTTACTACCGGTCCCGGAGCTAACACTTTGCCAATAGTGGTTTTTTCTAAAGTTAGATTGGGATTGAGTCCAGAAGTTAATGCTCTTTCTGCAATAATAATGCTAATTGTCATATTAGCAGCAATTAGTATTTACTTAATTAATAGATCAAACATTAAGAAGTAAATATTCTCTTTCCCATGCAGTAATTATTTTATTATAAGCATTTACCTCTAAGTCTTTAATTGAACAAAATAATTCTATAAATGTTTCACCAAATATCTCTTTTGCCTCCTTAGATCTAGAAAAAGTATCTATTGATTGATAGATGCTTTCTGTCAAAGAAACATTCACGTTATATGCAGCTTTTTTGGTCTCCGGGGTTGCTTTTAATTTTTTCTTCAAACCTAAATATCCTGCAGATAATGTTGCAGCCATAGCTAAGTATGGATTTACATCTGATCCACAGAGTCTATTTTCAATTCTCGCCTGGTTAGCAGAGTTAAAATTTGGGACTCTAAAACCACAGGTACGGTTTTCAAAACCCCAGTTAAGGTTAAATGGCGTACCTTCCTCCCAATAACCTCTGAGCCTTTTAAAGGAATTAACGTTAGGTGCATAAAGAGGTAAAAAAGCTTTTGAATATTTTTGTAATCCACCCATATAATTATCAAACTGTTTTGTAGTTTTAAGATTTTTGTCCACAAATATTGGTTTACCTTTTTTTAAAATTGATTGATGTATATGCATCGAGTTCCCTGGAGTATCTTCCATCGGTTTAGCCATAAAAGTTGCATACAAATTATGCTTCAATGCAGTTTGTCTAAGAGTTCTTTTAAATAAAAAAACCTGATCGGCCAAGTCAAGGGGGTTACCATGCTTGAAGTTAATTTCCATTTGTGCCGGTCCATCCTCATGATTAATATTCTCTACGTCTAATTCTTGAGTCTCACAGTAGTCATACAAATCCTCAAAAATATGATCAAATTCATTAACAGCGTCAATACCGTAAGACTGATTTCCTTTTTCAATTCTTCCAGATTGCCCACTTGGTGTCTCTAAAGGATTGTCTGGATCATTGTTTTTCTTAACTAAATAGAATTCAATTTCTGGAGCAACTACTGGTTCAAGGCCTATTTTTTCATAAAGACCAATTACCTTTTTTAAAATACCTCTAGAGTGGACCTCTATAACATTGTCATTGTTATCAACAGCATCACAAATTACCTGTGCGGTTGGTTCTTCATACCATGGAACAGTTCTCAGAGTATTAAAATCAGGCTTTAATATAAAATCACCATCTGTAGGATTTAAAATCTGATCATCTATTGAATAAGTCACATCTCTAGATACTGCTAATTTGAATAGGGCTAAAGGTAATCTTAATCCACCTGACTCAATAGAGCTTAAAAATTTTTTCGTTGGTAGTATTTTTCCCCTTGGTATGCCTGAATTATCAGGGATCATACATTCTACCTCTGTTATTTTATTTTTCTTTAACCAATCGACATAATCATTCATAGCTATAACTAACCTTTAAAATTTGATATTTATGTATCTGATGGATTACACAGATAATTATTACATAAGAACAAAAGCATTCAGACTTAATACTAACAAATTAAATGAGAGCTTACAATGTGATGTTTGTATAATTGGTGCAGGTTTATCAGGAATTTCATCAGCATTATATTTATCTAAATTAAATCCAGATTTAAACATAGTCATATTGGAGAAAAATAAAGTTGGTTGGGGCGCATCTGGAAGAAATGGTGGGCAATTATTACATGGTTTTTCCTCAGAGAATTACTCTAGCCAAATACACACTCAAGAGGAAATTAAGATATTATGGCAATTCACATTAGACGCTGTTAGAGAAGTAAAAAAAAATATCAAAGACTTAAATATACAATGTGACTTAATCGAGGGTTATGTTTTAGCCGCAGTAAGTAAATCCCATGATGAGGAGTTAAAAAAATACGTAGACAGGCTTCAAACAAAATTTGATTATGAATCAGTGACGTATCTACCAAAAAATAGAATGGACAAGTATTTTGATAGCCCTTATTACAAATCTGCAATGTATGACTCAGAGTGTGGTCAAATTCATCCACTTAATTATTGTCTAGGATTAGCAAAAGAATTATTAAAAAATCAAAATTGTAAAATATTTGAAGATACAGGAGTGATATCATATGAATCTCAAAAAAAAGTAACAATAAAAACTGAAAAAAATTTAACTGTTAAATCTGATAAATTAATTATCTGCTGTAATGCATATATTGATAATTTGAATAAAAGTTTAAGAAAAAAAATAATGCCTGTTAAAACTTATGTATCAGCATTTACTGAAATTCCAAATACAGAATTGAGTAAATATTTTCGAAAACCTATCACAGTGGGAGATATGTTATTTGTACTAAATTATTTTAGACTGGATTCTAATAATAATTTAATTTTTGGTGGAGGTGTAAGTTACTCTAATATAGATCCGATAAATTTGGAATTATCTTTAAAAAAAAGTATAAAAAAGATACTTCCTGGTTTAGAAAAGTTCAAAGCTTGGTGTACTTGGAGTGGGCACGTTGCCATAACTGTAAACAGATTCCCTCATATCGGTAGTATTGATAATAATATTTTTTTTGCACAAGGATATTCAGGACATGGTTTAGCAATAACAACTATGGTTGGAAAAATTCTTGCTGAAACAATAACAAATCAGAACAATAATTTAAGCTTATTTGAAAAGTTTAGACATAAAAACTTTCCTGGTTTTGGCGTAATTGATAAGCCATTATTAGTTTTAGCAATGAGTTATTTTAAATTAAAAGATCAATTAAGCCTGAAATAACTTATTTTTGCCTAATCTAGAGTTAGGATCTAAGTGTTTTTTTAATTTTTTAATAAAAAGGTAATTTTCACTAGGTTTATATTTTTTTAATAGATAATTTTTTTTCAAACCAAGACCGTGTTCTGCTGCCACACTGCCTTCACTTTGAATAGTCAAATCATAAATAAATTTTGAGAGGTAAGCACAATTCTTTTTTGAATTAGGATGTACTTTAAAATTGCAATGCAAATTACCATCTCCCAAATGCCCAAAAAAATAAGGAGTAAAGATTTTATTATTCTTTACAAATGTATTTACCTTCTTAATAAAGACAGACCACTTATCAATGGGTAAAGAAATATCAAATTTTTCAGTAAAATTATATTTTATCTGATTATATACTAACTCTTCTCTTTTGCTCCATATCCATGATTTCGATTTATCATGTTCTATTTTATCAATTTTAAATTCATTTAAATTAAAGTATTTTTTTAAGTCTTTTTTGTAATTACCAATAATATTAGATTGTATCTCTATGATTAAATTGAAGTGATGTGTACTTTCATTAAATAAATAAGAGCTAGGTATTGGAAATATTATTTCAAAACTTGTTAAATTATCGAAGTACTTGTTCCTTAAAAATTTTAGTAATCGAATTGACTTATTTAAACTATTTGTTTGTATTAAATATGTAGAATTGTATTTTTTTTTTGGGATTAACTTTAAGCTCGCTCTTGTAATTATTCCAAAAACACCCTCAGAACCACAAAATAACTTCCACAATTTTGGGCCAAAATTATCTTTTTTGAGTTTATTTAAAAAATTTAAAATAGTTCCATCACTAAGCACTACTTCAAGGCCATTTATATGATCCTCTATGTTACCATATCTCAAGGTTTGCAAACCCCCAACATTAGTAGATATATTACCGCCAATTGTACATTTATCACTTGGCGCAATATTAACTGGAAATAAAAGTTTTTTATTATTTGCTGCTTTTTGAATAGTTTTTAACAATGTTCCGCTTTGAGCTGTTATTATAAAATTATCAGTATCAACTTCTTCAATACGATTCATTTTTTTAAAATCTATTAGGATAGTTTTTTCAAATTGAGGTTTTGTGCCATCCACTCTATTAGTCTCTCCACCAATAGGTAAAATATGAAATTTATATTTGTTAGAAAATTTAACCAGTTTAGATACCTCCAAAGAATTTTTAGGGAAAGCAGTAATTTGGGCACTTTTTCTTATAGTTTTTATTGGAAACTTCATTTAGATGCTCTTAGTAATCTATCATTTATAGCGATTCCTATTTTCTTATAAGGAATAGGTGCGATACTTATATTTTTATATTGGTTGTCGTTATCTGCTAAAAAAATAAAATGATAAAGATTTTTGGCAGCTTCAATTAAATTTCTACTCTTACTTAAATTTTTGAATTGACCTTTTTTATTTGCTCCAAAGTTTATATATGCAGATTTTTTTTTAGCATTTTTGACATTTAAAAATATTTTCTTCTTCGGAGAATAATGTTTTTTTGAAGTTCCAGGAAAACTTAAATTTTTGTTATATTTGCTAATAACCATATAGGGTAATATTTTTTTCACATTTTCTAATGATATCATCCCTGGTCTTATTATATTCAATTTGTTATCAGATATTTTAATTAAAGTTGACTCGATACCAACTTTACATTTTCCATCATCTACAATTAATAAATTTGTCTCAATAAATTGCTGAAAAACCATTTCACTGTTGATTGGGCTTAGTTGTTTAAATTTGTTTGCTGAAGGCATTACAAGGGGCTTACCTACTTTATTAATTAAATTTAATGTAAATTTATTATTTGGAACTCTTACAGCACACTCATTATTTAATGTAAGAGATTTGGGTATTTCGAGAGACTTCCTTTGTAAAACAAGAGTAAGAGGCCCAGGCCAAAATTCTTTAGCTAAAATTAAATTTTCATCATCTAAATTAAAAAATTTATCTACCATTTGTAAACTTGAACAATGAAATATTAGTTTTTTTTTCAACGGTCTTTTTTTTAATAAGAAAATTTTTTTTGCTGCTTTAATATTGGTTCCTAAACCAGCTAGCCCATAAACAGTTTCTGTTGGCAAGACTACTAATTCATCTTTTAATAGTTTAGACTTTAAGAAATGTATAAGTTGCTTTGATAAATTTGATTTAACGATATTGGGCATAATTTACATAATTAGATATATTTTTAGTATTCAGTTAAGATTATTTAATATTATTTTACAACTTTATGAATATATGCGCCATTATTCTTTCTGCTGGAAAGAGCAAAAGATTTAAATCATCTAAACCAAAATTTCTTCATGAAATATCTGGTAAAGAGTTAATACAGTATAATTTAGATGCACTAAATAAAATTAAACAAGTAAAAAAAACTTTTATTATTTCAAGTAAAGCTAATAAAAAATATTTCATTAATGAAAAAGTATTTATTCAAAATCCAATAGACGGCACTGGTGGAGCTTTTAAACAATTTTATAAATACAATAATAAATTTGATTATTTTTTATTGACCTTAGCAGATACACCTATTTTCGATTATAAAATACTCTCTGATTTTGTTTCAAAAGGTGTAAAGAATAATGATGACTTATCAGTTCTTACACAAAATGTAAGAAATCCAAAAGGGTATGGAAGAATAATTAAAAAAAATAATTTATTAATGAGTATTATTGAAGAAAATGAATGTTCAAACGAAGAGAAATTAATCAATGAGATAAATACTGGCATATTTTTAATTTCAAAAAAAGCTGCATTAAATTTAAAATCAATAAAAAAAAATAAAAATAAGAATGAATTTTACATTACTGATTTAGTAAATGTCTGTTTAAATAAAAAACTTAAAATGACTACTTTTTTAAATAAAGCCACAGTGATATCAGGTGCTAACACCTTAAATGAACTTAATAAATTAGAAACATTATCTCAAGATTTTATAAAGAAAAAATTAATAGACAGTGGTGTTAGAATTATTCATCCTGATACGGTTTATATAGAGAGCAATGTTAGTATCGCTCCGGGAGTAGTAATTGAGCCACATGTTGTTATAAAAAAAAATGTAAGCATCAAAAGTAATTCTATTATTAAGTCTTTTTCTTATATTGAAAATTCCACAATAGGTAATAACTGCTCCATCGGCCCTTATGCAAGAATAAGACCTGAGGTTATTATGGCAGATGAGGTAAAAATTGGTAATTTTGTTGAGATTAAAAAATCAAAATTATCAAAGGGAGTAAAAGTAAATCATTTAAGTTATATAGGAGACTCATCTATAGGAACAAATAGTAATATTGGGGCCGGAACTATTACTTGTAATTATGATGGAAAAAATAAGCTGAAATGCAAAATAGGTAATAATACCTTTATTGGATCAAATTCTTCTATTATTGCACCTGTTAATATAGGTAATAAAGCATACATAGCTGCAGGATCTGTAATTACTAAATCAATACCAAATAATCATTTTTCAATAGCCAGATCAAAACAGAAAAATAAAATTAATAATAAAAAATAATGTGCGGTATAGTTGGTATCTTAAATTCATCTTCTTTAAAGAATAACTCTATAGATATTTTAAAAAAGCTGGAATATAGAGGGTACGACTCTGCTGGCATTTCCTTGTTTTCAAAAGAACGAATAAAAACCATTAAAAGTGTCGGCAAAATATCAGAACTAAAAAATAAAGCTCAAAATGTATCAGATAAAAACTTTTATGGTGTGATAGGTCATACAAGATGGGCAACACATGGAGTTGTTAGCAAAAATAATGCTCATCCATTTGCAAATGATGATCTTACTTTAGTTTGTAATGGTATAATTGAAAACTATAGAAAAATTCAAAATCGATTTGTAGAAATTCCTAAAAATATTCAATCAGATACTGAAATCAGTTTTTACTTTCTCACCTATTTAGTCAATAAATATAAAAATTCAGATGAAGCTATTAGAGTATTTAAAAGTGTAATTAAAGGAAACTACGCCTTTGTTATATTTATAAAAAAAAATAATTGTTTTTACTTATTAAAAAATGGCAGTCCAATCGCCTTATCACATAATAAAAACTCCTCTTACATATGCTCAGATTCATCTATTTTATCTGATTATAGTGATAAGATTTATCATCTTAAAGATGGTGATATTATTAAAATTCAGCAGTCTAAAATATCTAGTTTAAATAAAGCTAAAATACTTTTTGAAAAAAATGAAATTAAACAAAACCCATATGATAAAGGAAAATATCAACATTATATGTTGAAAGAGATTCATGAGCAGCCTGAAGTTATAAAAGCTACTCAAAAAAACTATTTACAAGAATTTTTTAATGATTTTGAGAGCAAATTTAAAAATTTAATTTTAAACAAAAAAATAATATTTGTTGGATGTGGTACTGCATACCATGCCTGTTTAGTTGGGGAGTACTATTTTAATAAATATACAAATATAGATACTTCATCAGAATTAGCTTCCGAGCTTAGATATAAAAAAATAAATAAAGACAAAAAAATATTATTTATTTTTATTTCACAATCTGGTGAAACCATGGATACATTGATGGCTTTAAAATATATCAAAAAAAACAAACATTCCTCTATAGTTATAACTAATTCTTTACAGAGTAGTATGGTAAGGGAGGCTGATGTAACTATACCTACTTATGCAGATAAAGAAGTTGGTGTAGCCTCAACTAAAGCTTTTACTTGTCAAATATTGAGCTTAGCCAATCTTTCTATTGAAATTGGTAAAATGACAAATTCCATATCGAAAAAAGATTATAATAAGAATTTAGCAATTCTAAAGTTATTACCAATAAAGTTGAAAAAATTAATAAACGATTTTACACCAGAGGCGAAAAAAATTGCAAAAAAATTAAGCCAATCTGACACTTGTTATTTTATTGGAAGGAATATTGTATACCCAATAGCATTAGAGGGATCCTTGAAATTAAAAGAGATATCTTACATGCATAGCGAAGGCTTTCCTGGAGGAGAGATGAAACATGGACCAATTGCATTGATCGATAAAAAATCATTAACAATTTGCTTATCGCCAAACAATGAACTATATGAGAAATCTATTTCAAATGCTGAGGAAATTGCTGCTAGAAATGGTAAGGTTATAATTTTATCGAGTGTTAAAATTCACAGAAAATCATTAAACACACATAATGTAAGCCTACCCAAAGAAAACTTTATTGACACACCTTTCATTTATACTATTCCTCTTCAACTCATTTCATATTATTTTGCTCTTAATGAAGGTACTGATATTGATCAACCAAGGAATCTCGCTAAATCAGTTACCGTTGAATAAATTGAATACTATTTAATATGAATATCGAAGTTGATAATGAGATTTTAGCTAGTGTGATTGACGCTCGGTTTGGTATCAAACCACAGCTTTCTTCAAATATCGAAAAAGCTAATTTTAAACAAACTATTTTTTTTCCTGAGGATAAATTGAAATCAAATACATTTAATTCAGTGCCTTTAGACACATATGGAATAATCAATAAATCTAAGTTATTTACAAGAGAACCAATTACAGGAGAACAAATATCTTATTTGATTAATGATAATGGCTATACTGTTAAAGATAATAATCCAGATATTAAAATCGAAACAACAGATTATAAAATTTTTTATAGATTTGAAATTAATGAGATTCAACACAAATACTGCTCATCAATTTTTACTAATTTAAAATTTAAAAAAATTAATATTGTTTTTCCAAATAGCAGCACAATACACTTTTTTTCAGAGAATATATCCCTTTTAAAAAAATATATTAAGAAAATTGCTAATAAAAAAATTCAAGAGAGTGATCTTATTAAAATCAAAGTCCCAACTAGTTTATCTATTTATTTCTCCAAAAATTATAATACTAAAGAGATTACAGTTAAAAATAAATCTTATTTGGGAATATGTTTTGAAATAGTTAATCTTTTAAGCTTAAATACTTTTGATACTAAGAATACATATAATTCGAGCAATAATAAAAACTATTATATTAATATTCTTTTTTTTAATTTTTATAATTTTTTCCCTAAGTTTATATCTTTACTCATATTTAAATTTTTACTTAGGTTTAATAAATCTTACATATTTTCTAATCAAGTATTAGAAATTAATAATAATTTTAACAAACAAAATAATTTCTTCTCTAATATTATTGATGACAATCAATATCCTAGTTACTTATCAAAAGGATCTTTTTTTCCTAATTTAAAATTAAGTAATAAAAAGTATATCCATGAGATACTCAAGGATGACGATACATACATACTTTCAAACAAATATAAAATAAAAAACATAAAAAATTTTATTTTTCTATCTGATGGTTCTGATAAAAATTCTTATCAAATCGGTAAAAGCTCATATGATTATTTAAATTTAGATAAATGCTATTACATTACAGACAATCATGGCCTAATCACTACAGTTGATATCGTTGATAATATCGGAATTATCAATAATGAAGATATTGACTCAAAGTATTCAGATAATAAACAATCCAGCATAGATAATTTTTATGCTACAGGTTATGAGCCATCATTACCTAAGTTAAAGCTACCCAAAATTTGGCCTTTTAAATCTAAAACCCAATAATTTCTTTTATTTAATACATTTAACAATATAATCCTTGCCTCATGAAATGGACTAAAGATAGTTGGAAAAACTTTGAAGCAAAGCAAATGCCTGCTTACGCTGATCAAAGTAATTTAGACTCTGTAATAGAGGAATTATCCTCTATGCCTCCTTTAATATTTGCTGGTGAGACTAGGTCTCTAAAATCACAAATTTATCAAGTTCAAAAAGGAGAGTCCTTTTATTTACAAGGCGGTGACTGTGCTGAGAGCTTTCAGGAATTAAACCCCAATACAATTCGAGATAATTTTAAATTACTATTGCAAATGTCTGTTGTTTTGACATTTGCCACTAATAAACCAGTCGTTAAACTAGGGAGAATGGGCGGACAATTTGCTAAACCAAGAAGCTCAGACTTTGAAGAAAAAAATGGTCAAAAATTACCTAGCTATAGAGGAGATATTATTAATTCATTTGAGTTTAACGAGTCCTCTAGAGAGCCAGATCCTAAAAGAATGATTAGAGCTTATAACCATTCAGCTTCAACTTTAAATTTATTAAGAGCTTTTGCTCAAGGAGGTTTTGCTAGTTTAACACAATTAAATAAATGGAATTTAGATTTTGCAGATAACTTTGATACAACAAAAAAATTTAAAGAATTATCTGAAAAAATTGCAGAAAGTATAAAATTTATGAATGCCTGTGGTGTAAATGAAAAAAATACAAGAGAGCTAAGAGAGACAGATTTTTACACAAGCCATGAGGCACTTCTTTTACCTTATGAACAAGCTTTTACAAGAATAGATAGCACTACAGGTGAGTGGTACAATGTAAATTCTCATTTTTTGTGGGTTGGTGATAGAACTAGAGATCCTAATGGTGCTCACATACACTATTTAAGTGGTATAAAAAACCCTTTAGGTCTTAAAGTAGGTCCATCTACAACCATTGATGATTTAAAAAAAAATATTGAGATACTGAATCCCGAAAATGAAGGTGGGAGACTTACACTTATTGTTAGAATGGGAGCAGATAAAATTAATTCAAAATACCCTGATTTATTGAAAGAAATTAATAATCTCGGTCTTAATCTTACATGGATATGTGATCCTATGCATGGAAATACATCTACAAGTAAATCTGGCTATAAAACTAGAGCTACTGAGAATATTTTTAGAGAAATTCAGTCTTTTTTTGAAATTCATAAATCAGAGGGTTCAGTCGCAGGAGGCGTTCACCTTGAATTAACAGGTTTAGATGTAACTGAATGTGTTGGTGGGCCTGATGATATTAAAGATGAAAATTTAGGTGATAGATACCATACGTTTTGTGACCCAAGACTAAATGTTAATCAATCATTAGAGCTATCTTTTCTACTGGCTGATTTATTATCCAATGGCGAAATGAATTAGTTTTCTTATTCATAATGAATAAAAAAACAAATTCAAATTTAATTAATAATTTTACTGATAATTATTTTTTAAAAACAAAAAAAATTATCCATAAGTATGGAGATATTAAAGTTACTTATGCTGTTTTTATTCGTAGACCAGGTGTTATAGCATTAAAACTAGCAATAAATTGGATTAAACAAATTTCAAAAGACAGAGGAATTAAAGTATCAACTTCTAGTCCATTCAAAGAGGGTGACCATTTCGGTGCTGGAGAACCAATTCTTTATATTAGGGGTTCTTTTAAACATATAGTCGATTTGGAAACTTTACTCTTACAAAAAATTGGTCCAGCTTGTATAGCAGCAGCTAATGCATATCAAATGTGTTTAGACTTGCCTAAAACGTCCTTTATAGCTATGGATGCAAGACATTGTGCAGGTACAGAGATGTCTGAATTAATGTCATATGCGGCATCAGTAGGATCAAAATCAGCAAAAAGAAAGAAAGCTAAAGGCTTTATTGGTACATCGATAGATGCAACATCACATTATTTTCAATCTAATAAAGCATTAGGAACGATGCCACATGCATTAATAGGATATGCAGGATCTACTCTTGAGGCAGTAAAAATGTTTCATGAAACATTTCCTAAAGATGATTTAGTTGTATTGCCTGATTATTTCGGTAAGGAAATTACTGACTCTATTCAAGTTTGTAGCCACTTCGATAAGTTGTCTAAAGCTGGAAAAGTAATGATAAGACTTGATACCCCAAATGGAAGATTTATTGAGAATCTTGATACCTCAAAATCATATGAGGTCTTAGAAAAACACGCACCAGGTTCAATCAAAGAATACAGATCTGACAAAGAGTTAAAACACTTAGTTGGGCCTGGAGTCTCTGCTGCATCTTTGTGGTATTTGAGAGCACAACTTGATAATTTTGGTTTTAAGAAAGTAAAAATTATTGCATCTAGCGGATTTACAAATGAGAAATGCAAGGCAATGTCTTTAGCCAAAGCTCCAATTGATGTCATAGGAACTGGAAGTTATCTACCAGAAAAGTGGTCAGAAACATATGCAACTGCTGATATTATAAAATATGGTAACTCCTCTAGAGTAAAAGTTTCAAGAGAATACCTCTTAAAAAAAGTTAAATGATAATTACACGTTTTGCCCCGAGCCCAACTGGTCACCTGCACTTAGGAAATATGAGATCTTGCTTTTTAAATTGGGCATATTCGAAAAAAAATAATGGTAAATTTATTCTTAGATATGACGACACTGACCAAGAGAGAAGCAAAGATGAATATGTAAAGTCCATAGCATCTGATCTTGATTGGTTAAAAATAAAATATAATGAAACTTTTTATCAAAGCAAAAGAATTGAGAGATATAATGAACTTTTCGATCAATTAATTTCTTTAAAATTTGTTTACCCATGTTTTGAGTCAAGTGAGGATTTAGATATAAAAAAAAAGTTGCAGTTAAAAGCAGGAAAACCTCCAATCTACGATAGATCCTCATTAAATTTATCTAAAGAACAAATTGAAAAAAAAATAATTAATGGTAATCAGCCTTATTGGAGATTTAAGCTTTCACAGACTAAAATTAAATGGAATGATTTAGTAAAAGGAGAGACTGAAGTAGATCTAGCTTCTCAATCAGATCCTGTTTTAAGAAGGGCTGATGGTAGCTACCTCTACCATTTTCCAAGTGTCGTCGATGATATTGATATGAAAATATCTCACATTATTAGAGGCGAAGACCACTTAACTAATTCAGCAATTCATTTAGAATTATTTAAATGTTTAAATTCTGATTTACCTTCATTAGGTCACAATCCATTAATGCTTAATGAGGATGGAACAAAACTAAGTAAGAGAAATTTGGACTCAATTTCACTTAAGCAATTCAGAAAAAATGGATATACAGTTAACAGTATTCTATCTTATTTATATTCACTTGGTTTAAACTCAGATTATGATTTTGAAACCATTTTAGAGAATAATTTTAGAGATTTTAATTTAGAGGATATCTCTAAAAACTTACCTAAAATTGATATTCATAAAATTGACTTTTTTCAAAAAAATTCATTAAGGTCAATGAATTTAAAAGGTTTAAATAATGAATTCCCTGAGCTAGAAGAGTTAGCTTTAACTGAATCTGAGTGGGAACTTATTAAAGAAAATGTTGAAAAGTATGAAGATATAAGAAATTTATGGAATATTATTAATAGAAGAGAAATTAAAATTCAACCCTCAGGTGACTTTATCAAACTTTTGATTAAAAATTTGAATGATATTTCAAATTTTAGTTTTGATGAATATGTCAATTACTTAATGAGTATTGATAAATCACTATCAAAAAAAGAAATATTTACTAATACACGTTATATACTTACAGGTAATCAAAATGGCCCATCTGTTAAAGACCTATATAATTATTTTGGCCACGAAGGTTTAAAAAAAATTTTAAATGAATATTAATCTTTTTAACACTTTAACCAAAAAAAAAGAAAAACTTATACCTATTAACTCATCTGCAGTTAAGATGTATGCTTGTGGACCCACCCTTTACAGTAATCCACATATAGGAAACTTCAGACCAATTATAGTTTTTGATATCTTATTTAGAGTCCTAAGACTAATTTTTGGAGAGGATAGTGTACGTTACGTCAGAAATATAACAGACATTGATGATAAAATTATAGATAAAGCCAATGAACTCAAAATATCAACAGATGAGTTGGTTAATTCTACTCAAAAAATATATCAAAAAAATCTAAGTTCTTTATCAATATTATCTCCAACACATGAACCAAAAGCCACAGATTATATTTCAAAAATGATTGAGATGATTACATCTCTTATTGAAAAAAAATATGCATATGTATCTGAAGGACACGTTTTATTTGAAGCAAAGAAATTTAAGGGTTATGGTTCTCTATCTAAGTTCTCATTAAAAGATATAATATCTGGTGCAAGAGTAGAAGTTGCCGATTACAAAAAAAATCCTGAAGATTTTGTCCTTTGGAAACCATCAAAAAAAAATGAACCTCATTGGGATAGCCCATGGGGTGATGGTAGACCTGGATGGCACATAGAGTGTTCAGCTATGATTTCAGAATTACTTGGAGAAACCATTGATATACATGCGGGCGGTATTGATCTTATTTTTCCACATCACGAGAATGAAATTGCTCAGTCAACATGTTGTCATGATAAAAAAATGTCGAACTTTTGGCTACATAATGGATTTATAAATTTTAAGGGTGAAAAAATGTCAAAATCTTTAGGAAATACTTCAATTGTTAATGATTTATTATCTAAGCACGATCCTGCTGTTCTCAAATATTCACTACTGACTACTCATTATCGTCAACCACTTGATTTTTCAAACGATCTTATAAGTTATAGTGAAAACATAATTAACAAGTGGAGAGAACATATTAAAGAGGTTAATAGCAAAGAATTAGACTCAGAATTTGTCAATGCACTTTTAGATGATCTGAATACCCCAAAAGCACTGATGAGATTACAGCAAATAATAGCTAACATTAAAAAAGACAAGAATAATGATGATTTATTAGCTCATTTTAATAATGGTTTAAGCTTACTAGGATTAAATCCTAGTTTTAATAAAACAGATTTAAACCTTGATAAAGAATTTATTGAAAATATGATATCTCGCCGACAAGAGGCTAAAAAAAATAAAGACTTTGAGCTAGCAGATAAAATTAGAGATGAGTTATTTAAACAAGGGATTGTTTTAGAAGACACCATAAATGGCACAACATGGAAGAAAAACTAGAAAATAAAATTTATTTTTTTGACACTACATTAAGAGATGGTCAACAAACTACCGGTGTTGATTTTACTGTAGATGATAAAATCAAATTCTCTAATGCTCTCGATGAATTAGGTTTAGATTATATTGAGGGTGGTTGGCCAGGGTCAAATCCAACTGATGATAGTTTTTTTAATTCTACAACGAATTTTAATAATTCTAGTTTGGTTGCTTTTGGAATGACCAGAAGACATAATACGAGTGTTTCAAACGATCCAGGTCTAAATACTTTAATTAATACAAATGTAAAACATATTTGCATTGTTGGGAAATCATCTTCATATCAGGTCGAAAAGGCTTTAGGCATTTCAAAATCTGATAACCTAAAAATGATTGGTGAAAGTATCGCTCATATCAATGAAAAAGGTTTAGAGGCAATGTATGATGCTGAGCATTTTTTTGATGGATATAAATCAGATCCTAAATTTGCATTAGATTGTTTAACTGAGGCTTTAAATAATGGAGCTAGGTGGATAGTATTGTGTGATACTAATGGTGGAACTCTGCCAAATGAAGTAGAGACAATTGTTCAAGAAGTAACAAAGTATATACCAGGTGAAAAACTGGGCATCCATGCGCATAATGATACAGAAAATGCAGTTGCCAACTCACTGGCTGCTGTGAGAGCAGGAGTGAGACAAATTCAAGGCACAATTAATGGATTAGGAGAAAGGTGTGGAAATGCAAATTTAGTATCTCTTATTCCCTCAATAATTTTGAAAACAAAATTTGAAACTAGTATTCCTAAAGAAAAATTATCAGCCTTAAAGAAAACCTCATTGCTTCTAGATGAAATTTTAAATCGTATGCCAAATACTCAACAAGCCTATGTTGGTGAAAATGCCTTTTCACATAAAGGAGGTTTGCATGTTTCAGCAATTAACAAAGACCCTAAAACATATGAACATATAGACCCAGAAATAGTAGGTAATACTAGAAAAGTTGTAATTTCTGATCAATCTGGCCGATCTAATATCATATCTCTTTTAAATACTGTTGGTATTAACCCAGATGATCATTCAGATAAATTAGATTTTTTACTCCAAAAAGTAAAAGAGAGAGAATTCAAGGGTTACGCTTACGATCAGGCAATTGCGAGTTTTGAGATACTAGCTAGACAAACTCTTTTCGGTATCCCAGAGTACTTTGAATTAAAAAGATTTAAAGTTATTGATGATAGAAGATGGAATGCTAAAGGAGAATTAGTAACTGAGTCTGAAGCAACTGTAAGGATAGAAGTTGAAAAAAAAGAATACATGAATGTAGAAGTAGGAAATGGTCCAGTAAATGCTTTGGACAAAGCTTTAAGAAAATCATTAATGGGCTTTTACCCTGCTTTAGAGGATTTAGAATTAACTGATTTTAAGGTAAGAATTTTATCCTCAGAAAAAGGAACAGACGCAATAGTTCGTGTTCTTATCGAGACGAAGGATCAAAAAGGATCCATTTGGACAACAGTAGGTGTCTCTACTAATATAATTGATGCGTCTTATAACGCCCTTAGAGAGAGCTTAATTTATAAATTAATTAAGTCCTCTTGAAAAAAACAATTCAATTTATATTAAACAAACCCCAGTTATCTGAAAACGTTGGTATGTCTCTAAGATCAATAGGATGTTTTGGTTTTGAGAACTTATCTTTAGTAAGTCCAAGAAAAATTTGGCCTAATGGTAAGGGAATAAAATCTGCAAAGCATTTTTCATCCTTAGTTAAAAAAGTTAAAGTATATCAATCAATACCAGAAGCTATGAAAGGTAGTGATATCTTAATAGCAACGACAGTTAGGAAAAGAGATTTTCACATACCTCCAATAAAAGTAAATGAAATATCTAAACTAAAATCGAAAAAAATATCAATTTTGTTTGGTCAAGAAAATAATGGATTGTCCAATAAGGAGATATCGCATGCTAATTTTCTATTGTCTCTCCCTACATACAACAACAGTTCGCTCAATTTATCTCATACTGTAGCTTTAATTGCTTATGAATTGAGTCAAATATCTCTATCTAATATTAATCCAACTTTTGAAAATTCTCCAGCAAGCTCAAAAGATATTGAAAAATTTTTATCATTTCTGATGAAAATACTAGAAAAAAGAAAATTTACATCAATCTCATCCAAAAGAGATAATTTAGAAATATCTTTAAGAAATTTTTTAAAAACATCAAAAATAGACCAAAAACAAATAAAAACAGCCTATGGAATTTTAAAATTTATTACAAAATAAATTGACTTAAAAGGCTAAATCTATATAAATCACCAATTCATGACAAAAAGACTATCGTCAAAACATAAAATTGATAGAAGACTAGGCCTAAATTTATGGGGTAGACCTAAAAGTCCTTTTAATAGAAGACCCTATGGTCCTGGCCAACATGGTCAAGCAAGAAGAAGAAAACCTTCTGATTTTGGAGTTCAATTAGCAGCTAAACAAAAGCTCAAAAAATATTATGGCGATATTACTGAGAAACAATTTTTAAAAATTTATCAAGCAGCTTCTAGAAAAAAAGGCGATACTAGTCAAATTTTAATTGAACTTTTAGAACGAAGATTAGATGCTGTTGTGTTTAGATTAAAGTTTGCTCCAACTGTATTTTCTGCAAGACAACTAGTAAATCACGGGCATGTTTTGGTAAACGGTAAAGTAGTAAATAAAAAATCTTATCAGGTTAGTGATGGTGATGAAATATCCCTTCAACAAACTAGCCAGAATATTCCAATGATAATTCAAACATTAAGCTCTAATGAAAGAGATGTTCCTGAGTATTTACAACTAGAAATATCAAAATGTCTTGGTAAATTTGTTAGAGGACCTCAATTGACAGATGTTCCTTACCCTGTTCAAATGGAACCTAATTTAGTCGTTGAATTCTACTCTAGATAATCAATAGTTAATAATCTATTCAATTAATCTAACAGCGCATAAATTTCGAAAAGATATTTATGAAAATAAAAATACTAACAGTCATATTTTCTCTTTTTATTACAAGCCTTTTCGCTGCTGGATCTAGTTCTGATGATAGTGCTAAAACTAATTATGGAAAAGATTATAAGTCAGCAATTAAGCTTATAAGAAGCAAAGATTATGATAAGGCAATAAGAAAGCTAAAGACTCTTACAACTGCTAGTTCAACAGATTTTACTAAAGCTGATGTTTACAATGAGTTAGGTTTTGCTTACAGAAAAAGTGAAGACTTTGATAATGCAGCAAAATATTACAAAAAAGCTCTTGAATTAGACCCAGAACATTTAGGTGCTATCGAATACCAAGGTGAGATGTATGTAGATCTTGGTCAAAAAGAGAATGCCCTAAATAATTTAGCTCTACTTAAAAAACTAGTTGGAGAAAATAATTCTTATTATAAAGAATTAAATAATTATATTTCAAATAACTAATGAGAGGGGCAAAATAAATGCCCCTTTTTTAATTTACTTCAGTTTTGATTCCTTTTGTGTTTAGTAATTCTAGAAGTTCACCAGACTCAGCCATTTCTTTCATAATATCACAACCACCTACAAACTCTTTTTTTATGTAAAGTTGAGGTATTGTAGGCCAATTTGAATAAGTTTTTATACCTTCTCTAATGTTGTTATCTTCAAGTACATTACAATGGCCAAACTCAACTCCAGTTTTTTTTAAAATTGCGCTTGCGACTGACGAGAAACCACACATAGGAAAGTCAGGGTTACCTTTCATAAATAGGAAAACTTCATTATCTCCAATCATTTTTTCAATTTGTTCTTTTGTACTACTCTCTAATTCCATTATTTTGTTCCTTTCGTTTTTAATTGCATAGCATGAAGCTCTTTATCCATTAATCCATCTAGTAATTTGTAAACTAACTGGTGTTGTTGTATACGTGACAATCCGTTAAACATATCACTTTCAATTTCAACTGAATAATGATCGTTATCACCGGCAAGATCTTCAATTACAATTTTAGAATTTGGAAATTTGTTCTCAAGGAGTCCTTCTAATTTTTTTTGTTCAATAGGCATCTAACTAATTATCTTCTCAAAATCATTACGATATTTATTCATAATATCAAAATAGTCAAATTTTTTAGAGTTTATCTCAATACCTTCTTTAATTATCTCCCCAATTTCGAGGTATTCAGCACCTTTTTTTGTAAGAAATGAAGTTACTTCTTCAAAATCTTTACTTCTGATTTCAATCACATATCCAGCACTATATTCGCAGAATAAATCAATAGGATCAGGGACCTTGACCCTAAAACCCATATTCTTATATTGCATTTTTAATAATGCCGAAAAGATACCCCCTCTGGAAATATCATTGCAAGACATAATGCATTTCAAATCTGATAATTCCAATACACAATTTGCAATTTTTTTCTCAAAATCTAGATCTAATACCTCTAAGTCATTAAATTCACATATGTTAAAAGCAATTTTTTGATCTTGTAATAAGTAAGGACTACAATTTTTTGTTAATTGTTTTCCTAAAATAAGGATCTTATTACCAATTTCACAAAACTTATTTGTGTTTATTTTATTTAAATCCATATTGGAACCTACCATTCCTATTACAGGTGTAGGCTTAATTGGTATTTCATTTGTCTGGTTATATAAAGATACATTACCTGAAACAATAGGTGTATTGAATTTAACAGCTGCAGTTTTTAATCCATGAATAGATAAAACCAACTCTCCCATAATGTTTGGATCTAAAGGACTTGCAAAGTTAAGGTTATTTGTAATCGCTAAAGGATTAATATTGCATGCAATTAGATTTCTATATGACTCAGCAACCGTATATTTCATTCCTTCATAAGGATTGATTCTTATGTATAATGGATTGCAGTCGGTAGATGCACCAATAACTTTTTGTGTTCCGTGAATCTTTACTATACCTGATGATTGACCTGGTTCTCTGATAGTATCTCCCATCACAGTAGAGTCATATTGATCGAAAACCCAACTTTTATCTAAATAATTAAGATTTGTAAGAAGGTTAATTATCATATCTTCCAATTTAATTTTTGAAAAATCAAAATCTTTATTTTTTCTTTTTCTTGGGATGTAAAACTCTCTATCGTATTCAGGAGCATCATCAACAATTATTTCTACAGGAAGATCGACAACTTTTTTATTATTTGACTCAAACACAACTCTTTTTGTATCTGTAATTTCTCCAATGACTTCATAATCAATTTGCCATTTTTGAAGAATTTCTCTGACTTTATGATTATTTTTTTTATCGATAACAGCTAGCATTCTTTCTTGGCTTTCAGATAAAAGTATCTCATAGGCGCTCAGTGGTTGCCTCAATGGAACTTTATCAAGATTGATATGAACACCTACATTTCCTTTTGAAGCCATTTCTACACTGGAGGAGGTAATACCCGCAGCTCCCATATCTTGCATAGACTCTATTAATCCTGAAGACATTAATTCTAAGCAACCTTCCATTAAAAGTTTTTCCATGAAGGGATCACCAACTTGTACAGAGGGTCTTTTCTCATCCTCATCTTCCTCTGAAAAAACATCAGAGGCCATACTTGCTCCATGAATTCCATCTTTTCCAGTTTTAGATCCAATGTAAACAATAAGGCCACCAATAGATTTTGGTTTAGAGTAAAAAATTTTATCTTTTTGAACATGTCCCACAGCCATAGCATTAACCAAATTATTAAAATCATATGTTGACTCAAACTCACACTCACCACCAATATTAGGAATTCCAATACAGTTACCATAGTGTCCAATTCCATGAACCACACCATTTAACAAGTATTTTGTCTTTTCAGTTTCTATTAAACCAAATCTAATTGAGTCAAGAGTAGCAATTGGTCTTGCTCCCATTGTAAATATATCTCGTAGTATACCTCCAACACCAGTTGCTGAACCGTTGAAAGGTTCTATGTAACTTGGATGATTGTGACTTTCTATTTTAAACGCAATACCATCGTTATCTTTCAAATCAATTACACCAGCGTTTTCTCCTGGTCCCTGAATTACAATTTCATTATCTGTAGGGAGTTTCTTAAGCCATTTTTTTGAAGTTTTATAACAACAGTGTTCATTCCACATAGCAGAAAAAATACCCAATTCCTCAATACTTAAGTCTCTGTTTAGATATTTCCTAATGACCTGAAATTCATCTAAAGTTAAACCGTGTTGAAGTATTAACTCTTCATTCATGAAATTAAAGACTCTATAATAAGTCTTCCATCTTGTGATTGATGAAAATCAGAATATGCTCTCTCGGGATGAGGCATCATTCCAAGAACATTCTTTTTTTTGTTTGTAATGCCTGCAATAGCCTCTATTGAACCATTTATATTTTCTTCAGTGTTTGAGAACTCACCTTTGCAATATTCAAAAGCAATTTGTTCATTATTTTTTAATAAATTTAAAGTTTCAATATCACAATAAAAATTTCCCTCGTTATGAGCTATAGGTATTTGAAGAATTTGGTTATCTTTGATTGATAAATTAAAATTATTTTTAAATTTTTTTTTAATAAAACAATTTTTTCCTAAAAATTTAAGTTTTTTATTTCTAATTAATGCTCCTTCAAGAAGTCCAATTTCAGTTAAAATTTGAAATCCATTACAAATACCTAATAAATATCTATTATCATTTGCATGTTTTACAACCTCATCAATAATTTTACTTTTTGATGCCATTGCTCCTGATCTTAAATAATCACCAAAGCTAAAACCCCCAGGTAAAATTACTAAATCAACTTTTGGCAATGATGTCTCTTCATGCCAAATATTATGAACTTCACCTTTAGTTAAATCTTTTAAGTAGCATAATGCGTCTCTGTCACAATTAGATCCAGGGAATGTTATAACAGCAGATTTGAAACTCATCCAAGCACTTCGTACTCTTCAATAATATCGTTGACTAAAAGTTTTTTGCAAGCAGAGTCGATTTTTTGTGCTTTTTCCTCTTTACTTATATTATCGGGTAAATCTAATTCAATGAGTTTTCCCTGTCGGATATTTGAAAATTCTGTAAATCCTAAACTATTAAGTGACTGTTCAATTACTTTTCCCTGTGGTTCTAAAATTTGGCCTTTTAGTCTTACTAAAATTTTTATTCGCATTAAATTGTCAAGTTTAACCTATTAAGCACCTCTTCATATGCTTCTTCGATATTTCCTAAATCTCTACGAAATCGATCTTTATCAAGTTTTTTATTTGTTTTTAAATCCCACAAACGACATGTGTCTGGTGATATTTCATCTGCTAAAACAAGCTCATCAGTTTTTTTACAAATTCCAAATTCTAATTTAAAGTCAACTAGATTTATTCCTATAGAATAAAACGTAGACCTTAATATGTCATTTATTCTCAAAGAATATTCATCTATTAACTCTAATTCATCAAAATCACATAAACCTAAATTAAGAATATGTTCAGAACTTATATGAGGATCGCCAAGTTCATCCGATTTTAAACAATACTCAATTAGCGTATCAGATAATTGTGTTCCTTCTTTTACACCAAACTTTTTAGATAAAGAGCCAGCAAAGAAATTTCTAACTAAAACTTCAATTGGAATAATATCTACTTTTTTTAAAAGCTGAGATTTTTTATCAATTTTCTTTATAAAGTGTGTTGGAATATCACAATGATTCAATATTTGAAATAAATAACTCGATATAGCATTATTAATTGCACCCTTATTCTTTATAGAGCCCTTTTTTAAATTATTAAAAGCTGTAGCATCATTTTTATAGGTAGCTATGACTTCCTTACTAGTTTTGGCATAAATAATTTTTGCTTTTCCCTCATATAATTTTTTCAATTTTACTGCCATTAATTAATCCTTTTAAATATTTTATCAACATTTTTAAAAAGATTTTTATTATTGAAGATATTATTAACTTTACTTGATATTTTTAATTTGGCTAAACGAGGATGACTTAAAAGATTATCTTTAAAAGACATATTACCTTTCCAAGTTTTCAAAGCACAATCTTGAACAATCTTATAGGCATCTTCTCTTAAAACTTTATTTTCAATAAGAAAAATCAGGACATTTTGTGAATAGGGTAGACCTTTTAAAAGATTTAAATTTTTCATCATATTTTTTTTATTTATATTTAAATTATTTAAAACGTTGATCATTCTTTGAACTGCAAAGTCGAGCGTTATGGTGGCATTGGGAGCGTTTATTCTCTCAACACTGGAGTGACTTATATCTCTTTCATGCCATGAAGTTATATTCTCCAAAGCAGGAATGGTTAATGATCTAATCACTCTTGCTAGTCCTGTTAAATTTTCTGATAAAATTGGATTTTTTTTATGAGGCATTGCCGAACTACCCTTTTGGCCTTTTCCAAAACCTTCTTCAACTTCTAAGACTTCTGTTCTTTGTAAGTGTCTAATTTCAGTTGATAGACGTTCTATGGAGCTTGCAATAATAGCAAAAGAGCAAAAAAGGTCCGCATGCCTGTCTCTTGGAATTATCTGCGTGGAGACAGGTTCGATTGAAAATTTTAATTTTTTAGCAATCATTAGCTCTACCCTTGTGTCAATATTTGAATATGTCCCTACAGGACCAGACATTTGAATTGTTTGTATTTGTTTTATCGAATTTTTAAGACGATCTACGTTTCTTTTGTTTTCGGCTAGATATCCTAATATTTTTAATCCAAAAGTAGTCGTTTCGGCGTGAATACCATGACTTCTACCGATACATAATGTGTACTTATGTTTTTTTGCAATATTTAAAAGAGATTTACTCAAAGTTTTTAAACCTTCAAGAATTATATTGCTTGATTGGTTAAGTTGTATGGAGAAAGAAGTATCTAAAATATCACTAGAAGTTAGTCCCTTATGAATATACCTAGACTCGGGTCCTACATACTTTGCTACATTAGTTAAAAAAGCAATTACATCGTGCTTTGTTTTTTCTTCAATTTTTTCTATTTCTTTTACCTTAAACTTTGCTTTTTTTTTGATTTTATTTGTGGTCCCTTTAGGTATCTGACCCAATTTTTCCATTGCCTCACAAGCGAGAATTTCAAGGTCAAGCCATATTTGAAATTTATTACTATCTTCCCAGATTTCTTTAAGAATTTTTCTAGAGTATCTTGGTATCAATTATAAAAAGCCTTACTTGGGGACTCTGTTAGAATCTCAATAATATCACCATTAATGTATATCGTATGTTCGTACTGAGCGCTAAGTGTTTTATCTTTAGTCACTGCAGTCCAACCATCGTTAAGTATTTTAGATTGATATTTACCAACATTGATCATGGGTTCAATTGTAAAAATCATTCCGTCTACAAATTTTACCTTATCATACTCACTATCGTAATAGTGTAAAATACTAGGATTCTCGTGAAACTTTAATCCAACTCCATGTCCACAAAAATCTCTAACAACACTAAAGTTGTTTGAAGTTGCTATATTCTCAATTTTTTTTCCTATTCTACTGATAGGCTCACCAACTTTTATCTCGCCAATACTCTCTATCAAACAATCGTGGGTAACCTTGCATAGATTACTTGCTTTAATTGAAATGTCTCCTACTTGAAACATCCTTGATGAGTCCCCATGCCAACCATCAATTATTGTCGTTACATCTACATTTAAAATATCCCCATTTTGAAGGTTTCGATTATGGTTTGGAATCCCATGACAAATAACATGATTTAATGAGGTACATGTAGACTTTGGAAAACCTCTGTAAAACAACGGTGCAGGTGTGCCCCCTAGCTCTTGAATTCTTGTTAAACAATAATCATCAATCTCAGATGTTGAGACATCTTCTTTTATAATATTATTTAGTTCGTCTAAAATAGTTGCAGTAATTTTACTTGCCTCTCTACAAGGTTCTACTTCATAACTTTTGTATGATTTAATTTTCATCAATATTTATCTCACCAGTAATATTTATACCTTTATATGATACGTTACATTTATAAGCTCTAAATTGTACGCCACTTTTTTTTGCTATTAGAGAGTTTTCATAATACTCATTATCCAAATCTTTAGCTATAGAAAATCTATCTACATCATTTCGTTGAATTAGATATATTAAAAAACATTTACTTCCTTTTTTGGACATATTACTTAACTCAATTAGGTGTTTAGATCCCCTTGAAGTAACTGCATCTGGAAATTCTGCTAAATTCTTTTTCCTTGATAAAGTAACTGATTTGACTTCAATGTAAGTATCTCCATTAGGGTGGCTAGCAAAGATATCAATTCTAGAATTTTTTCCATATTTTACCTCTTTTTTTAAATCACCTTTAATTTCCTGCAAAATTTTTCTTCCCCTCATAGCGTTGAAAATTATGTCATTTGGTAGAGATGTGTTTACACCTACAAAAGTTTTGAAGTCTTTAATTGCCTCCAATCTATATTTTAATTTTGCATTTGGGTTTTCAACTTTTGCAACTAATACTTTAGAATCCTCTTTCAATAAACCTAAAAGTGACCCTGTATTTGGGCAGTAAGCTGTGACAACTACATTATCAATCTTTAAATCGACAAAAAATCGCTTATAGCGTTTTATAAAAAAACCCTCTAAGATTTCCTCTTTATACTTCATTTATGGTAACTACTAAAAAAATTAATTCAGCTTGTCTTGTGATCATTGGCAATGAGATATTATCAGGTAGGACACAAGATAAAAATATAAATCATATAGCTAAAGAGTTGTTCATTTGTGGTATATCTCTGCAGTTAGTGGTTGTAATTCCTGACCAAAAAAAAATAATTATCTCTCAAATAAGGAAATTAAAAAATCAATATGATTTTATTATCACTACTGGTGGTATAGGTCCAACTCACGATGACATTACATCTGAGTCAATTAGTTTGGCAGTTAGAAAAAAATACAAATTACACAATGGCGCATATAAAGAATTAAAAAAATACTACAGGAAAATTAAATCTGCATTAACTGATGCTAGAATGAAAATGGCGTATATGCCGGAAGGCTCTAAGTTAATTTTAAATAAAGTTAGTGGAGCACCAGGTTTTAAAATTGAAAATATTTATGTTTTTGCTGGCATACCCTTCATAGTACAAGCGATGATGAAAGAATTTAAAAAAATGATAAAAATTAAAAATAAATTTTACTCAACCACAATATCTACAAAACTTTTTGAGAGTAAAATAGCCCATATACTTGTTCAAGCTGAGAGAAAATATAAAAATATTTCTATAGGTAGCTATCCAATTTTTGATGGAAAACCGAAGGGTGTAGAAATTGTTATAAACTCTCAAGTGAATAAACTTGGTGTTAGTAATGCAAAAAAATTCATATTAAGAGAAATAAACAAAATCATTTAAGATTAGGTTAATATAATATAAAACAATATTTCTTTATGGCGGAGTAGCTCAGTTGGTTAGAGCGGTGGAATCATAATCCATGTGTCGGGGGTTCAAATCCCTCCTCCGCTACCAAGAATAATCATTGTAATTGTTGATATTTTGACATATCTTTCGTTTTCTGATCGCGGGGTAGAGCAGCTTGGTAGCTCGTCAGGCTCATAACCTGAAGGTCGTAGGTTCAAATCCTACCCCCGCAACCAACTTCCTTAAAAAAGCTTTCTTTTCAATAGTTTTTTTTTATTTTTTTTAATGAAATGCATTTGACAATGTCCCCATAAAGTGTAGATATATTCTACTTTTTATTCGATTCACTAGGCCATTTATTGTGCATTAGTGATTCTTGCTCTTTATTTTTTGTAAATATGAAATGAATAGACGGTGGGTTTATAACGTCAAATTTCGATCAAGCTTTCATTTGAGAAAAATGACAGCTCGTTATTTTGGCGTCTAACCTACGTCAATTTAAAACTTTGTTTTTTATGAGTAGGTAATTCAACTTAAGAGTTTGATTATGGCTCAGAACGAACGCTTGCTGCATGCTTTATACATGCAAGTCGAACGGAGGCCCTAGCTTGCTAGGTGTCCTTAGTGGCGCACGGGTGAGTAACACGTGGGAACATACCTTATAGTACGGAATAACTGCGGGAAACTGTAGCTAATACCGTATACTCCAGTAATGGGAAAGATTTATCGCTATAAGATTGGCCCGCGCAAGATTAGCTTGTTGGTGAGGTAAAAGCTCACCAAGGCTTCGATCTTTAGCTGGTTTGAGAGGACGATCAGCCACACTGGGACTGAGACACGGCCCAGACTCCTACGGGAGGCAGCAGTAGGGAATATTGGACAATGGGGGCAACCCTGATCCAGCAATGCAGCGTGAGTGACGAAGGCCTTAGGGTTGTAAAACTCTTTCATCGGTGAGGATAATGACAGTAGCCGAAGAAGAAGGACCGGCTAATTCCGTGCCAGCAGCCGCGGTAATACGGAAGGTCCTAGCGTTGTTCGGAATTACTGGGCGTAAAGCGCATGTAGGCGGAACAGAAAGTTAGAAGTGAAATCCCTGGGCTCAACCTAGGAATTGCTTTTAAAACTTCTGTTCTGGAATTCAGGAGAGGAAAATGGAATTTCCAGTGTAGAGGTGAAATTCGTAGATATTGGAAGGAACACCAGTGGCGAAGGCGATTTTCTGGACTGATATTGACGCTGAGATGCGAAGGCATGGGTAGCAAACGGGATTAGATACCCCGGTAGTCCATGCAGTAAACGATGGGTGCTAGTCGTCGGACTTTTGTTCGGTGTCGTAGCTAACGCGTTAAGCACCCCGCCTGGGGAGTACGGTCGCAAGATTAAAACTCAAATAAATTGACGGGGACCCGCACAAGCAGTGGAGCATGTGGTTTAATTCGACGCAACGCGAAGAACCTTACCAGCGTTTGACATGGAAAGTGCCGGTTACAGAATGGTAACCTTCAGTTCGGCTGGCTTTCGCACAGGTGCTGCATGGCTGTCGTCAGCTCGTGTCGTGAGATGTTGGGTTAAGTCCCGCAACGAGCGCAACCCTTATCGTTAGTTACTAACAGTTCGGCTGAGGACTCTAGCGAAACTGCCGGTGATAAGCCGGAGGAAGGTGGGGATGACGTCAAGTCCTCATGGCCCTTACACGCTGGGCTACACACGTGCTACAATGGTAACTACAACGGGACGCAATACCGCGAGGTGGAGCTAATCCCCAAAAGTTATCTCAGTTCGGATTGCACTCTGCAACTCGAGTGCATGAAGTTGGAATTGCTAGTAATCGCGGATCAGCATGCCGCGGTGAATACGTTCCCGGGTCTTGTACACACCGCCCGTCACACCATGAGAGTTGGTTTTATCTTAAGTCAGTGCGCTAACCTTCGGGAGGCAGCTGCCCACGGTACGGCCAGCGATTGGGGTGAAGTCGTAACAAGGTAGCCGTAGGGGAACCTGCGGCTGGATCACCTCCTTTCTAAAGGAAAAAAAACTTTGAACTAAGTGTACGTTCGAAGTAACCACCGTCTATTTGTTTTGCTTTTTTCAACATGTGTTGATAAAGAGCATTGATTGGGCGTGTAGCTCAGTTGGTTAGAGCGCGCGCTTGATAAGCGTGAGGTCGGAGGTTCAAGTCCTCCCTCGCCCACCAACAATGTTGGGGGATTAGCTCAGCTGGGAGAGCGCCTGATTTGCATTCAGGAGGTCAGCGGTTCGATCCCGCTATCCTCCACCAACTTTTTAAAATCGTAAATATGTAAGCTGATAACACAGACGAATGACTTGCACGAGTTATTCGTCAATTAAAAAACTAATATAACAACAAATAACTACAAAAAGTTATTAACTACAAACTTTTCACTGTGTGTTAATAATTCAAGCGCGTAAGAGCATTTGGTGGATGCCTTGGCATAAAGAGGCGATGAAGGACGTGACAGACTGCGATAAGCTCGGACTTGCTGTCAATAAGCTTAATCCGAGATCTCCGAATGGGGAAACCCAATAACTTATAAGTGAATTCATAGCTTATAAGAGCGAACCTAGGGAACTGAAACATCTAAGTACCTAGAGGAAAAGATATTCCGTTAGTAGTGGCGAGCGAAAGCGGATCAGGCCAGTGCTACTTTTTACTAAACCAGAACTGTATGGAAAGGCAGGCCATAGTGAGTGATAGCCTCGTATGGGTAGATAGTAAAAAATAGACATGAGTAGGGCGGGACACGTGAAATCCTGTCTGAATATAGGAAGACCACTTCCTAAGCCTAAATACTACTTTATGACCGATAGTGAACCAGTACCGTGAGGGAAAGGCGAAAAGAACCCCTAGCAGGGGAGTGAAATAGACCCTGAAACCGGATGCTTACAAGCAGTTGGAGCCTCTTTATGAGGTGACAGCGTACCTTTTGTATAATGGGTCAGCGACTTAATCTCATTAGCAAGCTTAAGCCACATAGGTGTAGGCGAAGCGAAAGCGAGTCTGAATAGGGCGATTTAGTTAATGGGATTAGACTCGAAACCGAGTGATCTAGTCATGAGCAGGTTGAAAGTGAAGTAAAATTCACCGGAGGACCGAACCCACTAGCGTTGAAAAGCTACGGGATGACTTGTGATTAGGGGTGAAAGGCCAACCAAACTCGGAAATAGCTAGTTCTCCGCGAAAACTATTTAGGTAGTGCGTCGTGTGAATCTTGTCGGGGGTAGAGCACTGAATGGGCTAGGGGGAAGCAATTCCTACCAAACCTAATCAAACTCCGAATACCGATAAGTCTGCACGGCAGACAGTCCATGGGTGCTAAGGTCCTTGGACGAGAGGGAAACAGCCCAGATCAACAGCTAAGGTCCCCAAATAATGATTAAGTGTGAAAGGGAGTGGGAACTCCAAGACAGCCAGGAGGTTGGCTTAGAAGCAGCCATCCTTTAAAGAAAGCGTAACAGCTCACTGGTCTAATTAAGAGATCCTGCACCGAAAATGTAACGGGGCTCAAATCATTTACCGAAGCTTTGACAATTACTTTGTAATTGGGTAGCGGAGCGTTCTGTAAGCCTGTAAAGGTGATGCGTAAGCATTGCTGGAGGTATCAGAAGTGCGAATGCTGACATGAGTAACGATAAGAAATGTGAAAGACATTTCCGCCGAAATCCTAAGGTTTCCTGCGTAAAGCTAATCTGCGCAGGGTTAGTCGGCCCCTAAGGCGAGGGCGAAAGCCGTAGTCGATGGGAAGCAGGTTAATATTCCTGCACCAGCTGGTAGTGACGGATAAAGTAAATTGTAAGTTCTTACTGGATTGAGCTTGCAGTGAATTTGTCCCTGGAAATAGCTCCAGCATTAGACCGTACCAAAACCGACACAGGTAGGAGGGTAGAGAATACCAAGGCGCTTGAGAGAACTATGTTGAAGGAACTCGGCAAATTACACTTGTAACTTCGGGATAAAAGTGACCTGCTATTGGGCAACCAGTAGGAGGTGGCACAGAAGAGGGGGTAGCGACTGTTTACTAAAAACATAGCACTATGCAAAGTCGAAAGACGACGTATATGGTGTGACGCCTGCCCGGTGCCGGAAGGTTAATAGGAGGGGTGCAAGCCCTGAATTGAAGCCCCGGTGAACGGCGGCCGTAACTATAACGGTCCTAAGGTAGCGAAATTCCTTGTCGGGTAAGTTCCGACCTGCACGAATGGCGTAACGATTTCCCCACTGTCTCCAACATAGACTCAGTGAAATTGAATTCTCGGTTAAGATGCCGAGTAACCGTGGTTAGACGGAAAGACCCCGTGCACCTTTACTGCAGCTTTGTATTGGTATTAGGGAACAGATGTGTAGCATAGGTGGGAGACTTTGAAGGAGTGGCGCTAGCCATTCTGGAGTCACTAGTGAAATACCACTCTTCTGTTCCTTGATGCCTAACCATACACCGTTATCCGGTGTTGGGACCATGCATGGTGGGCAGTTTGACTGGGGCGGTCGCCTCCCAAAGAGTAACGGAGGCGCGCGATGGTAGGCTCAGAACGTTTGGAAACCGTTCGTCGAGTGCAATGGCATAAGCCTGCCTGACTGCGAGACCCACAAGTCGAGCAGAGACGAAAGTCGGTCATAGTGATCCGGTGGCACTTCGTGGAAGGGCCATCGCTCAACGGATAAAAGGTACGCCGGGGATAACAGGCTGATCTCTCCCAAGAGTCCATATCGACGGGGAGGTTTGGCACCTCGATGTCGGCTCATCGCATCCTGGGGCTGAAGCAGGTCCCAAGGGTTTGGCTGTTCGCCAATTAAAGCGGTACGCGAGCTGGGTTTAGAACGTCGTGAGACAGTTCGGTCCCTATCTGCCATGGTTGTGGAAGCTTGAGAGGATCTGCCCTTAGTACGAGAGGACCGGGGTGGACGTACCTCTGGTGTACCTATTGTAGCGCCAGCTGCATCGTAGGGTAGCTATGTACGGAATGGATAACCGCTGAAAGCATCTAAGCGGGAAGCCAACCTCAAAACTAGGCTTCGTTATAGGATCGTGGAAGACTACCACGTTGATAGGCTGGGTGTGGAAGTGTGGTAACACATGAAGCTAACCAGTACTAATAATCCAATGCTTGAATTACAATACACAGCGAAAAGTTTTAACTACAATGTTATAAAAAGTTTGTGGCGGTCATAGCGGAGTGAAAAAACCCGATCCCATTTCGAACTCGGTCGTGAAGGCCTCCAGCGCCGATGGTACTTAGTCTTAAGGCTTGGGAGAGTAGGACGCCGCCTATTTATTAATTAGCAATACATATTTACAGATTGTCTTCTGAAATAATTTTTTTAGACTCATTGTCTACCACAACAAAATTTTCATAAAATTTTAATTTGGGTTTCGAATATCTATTTGTAATCCATTCAATCCTTTCATCATCGAACCATCTTTGTGCGTTTAACATATTATCAAAACAATATATACCTCCTGCAATATTGTTTTTAAGGTCTGAAATATAGTTTTTTCTTATCAAACCAGGTGTAGTTTTGTAAATTGGAGCTGTCTCTAAAAATTTTTCCCTTAATGTTTCTTTTGTTAAAGTAGGATCTATTTTAAAAGTTACTTCGACAATGATCATTTAGTAAAAAGTGGTAGCCTCGGGCGGACTCGAACCGCCACGGGAATAAATCCCACTGGATTTTAAGTCCAGACTGTCTACCAATTCCAGCACGAGGCCATGTTAAAATTGTTAATCGAATTTAGATGATTGCTTAAGTTTTTCAATACTTTTATCAATTTAAATAGTCTTGATTGTCTATGATATCATCATATTTATATTTACCAAAAATTAGACCTGAAAATAGATCATAGTTTTTATTTTCTAAGGAATAATTTGGCTTAAGTACATTTTTATTTTTACTTTCTAAAATCTTTTTGTAATTGTCAGGTAAATCATCTTCAATACTTCTTACTTCATTAATTGATAACGGACTTAACTGGATGTTAAAATCTCTAAAGGCCTTTAGCCTTACCTCTTCATCAATTAGATAGCACAAAAACCCTGAACCTTGAGAGTTGTTTAAATAAGCGCTGAAACCATAAAAAGATAAAGGTTTACTCTCTATACTTTCTTTAAAAACCCCCTCATCACTATCCCAAATATATTTACTCTTTGGAAAAAGCTGAAAACTTCTAAAATCAATATTTTTATTGAGTAAAATCCCATCACTAAATAACGTATAAACATTCTCTGAGTTTTCATAAGAGTTGAAAACTTCTTGGAAGTTATTATTAACAATATTTTTGTTAAGATTTTGATATGTTTTTGAAAATAAATCTGCAGTTAACTCAAATGATAAACTATTCACATTAATAGAGGGTTGTTCCAGATGATATAATATTAAATTAATTATATCCTCTTCAGTTTTAAAGCTCATTCCCAGTGTATATTTTATCGGATTATATAATTCTGAAAATTCCTCAAAATTTAATTTTTCATAATTATCCTGGCTTAATAATATAAATGTATCTAAATCTAATGGAAATATATTTCCCATAACTTCAACTTCATTATCATTATAAAAATTTAAAACTTTATTAGGTACCTGAGTTTGATTTAAACTGAACTTAGCTAAATCTCTAAATTCTCCAAATATAATATCAAATTCATTTGCATTTTGATTAACTTCGTTAATTGTAAATTCTACATCATTAATTAAGGAGTAATCACCGAGTGCATAATATAAGTAATATTTATAATCTATGTAATTATTTTCGATAAACCCGATATTCAACTCTTTTTTAATTAAACATTCATTAGCAATAGAATTTTTTTGAAAAATTAGTAATAAAAAAAAAATTAAGAATACTTTTGAGTTGTTAGTAAATTTCACTTAATTAGTGGGATTTAAACATTTCTTTATAAACACGTTCTTCAATTTTATGATCATTATCAAATAATAAAGGTATTTCCATACCCTCGGACATCTCAATTTCAACAGAAATAACATCTTTAGCTTCAATATGATCAGCATGAACTACTATCGGTCTTTTAGATGGATTATTATTAATAATTTTAATTTTTGCATTATCTTTTAATAGACCTCCACGCCAATGTCTGGGACTATAAGCACTTACAGCAGTTAGTGCTACAACATTGCTTCCAAGTGGAATAATTGGTCCTGAAGCAGAGTAATTATACCCTGTGCTTCCTGCTGCTGTTGATAATATTACACCATCACAAACAAGCTCTTCTATTCTTACTTCGTTATCTATCATAATTTGAATTTTTGCAGCTTGATATTTTTCTCTACGAATACTAATCTCATTAATCGCAATAGCTTTAATTTCTTGACCTGTAGGATTTAAAGTTTTCATTACTAAAGGTCTTAATTTTGTTAATTGAGCGTTATTTAGTCGTTCCTCTAATCCATCAAGTTTGTAATCATTCATCAAGAATCCGACAGATCCAAAATTCATACCGTAAATTGGCTTGTTAAGTTTCATATAATTATGAAGTGACTTTAATATAAAACCATCACCTCCAAGTGCTACAATGAAATCTGCCTCTTCAGGCTCGTAATGACCGTATTTTTTTATAAGTTTCTCTTGAGCTTCAATATTTTTTTCAAGAGGAAAAGAAACAAAACATATTTTCATTTATTAACCTCCAGTCTCATTCATATAACGATTAACATATCCCTCAAAATTATTTTTTTGAATTTCAAAGTTATGTGCTTTTGGTTTAATTGACATGGCATATTCTATTAAGGCAATAATATCATTTTTTGTTTGATTTCTTAGGGCAAATTTTAAATCTACAAAATCATTTTGTCCTAAACACATATATAACTTACCAGTGCATGTAAGTCTTACTCTATTACAAGTATCGCAAAAGTTATGAGAAATAGCAGATATAATACCAATTTTTGATTTATGATTAGAATACTCATAGTACCTAGAGGGGCCATTAGTTCTGTGTTTAGAGGGAGTTAAATTTAATTTATTTACTAAATCCTCTTCAAATTTCTTCATTGATAAATATTGATTAAATCGCTTTTCTCCAATATCACCTATGGGCATTATTTCAATTAACGAAATATCAAAATGATTTTTTTTACACCAATCTAAAATATCAAATATTTCTTTATCATTAAAATTTTGAGTCAAAACAGTATTTATTTTTATCTTTATACCTTCTTTTTTAGCTGCTTCTATACCATTTAAAACTTTACTAAGATCTCCCCATTTAGTTATTTTCTTAAAACTTTCAGTATTTAAGGTATCAAGAGAAACATTTATTCTTTCAACACCATTCTTTTTAAGAATAGATGCATATCTTGATAAATTCGTACCATTTGTAGTTAGAGTATGCTCTGAAATTTTACCCTGATTTTTTAGGTTATTTAAATGTTCTATAATTGAAACTATGTTTTTTCTTACAAGAGGTTCGCCACCTGTTAATCGAAATTTTTTAACACCTAACTCATTAAAAATATTTGTAAGTTTAATAATTTCTTCAATTGATAAAACTTCTTGTCTAGGCAAGAAGGTTACATCCTCAGCCATACAATAAGAGCACCTTAAATCACATCTATCAGTGACAGATATTCTCAAGTAATCAATTTTTCTTTTAAAATTATCAGTCAGCATTTTCGTGTATCTTTAAATCAACTACATTTAAATCTATAACTTTTTTCCCTACGTTCTCAAAGTTAATAGTGATTTTACTATTTATACAAGATTGAACTTGACCCAGGCCCCAATCTGGCTGAGAAGGGCACTCCACGATTGTACCTGGTATAAAATCGCTAAAATTATAGTTATTTTCCATTATTACTCTTGTTAAGTAGAAACAAATATTTACTATTTACTATAGAATCAAATGGATAAAAAAGAAAATTTAAACAAGCTCAAATCTGTTATCAGTAATATTGAAAAATCATATGGAAAAGGCTCCATAATGATGCTTGGAAAGAAGGATATAGATGCAAATATTGATGTATATTCAACAGGTTCTCTTGGTCTTGACATAGCTTTGGGAATAGGGGGTTTACCAAAAGGAAGAGTCATAGAAGTTTATGGTCCAGAAAGCTCAGGTAAAACAACTCTAACATTACATATAATTGCGGAAGCTCAAAAAGTTGGAGGAACTTGCGCTTTTATTGATGCGGAACACGCATTAGACCCAGGTTATGCAAAAAAACTTGGAGTGAATATTGATGAATTATTGATATCTCAACCTGATACAGGTGAACAGGCTTTAGAGATCTCTGACACTCTTGTAAAATCTGAAGGAATAGATTTATTAGTTATAGACTCAGTAGCAGCATTAGTTCCTAGAGCAGAATTAGAGGGTGAAATGGGAGACTCTTTACCCGGACTTCAGGCAAGGCTAATGAGCCAAGCTCTAAGAAAACTGACTAGCTCCATCTCAAAGACAAATACAATGGTTGTTTTTATTAATCAACTGAGAATGAAAATAGGTGTAATGTTTGGAAGTCCTGAGGTCACCACTGGAGGTAATGCTTTGAAGTTTTACTCTTCTGTAAGACTAGATATTAGAAGGATTGGCGCAATCAAAGATAAAGATAATATTATTGGAAATCAAACAAGAGTGAAGGTTGTCAAAAATAAAATGGCTCCTCCTTTTAAAATGGTTGAATTTGACATTATGTATGGTGAAGGAATTTCTAAAATTGGCGAAATCATAGATTTAGGTGTTCAAGCTGATATTATAGATAAGTCAGGAGCTTGGTATTCTTACAAAGACGAAAAAATTGGTCAAGGTAGAGAAAATACAAAACAGTTTTTAAAGGACAATCCTGAATTATTGAATGAAATAGAAAGTAGAATAAGATCAAATTCTGATACTGTTGAAGAGCTGATGATTGATCCACCCCCTTCTACAACAGAAGAAACCGTCGAAAAAAACTCTAAAGAATAATATTAAATTTCAGTTAAATTAATCTATATTCCATGAATATGAACTCTAATGAAGTCCGCAATGCGTTTATTGATTATTTTAAAAATAATGATCATAGGCATGTCAAATCTGGATCTTTAGTGCCAGAAAATGACCCCTCTCTAATGTTCGCTAATTCAGGAATGGTTCAATTTAAAAATGTTTTCACAGGTATGGAACAGTTAGACTTCAAAAGAGCTACAACCTCTCAAAAATGTGTTCGGGCAGGAGGAAAACATAATGATTTAGAGAATGTTGGATTCACAACTCGACATCATACTTTCTTCGAGATGTTAGGAAATTTTTCTTTTGGTGATTATTTCAAAGAGCAAGCAATTCTATATGCTTGGAACTTAATAACTAAAGAATTAAAAATTAATAAAGATAAATTATTAGTTACTATATATCATGATGATGAAGTTGCAGAAAAATTTTGGAAAAAGATAGCTAATTTACCCGATAGTAAAATAATTAAAATTTCAAGTTCTGATAATTTTTGGTCAATGGGTGACACAGGACCTTGCGGACCATGTTCGGAGATATTTTATGATCATGGCGATAAATATTTTGGTGGCCCCCCAGGTTCGGTTGACGAAGATGGTGATCGCTTCATTGAAATATGGAATTTAGTTTTTATGCAGTATGAGCAGGTAGACAAAAATACTAGACTTGATTTACCTAAACCATGTGTAGACACTGGGATGGGCCTAGAAAGAATAACAGCGTTATTAAATGGTAGTAATGACAATTATAGTTCTGATTTATTTTCAAATATTATTGATATTACTCAAGAGTTTATACAAAAAAAAATATCTGAACAAAATAAATCTAGTTTTAGAGTTATAGCAGATCACTTACGAGCTTCCTCTTTTTTAATTGCTGACGGGGTTTTGCCTTCAAATGAGGGCCGGGGTTATGTATTAAGGCGAATATTAAGAAGGGGAATAAGACATGCATATACATTAGGCTCCTCAGAACCATTATTTCACAAAATTTTTGATGAATTGAAAAATTTAATGGGCGACTTCTTCCAAGAACTTAACACTGGAGCTGAGGCAATTAAGGAAACACTCTACAATGAGGAAATAAAATTTAGAGAAACTTTAAGTAAAGGCCTAGAGATACTCGGACAAGAAATACCTAATATTAAAAATAATAAATTAGACGGCAAAATCGCATTTAAATTATACGACACCTTTGGATTTCCCCTGGATTTAACACAAGATTATCTGAGATCAAAGGATATCGATGTTGATTTAGAGTCCTTTGATGCATCAATGAAGCTACAAAAAGAGGAAGCTAGATCATCATGGAAAGGTAGTGGTGATGGAAATACTGAAAAGCTATGGTTTGATATTGCTAGAAAAAATAAACCAACAGTATTTAGGGGATACGAGGAAACCACTTTAAAAGCAAATGTAACTTCTTTAGTCTTAGACTCAGAAGAAGTTGATGAATTAAGTAATAAAATAAAAAAATCAGCAATTATCGCAGATGAGTCATGTTTTTATGCAGAGTCTGGTGGGCAAGTTGGAGACAAAGGTATAATTATCTCAGAAAATGCCGAATTTAGAGTGACAGATACTAGAAAAACTCCTCAAGGTATTTTTATTCACTTTGGTAATGTAATTTCTGGCAATTTTAAAATAGGAGACGAGGTTAAACTTAAAATTGATACGAGTTTAAGGGATCTTATTAAAAAAAATCATTCAGCTACACATTTGCTTCATGCCGCTTTGAGAAATAATTTAGGACCTCATGTAGCTCAGCGCGGATCTTTAGTTAATGAGAACAAATTACGTTTTGACTTCAGTCATAATAAACAAATTTCATCAAATCAAATAGGTACTATTCAAAAAGAGGTAACAAATATAATTTCTAATGCTTGTGAAACACAAATTGATATTAAGTCTCAAGAAGAGGCAATTAAAGAAGGAGCTATGGCATTATTTGGAGAAAAATATGGCGAAGAGGTCAGAGTAGTCACTTTAGGAGAAAATAATAATAAACCTTATTCAATTGAGCTATGTGGCGGAACGCACGTAACAAATGTCAAAGATATCGAAAAATTTCATATTATGAGTGAAGAGTCTGTCTCTTCTGGAGTGAGGAGAATAGAGGCTTGCACTGGTAATAAAGTAGATGAATTTATTAGTAATAAACTAAAAGAGGATCAACTACTTGAAAAAAAACTTGATGATAAAATCATTAAGTTAATTTCACAAATAAACAAATTAAATGGAAAAATAAGTTTTAGCGAAGATAATAAAAACCTTTATATAAAGAAATTAGAAAATTATTTAGATAATTTAAAAAATAAATCAATACTCTCAAATGAAGAGAATTATAAAATAGAAGAAACAGATATAAATGGAATTAATTTTGTGTCTCAATTAATAGAAAATCTGCCCCCCAAAGAACTCAGATCAATTTTTGATAAATTTAAATCAGAAAAATCTAAATCTATTTTGGCTTGCATTACTACAAATGAGGATAAGGTATCTATCATCGTTGGGTTAACTAATGACTTAATTGACACTTATGATGCTAGAGTGTTAATAAAAAGTACTTTTGATTTACTCGGTTCAAAAGGTGGTGGGGGAAGAATTGATTTTGCCCAAGCTGGTGGAAACAAAAAAGATCAATTAAATCAAGCTTTTTTAAGTATTAAAAATCAGATTTAGTTTAATTTAGCTTGAAGATTTTTATCAAGACAATTTAAAAAATCTTCAGTGTTCATCCAAGGCGAATTTTTGTCTACAAGTATTGCTAAGTCCTTAGTCATTTGGCCAGACTCAACAGTTTCAACACAGGTTTTTTCAAGTGCTTTAGAAAACTTTATAAGCTCATCGTTGCCATCAAACTCACCTCTAAAGTTTAAACCTTTTGTCCAAGCAAATATTGATGCTATGGGGTTTGTTGAAGTTTTTTCTCCCTTTTGATGAAGCCTATAATGTCTAGTTACAGTTCCATGAGCAGCCTCAGCTTCAATTGTTTTGCCATCGGGTGTCATTAGAACACTAGACATCATACCTAAAGAACCAAATCCCTGTGCAACTGCATCTGACTGAACGTCTCCATCATAATTCTTACATGCCCAAATAAAGTTACCTGACCATTTCATTGAAGATGCAACCAAATCATCAATAAGACGGTGTTCGTAAACTATTTGGTTATTTTCAAAATCAGTTTTAAATTCTTTCTGGAAAATTTCATTAAATATCTCTTTAAATCTTCCATCATATTTTTTTAAAATAGTATCTTTTGTTGAGAGATATACAGGCCATTTTAATTTTAATCCATAATTAAAACAAGCTCTTGCAAAACCTCTAATTGACTCATCTACATTATACATAGAGAGGGCAACGCCCTGATTTTGAAATTGAAAAACCTCTTTTTCTTCTACTTTTCCCTCTTCATCAACATATTTCATAAAGAGTTTCCCTGGTTTGTCGATATTCATTTCTGTAGCTTTATATTGATCTCCAAACGCATGCCTACCAACAACAATAGGGGCATCCCATGTCCTTACAATTCTTGGAATATTTTTACATATAATTGGTTGTCTAAAAACAGTTCCATCTAAAATATTTCTTATAGTTCCATTTGGAGAGCGCCACATTTTTTTTAGCTTAAATTCCAATACTCTATTATCGTCAGGAGTGATCGTTGCACATTTTATACCAACACCAAATTTTTTAATTGATTTTGCAGCCTCAACTGTAATTTCATCATTTGTTCGATCTCTATTTTGTACAGATAAGTCATAATATTTTAGATCTATATCAAGATATGGAAGAATGAGCTTTTGTTTAATAAAATCCCATATAATCCTTGTCATTTCATCGCCATCTAATTCGACCACAGGATTTTTTACTAAAATTTTAGACATTTATATAGAGATATTGATTGTATAACAGATTAAATTAATAAAAAAAATCTATTTTATTGATCAAATTATACAATTCAGATATTAATTCCATCTTATGTACTTCAGGTTTCATAAAGAAATTTCAGCTGCGCTGATAATACTATTTTTGTTAGTAATTTTTTTTTATTTTATATATAAACCTTTATTTTTAATTTTTTTAATATTACTGATTTTTACATTCTATTTTTTTAGAGATCCTGAAAGAGTCGTTCCATTAGGTGATGATATTTTAGTTAGCCCTGCAGATGGATTAATTACAAATATTAGTGAGTACAAAGAGGGAAAAAAAAATTATACCAAAGTTTCAATTTTTTTGAGTGTGTTTAATGTACATATCCAAAGATTACCAGTTTCAGGTCAAATTACGAAAATTGATTATATTGAGGGTAAATTCATTAATGCAACTTTAGATAAAGCAAGTGAAGAAAATGAAAGATTAAGGTTAACTCTTAAATCTGGATCTAACGTTATATACATAACACAAATAGCTGGTTTAATTGCCAGAAGAATAATTTGTTATCTTAAAACTAATGAGAGAGTAAACCAAGGTGATAGATATGGAATTATCAAGTTTGGAAGTAGAGTAGATATAGAATTTCCCAAATCCTATAATTTAATGGTAAGCATTGGTCAGCAATGTATAGGTGGTGAAACTATCATTGCTAGAGATTTTAAAAATATTAAAAACATACAATCTAGAGAATATAAAAAGATTTAGACGTTTAGATGACCGAACATCCGCTCACTAAATTTATACCTAATTTAATTACATTAATGTCACTTATTGCAGGTATTTCCTCAATAAAGTTCTCAATTCAAAGTAATTTTAAAATTGCCGTGCTTATGATAATGCTAGCAGCCTTTTTCGATTTCTTTGATGGATGGATGGCTAGAAAATTAAAAAAATCATCTCAATTTGGAGCTGAATTAGACTCTCTATCAGATTTTATTAGTTTTGGATTAGCTCCATCTTTACTTATAAATTTAAGTTTTACTAATGAGTTAGGTAGGATTGGATGGGTTATAAGTCTTTTTTACATTATTTGTGCAGCTCTTAGACTAGCTCGTTTCAATATCGAAAATATGAGAGAGCAAAGCAAAGTATTTTATGGCATACCCTCACCAGCCGCAGCGGGTATTATAATGATTCCGCTTTATCTAGATTTTATTGAACAAATACAATTTACTATCAACTATCCCATAGTAAGTGCCTTACTAATTGTATTTGCGGGAGCTATGATGATTAGTAGAGTTCCGACCCCTTCTGTGAAAAATCTAAAAGTAAAAACTCTATATTTTAGACTTATGATTATTTTCACAGTAATTATTTTAATATTTTTAATAAGCTATTTTTGGCAAACAACTCTTTTAGTTGCTTTTATTTATTTATTATTTTCTTTATTAAGTTTGTTTATCTATTTTATTAAATTTTTTAGAGGGGTTAGTTAAGTATTTTGATTTAAGCATCAAAGCTGATGGGGTTACAAGTAAAGTCAATAAAGTAGAAAAAAGTAATCCAAATACAATTGCCCTCGATAAATCTACCCACCACTGAGTGTCAGGAGAGTTATAACTATATTCAAAGTTTACAAAATCAATATTTAATTTTAAAGCCATGGGAAGTAAACCAAGTACCGTAGTAGTTGTAGTCAATAAAACAGGTCTCAATCTTTGTGCACCCGTCATTAAAATGGCATCTCTAGCATCATTTGTTTTTTTTATTAATCTATCAAAGGTATCAATTAAGACTATATTATTGTTTACAACTATACCTGCTAACGAGATGACTCCTATTCCGCTCATTACTATTCCAAATGGTTGTTTTGTAATTAAGAGCCCTAAAACAACGCCCACCGTTGACATAATTACTGCAAATAGAATTAATAAGGTGCTACTAAAACTATTAAATTGGGTCAAAAGAATTAAACCCATTAAAAAAACAGCTATCAAAAAAGCTTTTTGTAGAAAAGCTTTAGACTTCTGCTGACTTTCATCTTCCCCCTTAAATTCTATTTTTACTCTAGGGTCAATATTTGCTGAATTAAATTCAGGAATATCTAAACCAAAGTTATTTGGAATATTGAATTTTTCAATTCCAAGCCAATGTTTTATAAGTCTGACATAAGCATCAGTTTGATAAAATCTAGTTACATCTGATTTAATTGTTTCAATTCTATTCTGTTCTACTCTGGTCAAATTTCCTGTCTCTTGATTGGTTTCAATTTTAGTAAAATTTGAAATTGGTACATAGCCTGAAGATGTTGGTATCTTAATATTATCTAATTGATCGATTGTTCTCTGTTCTTTTGGCAATCGAAGATAAATGGGAATAGATTCATCACTATCATCAGGTCTAAATTCACTCAATTTTAGCCCACTTGTAAGAAGTTTAATGGTGTTACCTATTATTGAAATACTAGCACCATATTTTGCAGCTTCTTCTCTATCAACATAAAGCTCATATTCAATACTTGGAGAGGGTAGAGATGTTTCTAAATCCTTTAAACCAGATATGCTTGATAAATATTTTTCAATTCTCTTAAGTTCTTGAACTGTGATTTTAGGATCAGAAGAAGTTAAATTGATTTCAATGGGCTTCCCTCTAGGAGGGCCTGCTCTTAAAGTTCTTGTTTCAACTTTAATCCCAGGAATAGATGAAGTTTCTTGTCTTATTTCAGAAATTATTGTTTCTGCTTTTCTTCTTTTATCCCAATCTTTGAATTCTATATCTATAAACCCTATAATATCAGGCGAGCTTTCTTGTCTATTTTCTACATTCCCAGATGTTGTATAGACAGACTCAAATTCATTATTCTTTTTTTGTAAGTTTAATACCTGTGACTCTACTTTTGCAACTAGTCTATCTTTTTCTAAAACTGAGAGATTGCCTGTAGCATAAATAATTACTTTGGTATTCTCTGCTTCAACTGAAGGAAAAAAAGTAACTCCCTTACCAAACTTTCCATATGCACCATAGATACCAACTAACAATATAAAAGAGAGAAAAACTATTTTTATAGGATTATTTATACAGAGCCTCAAAATAAAAAGGTACATTTTAGTGAAAAAACCTACTTTTTCTAAATCAGTTAAGTCTTCGTCATCATCAGCATTTATTCTAGGTATAATCATTTTCTGAAAAAAACCTTTATTTTTTATATACCTAAAAGTAAAAAACAAAATGACACCAATTGAAATTGTTGTTACGGCTTTTGCACCCATATTTATGTAGTTATCAAATTCTAGTTGAGATAAAAAATTAAATGCAACAAAATTAATAATACCAAATAAAATTAAAGGTATAATAAAGAAGAAAAAAAGATTTTTAATTTTATAGGCCTGAGTTCCAATTATAGGAATAACAATCAATGCCATAGCTAAACTTGAACCTAAAACAGATATTACTGTTATTGGTATATATTTCATAAAACCACCAGTTGTGCCTGGCCAAAATAACAGAGGGATAAATGCAGCTATAGTGGTAAAAGTTGAAGCCATGATTGGAAGGGACATTCTTGATGCAGCCTTGATATATGATTCTGCTAACCCCATGCCCTCTTGTATTTTTCTTTGGGCATATTCAACTACAACCACAGCCCCATCGACAAGTAGCCCAACTGAGAGAATTAATCCAAACAATACAACCATATTGATCGTAAAACCGAGTGAATAAAGGATTAAAATAGATGATAAAAAAGAACCCGGCACAGCTAAACCTACCAGTAAACTAGATCTTATGCCAAGAAAGATAACAACGACACTCATAACAAGAATTATTGAAAAAATTACATTGTTTTGAAGATCTCCTAACATACTTTTTATATTTACAGACTCATCACCAGAAAAAGTTATGTTGACCTTTGAAGGAAGAATTTTTTGCTCTTCTTTGACCAACTGTTTTACTTGATCAACAGTCTCAACAATGTTTGCTCCAATTCTTTTAGATATCTCTAAAGTGAATGCAGATTTATTATTTAATCGTGCAAATTTTTCTGGATCTTTAAAAGTTCTTTTAAGTTGAGCAATATCTTTAAATTTAATTGTTTTTTTATCATTTACCTTTATTGGTGTATTAAAAACATCATTTAGGCTTTCATATAAACCAGGAATTTTAATTACAAACCTTCCATCTCCTGTATCAAGATTTCCAGCAGAAACTATTTGGTTATTAGATCTTACAAAGTTCAATATTTCATTTAAATTTAATCCATAAGCTTCAATTTTATTCTGGTCAATGACAATGTCTAATTGCTCTTCTCTTTCACCACCAATATTTACTTCTAAAACATTTGGTAAAGATTGAATTTTATCTTTAAGGTCATTAGCAATCTTCTTTAACAAAAATTCAGATATATCCCCACTAATAGATACAACAAGAATTGGGAATAAACTTATGTTTACCTCACTTACCTTGGGTTCATCTGCGTCATCAGGCAAGTCTGATTTTGCTCTATCAACTTGTTCTCTAGTATCTAAAAGTGCCTGATCAGGATCAAACCCAGCATCAAATTCTAATAAGACATTTCCACCACCTTGATAAGAAGTGCTAGTCATTTCTTTTTTTCCTTCGATATTTGAAACTTCATCTTCAACAGGTTTTATTAAAAGTTTTTCAGAGTCCTCAGGTGATATTCCTGTTAAACCAAGAGATACGTATATATAAGGCAAACTTACATCTGGCGATGACTCTTTAGGAATATTATTAAATACAAGCGATCCACTAACAATAACAAACAGAAAAATGGAAATTGTAGTTCTGTGGTATTGACTTGCTAAGTTAACCAAGCTCATGATTAATTATAATTAACTTTCTCTCCTGCAGACACGTATTGCTGACCAACAATTATAATTTTTTCTTTTTGACTTAAGCCAGACACCAACATGTAATCAGAGGTATCTTCTATAACGTTAATTTTTTTAAATTTTACGGTATTATCAGATCCTATGACTTTTACACCTAACTCTCCTGAGTCTCCCAAAGCTAGAATTGAGGGAGAAATTTTATGCGCAAGAACATTTCCTTTAACTATAGAAATTATTGATGATAATCCATCTTTATATCTAAGATCTTTATTATCAACTTTGACAACAATTTCAAAAGTTTTAGTCTCCGGATCCGAAATAGGAGAGATATAGTCAATTGTGCCATTAACTTTTTCATCAAGTATTGTCACCTCAACTTTATTTTCTAAGGATATATCTAGAATTTCATTTTCGTTAATATAACCAAATATCTTTAATGAGCTTAAATCAATAATTTCATAGACCTTTTCGCCAGGCATCACAAGCTCTCCAGCAATCTTATGACCGTCTAAAAGTATTCCATCAAAAGGTGCAAAAAGAGCATATTTATCAAATTCACTTTGAGACAATAAGTTTAATTTATATAAATCAGCGTTCGTTTTGTAATCATCTAATTCAACTATATGCTGACCTTTTTTTATTTTAGATCCTGCTTTGACCAACACTTTTTCTATTGTAGTCATCACCTCACTCTTAACATCAATTCTCCTTAAAGCTTCAGTAGTTGAGCTAAAAACAATACTATCTTTTATCGTTTGTGCAGTGGAGTCTATAACCTCAACAGAAAATAATTTTTCATCTGTTTCTTCTTTGCTTCCCCATTCTGATGAGTAACATATAGAGTTTATAAGTGTTATGATTGATACAATAAATATTTTTTTTATGGTGGATAACATGGATGAGTTTAAACCTACTAGAATATATGTAATCGAATACATATCAGATTATGAGTAAAATTAAATGAAACAGTGGTATAAAACTAGAAAAAAAGACCCTTTTTACATAAAAGCAAAGAAAAATGACATTATTTCTAGAGCTTATTACAAATTAGAAGAAATAGATAAAAAACACAATTTATTCAAAAACGATAAAAAAATATTAGATGTTGGATGTTCACCAGGTGGCTGGACACAATATATTTTAAATAAATACCCAAAAAACAAAATAGTAGGCATTGATATGCTACCAACTGTTAAGCAGATTGAGGGCAAATTCAAATTTTATATGATGGACTTAAATCAGTATCAATTAATTGATGAATTATTTACATTAAATAAATACACTTTTGACTCGATAATTTCAGATATCGCACCAAACACAAGTGGAAACCAATTTTTAGATCAAACCAATAGTTATGATTTGAGTATGCTTTCAGCAAAATTTATTGAAAAATATTTAAACAAAGGTGGTAATTTTTTAGTTAAAAACTTTCAAGGAGATGATACAGAAAAGTTATTTAAGTTTGTTAAAACTTATTTTGACAAAACACATTATATTAAACCAGCTGCATCAGATAAAAAATCTAAAGAAATTTACATCTTAGGTTTATTAAAAAAATAATTTTTTAACCATACATTCAATGAATTCAGAGTAGAAAAATTTTTCTTTTTATCCTTATATGTAACTTCAAAAATTTCTTTATCGAATTTTTTAGAATAAATAATTTTGATAATTGGAAAAGAAAAATTTGATTTGTAAAAAGTAATTTTTGTTTTTTTGTAATTTGAGTCCTGAGTTTGGATTGAATAATTTCTCCATATATTTTTTGATAAACCATAAGAGTAAGTATTAAGAATATATTGGAATGTTTTCTTTGGGATTGTGTCGATATAATTTTTATTTATGTTTAGAATTTTCAATATATATTATGTTAAATGGTACTTTTAAATTCTTCAAGTTGTAATTTTGATTGGCAACCTACTAATTTTCAATTTATTAACTTAAAAGGTGAAAAAGGGTCCTTTTACGATTCTTTTGACACCAATGGTCTTTTAGTAATGTTTATTTGTAATCATTGCCCTTATGTTAGATCTATAGAAACTAAGATTTCTACTGAAACCCAAAGACTCAAAATTTTAAATGTTAATTCTATTGCTTTTATGTCAAACGATCAAAATTCATATGAAGAGGACCACAATGAATTTCTTTTAGAACAAATATCAAGAGCTAAATTTGAATTCGAATATATTGTTGATGCCACGCAATCAATAGCTAAAACATTTGATGCTCAATGCACTCCTGAGTTCTATTATTTCAGTAATGATAAAAAACTTAAGTATAGAGGTAGGTTAGACTCTAATGGTAAAGACTCTTCTATTGGCAAACCAGAGCTTTATTCTGCTGTTGAAGAAGTTATTGCTAAAGGATATTGTTCAAGCCAACAATATCCAAGTATGGGTTGCTCAATAAAATGGAAAAATTAATTAGTAAAAAAAATCTATCTCTATTTGGAATTGTATCTTTTTTATTGGTTATTGTTCTTTATTTCATTTTACAAAATAATTCTAAAGATGATGAAAAATTATTCGATATTTTTTTGGCAGAGCTCTATAATGAGCAAAATTCAAATTTAGATGAAAAACTATATTATTTATCAAGTCTAGATAATCCTAAAGTTTCATTTTTTAGTGATTTGAAATTAACCTCAATTGAAAATTTAGATCGATATAACAAAATTGATAAAGATATAATATTATTGAAGAAAGCTTTAATTGACTTAGATAAAGAATTGATAAAATCTTTATCATTAGATAATAATTTTACTTTTAATGAAATTGCTAAAATATACTTCTATAATTTAGACATAAATAACTTTGAATTTAGTGAGTCGGATAGAGATAATTTAAATAATTTTTTTATCAAAGCTGTTGATAGATTATCTAATGAAAAAAATTAAATATATAATTTTTCTTTTAGCTTTATCCTCTTGTAATAAATATTTAGGCACAGTAGATCCTGACTATACTCCAACAAATGAAGTAACTGAGATTTTATCAGATCCTGATAAAAATAACTTAGTATTAGATGTTGAGTTTGGTGATATAATTTTTCCCAAAGCTGTTAATTCCTCTTTGGATATAAATACTTTAGAAATAGAAAAAATTATCAATATAAATCAAAATTCTGTTATTAATTTTTTAAATGAAAAGATTATTATAAGTCAAGATAAAGCAGTTTATTTAATTGATAAAAATAATCAAAATAAATTCGAATATAAATTAAATCTTAGAAAAGATGAAAAAGCCATCAGCATTTTTGAATTTAAAGGAGATATTCATCTTTTAACAAATAGATCTCGAATATTTGTTATTAATTCTCAAAATATAATTGAATTGGCTGACTATGATATTTTTATAAATATAGCTCCTATAGTACTAGATAAAAATTTATTATTATTCAATGTTTTTGGGGAAATTTATGACGTAAAGTTGGATGATTACTCAATATCTAAAAAAGATAATTTTACTTTAAAACCTGGTATATCAATTAAATCAAACATATTTCAAGACAATACATATTCATATTATCTCTTTAATTCCGGAACTCTTCTAACTTTTGATAAAAATAATTTTGATTACTATAATAATTATATATTAGAGGACCTAAATATTCTCACATCATTAGACGAATTTAGTGAGTTAGTAGATAGCCCATTCAGTCATAATGAAAATTTATATTTTTTAGATCGATCTGGAAAAATTGCAGTATATAATCCAATTTCATCAGATATTTTTTGGGAACTAGATACAAATGATACTATATTAAGTTACCTTTTCTCAAACGATGGATATTTAATTCTGATGACACTAAATAAAATCCATTTTATATCAGATAAAGGTAATATAATATATTCATACTCCCACAATAAAGATTTACCAATATCAATCTTCAATATACAAGGAAATATTTATTTAATTTCAGATCAAGGAATTAGCAAATTAAATTTGATAGATAAAAGAGAAGATATTATTTACAAACATAAATTTTCTAATAATTTAGAAATTTTCTTTCAGGATCAAATTATATATTTAAAAGACAATAAAAGTCTTTTTAAATTAAGTGAATAATTACTTTATTATTGGCAAAGTAAATGAGGGTAAGTCTCACCTTTTTAATCTCTTTTCAAAAACTCATAAGACTATATCTAATCCAAAAGCTAATACTACAATTGATGTTATCAGGAAAAATATATCATCAGAAAACTTTGAATATAATATTTACGATACGCCAGGTTTTAATAAATTTGGTGAGTTTACAGATCTTCTTAATAAAATTTCAACACTAAAATTAGAAAATATTAAATTTATTTATCTAATATCATCTTTTACTAATGAGGATTTAAAAATATGTAAAAAATTACATTCTAAAAATTACAATACTTTGCTTTTCTCATTTAAAATAATTGATGAAAAAGAATACATATCAAATCTATTTGATGAAAATTTTACAAATTATTCTGATAACTTTTCATTATTAAAAAAGTATCTATCTAATAAAAATCAAAAACAGAACTCAAATCTTGAAAATGTAAATAAAAAAACAATTGCTATTTTTGGTAAAGAAAATACAGGAAAATCAACGCTTTTTAATAAAATAATGAATATAACCTTATCTAAGACCTCACCGCATCTTCACACAACCCGTGACTCAGTAAATTGGGATATTAAGTATAAAAATCAAACAATAGAATTTATAGATACTGCTGGTTTTATTAGAAGTAGATCCAACAGAAAAAATCTTGATTTTGAAAAACTCTCTTTAGAGCAATCAGAATATTTTATAAAAAAATCATCGTTAATTATACTGCTACTAGATGCTAATTCTGAGTCAAGATTAGATCTATCATTAATTGGGTCTTTATCTAAAAGAAACAAACCTTTTTTAGTACTAGTTAATAAGATTGACTTAATAGATAATAAAACTTTATATCAGCATAAATTTCTTAATTATCTCTCATCAAATCATAATTACTATTCCTCTTTGAACATATATTTTATTTCCGCATTAAAATCCTCTAAATCAAAAATACTACAAATAGTAAGTAATCAATTACAAAACAAGTTTTTTTTTAAGACATCTTATCTAAATAAAATAATCAAATCAATTAATGGAGAATTAGGGAAAATACAGAAAAATTCTAAGGAGTTTAAAATTTACTTCATTACTGCATTTACAGTTAATCAAAAAAATTATTTCAAAATTTCATGTAATTTTAAAAAAAATAATATCAAACCTCATATAAAGAGTTATTTATCAAAAATATTAATAAGAGAACTAAATCTCAAAGGAGTAAATTTTAATTTAATATTTTGATATCAATATTTATTGATTTTAGTAGATCTACTTTTAATGACTCAAGATATTTTATTAATGACATCTTAAAATTATTAAAATGAACCTTGTAATGATTATCTTTTTCAAAAGATAAAACAAACCTAAATTCATCTTTAAGTAATGGCACAAGTAAATTTATAAAATAAATAATATTCATTAATTCTTGGTAAATTTGTTTAATATGATTGTAGTCGAATTGATAAGAGATCATATTTAAATCAATTTTCCTATAAACGATCACCAATTCATCAATTTTTGAAAATTGATTTTTTATTATTGTATTCGCTTTGATTAAATCCTCTAAAGAGTCAAAATTCGTCTGAAGTAGGGTGTGGTCATGAGTAATACTCTCTTGCTTTTTTTTTGCTAAAATAATTTTATTTGATTTTTCCAATAAGACTTTTTGATCTTCACCATTTAGTATTATTAAGACTTGATTAATAGACAATTAAATATTTGATCCAGAGCTTAGTAGAGATAGTTGAGTAATTTTATTATCTCCTAATTGATCAGTTAATTTGATCGGATAATCGCCTGTAAAGTAGTGATCTGTCAATTGAGGATTATTATTATCTCTTTTTAGATAACCAAGAGCTATGTATAATCCATCTAAAGATAAAAATTTTAAACTTTTTGCCTTTACATAATCACATATTTCTTCAACACTTTTATTTGCTGCCAACAATTCCTTTTTTGTGGGCATATCAACTCCATAAAAATCAGGGAATTTGATTTCAGGACAGGCTATTCTTAAATGGACCTCTTTAGCCCCTGCATCATACAACATCTTCACAATTTTATGCGAAGTTGTTCCGCGAACTAAAGAATCATCTACTAATATTATTTTTTTATTTTCAATTGAAGTTCTATTAGCATTTAATTTAAGTCTTACACCTAAACTTCTTATTTGTTGGCCAGGTTCTATAAAAGTTCTCCCAACATAATGATTCCTAATTAAACCCAAATCAAAATTAATTTCTTTTTGTTGACTATACCCTATCGCGGCTGCATTTCCTGAGTCTGGAACCGGCACAACTAAGTCTGCGTCGACATTATCCTCTTTTGCTAACTCTCTTCCTAAATTTTTTCTATACTCATAAGCTGTTTTACCTCTTAAAATACTATCTGGTCTTGCAAAATATATATATTCAAACACGCAAGGGCGAGGTTTGTGACTACCAAATGGTTTCAGACTATGTAATTCATTATTTTCAATATAAATAATTTCACCGTTTTCAACTTCTCTAACAAATTCTGCACCTATAATATCAAGTGCACATGTTTCAGATGCTAAAACATATGAATTATTTATTTTACCTATTACTAATGGCCTGATCCCATATATATCTCTTGCTCCAATGAGAACATCTTTAGTAAGCATAACCAACGCATAGCCACCCTGTATTTGAGAAATTGCCTCAATAATCTTATCAATATTTTTCTCTTTTTTTGACCTAGCTATAAGCTGAACTATTGTTTCAGAGTCTGACGTTGTATAAAAAATTGCTCCATCTTTGACCAATTCTTTCCTCAATGTAATGGCATTTGTAAAATTACCATTATGAGAGACACCTATACCACCAGCATTAGTGTCTGCGAAAAAAGGTTGAACATTTCTTAATATTTTCCCCCCAGTTGTACTATATCTGTTATGCCCAATAGCATAATTACCAGGTAATTTCTTAATTGTATCCTCATTATTAAAATTATCTCCTACAAGGCCAAATCTTTTTTCAGAATAATAATTTTTACCGTCATAAGAAACTATCCCACAACCCTCTTGCCCTCTATGTTGTAGTGCATGCAAACCCAAAGCCGCCAAAGCTGCAGCATCATTTATATTAGAAATACCAAAAACACCACATTCTTCTCTAACTTTAGTAGAGTTCTTTTTTATCATTATTTTTTTCTTTACTAGATGAGTTTTTTTTATTTTTTTTTTCAACCTCTTGGTCTTTATACATAAGGTTTTCATATATTGAAATATTTAATTTCATAATTTTATTCTTATCGTCAATGTAATTTTTAAAAAAGGCAATATAAGAAAAATAAAAAAGAACAGAAAATAAAATTACTCCATAAATTGAACCTATAATTATATCTAAAATTTTGAATTCTATTTGGGAAGGTGATTTTAAATTTAAGGCCTTTTCTAAAATTGAATAAATAATGTATGTTATTAGAAAAAGAATAATAAAGGATATAATCTCTAAAAAAATTGCATTTTTAGTTTGTAATGAAAATAAATATTCAATATTTAATTTTTCTAAAGAAAAATTTAACACTCTCTTATAAAATATAAATGGTAAAGATATAGATAAGATAATTTTAAGACTGTAGCTGATCGATTTAGTAGCTCCTTTAACACCAAAAAAAACACCAAATATAATTAGCAGTATTAGATATGAATAATCAAAGTAACTTAAACCTGAAAAATTCATTATTGTTTAATATCCGCTCCTGAAATAAATGATTTAAATATTTTATTTTTTGTCTTTAAAATTTTTTTACAATCACCCTTATCTTGAACAATTCCTCTATCAATAAAATAATAGTGATCTCCTGTTTTAATAGCACTTTTGATATCATGAGTTATGGTTACAGCAGTTATTTTTTTCTTCGTTATTACTTTTAATATTAATTCGTTAATTTTATCACTATTAATTGGGTCTAAACCTGTAGTAGGTTCGTCAAGAAAAATTACTTTAGGATTTTTATAAAGTGCCCTAGCTAATGCTACTCTTTTTTTCATACCACCAGATATCTCTGAGGGATGTTTATCAATGATTGATTTATCTAGCCCTACATCATGCATTAGTGAGATTACCTTTCTTTCGTAATTTGTTTTATTATTAATAAAATCTGTAAATGCTATATTTTCAGATATTTTTAAACTATCAAACAGAGCTCCGTATTGAAATAGCATACTAAATTTGTCAATATCTACTTCAGATTTTCCTTCATAGAGAATTGAACCACTATCAAATTTAAATAATTGATAAATAGTTTTTATCAAAACAGATTTACCACAACCAGATTGACCAAGAATTATTGTAGATTTATTTTTCTCAATAGTAAGACTGATATCTTTTAAAACAAAGTTTTCATTGAACCTTTTTTTTAAATTTTTAATTTCTATTTTCATTAAAAAAATAATTCTGTAAGAAAATAATTTGATGATAGAATTAGAATTGAGGAGATAACAACTGCATTTGTTGTAGCTGTTCCAACGCCAAAAGCTCCTTTATCAGAAAATAAACCACAATAACAACTAACTATTGATATAATAAAACCGAATGCAAATGCTTTAAAGATACCTGACAGATAATCATTCAGACTTAAAAAATCAATTGTGTTCAATAAGTATAAGTTATCATTAAATCCAAGCTTATGAACAGATACTATGTATCCACCCATAACTCCTATAAAATCTACTAATGTTACAAATACTGGCAGAGCCAAAGTCAAAGATAGAACGCGAGGTGTAACAAGATAATTGTAATAATTTGTATTTAGTGTCTTAAGTGCATCTATTTGTTCTGTGACCCTCATTGTTGCTATTTCTGCAGCAATTGAAGAACCAACTCTTGCTGAAATCATAAGACCTGTTAACACAGGACCTAATTCTCTTGTTAAAGTCAAAACGACTATATTAGGAATAGCTGATTCTGCAGAAAATCTTGAAAAACCTGTATAAGATTGCAAAGCAAGAACCATTCCAGAAAAAATACCTGTTAAGGCAATTATTGGTATTGATGAAATAAATATACTTATAAAGTACCTAATATTATTTTTTAAATAAAATTTTGGTCTAAATAAATATTTGAAAAAAAATAAAATAAATAAAATAAATTTCCCTATGTTAGAGAATATAGATATTAAAACTTCACCAATATTTTCAATAAATTTCATTTGAGATACTAATTTGATGCATTTTTTTCAATTCCCAAGAATTTGGTGTATTTATCATCAAAGTATAGTTCAATCTTACCAGTTGGGCCATTTCTTTGTTTTGCAACAATTAATTCAGCCTTATTAAAAACCTCTTCATTTCTATCTTTCCAAGAGTCGTGTTTCTTCTGATATGACTCTTGAGTCTCATCAGCACCTCTTGTTGGCTCATTTCTCTGCAAGTAGTAACTTTCTCTATATATAAACATGACTACATCTGCATCTTGCTCGATGCTCCCTGACTCTCTTAAATCAGATAGTAAAGGTCTTTTATCATCTCTATTTTCTACTTGACGAGAAAGCTGAGAAAGCGAGATAACAGGTAAATCAAATTCTTTTGCAAGTTGTTTTAAATTTCTTGTAATTTCAGATAGCTCATTAACTCTATTATCCCTATTACTCTCAGGTTTTAATAATTGCAGATAATCAATTAAAACTAGTTTGATGTTGTAGTTATTTTTATATCTTCGAAGTTTAGACCTTAATTCTGATACAGTTAAATTTGGACTATCATCAAAAAAAAAATTTAAATTATTAATTTCTTTGTAAGTATTTTGAAGTTCAAGAGAGTCTTTTTCATTGAGTTCACCTTTTCGAAGTTTATCGCTGGGTATCTTTGATTGTTCAGCTAGAATTCTCAAGCCAATTTGTTCAGCTGACATTTCTAATGAGAACATTACAACAGAACCTTCTTCTTGTTCTTGAGAAAAATATTTAGAAGCATTAAAAGCTATATTAGTTGCAAGAGCAGTTTTTCCCATTGATGGTCTTCCGGCAAGAATAATAAGGTCAGAGTTTTGTAATCCTCCCAACATGTTGTCTAAATCCACAAAACCTGAAATAATTCCTGAATACTTTCCTTTTTTTTTAAATGCCCTTTCAACTAGTTGAAGAGACGCTTTGGTGACAGACGCAAAATTTCTAAATTCGTAATTCTCTTTTTTTAAATTAGATAGATCAAATAATTTTTTTTCAAGATCTAAAAAAATATCTTTAATATTATTTGACGTCTCAAATGTTGTTGATTCATTATTTTTATTTTGTGTAATCTTGAAAAGCTCTCTTCTTAAATATAATTCTTGAAGAGTTTCTAAGTAATTTGAAAAAACATCCTTTGAAAAAACTATTTGATCTATTTGTAATGATAAGTCCTTATGTGTCTTAGATTGAATATCAGGAATATAGTTTTTAATTGTATCAATAGAGATATTTTTCTGTGATTTATGAAAATCCTCAAGCACATTAAATATTTTTAAATTTTCTATATTTGCAAATAAAGAATTATCCAAATATTCGTAATGTGTATCAATTAATTCTGGGTGCTTAAGCAGGTATGCAATAACAATAATTTCAATATCATTGTCTTTCAAACTATCAAAAGTCTTTTGCATTTAATGTAAGTTATTTATAAATTTAAAAAAAAGATAGTCCTAGGAAGAACTTTTCGGGGATAAGATCTCAATATCAAGTGAACAATTCACTTCGGGATGTAAATCTATATCTACTGTGTACTCACCAGTAGATTTTATTTTGTTACCAAGCTTTATAAACTTCTTTTGAATATTAACGTCGTTTTCACTTAAAAAGGTAACTATATCCCCTACATTTATTGATCCATACAGCTCACCGTTTTCTTTAGCAGCTATTTCTTTGTAAAATTTCAATTTATTAATTTTTTGTGCTGTTTCATTTGCTAGAGACTTATTCTCATTGTCCTTTTCTAAAAGACTCTTTTCCAAATTCTTTATTTCCTCAATATTTTGCTTAGTTGCAAATTTAGCTTTACCAGTGGGTATTAGGTAGTTTCTTGCATATCCATCTTTGACCGAGACAACTGAACCAATCTCCCAATTTTTTTTGAATTTTTCTAAAACAACAACTTTAGTCATAGGCTTATATTAATGATAAGAACCTAGCTTGTTTTATAGCCTTAGTTATTCTAGTGTGTATTGATCTAGACATATTGGTAACTCTTTGAGGAATTATTTTACCATTATCATTAGTAAATTTTTTAAGGATATGTGTATGCTTATAGTCAAGCTTCATTAATTCTTGGCTTGAAATATTTAAATTTTTTTTCATTAATTGTCCTTATTTACTTGAGGAGTAACTTCTTCAAGTTCGTTAAATGATTTAGTTATAAGAAAGCGTAGACAGTCTGTATTAAATTTTAGAAAGCTATCAAGTTTTTTTGGGAAATCAGCTGATGCATTAAAGCGCATAAATTTGAAGGAGCCCTTAGAATATTTATTAATTGTAGACTTTAAATTTTTAATACCCCAGTCCTCTCTATATCCAATAGAGACATTATTTTCAGAAAAAAATTGATCAATAGAAGTGTTAAGACTTTTCAACTGATCATTAGCAAGGTCAGGTTTTACTATAATTGTTGTCTCATATATGTTAGTCATGTAAAAAGAGTGTCTATAGATATAATTTAACTATGTCAAATAAAAATCTTTCTTTGCTATTTACAGGTCAAGGCTCCCAATTTTCTGAAATGGGCATTGATTTTGTTAATAAATATGATTGGGTCAAAGAGAGGTACTCTATAAGTTCAAAAATACTGGGATATGATTTATTAGAAGCTCAAAAAGATCCTAAACTTTTAAATTTAACACAGTACAGCCAACCAATGATTTTTGTTTATAGTTCAATTATAATTGACCTTTGTAGAGATTTTTTACAAAAGAATTATTCAAAAATAATAATGGCTGGTCATTCTTTGGGTGAGTATTGCGCTTTGTATTTTGCACAGACTTTAGATTTTGAGGATATGCTTGAAGTAGTTAAATGTCGAGGAGACTCAATGTCAATTGTATCAGATCCCGATAAATATTTAATGTATGCAATTTTGAAAAAAGAAGATTTTAAAATTGATTTAAATATGTTTGGAAATGGAGTTTATTTAGCTAATCTCAATTCTGATAGACAAGTTGTCATATGTGGACTGAAAGATATAGTAAATAAATTTAAAGAACAAAATCCTATAGGTAAATATATACCTTTAAATGTTTCAGCCCCATTCCATTCTGATTTAATGAGAGATAGCTCAAAAATATTTAATGAAAAAATTGAAGACATTTTATTCAAAAAAATTAATTTAGACTTAATTTCTAATCATAAATTAATCAATTATAAAAATATTTCAGAAAAAGATTATATTAATCAGTTATCACTTCAGATTCATTCTCCAGTAATGTGGTCAGACACTATAGAATACATTTTGCAAAATGAAATTGATACATTTATAGAAATTGGACCAAAAAAAACATTATTAAACTTTTTACCAAAAGACTTTCAAGGTGATAAAAAATTGTTTAGTAACATTGAGGACATTCAACATGTTTGATAATAAAAAATTATTAGTGACTGGTGGAACTGGCTCTATTGGAGGTTCAATATGCCAATACTTTAATAAAAATGGTTGTCAAGAAATTTACTCAACAACCACAGATATTAGTAAAGTGAAACCAGACCAAGATTATATAAGATTTAGTGAATTAAATCTTAATAATATTGAAAACACAAATTTAGATGACATTTTTGACTTTGATATTGATTATCTTGTTCTAAATGCAGGGCTTAATAGAGATAATATTTTTTTGAGAATGTCTCCTGAGGAATGGAATAATGTTATAAATGTAAATTTAAACTCATCTTTTCATTTACTTAAACATTTTACTAAAAAAATGGTTAAAAAAAGGTTTGGTAGAGTTGTATTTATATCATCTGTCGTAGCTCATACTGGTAATCCAGGTCAAGTAAATTACTCAGCATCCAAAGCTGCTATTTCAGGAATGGTTAAAAGTCTTGCTTTGGAATTGTCAACTAGAAATATTACAGTTAACAGTGTGGCACCAGGATTTATTCAATCTAATATGACTGATAAGTTAAATGATGGCCAAAAAAACGCCATTTTAGAACGTATACCTATGAAAAAACTGGGTAATGCTAGTGATATAGCAAAAGTAGTAGGTTTTTTATGCTCTGAAAACGCTGATTATATTACAGGACAAACCTTGCATGTAAATGGTGGTCTAGCGTTAATTTAATTATTTGAATATTAACTATAATGTGGTACGAACTTTTAAATTTATTACTAAGAGGTTTATAAAATGAGCGATATTGAAGAAAGAGTTAAAAAAATTGTAGTTGAACATTTAGGTGTTGAAGAGTCCAAAATTCAGAGCGACTCTAAATTTATTGATGATTTAGGTGCAGACAGTTTAGATACAGTTGAACTTGTTATGGCGTTTGAAGAAGAATTTGGTTGCGAAATACCAGATGATGCTGCAGAAAAAATAGTCACACTCAAAGATGCAGTTACTTATCTGTCAGCTAATTCAAATTAATTTTAGAAATTATATCAATTGAGGCGAGTAGTAGTTACCGGACTTGGAACAATTAATCCATTAGGTAATAATGTAAACTCCTCATGGAACTCTCTTATTGAGTCTAATAGTGGAATATCAAAAATTACTAAGTTTAATGTTGATAACTATCCATGCAAGATTGCTGGTCTAATAGAGGATACAGAAATAAATGAAGAAATTGTCAGCACTAGAGACCAAAGAAAAATAGATAGATTTATTATTTTAGGTTTAATTGCTGCAGATGAAGCAATCAAAGACTCTGGTTTCGTGTCTCAAAATGAAAGTTCTTACAGATTTGGAGTTATGGTTGGGTCTGGAATAGGTGGACTAGATACCATTTACAAGAACTCTTCAATTTTAGATAATCAAGGAATAAGAAAAATCTCACCTTTTTTTATTCCATCATCTCTCATAAATTTATTATCAGGCCATATTTCTATAAAGTATAATCTTAAAGGCCCAAACAGCTCTCCTGTAACAGCATGTGCTACTGGCACTCATGCAATAGGGGACTCTTTTACATTAATTAAAAATAATAAAGCTGACTTAATGGTTTGCGGAGGTGCTGAAGCAGCAATATGTCCTTTGGGTATCTCAGGCTTTTCTGCAGCTAGAGCTCTTTGTGATACATTTAACGAAAATCCAGAGAAAGGTTCGAGACCTTGGGACAGAGACAGATCAGGTTTTGTTATGGGAGAGGGTGCTGGAGTTTTAGTGCTTGAGGAATATGAGCATGCAAAACAAAGGAATGCAAAAATTTACGGAGAGGTGAAAGGATATGGAATGTCAGGTGATGCCTATCATATTACTAAGCCCTCCGAAGATGGTAATGGTGGTTTTAGAGCCATGGAAATGGCTTTGCAGGAGTCTTTACTTAATGCTGAAGACATTGGTTATATAAATGCTCATGGAACATCAACTCCAGTTGGAGATATCATCGAACTGTCTGCAGTTGAAAAATTATTTGGATCTAATAAAGATTTATTTATGAGTTCAAATAAATCTGCAATTGGTCATTTGTTGGGAGCTGCAGGAGCTGTCGAAGCAGTATTTTCATTTAAATCTCTTGAAACTAAAACCCTTCCACCAACTTTGAATCTTGATAACCCTAGTGCTGACACTTCAATAAATCTTATACCCCACGAGGCAATTTCTATGAGTGTAAATAACATAATATCTAATTCATTTGGTTTTGGAGGAACAAACGCAAGCTTAATATTTGGTGATTAAAAGTAATAACTTTTGTATTGTTTTGTCTTCACCCTCAGGTGCAGGAAAAACTACAATTTCAAAAAAGTTATTAAAAATTGACAAGTTTATATCCTTGTCAGTCTCCTGCACAACAAGGCCAAAGAGAAAAGGAGAAATTCATAAAAAGGACTATTTATTTTTAAGTGACAAGGAATTTTCAAATTTAATAAAGAAAAATAAATTTCTGGAGTATGCTGAGGTATTTGGTTTCAAATATGGCACACTTAAAAAAACAATTATTACTTTTTTTGAAAAAAATAAAGATGTTTTGTTTGATATTGATTGGCAAGGTTTTCAGCAACTAAAGCAGAGCAAAATGGATGTCGTTGGTATATTCATTTTACCACCCAGTAAAAAAGAATTAGTAAATAGACTAAAAACTAGAGGTAGAGATACAAATACAGAGATGAAAAAACGAATGAATTTAGTTCAAAATGAAATATCTCACTTTCCTGAATATGATTATGTAGTTATTAATAAAGATATAAATATTTGTGTGAAACAAATTAAAAATATAATTGAGTCAGAGAGACTAAAAAGACCTAGACTCAATAATTTGACAAATTTTGTTGATAAATTTAGGAGCTAGTCGCTCTAAATATGCTTATTAATTCATCAAGTTTAAGATCTTCTACCCTTAAATTTAAATCATTTTTGCAATTAAGGTTATATTTTTTTAATAAATTTTTAAGTGACTTTCTTTTATGAGAAAATAAATTTCTCTTAAATGTTATATATTTATTAATTTCTTCAAAATTAAGTAACTTCTTTTTCAATTTCCTGAAAGTAAGAACAGATGAGTCAACTTTAGGTATTGGGCGATAACAATTTTTACTTACATTAAAATTCAACTCAATACTATAAAAACATTTAATCAATGAGTTTATGGAGTTTAATTTTTTATCTAAAAGCCTTTGAGCGAATTCTTTTTGAAACATCAAAATTAAAGTATCTGGAGATAAAGTCATAGTAGATAATTTAACCAATATTTGAGAAGAAATATTATAAGGTAAATTAGAAATAATTAATTCATACTGATTTTTTATTTCGTACTTGAGGAAATCTGCATTTATTAAATTAATTTTCTTGTTTGTTGAATATTTATTTTTTAAATTTTTAATTAGATCTTTATCTATTTCAACTAGTGTTAGCATTGATGGCTTTTTTAAAATAATCTTATCAGTTAATTTACCGTCCCCGGGTCCTATTTCTAAAATATTAAGATTTTCTGAATTAATTAGATTAGAAATTTTTAGGAGTATGTTTTGATCAATTAAAAAATTCTGACCATATCTTTTTTTTAATACAAAAGGCATGTCAGATATGAATTATTATCAGCAATTGATTTATTTTTAATATCTATTGCAGTTCCATGCGCTGGACTAAGTCTACGGTAATTTAAACCTAAAGTGATATTTATACTTTTTTTATTCAATAACTTAAAAGGTATCAAAGCTTGGTCATGATAAGTTGAGATAAATAAAGTTTTTTTTTCTATTTTCATAAAAATACTATCTCCAGAGAAGGGCCCTTTAATTATCTTAAATTTTTTTAATATATTTTTTAATTTTATATCCTCATTACCAAGAGTTCCTTCCTCGCTGCAATGTGGGTTGTAGCATAAAAATTTAATATTTCGAAACTTAAGCTTATATTTGCTTTTTTTAATATTAATAAAAACTTTTTTTAAAAAACTATTTATTAATTTTGAATTAATATATTTGGACACGTCTTTTAAATTAATATGTGTTGTCAAAGGTATGATTGAAAATTTATCACCATGCATTAACATTAGGGTATCACTTTCATTTATTTTACCTAGGTATTCAGTCATACCTATAAATTTTATCTTCTTTTTAAAAATAGATTTGTTGATTGGCATAGTAATAAGATCGTATTTAGTATTGTTTGCTATGTTGTTTGATATTTTAATTTGATTTAGTAAGTTTATATATTTTTTTTTACTAATATTTTCTATGTTGAATATATTGAGCTGCCTTCTATTATAGTTATTAAAACTTAATGGATCTAGAATTTCATTTATTTTTAAATTAGATTTTTTGTAATATGAGTTTTTTATAAAATCATTTTTGTTACAAATTAAAATATAATTGACTTTATTTTTTAGATATTCAAAAGATTTAATTATTATTTCAATATTAATAGATTCTACATCTCCTAAAAAAATATATTTTCTTTTAATTTCTTGTTTTTTCATAAACAAATTTTTCAAAATCTTCAGCTGTTTGAATTTGAATATAATCAACAATTAATTTTTCAAGAGATTGAAATTTTAAATCATCCATACAAACTCTATATTTGACATTATTTAAAGTTACTTGAAAGTCTTTAGTGTTATTCTTTAAATTATTATAAAAATTTTTTATAAACTCTTCATTATCCTTTAGATCAAATACTTCTTTAATAATTAAACAATTATCAATACTCAATGGTAAAGTTAAATTTTCCAGCCCACTGAATAACTTAATAAGCTCTGGTAGATTTAATTTATTTTGAAAATAATCAATCAAGAATTCATCTCTTATTCTTGCAAATCTAAAAAAATTTTTAATGCCATCATTTTCAAAAGATTCTTGGCCAAGTCTTAGTAAAATTTCATTATCAATTACATTCAAAAATTCGGGATTATTTATCTCTAAATTTTTAATCAGATTGTTAATAAGAACAACATCTTTTAAAGAATTTGATTTATCAATATCAGCGTTGTAACTTTCTTTGTAAAGTTTTTGATAAATCTGTATGTCAAACTCTGTAACAACAATATTATTTTTTTCATAAATAATATTAGATAATGATTGGCCATGCATTAAGAAAAATAAAAATATTGTTAAAAAAATTTTAATTACCATAATTAAATTCACCTGTTTTTTCAAAAAAAACATTACTTTTTTGTTCATATCCAAAGAAACCTAAGTAGTCCATTGATAAGCTTATATTAATTGTCTCACTAGGCTTAGTGTTGTAGTTATCATTAAACCTTTGATCTTTGTATGAAATATCTAATTTTGAACATTCATCAAATAAACTTAGTTTAATTGTTTGAGATAAAGGGCTGTAATCATTTTTTAAATCAAGATCTGAACTTACTGATAACATAACATTTTCATTTAATCTTTTTTCTATAGAAGCTCCTAAGAATTGTGTATCTGTTGACAAACTTTCAAATGCCTTTGCATCTGTTTCATTATAATTTAGTTTTAGATCAAATAAATTTGAGTAACCAAAGAAATAGTTCATCTCCTTTTTTTCAAGTTCCCTGTTGCTCAATCTACTATCTATTTTAAAAAATATATTATTTAAATTAGTTTTTGCTTCTAGTGCTAGATCAGAAAAATTTGATGTTTGATTGATTTTCTTTGCATAATTATTGTTTTTATTGAAATCGTATGACTGATTAATATTAAAAAATATATTCTTTTGATAAATATCAATTTTACTCTCCATTCCATAAACCACTCTTGAAGAATTATCCTCTAAATCACTACCATAAATCCTATTATCGGCGTATTGATTGTGATAGTTAAACGTTATAGATTTACTATCTTCATTTATTATATTGTCAGATAGTATGTTTAAATTTTGAATAAGTTTTACTCTTGGCACAATATTCTTATTTACATTAAAAAAAACATCAGAAGATAAAAGAATATTGCTTTCAATAACATCATCGTTAAGACTCGGCTTATGTTGATATTCATAACTACCTAAATTATTAATTAAATTAATTTTGTTGTAAAATACTGTGTTTTTATTCCTACTGTTTGATTTTAAAGAATTATTTGTTTTTAATGAGAAAATATTTGATGGTTTTCCAATACTTGACTCATTTCTCTTCAAATTGAGAATTTTCAAGTCATTTGTAAAAGTTAAGTCATCCATTAATAATTTTTGACTACTATATCTAATTGAGGGTGCTAACGGAATTAATCCAGAATTAGTATTATCTAAAGCCTCAACAGTAGATAATTCACTCCTTAAATAATCTGAGTCATCAAAAATATCATAACTATCTAATCTAATAAAAATATCTTCAAATGTATTTGGATTTTCATTGATAGATCTTGTAGTTGAAACACTATTTGTAATCAGAGCTTCATAGCTCAAAATATTTTGTTTGTTTAATATTTGTTTGGAATTTACCCTGACAGAGGTGTAATTTTTTGAGTCAACATTAATTTTTTCATTGTAAATATCTATTAAAATATCACCACCCGGACCTTTGTGATTAATGTTTGTGTTTAAAGTGTATTTATCAAAATAGTTGATATTATTATCTAAAATAAATTTTGGTTTAAATAATATTTCTGTTTCATCTCTTAATGGATAATAATAAGGTGTTATAATCCCAGCATCACCCCCGATATTAAATTCAATTGATGGTGTCAAAAAACCTTTTTGTCTTGGAGCTTTTGATCCATAGTGAGAAAAATATGGAAGATAAAAAACTTTATAATCTGCAATTTGTAAAAAACTATCAAAATGGTCAAATTTATCTTTATCAATATTATATATAGTTTTATCTATTCTAAGAGACCACGTAGGGCAATTGAAGTAACCATCTAATTCACAAGGTGTTAAAAAATTATTATAAAATGTTACAATTTCATCAGATCTTACAGCTCTATCTGAGTCTATTTTTAAGTCATTGTTATAAATGTAACTTACTTCACTAGTGGTAAAATTACTTAGCTTTGTATTACCAATTAAATTTTTTCCACTCAAAATATTAAACTCTTGGTAAAGATAAAAATTTCCAAAAATTTCAATAGAGTCATTATTGTAGTCAATTATTCCTCTATCTACTAGAATATTTGTATCATTAAAATTGATTTTTGAATTTTCAGCTAATTCAACAATATTATTTTTTTCATCATAGATAATATTGGAGGTATTTATATAAGTGTCATCATTAGCTTTTAGAATAATTACATGCCTTAAAAAAAATACAGCTATTAAAAAAATAATTAAAAACTTATTCATTCAAATAAACTTTTAAAAAAAATAAACTAGCTATAAAGCTCGCAAGAAATTCAAACTCTTGTTTATAAAAGCTTAAAGAATTATTAAATATAAAAAATGAATATATTAAAATAGTAATACATATAAATATTGGTTTTTTTAAACTATTTTTCGTACTTACCGTGTCTTTATTTAAAAAAGTTAAAAAAACATAAGAAAAAAAAAATATAAAAAATGATAGAGTATTTATTAATTTTTTATCAATTTTAATTTGATCATTTATTGAAATATCCTTTACAAGAAAATTTTGGTAAATAAAATTACTAGCATCAAAATTAATTGACTTTGAGATCTGATAATCCTTAATAATATCATTTTGATATTGAGTATAACTTTTTGCAACTAGAGTATTATTTGAATAAATTAAATTATCGCTAAATTGAGCTAATTTAATTTTTTTATCTAAAAGATCATATGACCTATATTCAGCATTACTGGTATCATCAGGATTCACATTTTTTAAAATAATATATGATTTTGAATTGGTATTATTATTAATTATTATTTTTGTATTAAATTCACTTCTATCTTTTATGAGGTTCTTTTTTAAATCCTCTAGAAGTAAACCAAAATCATTTTTATTTAATTCTAAAATTGTAAAAAAAATAACTATTGGTAAAAAAAATACAGCTAGCATTTTAATGTTCATATAACTTTTCACTATTATTATTTCATTTTTTGACCTCAAAAAAATGGTAAATAAAATTACAGATAATAAAAAAATAAAAGCTGGAACATATGATAATATTTGTAAAGAATTATAAAAACTTACTTTCATTATTACATTAAATAAATATTTTTCATCTAAATTTCCTAATAAAGAAAAAATAAAAAATACTACCGAACTTGAAAGTAAACATATTAATAAAGATAAAATATATTTAATATAAAGAAGGTTAATTATTTTCATTTGAATTGAATATTAAATAAGTAAACAAAAATAGTACCAATAAATTAATTAAATAATAAAAATATAAGTTAAAACTTGTGTTGTTATTTAATAAAAATAATAAATATGAATTTATAACGTGTATTATTAAAACAATAAAAAATACTACAAAATGATATTTAAAGTTACTTTTTTTTGAAGCATAATTAAAAAAAATTTTAAATGAACAAATAATAATTCCGAATGTGAGAATATACTGATAAATCCTATTATGTCCATGATAGTAAAATTCTTTATCATCATTTTTAAGTAACTCTAAAGTATTGTAATGCTCTCTATCCATCATTAGAATTTCGACTGCTTTATTTTCAATTCCATAAATAAATTTATCAAAAATTGTTTTACTTTTCTCAACATTGTTTAAGATAACACGCTCTCCATTATTGAAAATTATATTATAATTTCTATTTTCAATTTCTATGTATGCTTCTTTTGCTGTAATAAATTGTCCGCCATCATAAATGAATGCCTCTATATCTAAGAATTTATTATTTTGTTGTTTACTAAAAAAAATACTTACTTCCCCTTCAATGTGGAATTCATTTTGTGAGGGAACACCTAGCTTCAGATTATTTCTAATCTCTAATTCTTGAATTTTATATTTGTGATATAAATTTACAGATAGAAATTCATTGTTAATAAAATAGAAAAAAAATATACCACTAAATAAAATAAAAAATAAAATTAAATTATTTTTAAATGAAAAATACTGTTTAAATATAATAATTTCATTACTGCTACTGAATTTATAATTTAAAAAAAAACTAGCTATAACTAATAAAAAAGGCATTAGTGGACTTATAAAACTTGGCAAAACAAACAATGTGGTTTTAATTACTTCAAATAGTTGTGTAGTAATTGAATGTTGTAATTCTAATATTCTTAAAATTTGAGAAAGCCATATCAATCCAATAAAAATTACAATGTTTACTAAAATATATTTTAAATAAGTTAAAATTATGTATGATCTTATTCCTCCAAACATGAAAGCTCAATTTAACTTAATAAATAAACCTAATCAAAGTATAAAATTACTAGTTAATGTAATTGATCAAACACCCTCAAAAAAAGATTTAGTAGATTACAAATATAATAAAATAGTCATTTTTAAATACTCATTAATTATCAAAAACTCTCAATTCCTTTTAAACATATACTCCAAAAGTATATCCAAAAACCATTTTAAAAAAACTATTTTAGGATCTTTTATATATGATAAATCCATAAAATATTTAATTTCTAATGTTGTCATTAATACAAAATTAAAAAAAGATTTAGATCCAATAGTTTATGGTTTTTTGCAGAAAGATTTTATTTATTCTATTTATAAAAAAAACTCAATATTAACAAAATATAAAACTACTTTTAAACTCTCACAGAATTACCATAGCTTGTTAAAGTCTATTAATTTTTTGAAAGAGTTAGTAACTGAACCAAGTAATATTATATATCCAAATTCTTTTTCAAGAAGAACACAGTCACAAATTAATAAAAAGACTGTAAAGATATCTACCTTAGATAAAAAAAAATTAATGAAAATTGGTATGAATTGCTTATTGGCAGTTAGTCAAGGCAGTAAAAGAGATCCATTAGTGATGGAATTTATTAAGAATAAGTCAAAAAAAAATGTTGATATTTTGTTTGTTGGTAAAGGTGTCTGCTTTGATAGCGGAGGAATATCAATTAAGCCAAGTGGCGGTATGGAAGATATGAAATGGGATATGGCTGGTGCTGCAGTTACCGTTTCTATAATTAAATATTTAAGTGAAATAAAAACAAATTTTTCTTTTGCAGGAATTGTTGGACTTGTTGAAAATATGCCAAGTGGAAGTGCTTATAAACCTGGAGATATCATTAAATCCTATAAAGGAATAAATGTAGAAGTCTTGAATACTGATGCTGAGGGTAGACTTGTTCTAGCCGATATAATTACCTATGGCTGTGAAAAATATAAACCAAAAGTTGTAATTGATTTTGCAACACTTACAGGAGCAATTATGGTTGCTTTAGGACAACATTATGCAGGATTATTCAGTAATGATGATAAATTAGCTGACGCACTTTATCAATCTGGACAAGATACCAATGAAAAAGTCTGGAGAATGCCTTTACATGATGATTTCGATAAAGAACTTAACTCACCATTTGTAGATTTGAAAAATATTGGAGTGGGCAGATATGGTGGATCTGTAACTGCAGCTCAGTTTTTACAAAGGTTTGTACCTAAGGACACTAAATGGGCACATCTTGACATTGCTGGAACCACTTGGAAAAATGCTGGAGATATTATGAACAATAAAGGTTCTACAGGTTTCGGCTTGACATTGATTGCAGATTTTATAAATAAATATTTCAAAAATTAGGTGTTAAAATGCAAAAAACTTTTTCAATAATTAAGCCGGATGCAGTAAAAAGAAATTTAATTGGTCATATTAATCAAATGATTGAAAGTGCTGATTTAAAAATTTTAGCTTCAAAAAAAATATATTTAACTAAAAATCAAGCACAAATTTTTTATGATGTCCATAGAGAAAGACCTTTTTTTGATAGCCTGGTCAAGTTCATGACATCCGGTCCTGTTCAAGTACAAGTTTTAGAGGGAGTGGACGCTGTAATAAAATATCGTAAAATTATGGGCGCGACTAACCCAGATGAAGCAGAAGAAGGAACTATAAGAAAAAAATACGCTGAGTCTATTGAAGCAAACTCAGTTCATGGAAGTGACTCTGAGGAAAATGCAAAAATTGAAATCAGTTTCTTTTTTTCAGGATTTGAACTAGTTTAGTAAATAATTAACTAGTTGTTTGTATACAAATTGATGCTCTAAACTTTTATGTTTTTTCATAAGATCTGACTCATTTTTAGTGTTAATTTTTTTTGATTTATTTGAGATTATTTGACCATCGTCTAATTCAGGAGAAACCTTATGAATGGTAAAACCATAGTATTTTTCATTATTTATTAACATTCTTTTTTGTGTCATAAGTCCTTTATAACTAGGAAGGATGGAGGGATGTAAATTTATAACATCAAAGTTATTTATAATTCTCTTTTCAATGACTTTCATATAACCAACTGAAAAAATAATTTCTGTATTATTGAAATTTTCTTTTTGTAATGTTCTTTGGTATTCATTAACCAACACATCTTTATAAATCTTACCCACATAAGATTTAATTCTTGTTGAGATATTATTATTACTGATAATAGCTATGACTTTAAAATCTTTATTTATATGATTTTTTTTTAATATTTTTAGAAGATTAGAACCACTCCCTGATATTAAAAAGGATACTTTTTTATGATTATTTAATTTCACCAATTAGACTAAACAAGTTCCTTTTAATAAATCTCTTATAATATTTTTTGTTAATTACAAATATCATTCCTATTCCACAATTGAAAATTTCCATTAATTCAAGGTCAGAAATATTTATGTTATCTTTAATAAAATCGTACTCCTTAGGTAGCTTAATTATATTTAAATCAAATTTTGTACCCTTAGGTATACTACGTTTGAAATTTGAATAAACACCACCTCCAGTAATATGGGAGAGTGTCTTTATATACTTTAAATCATAATAATTAATATACCTATGGTAAAGACGTGTAGGTCTCATTATAAGATTAGAAAGCTTTTGTTTATTAAATTTTGCCCTTTTAATATTAATTTTATTTTTACTAATAATTTTTCTAATAAGAGAAAATCCATTTGAGTGAAATCCATTTGATTTTATTCCAAATATAAGATCCCCTCTTGTTACATTTAAAGTTTTATATCTCTCTTTTATACCTAATAGAAAACCAGCAATATCAAAATGATTACTCTTATATAAAGATGGCATTTCAGCAGTTTCACCTCCAATAAGTGAGCAATTAATTTTTTTGCAGGCACCTGTGATACTTCTCAATATTTCAGTATATTGTTTAGACTTGACCGAACCGCAGGCAAAGTAGTCTAAAAAAAATAGTGGTTTTGCCTTGTTGCAAAGCAAATCATTTGAGCACATCGCAACCAAATCTTGTCCAATTCCTTTATAATCATTAAGCTCAGCAGCCAATATAGCCTTAGTTCCAACTCCATCCGTGGCGGCACAAAGCGTAACATCCTTATTGACTCTATATTCTGCACTAAAACCTAATTTATTTCCTAAAACTTTATCATTGTGAGAGCTTTTGATGAATTTTAGTGCCTGACTAATAAGTTTATCAGTTTTTATTACATCAACACCCGATTTTTTGTATAGTTTGCTCAATGAAATATTTATATCTAATTATTATATTCCTTGCATTTAATTTAAAAAATTTATCAGCTTATCAAGAAATTACTATTCAAAAAGACAGCAATCTTAAAAATTATCAAGAATTACTTTTAAGAATAAATAATTCAATTACCGAGGAAGACATTATACCTTCAATAGAAGAAAATATTTATAATATTAATTTTAGTAATACTCAAATATCTTTTAATGTTGATATAGATAATTTATCCAAAGATTTATATGCAAAAAATATCAATCATAATTTATTTTTTTTAAATTGTTCATTACTAGAAAATTTTTTTAAATTTAATAATAAATTTGAAAATTGTCCGAATTTTATTATTCAAAAATTTGAAAAAGACTCTTATATATACTTAAACTTTAATGAAAATTATTTTCGATTACAAAAGTTCTCAAAAAATATAAATTTAAAATCATTATGGTTTAATCTCTTGGATAAAAATAAAAGCTCTTATCGATTATCTATAGATCCATCAAATTATAAGAAATTAAAATACTTTACTGGTTTAGAACCCAAGATATTATCTTATGAACAAAACAAATTTTTATTAGATTTCGAAAATATTTATGATGATAAACAGATTAATTTCTTGGTAAACTTTTTTTAGTGCAAACATTTTTAAATTTAGACAGCTCTGATGAGGAAATTATACTTTCTTCAGAAAATGATTCAGTAATTCAATCGCTCAAGAAAAGAGTAAAATACCTAATTATTTATGGACCTAGAAAATCTGGTAAAACCTCGATTGCAAATAATTTTTCTAAGGTTTTTGAAACTAATTTGATTAATAAATTACCTAAAGATTTACACATAAAGAAAGAAACTTATTTAGACCTAAATAATTTACCTGCAAAAGATGAAAATTTTTTTCACTTCTTACAGCACTTTATATCAAATAATATTCCATTGACTATATTTACCTCTGACAGTTCAATTGAAAATTTATCTGACAAAATTTATTTACCAGATATTGACTCAAGGTTAAGACAATTTAATTTATCCAATATACAAAACCCTAATAAAGATCTTCTTTTAAAATTAATAAAAAAATATTTGTCTTTAAAATCCATAACTGTTCCAGAACAGATTATTATTGAAGTAATGAGTCATATTGAAAGAACATATCTAGGAGCATTTGAGGCAGCAAAAACCATTAATCATTTGCTTTATGAGAATAACCATAATATTAATTTGTCACTAATTAGAAAGTATTATGAACACTTATAGAGATTATTATTTAAAAGATATTGATAATAAACTAGTAGATAAAAAAATTACGGTCTCCGGATGGGTTAATAGATCAAGAGATCACGGAAATCTATTATTTATAGATTTAAGAGATTCAACCTCACTTTTACAATGTGTAGTAGATAATACATCTGTTAATTTTTCTGAATTATCAAAAATAAAAAACGAGGATGTAATTAAAATTTCTGGCCTAATAACTAAAAGAAGCGAGGAAACTATTAATACAAATTTGGAGTCAGGCGAAGTTGAATTGAAAATAGAGAGTTTTGAAATATTAAGCCGATGCTCTAAAGCTCTCCCGCTTGAGGTAAATTCAGATAGTGATTATGGTGAAGAGGTAAGACTAAAGTATAGGTATTTAGACCTTAGAAGATCCAAAATGCAACGTAACATTAAGCTAAGAAATCAAATTATAAATTATGTAAGAGATTTTATGAATAAAGAGGGTTTCATGGAATTAGCAACTCCAATTCTAACAGCTCCTTCTCCAGAAGGCGCTAGAGATTACCTGGTACCTTCCAGATTACATAAAGGATCTTTTTATGCTTTGCCTCAAGCACCTCAGCAATTTAAGCAACTTTATATGGCCTCTGGTGTTGATAAATATTTTCAAATAGCCCCATGTTTCAGAGATGAAGATAGTAGGGCTGATAGATCCCCTGGTGAATTTTATCAAATTGATATGGAAATGAGTTTTGCCACACAAGAGGATGTTTTAGACGTCATCAGTCGTTTACTATTTAATACTTTTGATAGATTTAAACCTACAGACAAATCAGTTAATAAGCTTCCATTCCCAACTTTTACTTACAAAGATAGTGTTGAGAGTTTTGGATGCGATAAACCAGATTTAAGAAATCCTCTGAGATTAGCTAATGTAACAAATTATTTTGAGGGTTCAGGTCTTCAAATTTTTGAAAATTTAATAAAAAAGGGCGCTATTGTTAATTGTATTCAAGCCCTCAATTCTGAGGGTAAGCCAAGAAGTTTTTATGATAACCTTAATAAATGGGCTCAAGAACAAGGAAAAAAAGGTCTTGGATATATAAACTTTGAAAATTCACTACCTAAAGGCCCATTAGCTAAAAATTTTAATCAAGAAAAGTTAAACCAAATGATTAAAGATAATAATTTTAATCCAAATGATGGATTACTTTTTGTGTGTGATTTACCAGATGAGTCATATGAGTTTTCATCAAAAGTTATTTCAAAAGTAGGAGAGGATTTAAATTTAATTGATAAAAATAAATATGAATTTTGCTGGATTGTAGACTACCCTATGTATGAAAAAGATGTTTTAACTGGCAAGATTGACTTTAGTCACAATCCTTTTTCTATGCCTCAAGGAGGAATGGATGCATTGACGAAAGATGAACCCTTGAATGTTTTAGCATATCAATACGACATCGTATGTAATGGAATAGAATTGTCATCTGGAGCCATAAGAAACCATAGACCAGATATCATGAAAAAAGCTTTCGAAATTGCAGGATATGGCGAAAGTGAGATTAAATCAAAATTTAGTGCTTTGTTTGATGCTTTTCATTATGGAGTTCCCCCTCACGGAGGATGTGCACCGGGTTTAGACAGAATAATTATGTTACTCAGTGAAAATGAAAATATAAGAGAAGTAATAGCTTTTCCGTTTAACCAAAGAGCTCAAGATTTAATGATGAATGCACCAGTTAAAATAGATAATAAACAATTAAAAGAGTTAAATTTAAAAAAAGTTAGCGATTAGCTTTAAGTATTTTTTCTACATCCTCAATTGTTAAATTTTCTCCATCATATTCTGGAGGAATTTTATAATTCATTATCCCTATCTTAAAATAAAATTTCCCTGACTTACCTTTATAGAGATTTGCTCTTTGCTTTCTTCTCTTTAGGACTCCTATTTCTCTTACTTTATTTGTAGGTTTATTTTTTTTAATAGTTATCAATTCCACTGCTTGATCTAAACTAATTTCCAAGACATCATATTTTCTTCCCAAAGAGGCAAAAATATCTTGGTATTTAACATATGGTCCATACGCGCCTATGTTTGCTATTACCGGATCTTCACTATTTGGAAAATTTCCAAGTGTTATTGGTAGCTTAATTAACTGACTAGCAATATTCATACCAATAGTATTTTGATCATAGCTTTTAGGAAGAGTTACTCTTTTAGGTTTATCTTCATCAGTTTCTTTTCCTAATTGTAGATAATAGCCATAAGGACCCAAGTGAACTGCTATTTCTTTTTTAGAGTCAGCATCTATTCCTAGGGTTCTTGGAAAAGTGATGATCTCATCTCCCTCACGATTTTTTGGATTTACCTCTTTAATGAATGCACCTATAGAAATTGTAAATTTACATTCAGGGTAATTTGAACAGCCAATAAATCCTCCCATTTTTCCAACTTTCACACCCAAATTGCCCTCACAATTTTCTGTGTTGGCCCAAGAGGAACATTTGATATCTATGTCTCCTCCAATTTTTTTAAAAATTACTGGTGATAATTCTTCATTTATCACATCAATAACTTCTCTATTAGGCTTACCCATAACCTCATTAATGAAAAACTCAAAATCCTTCCAAAAATTTAAAACAATATTTTTCCATTCTGCTTTATCAGCAGCTACATCATCAAGCTGATTTTCTAAATCAGCTGTAAATTTATATTCAAGAAATTTTTTAAAATAATTACATAAAAATACATTTACTACTCTACCACGATCATTAAGTATGAATGATTTTCCACTTTTTAAAACATAACCTCTATTAACAATTGTTTGAATTATAGAGGCATATGTTGAAGGTCTTCCAATTTCTAACTCTTCTAATTTTTTTACTAAACTGGCATCAGTATATCTAGATGGGGGAGAAGTATATGACTCTAGTGTTTCAACATCACTTACTATGTACTTATCATTTTCTTTTATATTTTCTAATAGTGAAATAATCTGTTCTTCATCATCTTCTTGTAAATTATAAACTTTTTTATATCCATCAAAAATTAATTTACCAAGCGTTGCTTTTAAAGTTATATTTTTTTCTTCACAATCTATTTGAAGTGTATTTTGGTTCGTTTGTGCACTTGTCATTTGAGAGGCTAATGTTCTTTTCCAAATTAAATCATAAAGTTTAAATTGTTCTTCACTTAGATAATCTTTTATACTTTCAGGTTTTATTGAAATATCTGTTGGTCTAATTGCCTCGTGAGCTTCCTGTGCATTCTTTTTCCTAGACTTATATTCGATAGGCTTATCTGGTAAATATTTATCACCATATTCATCACTTATATTTTTTCTAATTATATCAATTGAGTCTTTAGAAAGCGTTATACTATCAGTTCTCATATAAGTAATTAAAGCTATAGTTTCTTTATTTATATCTATCCCCATATATAAACCTTGAGCGATAGTCATAGTTTGACTGGCACTAAAATTTAGTTGACTATTTGCTGTTTGTTGCAAGGTTGAAGTATTAAAAGGTGCTTTTGGTTTTCGAGATATTGTCTTTTCATCAATTTTTCTAATGAAAAATTTGTTGGTATTTAAATAATTTTTAGCTTTTTCAGTTAAAGCCTCGTTTTTAAAGAAGAGTTTGTCTACTTTTTGCCCATCTAGACTTGTAATGGATGTATCGAGTTTTGCACCGTTAATTTCCCCATGTACATTTATTTTATAGAATTTTTCTGGCTCAAATTGTTCTATCTCAATTTCTTTTTCATAAATGAGTCTTACTGCTACAGATTGCACTCTTCCTGCAGATCTACTGCCAGGCATTTTCCTCCAGAGAACAGGAGATAAACTATATCCCGCTAAATAATCTAAACTTCTTCGGGCTAAATAAGCAGAAACTAGATTATCATCAACTTTCCTAGACTCTTTAAAACTATTTATTACTGCATTTTTAGTTATTTCATTAAATGTAATTCTCTCAAATTTATTTTTATCTATTTTTTTTTCTAAAGATTTCACTAAATGCCATGTAATCGCTTCACCCTCTCTGTCTGGATCAGTTGCAAGGTAAATTTTTTCATAACCTTCTGCTTTTTTCTCTATACTGTCCAACATTTTCATTCCAGCAGTTGTTGTTTCCCAATTCAACTCAACATCACTATAGTCTTCAGTCACTTTTACACCATCTTTTTTTGCTAAATCTCTAAAATGACCAACCGTAGCTATGACTTCAAAGTCATTTCCAAGATATTTATTAATCGTCTTAGCTTTTGCGGGTGACTCTACAACAAGTAAGTTCATAATTATAAATTTATTTTATTTTCTTCGCCTTTAATTAATCTTTTAATATTTGAACTGTGTTTAAAAAATATTAAAAGAAAAATAATTAAAACTATTCCTTTTTCTAAGTTGCCATAAATAAAAATTAATTGATAAATTGTCAAAAGAAATATTGATAAAAGGGCTCCTAAAGAAGAGAGTTTAGTAATTTTGACTGTAAAAAACCACAGGATCATTGCTAAAATCGTTGGTATAGGAGTTAAAAATAAATTTGCACCAAAAAAGCATGCAACACCTTTTCCACCTTTAAAATAAAGCCAAATTGGAAAAATATGTCCAATTATAGAAAAAAGAAAAATTGAATATTTATATTTTAGGTAGTGTTCTGGAAATAAATAATAAATTATTAAAAATGCACAAATTGGTTTTATTCCGTCTAATAAAAGGACAGCAATACCTGCTTTTTTTGATACACTTCTGTATACATTGGTTGCACCTATATTACCTGATCCTGTCTTGGTTATGTCTTTGTTTGTTAAAAATTTGGTTATTAGTTTCCCAAAAGGTATAGATCCCATCAAATAGGCAAACGTTAATATTAGAAACATCACTTTAATATATAATGTAAACAAGCCATCCTGAGGTAAACACCCATCTCAACTTGTTTTAAGATCAGAGATTTAGGATAATTATCTAAAACTTCATCACTAATCTCAATGTTTCTATTTACTGGGCCAGGGTGCATCAAATAGGGCATATTTAATAGATGGTTATTTTGTAAACAAAATTCTTTTTTAAAAGATTTCATCATATTCTTTGCACCTTTTGGAATTCTCTCTTTTTGAACTCTCAACATCATCAAGACATCTAGTTTTTCAAGATAATTCAGATTTTTATGAAATTTAATTTTATCATTTATTTTAATCAATTCATTTCTGTTTAAAAAATATGTAGGTGCAATTATATGAATTTGATAGCCCATTTTTGAAAGAAGTTTGATATTTGAGTGAGCTACTCTGCTATGTTTAATATCTCCACAAATACCAATTTTTATTTTTTTGTTTTTAAAAATTTCTTTTATTACACAATAATCAAGTAGTGCCTGTGTGGGATGTTCATTAGTTCCATCTCCAGCATTGATTACAGGAACATTACTTTTCTTTGCTATGTTCATTGGTGAAAAATTATTTTTATCTCTGATGACTAAAGCATCTGGTTTCATACTCATCAAAGTATCCATGGTGTCATTAAACGTTTCACCTTTAGACAAAGAACTTTTTTCAAAATTTATGTTAACTGAATTGTATCCCAAATTTTTTGCTGCAAGCTCAAAACTTATTGTAGTTCTTGTAGAGGGCTCTAAAAATAGATTAAAAATATTTTTTGTTTTATTTCCTGCAATTTTTTTTTTTGATTTTTTAAATTTTATAGCTAACTCAGCAATAGAGTGAATATCCTTAGCTGATAGATCGTCTATAGAAGTGATATTTCTATTTTTCACTAGAGGAGTTTCTATACAAACTTAGGAAATCATCAAGTATTAAACATGCACTTTTTTCATGAATATGAGTGTTTTCTGATTTTTTCCTTGATTTATAGGGATTACTAGACAATCTCTCATCGATAAACAAAATTGGACAAGAAATGATTTTCTCTAATTTTTCGGCAAATTTTTCAACTTTATTTACCATTTCAGATAAAGAACCATCAAGATGGTAAGGTTTACCAATTACGACTCCATGAACATTTTCATTTGTTATAATTTCTTTAATTTTTTCGAATAATAATGTTTCGGTAAAAGTTCCATAAGGAACAGAAATGATATTTGATGGATCGCTGATAGCTATTCCAATGTGTTTTAGACCATAATCTATAGCAATAAATTTCTTGGTATAATTATTGCTTACAAGAAAATCTGATATAGTATCGACGACCATTATGAGTGACATTGATATTAAAAGAATTTCTTATTTAGCAAAGCTAAAATTACCCCCAGAAAAAGAAGAATTTTACTCTAATTCTTTAAAAGATATAATTAAATGGGTAGATAATCTTAAAAAAGTTGACACAAGTAAAACAGAACCTTTGCATAATGTAACTGAAAAAACCGTATCAATTAGAAATGATGAGGTAAGTAAAAGTAATTCTGTTGATGATATATTAAGAAATGCTCCAGAGAGAGCACAAAATTTTTTCAAAGTTCCTAAAGTGGTTGAGTAAGTGAAGAATTCAATTAGCCAAATTAAAAAAGCTCTTATTGAAAAAAAAATAAGTGTAGGTGAACTTTATGACGAATATTTAGCAAAAGCTAAATCTGGTAATAGCAACAGCTTTAACTTAGTGATTGACAGGGAAAACAATATTTCATCAATTAACGACTCTCAAAACAGATATGACAATGGCAATCCTTTACCTTTAGATGGTATTCCTTTAGGTATTAAAGATTTATTCTGTACCAAAGGTATAAGAACAACAGCATCATCTAAAATTCTGAGTAATTTCATCCCTAATTATGAGTCTTTTGTGACTCAGCAACTTTTAAATGATGGTTCAATTTTTATTGGCAAAAATAATTGTGATGAATTTGCGATGGGCTCTTCAAATGAAACTAGTTATTTTGGTCCTGTAATTAATCCTTGGAAGAATAAAAATACTCAAAAAGATAATCTAGTTCCAGGCGGCTCCTCAGGGGGATCAGCAGCAGCTGTGGCAGAGGGCTCATGTGTAGCGTCAATGGGCACAGATACTGGTGGCTCAATTAGACAGCCAGCTAGCTTATGCGGAATAGTTGGTTTAAAGCCCACATTTGGCTCATGTTCTAGATGGGGAATTGTAGCTTTTGCCTCTAGTTTAGATCAAGCAGGACCTTTGACAAACTGTGTAGAGGATGCGGCTTATGTTTTAAATTCAATAAACAAACATGATTTTAATGACTCTACCAGCTCAAATCATCAGAGAGAAGATTATTTAATTGATATCAACAACAGCTTTGAAAAAAAAATTAAAATTGGAATTCCCTCTGATTATCTTGAAGATGTCAGTGACGACATTTCAAATCAAATTGATAATACAAAAAAAGCACTCTCCAAACATGGCATAGAATTTGTTGATGTAAAATTTAAGACTACTGAATACGCACTTTCAACTTATTATATTTTAGCACCAGCTGAAGCTTCGTCAAATTTAGCAAGATATGATGGAATACGTTACGGTTTTAGAGAAGACGGCGAAAGTCTTGATGATATTTATCTAAATTCCAGAACAAAGGGATTTGGTGATGAAGTGACCAGAAGAATACTTATAGGCACTTATGTATTGTCAGCTGGTTATTACGATGCTTACTACAGACAAGCTCAAAAAGTTAGAAGATTGATTAAAAATGATTTTCAAAGAATTTTAAACAAAGTTGACTTTATACTAACACCGACAACACCAAATGAGGCTTTTAAAATTGGTGATAAACTTGATCCTATATCTATGTATAAAAATGATATTTATACTGTTCCCACAAGTCTTGCTGGCCTTCCTGGCATATCTATTCCATCTGGTTTAAGTAAAAATGGTCTACCTTTGGGAGTTCAATTTATTGGAAATTATTTTGAAGAAAAATCACTTTTACAGTTAGCAGCGCTCGCAGAAAAGGAATTAAGTTTCAATGAGTAGTAATTGGGAAATGGTCATAGGTCTTGAAGTGCACGCCCAACTTAAAACTTCATCTAAATTATTTTCCTCCTCACCAAATCAATTTGGATCTGAGCCAAATGAAAATGTAAATTTTATTGACTCAGGAATGCCTGGAATGCTTCCAGTTATGAACTTTGGTTGTATTGAAATGGCAATAAAAACAGGATACGCATTAAATTTTAAGATTAACAAGCATTCTGTGTTCGAAAGAAAAAATTACTTCTATCCTGATTTACCTCAAGGTTACCAAATTAGTCAATTTGAATTCCCCATTCTTAGCGAGGGTTATATAAATATTGAAAGTGGTGATAATCAAAAAAAAATTAGAATTGAGAGAGCCCATTTAGAACAAGATGCTGGCAAGAGCATTCATGATATTGATCCAAAATATAGCTTTATTGATCTTAATAGAGTAGGCACACCGTTATTAGAAATAGTTTCTTATCCTGATTTATCATCTGCAGATGAGGTAATAAACTACATGTCTTCTTTAAGACAATTACTTATGTACATAGATGTGTGTGATGGAAATATGCAGGAAGGTTCTTTAAGAGCTGATGTAAATTTATCTGTTCGCAAAAAGGGCCAAGAACTTGGCACTAGATGTGAAATTAAAAATTTAAATTCATTTAAATTCATAAAACAAGCTATCGAATATGAATTTCAAAGACAAATTAATATAATTGATGGTGGTGGAGAAATTGAACAGAATACCATGCTGTTTGATACAAGCACCGGGGAAACAAGAGCAATGAGAAGTAAGGAATTCTCACATGATTATCGTTATTTTCCTGATCCCGATTTATTACCTGTAAATTTAAGCCAAGAGCAAATTGATAAAATAAAACCCCTAGTAGGAGAGCTTCCCCAAGATAAGTTAAATAAATACTTAGATAATTATAGTTTAGATAAAGACATAGCTAAAATCATAATTGCTGAAAAACAAAACGCAAATTTATTTGAAAAAATGATTTCTGAGTCAACTGTAAAACCAAAATTTATAGCAGCTTGGCTAGTTGGAGATATATTTGCATTTATCAAAGAAAATAATTTAGAAGTAAATAGTCTAAATGATAAAACAAAAGATATTACTGATCTTTTGAGATTAATTTCTGATGATGTAATTTCAAATAAAGCTGGTAAAGAAATTTTACCGAAAGTTTTAAATGGTCAAGGTAAGCCATCTGAACTTGTTAAGGAATTAGGACTTGAACAAGTATCTGACTCTGGAGAATTGGAAAAAATAATTGATGAAGCTTTAGTTGGAGAAGATGAGAACATTTTAAAATTTCAAGGTGGTTCTGATAGAGTTTTAGGATATTTTGTCGGTAAATGTCTGAAAGCTACAAAAGGTAAAGGTAATCCAAAATTAATAAATAAAATCCTTCTAGAAAGACTTAAAAAGTAACCGCATATATTTTTTTATAAATAATAAGAATGACAATCCTTTTTATTCGACTATATTTCGGCTATAAATAAGCCTATGGAGAGGTGGGTGAGTGGCTGAAACCAGCGGTTTGCTAAACCGCCGTACGACGCAAGTTGTACCGAGGGTTCGAATCCCTCTCTCTCCGCCATAAAAAAAACATATATATTTGATATAAAAATAGTAAAAAATAATAATGCTCACAGGATCTATACCAGCAATAATAACTCCCTTTTCAAAAAGTGATGTTGATTATGATAGTTTTGAAAAACTATTAAATTGGCAAATCAAAAGTGGAATATCTGGGGTAACAGTTTGCGGAACAACAGGGGAGTCCCCAACTTTATCACATGATGAGCATATGAAGTTAGTTGAATTCGCAATAAAAGTTGCTTCAAAAAAAATACCTGTTATCGCCGGCACGGGATCTAATTCCACTAAAGAGGCAATTGAATTTACCAAACACGCCTATAAAGCAGGAGCAAACTACGGATTAGTTGTTACACCATATTATAATAAACCTAATCAATTAGGTTTGATTAACCATTTCAAAAAAATTGCAAAAGTTTCACCATTAAAACAACTAATTTACAATATACCAGGAAGATCAATTGTAGACTTGTCTTTTGATAGTTTTAAGGAACTAAATAAAGTATCAAACATTGTCGGAATTAAAGACGCTTCCAATGATATGTCAAGACCTTTGATTATGAGAACTTTTATGAAAAAAGATTTTAATTATTTGTCTGGTGAAGATGGAACTATTGCTGGTTTTTTAGCTCAAGGCGGGCATGGCTGTATATCAGTTACAGCTAATGTTGCTCCTAAACTTACATCAATGCTCCACTATCATTGGAAAAAAAAGAATTATAAGGAATTTGATAAAGTAAATTTAAAATTAGCTCCATTGTCAAAAATATTGTTTGCTGAACCTAATCCTACACCAGCTAAGTATGCCCTCTCTTTAATGGGTAAATGTAAAGCTGATGTAAGAGAACCTTTGTGTGAATTAAGCTCTGATACAAAAAAACAAGTAAGAAAAATAATAAAAGATTTAAATTTTATTTAATTGTCTATTCAAAATCGTAGAGCAAAATTTGATTATGAAATCAAAGAAACTTATGTTGCTGGAATAGTGCTTGAAAGCAATGAAGTTAAACCACTTCGAAGTGGAAAAGCCTCTATTCAGTCAAGTTTTATTAATGAGCAAAAAGGTGAAATTTACATCAATAATTTTGAAATTATTTCAAGAGATAAGAATTTTGACCTCAAAAAGAAGACGAGATCTGTTAAAAAACTTTTACTTAATAAAAGAGAGATAAAGAAGATTTTAGGAATGTTGACCACAAAAGGTTTTACAGCAGTTCCTATGGAGATTTTCTTCAATGAAAAAGGCTTAGCAAAAGTAAAATTTGGAGTTGGCGTTGGTAAAAAGAAATTTGATAAAAGGGAGACAATTAAGCAAAGAGAGTGGGATCGCAAAAGACAAAGAATTTTAAAAAAATAATAATTTTCTTGAATTTTCACTTACTTTTTCATATAAACCTCACATGGCAAGAGTCACTGTAGAAGATTGTACTAAACACGTTGATAGTCTCTTCGATTTAGTTTTACTGGCTTCTCACAGAGCAAAGGTTCTTAACGCAGGTAATGAGGCCCAAGTTCCATTAGATAATGATAAAAGCACAGTTATAGCTCTTAGAGAAATTGCCGATGAAAAAATTAGTGTTGGAGATGTCAAAGAAGACATTATTAAGAGTTATCAATTAGTTCAAGAGAAAGAAGAAGAAAACGAAGATCATCTTCTTGAAGATTAAAAGTTATATTTAGTTTATTATTTTAGCTGATGTTTCAAACCAGCTACTTCAATGAGAGTTACAGCGAGTTTAAATCTGCGTTAGAGTCATATGACAAAAATTTTAGAGAGGATCTATTTGTAAAAGCTATTGAGGTTGCTGAAAATTCACATAAGGATCAATATCGTGCCTCTGGAGACCCATATATAATTCATCCATATGAAGTTTGTAAATCACTTATTGAATTAAAATTAGACACTGAAACTGTAATAACTGGTTTGCTTCATGATGTTATTGAAGATACTGAATTTTCTAAAGATGAATTAAAAAAAAATTTTGGTGATGCAATATCTGGTCTTGTTGATGGTTTGACAAAAATTGATTTTTTGGAAGAAAAAAAAACAACAAGATCAGAAAAGGAGGCCGAAAATTTCAGAAAATTATTAATTTCTACTGCTAAGGATATAAGAGTTTTAATTATAAAATTAGCTGACAGACTTCATAATATTAAAACTATTCATTATTTTAAAGATGTTGAAAAAAGAAAAAGAGTAAGCAATGAAACTTTATTAATTTATGCCCCGCTTGCTCAAAGATTAGGATTTGAGAATTGGAAATCAATTTTAGAAAACATATCTTTTAAAAATTTACACCCAGATATTTTTAATAGGATCAATGATAAAATAGATAATACCTTCAAAAACTTAGAAGGTTCATTTATTGATCTTGAAAATTTAATGAGGGAGCAACTTTCCAAGTCAGATATTGATGCTGAGATTCATTACCGAAAAAAAAATCCTTACTCTATTTGGAAAAAAATAAATAAGAAAAATACAGATTTAAATTCTATATCTGATATAGCTGCTGTCAGGATCATTACTAAATCAACAAGAGATTGTTACAGAGTTCTTGGTATTATTCACCGAAATTTTTCTGCAAAAGTTGGAAGAACAAAAGATTATATATCTAGTCCAAAACCCAATGGATATAGATCGATACATTCTGATCTTATTTTTCAAAAAAAAATATTTGAAGTACAAATAAGATCAAGAGCTATGCATATGATAGCGGAAAATGGTATTGCTGCACATTGGAGATATAAATATTTAAATAAAGATAGTCAAAGCGAGGGTGTCTATGCTTGGTTAAGAGATGCTGTAAATTATGTTGAGGAAAAAGATGAACAACATCTCATCCTTAACAAAACCTCACAACAATTTTTTGATGAACAAATTTATGTTTTCTCACCTAAAGGGGAATTATTTACACTTCCACTTGACTCCACCCCAGTTGACTATGCGTATACTATTCATACAGATATTGGTGATAGATGCGCTGGAGCAATAGTTAATGGACAAGAGTCACCTTTAAGTACAAAACTAAATAATGGAGATCAAGTTGAAATCATTCTTGATGAAAACACAACAATTTCACCCTTATGGATTAGATTTGTAAAAAAAGAAAAAGTAAAAGAAAAAATAAGGTATTTTTTTAGGTCAAAAAGAAGAAGAGAGTTTGAAATATTAGGTAAAGATATATTAAACTATATCGCAAAGTCAAAAAACATTGCTGCCGATGAAAATACTTTTAACAAAATTTTAACCAAAACTGATTTTAAATTTAAAAATAAACTTTTTGAAAATGTTGGAAGAGGTTTTTTATCTAGAGCTGAACTAGATAAATTATTTAAGGAAATGGAAGATAATATTGTAAAAAAAATTTTTCAATCTAATGATGACGAAGAAAGAGTAGATGTTTTAAAATATGAAAATGGTATTGCTGTTAATTATGCAACTTGTTGTTCTCCTATTAAGGGCGATAGCATTATCTCAATAATGTCATATGGTCGAGGTCTAGTAGTACACAATACAATTTGTGACAGTTTAGGTTATTATCATAAAGATAATTTTTATAAATCTGAATGGGGGGAAGGAGAAAGTCAATCTGAATTTAACTCAAGGATAGAGATAGTTATTAAAAACCAACCTGGAGCTCTATTTAGTATTACATCAATCTTTGATAAGCATGAAATTAATATTGAAAATATTCGTATCGCTAATAGAACTAAAAAAGTTTACACATTTATTATTGATATAAGTATTGAAAGTTCAGATAAACTAAAATTTGTTCTTGCCGAAATGAAAACTTTAAGCCAAGTTGATAAAGTTAAAAGACAATCAATTAATTATTAATGAAACTAGGTGTTAATATAGATCATATAGCGACTCTTCGTAATGCTAGGGGTCAGGATAATCCAAATTTAATTAGAGCATTGAAAGTTTGTCAAGATGCAAAAATTGATACACTAACTGTTCATTTAAGAGAAGATAGAAGGCACATAAAAGATAAAGATCTCTTTGAATTAAAAAAATATTCTAAAATTCCTATTAATCTTGAATTGGCGCTTACGGAAGAGATGATAAAAATAGCAAGCAAGATCAATCCAAAATTTATTTGTATTGTTCCCGAAAAAAGAAATGAAATTACAACAGAGGGTGGTCTTAATTTAAACAAAATATCACAAACAAAATTAAAAAAATTATTAAAAATATCTGGAAAAAAAAATATACAATTAAGTGCCTTTATAAACCCAACAAAAAAAATGATTAATTTAGCTAAAAATTTAGGTTTTGATACAGTAGAACTACACACAGGTAATTTAGATAAAAAAATTGTTAGAAAATCCACAATCAATCAAATTAATGAAATGATTGAATATGCATACTCTAAGAAATTAATTGTTAATGTAGGTCATGGTTTAAATTTTAAAAATATTAAGTTTATAAAAAAAAGAAAATACGTTGATACTGTTCACGTTGGTCATTTTATAATATCTGAAGCTATATTTATCTCACTAATCAAGACCATAAAAACTTTTAGAAATTTAATAAAACAATGATAATTGGTCATGGAATAGATCTAGTTGAGATAGATAGAGTAAATAATATCTACGCTAAATATAAAAAAAGTTTCATATCCAAATATTTTTTAAATGATCAATTCAAAACAATTAATACAAATTTACTGGCAAATAATTTTGCAATTAAAGAGGCTTTTTCTAAAAGCATAGGTATGGGTTTTAGATCTCCATGTTACCCAAATAATATCATGGTTAGTCGTAATAAATTAGGAAAACCAGTGATTTCACTTAAAAATAAACTTGAAAGTTATTTGAATGATACTTTTGGGAAATATGTTATTCATGTTAGCCTAACTGATACAAAATTATATTCGATTGCGTCGGTAATTATTGAGCAAAGTTAAATCATCATTAATTAATAATTTTAAAGCACTTTTTTGGGCTTTAATCATTGCGGGAGTAATTAGAACTTTTGCTATCGAGCCATTTAAAATTCCTTCTGGATCAATGAAGCCCAACTTATTGGTTGGTGATTTTCTATTTGTTTCCAAGTGGGATTATGGGTACTCAAGATACTCATTTCCTTTTGGACTTCCTCCGTTCAAAGGAAAAATATTTGAGAGTAATCCTGAAAGAGGGGATATAATTGTTTTTAAACTTCCAGGGCAAGAAAATATCAATTATGTGAAAAGATTAGTTGGATTACCGGGAGAAACAATAAAAGTTGTAAATGGCAAAATCTATCTAAAGACCAAAAATTCAACTGATTTTGAAGTGCTAGATCAGATAGAAGATGGATTCTTCTATGATGATCAATACGGTAAGGAAATTCAGCAGTTAATTGAAAATGAATATAGGATATTAAATATCACGAATGATGGACCACTTGATTATACTCCAGAGTACGAAATCCCAAATGATAAATTCTTTTTTATGGGTGATAACAGAGATAACTCATCAGATAGTAGAATTTTAAGTGGAGTTGGATTTGTGCCAAAAGCTAATATAGTTGGCAAAGTTTGGTTCATTTGGTTTTCAGTTGATACAGACTTTTCTCTATCAAAATTTTGGAATTTACCCCTTCATATTAGATATGATAGGCTATTTAACGTTATCAAATAAAAATTTTGAATAGGACACAAATTTTCAAAACAATTAAAAGACTTGAGGGTTTTAATAAAAGTATTGAACACGATAGTTTTGAAAAATCAAAAAAAAATACCGATAAACCCTTTCAAAAATATGAATTTCTAGGAGATAGAGTTTTAGGTTTAGTAATTTCAGAATATTTGATAACCACTTTTTCACACAATACTTTAGATGAGATCTCAAGAAGGTTTATTCATCTTGTTAATACAAACACCTTAGCAAAAATATTCAGAAAAAATAATTTAGGTGACATTTTTAAACATCAACTTGATCCCAACTCAAATAAAAATTCTATATACGCTGATGCATTAGAGTCTCTCATCGGATTTGTTTATACAAGAAAAGGTTTAGTGTTTTCAAAAAAATTAATAATGGAATTATGGCAAGATGAATTAGATACACTTCCTCAAAAAGATCCTAAAACATTTATACAAGAATATTGTCAAAAGAGATATAGGACAATTCCTTTTTACAAATTGATCGAGGAATCTGGTACAAAACATAAACCTAAATTTTTAGTATCATTGAAAATTAAAGATAACGAAGTAGAAGCTGAGGGAGTTTCAAAACAAAAAGCAGAAATCTTAGCTGCAAAAAAAATGATTAAGATCATCAATAAATTTAGTAAATAATCTATTGTACAAAACTGAGGCCATAATAACGAAAGTAGAAAATTTTAAAGAAAATCATTTAAGTATTTCAGTTTACTCATCTGAGTATGGACAAAAATCTCTAGTAGTATTTGGAGGAAAATCAAAAAAAAAAAATTCAACATATGTTAAGGGATCACTTAATAATATAGAATTTGATGATAATAATGTTTGCCTTTCCTCAACATCTAATAATACATTTAAATGGTTTTTGTTTTCAAAATATGAGTTAAAGACTATTGATTATTTTTGTTTTTTAATTAATAAATTATTATTTTTAGCTGACCAAAATTCTAATGTTGTAAGTTATTATTTGTTATTGATTTCTAAATTGAATGAAAGATCTAATTACCTTCCAGAGCTATTATTACTAGAGCTTGAAATTTTAAAAGCTTCAGGTTACCAACCTGATTTGAATGAGAGTGTTTTAAAAAAAATTTTCAATCTCAACGATAAAAGTAATTTGAAAACTTATGAGCTTATTTATGAATATTTGATAGATAATAAAGATCAACAGTTAGTTTTTTTTGATTTTATGAGCAGAATAGTTAACAGAGTATTGATTAATTTGAATATTAATTTACCTTTTTCTAGAGATGAAATTACCAGGAAAATATAAAAATATTTATATTGCCTCTGATCATGCGGGTTTTAGATTAAAATCTTTTATTATTGAGGAATATTTGGTCAAAAAAAAACTTATTTTCTTCGATTTAGGCACTAATTCAGATAAATCTGTAGATTATCCAAAATTTGCAAAAAAATTATGTAAAAATATCAATCAATCAAGCATGGGTATCTTGATCTGTGGATCAGGAATAGGAGTAAGTATTAGTGCTAATAGACATAAGCATATAAGGGCATCGCTTTGTCACAACGCACAAACAGCAAAAATGACCAGAAAACACAACAATAGTAACGTTATATGTCTAAAAGGAAGACCTTTTGTAAAAAAAAATATTTTTGCTATGCTCAACGCCTATTTTAAAACAGAATTTGACAAAGGGAGACATTTAAGGAGAATATCGCAACTATGACACTTAGTGAGAATTTTTTTTCTAGTAATCTAGAACTTGCAGATAAAGATTTATATCAGAGTATTTCACAAGAACTTTCAAGGCAACAAAACCAAATCGAATTAATTGCTTCTGAGAATATTGTCTCTAAAGCTGTGCTTGAAGCACAAGGCTCCATAATGACCAATAAATATGCTGAGGGTTATAGTGCTAAAAGATACTATGGTGGTTGTGAGTTCGTAGATATTGCTGAAAATCTAGCAATTGATCGTTTGAAACAATTGTATGGTTGCAGTTATGCTAATGTTCAACCTCACTCTGGCGCACAAGCTAACCAAGCTGTATTTTTAGCACTGATTAAACCAGGTGACACCATTTTAGGAATGTCTTTAGATGCTGGAGGTCACTTAACACATGGTTCGAGACCAAATCAATCTGGAAAATATTTTAATGCTGTTCAATACGGTATAAATCCAGAAACATCTTTAATAGATTATGATGAAGTCGAAAGACTAGCTATTGAACACAAACCGACCTTGATTATTGCTGGTGGTTCAGCCTATCCAAGAAATATCGATTTTAAAAAATTTAGAGAGATAGCAGATAAGATTGAAGCTTATTTACTAGTTGATATGGCGCACTATTCAGGTTTGGTTGCCGCTAAAGAATACCCAGATCCACTGCCACACGCACATGTGGTTACATCTACAACTCATAAGACTATCAGGGGTCCAAGAGGGGGAATGATACTTTCAAATGATTTAGACCTTGGAAAGAAATTTAATAGTTCTGTTTTTCCTGGTTTGCAAGGTGGACCACTTATGCATGTAATTGCAGCTAAAGCTGTTGCTTTTGGAGAGGCCCTTCAACCAGAGTTTAAAACATACATTCAACAAGTAAAAAAGAATGCATCAATTCTTGGTGAAGTTCTTATGTCAAATGGAATAGATATTGTTACTGGTGGCACAGACTCTCACATGGTTTTAGTAGATTTAAGATCAAAAAATGTAACTGGTAAAGACGCAGAAGAAAGTCTAGAGAGGGCGGGAATGACTTGTAATAAAAACGGTGTTGCAAATGACCCAAATCCTCCAACTATTACTTCAGGCATTAGATTAGGATCTCCAGCAGCAACAACTAGAGGTTTTAAAGAAGAAGAGTTTAAGTTTATTGGAGAGAAAATATCAACAATAATTAATAATCTCTCAGTATCTAACTCTGATATTTCAATGCTTGAAAGTTCTATTAATAAAGAAGTTCATGATCTTTGCTCTAAGTACCCAATTTATTAGATCTGATGAAATGTCCTTTTTGTATTGACAAAAACAAAGAGACTTCTGTTTTAGACTCAAGACCATCAGAAAATGGCTCCGTAATTAGGAGAAGAAGAGTTTGTATTGATTGTAAAGGTAGATTTACAACACACGAAAGGATTCAGTTTAGAGAAATAGTTGTTGTTAAAAAAGATGGAGATAAGGTAAATTTTGACAGAGACAAAATAGCAAAATCTGTTGAGTTGGCATTACGCAAAAGACCTGTTGATACTGACGCTAAAGAAAAACTTATTTCTAGAATAGTAAACGATGTTGAGGGTATGGGTGAAAACGAGATTAGTTCTAATGTAATAGGTGAGGCTGTAATGAAAGCTCTTTTTACAATCGATAAAGTAGCTTATGTGAGATTTGCTTCTGTTTATAGAGATTTCAGAGAAACTAAAGATTTTGAGCAGTTTTTAGATACAATAGATAATAAGTAAAATTTGATTAGTTCTAATCACTTAAACTATATTCAAAGTGTAAATAACTTATCTATAAAAAATATTGGATTAACTGGCAAAAACCCCTCGGTTGCATGTTTGATAGTAGACTACTCTAAGTCTTCAAAAGGAATTATCCTTAGTTATGGTTTGACATCAAAAAATGGTAGGCCACATGCAGAAATTAACGCCTTAAATAAATTATCTAAAAAAGAAATAAATAATAATACCGTTATGTATATTAGTTTAGAACCTTGTTTTAAAAATAATAGCTGTTGCGCAAAAGCAATTGCCAATGCTGGAATAAAAAAAGTTTTTATAAGTTCATTAGATCCAAACCCAAATATAAAAGGAAAGGGGATCAAATTTTTAAAGCAGCAAAATATCAAAGTAATTCATTCATCAAAATCCTTAGATAAATTTCAAAAAATTAATAAATATTTTTACACTTACCAAACATTAAATAGGCCTTTTATTACTCTCAAAATTGCTATCTCCAAAAACGGTTTTAGTAAAAGCCCAACAATTAAGAATATTACCTCTGAACAAACTCAATATTTTATGCATCGGATGAGATTATCACACGATGCTATAGCTGTCGGCATGAACACATTGTTGGATGATAAACCAAAATTAACTTGTAGATTACAGGGGATTGAAAAAAACATACAAAAAATCATTTTCTCAAATAAAAAAAATAAAATTAAAAATTACTTGTCACTTAATGTTGATTACAAAAAATTATTAAATGAGGATTTTTCTTTATTTAGAAATTTACAAGTTCAATCTATTTTAATCGAAGGCGGAATTAGCACTTTTAAATATTTTCTTAATTGTAATTTGTTTGATGAGATTATAGTCTGCCAATCAAATATGATTATAAAAAATCCTAGTAAAAAATACTTTTTATCAATGAAATCGTTAAAAAATAATTTTAAATTAAAATCCTCTTATCAATACGGACAGGATACAATTTATAAATTTGTAAATTAATGTTTAGCGGAATAATTCAATCTCAAGGTAAAATTATAAAACTATCCAGAGAAGAAAAATCTTTGGTAGTTGAAATTCATTCCTCTTTAAATGGATATAAATTAGGTTCTTCAATATGTTGTTCTGGTATTTGTTTGACAGTCACATCAAAAAATAAAAATACCTTTAAAGCTGATATTTCATATGAAACTATGAATAAAACAAATGCTAAATATTGGAAAGTTGGAAAAAAAATAAACTTAGAAAAATCTTTAAAAGTTGGTGATGAGATCTCTGGTCATTTTGTTTTTGGTCACATTGATACCACTTGTTCTGTTGAAGAATTATATAAAGTTGGAAGTAGTTGGTTTTTATCTTTTAAGTTCCCAAAAAATCTTAAAAAATTTATTGTCCAAAAAGGTTCTATTTCTCTGAATGGTATTTCACTAACAATAAATGAAGTTAAGTCAAATAAATGTCATTGTATGATTATACCTCATACGTACAAATATACTGATATTCATACATATAAAAAAAATGAAATTTTAAATCTTGAAGTCGATATGCTAGCAAGATACGCTCACTCCTCAAAATCATAGTTTATTAAATTAATGTCAGATTTTACAAATATTGAAAATATTATTAACGATGCCCGCAATGGTAAGATGTATATTTTAGTTGATAGCGAGGATAGAGAGAATGAGGGTGATTTAATCATACCTGCATCTCTTTGTAAGCCAGAACACATCAATTTTATGGCAACTTATGGCAGAGGTTTAATTTGTTTATCTATATCTGAGACAAGAGCAGAAGAGTTAAAACTTCCATTGATGAATCCTGACAACTGGAAAAAAAAGACCACAGCATTTACTGTCTCAATAGAGTCGAGTACTAACATAACAACAGGTATTTCAGCATTTGATAGAGCAGAAACAGTAAAAGCTGCTATAAATCCAAATTTTAAATCGGGTGATATTGTTAGTCCTGGTCATGTATTTCCATTAATTGCATGGGACGGCGGAGTTTTAACCAGAGCAGGGCATACAGAGGCGGCAGTAGATATATCAAGACTAGCTGGATTAAATGACTCTGCAGTAATTTGTGAAATTATGAATGATGACGGCACTATGGCTAGAGTTCCAGATCTCATACCCTATGCTAAAAAACATTCTATAAATATTGGGACAATTCAAGACCTTATCGCATATAGGATTAAAAATGATTTACTAATAAAAAAAATTCCTGAAAAGCAACACCAGATTAAAAATATTTATTCAGACATTTTTGAATTTAATGTCTTTGAAAACACTATTGATGGATTACATCATGCAACATTACACCTAGGTGATTTATCAAAACAAGATAGCGTAATGACAAGAGTTCATCCTGTTCAGGGTTTCGATGACATAATTATGAATTTTAATAACCCTAAAACAAAAGACTTACATGCTTCAATTGAAAAAATAAAATCTCATGGATCTGGAATTATAGTGCTAATAAATAATCCTATATTAGGTGATCTAGGAAAGTTATCAAATGATGAAAAGGTGAAATATTACGGTCTAGGCGCCCAAATTCTTAAAAATTTCTCTATTAATAATATTTCTGTATTATCTAATTCACTTGCAGAGGACTTAGACCTTGGTATTTATGGATTAAGCGTAAATAAAATAGAGAGTTTATGAAAAAATTAAAAATAAAAATAGTAGTAGCGGATTATTACAAAGAAATAACAAATCCATTAACACAATCCTGTATTGAGATTTTAGAACAGTTTAAACTTAAATATGAAATTTTAACTGTTCCTGGTGTTTATGAAATACCTCAAATGATAAAATGGAAAATTAAACCAAATAATTACAATTTATTTATTGCCTTAGGTTGTGTTATCAAGGGTGAAACATATCATTTTGAAGTAATATCTGACTCTGTTGGAAAAGCACTTTTAGATATCGTAAATCAAAATAAAAATACACTAATATCCAATGGTATAATAAATGCTAATAACAAGTCTCAAGCAGTAAAAAGATCTAAATCAAAGAATAAAGGAAAAGAGGCTGCTAATGCTATGGTTAATATGATCAAATGCTTAATTTAAATAAAAACACTAGATTATTTTTCTTTCAGTTTATTTTTCAAAGAAATTATACTACGGACTTTGAGTTAGATGACTTTATAAAACAAAACATTAAAAAAAGACCATTCAACAAAAAAAAATTACTTTCTTTGAATGAGAGTTTTAACTCTAATTTAGAAAAAATCAAAGGATTGATAGATTCTAATATTATTGAAAAAACCAACAAAATAACAGTTTTCCTTCTTTATGCCTTTTGCTCCGAGTATCTTTTAAACAAAGATAAAAAAAAGATATTAATGAGTGAATATATCAAGCTTTCCAAGGATTTTCTTACCCAAGAAGAGGTAAAATACTTCAATTATTTGTTAGATGATGCCTCTAAAAAAGCACCTTGAAAATAAAATTAAAATAGATTAACAACTTACCATGTCTCAAATACAGTTCTTGCAAATAGTAATATTTGCTGCGATAGCAGCAATTGCTTTCGGATTATTAACAACCAATAAGATTCTAAGTTTACCAAAAGGCACAAAAAGAATGACCTCAATTTCCAGTGCTATTCAAGAAGGTGCTAAAGCTTACCTAAATCGACAGTATACAACCATAGCTATTGTTGGAATTGTTATTTTCTTCGCATTTTTTTTAATTCCTTTTAAACATATTTACGATGTACCTGTTGGTTTTTTGATTGGTGCAGTTCTCTCTGGTCTTGCTGGTTACATAGGAATGAACGTTTCCGTGAGAGCTAATGTTATAACTGCTCAAGCAGCAAGTTCTTCTCTTAAAAAAGGACTTTATGTTGCTTTTAACGCTGGAGCTGTAACTGGATTATTAGTAGTCGGATTAGCTTTGGCAGGCATAGCTGGTTATTTTATGATTTTATTTTATGGTTTCGAAAGAACTGGAAGAGAGCTCATCGAACCTTTAGTTGCTCTTGGTTTTGGGTCCTCATTAATTTCAATATTTGCAAGATTGGGTGGTGGAATATTTACCAAAGGAGCAGATGTCGGAGCTGATTTAGTAGGAAAAGTGGAAAAAAATATCCCTGAAGATGATCCAAGAAACCCGGCTGTTATAGCAGATAATGTTGGAGACAATGTAGGTGACTGTGCAGGTATGGCAGCAGACTTATTCGAAACTTATGTTGTATCTATTGTTGCTACTATGGTGCTAGCTATTATTTTTCAAGGAGCTGTTAGCGAACTAACTATTTACCCTCTGTTAATTGCAGGTTCTAGTATTTTAGCCTCTATAATTGGTTCTCAGTTTGTATCAATATCTACTCCTAAGTCGTCCATTATGGGTGCGTTATACAAAGGGTTTTTTATGACGTTATTTATTTCAGTAATCTTATTTGCAATCATCACACAGTACTCAATTGGCTTTGATAAGTTTTTCCAGTTAGGTAACAAATGGTATAATGGAATGGATTTATTCCTTTGTGCAGTTTACGGATTATTGATCACTTTGGCACTTGTTTTCATTACAGAATATTACACTAGTACTGAGTATAGACCTGTAAAAAGTGTTGCTGAAGCATCCCAAACTGGTCATGCAACTAATATTATTCAAGGACTTGCTATGGGCATGGAATCGACTGCTATACCTGTATTAATTATTTGCGCTGGAATTGGCTTAACTTTTTCAACAGCTGGACTTTTTGGTATCGCAATCGCTGTCACTTCAATGTTGGCTCTTGCAGGAATGGTAGTTGCTCTTGACGCATATGGACCCGTCACAGATAATGCAGGCGGTATAGCTGAAATGTCGGGTTTGAACAAGAGAGTCAGAGAGAGAACAGATGCTTTAGATGCTGTTGGAAATACCACAAAAGCTGTTACTAAAGGATACGCAATTGGTTCAGCTGGACTTGGCGCATTAGTATTATTTGCAGCTTATACTGAAGATCTTAAATTCTTTAATCAAGAAACTGGCAATAATGCCTTTAAAGTATCTTTTGATTTATCAGAACCTTATGTGATAATTGGATTATTATTAGGTGGATTATTACCTTTTCTATTTAGCGCTCTAAGTATGACTGCAGTAGGAAGAGCTGCTGGTTCAGTTGTGTTAGAGGTCAGACAACAGTTTAAAGAAAAAAAAGGTATAATGTCCGGAAAAGAAAAACCTGATTATGGTAAGTGTGTTGATATACTTACAAAAGCAGCAATTAAAGAGATGATTATCCCATCTCTATTGCCTGTACTTTCGCCAGTTATAATTTTCTTTGGAGTTTATTCTCTCACAGGAAGTGTGAATACTGCATTTCAAGCACTCGGTGCTCTTTTAATAGGAGTTATAATCACTGGTTTTTTTGTAGCTATATCGATGACCGCTGGTGGTGGTGCATGGGATAACGCAAAGAAATATATTGAAGATGGCAACCTAGGAGGAAAGGGTAGTGAAACTCATAAGGCGTCTGTTACTGGAGACACTGTTGGCGATCCTTATAAAGATACAGCTGGTCCAGCTGTCAATCCAATGATTAAAATTACAAATATAGTATCAATCCTATTGCTATCAATAGTTGTACATTTAAATATTATTTAATTTAAGTTAATTTCTTCAACGGACCTTAAAATATTATCTTCAAATTTAAATTTTAAGGTCCTGTTGTAAATTGTTTGTTTAAAAGCAGCAATTCCTGTTTTTTTATCCGTTCTATAAATCCACAAATTGTCTGAGTTCTCTTTTATCAATGGTGGGCCAATAATTTTTAGTACATCATCTTTTGAGTAATTAATGTTTTGATAATTTTCTTTAATTTCATTAAAGCTGGTTTCTGAAATACCAGAGAAATATATGTCTTTAGAGCAAGAAATTAGAAATATTGAGCTTAATAAGGCCATGAAAATTAAAGGTATTTTTAAAATATTCACAATAAAAACAAATAAGGTATAAGTTTCCTTAAAGCAATAATAAACATTAATGAGTGAATATATAATAAACCTTGACCTACACGGCGGAGACTTTGCTCCACAATCAGTTCTACAAGGGGCATTAATAGCTCAAACAAAAAATCCGACTATTAACTTCAATTTACATTCTGATAAACAAATTTACGAGAAATTTAAACCATTATTTTCAAAGTTATTTAATAACTCTGAATGGATACAATCTGAAAATTTTATTACTCCTGAAATGAAACCAAGTGACGCTTTAAAAAAGGACAATCGAAATAGTTCTATGTCAAATGCTATTTTAAATTTAAAAGAAAATAAAAATCAAATAACTATTTCTGCAGGAAACACTGGTGCCATGATGGCTTACTCAACTGTATATCTTAGAACCATTGAAAATATCACAAGACCTGCAATTGCCTCATTTTTTCCTTCAGAGAAACATCCGGTATGTTTTTTAGATTTAGGTGCAAATGCTGAGTGTAACTCAGAAAATCTTTTGGATTTTGCTGTTATGGGAAGTACTTATTACAAAGTTCTCTATCCACAAATTGATACCAAAGTGGCACTTTTAAATATTGGATCAGAGGAGCTCAAAGGCAATAATTTGATACAAGAGACACATGATTTAATGAAGAGTGATAAAAGAATAAATTATCAAGGATTTGTCGAAGCTGATAAAATTACTTCAACAAAAAATCATGTTATTGTCACAGATGGATTTTCCGGAAATATTGCGTTGAAAACAGCTGAGGGTGTATCTAAATTTATAACTGACTCTTTAAAAAAAAGTCTAACTTCCTCCTCTTACTCAAAAATACTATCTTTTCTCTTAAAAAAAAATTTCAAAGACTTTAAAAATTTAATTGATCCTAGAAACTACAATGGTGGAATGTTTATAGGTGTAAATGGTATTGTAATTAAAAGTCACGGGAATGCTGACTCACATGCATTCGCAAATGCGATAGAGTTTGGTGTAAGATGTATTGACAATGATTTATTAAATGAGATTAAGAAAAATGTCTCAAGATAAAGCAACAAGAGAGAGTATTGCTAAACAAATATCTATTGAATTTGGCATAGCATACTCCACGGTTTACAAAAAAATTGATAAAATTCTTGAAATTTGGAGCAATGAAATGATTATTTCTGATTTATCAATAAGTAATATTGGTTCATTTAAAATAAAAAAAAAAAATGAGAGAATAGGCAGAAATCCAAAAACTCAAAAGGAGCATTTAATAAAATCAAGAAAAGTTATAAGTTTTAAAAAATCAAATAAATTAGTCTTATGAATAAAAATTTTTACAATATTGATGATGTGTCTCAATTAGTGGGAGAGCAGAAACATACAATCAGATTTTGGGAGAGTAGAATAAAAAAACTTAAAGTTATTAGGACTCAATCTGGACATAGATTATATGATTATGAAAACTTGCTTCTTCTAAAAAAAATAAAATACTTACTTGATGTTCAAAAATTGACACTTGATGGGGTCAATGATTATTTATCAAAATCAAAGCTGAAAATGAAATCGCTAGATGATAATATCCTTTCAGACTTGAAGGATTTATTGGGGCTATTAAAAAAGTCAAGATAATCGGGGGTTAGCTCAGTCTGGTAGAGTGCGCGTCTGGGGGGCGTGAGGTCGCTGGTTCAAGTCCAGTACCCCCGACCAAAAAAATGAGAATAATGTTTAAAAATTAAGTTTATTATCAATTAATGAGGAAAATTTTATCTATAATCCTTGATTTTTTAATGATTTTACTTATATTCCCTCTATCGTGAAAACTACTACTTTAAAAAAATCTGAATTTCAAAAAGAATGGCATTTGCTAGATGCCACCGATATCTCTGTTGGAAGGCTTGCTTCAAGGGTAAGTTTAATTCTTAAAGGTAAAAACAAACCACAATATTCTCCTAATTTACCAGTCGGAGATGGAGTGATTATTGTTAACACAGATAAAGTAAAATTTTCAGGCAATAAAAACACTGACAAAAAATATTACAAACACACTGGTCACCCTGGTGGAATTAAAGAAACTACACCTGACAAACTGAGAGAAAATAATAAATCTGACGATATTATTAAAAAAGCAATAAAAGGAATGCTTCCAAACTCTCCTTTATTTAGAGACCTTATGAAAAATAATATAAAATTTTATAGAGATGCTAATCATCCACATGAGTCTCAAAATCCAAAAAACTTAGATTTTAAGTCTATTAATAGGAAGAATAAAGTAAATGTCTGATCAAGTCTATAGTACCGGAAGACGTAAAGAGTCTATTGCAAGAGTTTGGATTACTAATGGAACAGGAAATATAACAATTAATAAAAAAAATATTGATGATTATTTTCCTGACAAAGCACTAAGAATGATAATTAACCAACCATTAGAGGTTGCAAAAAAATCAGATTCTGTGGATCTTAGAATTACAGTGTTAGGTGGAGGTTTATCTGGTCAAGCTGGAGCTATCAAACATGGACTTAGCAGAGCTTTAACAAAAATAGATCCAAACACCAAAGATGTTTTAAAGAAAAATGGGTTTTTAACAAGAGACTCTAGAACAGTAGAACGAAAAAAGTATGGTAGGCAAAAAGCTAGACGAAGTTTTCAGTTCTCTAAAAGATAATTTTTTATTTATTTTTTCTGTTATTTCACTATCAATAATTACTATTTCTTGCGAAAGATCATTCCAAAATTTCGATAAAAATTTGATGGAAAAGAAAAAAGAATTAGAGGAATTCAACGAAAAGAGTAGTATTAGAAAAGAACAAATTTTAAAATCTCAAAATGAACAAGATTAAAATAGCAGTTTTAGGTTTAGGAGTCGTAGGCTCTCATGTTGTAAAGCTATTAGAAAAAAATTCATACATTTTAGATGATACTAAATGTGAAATAGTTGCTATTGGTGCAAAAAATAAGAAAAAGAAAAGAATAATCAATACTAGTAAATACAAATGGGTAGGCGATTATAAGAGCTTAATCCAATTTAAACCTGACTTAATCATTGAAACTATTGGAGGTACAGGGAAATACATAAATGATCTATATAAATTTTGTTTAAAAAACAAAATATCTCTTATTACAGCTAATAAGGCTCAATTAGCAGAAAAGTCTAATTTGTTTTTTGAGGGCTTTGATAAGTCGAATTTATTTTTAGGTTTTGAGGCTGCTGTATTAGGTGCCGTGCCAGTAATAAGAACGATAGAGAATAGTATTCACCCCTCAAAGGTTAATTCAATTTATGGAATTTTCAATGGCACAACTAACTATATCATTTCAAAAATGTATGAAAATAAGATCAGTTTCAAAGAAACATTAGAACTAGCTATTAAAAATGGATTTGCTGAACAAGACTCTAGTGCTGATTTATCTGGAAAAGATGCTATGCACAAACTTGTTTTACTCTCAAATATATCTTTTGGAAAAAAGTTTAAATTTTCTGATATGCACTACGATGGAATTGAGAATATTAAGCTAATAGATTTAGAACAAGGTCTTAACCTTGGTTATAAATTAAAACTTGTCTCTTTAACAGAGAGATATAAAGATAAGTTTTTTTCATCTGTAGCACCTTGTTTTGTGCAAGAGTCAAGTTTGATTGCAAAAACTAATTTTGAAGAAAACGTTATTACTTTAGAAGGTGAGAATTTTTTAAAAACTAGCTTAGTTGGCAAAGGAGCTGGAGGTTACCCAACAGCTACTTCTATTATCTCAGATTTAAAGAAATTTATTAATTATTCTTCTATTAAAGGTATTTTTATAAAAAAATACTCACAAATGTTGAATGCAAAGTTTGTCAATCAATCTCAAAGAATTAGACCATATTACTTAAGAATGTCTGTGCTCAATAAAGTTGGTGTTCTTAAATCGATTGCCCAATTATTTTCTCAAAAATCAATTTCCATAAAATCAATAATTCAATTGAATACTAATAACGAAAAAGTTGTTCCTATAATTATTATATCTGATCCTGTTGGTATTAAAAATATCACTCAAGTTGTAAATAATTTAAAGAAGACAAGTTTTATTAAAAACGAGATATCAGTTATCAGGATAGAGGAAAATATTGGATAGAAATCTTGCTATAGAGTTAGTTCGAGTTTCTGAATTTGCAGCATTAGCTGCTTCTAAGCATATTGGAAGAGGAAATGAAAAGGCAGCTGATCAGGCTGCAGTTGACGCAATGAGAAAATGTCTAAATTCTCTTACAATATCTGGGACAGTAGTTATAGGTGAGGGTGAGAGAGATGAAGCACCCATGCTCTACATAGGTGAGAAAGTTGGACAGGGTGGCCCTAATGTGGATATAGCCCTTGATCCTTTAGAGGGCACTACAATAACTGCAAAAGGTGGAGAGAACGCTATGGCTGTTATTGCGTTGGCTCAAGATGGTGGTTTTTTAAATGCACCAGATGTCTATATGAAAAAAATTTCAGCAAAGGTTGAAAATGAAAATGTTGTATCTCTCAACCAAGATCTTAGATCAAATATTAAAGCACTTGCAGAATATAAAAAAATTAATACTGAGGATTTAGTAATATGTGTTTTAGATCGAGAAAGACACCAAGAAGATATTGAAATAATAAGATCTGCAGGTGCTAGAATAAAAATTATTGGTGATGGAGATGTCAGTGCTGTCATTTCCTCTGTCATAGATAGTAGTAACATTGATATGTATTACGGTATAGGTGGCGCTCCAGAGGGTGTGCTAGCCGCTGCCGCTTTACAATGTGTTGGAGGATATTTAGAGGGGCAGCTTATTTTTTATAATGACCAAGAAACTGATAGAGCGAAAAAAACGGGCATAACAAATTTAGATAAAATTTATAAGCTCAACGATCTAGCTAAAGGAGATGTTATGTTTTCAGCTACAGGTGTAACTGATGGTACAATGCTTCGTGGAATTAACATAAACAAGAATTTTGCTACAACACACTCTATTGTGATGCGTTCAAAAACAGGAACTATTAGAGAGATTGATGGAAAACACAACTTTGACATCAAACAACTTGACTACTGATAAGAGTTTTAACGGTACTATTTGGAGACCATTGAATTCAGATTTAAATGATGAATTAGTTTTTGAAGTAGCTCAAAAGAATAATATATCTATTAATCTTTCAAAATTATTAATAAATCGTAAAATTAGTAAAATACCAAATTTTTTAAATTCAAAATTAAAAGATAACATATCTTTTAATGAAATTTTAAAATTAAATAATTTAAAAAAAATAACTTCATTTTTTAAAAAAATAAAAAATGACAAAAAAATTTCTATATTCTCAGATTATGATGTAGACGGAGCCTGCGCTGCATCAATTTTCAAAAAATATCTAACTCAATTTGACATTGAGGTTTTTGTTTATATTCCAAATAGATTAAATGAAGGGTATGGTTTAAGCACACCCGCCTGTAACAAATTACTAGAATTTAGCTCGAACATTTTGGTTTTAGATTGTGGTAGCAATAATTTTGATGAACAGAGGTATATTAACAGCCAAGGTGCAGAACTTCTTGTAATTGATCATCATGAATGTGATAATTATTTTAATGAATCGATTGTTATAAATCCTAAAACACCGGAGGATAAATCTAATCTTGATGATTTATGTGCAACAGCTCTATCATTTTTAGTTATCGTTTTTTTAAACAATGAGGAAATATTTGAAAAAAAAGACGTATTACAATATTTAGATCTTGTTTCTCTTGCTACTATTTGTGATTTAGTTCCTTTAAACAACATAAATCGAACACTTGTAAAACAAGGACTGAGACTAATTAATTCTGATAACAGTAATAAAGGCATACAAACTCTTATTAATCTTTCGAAGATAAAACAAAAAATATCAGAATATCATCTTGGATATATTATAGGCCCTAGAATTAATGCTGGAGGAAGAATGGGAGAGTCTTTACTCGCTTATAATCTTTTATCTTCAGAAAATATACACCAAGCTGTTCAGTTTGCGCAAATTATTGAGCTACACAATCAAAACAGACAAAAAATTCAATCGAAAATTGTTAAAGAAATAGACATCAACATCAATAACAATTTAAATATAAATTTTTTCTATGATGAAAAATGGCATATTGGCGTTGTAGGAATTATAGCTGGAAGATTAATGCGTATTAATAATCGTCCATCATTTGTAATGACTCAATCAAACGATTTGGTTGTTGGATCAGGTAGATCGCAGGGTGAAAAAAATATTGGATTATTGATGATGCAAGCTACAGAAAAAGGTATTTTGATTAAAGGTGGTGGTCACCATAAAGCCTGTGGTTTTACTTTAAAAAAAGAAAATGTTGATGACTTCAAAAACTTTTTAATTGAAGAGACAAATAACCTGGAAATCTTAAATGAAAAGTCTTATGACTCTTTAATTGATGTTAATGTGATCAATAATAATCTTTTGAGTGACCTTGAGTCTTTAAGTCCTTTTGGCCAACAAAATGCTGAGCCAATATTTAAAATTGAAAATGCTAAAATTGAAATATTACAAATTTTTAAAGATAAGCATGCCAAATTAAAATTATCTGATAATCTTGGCTTTTCATGTGAGGGCATGTTCTTCGATATTTCATCGAAAGAATTAAAAAATTATTTATCAAACAAACCTGAGTTTAATTGCTATTTTAAGGTAAAAAAAGATACTTATAGTGAAAAAACTATAATTCATCTTGAAGATATTCATTGATTGATTTTTTAGTAAATCTAGCTATTTTGTTTGTTTTAAACACCGATGTCTCCTTCGTCTAGCGGTTAGGACATCACCCTTTCACGGTGAAGACACGGGTTCGATTCCCGTAGGAGATGCCAAAATATTGACTTTTTTATTTCACTTTGTGAAATTTTAATAAATATTGTATTAAAGCAATCCATAAGGTCATTATTTGTATAGAAAGGATATAGAATAAATTATGCCAGGTAAAATTTCACTTTTCGTACCAGGACCTACAAACATGCCAGATAGGGTAAGACAGGCGATGGATATTTCAAACGAGGACCATCGTGCACCCGGTATGGATAAATTTTGGCACCCGCTAATAAACGATTTAAAAAAAGTTTTTGAGACGACATCTGCACAACCAATTATATTTCCTGGTACAGGCTCAAGTGGATGGGAAGCAGCACTTACAAATTTATTAAGTAAGGGAGATAAAGTTTTATCAGCTAGATTTGGACATTTTTCACACCTTTGGATAGAAATGTGTAAAAAACTACACATTGAAGTTGAGGAAGTTGATCTAGAGTGGGGTTCTGGGACACCTCATGACGAATTTGAAAAAATATTATCAGAAGATAAGGATCATAAAATTAAAGCAGTTCTTGTAACTCACAATGAAACCTCCACTGGGGTTACAAACGATGTTAAAGCAACAAGAGACCTTTTAAATAATCTTAATCATCCTGCCTTACTATTTGTTGATGGTGTAAGTTCAATAGGCTCAATCAAATTTGAAATGGACACATGGGGGGTTGATGTTGCAGTTTCAGGCTCTCAAAAAGGATTTATGTTACCTGCTGGTTTGGCTATATCTTGTGTAAGCCAAAAGGCTTTAGAAATTGCAAAAACATCGAATTTACCCAGAGCTTACTATGATTATCATGATATGCTTAAAATAAATGAAACAGGCTATTGGCCTTATACTAATCCAATGCCACTTCTAAGAGGACTTAGAGAGGCACTTAATATGATGATGGAGGAGGGAATTGATAATATTTATGCACGTCATAAATTTTTAGCACAAGCTGTTCAAAAAGCATCTAGTGCATGGGGTCTTAAACTTTGTGCAAAGGATCCCTCACTTTATTCAAATACTGTTACTGCAATAATGGTACCAGAGGGAATTGACTCTACTGATGTAGTTAAAACAGCATACAACAAGTATAACACCTCATTTGGAGGAGGGCTTAATAAAGTAGCTGGAAAGTTGTTTAGAATTGGCCATCTTGGAGATTTAAATAGCACTATGATTTTAGGTGCAATTTCTACTGCAGAATTAGCCATGTACGATGTTGGAATAAAATTTGAACTTGGAAGTGGTGTTGCTGCTGCCATCAAACATTTAAAGGTTTAAATGAAAATTTGTATTTACGGTGCAGGAGCTATTGGTGGTTATCTGGGAGCAAAACTTACTGAGATAGGTGCAGATGTAACTTTAATTGCTAGAGGGCCTCATTATCAAGCTATCAAGCAAGATGGTCTGAGATTAAGAAAAGATGGCAAAGAACTAGTTGTATATCCAAAATGTGTAGACACAGCAGAAAAAGCTGGAAAGCAAGATTATATTTTTGTAACTCTAAAAGCTCATTCAGTTCCGGGTTGCCTTGATGCATTTGAAGTCCTTATGAAAGATGATACTTCATTTGTTTGGGGTGTGAATGGTATCCCATGGTGGTATTTCTACAATCACACTAATCCTGATTTCAAAGATAAAAAAGTTACTTCAGTTGATCCTGATGGAAGTCAATGGGATCGTATTGGCCCTGAAAAAATAATTGGCTGTATAGTTAATCCCGCATCAGAAGTTATCAAACCAGGCGTTATTCAGCACTTAGAGGGAGATAAGTTTCAACTAGGAGAAATAAATGGAGAGGAAACAGATAGAATTAAAAATCTTTCTGAAACTTTAGAGAAAGCAGGCTTTCAAGCACCTGTTAGACCTAATATAAAAGGTGATATCTGGTTAAAACTTTTTGGTAATCTTTCTCTTAATCCTATTAGTGCACTTACAACATCTACACTTGTCAAAATTTGCAGCAACGACGAAGTCAGAGCTGTGATAAAAAATATGATGAATGAGGCTCATGCAATTTCTCAAAATTTAGGAATAGACAAGCCTTTCGATGTTGAGAGAAGAATTGATGCAGCTAAAGCAGTTGGCGAACATAAAACATCTATGCTCCAAGATTTAGAACGCGATCGACCTATGGAGATTGATGCTTTAATCACTTCTGTTCAAGAGCTTGGAAAAATTACAAATGTTCCAACACCTACAATTGATACAGTTCTTGCTTTAACCAAACTTAGAGCTAAAGAAGCTAAATTATATTAGTCTAAAGCTTCTTTGATTGTCTCACCTAGCTTTGCTGGTGATTTGGATATATGAACTCCTGCTTCTTCTAAAGCACTAAACTTTGACTCTGCGGTGCCTTTTCCACCAGAAATAATTGCACCTGCATGACCCATTCTTTTTCCAGCAGGAGCACTAGCACCGGCTATAAAAGAAGCAACTGGTTTTTTTATTTCAGATTTTTTAATAAATTCCGCAGCTTCCTCTTCAGCAGTTCCACCAATCTCTCCGATCATTATGATTCCTTCGGTTTCCGGATCTTTTAAAAAAAGATCAAGGCAATCTATAAAGTTTGTTCCGTTAATAGGATCTCCCCCAATACCAATACAAGTCGATTGACCTAGACCTACAGCAGAAGTTTGTGCTACTGCTTCATATGTCAATGTGCCAGATCTGCTAACAACTCCTATTTTTCCTTTTTGGTGAATATGACCTGGCATAATGCCTATTTTGCATTCATCAGGAGTAATTATTCCAGGGCAGTTGGGTCCAATTAAACGCGATTTTGATTTTTCCAATTTTCTTTTTACTTGCATCATATCAAGAACTGGAACTCCTTCAGTTATACAAACAATTATTTCCATGTCTGCATCAATCGCTTCAGTTATAGCACCTGCTGCAAAAGGAGGTGGAACGTATATTACAGTTGCATTTGCATCTGTGTTGTCTTTTGCCTCTTTAACACTATTAAACACAGGAAGTCCTAAATGCTCTTGACCACCTTTCTTTGGTGTCACACCACCAACCATTTGAGTTCCATATTTTATAGCTTGTTCAGAGTGAAATGTACCTTGAGAACCAGTAAAACCCTGGCAAATAACTTTTGTGTTTTTATTAATTAATACTGACATAATTTCTCCTTTAGTTTAAAGCCCTAACTGCCTTTTGAGCTGCATCTTCTAAATTATCTGCCGAAATAATTGACAGCCCAGATTTATTTAAAATTTCTTTTCCTAGGTCAACATTGGTCCCTTCTAATCTTACTACCAATGGAACTTGAATAGATAGCTCTTTAGCTGCAGCTACCACACCCTCAGCGATAATGTCACATTTCATAATGCCACCAAAAATATTTACCAAAATAGCTTTTACATTTGGATCTTGCAAAATTATAGAAAAAGCTTTTGCAACTCTCTCTTTTGTAGCTCCTCCTCCTACATCTAGAAAATTTGCAGGACTTCCACCATGTAATTTAATTATATCCATTGTCCCCATTGCAAGACCAGCTCCATTTACCATGCATCCAATTTGACCATCTAATTTGACGTAGTTAAGCTCATGTTTTGAAGCTTCAATCTCTGCAGGGTCCTCTTCAGTTTCGTCTCTCATTGAAGCTACATCTTTATGTTTATAAAGCGCATTATCGTCTATCGATACCTTCGCATCTAAAGCCAAAAAATTACCCTCACCAGTCAATACAAAAGGATTAACCTCTACTAAAGAGGCATCTGAAGACAAAAAGCTATTGTAAATTTTTTGAATTTGATCACAAAAATCGTTTGATAGGTTTTGATCTATATTAAGACCTTCAGTTAATTTATTTAAACTTTTTTGGTCAATAATACTGTCCCCAGGGACATTGACAGTAATAATTTTTTCAGGTTGCTTTTCTGCTACCTCCTCAATTTCCATGCCACCCTCAGTAGAGGCTATAATTGAAATTGAAGATGAGGCTCTGTCCACGAGCATACTTAGATAGTACTCTTTTTTGATATCACACCCTTCCTCAATATAAAGTCTATTTACCTGTTTTCCACTTGGACCAGTTTGTTTTGTAACTAAAGTTTTACCAAACATTTTTTTTGCATTGTCTTTGGCTTCATCTTTTGAGAAGCAAACTCTCACACCGCCTTTGTCATCACCACTATCTGTAAATTTTCCCGCGCCTCTTCCACCTGCATGAATTTGAGACTTCACAACCATAACGGGTGTTTGGATAGAGTCTACAGCAGTTTCTATATCGCTATCATCTAATACTGGGTAGCCATTTAAAACTCTAACGTTATTATTTTTTAATAATATTTTCGCTTGGTATTCGTGCAGATTCATTATTTTTCTCCTTTTATGCTTAAAACTATTTTTCCTGTATGGTCAGATTTTTCCATAACCTCATGTGCTTTATTTGCATCACTCATATTAAAAGTTTCAAAAATCGTTGGTTTATATTTATCATTCTCTATCAAAGGCCATATTTCTTCGACAACCTGATTAACAATATTTCCCTTTTCAGATGGAGATCTTGATCTTAATGTTGATCCAGATATTTTTAATTGTTTATTCATTATATGTAAAAGATTAGTTTCTGCTTTAATCCCACCGAGAGCAGCAATATAAGTAAGTCTTCCTTTAAAGTTTAATATTTTTAAATTTTTTTTTAAATAATCTCCTCCAACCATATCTAATATTACATCAACCTTTAATTTTTTCTCATTAAAATATTCTTCAAAATCTGTATCTTTGTAGTTAATAGCATCAGTGGCTCCTAATTCGATACAACTCTTACATTTCCCACTCGTACCAGCGGTTACAAAAATATTTTTTGTATAATTTTTAAGAATTGAAATAGCAGTTGTGCCGATACCACTACTTCCACCATGTATCAAAATCGCCTCATCTCTTTGAAATTTAGATACATTGAAAATATTCTCAAAAACAGTGAGTGTTGTTTCTGGTAAGCAGCCAGCTTCATGTAAATTTAAATTTTTTGGTAATGGCATTACTTGTTTTTCATTGACATTTACGTACTCCGCATATCCACCACCTCCAAGAATTGCACAAACTTGTTCTCCTAAACTAAAGTTTTTTACTGACTTTCCTAATTTGGTAACTATTCCGGAACACTCTAATCCAATAATTTCACTCTCACCTGAGGGTGGTGGATAATGTCCGTTTTTTTGGAGAATATCTGCTCTATTTATCCCAGCGAAATGAATTTCAATTTGGATTTGTTCATCAAGAGGGTCAGCGATCTCTTTTTCGTCTAGAAACAAACTTCCATCTTTATAATTTATAAACTTCAATTTAACTGCCTGTGGTATTTTGTATACATTATACAATTAAATAACACAATCACTGTTGTAAAAGTTAGGAAAATCAATGCTAAAACAAGGTTTTTTTCTAATTTTAAACTAAATCCTAAATTAAGAATATATTTTTAATATTCTCTTAAATAGTTTATTGTACTGCTTAACCTATAGGAGGAAACAATATGTCAATAATCAAAAAATTAGCATTAGTTATTGTTTCACTTTCACTTGTCGCTGTTAGCTCAGTGTCTTCTGCGAAGCCTTTTAGTCCAAAGAAGCCTATTGAGCTTATTATCCCAGCTGGTCAAGGTGGTGGAGCTGACGAAATTGCTAGATTAGTTCAAGGTGTTATCGAGAAAAACGACTACGCATCTAAGCCAGTGATTCCAATTAATAAAAAAGGTGGTTCTGGTGGTGAAGCTATGACTTATGTTAAGAAAAAAGCTGGTGATGAGCACACACTTATCATTACTCTTAACAACGTTCTAACTACACCTGTTAACCAGCCTGAGTTAGGAATTGACTTCTTTAATGACTTCACACCATTAGCAAGACTTATTACCGATACATTCTTAGTATGGATTGCAACTGAAGGTAAAAATACTCAAGGTGTAGAAACATTTGATGACTTCATCGCACTTGCTAAAGGCAATGGTCTAGTAATGGGTGGTACAGGAAGTATGTCTGAGGACGAATTACTTCTTGGTATGATGAGAGGTCAGTTTGGATTTGATGCAAAGTACGTACCATATGACGGTGGTGGTGCTGTTGCAAAAGGTCTAGTTGGCGGCGAGTCAGATTTTACATTAAACAACCCTTCTGAGCAGATGGGATTCTATCAATCAGGTGATTCAAAAGCATTAGTTATGATGACTCCTGAGAGAAATCCTGCATTCCCAGAAGTACCATCTTCATATGAATTAGGTTATCCTGATCTTGAATACTATATGATGAGAGCATTCATGGCTCCAGCTGGTGTTGATGCAGAGGTAGAGAAGTACTACACAGGACTTCTTCACACTGTTTATCATGATGACGAGTTCCAAACTTTCAACATCGACGATGGAAAGTTAATGAGCTGGTTAGAGGGTTTTGGTCTTAAAGATTTCTTAGCAATCGAATATGCTAAGCACGGTGAGATCATTAAAAACTTTGACTAATATTTAAATTAAGAGTGATATGAGCGTAACAAACAAAATAACTGTCAAAAGAGCAGAAATTGTGGTGGCCGTTATTTTAGCGTTATGCTCAATCGCTCTGATGATTAAAAGTGCTGAGAATAGAATTACATGGAACGCAGAAGAAAACATGGGTGCGGGATTTCTTCCTTTTTACCTTTCTCTTGGCATGCTTATTTGCACTGTCCTTACCATAATTAAATTCGTTCTAAAAAGGTCACCACAATCTAAAGATGACTCTCCTTTTATTGAGGCTGAAGCATTCAAATATATTGCAGTAACAATTATTTCATTAGTTATTTTAGTCTTAGCAATAGGCTATTTGGGAATTTACTTTTCACTTATCTTTTTTTTAGCTTTTTATCTTAGATATTTTAGTTCTAAAAGTGTCCTTTTTATATCTGTATTCTCTTTAATCACACCAGTTTTAACCTTTTTATTTTTTGAATGGCTTTTAAAAATACCTTTACCCCAAGGTATTTCAGAGCCCTTATTTTATCCAGTATACGATTTTATGTATTCTTAATGAGATTGGTAAAGTAAAGACATAAAAGATGGATGTATTTATACTTCTTCTAGAGGGAATTTTTGTATCCTTTGAACCCTTAAACCTTGGTCTTTTAGTATTTGGCTGTCTAATTGGTTTATTTGTGGGTGCAATGCCTGGTCTTGGTTCAGTTAATGGTGTTGCAATACTTATTCCAATTACATTTATTATACCACCCACTGCAGCAATAATATTTTTAGCAGCTGTCTATTACGGCGCTATGTATGGAGGTGCCATAAGTTCCGTTATGTTAGGTATACCTGGAGCTTCTACTGCAGTAGCTACAGTTTTTGATGGAAGACCCTTAGCTGTTAAGGGAGAAGCTATGACAGCTTTAACTGCAGCAGCAGTAGGTTCCTTCGTTGGTGGAACTGTATCCGTTATTTTATTTACTTTATTTGCACCACCTCTGGCTGAGGTAGCACTAAGATTTAATGCGCCTGAAACCTTTGCATTAATGGTAATGGCCTTTGCAACATTTGTAGGCTTAGGTGGAGATGACGTTCCAAAAACTATTTTTTCTATATTAATTGGATTAGCTTTATCAACTATAGGCTTAGATCTAATTACAGGAAAGCCAAGATTAATTTTCTTTAATATCCCTGGATTTCTTCATGGAATTAATTTCCTTGTACTTGCTATCGGTATTTACGGAATTGGCGAGATGCTTTGGACCCTTGAAGAAACAAAAGGTAAAGTTCAAATGTCAAAATTATCAGTCAACATGAAGGAAGTTGGAAGAGCATTTGGTGCTCTTAAAAAAACTATAATGGCAATGAACATTGGTTCATTTCTAGGTTTCTTTGTGGGAATTCTCCCTGCGGCAGGTGCCACACCGGCATCACTTATGTCATATGGAATTACAAAACAATTATCAAAAAATTCAAAAGAATTTGGTTCAGGTGTTCCTGCTGGAGTTGTTGCTCCGGAATGTGCAAATAATTCTGCTAGTACTGGAAGTATGCTCCCTATGTTAACATTAGGTATTCCAGGATCACCTACAACTGCTATTTTACTTGGTGGCATGATTTTATGGGGGCTTACACCAGGTCCTCTTTTATTTACTCAAGAACCCGAGTTTGTTTGGGGCTTAATTGGTAGTCTTTACATCGCTAACTTCTTTACCCTGGTTTTAAATATTGCGTTAATTCCAGCTTTTTTAATGGTATTAAGGATACCATTTGCCATCTTGGCCCCGGTTATTTTTGTTCTTTGTGTAACAGGCGGTTATGCACCTACACAAAGTCTTCACGACGTATGGTTAATGTTGCTATTCGGTTTCGCTGGATATATTTTGAGAAAATTAGATTACCCTGTGGCACCAGCTGTTTTATCTATTGTTCTTGGTCCATTAGCTGAAAAAGCTTTAAGACAGTCTCTAATTTTATCTGATGGTAGTATGGGAATATTTTTTGATATGGCAGAAAAACCTATTGCTGCAATCATAATGTATATTGCAATTGTACTTTTAATTATGCCAGCATTTGGCCCTCTCTACAGAAAATTATTTAAAAAAGCACAGACTACATAAATGATCCAAAAAATAGGACCGGTAAACCTAAAAGGTAAGGTATACGATTCACTAAAAAAATATATTTTGTCACTTAATATATATTTAAAACAAAGTGATTTTCATCTAGATGAGAGGCAATTATCTGAAAAGCTAGGAGTTAGTAGGACACCTATTCGAGAAGCTGTTGCTAAATTAGAGCAAGAGGGAATTGTTAAAACAGTTCCAAGAAGAGGCGTATTTGTGCACAGAAAATCAAAAAAAGAATTGATTGACATTGTAACTGTATGGGCAGGTCTAGAGGGTTATGCAGCTCATTTAATTATTGCTAATTCAACTAAAGATGAGATTGAAAGTTTAAATAAGTATTGTCATTACTCAAAAGAGAACGTTTTGTCTGAACTTGATAACTACTCAAATGATAATATTAAATTTCATAATCAAATTATGAAATTAACTAAAGTAAAATTAATGGGAGAAATTTTAGAGTCACAGTTAATTCATTTACAATACTTGAGGAAAAAATTTGTAATAGAGTCACATAGAGCTGTGAAATCAATTGATGAACACAATGACATTGTTAGATCTCTTGTCGCAGGCCAGGGATCAAAAGCAGAAAAACTTCTTAAAAATCACGCACTTACTTTAGTTGATAAGATACAAGAAAGCATTAATTCATAAGGCAAAATTCTTTGCAAGACCTCTAAATCTGGTATACATTATACCACCAGAGAGAGGTTAAAAATGTCTACAGGATCTAACGAACAAATGATAACTGGCGGGGAGCTGGTTGCTAAAGCCCTTAAAGCAGAGGGAGTTGAGGTTATTTACACTTTATGTGGAGGACACATTATTGATATTTACAATGGATGTCTAAACGAAGGAATTAAAATTATTGACGTACGTCATGAAGAAGTTGCCTCTCATGCAGCTGATGGTTATGCAAGAATGACAGGTAAACCTGGGTGTGCAGTTGTTACTGCTGGACCAGGCACGACACATGCATTAACAGGAGTAGCAAATGCTTTTAGAGCTGAAATCCCAATGCTTTTAATAGGAGGACAAAGTTCACTCACACAACATAAAATGGGATCTTTACAAGATTTACCTCACGTAGACATGATGCAACCAATTACAAAATTTGCAGCAACTGTAATGTCAACCGAGAGATGTGCAGACATGGTATCAATGGCTTTTAGGGAAACTAGAAATGGATCTTTTGGTCCATCATTTTTAGAAATTCCAAGAGACATACTTGACTCTTCAATTCCAATGAGCAAAGCCGTCTTACCAGAAGCTGGAAAATATAGTGCTTCATCAAAAACATTAGCAGACCCAGTAGATGTACAAAAAGCTGCAGACATAATTTCAAATGCAGAGAGACCATGCATACTTCTAGGTCAACAGGTTTGGACTTGCCAATCTACGAAAGATGCAATCGACTTTGTTAAAAATATGAATATCCCTGCTTATTTAAATGGTGCTGCAAGAGGTTCAATGCCTCCTGGAGACCCACATCACTTTCACAGAACAAGAAGAAATGCCTTTACCAAGTCAGATTGTATTATAATTGTTGGAACACCTTTTGATTTTAGAATGGGTTACGGTAAAAGATTAAATCCTAACGCAACTGTTATTCAAATTGATATGGACTATAGAACTGTTGGAAAAAATAGAGATATATCACTTGGTTTAGTTGGACATATAGGAACAACTCTAAAGGCTATCTCTGAAGCAGGAACAAAAAAAGATCGATCAGATTGGTTTAATGAACTTCGATCTGGAGAAGAGGCAGCTTTAGAAAAATTGATGCCTACATTTACAACAGATAAATCTCCTATTAGTCCTTATAGAGTAGCTTGGGAACTCAACCAGTTTTTAAATGATGATACTATATACATAGGTGATGGAGGAGACGTTGTAACCATAAGTGCTCAAGCAGTTCAACCTAGAATGCCTGGTGCATGGATGGACCCAGGGCCCCTTGGAACTTTAGGTGTCGGAGTACCATACGCGCTTGCAGCCAAATTAGCTGCACCTGAAAAAGAAATTCTTTTATATTGTGGTGATGGTGCTTTTTCGATGACCGGAATGGACTTCGAGGCTTTTGTCAGACACAAAGCACCTGTTTTAACAGTTATTGGTAATAACTCTGCTCAAAACCAGATCAGATTTGGTCAAATTATGAAGTATGGTGAAGATAAAGGAAATGTTGGAAACATCTTGGGTGATGTTAACTTTGATGAGTTTGCAAAAATCTTTGGTGGTCATGGCGAAGCTGTTAGAGAAGCAAAAGAAATCCAACCTGCCCTTCAAAGAGCTAGAGAAGCCGTAAAGTCAGGTATACCTGCAATCGTAAATATTTGGGTGGATAAAGAAGAATTTGCTCCTGGTACAAAAAACCAGACTATGTACAAATAAACTTTAGGAGGAAACTATGGAAGCTTTAAAAGGTGTCAAAATATTAGACATGACACACGTCCAGTCCGGACCAACTTGCACGCAATTACTAGCTTGGTTTGGTGCAGATGTCGTAAAAGTTGAAAGACCAGGAGTGGGTGATGCTACAAGAGGTCAGCTAAGAGACGTTCCTGATGCAGACAGTTTGTACTTTACAATGCTAAACTCAAATAAAAGAAGCATAACATTAAACCCAAAGAAACCAGAGGGTTCAAAAATATTTACTAAGTTAATCCAAGAGTGTGATGTCATGGTAGAAAATTTTGCTCCTGGTGCTTTAGATAGAATGGGCTTTTCATGGGAAAAAATTCAAGAAATAAATCCAAGAATGATTTATGCGTCTGTTAAAGGTTTTGGTCCTGGCAAATATGAAGATTGTAAAGTTTATGAGAATGTTGCTCAGTGCGCAGGTGGATCTGCTTCAACTACAGGTATGCTTGGAGAAGTTCCTTTAGTCACTGGTGCACAAATAGGAGATAGTGGAACAGGACTACACTTAGCATTGGGTATAGTTACTGCTTTATTCCATAGAGAAAAGTCAGGAAAGGGACAAAGAGTATCTGCCGCAATGCAAGATGGAGTTTTAAATCTTTGCAGAGTTAAACTTCGTGACCAACAGAGACTTTCAAGAGGGCCTTTAAAAGAATACTCTCAATTTGGAGAAGACATTCCTTTTGGTGACTCTACGCCTCGCGCAGGTAACGACTCAGGTGGTGGTCAGCCAGGGAGAATTCTAAAATGTAAAGGTTGGGAAAAGGATCCTAATGCATATACATATTTTATTACCCAGGCGGCTGTTTGGGAAAAAGTATGTGATGTTATTGGTAAACCCGAATGGAAAGAGGATGAAAATTACTCAACTCCTGCTAAAAGACTACCAAGATTAAACGAAATATTTGATACAATTGAGTCATGGACAATGACCAAGACTAAATTTGAGGTTATGGATATATGTAACCCTTTAGATATACCAGTTGGTCCAATATTATCTCTAAAAGAATTAGCTGAAGATCAAGGCCTGAGAGACACTAATACTATAGTCGAAGTCGATCACCCTGAACGAGGGAAATATTTGACTGTTGGTAATCCAATTAAGTTATCTGACTCCCCAGCAAAAGTTGAAAGATCTCCACTTCTCGGAGAGCATACTGATGAGATATTAAAAGAATTTTGTCAGATGAGTGACGATGAAATTAAAGCTGTAAGAGAGGCCGGAGCAGTATAAGATATATTTTAATTTAAGGAGCAATAATGAAAATAATTTTAATGGGGCAACAGGCATTTGGAAAAAGTGCTTTAGAAAAATTTCATACAGAAACAGATCATGAAGTAGTAGCGGTATATTGTGCACCTGACAAAGAGGGTAAACCAGTCGATCCTGTTAAAGAATACGCTCAAAGTGTTAGTTTGCCTGTTTACCAACCCTCAAATTTTAAAGACCAAGAGGTACTAGACCAAATTAAGTCTCATGGTGCCGATTTATGTGTCATGGCTTATGTAATAATTTTTGTGCCTGAAGGAGCGAGAGATATTCCCACTCATGGATCTATTTGTTTTCACCCCTCACTACTTCCACTCCATAGAGGACCAAGTTCAATAAACTGGCCTATAATTGGTGGCTCCACAAAAACAGGTCTTTCAATTTTTTATCCAAATGATGGGCTAGATGAGGGTGAAATATTACTTCAAAAAGAAGTTGATATTGGTCCTGATGATACTTTAGGAGATGTTTACTTTAAAAAGATATTTCCATTAGGTCTTGAAGCTTGTGTTGAAGCTGCAAATTTAATTGAGTCTGGTAATGCACCAAAGACACCTCAAGATGACTCTAAAGCAACATATGAGTCTTGGTGTAAAAAAAGTGATGCAAGAATTGATTGGAAAAAACCCGGAAACGAAATTTATAATTTAATAAGGGGTTGCAACCCTCAGCCTGGTGCATGGGCTGAATTCATGGGTGATGAGTACGTCTTTTATGACACTAAGTTTATTGACGAGCAAAGTGCTGAGCATTTTCCAGGTCAAATCATATCAATTAATGCTGAAAACGTCAGAATCGCAGTTAAAGGTGGATTTATTGAGGTATCAAGATTTAAATCAGACCAAGGTAAATTATTTGTTAAAGACATGAATACTGCAGTATTTACAGAGGGTGATTTATTCTCATAATAGCTTTTAGTGGCTAAACTTAATAAAGATTCACTTAAGACCTTATCATTTATAACTTATTTCATAATACTTTTTGTATTCTGGTTTATTTTATCTGGTTACCTTAAATCGCTTTTACTTTTTTTTGGACTAGTCAGTGTTCTTTTTGTTTTTTGGATGTCTTATAGAGCTAAAGCTCTCGAGGAAGACTCTCTTCCTTTAAAAATTATTCTTAGATTACCATTTTATTGGATTTGGTTATTTAAAGAAATTTTTAAATCTGGAATTACGACAACAGCTTTAATATGGAATGGTAAATACTCTCCACAACTAATAAGTGTTAAAGCATCTCAGAAGAATAGAACAGGTATTGCAAACTATGCAAACGCTATAACTCTTACTCCGGGTACAGTAACAATAGAAGTAGATAAAAAAACATTTCTAGTTCACGCATTAAGTAAGAAGCTATCAGAAGACTTGCAAACAGATGATATGAACAAAGTAATTACGGATTTAGATAAATGATTTTTTTTGCAACTTTAATTGTTCTGGGCGTCTCTGTAGCATTATGTTTAGTTCGAGCAATCAAAGGACCAACTCCTTTTGATAGAATATTATCTATATCAAGCATTGGAACTATTATAGCCATAGGTATCAGTGTTCATGGTTTTGCATTTGATAGACCTGATTTTGTCGATATTTCTTTGATGTATATACTTTTGAATTTTTTAGGCACCATTGCAATACTTAGGTATTACAAAATAAAAAGAAAAAAAAGTAATGTCGTATAATTATATCGAGTTAATTTCTTTAGTCTTATTAGCTATTGGCTGCTTCTTCATTTTATCTGGAAGTCTAGGCCTTATAAAGTTACCCGATGTATTTAGTCGAATTCATGCTGCTGGTTTAATTGATACTCTAGGATCAGGTTTTATAGTCTTAGCTTTGATAGTTTATTCTGGTTTTAGTTTATTAAGTCTTAAACTTTTATTAATACCGTTATTTTTAATATTTACTAGCCCTGTAACAGGCCATGCAATAGCTCTATTTGCACATGAGTCGGGGTATAAGCCAAAGGGAAAAAATAAAAAATGAACTTTTTATTAATTAATTTTTTCTTAATTTCGCTTCTATTGGTAACAACCTTTTTTATTTTTAAAACCACGTCATTAATAAGTGTTGTTGCACTCACAGGCGCTTTTACTTTGTTATGCTCAGCTATATATGTGAATTTAGATGCGGTTGATGTAGCATTTACTGAAGCTGCAGTTGGTTCTGGTATATCAACAATTTTAATGGTAATGGCTGCTGCGAAATTACCAGAAGGAAAAAAAAATAAATTAATAAACTTATTTCCGAGCATTATTCTTGCAGTAGCGATATCACTTATATTGATTATTATAATTGCAAACCTCCCTTTATTAGGAGATCCTAATGCACCAATACATCTTCATGTAGTTCCAGAGTACTTAAAGGAAAGTAAAGATTTTTTTCATATACCTAATGTTGTTACTAATATTTTAGCAAGTTATAGAGGTTTTGATACTTTGGGAGAAACAATAGTAATATTTACCGCAGGCTTAGGTGTCATTGCTTTATTAACTAGCAACACTCTTAATCGTAAAACTAATTTTAAAAAAAATAAAAAAAATGAGAGATAAAATTTCATCTAGTCCAGTATTAAGCGTTGTTAGCAAAATTCTTTTTGCACCGATTATTATATTTGGGCTTTACGTTCAATTTCATGGTGACTATGGACCAGGCGGTGGATTTCAGGCTGGGGTAATTGTAGCGGCAGCATTTATATTGTATTCAATGATATTTGGGCTTTCAAAAGGAGAAACTTTAGTTCCAATAATGATCAATCGATATTTAATGTGCATAGGTGTTTTGTTATATGCAGGTGTCGGAATAGTTTCAATATTTCTTGATGGGATGTATTTAGATTACAATGTTTTGTCATCAGACCCATCAACTGGTCAACATATTGGTATTATATTAGTTGAGCTAGGAGTAGGCATTACAGTAGCAACTGTAATGATTGCTTTGTACCACTCTTTTGCTTCCTTTGGGGAAATTAATGAGTAATTTTATTTATTTTTGGAACCATTTTGCCTTTATTCTACTTATGGTTGGCGGATTATTTATAATCATCACAAGTCAAAACTATTTAAAAAAAGTAGTTGGCTTAGCAATTTTTCAGACTGCAGTTTTTGTATTTTTTGTATCACTTGCAAAAGTTTTAGATGGAACCGCCCCTATATTAACAAAAATGGCAAATGCCTATTCAAATCCATTGCCACACGTCTTAATACTGACCGCTATCGTCGTTGGAGTGGCTACTTCAGCGCTTGGATTAGCTTTAGTATTACAAATTTACAAGAACTACGAAACAATTGAAGAAAAAGAAATAGAGTCTTTGGAGCTAAAGTCAGATAAATAAATGTTTGATATATTTTTAGACGATGCTCCTGCATTGGTTGTAGTTTTACCTCTACTTATTTCTGCAATTATTGCATTTATGCCGTCAAAAATATGGCCTTGGATATTTTCAATCATCACTTTGTTGTTACATTTATTTTTATCTTTGCATCTTCTTAAAGAAATTTCTGTTTCTGGTTTAATTATATATGAGTTTGGAAATTGGGAACCACCATGGGGTATTTCTTTTAAAATAGATGGGGTGAATATTGGACTTCAATTGTTATTTTCAATTTTTGTTTTGGTATCAACATTTTACTCAAGAAAAATCTTCTTGAATGAAATTGACTATAGGGACTCTGGAAAGGCCTATTCTTTGTGGTTATTGGCAGTTGGAAGCCTGAACGGGATTATTTTAACTAATGATATTTTCAATTTATTTGTCTTTTTAGAAATATCTGCATTAGCTTCTATTTCTTTAATTGCCTTAGGTGCAGGACAAAATAGAAAAGCATTACTCGCAGCTTTTAATTATCTAATTATCGGGGCGATCGGGGCTACATTTTATGTAATTGGGGTTGGCTTTGCCTACGCTATGACAGGTACGTTGAACATGAATGATCTTGTAATTCAACTGGCCCAATATTCCGATGGTCAGTTAGCTATCTTCGCAGGTATGTCATTCATGCTTATAGGTCTTATGGTAAAGGCTGCGATTTTTCCTGTACATATTTGGTTACCACCTGCATATAGTTATGCTCCATCAGCTGTCTCAACACTTTTGGCTGCTTTAGCAACAAAAACAATTCTTTATTTTTTTGTGAGACTTTTGTACGAAGTATTCATAATTTATCCGAGCTATTTAAGTTTGTTTTTAGATTTTGTTTTATATCCTCTATCTTTACTGGCTATATTCATTGGGACTGTAATAGCCATCTATCAAGATGATATCAAAAAACTTTTGGCATTTTCCTCAATTGCGCAAATTGGTTACATCACACTGGCTTTTAGCCTTAAAGACCACAGTGGAGTAGCTTCGGGCTTTGTGCATATATTTAATCATGCTTTGATCAAAGGAGGATTATTTATGGCTGTTGGTTACTTCGCTATTCTTTATAAGGATCGAGTAACCCTAAACAGTTTAAAAGGTTTTGGCTATAAATACCCCATAACTTCATTTGCTTTATTAATTTGTGGATTATCTTTAATTGGATTACCTCTAACAAATGGCTTCATTTCAAAATTATATTTATTTCAAGCTCTTTATACAAACCAGATGTATTTTTCAATCGCTTTAGTTGCGGTAAGCTCCGCATTAGCTGTTGTATATTTCTGGAAAATAGTGGAACAGATGTGGTTTTCAGAAATTAAATTTAAATCTGAAAAAGAAGATGCTTATATTTATTTACCAATATGGATAGTTACAATTTCAATCATTGTTTTTGGGATATATTCAACACCAATAATTGAATTTTCTAACTTGTCCGCAGACTATTTAATATCAGGTTATCAAAATTGAGTAATTCGTTTTTAATTATACTGGGTATTATCACCCCACTTTTTGCAGCATTATTTTCTTATGTCTGTAGATATAATAATAACTTAAGAGACTCTTTTGGTATAATTGGAGGTCTCATAACCTTTGTAATCAGTTTAAAAATTTTTCATGGAATACAAAATAATGAGGTATATCAAATAACTTTTTTTACACTTTTTGATGGGGTAGATTTTGCTTTTAAAGTATCAGCTCTTGGATCTATTTTTAGTTTAGTGGCATCTTCATTATGGATACTGGCATCTATCTACACTATTGGTTATATGAGGGGTGCTGGTGAAAAAAATCAAACAAGATTTGTAATTTTTTATTCAATCGCAATCCATGCTGCATTGGCAATAGCTTGGTCTGGAAATCTTCTAGTCCTATTTATTTTTTATGAAATATTAACTTTTTCAACTTTCCCATTAGTTGGACATAAGCAAAACGCTGAATCGCAATCTGCAGGAAGGCTCTATTTGTCGATTTTAGTGGGTACCTCTTTAATATTTTTCTTGCCAGCTATATTTTGGATTTGGCTTAAAACAGGGACTTTAGATTTTCAAGATGGGGGAATACTTATGAATAAATTCCCAGCAGAGTACCTATCTTTTCTAATAGCTATGCTTGTGTTTGGTATAGGTAAAGCAGCAATTATGCCTATTCATCGTTGGTTGCCTGCTGCAATGGTGGCGCCAACTCCAGTTTCTGCATTACTCCACGCCGTTGCTGTAGTAAAAGCTGGTGTATTTAGCTTTCTCGTGGTCGTTGTTTATATTGTTGGGCCAGACTTTTTACTTCAAACAAAAAGCTCTGACTGGTTAGTCTGGTTAGCATGTTTCACTATAATGGCTTCTAGTATCATAGCGATAACAAAAGATGACTTAAAAGCGAGATTAGCTTATTCTACTATAAGTCAACTTTCCTATATTATTTTGGGAGCAGCTTTGGCTTCATCTTTAGCTCTAAAAGGGGCATCTTTTCATATTATAACTCATGCTTTAGGTAAGATAACTCTATTCTTCTGTGCAGGTGCTATTTATGTAACTGCCCATATTAAAAAGGTGAGTGACCTAAAAGGTATGGGCTACAAATTACCGTTAATATTTTTTGCTTACACTTTAGGGGCTCTATCTATCATTGGGGTTCCTCCCTTTATTGGTTCTTGGAGTAAATTTTATTTAATCATGGGTTCTATTGAGAGAGAATTTATAATCGTTTCAATAATCTTAGGTATTTCCTCATTGCTAAATATTTATTATCTATTACAGCCTGTAGTAATAGGCTTCACCCAAAACTCTAAGAAAGAAATAAAATTAATTAAAGCCCCTTTAACTGTTTGGCCACCATTAATTACAGGTTTAGGCTGTTTAGTTTTCTTTTTTTATGCAAACTATTTTTTGAATAATATTAGTGGAGTAATAGTGAATTAAATGAAAAAAAATGATTTAAAGAGTATGGGTAAAAGCTTTACAAAGTACATACTTATAATTGGAGCACTTTTAATTCTTTTAGACTTTACTTTTCACAGACATGAATACTTTTCCTTTGCCGAGATATATGGCTTCCCAGCATTTTTCGGTTTTGTAAGTTTTGTTTTTATAGTCATGTTAGGAAAGTGGCTGAGGAAATTCTTAATGAGGAAGGAGGATTATTATGATCAGTAATTTTATTCCCGGTTTAATTATGATAATTGCTTCATTCTTATTGCCAATCATTCCTCAATACTTTAGACATCCTGCGATGTTATTATCGGTGGGTTTATCTGCTTTATCTTTATTTAATGGTTATGGAACTTTTTTAGAGTGGGACATACTTGGTTTAAATTTAATATTATATCAATCTGATAGTTTAACTCTTCCATTTGCTATTATTTTTCATATTGCAGCTATACTTGTAATAATTTTTAGCTGGCACAGTAAAAATTTAATGGAGCATATGGCGACACTAGCTTATGCAGGCTCTGCTATTGGTGCTCTCCACGCAGGAGATTTTTTTAGTTTATTTATTTGGTGGGAAGCAACAGCTCTTACTTCAGTCTTTATAGTTTTTGCTGGAAATACAAATGCAGCAAAAGATGCAGCTATGAGATATTTGATCATTCAAGTTTCTTCAGGTGTATTACTTTTAATTGGCGCATGTTTAATGCTATATCAAACAGGAAACCATAATTTAGCTGTTCTAGATTTAAAAACAAATTTTGGAATTTTTATATTTATTGCTTTTGGAATTAAGGCTGCATTTCCTCTTTTAAATGGTTGGCTACAAGACTCTTACCCTGAGTCTTCGGTTACTGGCACAGTTGCACTTTCTGCTTTTACAACAAAATTGGCAATTTATGCTTTAGCTAGAACTTTTCCAGGCACTGACTCACTGATTTGGATAGGTGCAATAATGACAGCTTTTCCTGTATTTTTTGCAGTCATAGAAAATGATTTAAGAAGAGTTTTGTCATTTAGTCTTAATAACCAATTAGGCTTTATGGTTGTTGGTATTGGCATTGGGACAGAACTTTCTCTTAATGGAACGGTAGCGCATGCGTTCGTTCATATAATTTATAAAGCTCTTTTGTTTATGAGTATGGGTGCTGTTTTATACAGAGCTGGAACAACAAAAGCTTCTGAATTAGGTGGCCTTTACAAATACATGCCATTCACAACAATATTTTGCATTATAGGGGCCATGTCTATTTCTGCATTTCCGTTGTTCAGCGGATTTGTCGCCAAATCTTTAATAATGTCCTCGCTTGGAGGTATGGGAATGGTTTTAATTTACTTTATTTTATTCTTTGCTTCCGCAGGTGTTTTGGAGCACTCAGGGATAAAGATACCTTACTTTGCTTTTTTTGCACATGAGAGGAAGAATAAAGTTAAAGAGGCTCCAATTAATATGCTCATTGCAATGGGCATCGCTGCTTTTTTATGTATTGCTATAGGTGTGTTCCCAAAATATTTGTATCAAATACTTCCATACGCAGTTGAATATCAGCCCTATACTTTAGACCATGTAATAAGTCAGCTACAACTTTTAGTTTTTGCAATTATTGCATTTTTATTTTTAGTTAAATTTAAACTTTATCCCTCCGAGATTAGATCAACTGTTTTAAATACTGATTGGTTTTACAGAAAAATGCTACCTGGTATTGGTAAACCCTTATTTAAAAAAATAGGTTTATTAACAGATAGTTTATATAAAAATTTAGGTTTATCTTTTAAACAAGTATTAAGTAAATCTTATAAATTTAGTAATTTATCCTACATTAAAGTTACAACACCAAGTTTTGCAGGCACAATTCTAATATCAATTTTATTTATAATGTTAGTAATCGTTTTGGTGTGATTATTTTTTTATTTTTGCAGACTCTAGTTTAATAGCTTCTTGTATAAAAATTTGCCAAATTCTAACAATTATTTCAGAGTCAATTTTATTTTTTTTTGCTTTTGATTGAACAGACTTTAAAATATGAGTAATTCTTTCGTGATCAATTATTTCTTCTCTATTTTCCTTTAATTTAGTGACTTTGTGTATTTCTTTAAATCTATCACCAATCAGCT
>CABZCN010000004.1 GCA_902524245.1 uncultured Alphaproteobacteria bacterium
ATCTTTTTCTAAATTTTTAACTTCATCAAGATATTTTCTTCTGATACCTCTTATAGAAATTTTAAATTTTTCAGATATTTCTGAAATAAATTTTACTAACTCTTTTCTTCTTTCAGCTGTTAATTCAGGAAACTTCAATAAAAGTGTAGATCCATCTGTTTGAGGATTGACCCCAAGATTTGAGTCTAATATGGATTTTTCTACGGCTTTTACAATTGACGAGTCCCATATATTGACATTTAGAGTCATGTTATCTAAATTATTAATATTAGATAATTGTGTCAGTGGTGTCTTTGATCCATAACAGTCAACTACTATTGATTTAAGAATATCAGGAGAAACTCGTCCAGTTCTGATATTTTTTAATTCTACAGAAAAGGCATTTATGCTGGACTGCATTTCTGAAGAGCAATTTTCCTTATTAAACATTATTTAGTCTCTTTAATAATAGAAAAGGAGCCTTTTCCATCAATTATTTCAAGTATATTGGTGCTTTTTAAAATTGAGAAAATGATAATTGGTAAAGATCTATCTTTAGCTAAACTAATTGCTGTAGCATCCATAACCTTAATTTCTTTATTTAGATATTCTGAATAAGAGATTTCATGAATTTTTTTTGCATCAGTGTTATTTATAGGATCTTTATCATAGATACCGTCTACTTTTGTACCTTTAAATATAACGTCAGATTTCATTTCTGATGCCCTAAGTACTGCAGCTGTATCTGTAGAAAAAAAAGGATTGCCCGTTCCAGAGGCAAAAATAACAACTCTATTTTTTTCAAGGTGAGTAGAGGCTTTGTTTTTAATATACGGCTCAGCGACTCTATTTATGCTTATTGCTGTCATAACTCTTGACTCAACTCCAATTTTTTTAAGATTAGATTGTAAAGCTAAGGAATTTATTACAGTACCTAACATACCCATATAATCAGATGTAACTCTATCAACTACTCCATTTGAAAAAGAGGAGCCTCTAATAAAATTGCCACCGCCAAGCACTATTGAAATTTTAAGATTTTTAGATAAAAGTTTTTTTATACTATGAGAAAGGTCATTTAAAACGTCAAAGTCAAAGCCTTGTTCATTCGATCCTGCTAAAGACTCTCCTGAAATCTTTAGCATGATATTTTTATACATATTAAATAGTATATAAATCCATAGATGCAATGTTAAGAGTAATATTATTAATTTTTGAAATTTCATTCAAAAAAGATCTTACGCTCTTCTTCGGGTCTGTTATTAATGCTTGGCCTAAAAGTGTATTTTCTTTCAAAAATTTATTTAATTTTCCTTGAATAATTTGATCTTTTTTATCATCAGGGACATTATCCATTTGCTTTAAAATTATATCCTTTTCATCTTGAATAATTTTTGAATTTATTGAACTTTCATCAATACCCATGGGTTTCATTGCAGAGATTTGCATTGCGATTACTTTTAATTCATCAATTAATTTTAATGCAGAGTCAACATTATCGGTTGAAATTTCAACTACTGAACCGATTTTAGAGCAATTGGAATTATATTTATTATGAAGGTAAGTAATAAAAATTGATTTTTCTGAGAAGTATTTTTTGTAAGATACTATTTGAATATTTTCACCAATTTTAGAAATAAGGTCTGTAAGACAATCAGCCAATAATTTGTCATTAACTATTAAACTTGATAATTCATGATCAGCTCCATGATCATTAATATCTCCATTTTCATGTATAGCTTTAGAGAGTTTTTGTGCAAAATCTAAAAAATCATTATTTTTAGCTACAAAATCAGTTTCACATTTTATTTTACAGACAGTAAAGTTAGTATTTGATGAGTTATTGTAAAAAGAAACAACACCTTCATTTGTTTCTCTATCTTGTTTTTTTTGAGCTTTAAGAATTCCTTTTTCTCTTAGCCACTTTACTGATGCTTCTAAATCATTATTATTCTCAGAAAGTGCTTTTTTACAATCGACTATACCACTACCTGTTGACTCTCTAAGTTTTTTAATTAATTCCATACTACTCATTTTTACTACTTTCATCTGAAGCATTATCATCTTGATTAGAAATTAAGACTTTTTTAAAATTATCAAGTATAAATTGAACAGATTTTACACCGTCATCGTTTGCTGGTATTGGATAATCAATGATATCTGGATCACAGTTTGTGTCAACAATACCAATAATAGGTATTCCTAGTTTTTTTGCTTCTAAAACAGCTATGTGCTCTCTATTAGTGTCTATGATAAAGATAACATCAGGAGTTGACTTCATTTCGACGATACCACCAAGAGTTTTATCTAATCTATTTTTCTTTTTTTCAATATCTGAAAGTTCTTTTTTTGTAAAAACTGTATCATCTGAATTTAATATATTCTCATAATTATTGAGAGTATTGATGGAATTTTTGACTGTATTCCAATTGGTAATCATGCCGCCTAACCATCTAAAGTTAACAAAATAATTACCTGTTTCTTTTGCTATATTTTCAACAATTTCACTATGTTGTTTTTTAGTTGAAACAAATAGAAATTTTTTCTTATTCTTTGAAGAGTCATGTGCAAATTTTAAAGCGTTTTCAATTAAGGGTAATGACTTTCTCAGATCTAAAATATGAGTTCCATTTTTTTCCCCATAAATGTATTTTTCCATTTTAGGATTCCACCTTTTTTTATTGTGACCAAAGTGGGAGCCATTTTTAAGAAGATCTTCTAGCGATATTTCAATATTCATACTGCCTCCGGTTGAGCTTTAGTTAATAGAAAGGAAACCTTAAGGCACCGGATGTCTATTAACCTGTTTTTTTTGATGTTTTAAAGGATAAATCTCAATAATCAAGAGTTAATTCAATGTAATATTAAGTATTTTATTATCATTATGAACTCTTATATTATTGGAAATATTGACTTTGTCTAAATCTAGTAGTTCTTCATATGAAATATGGTTTATCTGATTTATCAGGTCATCATTCTTGATAATAAGTAAATTATCAATATTAACATTATAAAAGTCATTTTTAACAACTGATTTAATTTTTGCTTTTATGTATTGTGCATGAAGTGAACTTACGTCAAATTGATCATCAAAAAGTCTCAAATCAAAAAAACCACTTTCATTTATTACATTTAAGAGAATGTATCTTTTACCATTCCTGGTAGTTTTATATTGGGCTTTTACAACATAAAAATAGAAATCTTCTAAGAATTCAAGTTTACTATTAATTTTCTCTTTAAAAGATGATTGATTAAGGTTTGTTAGTAATTTGGTTTGTTTTTTTTGAGAGTAAAGAAATCCATAGCTTTCAAATTCAGCATTAATTGGATCAACTTTGGTATAACTTTTATTTAAAAAAAAGTGGTCATCAGATAAGTCATTAAACAATGTTGCTCCAGTTTTTTTTTGTATAATATTTTCTACATTAGCAAATAGTTTTGAGATACTAGTATGAAGTGAATTTAAAGAATTTGATAAGATAAGTTTTTCTATTTGTCTTTTATTTAAAACAGATTTAGATAATCTATCATTAAAATCTGAAAGAGATTTAAATTTACCATTATTGTTTCTTTCGAGTACTAATTCTTTCATAGACTCCTCACCTACTCCCTTTAATGCAGCTAAACCATAAATAATCTTATCTTCATGTACTATAAATTTATAATCAGAATAATTTATATCAGGTGGTACTATTTTTAAATCTTGTTCATATATTTCATTTAGTATTACAAATATTTTATCAGTATTATTCAATGAATTATTTAAAAGCTCACAATAGAACTCTAATGGAAAATGTGCTTTTAAATATGCTGTATAGTAAGTTATAAAAGCATATGCAGCAGCATGACTTTTGTTAAATCCATACTCTGCAAATTTTTCAATCAAGGAAAATAGTTTCTCAGCATCTTTTGATCTAACCTTTTTATTAACAGCACCTTTAATAAAATTATCCTTTTGACTCATTAATTCAGATTTGATTTTTTTACCAATTGCTCTTCTCAATAAGTCTGCTTGACCTAAAGTATATCCTGAAATTACTTGTGCTATTTTCATAATTTGTTCTTGATAAACAATTATTCCATAAGTTTCTCTCAAAATTGGTTCAAGTAAAGGATGGTCATATACTATTTTTTCTTCACCTTTTTTTCTTTTAATAAAACTATCTATAAATTGCATTGGACCAGGCCTATTCAAAGCTAAAACGGCAATAACTTCCTCTATGCTTGTTGGTTTGAGTTTAACCAAAGTGTCAACCATCGCAGCACTTTCAACTTGAAACACTCCACACGTATAACCATCACTTAACAATTTAAAGGTTTTATCATCGTTGAAAGGAATTTCATTTAAATCAATAGAAATTTGATTTTTAGCTTTTATTAATTTTAGAGTCTCATCAATTATAGTGAGATTAGCTAGGCCAAGAAAATCAAATTTTAATAAACCTGCTTTTTCACAATCTTTCATATTATATTGTGTAGCCATTATTTCTGAGTCATCATCTTTGAATAAAGGAATATTTCCATAAAGCTTATCCGATGAAATGATTATTCCTGCAGCATGTGTCGATACATTTCTTAATGCGCCTTCCATTGACTCTGCTTTATCCATCATCGGAGAGTCAGCTAAATCACCTAATTGATCAGAATGATTAGCTTTCAACTCACTAATACTTAATGGATGAATTGGATTATATGGTATTTTATTTACCATTCTTTCTACTTCAGAATATGGAACACCCTCTACTCTGCCAATATCCTTTAATATTCCCCTCGAAATCATCGATCCAAAGGTAATTATTTGTGCAACATTCTGGTAGCCATACTTTTTTTGAACATACTCAATAACTTCATCTCTTCTTGATCTACAAAAATCAATATCAAAGTCAGGCATTGACACTCTATCTGGGTTTAAAAATCTTTCAAAAAGCAAACCATATTGAATTGGATCTACATCTGTGATTAATAAAGACCATGCAACAATAGACCCAGCACCAGATCCTCTTCCAGGACCAACAGGAATTGAATTTGACTTAGCCCATCTAATAAAATCACTAACTATAAGAAAATATCCAGAAAATTTCATTTTTATAATAACATTTAATTCATATTCTAAACGATCCCTATATATTTTTGATTGACTGTTAAATTCTTCAATAGTTCTGTTTGCAAGTATTTTTTTTAACCTTAAATCTAAGCCACTTCTAGATTGTTGAATAATTTCTTTATCTTCATCGGAGTCAAAATCTGATTTAAAATTTGGCAATGTAATAGGCTTTTCTTCAATTAGAAAATTAATTTTATTTGCTATTAAATTTGAATTTTTTATTAATGGGATTAATTTATTATTTTCTTGATTAGTATTAGCTAAAAAATAATTATTTTTTAGATTAAACGAAGTATTTTGTAAATATTCACCATTCTTTAAACAATGAAGAATTTTTATTGCATCGTAATCTTTATCTTGTTTGTAAAAACTAAATGAAGATAGAAATGAATTAATTTTAGATTTTTTAGAAATTTCATTTAATGGTTTGTTATCTAAATTTTCATCAAATTCAAAAAAAACATCATTTTTAAAGAAATTTTTTAGAGCGGTGATTTCGTGAATAATTATTTTTAAATTATTTGTATTTATATTTAAATTCTGGAAATAACTAAATAACCCACCTAAAATTAAAATGTTACCTTCAGAAAAATTATTAATATTATTTAAAGATAAATGAAATTCATTTTCAGTATTAATTTTTGTAGATAATATATTAAGATTTTTAAAACCAATTTCATTTTTGCATAAAAAAGTAAGTCGCGATTTGTGGTTTAATTTTGAAATATAATCAACATCCAATCCTATAATCGGTTGAATACCCTTGTTTTTACATTTTGTTGAAAATTCAAGAGCACCTGATAATAGTTTATAATCTGTTAATGCCATTGCAGGTAATTTTTTCTTCTCAGCAAAATTTACAAGATCATCAATTTTAATATTGGACTCACAAATAGAATAATTTGAATAGTTTCTTAGAGGTATTAGCATTCTTTTATTGATTTATCTTCAATTGTATAAGACTTATCAAAAAGTGGACGAAATGAAATATCATGACTAGCTATTATTGTTGATAAATTGAATCTTTTAGAACTAGTTAATATAAGATCAATTACCAAATTTGCATTTTCTTTATCTAAATAACTTGTAGGTTCATCAGCTATTAAAAGTTTAGGGCTATTCACTAGGGATCTTGCAACACAAACTCTTTGTTTTTGTCCATTTGATAATTGATTGGGGTATTTAAATTTAAATTGACTCAAATTAAAATAGGATAAGATTTTTTCAACTTTTCTTGTATCGTCACTTTTTAATTTAATGTTATCGAAAATGTTCAATTCAGATATCAGATAGTGGTCCTGAAATATAATACCTATATCGTCTTTCAAAAGATCAAAATGGTTTTTTACTAATTTGCCATCGAAGTAAATTTCTCCAGAGTCTGAACTATCTAATCCTGATATTAAGTTTAATAAAGTTGACTTACCACATCCTGATGGACCAAATAAAAAAATATTTTGATTATGATCTACTGATAAATTTAATTTTTTTATTACTTGATAATTTCCTATCTTAGATAGATATGATTTAGAAATATTTTTTAATTCTAATAAACTCATCTTAGTATTAAATTTGGTTTAATTCTAAATATTCTCAATATTGGAATGTAAGAAGCAACTAAACTTGAAAACAGAGAAATACTTACTATAAACACTATGTCGTTTAATTTAATACTATAGGGCATTGATGTTAAATATCTTATTTCATTATTCCAAAGTTCAAAATTTAATAAATATGATAAAAAGTTTTCGACAGAGTCTATATTTGTAGATAAAAGCAATCCTAAACAAGTACCAATAATAATAGAGAAAAACGATATGAAGAAAGAATTCAAAAAAAATATAAAACAAATTTTTGATTGCTTTATACCCAATGCTTTTAGCAAAATAATATCTTTATACTTTTCTTTAATAAAAAAAATTTGATTTGAAATTATTGTAAAGGAAGAAATTACAATAATAAAAAATAGAATAACAAACATAACATTTTTTTCAGTAGATAATGCTTGAGCTAAAGTTTGGTTTTGACCCTCCCATGTTGAATAATTTAGGCCGTCTAAATCCCTATAATCAAAGTCTTTATTATTCAAATAAACATCTGTAACTCTATTACTTATGTTATTTTTAAACTGATCGATATTGCTAAAAATAAAATATTTATCAAAATCATATACTCCTGTATTAAATATCCCTTTAATGATTAATTGTCTTGAATTTAAAACAGGGCCTAAAATTGTCATAGAATTTCCAGGAATATTAATTTGAATAGGCATCCCTACTTTTAAATTTAGAGACCTCGCTAGTTCAACTCCAATGAAAACCCAATTGTCGATATTTTTTTCTATTTCAAATATATTTTGATTAATTTTAGGTATTTTATATATGTCTTCTTTATTAAGAGATTTCATTAATAGACCCTCTATACCATTTTCATTACTTGTGATTACTCTACTTTGAATATTTTCAACAAAAGATATTGTAGGATTTTTTTCTTGTATTTTTTTGATTTTATCTTTGTTTGCATCATAAATAGTAATATCTCCATTCACACCACTTAATGACTCAACTAATTGCTCTCTAAAGCCATTCATCACAGACATTACTGTTATTAAAATTGAAATACCTAGTATTAATGCTAGTGATGATAAAATTGTCGATACTGAGAATGCTTTATCTTTTTTAAAATTAAATATGTAGGAGAAAGATAGTTTATGGAGTGTATTGTTCAAATTCAAAATTCTCAATTTCTTGTTTACTTAAGAATATCTTATCACTGTTAGACCTACTAATCAGTTCTATTTGACCTTTTTCTTTAAAATTATTCCCAATAATCAATGTCCAAGGTATTCCAATCAATTCAGAGTCTTTAATTTTTCTTCCTATACTTAAATCTCTATCATCTAAACTAACACTATCATATTTAGTGATAAGCAGATCATAAATACTCTCCACATCTGATATATAATCAGAGTTTGGTTGCATTATGATGTTTATCTTAAATGGTGAAATGTTAATAGGCCATTTGATACCTTTATCATCGTGGAATGCTTCTATTATTGCTGCTGTTAATCTGGAAACTCCTATTCCATAGGATCCCATATATGGTGTTATTCTTTTTCCATCTTGATTTAGCACGAAGCATTCTAATGGCTTAGTATATTTTGTACCAAAATTAAATATGTGGCCTACTTCAATACCTCTTCCAATTATCACATCAGATTTTGATTTATCAATCATTTCGTCAGATGCAGAATACATTGTTGTAATTTCTTCATAACTTTTTTCGTATAAATTGGAATCAACTAATTTAGAGTCATAAGCAAGTTCGCTCTCACCGGTATTAGCTAATATTTGAAACTCATGAGATAAATCTCCACCAATGGCACCCGTCGCAGCTTTTACAGGAATCGGTTGTAATCCTAGATCTAGAAAGGTTTTTAAATAACTTCTAAAAAATTTTTTATAAGTTTCAAATGCAGCTTCTTCGGTTAAGTCAAAACTATAGGCATCTTTCATTAAGAATTCTCTACCTCGCATTACGCCAAAACGAGGTCTAATTTCATCTCTAAATTTCCATTGTATATGGTAGAGATATTTTGGAAGGCCTTTATAAGAATTTACATAATCAGAAAATAAATCTGTAATTACCTCTTCATTAGTTGGTCCATATAATAAATCGTTATCATGTCTGTCAGTAATTCTTAACATCTCTTTTCCATAATCTGCATATCTACCACTTTTTTTCCATAACTCTGAAGATTGAATAGTAGACATTAACATTTCATTACAACCTATTTCGTCTTGATTATTTCGAATTATATTCTCAATATTTTTTAGGACTTTAAAACCTAATGGTAACCATGTGTATATACCAGATGTGTGCTGCCTAATCATCGATGAACGCAACATTAATTGATGAGAAATAATTTTAGCTTCTTTTGGTGACTCTTTTAATGAGTTAAATAAAAGATTTGAGAATTTCATTTAAAGTATTCGAATATGTTATTTTCATATTTTATTATAAAATAAGATACGACCATTGATAGAGTAAATGAAACTAAGAATTTTATTCCTAAATAAGACTTTTTTGGCATACCCTCTTCAAAATCAGATCTTTTAATAGGTAATATAGTCATAAAAATAACCCACCAGATAATAAAAAGTAAAAATAAAAACTTCATATCAAAGATATGTGTATTAACAATTCAGGCTTTAATGAAAAATTTCTATTATAAGTTTTTCTTGAAACTTCCTCAACTAACCCACTTAGCGAATTTTCATCTATCTCCTCCTTAATAAACAATATTTTATTTAGCAAGATATCTTTAATTTCATCTTGGATTGCTTCTTTATTATAGGAAAAAGGAAAGCCTTTATCAGAAATTTGAAATTTAATAATATCAAATTGTTTGTTTAGAATTAAATTAATACTAACTACACCATTATGAAGAATCTTTCCCCTTTCAATTATAAAATTATCTTCTTCAATAATTAGATTTTGAACAACAGGTAGTTTTTTTATAACAAATTGTTCAATTAACTTATGATTTTTATTTACTAAATCTAATTGGCACAAATCTCCACTTAAAAGAAGATTGGTTTTTTCAATTTTTAAGCTTTTAGCTATTTCTAAATGTTTTTTTAAATGAAGATATTCTCCATGCATAGGAATTAGAGACTTAGGTTGAATAAAAGAGTAAAATTCTTTTATTTCATTTTTTCCTGGATGTCCTGAAACATGAACAAATTCCTCTTCATCAGAGATAATATTTAAGCCTAAGTAACTAAAAGAATTTTTTAAATATGAAATCGATTTTTCGTTGCCAGGAATTTCTTTTGATGAAAAAATTATATTATCTTTTGTACTTAATTTAATTTGATTATGTGTATTATTAGCAATCTTCCAAAGAGCAGAGTTTTTTTCACCTTGGCTACCTGTGCAAATTAAAAGAACTTTATCTTTATTATAATCCTGAAATTTTTTTTCATTAAGTATTTCAAAATTTTCAATTAAATTTTCTTCTATAGCTGTATTAATAGCTCTTTTTATACTTCTTCCTACAACAAATATTTTTTTATCATGCTTAATCGCATTTGAAATAATGGTTTTAAGTCTCGCAATATTTGAGGAAAAACAAGTAACTATAATTCTACCTTCAAGTTTATTAAATAAATTATCAAATGATGGATCTAACTCTGACTCTGAGCGTGATATCTCGTTTACACCGGCGTTCGTTGAGTCACCTATAAGTAAGTCGATATTTTCATCTTTTAATAATTGATAATTTTTGTAATCAAAAGGTGAACCAGTGACTGGATTTTTATCTATTTTCCAATCACCTGTATGATAAATATTTCCCTCCAATGTTTTAAAAAATATACCTGTGGGATCGGGTATAGAGTGAGTTGTCGGGATTAATTGAAATGAAAAGTTCTCAAACTCTACTTCTTGGAAGTCCTCAACTATTACAAATTTTTTCTCAAAATCTTTTTTTTTATTGAACTTATGTTTTATATAGGAAAAAGTAAATTGATTGCAATAGATTGGAAAATCAATCTTATCAAAGTAATACTCTAGTCCTCCAACATGATCTTCATGCGCGTGAGTTAGTATCATTGCTTTAGGTTTAATGGATGTATTTAAAAAAATATATGGATCAGGAATAGTTATATCTACACCGGGGAGACTATCATCAGCAAATGATATACCACCATCAACTATTATTTGTTCTCCTTTAAAGGAGTATAAATAGTTATTACCACCTATTTCACCTATTCCTCCAATGGGCAAAAAATAATTGTTATTTTTATTATTTAATAATTCTATGTTTTTCATTTAAAAAAATATGATAAAAAAAAATACCTAAAAGAGTTAAATCTTCTCTATAAATAAAATTAGTTTTTTTATAGTCGATAGAGGTAGCATATCCACCAGTAAAAATCACTTTAAAATTTCTTTTATAAGTAGTTTTAATTAATTTTATGTAAGACTCTATCATTATTTTATAACCCACATTGAATCCTGACATTAGAGCTTGATTAGTATTTTTTCCTAAGATGGTAGGTTTATTAGAAAATTTCATGTACTTTATACCAGAAGCTAAAGAGATTAGATTTTCATAAGAGGTGGTGAGACCAGGTAAAATTACACCTCCATAATATTTTTTATTTATAACGATATCTAATGTAGTGGCAGTACCTAAATCAACTATAATAAAGAATTTAGATTTTGGATAAATATTAATTGCGGATAAAACATTAATAATCCTATCATTACCTAGTTGTCGTAAATTAACTGTTTTATGAACTAAAAGAGATAATTTTTTTTTATTAATGAAAAATAAACGATTTTGATATGACTTTAAATTTTTAATTATAACTTTGTCTACTTCTGGGACAACAGAGCAAATGTAAATTTTATTATGAGTTTTAAGTTTATTCTTAAAAAAAAGAGCAACTGACATCAAATCTTTCTTTGAGTATCTAATTTGAGAGATTTTTTTTAAATTCTTATCAACAAATGATGAAAATTTCATAGATGTATTTCCAATATCAACTAATAAATTCAAACTAGTTCTCCAAAGAAAATATTCTTAGTTACGTCATCTATTTTTATCTTTAAAGATAAATCTTCATTTACTGATAATATTTTAATAATATTTTTTCCAAAAATTGGATGATTTAATTTAAAATCCCTTAACATATATTTGTTAAGATATCTCACTAATTTCTTATTAGATATTTTTTTTGTTAAATTATGCTCAATAAAATCAATAATTATATTTGATAAATTGAGAATATTTGATTTTTCATTGATAATGCTAAACAGAGAAACTGAATCAACTATTGGAGAATTGTTTATATTTATTCCTATACCCGTTTTTAGATATGATTTTTTACCCATGATAGTTGATTTGACAACAACACCAACTATTTTTTTATTTTTAAAAAACAAATCATTTGGCCATTTGTAGTCTAGGTTAATATTAAAATTAATTTTAAAAAATTTATGGATTATATAACAAATATAAAAGTTATTTCTTAAAGTATATGAAGCTTTTAATTTTTGATTAATTGTTAAATAAATATTACCTATAGGGCTTAACCATTTTTTTTTACCCCTTCCAGTGCCTTTAATCTGTCTAAAAGCTTGGATATATAAATTATTATTTTTTAAAATTTTTTTATAATTATTAAAGCCGATAATTTCATCTTGTGTAGAATTAATCGAGTCAAAGATAACTTTATACAATTTTTATTTGAAAAGATTATCTACTAAATTAATTAAAGGGTCTGGATAGATGAAAAATAAAGTTATAATTAATCCAGATGCTATAAATATAACTTTGCCTGTTTTGTTATTATCTTCTAGTAACTCTATTTCTAATTTATTGAAAAACATATTCTTAATAATTGTTAAGTAATAGAATGCAGCAATTACTGAACTTAAAACAGCAATAATTGATAAAAAAATAAATCCATCGTTTATAGAAGCTGAAAGAATGAAGAACTTTGCGAAGAACCCTGCAAAAGGTGGTATTCCTGCGAGAGAAAAGAAAAACACCAACATACTTATGGATTTTGAATTTGAGGTAAATCTTAAACCATTGAGTTGAGATATTTTTGTAAATTCACCATCTACAGTTCTCAAGTTCAGTAAAACAGCAAAAATACCAAACGTAGTAATCAGATAAATAATTAAGTAAAAAAATAATGTACCCTCAGACATAAATTGATAACTCATAATTCCGAGAAGCATAAAACCAATGTGGTTGATAGAGCTGAAGGCTAGAAGTCTTTTTATAACTTTTTGTGTAATGGCTCCATATACTCCTACTAATAAAGAAATAGCACATACCATTTGAAAAATGTAATTTAGAGATTTGATATCAGAAATGTTAAGTTCTTGATAAACCCTGAATAAGAATATTAATGACGCAAATTTAGGTAAAGTTGCAAAAAAGAGTGTAGATATAGTTGGAGATCCTTCGTACACATCAGGTGTCCAAATATGAAATGGTGCAGCGGAAACTTTAAAAAATAAAGAAATAAGAACTAATGATAATCCTATTTCGCTTATTGTAGTGAAATTATCTAGGTTTTGAATATTGAAAGACCCAGTATCGTAATAAATCATTGAAATACCAAATAGAAGAAATCCTGATGATAAAGCACCAAGAGAAAAATATTTTATACCTGCTTCATTTGAAGATAAATTTTTAGTATTGAAAGCAGCCATCAAGTACAAGGATAAAGATTGTAGCTCTAAACCAATAAAAGCTGTTAAAAAATTATTACTAGAAATTAGAACAAATGATCCAAGAATAGCGAAGAGTATAAATAGCACATATTCGTATCTATATAAATTTTCATTCTTCAAAGGTCTTTTTAAGAGTAAAATGAATACGATTGAGCCAATAGATAAAATAATCTTAGATAAAACAAATAAATTAATCGTATTTAGTGACAATTGTGTGGAGCTATAAAAATCTTTTCCATAATTTAAAAGCAAAATACTCAACAAAATGAAACCTAAAGTATTTAAAGATATAGCCCTGTCCTTATTAAATAATCCAAAACATAAAGTTAATAAAATCAAAGATAAGATAAAAATTTCTGGTATGAATTGATATAAATTAATCATTATATAATGCTTAAGGAAATACTCTTATTTATCATTTCAAATAAAAGTTTTGGATAAATTCCTAAAAGCATTGTGAGAAATGCTAAACAGGAGAAGTAGAAAATTTCAATATTTGTTAAATCAGCTAATTGCTTAATATCTGATTTTAAATCTCCAAAGTTAATATTTTTGTACAATAAGAGCATGTATGAAGCTCCTAAGATTACTCCAATAGCAGTAAAAAAAGTGAGATAAACACTAACGCTTATAGTTGACATTATAACTAGGAACTCACCAACAAAACCACTAGTTCCAGGAAGACCCACAGATGAGAGCATAAAAACCATAAAAAAGAATGAATATTTAGGCATTACATTTGTAACACCACTATAATCAGATATCATTCTGGTGTGATGTCTTTCGTATACAACACCAACTATTAAAAATAATGCTGCAGAAACAATTCCATGACTTATCATCTGAAAATATGCACCATTAATTCCATCTTGAGTTAAAGTGAAAATGCCAATGGTGACAAATCCCATATGAGCAACAGAGGAATAGGCAATCATTTTTTTCATATCTAGTTGTCTTAAAGCTACGATTGAAGTGTAAACAATAGCTACACAACTTAGTGCAAAAATCATTGGTTGAAAATAAATTGAGGCATACTCAAAAAAAGGTAAAGATAGTCTTATAAAACCGTACGCACCCAATTTAAGAAGCACACCAGCTAAAATTACTGATCCACTCGTGGGCGCTTGAACGTGTGCATCAGGTAACCATGTATGAAAAGGAAACATTGGTACTTTTACTGCAAAAGATGCAAAAAAACATAAAAAGAGAACTAACTCAATTTGCTGATCAAATTTAAAGTCCGAAATTAACTCAATATTGCCTGATTTCACTTTTGAGATTATATAAATAATCGCAAGTAACATTAATACAGATCCTGCTAGTGTGTAGAGAAAGAATTTGAAGGTTGCATAAAGTCTGTTTTCTCCTCCCCAAATTCCGATAATTAAAAACATCGGGATTAAAACAGCTTCAAAGAAAACGTAAAAAATTACAAGATCGATACTAACAAATACTCCTATAATAAAACTCTCAAGCAATAAAAAATAAATAACAAATTCTTTGGCTCTATTTTGAATAGAGTTAATAGAGCACAATAAACAAATAGGGACTAAGAATGTAGTCAGTAATATAAGTGGTATTGAAACACCATCAACTCCGACATAGTAATTTATATCGAACTTATCAAACCAAGTATGAAATTCTATAAATTGATAACCATTTTTTGATTTATCATAAAAAATTGGTAATAATAAACTAAGTAGAAATTCACCTGTTGTTATCCATAAACCTGATAGAAAAATAGTTTTATTTTTAAGTTGCGTGCTACTTGAAAGTGAGAGTGTTAATGCTCCTATAATAGGCGTTAGAATTAATAGTGATAATATTGGGAAACTCATCTTAGGTTATGGATATATAAAAAATGATAGATATAAAGAGTGTGAAACCAGAAATTATTATAAAAGTGTAATCGAAAATATACCCTGTTTGTATTCTTTTAAATGCTTTTGATATTGTAGAAACTATCGAGGCACTTCCATTTGGTAAATACTTATCGATAATACCTTGGTCTATTTTAGTCCATAAAAACTTACCTAAATTGTAAAGTGGTAAAACAAAAATTTTGTTATAAAGTTCATCAAAATACCATTTGTTCAAAATAAAATTATAGATTGAGTGAAAACGTTTTTTTAAGTCAGCAAGTTTATTTAAATTATAACCATAATAATAAACTGCTAGCCCTACACCAAAAGCTACCAAAGATTTTGATAAAATTGGATAAAAAGACGAGTAATATTGCTTATCTTGACTCAAAAATATTATTCCGTTCCAGAAATTTTTTGAATTATATCCCGCTAATAAATCGTTTAGGAAGAAGCCTGCTAGAATTGCTCCTACGGAAAGTATTAATAATGGAACTAGCATATAAGGACCGGATTCATGAATTTTTTCATAATCATAAGATCCATTATAATTCCCATGAAACACCTTAAATATGAGCCTGAAAGAGTAAAATGCGGTCATGGCAGAGACTATAGCTAAAATTACATAAACCAATGGGCCTAAACTAATTAAGTTAAATGATGAACTTAAAATTAGATCTTTTGAAAAGTAACCTGATGAATATGGGAAACCTATAATAGCAAGTGTACCTATCCACATCATTACTGCGGTAATTTTCATCTTTGAAAAAAGATTTCCCATTTTATCCATATCTTGCTCATCGTGAACACCATGAATAACAGACCCTGAAGATAAAAAGAGTAATGCCTTAAAATAACCATGTGTTATTAAATGAAAAATTGCAATATTAAATGCGCCTAAACCACAAGCCACAAACATGAAACCCAACTGACTACAAGTTGAATAAGCTATTACCTTTTTTATATCTTTTTGAAAAAAGCCCACTGATGCAGCGAAGAATGCTGTTAATAGTCCTATTATTAAAACAAAAGTCATTATGAAGTCAGACATGACCATTAATTCTGAAAATCTTACAGTCAAGAAAACACCAGCTGTTACCATTGTTGCTGCATGAATTAATGCCGAGACAGGTGTAGGTCCCTCCATAGCATCAGGTAACCATGTATGAAAGCCAAACTGAGCAGATTTTCCCATAGCACCTATGAAAAGGAAAAAACAAGAAAAAATTAAAGCATTAATTTCAAATCCTAAAAAATTAATTTGATAGCTAAATAATTTCTCTTTCGATGCAATTATTTCATTAATAGATAATGTGTCTAAAAATATATAGAGAGTTGCAATACCGATGAGAAATCCAAAATCTGCAACTCTGTTTACTAAAAAAGCTTTCATTGCAGCTAAATTTGCAGACTTCTTATGATGCCAAAAACCTATCAATAAATAAGAGGCTAGACCAACACCCTCCCATCCAAAGAATAATTGAATTAAATTATCACTTACAACTAACGCAACCATACAAAAGGTAAATAGACTCAAATAAGTCATGAACCTTACTTTTGAATTATCATGAGACATGTAATCAATTGAATAAATATGAACCAATGCAGAAACAGTGAGAACAAGTGTCAACATCAAAAGAGTAAGAGAATTTACAGAAATTCCCCAATTAAAGAACTGACCAGAAACAAAAAACCACTCTAGGACAGGAATTATAATTTCAGACGATGAAGAACTAGAAAAACTAATAAATAAAAACCAACTTAAAATAGCTGCTATAGATATTAGAGTAGAAGAGAAATATTGGGCAGTTTTTTCACCTAATAACACTCCAAAAGGATATGTAAAAATGGTTGAAATTAGAGGAAGAAAAAAAAGTAATTTATAACTTAACATTAATCTTTTAGTTGATTGATTTGAGTAATATCAATCTCTCCCTTATTTCTGAAATAAATAACCAATATAGCTAAGCCAATGGCTGCTTCTGCAGCGGCAATAGTTAAAATAAAAATGGAGAATACCTGACCATTAATATCATTTAGGAAAACCGAAGCTGATACAAAGTTAATATTTGCAGCCAATAATATAATTTCAATACACATTAAAATTAGAATCATATTTTTTCTATTCAAAAATAATCCGAAGCACCCAATAATAAAAACAATCAAAGAAAGTATGAAGAAATGATTATACGTAAGGCTAGTCATCTTTAATACCTTCACCAGACTTAATTTTTACTAGTTTTACTCTATCTTCAGCTGTAGTTGAGTTTTGACTTTCTATGTTTTGTCTTTTGATGGTTGGTCTGTACACATGTGTTAAAACAATTGCACCAATCATAGCAAGTAACAAAACGATACCGCTTAACTGGAAATCAATAAAATACTCTGTGTAAAGCACATCTCCAATTTGCTCAGTATTATTTTTAGATCTAATGAAAGTATCTAAATTATCTTTTGAAGTTTTAAATACAGTTAAATAGATTATTTCAGCTAAAATTATACCAGCAAAAAGTAACGCAAGGGGTATATATCTTTTAATGTTGAACATTAAAGTTGTGATTTGAATATCGAGCATCATCACAACAAAAAGAAATAATATAGCTACTGCTCCTATATAGACAATCGCAAGAATAATACCAACGAATTCTGCACCAATAAGAATAAAAAGAAATGTAGAATTTAGAAAAGCTAATACAAGAAAGAGTACAGAGTTAACTGGGTTTTTTGAAAATATAACAAATATACATGTGGTGATCAAAAATGCTGCAAACAAAAAAAAAGAGCCAACAAGAAACATTATCTATATTTACTGTCCCTTTTTAAATTTTCACTAATTTGTTTTTCCCAAATATCCCCATTTCGTAGAAGCTTTTCCTTGTCATAAAGCAATTCTTCTCTTGTTTCAGTAGCGTATTCAAAATTGGGTCCTTCAACAATTGCATCTACTGGACATGCCTCTTCGCATAAACCACAATAAATACACTTAGTCATGTCAATATCATATCGGGTAGTTCTTCTACTCCCATCAGGTTTTGGTTCTGCTTCAATAGTTATAGCTTGTGCAGGGCAAACTGCTTCACATAACTTACACGCAATACATCTTTCCTCACCATTCGGATACCTTCTCAAAGCATGTTCCCCCCTAAAGCGAGGACTAATAGGGCCCTTTTGATTAGGGTAATTAAGAGTGACTTTTGGCTTAAAAAAATAAGTTATCGTTAATTTCAAACCTTTCATTAATTCGAAAAGAGTAAAGGATTTAATGTATCTAATTAATGTTGTCATTGTTAGTTAGGTAATAGTCCAAAGTAAAATAAAAATGCTGATGTAATAACTACCCAAATCAAGGTAAAAGGTAGAAAGATTTTCCAGCCAAGCCGCATAAGTTGGTCATACCTATATCTCGGAAAAGTTGCTCTGACCCATAAAAACACAAAAAGAATTAAAAATACTTTAATTACAAACCAAAATATTCCAGGTATTGCGTTTAAAGGGAATATATCAATTGGAGGATACCAACCTCCTAAAAATAGAATTACAGTTAGAGAACTCATTAAAATCATATTGGCGTACTCTGCTAAAAAAAATAAGCCAAATGATATTGATGAGTATTCGGTAAAAAAACCTGCAACTAATGTGGCTTCATCTTCAGGTAAATCAAATGGTAGTCTATTTGTTTCAGCTAATGCTGATATAATAAATATAACAAACATAGGTAACAGTGGTATGGCAAACCACATATTCTTTTGACTCTCTACAATATCAATTAAATTTAATGAGCCGACACAAATCAAAACTGTTATGATTACAAAACCTATTGATACTTCATAAGAGATCATCTGAGCTGCTGATCTCAATGCACCTAGAAATGGATACTTAGAATTACTAGCCCAACCAGCAATAATGACTCCATAAACACCAAACGATGACACAGCGAACAAATATAGAATACCTATATTTATATTTGCTATAACATAAGTTGAGCTAATTGGGATAACAGCCCAAGCTATTAAACTTAATATTAAAGTAAGCATAGGCGCAAAGATAAAAAGGAACTTGTTTGAGCTAGAGGGTAGTAAATTCTCCTTAGTTAATAATTTTAAGACATCAGCAAAACTCTGTAGTATTCCGAATGGTCCAACAACGTTAGGGCCTTTTCTTAATTGAACAGCGCCAAGCACTTTTCTTTCTAAGTACACTAATAATGCAACAGAAACTAGCACAGGGACAACAAAACTAAATATTTTTAAAATACCAATTGTTAACTCAAAGGATAAACTTGTCATTATGCTGATTTCTCCAAAAGAGACGGAGTTGAAATTATTTCCTCAACACATTTGGCCATAGTGATAGAATTTTTTGAAATCACGTCTGACATATAAAAATTACTTAAAGGATATTCTGCCTTACAATCTTCAAATTCAATATCCGGTGTAATTGAAGTTGAATTTTCAACAGCAATAATTTCATGATAATCAGAAAGAATTGGGTGTTTGTCAAATAACTCAGATCTTAATTGATCAAATGTATTTGGGATAAAATCAAAAGATAATTCATCAGATAGTTTTTTTAGTATCGACCACTCTTCTTTGGCGGATCCAATTGGATTATGACATTTTTTTGCTTCTTGAGGTCTGCCTTCAATATTTACAAAAGTACCATTTTTCTCTGTATAAAGAGGTGTTGGCAAAACAATATCAGAGCCCATCGCTCCATCATCACCATGATGGCCAAAATAAACTTTAAAACAGTTATTGAACTGATCGTTGGCAATATGTTCTGAGCCAAAAGAAAGTACCAATTCAAAATTATCTTTTTTTAAATTAGAAAACGGTTCACAAAGGTTATTAGTAGTATTACCTATAATCAATTGTCCCACACGTGAAGCATATGGATTTAAAAAATTTAGATTATTTTTTTCTTTTGTAATAACTTTGTATTTATCAGCATATGAAAAAATAGATTTTAAAGTTTTAATATTTTTAATTTTATTTAAAAACGCAGAGCCAATAATTATAAGAGGGTTAGTAGATTTTTTTAATGCTTTGATTAGGTTTTCATTATTTAAATCTGATAAACTTTCTCCTAGATACTCTGTTTTATAGTTCAAAGATATATTTCCACCAATGTTAAATACTTTTGCGTCATTATTGTAAGCTTTAAATATCTTATGATTTATGATAGGCGTTTCTATTTTTGGGTTTGTTCCTACAAGTATAATTAAATCTGAATTTTCTATATCGTTCAAAGGCGTGTTAAAACGATAACTATCTAAGCTTTCTAGGATAGCATGATTATCAGTTCGGCACTCCACATTATCTTTACCATAATTTGACATAAATTTTTTGATTGCATATCCGGTTTCTAAATCTACGTGCTCACCAATCAAAGCTAATGGTTTTAAAGTTTTTAATTTATCTTTTAAAATATTTAAAGACACTTCCCAATTTGATATTGATAATTTTTGGTTTTCTTTAATATAGGGTGTGTCTATTCTTTGTTGGTAGTAACCATCATAGTTAAATCTAACTTTATCTGATATCCACTCTTCATTTATGTATTCATTTGTTCTTGGTGTAACTCTTAAAATCTCCTCTGCTCTACTGTCAACTCTGATATTAGAACCAACACTATCGAAGATATCGATTGAGTCTGTACGTTTTAGCTCCCAAGGACGTGCTTTAAATTGATATGGCTTACTCGTAAGTGCTCCTACAGGGCATAAATCAATTACGTTACCTGAAAGCTCTGAAGTGATTGATTGTTCAAGGTAAGTGGTAATTTCTGCATTCTCTCCCCTACCTAACATACCTAATTCTGGAACTCCGGCTACTTCAGTGGCAAATCTTACACACCTAGTGCAATGGATGCATCTAGTCATTATAGTGTTTACCAAAGGTCCCATATTTTTATTATCAACAGCCCTTTTATTCTCTTTATATCTAGATTTGTCGAAACCGTAGTACATGGCCTGATCCTGTAAGTCGCATTCTCCACCTTGATCACAAATTGGGCAATCTAAGGGGTGATTAATTAATAAAAACTCCATTACACCTTTTCTACCTGCATTTACCTTTTCAGAATTGGTGATTATCGACATGCCCTCCATTAGAGGCATAGTGCAGGAAGATACTAATTTTGGAGCTTTTTCAATTTCTACTAAACACATTCTACAGTTACCAGCTATAGAGAGTTTGTCGTGATAGCAAAATCTTGGAATTTCTTCACCAGCGATTTCACAGGCTTGCATCACAGTCAGATTTTTATCTACCTGAATTTCTTTTTGATTAACTTTAATATTTATTAAATCGTCGCTCATGAAGCTTTTAACTTTTTATTATATTTACTTATTAACTCTGATTTAAAATTTTTAATGAGTCCTTGTATAGGCCAAGCTGCTGCATCTCCTAAAGCGCAGATAGTATGACCCTCTACTTGCTTTGTAACATTTTCTAAAAGCTCTATTTGTTCAGGAGATATCTCTCCTCTAACTAATCTCTGCATCATTCTATGCATCCAGCCTGTTCCTTCTCTGCAAGGTGTACATTGACCACAACTTTCATGTTTGTAAAAGTGAGCAAACCTCTCAATTACCTCAGCAATATCATTATCCTTGTTAACAACAATCACTCCAGCTGTACCCAAACCTGAGCCATTAGCTTTTAGATCATCAAAATTCATTAAAACTGACTCACAAATATTTTTTGGAAGCATTGGGGTACTAGAACCTCCTGGTACTATCGCCTTTAAATTATCCCATCCTCCCTCAACTCCATCACAATGCTTTTCAACTAATTCTTTGAGTGGTATTCCCATTTCCTCTTCTATTGTGCATGGCTTATTAACGTTACCAGATATGCAAAAAATTTTTGTGCCTGTATTATTTTCAGCACCAATTGACTTAAACCAATCTGGGCCTCTTCTTAAAATAGTTGGAACTACTGCAATTGACTCCACATTGTTAATAGTTGTCGGCATACCATACAAACCTACACCAGCAGGAAAAGGTGGTTTTAATCTTGGTTGTCCTTTTTTTCCTTCTAAACTCTCTAAAAGAGCTGTCTCTTCTCCACAAATGTAAGCTCCAGCACCTCTATGAACATAAAGATCAAAATCAAATCCGCTACCACAAGCGTTTTTTCCAATAAAGCCTCGATCATATGCCTCTTCAATTGCCTTTTCTAATTGGACATATTCGTAATGGTATTCGCCCCTTATGTATATGTAACATTTAGTGGCTTGAATTGCGTATGAAGCTATCAAGCACCCCTCTACAAGAGTATGCGGGTCATTTCTGATAATTTCTCTATCTTTGCAAGTACCAGGTTCTGACTCATCAGCATTTACAACCAAATAATGCTGTTTACCAGTATTCTTTGGCATGAATGACCATTTAAGACCTGTAGAAAATCCAGCTCCACCTCTTCCTCTTAACTGACTGGTTTTAACTAATTCGATTATATCATTTTGATCTTTAGATAAAATTTCTTTTGTGTTTGACCAGGAGCCTCTTTTTAAAGCTCCTTCTATGAAGGGTTCTTGAAAACCATGAAGGTTTTGAAAAACTTTATCTTTTTCATTAAGCATTTTCTGAACTTCTCCTACCTTTTTGAGAACCAATGACATTTGGTTTTCCCTCTTTAATATTGTCTATAATTTTTTTTGTAGACTCTTCATCTAAATCCTCAAAGAAGTCATTATTAATTTGTATCATAGGTCCATTTGAGCAAGCACCTAGACACTCTACTTCAACAACTGTAAATTTATTATCGTCACTGGTATCATTAATTTCACATTTTGTTTCTCTACAAATAGTTTTCGTAATCTTATTTGAACCTCTAAGCCAACAAGGAGAGGTTCTACAAATCTGAACAAGATTTTCTCCAACAGGTCTTGTATTATACATTGAATAAAATGAGGCTACTTCTGTGACTCTTATTTTAGGCATATTTAAAGTTTCAGCGATTGTTTCTATACATTCGATACTTATCCAATTATTGTTTTGCTCTTGAGCCAAATAAAGAAGAGGCATAACTGCACTTTGTTCTCTACCTTTTGGGTATTTAGAAATTATATTTTTAATTGATCTTAAGTTATCTTTTGACCAAGAGAATTTTTCGCCTGATCTAGAAAAATTATTAGATAAACCTGGATGATTACTACTCATCTGTCTACTTCTCCAAATACTATATCTAGGCTTCCTAAAATTGATGGTACGTCAGCTAGTTGGTGGCCCTTTGATAAAAAATGTAATGCCTGTAAATGAACAAAGCCCGGTGCTCTCAGCTTGCATCGATATGGTTTGGAACTTCCATCTGAAACTAATACAACACCAAATTCTCCTTTTGGTGCCTCTACGCTTTTGTATGTAATACCTTCAGGAACCCTATAACCCTCGGTAAATAATTTAAAATGATGAATAATAGCTTCCATTGAATTTTTCATTTCTGATCTTTTAGGTGGAGTGATTTTATTATTCTCAACCATTACGGGTCCTTCTGGAATATTTTCAATACATTGTAAGATTATCTTTACTGACTCTCTCATCTCTTCCATTCTCACCAAATATCTATCATAGGTGTCACCAGTTTTTCCAACAGGTATGTCGAAATCTAAATCCTCATAAACATCATAAGGTTGAGATTTTCTTAAATCCCAAGCTACGCCACTAGCACGAAGAACAGGACCGCTGCAACTTAGTCTTATTGCATCATCCTTTTTTAAAATACCTATATCAACAGATCGTTGTTTGAATATTCTATTCTCAGTAAGTAATTCTTCAAGCGTATCTATAAATTTTGGAAAATTAGTAAAATACTTTTTCATTTTTTCTAGTAAATTCTCAGGCAAGTCTTGGTGAACTCCACCAGGACGAAAATAAGCTGCATGAAATCTGGCACCAGATACAGCTTCATGGAACTCCAACATTTTTTCTCTTTCTTCGAAAGCCCACAGCATTGGAGTAGCAGCACCTATATCCATTGCAAAAGCTGGAATATTTAATAAATGATTTAGTATCCTAGTGACTTCTGCAAACATAACTCTGATATATTGAGCTCGTTTAGGAGATTCAATATTTAATAAACTCTCAACAGCTAAAGCGAAGGCATGTTCTTGACACATTGGAGAAACATAATCAAGACGATCAAAATATGGTATAGCTTGAGTATAAGTTTTTTGTTCAATTAATTTTTCAGTTCCTCTATGTAAAAGTCCAATGTGAGGTTCGGCTTTATTAACCACCTCCCCTTCTAATTGTACAAGTAATCTAAGAACTCCATGAGCAGCAGGATGTTGAGGTCCAAAATTAAGAGTTACAGGTTTAAAATTCTCTGACATTACTTTTTTTCAAGCTCCTCTTTGATTGTTTCTTTCATTCCCTCCCAAGGACTTTCATTGTCAAAATCTCGAAACTCCTGTTTTAAAGTCACTGGTTCATAAACAACTTTTTTTAAGTTTTCATCGTAACGAACCTCTTCATAACCCGTCAGAGGAAAGTCTTTTCTGAGCGGATGTCCTTGAAAGTTATAGTCATTCATTATTCTTTGAAGATTAGGATGGTTAACAAAGTTTATACCAAAAAGATCGTAACATTCTCTTTCAAACCAATCAGCGGACTCAAAAATTTGAGTTATTGAATTGATATCTAAATTATCTTCGGAAATGTTAGTGAAAATAAATAATCTTTTATTAAATTTTAAACTTAGAAAAGAGTAGATAATAGTAAATCTTTCATTTGAATAACTTGATTTGGATAGCATATTATCAGTTACAGTAATATCAATTAACTGGTCATAGAGAAGATCTTCGTCTTCTTTTATTTTTTGTGTTACTTCTAGTATGGAGTCTTTGTTCACTAAAATATTGTCTATTCCAGATTTTATTGGAAAATGGAATTTTCCGGTTGAATATTTCTGTAAAATATTTGGAGACAAGAAGTTTACCTATAAATCTTCTTTTTCTTTTTAATTTTATCTTGAAGTTGCATAATGCCGTACAAAAGAGCTTCTGCGGTAGGTGGACATCCAGGAACATAAATATCTACAGGAACTATCCTATCACATCCTCGAACAACAGAGTAAGAGTAATGATAATATCCTCCTCCATTAGCACAAGAGCCCATAGAGATTACCCATCTTGGTTCAGGCATTTGATCGTAAACTTTTCTCAAAGCAGATGCCATTTTGTTTGTAAGAGTTCCAGCAACAATCATTACATCAGATTGTCTTGGCGAGCCTCTTGGAATTACACCTAGGCGATCTAGATCGTATCTACTCATATAGGAGTGCATCATCTCAACTCCACAACACGCTAAACCGAAAGTCATAGGCCATAATGATCCTGATCTCGCCCAATTAATTAAATTTTCAAATGAAGCTGTTACAAATCCTTTTTTTTCAAATAGTTCATCAATATTTAATGATTTATCTTTTTCTAATACTACTCCCAATCTAGTGCTCCATTTTTCCATTCATATATAAATCCCACTGTGAGAATAAATAAAAAAAACATCATTGAATAAAAACCAAGAGCTCCGATATTGCTAAGACTCACAGCCCAAGGAAATAAAAACGCAATCTCTAAATCAAATATAATAAAAAGTATTGAAACTAAATAAAACTTAACGTCAAATTTTGATCGAGCGTCGTCAAATGCCTCAAAACCACATTCATATGGGGATAGTTTTTCAGTATCAGGTGAGCTTGGTGATAATATTTTTGAGAGCAAATACATAGCAATTGCCATTCCTGCTCCAATAACAATGAATATCAATATAAAAATATAATCTAGGTTATACATAAAAAGTTTTGATTTTCCGTAACGAAGTACATTATAAGAAACAATATGTATTTAGTGACGATAAAAATGACGCATTAGCCATACACATGAATTTATAAAATTTAAGTGTAATATATCTAATGTTAATAATATTCTTTGATAATTAGTAGCTCTTAATCTTATAAAATAGAAATGAGTGATAGTTTACATATTATTTTAAATAATAGGATTATGAAGAGTAGTAGTTAAAAAAATCTTTAAACATTATGAACCGAAGTAAATTAAAACATCAATTTATTGATAAAACATTCTAATCTAAAACTGTAAAAACCATATTTAAAATTTGAAAAATTATTTAAATATTTAAACCTTTGTAGTCTATTCAAAGGGTTGATTTTTTATAAAACTAATTAATCTTGTTTTATTGTGATTTTATTTTGAACAAACTCATAATTTATGCTTTTAATAAGATCTGAAATCACCAAGAAACAACTTTTTAAACATATTCTAATAATTTTACTTCACTGAATATTATGAATATTTATGCAATAAGTAATCGTTTTGAAAAAAATTTTATCTATGGTAATTTGACTTTTATTAAATTGAATAATTTTTAAATAAAATTTTTATGACTATTAAGGCAATTATATTTGACTTAGATGGAGTTTTAATTGAGACTAAAGATTTACATTTTAATGCTTTAAACCAAGCTATATCTAAATTTGACTCTAATTATCGAATATCATATTCTGATCACCTTAAAAAATTTGATGGCCTGAGTACAAATAAAAAATTACAAATCTTAATTGAGCAAGGTCTAAATCCATCACTTAAAGATAAAATTGAACTTGAAAAAAAAAAAATTACAGAAACTCTTTTAAAAAAACAAATTGAATTTGATCAAGATATATATAGCATTTTTGAATATTTCCATTCTAGATCTATAAAACTCTCTATAGCAACAAATTCTATAAAAAAAACACTCGACACAGCTATTAATGTTCTAAAACTTAGAAATTTTATATCATACTCTATTTCAAATGAAGAAATCACTAAGCCTAAACCTAGCTCAGAAATTTATCTAAAATCATTTATTAAACTAGGATTGGAACCTAAAGAAGTATTGATTATTGAAGACTCAAAGATAGGCCGTGAAGCTGCTTATAATTCTGGTGGTAATTGTTTAGAAGTTGAAAATTTTAAAAAAGATCTAACTATAGAAAGGATATCAAGGAAAATAATGTTTATAAATCAAAATATAAATACTTATAAATGGAAATCAGATAATTTAAATGTGCTTATACCTATGGCAGGTCATGGAAGTAGGTTCAAAGAAAAAGGATATGTATTTCCTAAACCACTTATTTCAATAAAAAATCAACCAATGATACAAACTGTAGTCGAAAATATTGCCATTGAAGCAAATTTTCATTTCATAATATTAAAAGAACATAATCAAAAATATAATATAAAAAATGTGCTAAAATTATGCAGTGAAAATTGCAATATCATTGAACTTGATCATGTCACAGAGGGAGCTGCTTGCACATCTTTGTTAGCTGAAAAATTTTTAGATAATGATAAACCCTTGCTAATAGCAAACTCTGATCAGTTTATAAAATGGGATAGTTCTGAAACTATGTACTCTATCACATCCTCCGATGTAGATGGCGCTATTTTAACTTTTAAATCCACTCATCCAAAATGGTCATACGCAAAAGTTGACAATAACAATAGGGTAATTGAAGTTGCTGAAAAGAACCCAATTTCAGATAATGCCACAGTAGGTATTTACTATTGGAAAAAAGGTTCAGACTATGTCAAGTATGCAAAAGAAATGATCAATAAAAATATTAGAGTTAATGGTGAATTTTATATTTGTCCAGTTTACAATGAGGCTATTAAAGACAATAAAAAAATAGTTATAAAAGAAATTGATGAAATGTGGGGACTTGGGACACCAGAAGATTTAGAGGTATTTCTAAAACATATGTATCCCGATAAAAAAATTTAATTAGTGCTATTGTGTAGAAATTATTAGCTACTAAAGTAGTTAGCGAGAAATAAGCATATGAAATAAGTTCTTAATTAAGTGGCGGGAGCGACGGGACTCGAACCCGCGACCTCCTGCGTGACAGGCAGGCGTTCTAACCAAACTGAACTACACCCCCGACAAGTGTCGAATGGTGGGCGATGACGGACTCGAACCGCCGACCCTCTCGGTGTAAACGAGATGCTCTACCAACTGAGCTAATCGCCCTATCTAATTTGCAAAAATTAGACTGTGGACTTTATTAGTTCTTTAAGCTGTTTTCCAGCAAGAAATTTTGGCTTTTTTGATGCAGGAATTTGGATTGACTCACCCGTTCTTGGGTTTCTTCCAGTTTTAGCTTTTGTATTAGCAACCTTAAAAGTTCCAAAACCAGCAATCTTAACATCCCCTCCTGCTTTCAAAGTAGATGTGATAATATCAAATAAACTTTCTACAGCCTTAGTTGCATCTGATTTTCCAACACCATTTTTAGTACTATATTCAGCAATGAGTTCATTTTTGTTCATACCGAACCTCCTTAGTGATTCTATTAGTTAATTGTAGTAAGAAAAAGGTAAGAAAATCAATAACAATATACTAGTTAACGAATGTTTTTTCTTGATTTTGCTGGTTTTTTGGCTTCATAGACTCTGTAACTAAGTGTCTCCAGTCCAATTTTTTGTTGATTTTACTAATTTTTCCATCAAGAGCTAAGTCCAACACCTCTTTTGCGAACTCTACTTTTTTAATTATCAACTTGTTTTGTATGTCTTTTTGTATTTCAACTAGGTCCTTTTCATTTTCTTTTGGAATTATGACAGTTTTAATACCATACCTTATTGCGGCTAATAATTTTTCTTTTAATCCTCCAATTGGAAGAACTCTTCCTTTTAAAGTAATTTCACCAGTCATAGCAATATCTCTTTTAATTTTTATATCGGTAAGAGATGAAATTAATGAGGTGAAAATTGTAATACCAGCACTCGGGCCATCTTTAGGTATAGCTCCTTCAGGTACATGTAAATGAATATCTATTTTATCGAAAACCTTTGGATTTACTCCAAACTCAACTGAATTAGATTTAATATAACCTAAAGCAGCAGTGATAGATTCTTTCATCACGTCGCCAAGTTTACCAGTGGCATTAATCATTCCCTTACCTGATGATAAATTAACCTCAATATTCAAAATATCTCCACCAACTTGGGTCCATGCAAGTCCGTTGGTGATACCCACTAAATTTTTCTTTTCTAAAACACTATCCTTGAATTTTTCTGGACCTAAAAAATTTTTTATAGCTTTATCATCAAAAACAAATGGTTTTTTTGACCTTGATTTATTTTTTTCTAATTGAAAAACAAGTTTTCTAAAAAGCTTATCAAAAACTTTTTCGAGCCCTCTGACGCCTGACTCTCTAGTGTAGTGTCTTACTATTTTAGTAATTGAGCTTTTATCAAGCTTAAATTCATTATTTTTTAAAATATTTTTATTCATTTTTCTTGGAATTAAATATTTTTTTGCAATTTCAACTTTTTCTTTTTCTGTATAACCAGATACTTCAATGACCTCTAATCTGTCAAGAAGAGGACCAGGTATGTTGTAAGTATTACCTGTACATATAAACATTACATTTGATAAGTCATAATCAACCTCAAGATAATGATCATTAAATTGATTATTTTGCTCGGGATCTAAAACTTCTAATAATGCAGAGGATGGATCTCCTCTCCAGTCACTACCCACTTTGTCAATTTCGTCTAGTAGAATAATGGGATTCGATGTTTTGGTTTTTTTCATAGCCTGAATAAATCGACCAGGCATTGAGCCAATATAAGTTCTTCTATGGCCTCTAATTTCAGCCTCATCCCTAATTCCACCAAGAGAAATCTTTGCAAATTCTCTGCCAGTAGCTCTCGCTATAGATTTACCTAATGAAGTTTTACCCACACCAGGAGGTCCTACAAAACATAGTATTGTACCAGATGCTTTCTTTGATCTTTTTTTGACTGCTAAAAATTCAAGTATTCTCTCTTTTACTTTTTCGAGACCATAGTGGTCGTCATTTAATATTTTTTCAGAACCTTTTATGTCTATGACTTCTTTTGAGAATTTTTCCCAAGGTATATCTAATATCCATTCTAGGTAATTGCGAATAACTGATGCTTCTGCAGACATTGGGCTCATAGATTTTAATTTTTTAAATTCATTTAAAGCTTTTTCTTTTGCCTCTTTTGATAGTTTTACCTCATTAATTTTTTTCTCTATTTCAGAATATTCGTTGGAACCATCTTCACCATCACCAAGTTCTTTCTGTATGGCTTTCATTTGTTCATTTAAGTAGTACTCTCTTTGAGTTTTTTCCATTTGTCTTTTTACTCTATTTTTTATTTTTTTCTCAAGTGCAGAAAAGTTAAGTTCTTTTGAAAAGAAATTCAGTAAGTTTTGAATTTTTTTATTAATATCAATAATTTCTAAATTTTTTTGTTTATCTTCAATTCCGATGTTTAAGTTGTAATAAATATTATCAATGAACTGATATGGATCTTCGATATTTAAAAGCCCTTCAAGGATGTCATTATTATTTCCTATATTTTGTATATAATTTTGAAATTCATTTTTTAATACTCTTAAAGAAGCTTTTAATTCAACTGAATTTTTTTTGTTAATTACTACTGTTTCAATTTTAGCTGTGAGGAAGTTGTTATTTGCCTTAACAGCAGACTTTATCTTTACTATTTCTAAGCCTTCAGTAAGAACTTTATATGTATTGTCAGGTAACTTAAGAAACTGAATAATTTTTGATTTTACTCCGTAGGAATAAACATCGTTAACTTGGGGATCATCAGTTGTTGGTTCTTTTTGCGTAAATAAATAAATAATCTTGTTATTATTATTCATGGCAAAATTAATTGCATCAATAGATTTAGCTCGGCCAACAAACAAAGGTGAGGTTATAGAGGGATAAACAACTAAGTCCCTTAAAGGTAAAATAGGTCCAATGATTTGATTTTCCATACTATTAAGATAGTGAGGAAATTTTAATTTTCACCCACTTTTTTTTTTATTTTTACTTTTTCTTTATATACGATTATCGGTCTATTTGAGATTACTGACTCTTTACTTAAAACTACCTTATCCACAGAATCCTTATCAGGAATATCATACATACAATCAAGAAGTAGCTTTTCCATAATTGACCTGAGGCCTCTTGCACCAATTTTTTTTTCAACAGCTAATTGAGCAATTTGCTCTCTACCATCTTCAGTTATCTCGAATTCAACCCCTTCAAAAGAAAAAAGAGCCTTGTATTGTTTTGATATTGCATTTTTTGGTCTTGTAATAATCTCTTTTAAATCTTCTAGGGATAATTCATTTAGACTAGCGCTTACAGGAAGTCTTCCAACTAATTCAGGTATTAATCCGAATTTAATCAGATCGTCATTCTCAAGTTGTGATGTCATTGGTTGATCCTGATTAATTGATTTATTAAAACCTATAGACTTTTTATTTACACGATTTTTTATGATTTTATCAATTCCTTCAAAAGCGCCTCCGCAAACAAACAATATATTTTTTGTATCAACTTGAAGAAACTCTTGTTGAGGATGTTTTCTTCCACCTTGAGGAGGCACACTAGCAGTTGTTCCCTCAATTATTTTTAGTAAAGCTTGTTGAACTCCTTCACCTGATACATCTCTTGTAATTGATGGATTTTCACTTTTTCTTCCCACTTTATCTATTTCATCAATATATACGATACCCTTTTGGGCCAAAGTAACATCATAATCACATTGCTGCAGTAATCTTAAAATAATATTTTCTACATCTTCACCAACATATCCAGCCTCTGTTAGAGTGGTTGCATCAGCAATTGTAAAAGGCACATTTAAAAATTTTGCTAAGGTTTGAGCTAAAAGTGTTTTACCACAACCTGTTGGTCCAATAAGTAATATGTTTGATTTAGAAATTTCAATATCTTTTGAGGGGTTTTGAACTCTCTTATAATGATTGTAAACAGATACAGATAATATTTTTTTTGCATGATCTTGACCAATTATATGATCATCAAGATAATTATAGATCTCACTTGGCTTTGGTATCTCAAATTTTTTCTTTGTGTCAATTTTATCATCTTCAACAAGTATATCCTTACATAAAACCACACACTCATTACAAATATAGACATTTGGTCCAGCAATTAGTTTTTTAACTTCTTCTTGGCTTTTACCACAAAAGGAGCATGATATTTTTTTATCAGAGCTATTAGCAGAGATTATTTTTTCATCAGACATTTTTATTTTTCAATTCTAGTAGTAATTACTTTATCTATCAAACCAAATTTTTGCGCCTCTTCAGGGTCAAAGAATCTATCTCTTTCCATTGCCTTTTCTATTTCACCAATGCTTATTTTGGTATGCTTTTGATATATTTCATTGAGTCTTTTTTTTGTCTTTAATATCTCTTCAGCATGAATTTTAATATCACTTGCTTGTCCTGAAAAACCACCAGATGGTTGATGAATCATTATTTTAGAGTGTGGTAAGGCATACCTGTTGCCCTCTTTTCCTGCAGCGAGTATTAATGAACCTGCAGAGGCAGCTTGACCAATACAAACAGTATGAACAGGGCATTTAATATATTGCATAGTGTCATACATCGCCAATCCAGCTGTGACTAGACCACCAGGTGAATTAATATAAAGATTAATTGGTTCTTCAGGACTCTCAGACTCTAAAAATAAAAGTTGAGCGCATATCAAAGAGGCAGATTCATCATTGATAGCGCCTGTTAAAAAAATAATTCTTTCTCTGAGCAGTCTGGAGAAAATATCAAAAGATCTCTCCCCTTTTCCTGATTGTTCAATGACTATGGGTACTAGATTCATGTTTTTGAGATCCTTTTTTCATAAGCTCTTCTAAGCTTAACTTAGTTTCTTTGATTTTAAAAGTTTTCATAGACTCATCTGCTATTTTATTTCTAAGAAGAGTACCATAAGCAGCTTCTGCCGTTCTTTGATCAATTTTTTCACCATAATATTTTTGAATATACTCTTGGAGTTCTTTCTGCTCAACTTTTACATCTAAAAATTTTACTAATTCAGAAAAAAGAACGTCTTTTTGAATATTCTCACTTGTGAGTTTTTTTAAACTATCAATTCTTTCTTTGTGCTCATCTTTCATTTTAGATAAATCAATTTGATATTTTCTTTTAAGCTCAAGATTTACAACCTCCTCGTTGATATCAATCTTTTTCTTTTGAGAGAGGACTTTAAGTAGATCTTCAATAAAAAACTCTTTTTGAAGATAATTCATATCCTCATTGAGTTTATTATCAATTTTGTCATTTAATTCTTTAGTAGATTTTAATTTTAAAATCTTAATCAACTCTTCATCATTCTTGGGATAGATCTTTTTATTTATATCTTTGACTTGAGCGTTTATCTTTATTCCTTTTGTAGAAAAATTAATATCAGATTTATTTTTAATTTTTAAAAGAGCTTTTTTTAAGTCTAAAAATACTTCTTCTTTAGTTTGGGTGTTTAAGTCTACTCTTACCTCTTTTTGAGAAAATAATTTTTTTTGTTCATCTTCATAATTTAATATTTCAAAATCTATAACAGAATTTTCATCTGATATATCTATACTCTCTAATGAATAGTACTCTTTTCTTACTTTTTCTCTAAAATCATCAATGTCTTTTTTTGTTACCTCTGATGTAACTTTCTCTATTTCACTTGTTTTTAACTCATCCATTTTAATTTCGGGTTTTAAATAAAAAGCCAAGGTAAAATTATAATTATCTTTAAAATTAACATCAGGTTGTATCAGGGATTGTATTTTTTCATCCTCACTGATTTTATTTATATTTTTTGATACCTCTTCATTTAATACCTCGTTTTCAATTTGAAGACCAATTTTAGACTTTATGATGCTTACCGGTACTTTGCCCTTTCTAAAACCTGCAATTTCAAAAGTAGGTTGCTTTTCTGATATTTTTTCGTCAATAATTTTAGCAATGGCGCTTTGATCTAAAGATACCTCAAAAGATGATTTGTAACTTTTTTTTTCTATGTTTTTATAATCCATATTAATTGTATTCTGGTGCGCCAGGAGGGACTCGAACCCCCACGGTTGCCCACTGGTTCCTAAGACCAGCGCGTCTACCATTCCGCCACTGGCGCACAAATTGGGGCGAGTAAGGGGACTTGAACCCCCGACCTCCGGTACCACAAACCGGCGCTCTAACCAACTGAGCTACACCCGCCAAAAATTGAATTAATTTATAGTATAGATATTATGCAAATTAAACATTATATTTGGATCGCTAAATATGAAAAAAATTGAGGCAATAATTAAACCTTTTAAATTAGAGGATGTTAAAGATGCCCTTGGCGAAATTGGCCTAAGTGGATTAACCGTATCTGAAGTAAAAGGGTTTGGTAGACAAAAAGGTCATACTGAGCTTTATAGAGGAGCTGAATATGTAGTTGACTTTCTGCCAAAGGTTAAAATTGAATTAGTAGTTGATGACAAAAAATACAAAGAGGCAATCGATGTTATTATCAAGCATTCTAATACGGGTAAAATCGGTGACGGTAAAATTTTTGTATACGAAGTTTCAGAGGCTATTAGAATTCGCACAGGCGAAAAAGGTAAAGACGCAATTTAGTTTTTACATAAACCAAGTTAACAACTCAGGAGGTTATTAAATGGACAAAAAATCATTACAAAAAATGATCGATGAAAATGGTATTAAGTACATTGATTTTAGATTTACTGATCCTTTAGGAACATGGCAGCACTTTTCAAACCATATCAATACATTTGAAATGGACGTATTTGAGGAAGGTATTGGTTTCGACGGCTCTTCAATTAGATGTTTTCAGTCAATTGAAGCTAGTGACATGATATTAATTCCAGATATTGAGACTGCATTTGTAGATCCCTTTTTTACAGATCCTACTCTAGTTCTAATCTGTGACATTCAAGATCCAATTACTGGACAAAAGTACGATAAAGATCCAAGATACGTTGCAAAAAAAGCAGAAGAATTCGTTAAAACCTCAGGAGTTGGTGATAGCATTTTCTTTGGACCAGAAGCTGAATTTTTTCTTTTCAATAACGTTCAAATTAATACGCACCCTCATCACTCTTCTTTTTCAGTTGACTCCGGTGAAGCAGTTTGGAATACAGGCACAGCTGAAGGTCCAAATCTAGGTTATAAAGTTAGAAATAAAGGTGGCTATTTCCCATGCCCACCTCATGACACTATGCAAGATGTTAGATCAGAAATGGTAAATCACATGGTTGCAATTGGTATGAGTGTTGAAGCGCAACACCACGAAGTTGCTACTGCTGGTCAATGTGAAATTGATTTAAAATTCGATACATTGGTTAAGATGGCCGATGATCTTCAAAAATATAAATACGTTGTGAGAAACACAGCAAAAAGTAATGGTTTAAGTGCTACTTTTATGCCAAAACCTCTTTCAAACGACAATGGTTCAGGAATGCATTGTCACCAAAGTATTTGGTCAAACGGTAAACCAGTATTTTACGGTGAAGGCGGATATGCCAATCTTAGTGATGAAGCAAAATTTTATATTGGTGGTTTGCTTAAGCACGCACCATCTTTATTAGCCTTTACAAATCCAACTATTAACTCTTACAAGAGATTAGTTCCAGGTTATGAGGCTCCGGTAAAACTTGCATACTCTAATAGAAATAGAAGTGCTATATGTAGAATCCCTGCATACTCACCATCTCCGAAAGCAAAAAGAGTTGAGTTTAGATGTCCAGATGCAACTGCAAATGGTTATTTAGCATTTTCAGCTATGCTTATGGCAGGTTTAGATGGAATTAAGAATAGAATTGATCCTGGTGAACCAATGGATAAAAATCTTTATGATTTACCTCCTGAAGAGCAATCTAAAGTAAAGGAAGTACCTGGTACTCTTGAGGAAGCGATTAATAATCTTGAGTCAAATCATGATTATCTTTTAGAGGGTAATGTGTTTACCAAAGATTTAATCGAGTCATATATCGAATACAAAAGAGAAGAAGAAATCGAACCAAATAAACTGCTAGTTACACCTGCTGAGTTCGACATGTATTACGATTACTAAACTAAATTAAAAGCAACCTGTCTAAATATTTTTTATTATCTACTTTGGACGGGTTGCTAGTTAGATTTTCAAACATAAGCAACTCTCTTAAATAATTAATATCGTCACGATATGAAAACTCTTTATTATTTATGTGGTTGATGTCTTCTTTAATTTTAAAGAGTTGAAAAAGATCCTTATTATTTTTTAAAGGATTTTTTATATCTACTATTTTTAAAAAGTATTCATTATCAATTTTAGAAAAGTTTGAAATAATTTGATTTTTCATTTTTGTAAAATACTTAACTAATTTTATATTATTTGTTAAAAGACATACCTTCATAAAAGATAATTTATGAAATGGTTCACTAGTCTTTGAATAAAATGAAAAGAAATTTTCAATATTAATGACTTGATCAGAGTCTCTATCAAAAGGTTTATTTCTATCATCAATTATTAGGATATTTGGGTCAATATATTGTTTCATTATCGAGTAAAATCTCCTTACAATTTTAATATTATCTATGTGATTATTTTTGTTTGATTGATATATAAAAAAAATATCTAAATCGGAAAAATTCGTAGCCATTTTGACACCGTAACTTCCAAATAAAATCGGTGTTAAGTCAGAGAAAATATTGCTTCTATTAACAATGTATTCATTTTTAACTAGTTCAAAAATATAAAAAATAAACTTTCTTACAGCAGTATTTCGTTTTTTGAGGAAGTCAGTATTTGTTATTTTTTTTGAAAGTAACAAATAATCTAAAAGGAATAAAATTTCATAAATATCCTGAATTGATTTTTTTAAATCTAAATCAAAATTATCAGAAAATTCTCTCAGCTTAAAAGTAGGTATGCCATAATTAAAAAAATAGACTAGTGACTCTATTAAAAAATTATTTTTGTAAATAAGATTTGTTAATTTTGAAGAATTCTCAAATATGAAAGCTAACTCTAAAAAAATTTTATTATTGTATTTGTATAAAGCAGTTAAATGGACTCCAGACTTATAATAGTTAATTAAATAGTCAAATTTTATAATTAGATCATCTCGTTTATTATGTGTTGATAAAATATTTATGAGACTTGAAATAGACTCTAAATAATCATTTTTTACTGTTTCTGAACTATTGATGTTCTCAGCTCGTTTTAAAAGACTATTAATAATTTTTTGGCTAGACTCATTAAATTTTTCACGTTGTAAACTTTCTCTATTTATTTTAGGGAAAAATAAACGCTGATATATTGTTTGAATTTCAAATTTATGCTTATCTAATTTTTTTGAAAAGTTATCTAATACTAAATTTAAATAGGTTTCATTAGAGTCAATTATATTCTGAAAAGTATTCTTTTTTATGTGTAAATAATTCTCAATTTTACGGAAGTAATAATATGCCTTTGTTATATTTTTTAAGTCATTTTTTGGAATTATATTTTCATGTTTTTTTAAATTTATAAGTAATTTATGAATATTACTCTCTTTAAGAGAATTTATTTTTCCAGACCAAAGAAGTTGGTTAAAATGTATTATATTTTCACAAGATCGAATAAAGCCATAAGAATTTTTTATATCTAGCTTTTGTTCAGTATTACTGGAGGCAAAAAGCTTTTTAATTTCATCTATAGCGTAATAGTCAAATGTTCTTCTAAATAAAAAACTTTTTATTGCTTCCTTAAATAAGAAATATTTTTGAATATCGCCACACAAAAAACTTGATCTATGAAATGCTAATCTCTCCCAATTTCTGCCAACTGAAGTATAGTAATTAATTGCTTGATCCATATCAGATATAATTAATGAATCACCAAAATCTGGTCGTAACCTTAAATCTATTTTATGAAAAAAAGTCTCAGAAATATTCGATATTTTACTAATGGTTTTCTTTATAGATTTATTAAAATCTTGGAGGGAAATAGGACTATTTTTGGAGTCATAGAATATGATTATATCGATATCAGAGGCAAAATTTAAATCTCTTACTCCAATTTTACCCATACCTAAAATAAAATAATATTTTTTTAAACTATTATTAAATGATCTGTATAGATTGATATTAATGATTTTACTTAAAATATTTTTGCATAAAACAGACCACAATCTTGATCCATTAGACTGAGAAATTAAATTTTGATGAATTGATATAAAAATTAAATAAATAAGCTCATTTTTAAGTGTATTTATATTGAGAAAGTTAGTTGTAGAGGAATTAGAATATTTTTTTATATTACTTTTGTAGTGGTTAAGTATTAATTGAGCATCAACCTTTGAAACATCATAAGAATTATTAAGATATTCATATTTTGATAAGAAAGTGGAAGATTTATATAATCTCTCTAACTCCAAATGGCATTCCTCTCAAAATAATTTAGTAAGCCACTATAGTTATTAATAACTGAGATTTCTTTTTTTACTTTTTTGGAATTTGATATGTTACTAAGTGCAGTGAGTATACTTTTTTTTAATAAATTAATATTTAAATATTTGTAATGCTCTAATTCATTTATTGTATTAATTATTGAAGCTGTCTTCTTTTTGACATTCTCAAGATCTAATTTTTCTAAAAAAAAAGCGTCTTTCGCAAATTGCCTACCAATCATAAATTGAGTAATATTTTTTGACTGAAAAAATTTAAAGGTTTCTAAATCATTAACCTCACCATTAGGAATAAGTTCCATTTCAGGAAATTGATCACAACACTCTAAAAATAAATTGTAATTAATTTTTGGAATTGTTCTATTTTTTTTGGTATCTAAGTTCAAAACACCATTTCTACAATGTATAAATACTTTTTTAATTCCTATTTCATTAAACAATTTAAGATAATCAAAAATATAACTCTTATCCTCATTCATACCTAAACCAAGTCTACATTTTACCGATACATCTTTATTATATTTGATCAATTCAAATAAACATTTTTTTACTAAGTCATACTTTTGGGTTAAAGCTAAACCAAGCATATTTTCTTGGACTCTAGAGCTTGGGCAACCTAAATTAAAATTTACATGTTTAATAATATCTACTTTATTTAAAATATTTATTGCTCTTTTAATTTCTTCAGGATCTGAGCCTGCAATTTGAATGGCGCTTTTATTATTTTTTAAAAAATGCTTGGTTATTGTTTTAGTCTCATTGTGGATGATTGCTTTATCCACTATCATTTCAGAAAAGGTAGTTACACTATTTCCATAAATGTTTTCGACTAAACTTCTAAAATAGCAGTCTGTGTAACCCATCATTGGTGCTAAATAATAATTCATCGAAAAAATTCTTTTAATAATTGAAAAATACTTTAATAAAAGTAAAAATCATTAAAAATCAAGACATTGGAAAATTTCAACATAAATCAACTAGTTTTTAACTCTGATGGGCTAATACCTACAATTGCTCAAGAGAAGTCAACTAATGAAATTCTTATGATGGCCTATTCAAATAAAAATTCTATTGAAATGACAGTAAAAACAAAAAAAGCTCACTTTTGGAGTAGAAGTAAAAAAAAATTATGGTTAAAAGGCGAAACTTCTGGCAATAAACTTAATATTACTAATATTTATACTGATTGTGACAGTGACGCTTTAATTTATGAAGTAGAGCTTGAAGGAATTGGCGCTTGTCATACGGGTAAAAAAAGTTGTTTTTATAAAAAATTAGAATTATGAGCGATATAATAGCATATAAAGACTCGAATAATAATTATTGGGATACTGAAGTTGAAAATAGCACTCCCATTAAACCTAAATCTGATGATGCATTAAATATAATGCGCCACGATATGGCTCACATTTTGGCTGAAGCTGTAATTACTCTTTTTCCAAATGCTAAACCAACTATTGGTCCTTTTATAAAGAACGGTTTTTATTATGACTTTGATATGGAAAGCACTCTATCAGATGATGACTTAGCTAATATAGAAAAAAAAATGAAAGAAATTCTCTTAGAGGGAAGAGACTTTTTAAAGAGGGCAGTAACTAAAAAAGAAGCATCAGAAATATTTAAGGATAATAAATATAAATTGGAACTTATTAATAATTTAGATAATTCCGATGAAATAACACTTTACGAGCAAAAAAATTTTACTGACCTTTGTAAAGGCCCTCATCATAAAAGCACAAAAGATTATAATGCCAGCTTTAAAATAACAAATGTATCAGGGGCTTATTGGAGAGGTATTAGCACTAACAAAATGCTTCAAAGAATTTATGCAACCGCTTGGTATTCTGAAAAAGAACTTCGGGTTTATTTAAAAAATTTAGAAGAGGCTAAAGAAAGAAATCATAGAAGATTAGGCACTGATATGGGTTTGTTCCTTCTAACTGATTTATCAGCAGGGAATGTATTTTGGAAAGATAAAGGCTTAACATTGTATCAAAATATTGAAAAATATATTCGCTCTGAGCAACAAAAACTTAACTATTTTGAAGTAAAAACACCTGAGCTAGTTTCAAATGAGCTTTGGATAAAGTCTGGTCATTGGGACAATTTTAAAGAAAATATGTTTACATCAGAAACTGACAATAAGACATTTGCACTAAAACCTATGAATTGTCCATGTCATATTGTTTTATTTAACTCTCAACTAATAACTTACAAAGATTTACCACTTAGATACTCGGAGTTTGGTAAGTGTCATAGATACGAACCCTCTGGAGCTCTAAATGGATTATTTAGGGTCAGAGGTTTTACTCAAGATGATGCCCACATATTTTGTTCTGCAGAACAAATTTATGATGTTTGTAATGAGACAACCCTATTAATTGAGAGAGTGTATAAAAAGTTCGGATTTGAAAAAATAAAATATAATATTTCTACTCGCCCAGAAAAAAGTATTGGTACGCAAGAAAACTGGGACAATGCTGAAAATCAGTTAAAAAAAGTTTTAAAAGACAACAATAAAGAATTTAATATTTTAGAGGGTGAAGGGGCATTCTATGGCCCAAAAATAGAATTTACATTAGAGGACTCACTGGGTCGAGAATGGCAATGTGGAACGATACAAATTGACTTCAATCTCCCTGATAGATTGGGTGCAAAATACAAAGACAAAGATGACAAAAATCAAGTTCCAATAATGATACACCGAGCAGTTGTCGGATCTCTAGAAAGGTTTATAGCAATTATTCTTGAAAACACTAATGGCTGGCTTCCTTTATTTGTTACGCCCATACAACTTGCAATTCTACCTGTGTCCGAAAAATTTGTTGATCATAGTAACCGAATTAAAGGGGAACTTCAAAAACTGGGTGTAAGAGTAATTGTTGATGGATCTGATAACAAATTGGGTTATAAAATAAGAAATTCTGTTTCTAAAAAGATACCCTATTCTCTAGTAATGGGTGAGAAAGAGATTGAGTCAGACTCATTTACTCTAAGAAGTAATGAGGGTAAGAATACTTCTTTTGATGATATTAAAACTCTCTCAGATTTCTTTATCAGTAATTAACTATTAAAAAGTTAATTTATAAAATAAGTTAATTTCTTAAAATGAGCGACCACATCAAGGCAGTAATTATAGTAGTTTTAAGTGGGTTAATATGGAGTTTTGGACCGCTGGTAGTTAAAAATATGATAGACCCTCAAATCTATCAACTCCCCTACCTTGTTATAAGAGGGCTTACAGTTGCAACTATCATATCCTTATATCTTATTGTTAATGAACAAAAAAACTTTTTTATGAATGTAATTAAAATAGATAAAGTTTCTGTAATTGGTGGTCTTAGTTTAACAACAGCCATGGTTGGTTTTATTTATTCAATTAGCAATACAACTGCTGCAGTTACTCTATTTATGTTGGCGTTAATGCCTTTTTTAGCATCATTAATTGCCCTAGTGTTTATTAATGAGAAAATCTCAAAACAAAATTTTATAACCATGATTATTGCGTTTTTTGGTGCTTTAATAATGATATATGCCAGTGCCTTTAGTGGGTCGTTGTATGGATTAATTATGGGCTTTATATCAAGTCTTGGCTTTGCAGCATTCACCGTTGCTTTGAGAAGCAAAAGTAACTTTAAAAAATTTTATATTTTGATTTATGCAGGAATTTTTTGCGCAGTTATTTCCATCTTTTTGATGTTTTTTAATAATCAAGAAATCTATTTACCTTTAAAAAATATTTTGTTGAGTATGACTCACGGTTTCATCGTTGCAACAGGGCTTATCCTGTTTAGCATTGGTTCAAAACAATTACTTTCGGGAGAGCTAACAATGCTATCTTTATTAGAAGTAGTTGGAGGAATTTTTTGGGCATGGCTACCGATTTTGGGTATCAATGAAACTCCAGATGTAAATACAATTATAGGAGGTATAGTTATTTGCTTAGCCATAGCAATGAATTCATATCGTTTTGATAAAAAGAGACTTCAAAATTTAATTAGATAGTAAGACCAACAACACCTATGAAAGTTAAAGAGATACCTAAAGTTTGAATTTTAGATATTTTTTCTTTTAAGACTAGTCTAGCCAATAAAACTGTTACAAGACCAAAACCTGAAGAAATGACTACTGCAATACTAACTTTGTCAAAAGCATATGCAGAGACCAAACAAAAATAACCAGTAGTTTCTAATATTCCTTGAAAAAATAAAATAGGAACTGCTTTTTTTGTCAGTGTTATTTTAGACTTCATAAAAAATAATAAGGAAGCAATACCCAATAAGCTAAAAAATCTTACATATATAACAGCCTCAATTGGATCTAAAGAGTTAGAGGCCTCTTGAGAAAAAATAAGGCCCAAAGCCAACATGCCACTAGCCATAAATGACACAATTAGAGACTCTTTTATCTGTTTTTTTGACAAACCTAGGCTTTCTTTAAAACTATCAGCGCTTATGGAAACAAATATTGCGCCAGATATAACGACAAGAGTGGCAATCCACTGAGTAAGTGTTGGTTCACTTCCTAAAAAAAATCTTATAACAAAAACAAAAAAAGGATTAGTCGCTGTTATCGAGGCTACAATTGACACCGGTCCCATTTGAAGACCTCTGTACAAACAAAGAAGTCCAAACATTATTAAAATTCCTGATAGGAAACTATTACTCAAACCAATCGCGTTTGGTGAAAGACCACTTCCAAAAAAATAAAATAAAATTAAATAAAATATTGAGCCAACAACCAGCATCCAAAAAAGTGAATTTTTAAATCCAACTTCCTTTGATGAAAATCTAGCTAAAAAATCTCCAACACCAAAACTAAAAGCTGAGAGAATACCCAATAAGATTGCCATAAATATAACTAAAATCTAAACGTGAAAACTCTCACCACAGCCGCATTCACTCGTCTGATTAGGATTTTTAAAAATAAACCTTTCTCCAAACTCTTCTTTAATAAAGTCCATTTCTGTACCTATTACATACATAACTGCTTTATCTTCAATATAAAGAGGGAACTTGTAATCATTGACTAGCTCACAACCTTGTATGCTATCATTATTCACATACTCCATTGTATAACTCAATCCTGCACACCCTTTAGTGCTTAAGCCAATTTTCAAACCAATAGCGTTACTATTATTAACTAATAATTTAGAAATTTGTTCTTCAGCAGTTTTGGATAATGAAAATAAAGGATTGGTCATATTAAAAACCTAAAGCTAACTTTGCATTTTCGCTCATCATATCTTTATTCCATGGTGGTTGAAAGGTTAGTTTTATACTAACCTGTCCTACATCTTTTAATTCATGAACTTTTTTAGCAACTTCTAGTGGAAAACTATCGGCAACTGGGCAGTTAACTGTTGTCAGTGTCATAATAATTTTAATATTGTTAAAATTATCAATTGATATGTCATAAATTAAACCAAGATCATAAATATTCATATCCATTTCAGGATCTTTTATGCTTGTGAGAACTTTGATTATATGATCATTTGTTAATGTCACTGACTGTGATGACGATTTTTCTCCGTAAGTAATCTCACCGTCAGAACTAACTTTAGGCATGAAGTCTGAAAGTGTTTTATTATCCATAGCTTATTGAAGAAGTTTTAGAGTTTTTTTCAAAGATTCTATAAAATGATCAATATCATTGAGATCATTATAAATACCGAAAGAGACTCTGCAAGAACCAGGGATACCTAACTTTTTCATAAATGGTTGGCAACAATGGTGACCTCCTCTGATCATAATTCCATATTGGTCAAGAAAAGTGGCAATATCATTAAAATTTTGGTTTTTAATATTAAAAGAAACAATGGATGTAGCATTTCCATCTTCATTAGAGCCATATATATCTACATCTTTGAATTCACGTAAAGCTTTAATTAATGTAGATCTGAGTTTTTTTTCATTTAGAAAATAGTCTTGGTAATTATTATTATTCAAATATTCCATAGCAGTTTTAAAGCCAATTGCTGCCTCAATTGAAGGCGTACCCGGTTCAAATTTATTAGGTAACATAGCATAAGAAAAATCATTAGATGAAACTTCATTGATCATCCCTCCTCCAAGTGTTGGAGGATTTAATTTATTTAAAATATCTTCTTTACCATACATAATTCCAATACCAGATGGACCATAAAGTTTATGAGATGAAAAAGAGTAAAAATCACAATCCAAATCATTTACGTCAATTTTTAAGTGTGCTATTGATTGACAACCATCAACGGCAACATAAGTATCTTTATTTATTGATTTTTTAATCTTTTTGATATCAAGTATTTGGCCAGTTACATTTGACATGTGTGTTAAAGAGAGAACATTTGTGGAGTCATCACAATTATTAATGATATCGTCTTCAGATAAAATGCCATCTTTCGAAATAGGAATTATTTTTAATTCTAAACCTAATTTTTTACACAAGTTCATCCAAGGCAAATAATTTGAGTGATGTTCTAATTCAGTTACAACAATCTTATCGCCCTCTTTAAGATGTTCAGCTAATGAATTAGCAATAATATTAATAGAGTCAGTAGCCCCTCTTGTAAAAATTATCTCATTTGTAGAATTAGAATTAATAAAATTTTTTGCTACATCTCTAGATTTTTCATATAAATCTGTAGCATCTATACTAAGTGAATTCATTCCTCTATGAACATTTTCATAAGAATTTTCTAAAAATTCAGAAATAGAGTTAATTACTTGTTTGGGTTTCTGAGTGCTTGCTGCAGAGTCAAGATAAGTAATAGCTTTGTCTCTGATCTTTTTATCTAAAATTGGAAAATCTAATTTAATATTATTCATGATAATAAACTTTCAATTAACTCATTTGAATAATTCTTTAACATATCGTCTTTAATTGACTCAATAATCTCAATAATAAATGCTTTTTTTAGTATTTTTTTAGCTATTTCGCTATCAATTCCTCTGGACTTAAAATAATAAATTTGCTCGTCATCTAATTTGGAAACAGTAGACCCGTGACTACATTTTACATCATCTGCATAAATTTCAAGTTCTGGTTTATTGTTGGCTTTCGATATGTCATCTAAAAGCAATGATCTACTCATTTGATATCCATCAGTTTTCTGAGCAATAGAGTCAACATATATCTTTCCTTGAAAGTTTGTAATAGCGCCCTTCTCAACAATAGATTTAAAAACTTCTCTACTTGATGAAGAGGGCTTTAAATGTTGTATAAAAGAATAATTGTCATTTACACCATAATTGTTGATATTAAGACCATATAAATCAAAGTTACACTCTTGATTTAATGAAGCATAAAACTCGTTTCTTGTATGGATATTATCTGATTGAAAAGAAACAAAATTTAAATATGAGTTGTCTTGTAAATTAGTCTCAAAGTATAAAAAAGATTTATTATTTGAAACATTAAAGTGAATTACATTTAACTTAGAATTATTAGATAAATCTAAGAAAATTGATTTTGGGTACTCATCGTTTGATTTGCTATTTAAAATAATAAGATTGATTTCATTTGTAGAGGATTTAGATATATGTATGTTCTCATTTATTTGAGAAATATCTAAAAATAAATTTCTATCATCAAATGTATCTAAATTTACTGATTTAGTTTCTCTTTTTACTAAAGAGGAAACTCTAAAAAAACTATCCTCATTATTGTAATTCCAGAGATTTAAATTAGCTGTTAAGTCGAATGGATTTGAAATAGAAGATGTAATATTTTTAGTATTATCTAATAGTTTAGAAAAATCTATATCTCTAAGTAAGATTTCTGATTTGACATCTTTATGGAGTTGGGCGTATTTATAATTTTCAATTTTAAAATTTTTATATGGGTTTTGATTATCTAAGATATCTTTAGCATATTGAGATGCACTTTTAGATTGTATCTTGTCTAAATTCAACACAAGTTCCATTAAGCAGTTTGAGATATCTCTTCGTAACCTTTTTCTTCTAGCTCTAAAGCTAAAGAGTAATCACCAGATTTTACGATTTTACCATCTGCAATAATATGAACAAAATCAGGCTTTATATAATTTAAAAGTCTTTGATAATGAGTAATGACTAAGAAAGAATTATCATTATTTCTTAATTTATTTACTCCCTCAGAGACAATTCTTAAGGCATCAATATCTAAACCGGAGTCTGTTTCATCTAAAATAGCCATTTTGGGACTTAACATAGACATCTGTAAAATTTCTTGTTTCTTTTTTTCACCACCAGAGTAGTTAACATTTAGATCTCTTTTAAGCATTTCAGTACTTATATTCAATTCTTCTGCTTTTGATTTCATTAATTTAGCAAATTCTAATGCGTCCATTTCACTTTGACCTAAATATTTTCTTTTAGAATTGATTGCTGTTTTCAAAAAAAATGAAGTTTGCACACCAGGTATCTCCATTGGATATTGAAATGCAAGAAATAATCCCTCGTTTGCTCTTTCATCAACATCTAATTCCAATAAATTTTTTCCATTGTAATCTATTGTTCCATCATTTATTTCATATTTATCTTTACCAGATAGCACGTAAGAGAGTGTGCTTTTACCAGAACCGTTAGGGCCCATAAGTGCGTGAACCTCACCTTTATTAATAGATAAATCCAAACCTTTAATTATTTTTTTTTCTTCAATAGAGACATGAAGGTTTTTAATTTCTAACATTATCCAACGCTTCCCTCTAAGCTAATTGCGACTAATTTTTGAGCTTCAACAGCAAATTCCATTGGTAAATGTTGAAGTACCTCTTTACAAAAACCATTCACAATTAACCCTACTGCATCTTCACTGTTTAATCCTCTTTGCTGACAGTAAAATAATTGATCTTCGTTAATTTTTGAGGTTGTGGCCTCGTGCTCAACCATTGAGTCGGAATTACTTGACTCTATATATGGAACTGTATGAGCTCCACATTGATTGCCTATTAATAGAGAGTCACATTGAGTAAAATTTCTCGCATTTTTGGCTTTCGACAAAATATTTACAAGGCCTCTATATGTATTATTAGCTTTTCCAGCTGAAATGCCTTTTGATATGATTTTAGAAGACGTGTTTTTACCAATGTGTATCATTTTTGTGCCAGTGTCAGCTTGTTGCATATTGTTAGTTATGGCTACTGAATAAAACTCTCCTTTAGAGTTATCTCCTTGTAAAATGCAGCTTGGATATTTCCATGTAATTGCAGATCCTGTCTCGACTTGAGTCCAAGATATTTTAGAATTTTTCCCTCTGCAGGCACCTCTTTTGGTTACAAAGTTGTAGATGCCTCCCTTACCCTCTTTATCTCCTGGGTACCAGTTTTGAACTGTTGAATACTTAATTTCAGCATTATCTAGGGCAACTAACTCTACATTAGCAGCATGAAGTTGGTTTTCATCTCTCATTGGTGCAGTACAGCCTTCTAGGTAACTCACATAACTGTCTTTATCAGCGATTATAAGCGTTCTTTCGAATTGACCTGTGTTCATTGCATTAATTCTAAAATATGTTGATAATTCAACTGGGCACCTTACTCCCTCAGGAATGTAAATAAATGATCCATCAGTGAAAACGGCTGAGTTTAATGCTGCGAAAGAATGATCTGATACTGGAATTACACTTCCTAGATATTTTTTTACTAATTCTGGGTGAGTTTTTACTGCCTCAGAAATTGAACAAAATACTATACCTAAGTCACTCAGTTGTTTTTTATATGTCGTGGCAACTGATACGGAGTCGAAAACAGCATCAACAGCTATACCAGATAACATTTTTTGTTCTTTTAATGGAATTCCAAGTTTTTCGTAAGTTTTTAGTATTTCTGGGTCTATTTCATCTAGTGACTTTGGTTTATCTTTTAAACTTTTGGGTATTGAGTAATAATAACAATCTTGATAATCAATTTCTGGAATATTCAATTTAGCCCATTGAGGCTTCGGTAATTTGTTGAAGACTTTAAATGCATTTAGTCTCCATTCAAGCATCCACTCTGGTTCATCTTTTTGGGCAGATATGAATTTTATTATTTCTTCATTTAAACCTTTTGGAGGTCGGATCTCGTCTACTTCAGTAGAAAAACCATATTTGTAATCACTACTACCTAGTGTGTTTACTTGTTTAATTGTTTGTTCTGTAGCTGCCATAGGTCTCGATATATATGATAAATAAGGATTTTTACAAGAAAATACGAGTAAATACCCTAATTAGTTCAGTTTCTGTTTAATAATCCCACCACCTAAAACCCTATCATTATCATACAAAACACAAGCTTGACCTTTTGTAATTGCCTCTGCGGGTTCATCAAACTCAAAAGAGTAGGAAGTAGATTGTTTAATTAGTTTTCCCTTTTTTGGTTCAGATAAAGATCTAATTTTTGCACTACAAGGAATTTCTACAATTTTTTTGGAAAGGTCGTACTCTGGCATAATAAAATTCAAATCACCTAATAAGAGGGATTTACCTAACAAATCTTTCTTATCACCAACAATTATTTGGTTTTTATCTTTAATGATATCAACAACATAAAGTGGGTCTTCATTTGCTATACCTAAGCCTCTTCTTTGACCAACTGTAAAATTTTGAATACCGTCATGAAAAGATAAAACATTACCTGAAAGGTCGAGTATTTCACCTTTCTTCTTATTTGACTTAATAAATTTTTTATAATCTCCATCTGGAATGAAACATATATCTTGACTATCCTTCTTGTCATAAACGATAAGACCAAGATCCTCTGCTATTTTTCTAGTTTCTGCTTTAGATATCTCACCAAGAGGAAATCTTAGGTAATCTAATTGATCCTGTGTTGTTGCAAATAGAAAATAACTTTGATCCTTCGATTTATCCTCAGCCCTATACATATGGGCATCTTTAGTTTTACCTTTTCTTCTAATGTAATGACCTGTTGCCATACAATCTGCCTCTAATTTTTTTGCAAAGTTCATTAAATCTCTAAACTTGACAGTCTCATTACACTTAACACAAGGTATGGGTGTCTCACCATTTTCGTAAGCGTTGATAAAGTAATCGATTACATCTGATTTAAATGTTTTTTCATAATTAAATACATAATGGGGTATATCTAATTTTTGGGCAACTCTTCTAGCGTCATAAATATCAAGACCAGAACAACAAGAACCTTTTTTTGCAGAGTTATTAGAAGTATAGAGCTGAAGAGTTATACCTATAACATTGTATCCCTCTTTTTTTAATAGACCAGCTGTGACAGAACTATCTACTCCACCAGACATAGCAACCACCACTGTTGTGCTTGATGGATCTTTATTAAAACCTAATGAATTCATTTATAACTTGCTTTTTTTATCAAAAGTAATCTATGATCTCTTCTTTAATTATGCCAGAAGTATTTATACAAGGTGGCGAAGGTAAACTTCAAGCCAAATACTCACCTAGTGAGCAAGAAAAACCAAATATAGCTATAATTCTCCATCCCAATCCTAAACACGGTGGAACTATGGACACTAAAGTTAATTATGCTGCATTTAAAGTGATGAAAGATGCGGGTTTTTCAACTTTAAGAATAAATTTTCGTGGTGTTGGCAAGAGTGATGGTGCCTTTACTGAGGGAGAGGGAGAGCTTAATGATGCGAGTGTCTCTTTAGATTGGCTCCAAAAAAAAAATGAGGATTTTAGGTCGTGTTGGATTGTAGGATTCTCCTTTGGTGCATGGATTGGATTTCAAACTCTAATGAGAAGACCAGAAGTAGATGGATTAATTTTAATAGCCCCACCTGTAAATTTATACGATTTTAATTTTTTATCACCCTGTCCTATCAAAACATTGATAGTTAGAGCTGAGCAAGATGAAATAGTAAAAAGAGATAACTTAAAAGAATTTTTTGAAACATTTAAAAAACAAAAAAATGCAGAAGTTTCAATGGAAACTATCTCAAAATCAAATCACTTATTTGAGGGAAAGCTAGATCCTCTTATGAATACTTTAAATAAGTATATTCAAAAACACAAAAGCTAACACTTTTCACCTAAGTAAATATTTTTTAAAACTTTTGTGGTTTCATAATATGTAGATTGTTTTTTTAGCATATATCTTATACCAAGTAATGCCATTCCTTGGGATTCTATAAAATCTCCATCTATTTGAAAATCATCAATTAAAGAAATATTATCAAAATACTCACTGAAAATTTTTTGTAAAGTTAGATTTTTTCTTCCACCACCCATTAAAATAATTTTGAAGTCTGATTGCGAGGAAATCAAAGTATTAATTGCAAAAGGAATTACTTCAAGTAATGAATAAATTAAATCTTTTAATTTTTTATCCTTAATAGAATTATCTATGTATTTATGAAAGTAATTTCTATCTAAAGATTTAGGAAGGTTTTCTAAAAAATAATTGTCACTTATTATTCTGTTAAATAGAACATTAATTTTTTGACCATTATTAGATAATGAACCATCAACATCAAATCTTTTTTTAGTTTTTTCATAAATTAAATCATTAACGATGGCATTACCAAAAGAACTATCACCAGCAGTAATTTTTTGGTTATCAATTACAGTTATATTAGTAACACCTCCTATATTGACAAAAATAACCTTTTTTAAACCTAGTTGATTAGCTAAGACTCTGTGGAATTCTGGCATTATTGGTGCACCATTACCACCATTTAACAAATCATTTTTTCTAAAGTTACATATAACAGGAGAGTTAGTGTTAAATCTAATACTCTTATCAAATAGTTGTATTGAAATTTTTGTTTTTTGATCGTGATATATAGTTTGTCCATGCATTGCAATTAAGTCTATTTCGAAATTATTTTTTTTAATAAAATTGTTTATAGAATCCTTATATTCTTGATTTAGCTGATTTATAACTTTGATATCGTCTAAGTATCCTTTCAAAATTACATTACGTAATTTTGATTGCAGGTCATCACTATATGGAATGAATTCATTTGATATATCAGTAACATATGAGACTCCATCAGATTTGACTAAGCTACAATCAATACCATCTAAAGAAGTACCAGACATGCAACCGAGGGCGATATATTCCATTTGATATCTATAAAATTATGTTAATTATTATATATGATTGATTATATACAGTTATTTAAAGATAGAAATCTATTCAATCAATGCACTAATGAAATAGAACTTAATAATTTACTCAATAAGAAAAAAATTATTTTTTATATTGGATTTGATGCTACTGCTGATGCATTACATGCCGGTAGTCTTGTTCAATTAAGAGCTATTAAGACTCTAATCAAACATGGTCATCAGGCAATAGTACTATTAGGTGGAGGCACAACAAAAATTGGTGACCCCTCTGGCAAAGATGCCTCAAGACAAATTTTGACGTACGAAACAATACAAGAAAATATTGAGAATTTTAAAAGAATATTCGAACATTATTTTAGAGATTTCAAAGAAAATATAAAATTTATAAATAATGATCAATGGCTTGATAAATTAAACTACATAGAGTTATTGAGAGATTTGGGAAGTCAAGTCTCAATCAATCGTATGCTTACATTTGAGAGTGTTAAAGAGAGACTTAAAAGAGAGCAATCATTATCATTTTTAGAATTTAATTACATGATACTTCAAAGTTATGATTTTCTTCACTTAAATAAACATGAAAATTGCGAGTTGCAAATTGGTGGCTCAGATCAATGGGGTAATATCGTTTTGGGTATGGAAATTATATCAAAAATAAACAAAAAGGATGCTTTTGGTCTGACTACACCTCTTTTAACTACCTCTACGGGTAAGAAGATGGGCAAGACCGAGCAAGGCGCTGTCTGGATAGATCAAAATAAATACAGTTCTTACGATTTCTATCAGTATTGGAGAAATGTGGACGATAATGATGTGGAAAAACTATTACTTATTTTTAGTGATTTAGATAAAGAAGAAATAAAAATATTAATTAAAGAAGATATCAATAATGCGAAAAAAAAATTAGCATACTTAGTGACAACAGATTGTCACTCAGAAAGCTCAGCACAAGAGGCTGAAGAAAAAGCAAGATCAATTTTTGAAAATAATTCTTACGATAATATTGATGAAATTAACTTTAAAATAGACTCAAAACTCATAGATACACTAACATCCAATAGTACGGTCTCATCAAAATCTGAAGCAAAAAGGCTAATTGAGGGTGGTGGTATAAAGATTGACGACGAGCAAATCAACGATATTAATCTTACAATTAATAAGTCTTATAACGGAAAAATACTCAAGATTGGTAAAAAAAAATATTTCAAAATTATTGTTAAGTAACCAATATATCCTTTATAGCATCATTAACAAAATTTAAATCATCTTTGGACTTACCTGCTCCAGCATAGTGACCGTAGCTTGAAGGAATGATACGTAATTCACCATTTTTAATATTTTTTAATTCAATTTCATTATCCTCTGGGGGGAAGTATAAATCATTTTTACCTGGCATTAAAATACATCGCGCAGTAATAGAGTTAAGAGCTTTATCAAATTGATTATTAAATTTGTTATTGTTGCTAATGTCGTGCTCTTGCCAAGTTCTTATCATCGCTAATAAATCATTTGCATCCTTGCGATAATAAATTCTATTCCAAAGTTTATCCAAAACTTCTTTTGCATCTTTGTAACCATCATCGATATATTTTTTTTCCCTAAACCAGTCTTGCCCATGCGCCCATCCAGCCCATACTCTTGCCATTGTTGTTTTTCCATTTTGAGGTTGTTTTTCATAATTTCCAGAATTCCAGTTTGGATCTGAAGTCAAAGCAGCATAAACACCCTCTAAAAATACATATGTATGCTCTGTGGTTTTCGCATGACCACACATAGAAATCATATTTTCTACCATGTCTGGGAAATATGACGCCCACTGAAATGCTTGTTGTCCTCCCATTGACCAACCTATAACTAATTTAATTTTTTCTATGTTAAATATTTCTTTTAGAAGTGTGTATTGTGCTTGTACGTTATCATATATTGTAATTAAAGGAAAATTAGGTCCATTAAAGGGTTTTTCTGTATTACTGGGCGAGGAGGAAACACCATTACAAAACATATTTGGAATAATGATGAAATATTTACCTGGATCTATGGGAAAATTATTACCAATCAGATATCCTTGCTCAAGATGTGTACCAGCATACCTAGTAGGAAATAAAATTACATTTGATTTGTCAGAATTTAGTTTCCCAAATGCTAAATAATTTAATTGTAAATCTATTATGTCGCCTGATTTTAATTTGAAATTATTTAGTTGGTATTTATGTAGTTCCTCTTTACTAATCAATTAAAATAACTTTAGATATTCTTTGATTTCCCAATCAGTTGTAGTTGTATGATATCTAGACCACTCATCATATTTATATCCAATAAAATTGTTTATCATAGCCTCAGAAAAAACTTTTTTAGTTAATTTATCAGCAGCAAAAGCGTCTACTGCCTCTAATAAATTTCTTGGCAGTGTAGTAACCTCTTTTTTTTCTTTCTCGGTCAAATCATAAAGACTTTTATTAGTTGGTTTTGGGGGTTTCATTTTTTTGTCGATACCCTCTGTAACAGCTGCGGCTAATAAAGAAAAAGTTAAATAAGGATTCTGAGTTAAATCAGACGCCCTATTTTCTATACAATATCTATTTTGTGGTAGTCTTATCATAGCTGATCTATTATTACTGCCGTATGTCATGTGCGTAGGAGCCCATGTATGACGGCCACCATCAAGGCCCTCAACTGTAGGAACAAATCCGTTATATGAGTTAACAGTTGGACATGCTAGAGCTGTAATCGCTGCTCCATGTTTTAAAATTCCAGCGACAGCATTGTAGGCTTTATCAGAGAAATTATTTCCATTCTTATATATGTTATTATTTTTCTTTTTAATTGATGCCACACTATGATTGATGTGAGCGCCAGCTCTCCAATCACTAATAGTTGTCTTTGGCATAAATGATACAAAATATCCATATTTTTTTGCAACTTCCTTGAGTAATACTCTTAAAAATACAAATCTATCAGCCATCCCTAAAATATCTGTGTAACCGAAATCTAATTCATACTGGCCATATGCACCCTCAGCAACGACGTCATGGAGATCCCATTTCAAATCATTATTTAAAATATCTATTATTTCTTTTAAAAAATGCATTCCATCTATTGAGTACTCTGAGTCATACCCAAAAGCTTGTCTTCTCAAATTTATAGGATCTCTGTCAATTGCTTTAACTGGTTTGTCGCCCTCCCACTTCATTAAGAAAAATTCAGGTTCGATACCAACAAAAAATTTCAAGTCAGATTTAGCACTTTCCTTTATTTGTTTTTTTAACGTCATTCTTGGGCAAACATCGTAAGGTTTGTCATTCCAATATAAATCTGCAAAAACCCATGCACATGTTTTATCCCATGGACATATAACGAGACTATCCAAATCTGGCACAGGGATTTGATCATTATCTGCTGGAGTTAATTCTGGAACAAAGGAAACAGAATGAACAGCAAATTGAGGGCCTTTACCCATACAAAGATCCTCAAAATCAGATATAGGCATAGGCTTAGTTTTTGGACTACCCAGAAAATCAATCCAATTAGAATAAATGTATTTTACGCCTTTTTTTTCTAAATCCTTTTTTATTTTTCTAACTTTTTTTACATCAGGTAAGGCGTCTTTAAAATTTTCAAAATATTGACCCAAGTTAGTCTCCTCCTAAAATTTAAATCTTATCGAATTGAAATTATATGACCATAATATAAAATTACTACTTCAAATTATGAATATTGATTACTTTAAAAAATCATGGATTAAATTTTACAAAAGAGGCTTTATGATGGGATTTTTTGTTTTAACTTTTATACTTACTGTTGATCAGTTTTTACAGACACCACTTTTTTTTAGTAAGATTACAGATATAAAAGTATTTATGTTCATCATATCCACTATTTTTTTTGCAGCAGTTTTTTGTGGTCTTTTGGCAGTGATTTTTTTATCACTAATTATGATCGCTACTAAAAAATAATTATAATTTAATATTTTCTAACCAATTCAGTAATTCAAGTTCTCTATTAAATTGATCTTCATTTTCAAAACTTTTTAATTTATTTAATAATGATTCAAATTCATTTTCACTCATAATCTTTAAATAATTTCTTTTCCAATAACTCATTAATTTACCGATATAGTTGTATGGTAGTTCTGGATGATATTGAGTACAAAATATGTTTTGTTTTTTATGAGATATAGATTGAATAGAATGATTATTCTCAGAAATTATGTCAAAGTCCTTGGGGAGAGTTTCTAAACTATCGTAATGATGACCAGGGGCAGTAAATAAATTTTTTTTATTTTTATAAACAAAATGATTTTTTATAATTTTTATTTTTTCAGAATATCCAAACTCTGGACTCATAGAACTTGATATTTTTCCTCCAAATGCTGTTACAGCCACTTGAAGACCCCAACAACTTCCCCAAATTGGTCTTTCTAGATTTGCTATTCTATCAAATATCTTCAACTGATTTTTATTATGATCATTGTCATCATAAATATTACCTAGACCTCCGGTCCATAAAAAGGCATCGTAATCTTCAAAACTAAATTTATTTACATCCTCAATGTAAGGTTTATAAACCGAGATATTTGAGAGGGGATTTTGCTTTTTAATAATTTCTTCAAAAAAACTATATTGATAAGAAGAATTTGATTTAACATGTTCATTATCATGGTTTTTATCCATGCCACTGATAATTAGTAAATTCAAGTTTTCTGTTTATTTATGTCTAGAGAATTTCTTTTTTAAAATCAATTCGTTATCTTTTTTTGCTATTTTTCTTAAAATAAAAATCATAAATGCAATCCAAATAACTGCTGCTATTAGTTTATTTTCAGCTATTGATTGAATGAGATTTTGAAAAAAGAGATTTGAAGTGTTGTAATCCATTTATTATAAGGCGGGGATAATTCCCCGCCTTAAATTATACATTATTTTGTTTTTTTTGCAGTATCAGACTCGTGTCTTGCTGTTGCCATAGTGACTAGCACGCATAGAGCAATAACAAAAAGGGTCCAAAATATCAGTGCACCTTCACTGTTGGCATATGTGAAATAAGCGTCCACACCTTCCCAACTATTTTCAGGTCCTGGAAATGTATTCATATTTTCTCCTTCCTTATATGTTACTGATATGCCTTGAGATTTAACTCAGCGCTATCAATACCTGCTTTTTGAACTGCATCTGGTACACGTAACCAATTCATCATTTTCATAATAAATGACAAACCATAACCAGGTACAAATCCTACTAAGAACATGACTATACATCCAACTAACTGTCCACCAAAACTTGTTGGAGGAATATCACCAGATGCTGGATAGCCTGATGCAAATAATCCCATTGCAATCACACCCCATATACCGGCAACTCCGTGAACAGAGATAGCTCCTACTGGATCATCGATCTTGAAAACACTATGTAACCAATTATTCGCAGGAATAATTATCACACCGCCAACAAAACCAAGAACAAAGGCTAATCCTGGATACCAAACATCAAGACCCGACGCACAGGAGAATATACCTGCAAGTCCACCTGACATCATCCAGAATGGGTTACCTTTACTCATCCAAAATGCGCCAATCATTCCACCGCCAAGACCCATTAGGGTATTGAATGCGAAAGAAGATAGTGTTGCTGGAGCACCGTAAATGTTTATCCAACCACCAAACTCTGCACCTGCCCAGATTAAACAACCACCGAGGAATCCGAAGAAACCAACAATAATCATTAACAGGCCTATAAATGAGAAACGAAGGTCATGACCCTCAATCTCATTCGCAGAACCGTCAGCATTGTATTTACCAACTCTAGGACCTAAGTTTAAGACAACTCCGAAAGCAAACCAACCTGCTACCATGTGAACAACACCAGCTGCTCCAACATCATGATATCCAAATTGTGTTACTAACCATCCATCAGGATGCCAGCCCCATGAAGCGGCTAAGATCCAAGCTACTGATCCTAAAACAACAGCTAAGAAAGTAAATGAGCTAATTCTTATTCTCTCAAGAACAGATCCTGAAAAAATAGATGCTGTGGTACAAGCAAATAATGTAAATGCTGCCCAGAAAACACCTGTGGCTTGGTCACTTAACATTGGTCCCATTGATACGTTCCAAGGGGTTCCATAACCCTCTAGATCAATAGGAGTAAATCCCATTGGGAATGCTAAATAAATATACCAACCAAATAACCAGAAGGTTGGTATCATAAACGCGAACGCTAAAAGGTTTTTTGTAGCTGAAGAGACCGCGTTTTTAAAACGAGACGATCCTACTTCATACATCAAGAAACCTACGTGAATTGCAATCATTAACGCAGTACACCACCAATAGTAAGCTTCCATACTGACGTTCGCTTGCATCATCACGTACGATTCAAGTTCTTCAAGTGTCATTATATGACCTCCTTATAAATTATTACTTTTTATTTTTATAAAAATAAAAAAGGACAGAGAAAAAATCTTTTTACAACTTTATAGAATCTTCTTTCCTGCACTTTTATGTATTTTACTTTTAATTGACTTAATTATAAAATCAAAAGAAGTTAATTAATGTTAAAAAAAGATTGAGTTCAATTGTTTTTTTAATGGTATGCACTATTTGCATATTCAAATAGAGGAGATATATAATGGCAACTAACCTTCACCAATTTGCTAAAAAAAATGGTGTCAAATATTTTTTTGTAAGCTTTGTAGATTTATTTGGGGTGCTTAGATCAAAGCTTGTACCTGCAACAGCTATAGATGAAATTCAATCTGAAGGAGCTGGATTTGCAGGTTTTGCAACATGGCTTGATATGTCTCCAGCTGACTCTGATATGTTTGGTATGCCAGATGGTGATAGTGTTATCCAGCTTCCTTGGAATAAAGAAATAGCTTGGGTTGCCTCTGATTTGTATATGGATGGTAAACCAGTAGAAGCTTCACCCAGAATAGCCTTAAAAAGACAAATAGAAAAAGCAGCTAAAAAAAATCTTTATATGAAGTCAGGTGTTGAATGTGAATTTTTTTTGGTCAATGAAGATGGGACATCTTTATCAGATCAAAGGGATACGCAAGCAAAACCGTGCTATGACTCCTCTGCTTTAATGAGAAGATATGATGTTATCACTGAGATATGTGACTCAATGATTGCACTAGGATGGAAACCTTACCAAAACGATCATGAAGATGCGAATGGGCAATTTGAAATGAACTGGGATTTCTCGGATTGTTTAGTAACAGCAGATAGACATGCTTTTTTTAAATTCATGGTGAAATCTATTGCAGAAAAACATTCACTAAGGGCAACTTTCATGCCCAAACCTTTTACAAATTTAACAGGTAATGGATGTCATTGTCATATTTCTATTTGGGATAAATCTGGCAAAAAAAATATGTTTTTAGATAAAAAAGATGAATTAGGTTTATCCAAAACTGGTTACAATTTCTTAGGTGGAATAATGGAAAGTGCGGACAAAATGGCTGCTCTTTTTAACCCAACTGTAAACTCCTATAAAAGAATTAACGGTAGTGTAACAACATCAGGTGCAACTTGGTCGCCAAGCTCGATTACTTGGGCAGGTAACAACAGGACACACATGGTAAGAGTTCCTGGTGCAGGAAGATTTGAATTAAGATTAATGGATGGAGCTACAAATCCTTATTTACTTCAAGCAGGTATTTTACTTTTAGGTTTGGACGGTTTAAATAATAAAAGAGACCCTGGAAAACGATTAGATATTAATATGTACACAGAGGGTCACAAGTCTGGGAAAGTAAAAAAATTACCATTAAATCTTCTTGATGCAATACGTGATTTTGATAAATCAAAAATCATTAGAGCAGGTTTTGGTGATGATTTAGTCAATAGCTATGTAAAATTAAAAAATCAAGATTGGGGTACTTTTAATAAACACCTTTCTAGTTGGGAAAGAGAAACAACTCTAGATTGTTAAACTATTAATGACACCTGAAGTTTTACAAGAAAAGTTTCTTGATTGGCAATGTCAATCTAGAATTCAGGCATTTAGAACACAAAATGGTAGACCAAACTCATCTATGGCACCAATATTGCTTGATAAGAAAGGAAATGAACTTCTAAGAATAATTGTTGTAATTTCAGAAAATGATCCTGTAAACACGACAAAACTGTTTGAACATACATTTAAACGAACTTACGATCCCGCTGATCGATTTGATAAAATGAATAAATTTTTATCTTCTGAATATTTTATGGATAAAGATAAATTTTCAGACTCTTTGTTTGCTACTTTTCCAAAAAATTCAAGTATCTCAAAAAAAGTAGTTAAAGACGGCTCATGTATTTTAGATTTTATTCACCTTTCTACAAATTATAGGTTGTCATGTTCTCCTTTTATTCTCGATAAAAATGAGGAACATTGGGAAAATATTTTTTGGCACAATAAAAATTTTAATCCTGGTTTGGGGAATGACATAGATGTTATAAAGTTTATTCCAAATTGGAAAAAATCTAAATTAATAAGAATTAAAGATTAAAATATTTGAAAGTATAAGGGAGCAGAGGCTCCCTTATTTATAAAATTTTACTCAACTAACTTAAAGTTCTCACCCTTAGCGTATGTTCTTTTTAACTGCACCAAGGGATGGTTAGGTGACATTTGAAACTTAATTAAAAGTTCTCTTGCTAACATATCTCTATCTTGTTGGTTTTTTGGAAGTTTAATCTTCTTTGGCAAAGTGATCCAAGCGTTTGCATTTCTGTCAAACACAGCAGGGGTATCACCTTCAAAACCCATATGGATGTCCTCTAACCAATTTAAATCATCCCAACCCATAATTTCGATGTATTGTTTAAGAAATGGTGTTAAGTGCTTGTAATCAGGAATTAAGTTAACATCATAACGATAGCCAATATGCTGGCCAATCATTTTTTCTCTTGATGTTTTAATTTCCTTATCTTTTAATTTAGCTCCGCCGACAACTTGATAACCTTTTGACTTAGTAGGTTTTTTTGATTTTGCAGAAGTTGATTTCTTTTTTGTAACTTTCTTTTTAACCATAATACTCTCCTAAATTGAGTGGTAGTTATCTACACCTACTGTTAAATCTGTACCAGCTAATGGAACTTTAGCCATTGCTGATGACTCCATTGTCAATGCAGCTAGATCTTCTGGCTCAAGTGAATGAATGTTCGTCTTACCACATGCTCTTGCTAACATTTGGCACTCAAGAGTCATAGTGCTAAGCAAATTATAAACTCTTTCTGCTGCCTCTGTTGGGTCTAATCTACTTCTAAGAACAGGATCTTGTGTGGCCACACCAACTGGACATCTACCAGTATGACAGTGATAGCAGTAACCTGCCTCTACTCCCATTTCTTTTTCATAATCAGCCTCTGGAATATCTTTGTTACAGTTCAGTGCTACTAATCCAGCTGTACCGATCGCAATAGCATCTGCCCCAAGAGCTAAGGCTTTAGCCATATCAGCTCCATCTCTAATACCTCCGGCAAATACTAATGATATTTCACCAGTTTTTCCCACATCGTCCAAAGCTCTTCTTGCTTCTCTAATTGCACCAATACCAGGAATACCAGTATTAGCTGCTGCAATGTGTGGACCAGCTGCTGTTGAGCCTTCCATAGAGTCTAAAAATATAGAGTCAGGGTCACATTTTGCTGCCATTCTGACATCGTCATAAACTCTTGATGCTCCTAACTTCAATTGAATTGGCACTTGATTGTCAGTTAATTCTCTTAATTCTTGAACCTTAAGAGCTAAATCGTCCGGTCCCATCCAGTCTGGGTGTCTAGCAGGAGATCTTTGATCAATACCAGCAGGTAACGATCTCATCTCAGCTACTTGGTCAGTAACTTTCTGGCCCATTAAGTGACCACCCATTCCAACTTTTTGACCTTGGCCAATGAATACCTCAATGGCGTCAGCTAATTGAGCATGGTGTGGGTTGAAACCATACCTGGATTGAATACATTGATAATACCATTTGTGAGAGTACCTTCTCTCATCAGGTATCATACCCCCTTCTCCAGAACAAGTTGCACTTCCTGCCATTGATGAACCTCTAGCTAAAGCAGTTTTTGCTTCATAAGAAAGAGCACCAAAACTCATACTTGTTATGTAAACAGGAATATCAAGTTTGATAGGATTTTTTGCTCTAGGACCTATTATTGTTTCTGTTAGACACTTCTCTCTGTAACCTTCAATAACAAATCTTGTTAATGTGCCTGGTAAAAAAACTAAATCATCCCAGTGAGGAATTTTTTTCATTAACGCCATACCACGCATACGATAACGACCAAGTTGTGATTTGATATGAATGTCGTCCATTACCTCGGGGGTAAAAATTGAGTTTTGTCCTAATAATTGTGTATTACGTTTTGCCATTAGCCTAATATTCCTTTCTTTTCTGCTGGCTCTAGATTGTCATAATTCCAGAGCATTCTTCCTGCAACGTATTTCTTAAATTTTGAAGCTGGGACCTTGCAATCAATCTCAGCATTTTTAATTTTTTGTTCTAGCCATCTAACCTCGTGTTCATTCATTTCACCAGGTACGCAGTCTGTTCCAAGCGAGTGAGGCTCTCCTCCTACAAAAATTATTCCATCATACATTGAGTCACCCATGTTTGCGTTTACATCACCACAAACGATAATTCTTCCTCTTTGCATCATAAATCCAGTGTAAGCTCCAGCGTTTCCGCCAATAAGAATAGTGCCACCTTTCATATCAATTCCAGTTCTTGCACCTGCATCGCCTTTAACTATAAGGTCACCACCTCTAAGAGCAGCTCCAAAACAAGATCCTGCATTGTTTTCAACAACAACTTTTCCTGACATCATATTTTCAGCACATGACCAACCAACTCTTCCGTTAACTCTCACTGTTGGTCCATCGATACAACCGATACCAAAATAACCTAAGCTACCCTCAAAGATTAAGTTTAACTTATTTAGAATTCCCACACCAAGTGAGTGTTTTGCACCAGGGTTTTTAATAACTATAGACCCATATCCCTTTCGAATTGCATCTCTAATTTTTTGATTCAATGCATGAGCATCAATGCCTTCACAATCAATGGAGGTTCTTTTATTAAAATCAACTTCGTGATTACCGTAGTAGGTATAATTTTCTTCTTCTGTTACTTCAAAATATAATTTTTGCGATCTACCTGATAAATTTTCATCATCAAAAGCAGTAGTTCTTTTTGTTATGCCTGCCATACTTTTACCTCCGCTTCATAAGGGTCATATGTTTTAATTTCGTGAGGAAATATATTCCTAATTGCAACTTCCTCTGATGCACATGCTACGATGTCTTTACTTTCATAGATTACCATTGGCTTAGCGGCCATATGGTCTTTTGCCATTCCCAACTGATCCTTTGTTGCTACAACATATGTAAAAACTCCATCGAGCTCATCCAAGCTATCATGCATAGCTTTTTCTAGTTCAATGCCGTTAGCCATCTTATCAGCTATATAGACAGCAATTATTTCTGAGTCACAATTTGAATTAAACCTGTAACCTTTTCTTTCAAGTACTCTTCGATTGCCCCAATAATTAGTCAATTGACCATTATGAACAACTGACACATCCTCAAAAGGGAAAGCCCAATAAGGGTGTGCAGATTTAATATCTACATCAGACTCGGTAGCCATCCTTGTATGGCCAATACCGTGGGTACCCATAAATTTATCAAGGCCATATTGATTGGATACAGTATTTGCATCGCCTAAGTCTTTAATGAGTTCAAGACCCTTACCAATTGATAAAATTTCAGTTTTTTCGACTGTTTCTATCTCAGTAGCCAAATCTGTGAGGTCACCTTTAAAATCAAATATATATCTGAAAGCGTATGGGGTGCTGGAGCTTTCTTTTGTTACTTTAGCACCATGTTTTTTTAAAATAGAGTCGACAGCATTTTTTCTATTTTTTAAATCAGCAGGTGAGTCGACAGTTGCATTTACCTTTTCAGCCTCGTTTTCAGATATTTTAAATCTCATTACAAAGCCTTTTTTTAAAGGTGTTCCGTACATAGCATATCCTGTTGAGTCAGGTCCCCTATGTTTAAGACCTTGTAACATAAGGCCCATTTGTTCACCGACGTTGACTGTCTTCTTTTTATTTATAACTCCAGCTATTCCACACATACTTTTCTCCTATCTTATCTTATGGTAAGCAATCTAGGTATTTATCGAGATCCCATTGAGTCGGAGTTGCTAAAAATTCTTCCCACTCATCTCTTTTATACTCCATAAACACTTTCATCATGTCACCTGGTAGAGCATCTTGTATTACCTTGTCGGTTTCTAATCGATCTAATGCCTCACCAAGAGTCATTGGTAATTTTTCAACTTGCTTACCAGCTTTCATTTGTTCATACATATTTTGTTGTTCAGGTTTGCCTGGATCCATTTTCTTTGAAATACCATGGTCGAATGCTTTCAACAGACCGCTTCCCATTAAGTATGGGTTGTGGGCTGAGTCAACTGATCGATATTCAAATCTACCAGGGGCAGATACCCTTAAACCACAGGTTCTGTTTTGATATCCCCAGTCCGCATAAACTGGAGCCCAAAAACCTGTATCCCAAAGTCTTCTATATGAATTCACAGTTGAGGAACCCAAGGCTGTTAAAGCAGGAAGGTGTTCCATGACACCACCAATTGCTTGGAGGCCTATTTTTCCAGGAATTCTTCTATCTTTCCCGTCTGGCATAAAGACATTTGTGCCTCCCCTACGGTGATGAAATACATTTTCCATACCTGGGATAGTCTTGTTACCACATGGTATTAACTCATCTTTTCCGCCCTTCCAGAGTGAAACATTTGTGTGACACCCAGAAGCAGACACGCCAACAAATGGTTTACTCAGAAAACAAGCAATCAAATTAAATTCTCTTGCTACTTGAGCACAGATTTGTCTGTAAGTTGATAACCTATCAGCGTTTCTGACAACATCATCGTAGTTGAAATTTAGTTCTAATTGTCCAGGCGCGTCCTCATGGTCGCCTTGGATAATGTCCAAACCCATTGCACGTGAATACTCAATTACTTTCATGTAAACAGGTCTTAATGATTCAAATTGATCAATGTGATAGCAGTAGGGCTTAGAGAAACCTGAACCGGTCGGTGAACCATCTTCGTTTTTTGTTAACCACATCATCTCAGGTTCTGTCCCTGCTCGTAATTCTAGTTTGTGTTTCTTTTTAAATTCTTCGTGGGCTCTTTTTAGGTTACCTCTGCAATCAGATGTAAGATATCCACCAGGATCTTTCTCTTCTTCCCTGTTTCTAAAACAAGTACAAAAAACTCTGGCAATTCTTTTATCCCAAGGAATTTGAACAAATGTTTCAGGGTCAGGTATACCCACTAATTCGTGAGCCTCTGGTCCATAACCTATGTAATCACCATGTCTATTTGTAAATAGATTAGCAGTAGCTCCATAAACTAATTGGAAACCTTTATTGGCTACACTCTCCCAATGATCTGCTGGAACACCTTTACCTACAATTCGACCTGTAACAGAAATAAATTGATAATAAATGTACTCAATTCCTAATTTATCAATTTTTTTTCTAACTTGTTTTATGTAGTCTTGTCTCTTTTTATCCTTAACGTACGTTTCTAGCGCTGTCATTTTATTCCTCCTCCTTTTACATCAACTCCAAGGGAACGGGCTCTTTGAAACCGGATGTAACTTCCCTTCTTCATAACGAGAAAATCTAAAAGGTTCTAGAATTTCAGATTTCTCACCAAGTAACTCATTAGATACAAGATCACCTAACCCAGCCATTTTGTATCCATGGTTTGCATCAGCTATAATATATACGTTTTCTCTGTATCGGTCGAATACGGGAAAACGATCTGGAGTAACACAGCCAATACCGCCAGCTTTTTGCTTTTTGTATTTAGCGTGACATCCATCAAATTGCTTTTGGCAAAAAGCCAAAGCTGAGGTCCATTTATCCTCAAAAGAAGCCCTTGGTTGAAACTCATCTGAGTCATGACCATAAGGGTCAAGACTTATGTCGTTTACTGGTTTATTTATGTCATATGGAGAGGAACCGCCTTGTATACCATCTCTGTAGACATCGGGCTTATAATAAAAACCCCACATAACATTTTCATGTATAACATCTCCTGTTTTATTTGAGACAAGTGTAGCTTCTGTATCAACATGAATAACTGGGTACTCTGTTCCGTTTGCTGTTTTATAACTTCTTGGGTCAACTTCCAACTCACCCTCTTCAAGCGCCATGTATGACCACATAGGTATATCATCAGTAAATGAACCATCAGGTTTTTTTATTTTTACGGTGTTAGGTAATTCTAAAATTTCCCAAAATTTTCTTACCCATGGACCAGCCGCAACAACTAATTGAGTGCATTCAATTTTACCCTCTGATGTTTCTACAGCCGAAACTGCGCCACTACCATTAGAAGAAATTAAATTGTTAACAGTCACACCTTCTAAAACTTTTGCACCGGCCGATACTGCTAACTTATGGAAGCCCTCTATGGCTCCTCTATTAGCTCCATATCCTGTTTTCTTTTCGTGTAAAACTGAAGTGATGCCTTGAGCTTGCCAATCTGGCAACATGTCTTTCATATACTTATCACAATCTGATGCTCCCTCGATAAACTCAGAGTCAAATCCTATTTCTTTTTGCTGCTCATAAACTTCAGACATGCCCTCTTGCATAAGCTCGGAGTTGATCTGCATGTAGCCAACTGGCTTGTAAGTTAAAGCCTCAGCATTCTCATTCCAAACATTTACAGAATGAGCCATTAGTCTTCTCATTGCAGGCTGGTAGTAGTTGTTCCTTACAATTCCACATGCAACACCACTTGCTCCATTTGCAACTTTGGATTTTTCCAAAACGACTACAGAATTTTCTTTGAGTTGGCCTTTGCTGGATAATTTTTTACAAAGATGCCATGCGGTGCTCAGACCGTGAATTCCAGCCCCGATTATTAAATAGTCACATTTAGTAGGTAAGCTCATTATTTTAGTAACCTCCAAGCAATTACATTTTGTCTGCGAGGTATGAAAAAAACACATTTTGTTTCATATTATGAAACAAAATTTTTATAAAAATCTATTATTTATCAACAATAATCGTCAATTGGCAACAATTAGTCGAGAAATTTTAATCGAGGCAGATTGAAGAAGATCGACATAACCCATCATAGTTTTTGGGTTTAAAATATTTTTACTTCCTGATAAAGCGATTCCAGCAAATGATCTTTTATCTTTGTCTAAAATAGCAACTCCTATTCCATAAGAGTTTTCAAAAGCTTCTCCATGATTAAGTGCATAGCCGTTAGTTCTAATTTTGCCAAGTTGCCTTTTTAAATCATTTAAATTTGTAATTGTATTGTTTGTGTGAGGATAAAAATTATAACTTCGATAAATTGTTGCAATTTCATTTTCAGGTCTATAAGCAAGCATGACTTTTCCCAAAGCACAGCAATGAGCGTCAAGTCTCATTCTAAAAGTTCTAATAGTTGCATCATCATTGTTGTCAGAAATTTTATCAGAATGAACTATTTGAGATCCTTCAAGCATTGCTAAATAGGTAATTAAGTTCGTTTTACTAGAGACCTCTTTTAGAATTTCTTTAGAAGTCTCAGAAATTGACTGAAGATAATCTGAGGTTTCTCCAAATTGAAAAGCTTTATGCCCCATAGTGTATGTATTCGATCCAGTATTTTTATGGATATAACCAAGTTGAGATAAAACAGACAATAGTCTAAATGTAGTTGTTCTAGATAAAACTGCTTTTCTGGAAATATTTGATGCCTTCAACGGGAAAATTGATTTTGATAAAATTTCAAGAATTTTAAAAGATTTTTCCAGAGATTTATTTATATATTTTAAATCTTGTTGCAAAACTGTCCTCCAACCAATGTTCCACAGAATGAAACATTATAGATATGTTTAAGTTATTAGCAACTAATGATTAAATCTTACCAGGCACCCAACCGGTTCCCGCTAAAGGAACCCTTGCCATTGCAGCAGCTTCAACTGTTAATGCACATAGGTCCTCAGGTTCAAGATTATGTAAATCGTTTTTACCACATGCCCTCGCTATAGTTTGGGCTTCAAGAGTCATAACCTTAAGATAATTAGATAATCTTTTTCCGCCTTTTACTGGATCTAATCTTTTCATTAATTTTGGGTCTTGTGTATTTATACCAGATGGGTCTTTACCCTCATGCCAATCATCGAAGGCACCAGCTGTTGTTCCAAGTTTTTTGTAATCGCTCTCCCACTTTGGATCATTATCACCAAGTGCAATTAATGCTGATGAGCCAATGGAAACAGCATCAGCACCCAATGCCATAGCTTTAGCAACATCCGCACCATTTCTAATTCCGCCTGAAATAATTAACTGAACTTTCCTGTGCATATCTAAGTCTAATAAAGCATCTACTGCTGGCCTGATACATGCCAATGTTGGCTGACCTACGTTTTCGATAAATACCTCTTGTGTAGCTGCAGTACCTCCTTGCATGCCATCAAGCACCACTACATCAGCACCTGCTTTTACTGCAAGAGCAGTATCGTAGTAAGGCCTAGATCCTGCAATTTTTACAAATATAGGAACTTTCCAACCTGTTATTTCCCTGAGTTCTAAAATCTTAATTTCCAAATCATCTGGTCCAGTCCAATCTGGATGTCTACATGCTGATCTCTGATCAATTCCTTTTGGTAATGTTCTCATCTCGGCAACACGATCACTTATCTTTTGACCGAGTAGCATACCTCCACCGCCAGGTTTGGCACCTTGACCTATCACAACTTCAATAGCATCTGCTTTTCTTAAATCCTCTGGATTCATTCCATACCTTGAGGGAAGTAATTGGTAAACCAAATGCTTTGATTGTCCTCTCTCCTCAGGAGTCATGCCTCCGTCACCTGTTGTCGTTGAAGTCCCAGCAATACTAGCTCCTCTTCCAAGCGCTTCTTTTGCAGGTCCTGAGAGAGCTCCAAAGCTCATACCAGCAATTGTTATTGGAATATCTAATTCAAGCGGTTTTTTTGCAAATCTTGTTCCAAGTGTTACGTTAGTGCTACACTTTTCTCTGTAGCCCTCTAAAGGGTATCTTGACATTGATGCGCCTAAAAAAAGAAGATCGTCAAAATGGGGTAGTCTTTTTTTAGAACCACCACCTCTAATGTCATAAATACCTGTTTCTGCAGCTCTTCGAATTTCAGAGTTAGTATAGTCGTCAAATGTCCAAGATTTTCTGGGTGTAGTTTTAAATTTTTCTGCCATTAATACTCCGATACATTATCTATATTAAAATTATAAAGTTTTCTTGCTGAACCATACATTTTGAAGTTTTTAATTTCACTTTCATTTATACTTGCTTTTTTTAAAAGAGATCTCAAAGTGTTTTGATCTTTTTTATTCATTTTTTTCTCTTCGCAGTCAGCACCGAGTGATTTCACCTTACCCTTAATAAAAATATTCGCTTCATAGATGCTGTCTCCCAGAGCATCTCCAGCATCTCCACATATAACTAAATTTCCAGATTGAGCCATAAATGCGGACATGTGGCCTACCGATCCTTTGACTATAATATCTATTCCTTTCATTGAAATCCCACAACGTGAACTAGTATCACCATCAATGATCAAAGTTCCACCATGTGCTGTAGCTCCAGCTGATTGGGATGCATTGCCCTTAACATGAACAGTTCCAGACATCATATTTTCGGCAACACCTGTACCCACATTTCCATTTACAATGATATTTGCATTCATGTTCATACCCGCACAATAGTATCCTGTGTGACCATCAATAGTGACTTCAATCTCGTCTTTTAGTCCAGCACAAATAGCGTGATTTCCATCTGGATTTGAAATTTTAAAAATCTTTTTGTTTGATTTTCTATCTATACTTTGAAGAGTTTCATTAACTTTTCTCAATGACTCTTTTTTTAAGTTTAAATTCATTATTTGCCCCAGCTGTATACTTTTCCGGGCTCTGGTTCAAAAATTTTTGCTGAATTTACATTTGGTAAGTGTGCCATTGCTTGAAACTCTGAGGCAATAGCAACATAATCCTTTGTTTCTGCAACAACTGCGGGCTTACAAGCTATCTCATCTCTAACAATTGCCATGCCATTTTTGGTTCCAGAAATAAATGTGTAAAAACCATCTAGGTCCTTCAGTCCATCCAAAAGTGTTTCTTTGAGTGATTTTTTATCAGATAATCCGTTTGAAATATAACCTGCAGCGACTTCCGTATCATTCATGGACTTTATTTCAATCCCTTTTTTCAGAAGAGATCTTCTTAAATTGTTGTGATTTGACAAGGATCCGTTATGAACAAGACATTCATCCTCACCTGTGGAATATGGATGAGAACCATCTGTCGTGATTGCACTTTCTGTTGCCATCCTTGTATGTCCAATAGCATGTGAGCCAGAAAACTTCTCTAGTGAAAAATTTTTAACAACATCCTTCGGATTTCCTACTTGTTTAAATATTTCTATGCAACTACCATATCCAACTAAACTTAATTCATCATGATTTTTTAAAATTTCTATAAATTTCTTAGGCTTCATTGCTGTTTCAATTATTAAATGATCTGAAATAGATTTTACTTTGATATCTTTTACTTGCTTAGATAGTTTTTTTGAAATTTCTTTAACTTGATCAGTATTAGAGCAGACTGAATATTTATATTTCTTTTTTTTCTCAGATGAGTATATCGCAAAACCTGCACTATCAGGACCACGCGTAGCCATATTATTCATCATTCCAGTAAGAAATTTACCTAATTGTGAATTATATTTTTTATTTTTTAAATATATACCAACTATACCGCACATTAATATTAAATACCCTCATACCCATACTCTAATGACGAGTCAGTAATGCTATGGTAAAAAGAACCACCAAAGCTTCTTAATGCATAAAGGTTAAAACAAAACGGTTGGTCGTCTAAATAGTCGATCAGTATGTTAATTCCGTTATATGTAGTGTTCACGCAATTATTTGGTTTAAACATATTTTCATTAAAATTTATTGGAGAACCTTTTTTTAAAACATTTTTTGCATTTATGCCTGATATTTGTAATACAGCTCTTGATTGTGAAATATCTGTAATGGCAAAATCCTCATCTCTAATCGATTTGTAAATTTCGTCTTTCAAATCAATTTTTTTTGAGATAATTAACCAGGTATCTGGACCGGTCCACAATACTCTTGTTTCTTGGTTGTGAGAAACTTTTAGACTTTCTGTCGGTAAATTAAGTTGATTTATGGTAACTTTTTCAATCTCAATTGAGCTTTTTTTAAATTTGGCAATTTGGATAATACTTAGGTCTTTTATTTCCGAAATTTTTAATAGGTTTTCTTTATTCTCATGGTCGCCAAACAAGCCGATCTTATGATCAAAATGAAGTGGTGATAGATTTTGTGCTTGTTCCATTATGATCTCACCCTTGAGCCTTCGGGATCAACATAGTGTGAGGATACTACCTCAACAGGAATTGAAATATCTTTTAAAGGAGAGACAGCATATAGATTTTTACCAATTTTATTTTTACCATCTTTTATAATGGCTATGGAAAAAGGATTATTATATTCAACACTCCAACAAGAAGATGAAACATGTCCAAGTTTAGGTATTGGGGCAACAGCACTATTATCTTCTATAATATGTGAACCCTCTGGGATCTTTGTTTTTTTGTCTAGTGGAACAAGTCCAACAATAGTTTGTCTATCCGACTCAGTGAATGCGTCTTTAGATAAAGATCTTTTACCTATGAAATCTTTTTTCTGACTCACCATACTATTCAGTCCAACATCAAAAGGAATAGTGCGTCCGTCTAATTCTGCTCCTGCGACATGACCCATTTCTATTCTTAAGGTTGATAGAGCCTCTGTTCCGTATGGTTGAATATCAAATGACTGTCCTACTTCCATGATCTTCTTCCACATATAAAGACCATAGTTTGACTCGACATTTACCTCATAAGCTAGTTCGCCAGAAAAAGAAATTCTATAAATTCTAGCTTTGATACCGTCTATTGAAGAGTCAACAAGACCCATGAATGGTAAACCCTCATTTGACATATCTACGTCAGGAAATAATTTTGATAAAAGATCTCTAGATTTTGGACCTGCCACTGCTATACCAGACCACTGTTCAGTAGTTGATAAGACATTTACATCTAAATCTGGCCATACAACTTGTAAATAATACTCTAAGTGCGATAAAACATTTGCAGCTTGGGCAGTAGTGGTAGTCATATGAAAATGATTTTCAGATAATCGAGATGTTGTTCCATCATCAAAAACCATGCCATCTTCCCTTAGCATTACTCCATATCTAGCTTTTCCAACAGGTAGTTTCAGCCATGCATTTGTATAAACTCTATTTAAGAATTCTGGTGCATCCGGACCTTTAATATCAATCTTACCAAGTGTCGTAACATCACAAATTCCAACGTTTTTTCTTACATTTGCAGCTTCCCTATTAACAGCACTGTTCATATCCTCAGAACCCCTTGGGTAGTATCTGGGTCTTTGCCATAAACCTGCTGCTACAAAAACAGCATTATTTTCCTCATGCCATGTATGAATGGGAGATTTTCTTGTCGGTAAATAGTGATTACCAACTTCTCTACCCACGATAGCTCCAATTGTTACAGGGGTGTATGGTGGTCTAAATGTTGTATGACCAACTTCTGGAACAATCTTTTTTTCTATTTTAGATACATATTGCAAACCATTTAAATTACTTGTCTTGCCTTGATCGCCAGCCATCCCAAGAGTTGTATATCTTTTGACGTGCTCAATTGATCTGAAGCCTTCTCTAATTGCTAGCTCTACATCAGAAACTGCAACGTCATTTTGAAAGTCGATAAAGCGTTTTGGTTTTTTTCCAGATGGTAAAGGCATACACCAGAGCTTTTCATGTTTTTCATAGCTAGGTTCATTTGAGTTGGGACTATTTGTAGGATTATTTTGATCTGTGAATTTGTTTGATAAATCAAAGCCCACTTGAAAACCTTCAGCTAGAGATTGATTTAAGGTGAAAGAACCATTAGCTGCTCCAATTGCTGTTTCTTTTTGTCTTTTTTTATCCGGTACGAACGCATCAATATCCTCATTAAACTTTAATTTATTTCCAGCTTGGGAAGATAAATGAACCGTTGGTGTCCAGCCTCCGGACATACAAATGCAATCACACTCTACTGTTTCTTCTGAAATAAAAGACTCTTTTGAAGAGTCAAGCTTGCCGATGATAGCAGAATTTATCTTCAAATGTCCTTTAGTGTCTGCGATCCCTGAATTAAATTTTATAGAAATACCCTTTTGCTGAACTTCTTTAACTAATTCACCATTTGAGCTGTCTCGAGTGTCTACAATGATTGGTTCAATATCATTTTTAATAAACTCAAGGGCAGTAGAATATGCTGTATCATTATTGGTAAATATAATTGGTTTCTTACCAACTAATGTTTCATAAACCTTCATATACTCTTTTGCTGCTGAGGCTAATACAATTCCTGGTCTATCATTGTTTCCAAAAGATATTGGTCTTTCAATAGAACCAGTTGAAACTATTACTTCTCCAGCTCTGATATAATGTAGTCTTTGTCTTGGTGTGTATTTTGAGGGATTTTCAATATGATCGCTAACTCTTTCAATCATTACGGTCATATTGTGATCATAGTATCCGAAGACTTGTGACCTTTTTTTTAATATTACATTTGGCATACTTTTTAGTTGGGAAATGGTATCACTAGCCCACTCTTTTCCTGACATGTTACCAATCGTAACTTCGTCAGTTAAAAGAGAGCCACCAAAATTAGGCTTGTCTTCTGCTAATATTACCCTAGCCCCATTTTTAGCAGCAGCCAGAGCACTTGCGAGGCCTGATGGGCCAGAGCCAACAACTAGTACATCGCAGTGTTCATAATTATGTTCGTACCTATCTGGGTCAGGTAACAGTGGTGCTTTACCCATACCAGCAGCTTTTCTTATAAATGGTTCATAGATTTTCATCCAAAAACTTTTTGGCCACATAAATGTTTTGTAATAGAAACCTGCAGGAAAAAAACGATTTAAGACATTATTGATTTCTCCAATATCAAATTGAACAGAAGGCCAACAATTTTGACTTTTAGCTTTTAATCCCTCAACTAACTCAACTTCGGTTGCAATGATATTAGGTTCAGATTTATTACCATCATGCAATTGTACCATTGCATTTGGTTCTTCAACACCAACTCCTAAAAAACCGCGAGGTCGATGATACTTAAAACTTCTTCCAACTAAATGAACACCATTTGCAATTAAAGCAGATGCAAGAGTGTCTCCTTCATAGCCATGATAAATAGTGCCGTTAAAAGTAAAATTAATTTTTTTATCCTTATTAATAAGTCCTATTGAGTTGGTTGTTCTAAAGCTGTTAGACATTAAAGTCCTCGTTCATTTTACAAGTATCGAAAATTTCATGTGTAGCGGTGTCTCTTGAGACTTTAAACCATTGTCTACATCCAGAAACATGATGCCATAGTTCTGAATGTTTTCCTCTTGGGTTATCTCTGTAGTAAACAAAATTATCCCAATCCTCGGTTGAAATTTCTTCTCCTAGTTGAGGTCTTTTTATAGTGGCGTCTCCGCCATAAGAAAATTCATTTTGTGAGCGCTTACCACAGTATGGGCATTTTATTTCTAACATCTATTAACCGATCCAAGGTTTAGGGCCTACACCCTTTTCATCTATAATTTTTCCAGTATGGAATCTTTCAAGGTTAAAGTCTGAGTTGAGTTCATGTACTTGATCTTGTGCTATTGTATGCGCAAAAACAAAACCTGAGCTGGGAGTAGCTTTAAAGCCACCGTAACACCAACCGCAATTAAGATATACACCCTCAATATGAGTTTTATCGATTATTGGAGAACCATCCATGGACATATCCATAATACCTCCCCAAGTTCGAAGCATTTTGAGTCTACTAAAGTTTGGGAAGACAGCCAATCCACCTGTTAAAACATGCTGTATCATTGGCATATTTCCTCTTTGAGCATAGCTGTTGTAACCATCTAAATCACCACCCATAACCATTTCACCTTTGTCAGATTGGCTACAATAGAAGTGACCTGCTCCGAATGTAACTACGTTATGAAGTAAAGGTTTAACTGGCTCTGAGACACAAGCTTGCAGAACGTGTGCTTCAATTGGAAGTCTCATATTTAACATATCTGCTAAAAGTGTAGTGCTTCCAGCAACACACAATCCAACTTTTTTAGTTTTAATATTTCCTCTTGATGTTTGAACGCCTTCTATTTTTCCGTTGTTAACATCAAAACCTGTCACTTCACAATTTTGAATTATATCGACACCCATGGAGTCTGCCTGTCTCGCATACCCCCAAGCAACTGCATCATGTCTTGCAGTTCCTCCACGTGGTTGCATTAAACCACCATGAATAGGAAAACGACATGTTTCTGAAAAGTCTGCAAATGGGATAATCTTTTTTAAATCATCCCTTCCAAGAAGAATTGCATCAATACCATTTAATCTCATAGAGTTACCTCTTCTAGCGTAAGCATTCATTTGTGCATCAGAGTGAGCTAGGTTTATAATTCCTCTCGGTGAGTACATAACGTTGTAATTTAATTCTTGGCTAAGTGTTTCCCAAAGCTTCATGCCAAACTCATAAAAATGAGCGTTTGAATCAAACATATAGTTAGATCTCAAGATGGTAGTGTTTCTTCCAACATTACCTCCACCAATCCAACCCTTTTCAAGTATGGCAACGTTTGTGATTCCATGTTCTTTTGCAAGATAATAAGCCGTTGCAAGACCATGACCACCGCCGCCTACAATTATGACATCGTATTCTTTTTTAGGCTCAGGGTCTTTCCAAGCTACCTCCCAATTTTCATGGTTGGTGAAAGCATTTTTTACTAAACTAAAAACTGAGTACTTTTGCATGATTCAATTAAACCTCTTCGAAAATATATATTCCTAATATAATGCTACAATAAACCTGTTCCATAATATGAAACAACATTTTTATTATCCCTGTATTTATTACAGATTATGACAAAAAATGGATTGGAAATTAGAATTTAATTATTAATATTAATTTAAATCGGAGGAGAATAATGACAAAAGTTGCACTAATTGGTACAGGTCCCTGCGGACTATCTTTTTTAAGATCTCTGCATCAAGCGCAAAGCAAAGGCGAAAATATTCCTGAGGTTGTTGCCTTTGAAAAACAAGAAAGTTGGGGTGGTCTTTGGAATTATACTTGGAGAACCGGGTCTGATCAATATGGAGATCCAATTCACAATAGTATGTATAGATACCTTTGGTCGAATGGACCAAAAGAGTGTCTTGAATTTGCAGATTATTCTTTTGATGAGCACTTCAAAAAACCAATTCCCTCCTTCCCTCCAAGAGCCGTCCTTCAAGATTACATTTTAGGTCGTGCAGAAAATTCAGATGTAAAAAAATACGTAAAGTTTAACACAACTGTTACCTCTGTTGCTGATAATGGTAATGGATTTGATATTACATACCGAAATAAAAAAGACGATCAAACTAAAACTGAAATTTTTGATAAATTAGTTGTTGCGACTGGTCACTTCTCTGTTCCATACATTCCTGAATATGAGGGAATGAATAGCTTTCCAGGGAGAATAATGCACTCACATGATTTCAGAGACGCTGAAGAGTTTAGAGATAAAAACGTTGTCGTTCTCGGAAGTAGTTACTCTGCTGAAGATGTAGCGTTACAGTGCCATAAGTATGGAGCTAAAACTGTTACTATTGGTTATAGAAACAATCCAATGGGTTTCAATTGGCCTGAAGGCATGAAAGAAGTATATTACATGGATAAGATCGATGGAAACAAAGCAGTTTTTAAAGATGGCACAGTTCAAGAAATGGATGCCTTAATACTATGTACAGGTTACTTGCATCATTTTCCTTTTTTACCAGAAGATCTAAAATTAAAAACTCATAACAGGCTGTATCCTCCAAACTTATACAAAGGAGTAGTATGGCAAAATAATCAAAATTTGTTTTATCTTGGTATGCAAGATCAGTTTCATACTTTTAACATGTTTGATGCTCAAGCTTGGTATGTTAGAGACATAATAATGAACAAAATAACTCTGCCTTCAGCTGATAAGTTAGCAAAAGATATTGATAACTGGGTTAAAAAGGAAGAAGCCCTAGAGGATGCCTATCAAATGATTGATTTTCAAACAGATTATTGTGTGGATCTATGTTCTGCTGTTGACTACCCAAAAATTGACTTTGAGTTAATTCGCAAACATTTTTATGATTGGGAACACCATAAGGAAGAAAATATCCTGACTTATAGAGATAAATCCTTTTCCTCGCCAGTCACTGGCACCACTGGTCCCTCACATCATACTACATGGTTGGATGCTATGGATGACTCTATGTCTACATATTTAGATACAAAATAAATAATATATGTCCAATAAAACTCTTAATTTTATTGGATGGGTTTTATTTATTATTTCTGCTGTAGGCTTTATAATATCAAGTATTGGTAGTTTCTGGGCTATGTTTGGAAGTCTTTTTTTCTTTGTAGCTTGTTTTGTTTTTCTAATACCATTCTTTAGAAAAGAAAAAAATAAAGATTAAGGAATATTTTTGTCAATCCCCTTTGGGATGAGTTTTTCTTTATCGTAAAATGGTAAATCAATTATTTCGCAGTCAGCTAAATTATCATTAACAGACTCAACTTTAATTTGAAATTCTTTCCACTCACCAGGGTAGTCAAAACGAACATAACCCACATACTTTTCTAAAGTAGGAGACCAAGTTGATGCTGAAAGATATCCAATTTTTTGTTCATTTGATGATAAATAAACTTTTGCTCTTGGAATAATTTCTTTATCGGTAGTTATACCAAATAATCTCTTTCCAAATTTTGTTGATAAAAATTCTAAAGCTTTTTTTCCAATAAAATTTTCTTTTTCCAAATCAACTAGAGAGCCTAATCCAATCTCATAAGGATTCATAGAAGAGTCAAAATCTGTGTTGTTATCTAGGATGCCTGCTTCAATTCTTCTTATATCCATTGATTCTAGACCATCAAATGTCATACCCATCGGATATCCGATTTCACAAATAGTATCCCAAATTTTTTTATAATTAGTCTTATTTCCTAGAGTATAAATTTCGAAGCCTAATTCAGAAGTCCATCCTGTTCTAGAGACATATACATTTTGATCAGCTATTTTTGAATAGCCTGAATGATAATATTTAAAATCATTGTTTATTTCTCCATTTGTCAGCTTTGAAATTATATCTTTAGAAATTGGACCTTGTATTTGTATCACTCGAGAATTAGGGTCAGTTATAGTAACTTCATAGTTTTTTTGATGAGCTTTTAACCAAGTTTCAAGGGGTCCATCAGGTTGGACGTACCAAAATTTATTTTGCTCTAATCTAAAAAGTACACCATCTATAAATATTCCACCATTTTCATAACAGGCAATTGCATATTTACCCCTGCCTACTTTCATATCTTTAATTTTGCGACAAAATATTTTATCAAGAAATTCCTCTGACTGTGGTCCCTCTATTTGAATAGGTTTTTCAGGTACATCATACATGACAGCTTTTCTTCTCAAATTCCAGTAACTATCTTTAATTTTATTTCCAACAGATATTGGAAAATAGCGATCGGCATATACACCATAAGAATTGTCTTCTTTATGATAAAATTCAAAAAAAGGTCCTTTATCAAACCTGTTATCGCTAATTGGCAAAGTTGAAGATTTATCTAAAAAAATTGAACTCATTTAAAAGATAAATAAATTAGGATTTAACTCTTGATTTAGTTGGATCATAAAATGGGAAAGGTACAACCTTAGCCTTTATTCTTTTTTGTTGACCATCTAACTTACCTATTTCAACTTCAGTATTAAGCTCGCTGTATTTGACATTGATTTTACAAAGAGCAATATTTTTATTTAGAACAGGGGATTTCATACCACTTGTTATAATGCCAACTTGTTCCCTTCCATTATTTGAAGGATGAACACAGTCACCATGCCCGGTAGTTTCATTTCCCTCAATCTCAAGTCCAACTAGTTTTCTTTGAGGGTTTGCCTTTCTTTCAAGTAAAGCTTCTTTACCAATAAAGTTATCTTCTTTTGATTTGAGAGGAACTGTAAAACCAATTCCCGCCTCAAACGGATCAGTTTGATCATCGAATTCATAATTTGCAAAAACTAAACCAGCTTCAATTCTAACTAAATCCAAAGCGTCCAATCCCATAGGCACAATTCCAAACTCTTCTCCAGCTTTCATTACAGCATCCCAAACTTCAGCAGCTTTACTCGGATGACAGAATATTTCATAACCTAGTTCACCTGTATATCCAGTTCTAGAAACCATTAAAGGAATTCCATCTAAAGTATTTAACCTAGCTATAGAAAACCTAAACCACTCTAAATCAGTCAATGATGTTTGATGAGGAGGGGTCCAGATTATCTTTTTTAATATTTCTCTACTCTTTGGCCCTTGGACGGAAACATTATGTAAATTATCAGTAGAAGATTTAATCCATACTTTTAAGTTATGTTCCTTTGCTTTTTCTCTTAACCATTCACCGCAATACTCATCTCCACAAATCCACCTAAAATTATCATCCGTCATTTTGAATACTGTACCGTCATCAAGCATACCTCCATGCTCGTAGCACATCGCAGTGTAAACAACTTGGCCAACAGATAGTTTTCTGATGTTTCTGGTGCAGGTCATTTGTAAAAGTTCTTCAGCGTCTGGGCCTCGTACTTCAAACTTTCTTAGTGCTGATAGATCCATAATGATAGCCCGCTCTCTGCAAGCTTCATATTCTTGGTGCGCCCCGTGATTATTATAATTAGAAGCTAACCAGAAGCCTTTGTACTCAACAATATTTTCAGTAAGTTTTGATACTCTTGGGTGAAAACCAGTTTCTTTAGTTAATTTGGGATCAGAGTCTGCTTTCATTCTAAATGCCATTCCTTTACTAAAAGGTCTATTCGGTCTATAGACTCTAACAAAAATGTCAGTAGGATTCCATCCATTAGCTGCATCTACATCATCTGGACAGGCAGAGGAGACACAAACTAAATTTTTCAGGGCTTTAAACATCACATAGTCTCCTGGTCTAGACCATGGTTCATCAAAAATTAAAGCATTATTTGCATCAATGGCTGTGTTGTAAAATAAATTTATAGCATTCCAACCTAGTCTTTTTCTCACAGTAAACTTATCTAAAACATAATTAAAATTATCTGAGCAATTTGGATGACCAAAATAGCCAATATCATCATAAAATTTTGAAGTACATGCAGTACCAAACGTATCATGTCTTCCGACAGTGTCTCTGTAGACTTCAACCATGGGCATTTGATTTTCATCGTAATATTTAGAATGGAGACCTGGCATTGGAAAAGCACTACCCATTAAATATCTACTATTAGTTGTATCTATTGAGAGCTCTTGGCCTTTTTGAAGGCTCTCTGAGTCGAATGCCATAAAGTCAGAACATTGTCTTCCATAAACATCAATTATCTGAATAAAATCTCCTTCTTTGACCTCATAGGCCATTGCGGTATATCTTTTAACAAAAATTTCTTCAACAGGATCCATTAAAGGGTCTGGTAATAAAAATTCCCCCTCTTCACGTTTTTTATTTCTTTGAACAATTACTCGTAGTTCGGATGCAGGAATATTTTCATGTGTAATTTCACTTTCGCCTGGTGCTGAAATTGTACAAACAATGGAGTCGTTTGTTTTAAACTCCTCAATTGAACCTGAAAGTGAATTTTGAGAAAATACTAAAATCGATTGATTAATAGACTCTACCTCATATCCAAGTTTTTTTAATTTAGTACGTGCTATTTGAGCTGACTCCTCCTCGCTCGTAAGGATTTTTTTTGTTAATTGTCCGTTGTGCTCGTTATTAAGACCTAAAGCTGATAGATTACACTCTCGCTTTGAATTAAAGCATACAATCTCGGCTTGTTGATGGCCTTCTAAATTAATTATTTTAAATTTATCATCTGGTTCTAATTTTAATGTGAGAGAACCTCCGCCAGTTACCAAATAATTTTCTAAATCGTCACCAAGAGCTGGTAATCCAGGTTCATAAGGTTGAGTAACTCTTGGAATGATCATTCTCTATGCTAATCCAAGAGCTTTTTTTCTTTCCTCTGCCCAATTTCTAACAATAACATCTACACATATAGCAATAAGAGAGACAAATATTCCAAGTGTTAAAGCGACACCTGCACCATCTTTTGTTCTAGATAAAGCACCAAAAATAATTTGTCCTAGATCTTCAGTTCCTATAAGTGCCCCTAAAATTACCATCTGAAGTGAGAATACGACTGTTTGGTTGACTCCCAACATTACTGTTGGGAAAGCAATGGGTATTTCAATATTTGTCCATCGTTGAAAAGCTGAAACTCCTGACATAGTTCCAGCCTCGTGAAGAGATAGTGGAACACTTTTTAAACCCCAAACTGTGTATCTTGTTGCTGGAACAGTAGCATAAACTATAGCTGCAATTAGCACTGAGGTGTCAGTTATATTAAACAAGAATATAACTGGAATTAGGTAAACGAAAGAAGGGAATGTTTCAAAAAAATCACAGAAAGACAAAAGTATTCTTCCGCCTCTTTCAGTTCTACCAAATATTGAACCTAAAATAATTCCATTAAGTGAAGCCATAATTACTGCAAATGATCCCATATACATTGTAATTAAAGCTCTGTCCCAATATTCAGATAATGCAATAAACAATAACATACCACCAACGATCAAAGCAGTTCTTGAATTACCTACAATATACGCTGCGCCCATCGCTAGTGTAAATGTTGCAATAACTGGCATACCTAAGTAGGCATGTTTCATTGGTCCTAATACTTGTGTTAGCAAAAACTTATTAAAAGAATTTAATGAGTAAAAAAATGTCTCCCAAACCCAGTCAACTGCACCATCAATATAATGAGCTATTGTTAAACCTTTTTCTATGGGAATAACATATAAGTAATTTATTTTATCAAAGTAACCACCAGATATAAAAGCAATGATTGAAAAAATGACGACAGAAATAGCAAAAATAATTAATAATTTATATCTTTGGAAGAATGTTAAATTTTCAAAATAGTCTTTTTGTTTATCAGCCCAAGCTTTGGTAAATCTATCGAGGATAACCGCGATAATAACAATACACAAACCTGCCTCTGCTGCTTTTCCAATCTTTAAACTGTTGAGTGCAATTTTTAAATTCAAACCTAAGCCTTTAGCTCCTACGAATGAAGCTATGACAACCATTGCTAGACATTGCATGATAACTGTATTTACGCCATTAAGAATATCTCTTCTAGCTGCTGGAATTAAAACTTTAAAAAGCAATTGCGGTTTTGTACACCCACTCATTAAGCCTGCTTCAACAACTTCAGGAGAAATTCTTTTCAGTCCAAGAATTGTATTTCTTATCATAGGTGGAGTTGCAATAATAATAGTAGCGATTGAACCAGCGTGATCTCCAAGTCCAAACAAAGCAATAATTGGAACTAAATATGCAAACTGAGGCATAGTCTGCATAACATTTAAAACTGGTTGTAAGGCAGTCTCGACTTTTTTATCAAGGTATCCCCAAATTCCAAAAGAAAGACCAAGAACGAAACAAATTGGCGTAGTAATCAACACAAATGACAATGTTTGAATTGACGGAACATAATTTCCAAATACCGAAATGTATAATGCACCTATACCCCCTAAAAGCCCAAGCCTGATACCATTCAGCTGGTATCCAAGAAGAAATGCACCCACAGTTGTTGCTGTCCAAGGCAATGCAGGCCAACTTAACCAATCATTTTCTTTTAGCCATGAGTCGCTTACAAATACGTCTATTATTTTGTCTCCGCCTAATAAGAGTTCTCTTACGACAGTGATTAAAAAGAGCAAGCCTTGTGAAACAGCTTTAGTGAATTCTCTAAAAGCAGCTTTTTCTTCGTACATTTCAAAGACTGGATCCCAAACCTTTAATGGGAACCACTCATATAAAGCATTAAAGATTACGTTATTAATTGCTAATGGAATTCCTTTAAGGACTGATGGGAGTCTCCATAAATAATTATTTTCACTTTGTGGAATAAGAAAATAAAGAATAAGAAAAATTAATATAAGAATGCCAAATTGAGCTGGCTTAGAATTTCTTATAGTTTCTAAGTAGTTCTTATCCACCAAATAAAACTTTTATTACTTTTGAAGGGTTGATTGATCCAACTTCTGAACTATCTTTAGGATCTATAACTTTTATTATTTCTTTACTATTAAGAATTTTTTCAGCAACACTCTCTATAATGTCGTCTTTAGATACTTTTAGATTGTCTGAAGCATTTGTGTCCTTAGGGTCCATTATAGACTCTATTTTTAATACTTTTTCTCTAGGAACATCTTCTGTAAATTTTTTAACATAATCAGTTGCGGGGTTTAAAACAATATTACCCGGAGTGTCTAATTGTTCAATAATTCCATCTTTCATAATTGCAATACGATCAGCTAATCTAAGAGCCTCATCAAAATCGTGCGTGACAAACATAATTGTTTTGTTAAGAACCCCTTGAAGTCTTAAAAATTCATCCTGCATTTCTTTTCGAATTAAAGGATCTAATGCAGAGAATGGTTCATCTAAAAACCAAATGTCTGGCTCAACTGCCAGTGATCTAGCTATTCCTACTCTTTGTTGCTGTCCACCAGATAACTCTCTTGGAAAGTAATTTTCTCTTCCTTTGAGCCCAACCAATTCGACCATTTCTAAAGCCTTGTACATACTATTTTCTGTACTGACTCCTTTTACCTGCAAGGGGAAGGCAATATTTTCAATGACTGTTTTATGAGGAAGTAGGGCAAAATTTTGAAAAACCATTCCCATTTTCTCTCTTCTAAGCTCAACTAATTGTTTGTTGTTCATTAAACAAATATCTTCACCGTCAACTAATATTTTACCTGCGGTTGCGTCAGTCAATCTTGAAATACATCTCAATAAGGTGGATTTTCCTGAGCCTGATAGGCCCATGACAACTAACATCTCTCCTTTTTCAACATCAAAAGAGGCATTATTTACACCCACTATACATCCTGCTTCTTGAAATTGTTTAGCATCCACAGACCCATTAGAGTCTGCTAATAGCTTGTTCGCATTGGCGCCAAAGATCTTGTAGACAGAATCGCAACTAATAGTTGGTGACATAAGATTAACCTATCAAAAAAAATTAAAAGTAAAATCCTCCCTTTTTAGGGAGGATTTTAAAAATATTATATTACTTCATGAAGAGATCGATTTGATCTCTGTTATTAGCAATATATGCAGTAGCTGCCTCTGCGTGAGTCATACCACCGTTATCAACATAGTTAGCCATTTCACCAATGTTACCTGATGTAAATTCCATTTTTGTGTAGAATTTATATGCAGATGTATGAGTGATTGGGAACTTGATGTGTGCTGCTTTTTTTAACCAACCAATTGGTGAACCACAACCAGTTGTCTCAACAGAACCGCCGTCTTCAATTCTACAACCTTGGTAGAAAGGTGGGAATTCAATAAATACAAATCCCTCAGCATCAGTAAAGTTTGGTGTCCAGTTAAAGATCACTGTTCCTCTACCTTCTTTTTTTGCAGCTGCTAGTTCTGCCCATAATGCATCAGCACTACCAGCAAACTTAACCATCCACTGGTCATCTAAGCCAAGACCTTTTAGTCTGTTAGGCATCACATCAGTGTGCCACTCATAAGGACCTTCTAACCATCTACCTTTACCCTCAGAGTCAGGTGTAGCAAAGTTAGCTTGACACTCAGGAGATTTTAAAGCTTCCCAATTTGGAAGACCTGGACATAAATTTTCATCAATAACCCATTGTGGAACACCCATGTCTTCAAGAGTTGGAGCTAAGTGTGAACCAGCATCGATTAAACCACCTTTATCCATAGCTTCATAAAATGGTTTAGCCATAGTTGACTGCCATGTTTCATGAGCAACGTGGAGTTCACCTACTCTGACAGCTTCATATCTTGTTGCTGACTCAGCAGGGACTAATTCAACATCATAACCAAGCTCTTCAAAAGCTTGTGCCATAACGTTAGCCATAACGATTTGGCTTGACCAGTTTAAAACTGGAATTCTAATCGGGTCTGCTGCTTTTGCTACAGTTGTAAAACCAGCAAACAGGACTAGAGCGTAAAATAATGAAATAAATTTTTTCATTTACTCCTCCTATATCTATTATAATAGTAGAAGTAATATAGGGCATAAGACAACAAGGTTGAAGCCTTAAAATCCATAATATGAAACAACTAGGTATTAAAAAAAACCAAAAAATCAATAAAAAAATGATTTTTGTGAGTAAAGAAAATCTGTCGCATAATTATAGGCAAATCGATAAGTTCTCAGGTAAATCAAGGGTTATAAGTGTAATAAAAGGTGATGGGTATGGGCACGGCCTTTTGGAATGTTGTAAAATATTAAAAACGAATAAGTGTAAAGATTTTTATGTTGCTAGGTTAGATGATGCTATCAAACTGGGAGAAAATTTTAAGAATATAAATATTTACTTGTTATCAGGTGTGATTTCAAAAAATGATTTAAAAGAAATAAAAAAACATAAAATAATTCCAATTATTAATAATGTCGATCAATTATCTTTATTAAAAACTTCACAAAAACTTAAGT
>CABZCN010000005.1 GCA_902524245.1 uncultured Alphaproteobacteria bacterium
TTACTAACTATTGATGAAACTATGGCGCTTTTTTTGACTTTTTTATTAACTTTATAAGAAACCGTATGAAATTTAGGTCCAAAAGCTTTACCTCCACCTCTTCTTTGAGTTGTTTTTTTGTTACCAGCTCTTGCATTTCCAGTTCCTTTTTGTTTAAAAAGTTTTTTTCCTGAGCCAGCAACTTCAGATCTATCAAGACTGTGGTTATTTCCTTGTTTATGGGAATAAATTTTTTGTAATGATAAGTGTAAAGCTTTTTCAGATATATTTTTATCTTTTATTGTAATTTGCTCAAACATTTATTTAAAAACCTTCACTATAGATTTATTTTTTCCAGGAACAGATCCTTTGATAAATATTAATTTTTTATCTTGATCAATTAAAAGCACCTCTAAATTTTTAGTAGTTGTTAATTGATCACCTAAATGACCAGCCATTTTTTTTCCTTTGAATACCTTACCTGGGTTTTGATTTTGACCTGTTGAACCATGAGCTCTATGAGAAATAGAAACACCGTGTGTTGCTCTCATACCACTAAAATTGTGTCTCTTCATAGCGCCGGCAAAACCTTTACCAGTTGATTTTGACTGTACCGAAACTTTATCACCTACTTTAAATTTAGGATCAATCAAAGAGCCAACCTCTAGAAGTTCCTCGTCAGAATTTATTCTTTGTTCCTTAATTATTTTTTTTGGCTCTAAATTTAATTTATTGAATTCTTTTAATTGAGGTTTATTAAGTTTTTTTGGTTTAAGAAAACCTATAATATTTGCAAGATAACCATCTCTATCAATAGTTCTATTGCCAACAACAGTACAACTATTGTAATCAAGAACTGTTGCAGAAACCCTAGTGCCGTTTGCATTAACAAATGAAGTTTGGCCAATTTTAGTGCTAATGATCATAATTAATTATTTTTTTATTTTTATATCGACATTAACACCAGATGCTAAGTCAAGCTTCATAAGTGCATCGACTGTTTGTGGTGTAGGTTCAATGATATCCATCATCCTAATGTGTGTTCGTAATTCAAACTGCTCCCTACTTTTTTTATCTACGTGTGGGGATTTATTTACTGTAACTCTTTCAATTTTAGATGGCATGGGAATTGGTCCAATCACTTTAGCACCAGTTCTTTTAGCTGTCTGAAGAATATCAATTGAACTTCTATCTAAAATATTATGATCAAAAGATTTTAGTCTTATTCTAATATTTTGATTTATCATGATTATGCCAGTTTAGATTTAATTTCCTCTTCAACATTTGAAGGTACAACATCATAGTGTGAGAATAACATTGTATAGCTTGCTCTTCCTTGGCTCATTGAGCGTAGATTATTAACATAACCAAACATATTAGCAAGAGGAACTACAGACGATACAACTTTTGCATTACCCCTGTCTTCCATTTTTTCAATTTGACCTCTTCTTGAATTTAAATCACCAATAATATCGCCCATGTAATCCTCTGGTGTAACTACTTCAACTTTCATCATTGGCTCAAGTAATTTTGGTCCAGCTTTTCCAACAGCTTCTCTGAATGCGGCTCTTGAAGCTATCTCAAAAGCTAATACAGAAGAGTCAACATCATGAAATGCACCGTCATGAACTTCTGCTTCAAAATCTATGACGTTATAGCCAGCAATGACTCCATTTTGAGCAGCAAAATTAATACCTTTTTCTACTCCAGGGATATATTCTTTTGGAATATTTCCTCCAACTACTGTGTTAACAAATTTAACACCAGAATTTCTCTCTAACGGTTTGAACTTCATTTTTACTCTTGCAAATTGGCCAGCACCACCAGATTGTTTTTTATGTGTATAATCTACTTCGACATCTTTAGTAATTGTCTCTCTATATGCAACTTGAGGAGCTCCAACATCTGCTTCAACTTTGAATTCTCTTTTCATTCTATCAACCAAAATTTCTAAGTGAAGTTCGCCCATACCTTTAATAATAGTTTGTCCAGACTCTTCATCAGAGGTAACTCGGAAACTTGGATCTTCTTGAGCTAATCTTCCCAAAGCTTGTCCCATTTTTTCATAGTCAGCTTTTGTTTTAGGCTCAACTGCAACTTCAATAACAGGATCAGGGAATTCCATTTTTTCTAAGATAACTTTTTTTGATGGATCACATAAAGTATCACCAGTAGTGACATTCTTCAAACCAACTAAGGCAACTATATCTCCTGCCTTTGCATCTTTGATTTCTTCTCTAGTGTTTGAGTGCATTAAAAGCATTCTTCCAATTCTTTCCTTTTGATTTTTCGATGAATTTAATATTGTTGAACCTGAACTTAGGTTTCCACAATAAAGTCTACAAAAAGTTATTTGACCGACAAATGGATCAGCTGCTACTTTAAACGCTAAGGCAGCAAAAGGTTCTTCAGGCGTATTAGGAATTTGTAATTTATCATCTGAACCTTCTTTTATTCCTTCAACAAAACCTATATCTTTAGGAGAAGGTAAATAATCTACAACAGCATCAAGTAATGGTTGGACACCTTTATTTTTAAAAGCAGTTCCACACAGAACAGGAACAAATTTAAAATCAATTGTTCCTTTTCTTATACAAGCTTTTAAAGTATCAACAGATATTTCTTTTCCCTCTAAATAGTCCTCTAGTGCTTTATCATCTGCTTCAACTGCATTTTCTATTAACTCTTCTCTTTTTTTCTTAGCTTCCTCAATTAAATCATCACTAATATCAGTAACATCATATTCTGCACCGAGACTATCGTCTTTCCAAATAATTGATTTAAAATTGACTAGGTCAACAACTCCTTTGAAATCTGCCTCTTTTCCGATTGCCATTTGCAAAACAAGAGGATTAGCTCCCAATCTATCTTTTATAGATTGAACGTTCATCTCAAAATCTGCACCAAGTCTATCCATTTTATTACAAAAACAAATCCTGGGAACTTTATATCTGTCAGCTTGCCTCCAAACTGTTTCCGATTGTGGTTCAACTCCTGCAACACCGTCAAAACATGCAACAGCACCGTCTAAAACTCTTAAAGATCTCTCAACTTCAATTGTGAAGTCAACGTGACCTGGCGTATCAATAATATTTATTCTATGATCATTCCAAAAACAGGTTGTGGCAGCTGAAGTAATTGTTATTCCTCTCTCTTGCTCTTGTTCCATCCAATCCATAGTTGCAGCACCATCATGAACTTCACCTATTTTGTGTGACTTTCCTGTATAGTATAAAATTCTTTCAGTGGTAGTAGTTTTGCCAGCATCAATATGTGCCATGATACCGATATTTCTGTATTTACTTAAATCCATTTTTACCACCTATAATGGGCGAATGCCCTGTTAGCTTCTGCCATTTTATGAACTTCATCTTTCTTCTTAACAGAATTACCTTTGTTTTCAAAAGCATCTATTAATTCATTTGCCAATCTCTCTCTTTGAGTTTTTTCATTTCGTTTTTTTGAATTAGATAATATCCATTTAAATGCTAATGCCTGAGCTCTACTACTTCTAACTTCCATTGGTACTTGATATGTCGCTCCGCCTACTCTTCTTGATTTAACTTCAACGGATGGTTTAACATTATTGATCGATTTTTGGAAATAATCTAGCGGATCATCACTTTGATTGTTTGTTTTAATAATATCTAGGGCACCATATACTATTTTTTGGGCTACTGTTTTTTTACCACCTATCATTACTTCATTTATAAACTTGTTCAAAACAACACTGTTGTAAATAGGATCTGGTAATACTTGTCTTTTCTCTGCTGCTCTTCTTCTTGACATGATTTAATTATTAATTTTTTGGCCTTTTTGCACCGTATTTAGATCTACGTTGTCTTCTTTTTTCAAGCCCTTGGGTATCCAAAGTTCCCCTGATTATATGGTATCTTACGCCTGGTAGGTCTTTAACTCTTCCTCCACGAATTAGCACTACAGAGTGTTCTTGAAGGTTATGTCCTTCTCCCGGAATGTATGCTGTAACCTCTTGACCATTCGTAAGCTTAACCCTGGCTACCTTTCTAAGGGCTGAGTTAGGTTTTTTAGGAGTGGTCGTATAAACTCTGAGACATACACCCCTTTTTTGAGGGCATGCCTTAAGAGCAGGAACTTTGTTTCTCTTAGAGACTTTCTCTCTGGATTTCCTTACTAATTGATTTATGGTCGGCATAGTTCGCAGAATATATTTATAGTATTAAGTATAGTCAACATCTATTTAGAGGTTTCTAGCTGTTTTAATAGTGAATTATCGCGGATTTTAGCCTCTTTTCGAAGAGCTCTAATTACATTTCCTGTTCCTGCAGGAATTAGTTTACCAACAATTACATTTTCTTTAAGACCAGTTAATTTATCAACTTTTCCATTAATAGCTGCCTCGGTAAGAACTCTTGTTGTTTCTTGGAATGAAGCCGCTGAGATAAAGGAATTAGTTTGGAGACTGGCCTTTGTAATTCCAAGGATCATCATTTTATAGTTGATCTCTTTCTTACCTTCTTTTTTAAGAGAATTATTCATTTCTATGACTTCTATTTTATCTTTTATGTCACCAACTAAATATTCACTATCACCAGCATCAATTACTTCAACTTTTTGAAGCATTTGACGTGTAATACACTCAATGTGCTTATCATCAATTAAAACGCCCTGTAAACGATAAACTTTTTGAACTTCTCTAACCATATATTCAGCTAAAGCCTCAATTCCAAGAATATTTAAAATATCTGTGGGAGCTGGAGTGCCATCAACAATCATATCACCTTTGTTTACCTTATCACCCTCATTAAAATAAATATAAGTACCTTTGGGAATTAAAAATTCAACAGGTTCACCTTCTTCAGGATTGATAATAATTCTTCTTTTACTCTTAATATCTTTTCCAAATTCAATTGTTCCAGAAATTTCTGCCAGAACCGCTGGATTCTTAGGTTTTCTTGACTCAAAAATATCAGCAACTCTGGGTAGTCCACCAGTAATATCTTTTGTTTTAGAAGAGGCTCTTGGTATTCTAGCTATTACATCACCAGCAGTGACTTCTTTTCCTTTTTCAATATTTAGAACAATACCAACACTTAAGTCGTAGGTAGATGAATTTTTTGATTTAATAGGATTGCCATCTTTATCTGTAATTAACAACTGTGGTTTTAAATCTTGCTTTCCCTGAAAACTTTTCCAGTCAATTATAACTTTCGATGAGATACCGGTGGTCTCATCAAACTTCTCAATAAAAGATACACCCTCAACTAGATCACTAAAATCTAATTTTCCAGTTTCTTCAGCGACAATAGGAACAGTGTATGGATCCCATTCAAGTAATAAGCTATTAAGTTTAACATCTGCGCCATTTTTTAACAATAAAGTCGAACCATATGGAGCTCTGAATGAAGATACTAAAGTTTTATTATTATCAAATATTTCAAGCTCAGTTGTTCTATTAATAATTATTTCATTTCCAGATCCATTAACAACAGATTTAAGATTTTTAATTTTAAGCTTACCATCGCTAGGAGATTCAAAGTTTGATTTCTCGGCAGAGGAACTTGCGACGCCTCCAACATGGAATGTTCTCATTGTTAACTGAGTACCAGGTTCACCAATAGATTGAGCAGCAATAATACCAACTGCTTCTCCAGTATTTACAGGAACTCCTTTTGCTAAGTCTCTTCCATAAGATTTAGCACAAATACCATGTGTTGTTCCGCAAGTGATTGGTGATTTAATTCTAACAGATGAAATATTTTCTTTTTGTAATAATTCAATTTCTTCATGTGAAATGTATGAGTCATTTTTTATTATTACCTCACCTTTTTTGTTTTTGACATCATCAGCAAGGTATCTTCCAAAAACTCTTTCTGTTAAAGGTATTGAAACTTCTCCAGACTCATAAATAGTGTCAACAGTTAATCCATTTTTACATGTGCAATCTTTACATGTAATTGTTAAATCTTGAGCAACATCGACGAGTCTTCTCGTTAAATAACCTGAACTTGCTGTTTTAAGGGCTGTATCTGCTAATCCTTTTCTTGCACCATGAGTAGAGTTAAAATACTCTAAAACTGTTAAACCATCTTTAAAGTTAGATGTAATTGGATTTTCAATGATTTCACCAGATGGTCTTGCCATCAAACCTCTCATACCAGCTAACTGCTTAAGCTGTGCCTCAGAGCCACGAGCACCAGAGTCTGCCATTATATAAACAGAATTAATTTGGCTATCTTTATTTGATGAAACAGTTTTCATCATTGCTTTTGCTACTTTGTCTGTACAAGTAGACCATAAGCCTACAACTTTGTTGTATTTTTCTCTTTCAGTTATAAGACCTTCTTGGTATTGATTTTCAAGACTATTTACAAGTTTTTGTGTATCTTGAATTAAAACATTCTTTTCTTCAGGTATAACTAAATCATCTTTTCCAAATGAAATACCTGCTTTTGCAGCATGCTTAAAACCTACGTTCATGATTTGGTCAACAAATATGCAAGTCGCCTTTTGGCCTGTGAATCTGTAAACATTGTCTAAAAGATTACTAATATCTTTTTTTGTAAGAACTTTATTAATTACATCAAAAGGTAAGTTTTTGTTGTCAGGTACTGTTTTAAAAAGCATAACTCTACCAGCAGAGGTGGTGAATTTTTTGTATTCAAAGCTATCTGTTTCAGAGTTGTATATTTTAGTCCTGTATAAAATAGGCGTGTGTAGCTCTATAGTTTTGTTTTCTAATGCAAACTCTACCTCTCCAACATGTGAATAATACTTCTTAGGCTCTTCATTTTCATTAATTAATGACAAATAGTAAATGCCCAAAACTATATCTTGACTTGGAACGATTATAGGTTTTCCACTTGAAGGCGAAAGAATGTTATTAGTGCTCATCATTAAAACCCTTGCTTCTAATTGGGCTTCAAGACTTAAAGGTATGTGAACTGCCATCTGATCACCATCAAAATCTGCATTAAATGCAGTACATACTAATGGGTGCAGTTGGATGGCCTTACCTTCAATTAAAATTGGTTCAAACGCCTGAATTCCTAATCTATGTAATGTAGGTGCTCTATTTAAAAGAATTGGGTGTTCTCTTATTACTTCATCAAGTATATCCCAAACTTCTGGTCTCTCAGACTCAACCATTTTTCTAGCAGATTTGAGTGTAGAAGCGAAGCCGTAAGACTCAAGTTTATTATAAATAAATGGTTTAAATAACTCTAAAGCCATTTTTTTCGGCAGGCCACATTGATGTAGTTTTAATTCTGGTCCTACAACAATTACTGATCGACCTGAGTAATCAACTCTTTTACCCAATAAATTTTGTCTAAATCTTCCCTGCTTACCTTTTAGCATTTCAGACAGAGATTTAAGAGGTCTTTTATTAGTGCTTGTAATAACTCTTCCCCTTCTTCCATTATCAAATAGAGCATCAACAGACTCCTGAAGCATTCTTTTTTCATTTCTAACAATAATGTCTGGTGCTCTTAAATCTAAAAGTCTTTTTAATCTATTGTTTCTATTAATAACTCTTCGATAAAGGTCATTTAAATCTGATGTTGCAAAACGACCACCTTCTAAAGGTACAAGTGGTCTTAATTCTGGTGGAATAACTGGTAGAACTTTTAAAACCATCCATTCAGGTTTTATATTAGAGTTTCTAAACCCTTCCATAACCTTCATTCGTTTGAGAATTTTTTTCTTTTTCGTTTCAGAAGAGGTAGCCTCACTTTCATCAACTAATTTTTTTATTTCAGCCTCTAAATCGATTTTAGATAAAATCTCTTGAACAGCTTCTGCACCAATTCCATGTTTGAATGAATCTTCACCAAATTGATCAATAGCCTCTTCTAATTCTTCATCGGATAATAGTTGATTAGGACTTAAGCCAGACATTAAAGGGTCAATAACAATATGGCTCTCAAAATATAGAACTTTTTCAAGATTTTTTAGAGTTATATCAAGGGCTAGACCAATTCTACTTGGTAAAGATTTTAAAAACCAAATATGAGCAACTGGTGCTGCTAATTCAATATGAGCCATTCTCTCTCTTCTCACTTTAGAAAGTGTAACTTCGACTCCACATTTTTCACATGTAATGCCTTTAAATTTCATTCTTTTATATTTACCACACAAACATTCATAATCTTTAGTAGGTCCAAAAATTCTCGCACAAAACAAACCCTCTCTCTCAGGTTTAAATGTTCTGTAGTTAATAGTTTCTGGTTTTTTGATTTCACCAAAGGACCATGATCTTATCTGCTCAGGACTTGAAACAGAAATTTTAATCTGATCAAAATTTAATGTTTGAGTGTTAGTTTTAAATAAATTAGTTAAATCTTTCATTATCCGTTCTCCCTGTTAACAGTTGGATCTGTTTCGATTAACTCTACATTCAATCCAAGAGATTTTAATTCTTTGACTAAGACGTGGAATGACTCAGGTATTCCACTTTCAAAGTTATAGTCACCTCTTATTAAGGCTTCATAAACTTTTGTTCTTCCAGCTACGTCATCAGATTTAATAGTTAATATTTCTTGAAGAGTATTTGATGCACCATATGCTTCTAATGCCCATACTTCCATCTCTCCAAATCTTTGACCACCAAACTGAGCTTTACCACCTAAAGGTTGTTGAGTTACAAGACTATAAGGTCCAATGGATCTAGCATGAATTTTATCGTCAATTAAGTGATGAAGTTTTAAGATATATTTATACCCAACAGTAACTTTTCTCTCAAACCTTTCCCCTGACCTTCCATCATATAAATGTACTTGGCCACTATTATCAAAACCAGCTTTATCTAAAAGATTTGTAATTTCTTGGGTATTTGTTCCATCAAAAACAGGTGTTGCAAACGTAACACCTTTTTCTAAGTTACCAGCCAATTCAATCAATTGATCGTCATTCATATTAGTAATTTCAGTATTAGAGTCTTTGTTATGCTCATAAAAACTCGATAGAGACTCTTTTAATTGAATTATATTTCCTTCTTTTCTTGCCATATCTAAACTTTGAGAAATTTGTTTACCTATACCGTAAGCAGCCCACCCTAAGTGAGTTTCTAATATTTGACCAATATTCATTCTACTTGGAACACCTAATGGATTTAACAATACATCAACAGGAGTTCCGTCTTCCAAGAAAGGCATGTCTTCAATTGGTACAATCTTTGAAATAACACCTTTATTACCGTGTCTGCCAGCCATTTTATCTCCTGCTTGAAGTTTTCTTTTCACAGCAACAAAAACTTTAACAACTTTTAAAACACCAGGTAACAGGTCATCACCACTTTGTATTTTTTCAATTTTATTTTGAAACTTTTTATCTAATAAAATGACAGCATCACTAAAGATTTTCTTTTGTGAAGTAAAGGTTTCCATCGATGAAGCATCATCAACTTGAATTTGTTCCAAAATCTCAATAGGTGTTGATATCAACGAACTCTCTTCAATCTTATTTCCTTTTGAGAAAACGTCTATGTTTGAACTTGCATTTTTATTTTTAAAAATACTAATAAGATTTTGTTTGTAGTTATTTTCTAAAATATTTTTCTCGTCATCTCTGTCTTTTGCTAATCTATCTATTTCAACTCTTTCAATAGCAATAGTTCTTTCATCCTTTTCGACACCTCTTCGAACTAATACCTGAACATCAACTACGACACCGGAGTAACCAGTGGGTAGTCTTAAAGATGTATCTTTTACATCAGCTGCTTTTTCAGAGAAGATTGCTCTTAATAACTTTTCTTCAGGGGTAATTGGTGAGTCTCCTTTAGGAGATACCTTTCCAACTAAAATATCACCTGGTTTAACTTCAGAACCTATATAAACAATTCCTGCTTCATCGAGGTTTGTTATACTTTCGTCTCCTACATTAGGCATGTCTCTTGTAATTTCCTCTGGGCCTAACTTAGTATCTCTACACAGAACTTCAAACTCTTCAATATGAATTGAAGTGTATCTATCTTCATGAACGACTCTTTCGGACATTATAATAGAGTCTTCAAAATTGTATCCATTCCAAGGCATAAAACCTACAAGAAGGTTTCTTCCTAAAGCTAATTCTCCTAAATCTGTTGAAGGTCCATCAGCAATGATATCGCCCCTTTGAACATAATCTCCAATTTTAACGATTGGTTTTTGATTGATAGCAGTGCTTTGATTAGATCTTTGAAACTTTTTCAAATTGTAAATGTCGACACCACTTTTATCCTTACTAATATTTTTAGAGTCAGATCTTATAACTATTCTTGATGAGTCTACTTGGTGAACATATCCGCTATTTTTCGCAATAACAACAGCGCCACTGTCTCTTGCCACTTTCGATTCAAATCCAGTGCCGACAAGAGGGGCTTCACTTTTAACAAGAGGAACGGCCTGTCTCATCATGTTTGATCCCATTAATGCTCTATTGGCATCATCATTTTCCAAGAATGGAATTAAAGAGGCGGCCACAGAAACTAATTGTTGAGGATTGACATCCATAAAGTCTATTTCAGATGGATCACAGAAAATAAAGTCACCTCTTCTTCTACAGCTTACTTGTTCTTCAGCAAATTTTCCATTTTCATTAATAGGGCTATTTGCTTGAGCTATAGTATAGTTCTCTTCTTCGTCAGCGTTTAAATATAAAACTTCATCCGTTACAGAGCCTTTAACTATTTTTCTATATGGTGTTTCGATGAAACCATATTGATTAATTCTTGCAAAAGATGAAAGACTGTTGATTAGACCAATATTTGAACCCTCAGGAGTTTCAATTGGGCATATTCTACCGTAGTGAGTAGTATGAACATCTCGAACCTCAAATCCCGCTCTTTCTCTTGTCAAACCACCAGGGCCTAATGCAGAAATTCTTCTTTTATGAGTTATCTCACTTAGTGGGTTAGTTTGATCCATAAACTGACTTAATTGGCTTGTACCGGTAAATTCTTTCAAAACAGTTTGAATGGGTTTTGAATTTACAAGATCTTGGGGCATTATTGACTCAATATCAACTGTTCCCATTTTTTCTCTAATTGCTCGTTCCATCCTGACTAAACCAATTCTGTATTGGTTTTCAATTAGTTCTCCTACTGAACGAACACGTCTGTTTCCAAGGTGATCAATATCATCTTTACCAGCACTTTCTGTTTTCATATCAAAAAGTTTTTTTGCTACTGCAAGGATATCGGATTTACTTAAAATTCTTATTTTATTATCTTTATCTAAAGATAAGTATGTATTTAATTTAACTCTACCTACTTCGGATAAATCATATCTATCTTCGCTAAAGAACATATTTTGAAATAAGTAGTTACTTGCCTCTAAAGTTGGCGGCTCACCTGGTCTTAAAATTTTAAAAATATCAAATAGAGCTTCTTCTCGTGAATTATTTTTATCAGCTACAAGAGAATTAATAACACCTAAATTACCAGTGGCTTGATTAGCATTAATAACAGAAAATTGATTGATTGATAATTCTTCTAATCTTTTAAAGAACTCTTCACTTAATAACGTACCAGCTTCGGCATAAACTAATCCGTTATCATAATTAACGATGTCATTTGATAAATAAAAACCATAGAGATCCTCTTCTTTAAAGAAAAATTTATTGATTTTTTTATCTTTAATTTCTTTGAGTAATTTAAGAGATAATTTTACGTCTTTGTAAGCTACTACCTCATTAGTATTAGGATCTACTAAATTAAAGGGTAAGTTTTTATACTTAAATTTATTTAAATCTAAATTGACTATCCAACCTTCTTTACTTTTCTTAAAATTAAAAGTTTCATAGAAGTAAGTTAATATTTCCTCGGATGTCATTCCTGATACTTTATAAATATCTGGCTCAACCTTATTTTGAATACACTCCTGTAAATATTTTTCTGAGGCCTTTGACGGCAAGGCCTGTAGAATAGTGGTGGATATCATTTTCTTTTTTCGATCAATTCTAAAGAATAAGTTGTCTTTATGATCAAATTCGAAATCTAACCAAGAACCTCTGTATGGAATTATTCTTGCGTTATATAAGACCTTACCACTTGCATGAGTTTTACCCTCATCATGATCAAAAAATACACCAGGTGATCTATGTAACTGACTGACTACAACTCTTTCAGTTCCATTAACTACAAATGTACCGTTATTTGTCATTAAAGGTAAATCACCTAAATAAACGACTTGTTCTTTAATATCCCTTAATGATTTTTCTTCTGTTTCTTCATTGATATCCCAAATTATCAATCGAAAAGTGACCATAAGAGAGGCTGAGAAGGTTAATCCTTTCCTTCTACACTCATCAACATCATATTTTGGATTATCAAGATAATAATCAATATAGTGAAGTTCAGATTTACCTGCATAGTCTTTTATGGGAAAGACAGAATTAAAGACTTCTTGCAGGCCTGTATTTGAACGGTTCTCTACTGATTTTCCTAATTGAAGGAACTTATCGTAGGAAATTTTTTGAATATCAACTAAATTTGGAACATCGATCGTTTTACCGATCTTTCCAAATGAATAGCGAATTCGTTTTTTTTCTGTAAAGCTAAGTGGCATAATATGTAGAACCTATAATAACTAATTATTTAAGTTCTACTTTTGCGCCTGCGGCTTCTAGCTGTGTCTTCATAGCTTCCGCCTCTTCTTTCTTAGCTCCTTCTTTTAAAGTTTTAGGAGCACCTTCAACCATATCTTTAGCTTCTTTTAAACCAAGTCCCGTAATCGCTCTTACTTCTTTAATAACATTAATTTTTTGATCTCCGGCTGCTGTAAGCACAACATCAAAAGCATCTTTTTCCTCAGCTGCTTCAGCTGCAGGAGCTGCTCCACCTGCTGCTACTGCCACCGGTGCTGCTGCTGTAACACCCCATTTTTCCTCTAAAAGTTTCGAAAGTTCTGCTGCTTCCATTACTGTTAGTGTTGATAGTTCATCAACAATTTTATTTAAATCTGCCATTTTTCTGTCTCTCCCTAATTAGTCTTTTTTGTTTTGTAGTATTGAAATAATATCCTGGTCTGGTCTTTGTAATAATCTTACAAGCTTCGAAGCAGGAGCATTAATCAATCCAACTATTTTTCCTCTTATTTCGTCAAGAGAAGGTAAAGTTGCAACCTTAGCTATATCCTCTTTTGAATATAGCTGATTATCAAAAAAAGCTGCCTCTGCAGATAGCTTTTTTAAATTTTTTTCAAATTTTTTACAAACTTTTGCAGTTCCAACTGGATTATTTGTAAAAATTAATAATTTTTGATTAGATAAAAAGTCAGTTAGAACTTTTTTTTCGTCATTTTTATTAACAAAAATTTTCACGATATTATTCTTTGAAACTTTAGTTACACCATCATTATTTCTAATTTCAGTTCTAAATTCGATCATCTCCTTAACCGACATCTCTGAGAAAGATGCAACAAATATAGCGGAGTAATCCTTGGACATTTGATCAAGATTTTCAATATATTGTTGTTTTTCAGCTTTATTCATTAAACTTCAACCCTTAAACCAAAACCCATAGATGATGATAGATAAACAGAATTCACAAAGTTACCCTTCAAACCTGATGGTTTTATTTTTTTTATTTCATCAATAAATGAAGTTACGTTTTCAGTTAGTTTACTTTCATCGAAACTAACTTTACCAAGGGCAGCATGAATAGTTCCCGCTTTGTCATTTTTGTATGCTACTAGTCCTTTATTAATATTTTCAATTGTGCTTTTGATATCGTTTGTAACAGTACCTGTCTTAGGATTAGGCATTAAACCTTTTGGGCCTAAAATTTTAGCAATTTTACTTACGACTGACATCATATCTGGAGTAGCTACAATTACGTCTACATCAATCTTTTTTTCAAGAGAGGAAATTAAATCATCTCCTCCAACATATTTAGCTCCAGCTGCTTTAGCCTCTTCTGCAGCTTTTCCTTGAGCAAAAACTGCTATTTGAACTTTTTTTCCTAAACCATGAGGTGGTATAAAACTACCTCTAACATTTTGATCAGACTGCTTAGAGTCAATACCTGTATTGATCGATACTTCTAAAGACTCATCAAATTTAACGAATTTTTTTTCTTTAATAATTTTAACTGCATCAGATATTTTATATAACTTTTTAAAGTCTATACCTTCGATTTGATTTTTTTTGTTTTTAGTTAAATTCATTATACGACTTCCATTCCCATTGATCTTGCTGATCCAAGAATTATTTTTGATGCTTGATCAACATCATAGGCGTTGAGATCCTCTAATTTCTCTTTTGCTATCTCTTCCACCTGCTTCATTGTAACCTTACCTAATTTTGATCGACCAGGTGTTTGACAGCCTTTTTTAATTTTTGCAGCTTTCTTAAGATAAAAAGTAACAGGTGGTTTCTTTGTAACAAAATCAAAAGATCTATCTTTGTATGCGGTAATTATTGTTGGGATAGGCGCGCCCTTTTCCAAATCTTTTGTCTTATCATTAAACTGTTTACAAAAATCTTGAATGTTTAAACCTTTTTGACCTAAAGCAGGACCGACGGGGGGTGCTGGGTTAGCTGAACCAGCTGGAATTTGTAATTTTATATATCCTAATATTTCTTTAGCCATTATATTAGCCCTTTACCACTTGTGAATAGTCTAGTTCTAAAGGTGTCGGTCTCCCAAAAATTGAAACGGACACTTTAAGCTTTTGTCTTGAACTGTCAACCTCTTCTATAATACCGCTAAATGAAGCAAATGGACCATCAGATACCTTGATCTGCTCACCAACTTCATACTCAAACTTTGGTTTAGGATTGTCGACACCCTCAGTAATGTCTTGTAATAATTTGGAAACTTCTCGTTCAGATATTGCAATCGGCTTATCTTTTGTACCAAGAAAATTTGAAACTTTTGGTATATCTCTCACTAAATGCCAGGTGTCATCGTTCATGATCATCTTGATTAAAACATACCCAGGGAAAAATTTTTTTTCTGAATTAACCCTTACACCCCTTCTCACTTCGACAACTGCTTGAGTTGGAACAGATACTTCAGATATGGAGTCTTCTAAACTGACTTTTTTTGCCTCATCTAAAATTGAGTCTGCAACTTTTTTCTCAAAGCCAGAGTGACAGTGTACGACGTACCACTTTAATGTATCAGTATTTTCAACCATTAAATTATCCTAGAACTATTCTCACGATAAAAGAAAAAAATTGGTCTAAGAGCATTAAAATAATTGCAGCAATACTAATTACAACCAAAACGATACCTGCTGAAGTAAAAGTTTCTCTCTTGGAGGGCCAGGTAACTTTAGATACCTCCTGTCGAACTTCTCTTAAATATTTAGCAGGATTAAATTTCATATTTTTTTTATATTTTTTGGCAGGAGTGGCAGGCATCGAACCCGCAACCTCCGGTTTTGGAGACCGGCGCTCTACCAGTTGAGCTACACTCCTTCATATTAGTATTACTGCAGAGAATATTTTTATTCGATAATCTCTGAAACAACTCCTGAGCCAACAGTTCTACCGCCTTCACGAATAGCAAAACGTAAGTTGTTATTCATTGCGATAGGAGCAAGTAACTCAACTTCAAGTGTTATATTATCTCCAGGCATAACCATTTCAGTACCTTCAGGCAATTTAATTGAACCAGTAACATCAGTGGTTCTAAAATAAAATTGAGGTCTGTAATTTGCAAAGAAAGGAGTGTGTCTTCCACCCTCCTCTTTGCTTAAAGCGTAAATCTCTGCTTTAAATTTTTTGTGAGGTTTAATACTACCAGGAGCTGCCAAAACTTGGCCTCTTTCAACCTCTTCCTTTTTAGTTCCACGAAGAAGAGCACCAATATTATCTCCAGCTTCACCAGAGTCTAATAGTTTTCTGAACATCTCAACACCGGTACAAACTGTTTTGGTTGTATCTTTTAAACCAATAATTTCAATTTCTTCACCTGGTTTAATAACACCTTGTTCGACTCTTCCAGTAACAACAGTACCTCTTCCAGAAATCGAAAATACGTCTTCAACTGGCATCAAGAAAGGTTTATCTAATTCTCTTGTAGGAGCAGGGATATACTCATCAATTTTTGACATTAATTCAATGATTGAATTTTTACCAATATTTTCGTCTCTGTCTTCTACTGCAGCTAGTGCTGATCCTTTAACGATTGGAATATCATCGCCAGGGAAATCATATTTTGATAATAGCTCTCTTATTTCAACTTCTACAAGCTCTAATAATTCTTGATCATCTACTTGATCAACTTTATTAAGGTAAACAACTAGTGCCGGTACACCAACTTGTCTAGCTAAAAGTATATGTTCACGTGTTTGAGGCATTGGGCCGTCCGCTGCATTAACAACTAAGATACCTCCATCCATCTGAGCAGCACCTGTAATCATGTTTTTTACGTAGTCTGCGTGACCTGGACAGTCGACGTGAGCATAGTGTCTTTTGTCAGTTGAATACTCGACGTGCGCTGTTGAAATTGTTATACCTCTCTCTTTTTCTTCAGGTGCTTTATCAATTTCATCATAGGCTGTAAACTCTGCACCACCTTTTTCTGCCAAAACTTTTGTTATTGCTGCAGTAAGTGTAGTTTTACCATGGTCGACGTGACCGATAGTTCCGATGTTGACGTGTTCTTTCGATCTGTCAAATTTTTCTTTAGTCATTTTAAGTTGTTACCTCTTTTTAATATCTAATACTTAATTTTTTCAATGTACTTGGAGCGGGTGAAGGGAATCGAACCCTCGTAGCCAGCTTGGAAGGCTGGAGCTTTACCATTAAGCTACACCCGCGATTTAGCGGGTAACCACTTCAAAACATTCACAAAATCAAATCCTTGTGAGTTCCGATAAACTACTAATTTTTCTTTAAAATTCAATAAGAAAAGTGAAAAAAAAGTGGTGGAGGGAGTAGGATTCGAACCTACGTACACTTGCGTGAACAGATTTACAGTCTGCCGCCTTTAACCACTCGGCCATCCCTCCAAATTGTTTAAAATTAGGAGTTGATTAATAGATAATTGTCTTTGAAAGTCAATAGACTTCCTTAATTTTTACTGTTATTTAAAACAATGCTTATTTCAGGGGTTAATTCTTGCACGAGCTGTATTTTACACAATCCTGATAAAATTATTGAAATTTTCATTAATATTGAAAAACAATCAGTTTTTAGAAAATTAATTGAGCAAAATAAACTGAATAATAAGACAAAGCTATTTAAGAAAAACGATTTCAATAGGCTAGGTATTAAAAATGATAGGTTTATCAGTGATATAGTTATACGAAGAGAAAAGTATAAGCCATTTAGCTTAGAGGAGATCATCAAAAATAGTGAAAAATCACTTATAATAATAGCTGATCAAATTACTGACCAAAATAATCTTGGAAATATTATTAGAACAGCTCTACTAATGGGGGCTGACGGATTATTATTGTCAGAGTATTCTTCTGCGGATATTAATGAGATAACTTCATTAACATCATCCGGTGCCGTTGAAGTGTTGAAATATCATATCTCAAAAAATATTAGTAGGTCAGTTGAGGTTTTAAAAAAAAGTGGATATTGGACTTATTCACTTGATATGAGTGGCGAGGAAATCAACAGAGAATTTAAGTTTGATAAAAGATCTGTAATTATTGTTGGAAATGAGGGAAAAGGTATTAGAAAAAATGTTTTAACAAATAGTGACTTTAAAATAAGTATCCCTCAAGAAAATTTAGATGGTATTGATAGTTATAATGCAGCAAATTCTCTAGCAATTGCTGCTTATCATTTCAAAATTAGTAATTTTTAAATATTGTTTATTCTAAATTTTAATATAAATAGTAACACAATGCCGGCTTAGCTCAGTTGGTAGAGCAGTTGATTTGTAATCATCAGGTCGGGAGTTCGAGTCCCCCAGCCGGCACCATTATATTATGTTTTTGTGTTTTAAACATTAATAACGATTTGATAGTTAATTTTTATTCTAGATCTTTCGATAATGATTAACTTTATATTTAAATTAATCATTTTAATTTTTTTTTTAACTATTAGCTCTGTAAATAGTAATGAAGATATCTCTCAGGTTAACAAACTGTATCAAAATCAAATTTTAGATCATGAGGCATATATAGATACGCTAAATAGTTTTAATGTAAATACAGAATCTAAAGATTTTAAAAACTTATTTGATTTATTTCTAAACAATTCTATTTCGTTTGAAACTTTTGACCAAGGAATAATTAATATCTATAAAAAGAGTAAAACCACTGATAATAAATATTTTATTAAAAAATTTAGTCTTGACGATTGTAAGGGTAATTCGCTGATATGTAGTGAATTTAAAAAAGTAAGAAACAGTGAAAGTTTCTTGGAGGAAGAAATTAAAATACCAATTAGTGAGCTAAGTTGTAAAACTCTAAAAAATTATCTAATAGATGACGTAAGCAATTCAAATTATGAAAATGATTTCAGTACAAGATTTGTTGGGGACTATATAAAGTTTGATGGCAGTAATGGATTTATTTACGAGGCAAAGTTTCAAATCTATTTAGAACAGCATGGCAGGCATGTATTATTATCATTATTTGTAAATGGCAACTTAGGAGATGAGTCAGAGAACTGTAAAAATTTTAAATTTAATAAAGCTATATTTATGTTTGGAGGTATGGTTTTAGCAGAAATGAAAATAAAACAAATTTAATCATAATCTTCAGTTATTTATCAGATAAATTTTAAATATCAGAATAATTACTTTCAAACAAAATTATCAAAAATATATATTTTATTTAAAATTTTTTAAATCTCTTAAGGTATCAAATTCATACCATTTTCCAGAATAAATTGATGTTTCAACGATTATTTTTTTACTCAATAAAAAATTTATGTATGTGGTCATATCTATTTTATTATCCATTTCTTCATAATATTTGATCAATATTTTTATAAATTTTTTTGGTACATAAACTATTCCCATATATTGATATTTAGTATGATTAATATTTGTGATCTTTTGACCTATCTGAACTAGTCTGTTATTTTTCGTAATTAAACTTTCTGCATCATCTAATATATTCTGTTTTCTTTTATTCCATACTTTAGACCAGTTCTTTAAAATAGGTAAGGTCAAATTTTTAAAATTTTTTTTTAAAATTTTTTTTATAAGTTTTTTATTAAATAAGATATCGGAGTAGACGACGATTGTATCTTCATGATTCATTTCTTTTAAACTTGTAATCATTGAATGAGTTATACCAGTATTGTTATAATCAATATTATTAATAAAATTAATTTTTTTGTTTTCTAAGCTACTAATTATATTTTCTTTTTTATATCCAACTGAAACATTAATTTTATTGACTCCATAATATTCAAAATCCTCTATCAATTTTAAAATTAATGTCTTGTTATTTATCTCTATTAAACATTTATTTTTTTTAATATCTCTAAATATTCGAGAACTCTTTCCTGCAGCTAACACTAATGCTTGCATCAATTAAATAAAATATTATTGAAGATAATATCAATGTTTTTTTGACTTTTATTTTTTCTTTCAGGATGAAACATCATTAAATATATTTTGCAATTTTTAATTTTAGTAAATTCCAATGATCCATCTTTTGAAACCATTAGTTGCTCCAGATTATTATTTTTGAAATTTTTAAAACCATAATTATGAAAGCTATTTACTCTTAAAATACTGTTATTTTCATCATAAATTTCATGATTGATATTGACATGATTTAATATTTTTCTTGTTTTAATACCATTTAATTCGCCTAAAAGTTGAGCGCCTCTACATACCCCGAGAATGGGTTTGCCAGTTTTTTTAAATTTTTTAATTATATTTTTTTCAAAAATTTCTCTTTCTTTATCAATATTTAATTTTGAATGCTTATATAGAGAATTACCTCCTGATAATATTAGTGCATCATATTTGTTAGATAATTGATTTATATTAGTAACAACCTGAAGGTTAAAATTCATTTTTTTTGCATATTCTATCCAATTGTACTCAATTGAGTAATTTAGTTGTTTGTGTTTATCAAGGTAATATTTTGGTGTTATTAAAATGTTTTTGCTAAATGATCTCATAAATAGACTCTTCTGGATTAATAACAATTCTTTTTTTTTGTGAAATAAAATTATAGTTTTCTTCTCCTATTCCTATAATTGAAGTGATGTTAAGTTCTGAACATCTGATAGCCATATGAGAATTTGGTCCACCATTTTTTGTAATTAATCCCATTATATTATTTGTAAATATAAAATCATATCCAGGATCAGCGTTTTCAATCATCACTATTTTATTAGAAAAATTTTGTTTCAAATCTGGATTATAAACAATTAAACCCCCCACTATGTTATTAAATCCATAGAAATTACCAGCTTGATTTTTTCTATAAAAATAATCAATAGCGGTAGAGTCTTTAATAAAATCAGGATAAATAATCTTTGAAGCTTCTTTTTGTTCCAAAATACTTTCATCAATTGTTTTATTTATTGTGTTTCTTAACCTTACAGGGCTTAATTTAGAAAATGCATTTAGAATTAAGTTATAATCAACATGCTTAATGAGATCTTGTCTAATATTCATTTCTTGAAATAAAAGCTTTAATTCTTTAAATATTAAGTCAATTCCTTTTGTAAAATGAAACTTAGACTCTTCTCTCATTTCTGTAGATAGCTTACAAAATTTTAAAAATTTTTTTGAATTAAATTTTAATTTATGTCTTTTAAAATATAAGTCTATTTTGTAGTAATCATTTTTCTTAAAACTAAATGATTTTTTTTTATAATTATAAATTTCTTTGTTATTAAAATACTTTTGAAAATTTTCTTCATAAGAATTACAAGATATATCGTAAGTTGAAGGTCTGAGATGTCCGTATTTTTTAAGAAAATTATTTTTTGTAATTTTTTTATTTAAATAATTATTATAATCATTATTTATCTTAGATGTAATAGTACTGAAGGATCCATAAAAGTTGTCAATTACTTTTTTATCGACAATTTTTTCATCGATTAACTTGTTACAAATATATTTTGAAATAAATGCGGATCTTGCCAAACCCGCAAAAGGTAAAGTACCATATTCTTTTAAGTAATAATTATAATAAAATATTTTATTAATAGGATGTTGATTACTATCTTTAATATCATTTATTTTTTTCAGAAAAAAATCAATTTTATCGTTTTCCTTTTTTATATAATTATCATTTATAATTTTATTAACGATTGAATTTACTTTTAATTTTAGATCAATAAATTCATTTTTGCTAATTATTCCTTTAAGCTCTTTATCAAAATCACCAACAAATGACGGAAATAATTTAAATTCAACTTGGTCATGTATCTCTGGTTGAGCATCAAGTTTACTCAGATAAAAATTTATTAATTTTTTTGAAATATTTTTGTTTAAGTTTTTTGGAATAAATGAATTTATATCAACTTTGATATCAATATATGGAATTCCATAAATATCGTACATAAGCACGTTTGGCCTAACATCAAAATACCCATATTCGTGTCTTTGCTTTGACCATATATCATTTGTAATTAATTCCTTGTATAATGATAATGCTAATTTAGATGGACTTGATCCAAGTATTTCAACAGGATTCCAGTCTGCCATATTACTTAAATAATTTTTATTACCTATCAATGTGTCTTTTATTTTCAAAATATTATCTATTTTCTTTTTAATATTAGTAATAGTTGAAGGTTGAGCGACTTGCGAAATTATTTTACTTATGGGAAGATTTCTAATTTGAAGAATGTATACTTCATTTTTTTTCACACAAAATTCTAAATCTAAATTTTCATTTTTTAATTTCTTTTCTAAAAATTTACAAATTTCTATTAATTTAATAAAATTTTTAGGAATATTTTTACTATTTTTTCTTAAATAAAATGTTTTTATAGTAGGATTTTTAATACCTGATGTAATTAGATTAGTTTTTTTTGAGCTATCATAATTAATTACATAATAATATTTTCTCTTATTTAAATCTTTAGTAAATATTACACCACTTAAGCTGACATTATTAATAAATTCTTGTACAATAAAAATATCCTCCAGATTTTTAAACTCAGAAGTAACTAAGTCTACAAAATAATTTATTTTGGAAAATTTATTTTTTTTAATGACATAAGATGAATATTTTCCTGCATTAACTAACAAGGCATCTTCATCAAATGATGCAGACCTAATAATAATATTTTGATTAAATTTATTATTTATGATTTGAGTAATTTTTGATTTTTTCAGTTGCCAGTCTTTTTTTGAAAAAAATATAAATTTTGGAACCGTATATCTATTTTTTGATAAACTTAATAGTAATTCTAAATTGTATGCTTTGTTATCTAGGATCTTCATATGCAAAATTGTATATATTAATTAACATTGAGTATATTTTATAAGCTTTAATTTTGAAGATATTAAAATAACACTATAATATAATGTTTATTGAAAATTATTTTTCAATAAATAACTTTACTTTAAAGCAGAAGAGAATAATCGCTTTTTATTATAAATTACATTGATAATAAGGTTTTTTTAAGAATATAAGTTATTCAATTTAAAATAGCTTAATGAAATATGAATAAAGTATTTATTTAATATATTTAATATCCAGAAGTTGAAATAGTAATAAAATTATTTATATTTATAACTAAATATCATTTATCTAAATGTTATTATTTAATCAGCTAATCATTATTTTTATTTTCTTGAATCCGTCTTGGTTATTTAATTTTTATATTGATAAATATGAAATTTATTTAATATATATCTTAATCTTATTTGTTTTTCTTTTTTTTGTATATTTAATATTAGTTAAAATAAAAAGAGAGAATATACCAATTTTAGATAAATTCTTTTTTTCTTTAATAATTTTTATTTTTTTAGATTTAAACTTTGGATTTTTAAAAATATCAAAAATTTTTAATATAACATCTACAGTTGTTGAGTTTGCCTACCCTTTAATTTTACTTTTAATAATTTTTCTAATTAATTTTAAATTATTAAAAAAAAACTATAGTAAATTAAAAAAAATACTCGTTGCAATAGTTGTTTCTGTATCAATTATAAACTTATTTAATTTTATTAGCTTAGAAAATAATAATCTTCAAAACGATAATAAAGATGATACTAATTATGAAATATATGGAAAAAATATTATCATTATCCTTGACTCTTTTTCCAATTATTTAGGTGATAGTAAAGATCTAAATCAAAAATTTTCAGAAGAAAAAAATAAATTAAAAGATTTTAATTTTGTTATTTTTGAGAATGTTTTTACTAAATTTTATTATACTAACAATAGCCTATCCTCTCTTTTAAATTTTACTACTGATTTAAATGATTTAAATAAATTACAAAAAGTAGTTTATAGGAATGGTAGACCAAGTAATATAATGATAAAAAATAAATTTTTACGCGATCATGTTAGTAGCAATAACTTTGTTATGAACCATTTTTTATTTGATATGTGTCAAGCTGAACTTAAAAAAATTGTTAACTGTGAAATTACTGGTAATCAGTTAAATCCAGCGCATGTGCAGTTTATGGGTTACTCAGACTCATTTATTTTAAGATCAAGTTATTTTATGCTATTAAAGTTATTTAATAAAAACATTTTCCATCCATTTTTTAGTGAGAAGAAAAATATTAATAAGCATTTAAATATAATAAAAAATGCTTTTTTAAATAAATATGATAATTATATTATTCTTCTTCAAAGTTCACATCCTCCTAATATATTAGATAGTGAATGCAATATATCTATAAATTATTCATCTTCGTACCTAGATGAATTTAGTTGTCATATAAATATATTAGAGGATCTTTTTTTATTCATGAAAAAAAATGAAATTTTTGATATGTATAATATTCACATCTTAGGAGATCATGGTCAAAGAAGATATGACTCAATTAATGGTTTAGATAATAATGAGTTATTATCGATTTTTCAGACATTTTATGCTTACAAGGGAGATAACATTTCAAAAAAAATCGATCAAAAATCAATAATTTCAAATCAAGATTTATTTAAAAATTTAGTTTTGGAGGATGATTATGATTTTAACACCAAAGCTTTTATTCTTAGATCAGATGATATACCAGGATTTTTAGATGAAATTACAGAAATAGAATTAAAAAATGTTTTAAACATTGATAATTAATAATTTTGTTGTTACGATTGAAAATTGATATTTATCCTAAAATATTTATTTAATATATTATGACTCGTATTTTATTAATTATTTTATCAATTTTCCCAATAAATCTTTATGCATATTTCGATCCAGGTTCAGCAAGCGTAGTTATACAGGCTATAATAGCCTTTATAGTCGCTATAGGTGCTAGTATTTCAATATATTTTAGAAAATTTAAGGAGTTCATTAGTAAAATTTTTAAAAGAAAAAAAAAATAATTGAATAAAATATTCAATTTAATAAAAATTTTTTCTATAAATCAAAAAGACCATATTTTTATTTATTCCGAAGATAGTAATTATTGGGTACATTTAGAACCTTTAATTACATCAATACTAAATTATGAATCCTTAAGTATAATTTATATTTCTTCAAATAGAGAAGACCTTGGATTAAAATTTAAACATATAAATTTCAAATCATTTTATTTAGGATTTGGGGCTATTTTAACTTGGTTTTTTAAGAATATTGACTGTAAAATAATGATTACAAGTTCACCCGATCTTGATAATTTTCACTTTAAAAAATCTAAAAATAATGTTCATTACATATATACTCAACATTCTTTATGCAGCTTACATTCAATTTATAATCATAATGCATTTAAAGCTTATGATACAATTTTTTGTTCTACAGAAAATCATATAATTGAGGGTGAAAAATTATTTCTTGAATTCAAAAAAAAACCAATTTTATTTAAACACGGTTATGATAGGCTTTTAACATTACCTGCAAAAATAAATAATTTAAATTTAAAAAATAAGGTTATTCTTATATCTCCTAGTTGGGGATCATCGTCTTTACTTATGGATAAAGATAAATTAACTGGTTTAATTGAAGCGTTATTAAAAAATGAGCATAAAGTTATTTTGAGACCCCACCATATGACATTTCGAAATGAGGAAAATTACATTATTAGTATTGAGAAAAAATTTTCAGAATTTAAAAATTTTTCACTTGAAAAAGGAAATTTTGACTCAAAATCGTTGGCTAAAGCTGATGTGCTAGTAACTGACTACTCTGGGGTAGGTTTTGAGTATTACTATAAATATAGAGGTTTAGTGATTTTCATTGATACCGGAAAATTAAAAATAAATAACCCTAATTTTGAAAAATTTTGTTTACCTGCGTTTGAAATAATTAATAGATCAAAGATTGGTTATGTAATTAAGTATGATAATTTAAGTGAAATTTTATCTACTATAATAAATAGACCTCCTAAATTGATGGAAACTAATCCTATTTTTAACACAAAAAATAGTAACGAAATTGGAGCCAAATACGTAAAGGAACTCTTTGATAAGTTATCTATTAGTTGATACATAAGATAGTTATAATTTCATTAAAGAAATAAGAACTAAATTACCAACAAAATTTTTTTTTGTATTTATAAGATTGATTACTTATTAATATACAATTTTAAAGAACAAAATTAGAAATTTGAGCAAGATCTAATCTAAAATATTGTCTTTAAAATAAATATTCATTACTACATATAATTGATTATTTTCAATACTTGCATTAAGTTAATAATTAATGACTCAGGATATAGATCAATTTGGAAGAGACACTACAAATGATAACACTAAAAATTTAGACGAAGAAAAGTCAAAACAAATATTAGACTCATTAGCTGAAATTAAAGATCAACTAGAAAATAAAGAATATAAACCAAATACTGAAGACTCTAAACCAAAAATAAAAGTCGTTAATTCAAATAGCAACTCAGATTTTGATGAAATAAGAATAAAAATTGAATACTTAGAAAAAAAACTTAATTCTATTGATATATATCTAAAAGATGAATCAAATAAAATAGGATTTGATAAGCCGATGTCTCAGCAGCTTGATGGGAATTTAAGTGTTTTTCATCAATTTGATAACCAATCATCAATACAACAGAATAAATCAGTACTTGTTCTTGAAAATGAGAGTGATTTTCATAAATCAAATTTTAATTTATTTCGTTTTATAATGACAATAAACACTCTCTTTTTAGTGCTGATTGGACTAATTGTTTACATAAAAAATATTCCATTAAAAGATATTCTAAAAATATTTTAAGACTTTAATTAACTGTAGCTTGTATTTTCTCAACATTCGCTGCACTGAATTTAAATTCAGGAATTTTACCAATCGGATCTAATTGTGGGTTAGTAAGAACATTTGCAGCTGCTTCAGCAAAACAAAAAGGAATGAAAACCATTCCCTCTGGAATTTCTTTATCACTCCTTACTTTAATTGCAAGTGAGCCTCTTTTAGTTTTAACCAAAACTTGATCTCCAGGGTTGATTGTCATTCTTTTCATGTCCCATCTATTCATACTAATAATTGCCTCTGGTTCGATATGGTCTAATACGGAAGCTCTTCTTGTCATTGAACCTGTGTGCCAATGTTCTAAAAGTCTACCTGTTGTTAAGATCATTGGGAAGTCATCATCAGGTAACTCAGCAGGTGGTATTAGCTTAGCTGGAACTATTTTACCTCTTCCATTCGCTGTTGGAAAATTCTCATTAAAAATAATTTCGTTTCCAGGTTTATTAGGATCATCACAAGGGTATGTTACAGAGTTTTCATTTTCTAGTCTTTCGTAGGTAATATTTTTTAAAGAAGGCATTACTTGGGCCATTTCATTGAAAATATCTCTTGGATGTAGATAGCTCCAATCTAAACCCATACCTTGAGCTATAGCTTGAGTAATCCACCAATCCTGTCTCGCTGAACCAGGAGGTGGCACTGCTTGGCGACCCAATTGAACTTGTCTGTTAGTGTTTGTGTAGGTTCCAGTTTTTTCAGCATGGGCTGATGATGGTAAGATTACATCTGCATGCCAGGCAGTTTCAGTCATAAAGATATCTTGAACAACTAAATGATCTAATTTAGCTAATGCAGCTCTTGCATGATTTTGATCAGGATCAGACATTGCAGGGTTTTCGCCCATAATATACATACCTTTGATCTCATCTTCTAAAATTTTGTTAATAACTTCAACAACGGTTAAACCTTTTTTATCATCAAGGCCTGTCTTCCAAAAATTTTCATATTTTTGATGAATACTTCCATCTTCAACTGACTGGTAATCAGGAAAGACCATTGGAATTAATCCAGCGTCAGATGCACCTTGAACATTGTTTTGACCTCTTAAAGGGTGTAGACCTGTGCCTTCTCTTCCAATCTGTCCTGTAGTTAAAGCTAAAGCAATTAAACATCTAGCATTATCTGTTCCATGAACATGCTGAGATACACCCATACCCCAAAAGATAATGGACCTTTCTGATTTAGCATAAAGTCTAGCAACTTCTCTTAACTCTTGGGCTTTGATGCCACAAATGGCTTCCATTTTTTCAGGTGAAAAATCTTTTATTTCTTCTTGTAATTTTTCAAAACCCTCAGTTTGTCCTTGAATATATTGTTCGTCATAAAGCCTCTCTTCAACAATGGTGTACAAAAGTGCATTGAGCATTGCAACATCAGTGCCTGCTTTAAATTGTAAGTTGAAGGTAGCATGTTTTGTTAAACCTTGTTTTCTTGGATCCATAACAACTAACTTTGAACCTCTTTTTGCTGCACGTTTTAGATAAGTTGCTGCAACAGGATGGTTTTCTGTAGGCCTTGCACCAATAACAATGATACAGTCAGCATCAGATGCGGACATAAAAGGAGCTGATACAGCCCCAGAGTTTACACATTCCATCAGTGCTGCAACAGAAGATGCGTGACAAAGTCTAGTACAGTGATCTACGTTATTTGATCCAAAACCAACTCTAACCAATTTTTGAAATAAGTAAGCCTCCTCGTTAGAACACTTTGCTGAACCAAAACCAGCTAAACTTTTTGGTCCATGATCTTCTTTTAAATTTAAAAGACCAGATGAAGCTCTTTCTATTGCATCTTCCCAAGTTGTCTCTTCAAAATAATCATAGATATCAGCATCTTTAATTTCAAGATTTGGGTCTTTTTTAACACCAGCTTTTCTAATTAATGGTTTAGTGAGTCTTCCATCATGATTGATATAGTCAAAACCAAATCTACCTTTAACGCATAGCCTATTTTCATTAGCAGGTCCATTTTTACCATCCACGTACAAAATTTTATCGTCTTTTACGTGTACTTCAGTTTGACATCCTACACCACAATAAGGACAAACACTCTCTACGACTTTATCTGAATAAGACTCTCTTTTTCCCTGATCATCAACTAATGAAGACTCCATTAATGCTCCTGTTGGACAAGCTTGGACACACTCTCCACAAGCTACACAAGTGCTATTGCCCATTGGGTCATCCAAATCAAATATTACCTTCGCAGTTGACCCTCTATAGGCCATTCCGATAACGTCGTTTACTTGTACCTCACGGCAAGCGCGAACACATAGATTACAATTTATACAAGCATCTAAATTAACACTCATCGCTTTATGAGATCTATCTAATTCTATTTTTTCTTTACCAGGAAAACGACTATCGCTAACGCCTAATTTCTCAGACCAGTTCCAAAATTTTGACTCAGGGTCAGGAGAATTATTTTTTTCTGGTTGGTCAGACACAAGAAGTTCAAAAACCATAGATCTTGATTTTTCTGCTCTTGGAGAATTTACTGTGACTTCCATGCCTTCGGTAGGTTTACGAATACATGATGCTGCAAGGGTTCTTTCACCTTTAATTTCAACCATACAGGCTCTACAATTTCCGTCTGCTCGATAACCCGGCTCAGGTGAGTAACATAGGTGAGGAATATCAATATTATTTTTTTTTGCGACATCCCAAATAGACTCTTCTTTATTTGCTAAATATTCGTTGCCGTCAATTTTAAATTTAATATTATCAGTCATTAGTTGGTTACCTCCTCTGGGAAGTGTTTAATAACAGAGAGCATTGGGTTTGGAGCTGCTTGTCCTAAACCACATATAGAGGAGTCCATCATTGCTGATGATAATTCTTTTAAAAGGCCTACATCCCAAGATGATTGGTTCATGAGTTTAAGAGCTTTTTCAGTTCCATTTCTACATGGAGTACATTGACCACAACTTTCATCATGAAAAAAGAACATTAAATTTTTTGCAATATCCTTCATGTTATCTCTATCAGATAAAACAACTACAGCAGCAGAACCAATAAAACAGCCATGCTCTTGTAATGTGTCAAAATCAAGCGGAATATTATCTAATTTTGCAGGAAGTATTCCTCCAGAGGCCCCTCCAGGTAAGTATGCTTTAAATTTATGCCCATCTTGAATACCACCACAGTATTCATCAATTAGTTGCTTTATTGTGATCCCTGCTGGAGCTAGCTTTACACCAGGGTTTTTTACCCTTCCCGATACAGAGAACGTTCTTAAACCTTTTCTACCATTGAGACCATGACTACTGAACCAGACAGCACCTTTTTCCAAAATCTCTCTTACCCAAAAAACTGTTTCAACATTATGTATTAATGTTGGTCTACCAAACAGTCCCACTTGAGATGGAAAGGGAGGTTTATGTCTAGGTAGTCCTCTTTTACCTTCTAAACTTTCTAACATTGATGACTCTTCACCACAAATGTAAGCACCAGCACCCCTTCTAAAATGTATTCTGGTTTTAACATTTAAATTGTTTTCTTCTAAAATTTTAATTTCTTTCTTTAAAAACTTTATCACATCAGGGTACTCATCTCGCATGTATATATATACATCTGTTGCCTCAACTACCCATGCTGCAATTAGCATTCCCTCAAGAAATCTATGTGGATCTCTTGTAAGATAATGATGATCTTTAAATGTTCCTGGTTCACCCTCATCACCATTAATTGCCATTAACCTGGGTTTATCTTCTGCTCTTACAAATCTCCATTTTCTTCCAGTTGGAAATCCTGCTCCACCAAGACCTCTCAAACCTGATTGCTCCATTTCTTCTATGAGCTTCATCGGGTCTTTTTTATTTTCAATACAATCCTTTAGAATTTTATATCCACCTTTTTTTACATAATCGTCGTAGCTAATATAATTTGGTATAACTGGTTTTGTATCTTGCTCCTTTAAGGCTTTTTGAACTAAACTTACATCTGCGTTTACGAAATGTTTTTTTCCTACCTCAACTACTGGTGCTTGGTGACACCTTCCCATACAAGGTGCTCTAACTACTCTCACATTAGAAGATACACTATCATTCAAATTTTTTTCTAAAGTTTTGCATCCGTTCATCTCACATGTAATACCATCACAGACTCTAATTGTTGTTTCAGGAGGGCTAATATCATCCTCTTTATAAATATCAAAGTGAGCATAAAATGATGCTGTTTCGTAAATTTCAGTTAAAGGTAAATTTGTTAATTCGGACAGTGCTGTTAAATGTTTCGGTTTGAGACATTTATAATGGTCTTGAATTAAGTGAAGGCTTTCAATAAGCATATCTCTTTGTCTAAAATAATCATTAGGTATAAGGTTTTTAAGATCATCAATTGACTGGTCGTCACTTTGGCGACCCTTGTTGAATTCTAGAGCTTTTCTTCTACCAGAACCTGGATGTATTTTACTTTGTGAGTCTTTCATTTGTTATAATGTAATAATTTTTTATTAAGTTTCAATTATCAATAAGTAATTAATTGATAAGTATTACTTATTAAAGCTTTTTAAGAATTTTAAAAAGTTATTTTTAATAGGTGATGGGCGATTATCATCAATATGTACTATGCCTACCTTATGAGATATTTCTGGAGAAATTAATTGAATAAAATTTGTATTCTCATCGTAGTTAAATGACTGAGTAAATATATATGGCATAATTGTTGAAAATTCTGAGCTATTTACGTGAGAGTAAATGTGAGTCATAGAGTTTGACTCAATTAAAACTCGTGGATTTATATTATTCTCTTTAAAAACAGCATCTAATATTCTTCTAAATTGATTTTCTTTAGAGATTAAACATAAATCTAAATTGCCAATTTCTTGCCATTTTAATTTCTTTTTATTTTTTAAATTCTTTTTTTTAGATATGAGAAAATATGTTTCTTTATATAAAGGTATCTTCTCAACTCCTAATATTGGTTCATTTTCTAAATAACTTATCCCTAAGTCTAATTTGAAATCATGAAGATTTTTATCAATTTCATTAGAGGACATAGAAATTACTTGCAATTTGACGTTCGTAAATTTTTTAACAAAACTATTTAATAAAAAAGAAACTTCTAATAAAGCAGTGGGGATAACACCTATTCTTAAATTTCCAGTTAAATTATTTTTTAACTCAGAGCTTAATTGTTTGATATTAGTATATTCTTTGACAATATTTTTAAATCTTTCCTTTAAAATTTCTCCCTCAGAAGTTAATCCAATATAGTTCTTTCCTCTTTTTACTAGTCTTACCCCTATTTCATTTTCTAAAGCCTTTAGCTTCATAGACAAAGCAGGTTGTGATATTTTTAATTTTTCAGCCGCTCTATTAAAATGTTTTTCACTATCTAAAGCTAAAATAATTTCTAAATTCTTTATTTCCATGTATTTTTAAAATAAATATATATGTAAATGGATTATTATCTAGATACTAAAGGCTTTGAATGCCCTATACCTGTCTTAAAAGCTGAAAAATTTATAAAAAAGTTAAAAAAAAATGATGTTCTTACAATAGAAAGTGATGACCCATTATCACAATTTGACTTTAAAAATTTTTGTGAAGAAAAAAAATATGAGATCATTTCACTAAAAAAAAAGGGTAATTTAGTAAATATCAAATTTAAAATTCAATAAAACTTATCTTTTCGCCTTTTTTAATTTTATCATTTCCTTCTGGGACAAGCGCTAACCCATCTGCTTCAGAGAGAGAAATTAGTTTAGCAGAACCTTTTGAGTTATGAGTATAAAGTCTATTTTTAGATAATTTCACTCGATAAAATTTTGTTATATTAGATTTTTTATTTTCTGAAAATCCAGATTGGTAAGATTTGATAATGCTAGAGTTATCTTTGCGAGAAGGATCTATAAATAAACTTACTAAAAAAAATAAATTAGTGAAAACAGCTAATGGGTTTCCAGGTAGTGAAAAATAATAATTGAATTTTAATTTTGAAAAAATTATAGGTCGACCTGGTTGAATTCTTACATATTTAAAAAGAAGTTCAGTATTTTGACTTAGAAAAGAAGATATATAATCTTTAGAGCTAAATGAGGAGCCGCCTGAGCTAATTATAATATCAAATTTATTTTGATTTTTTTTATAAAATTTATCAACTTTTATTTTATCATCTTTTAAAACACCTAAGTCATGAACTCTTATATTAAATTTCTTTAAAAAATGAATTATTTGATATTTATTTGAGTCATATGCTTGATGATCTCTTATTTTTTGGCCAGATTTTATTAATTCATTTCCTGTTGATACAACAGCAACTCTCAAAGTTTTATATACCCATAAATTTGTAATTCCTACTGATGAAAGTAATGCAATTTTTATAAAATCAATTTTTTCATTTTTTTTTATTAATATTTTATTTTTTTTTAAATCCTCACCTTTTTTTTTTATATCTTTATTAGATATTTTTGAATACTGGACTAATAGATTTTTCCCCTCAACTTTTGCATTTTCTAATGAAATAAAATTTTTAAAGTTTTGTGGAATAATACCCCCTGTATTTATTTTATAGGCTAAATTGGGATTTAATTTTTTATATGAATGTCCAGCATTTAGAAGCTTATTTGATATAGATACTTTATTTAGTTTTTTATTAGAAATAATAAAACCATCTAATCCTGCAGTATTTTGTAAGGGTAGATTTATTGGTGAAGTAATTGTTCTTGATACTACTGCATTATGTGCTTCCTTTAATTTAATCTTAGACTCTTGAAATAAATTCTTTTTTTCCCGAATAATTATTTTTTGCGCAAGTTTGAAAGATATTAGCCTAGGAGTTTTCATAATATATTTTAGAGGCAATTTTTTCTATTTGACTGTGATTAAAGGTCTGAATTGGATGATCGATATTATCGTCTGTAACGATATATTTAACATTATTTATAGATTTGTAGAGGTAGTCTTTGTTATTTTTTTGTAAGCTTACTTCTAACTTTATCAAATCATCAAATCTCTTAAACCCTTCAAATATTAACAAATCACAGTCTTTGTTAATTTCTAAAAGACGTTCTAAATTGATATGTGACTCAGCTTTTTCTTCTATGAATGCAAGTCTTTTATCTGATACTAGTGTAGTTTTATATGCTCCGGATTTTCTAATTTTATAACTATCTGTATTAGGATGATCAATGTCAAAAGAGTGGTGAGCATGTTTTACCACACCAACTTTTATTTTCTTTTCTTTAAAAAATTTTACTAAATTACTCACTAAGGTAGTTTTGCCACTATTTTTCCAACCAATAACAGCTATTGTTTTCACCTTGTCACCATAATACAATCAAGAAAAAAATGACAGATTTTTTAATCAAACCTAGTGTAAATAACAGATCTTTATTTAAATTAAAAAAATCAATTAATGAAAAAGGCGAAATAACAAAAATACCAATCATTGAAGAAAAACCACTCACGCTATACTTAAACAACCAAGAAATAGTGACAATAATGACTATAGGAGATTATCCAAAATATTTAGCTATAGGTTATTTATTCAATCAGGGAATGCTTAATAGTATAGACGATGTAAAAAAAATTGAGTTTCATAAAGACCTAAAGACAGTTGTTGTAAGAACAAAGAGTAAAACTAGTTATGAAGAAAAATTAAAGAAGAAAGTAAATACCTCTGGTTGTGCACAAGGGACTGTATTTGGAGACCTATTTGAAGAAATAAACACTATTTCCTTGAATAAAAAAATAAGAATAGATCATCAACAGCTTATGAATTTATCCAAAAAAATTAATACTGAGCCAAGTTTATATTTATCTGTAGGTGCAATACACGGTTGCGTCTTATGCCAGGGAGATAAACCTTTGTATTATTTTGAAGATGTGGGAAGACATAATGCTGTTGATAAAATTGCTGGTTTGATACTTGATAAGAAAATAGACGCAAAAGAAATGTCTTTTTACACTACTGGCAGACTGACAAGTGAAATGGTGTTGAAGTGTATCAAAATGGAAATACCAATACTATTATCTCGTTCAGGTTTCACTGCTTGGGCAGTTGAAATAGCTAGAAAGAAAAATTTAACAATGATTGGAAGAATTAGAGGTAAAAGGCTAAATATTTTATCAGGAGAATTTAGATATACCAAAGATGACTAAACTTATATCTGTAATACTAACAGGTGGTAAATCCTCCAGAATGGGTCATGAAAATAAAAGCTTTTTAAAAATTAAAGATAAGTGTTTTATTGAAATTTTAATAGAAAGTCTTCAAGAAAAGTCTCATGAGATTATTATTAATGCTAATAGAGATATCAGTAAGTACAAAATTTTTGGTTATAAAGTTGTAAGTGATAAAATTGGCGGTTACAAAGGTCCACTAGCTGGGTTACATAGTGCACTTGATCTATATAAAAACTCAAAAGAGGATTTATGGTTTGCACTTTTTCCTACTGATGCCCCAATAATAAACACAGGCATAATAGATAATTTTATCTCAATTACAGAAAAAAAGAATAAAGTCTATATTTGTAAGATTGATAATATTATCGAACCAATGTTCTCTTTTTGGTCATCAAAATTGTTTACGGAATTAAATGAAGTTCTTTTAAAAAATAATGGTTATAAAATTATGAAATTTGCTGAAGAAATTGGATTTGATTATATAAATTTTAAAAAAAATAAAAAAATAGAATTTTTTAATGTAAACGACAAAAATGATTACAAGGAATTTCTAAGTTTTTGAGAAATTAATTAACAAAGAACCATTATCATTAATTTTTTGTTCAGAATGACGATATCCTCTCTCATTTAAGTAAGGAACTAAATCCCTAAAATTTATGTATGTAAAAGCTGGTAAGCCTTTACCAAATTTTAAAGGCTCTATAGTAATAAAAATTTCATCAATTAAATCAGCATATAAGAAATAATCATGAACACTTGTTCCCCCTAAAATTAAAACACTTTCTTTGCAAAGATTTTCAAATTCATCCCACTGATTGATATCTGGATTAAAATAAAATTGATTTATTGAATTTTTAATTTGTTTGATTTTTTGGTATTTTCTAGAAAAAATAATTCTTGATCTAGACTCGTTTGGATTTAATTCATGAGTCTTTCTGCCCATAACTTGCCATTTATGATTCTTTATTAAAATGTCTAAGTGTTTTTTGTCTTCCAAGCTAGTCCATTCAAATGGATTATCTCCAGAATATTTTGCAATAAAACCATCGCTTGAACAAGCAAATGCTAAAGTGTATTTAATCATTAATTTATTTTATTAATTTTAAGTATAATATTTTATTTCAATATATGAATTTTTACCTACCTATTGCTGAAATATCCATAAATATTTATATATTAATTTCCCTTGGAGTTGGAATCGGTTTTATATCTGGACTCTTTGGCATAGGTGGAGGTTTTATATCTTCTCCTCTTTTGATACTGGTTGGCATTCCTCCAGCTGTTGCAGTTGGAACCACAACTGTTCAAGTATTCGCCTCGACATCAACTGGTGTTGTAAGTCATTTTCAAAGAAAAAACATAGACTATCAGATGGGCTTAACAATGGTTATTGGTGGATTAGTGGGGACATTTTTTGGTGTATTAATTCTAAATAATTTAAAAAATATTGGTTTAATTGATAACTATTTAAATAGTATCTATATAATTCTTTTAATTATAACTGCTGTATTTATTCTTTATGAAACAGCTAAAGTTAATATCGTACATAAAAATAAAAAATTTAAATTACACCAGCATTCTTGGATACATGGACTTCCTTTTAAAATTAAGTATAGAAAATCTAAACTGTATATAAGTGTACTAGCACCACTTTTAATTGGTTTTTTTATAGGTGTATTGACAGGTCTAACTGGTATTGGTGGTGGCTTTATACTTATTCCATGTATGATTTATTTTTTAGGTATGAAAACTATTTCAGTAATAGGGACATCTCTATTTAACATCACGATAGTATCCTTTGTATCTTTATTTTTGCAAATATACATAAATCAAAATATAGATTTTGTATTAGCTTTAGGATTAATAGTAAGTAGCTCTGTCGGAGCTGCACTAGCTGCAAGGATAGTTGACATACTTGATCAAGAAAATTTAAAAGTTACATTTGGTATGTTGCTATTAATTATTTCATCATTTTTAGCTTATGATTTATTTAAAACACCTGAGAACTTATTCATTATAAATTATGTATAAATATATTTTAATAATCATATTTTTTTTTAAAATTGGTTTTGCATCTAATTTTTCCTTAGATCAATTTGAAATTGAAATAAACTCAAATTTTTTAGGAAAAGAAGTAGTTTTATTTGGAAATAAAGATAAAGATAGTGATGTAATCTTTATTTTCGAAGGAGAAAATAAAAAAGCTAAATTGACGACAAAAGTTAAAGAGGGTTTTTTATGGATTAACGAAACAAAAGAGTTGAATAATCAACCTAGTTTTTTTGCGATCTTCACGTCTCCTAAAAAGACTTTGAATGAAATATTTTTATATTCTAGTTTAAAGAATAGGCACTTATTAATAAGTAATCACTCTCTTGAACTCCATAAAATAAGAAAAGCTATGAATATGAAAAATTTGTATATAGAAGAGGAGCTTGAAAGTTTAAGTGGAAATCTATTTTTAAAAAAATTTTTAATACCAGATAATATCTCACCTGGAAATATAAAAGTTTATATGTACGAGATAAAAAATAATGAAATTATTAAAATGGTATCTAAAAACTTGCAAATAAAAAAAGGAGGAATTTCATTTAAATTGGAAAAGTTGTTAAAAACTGAGTCTTTTATTTATATTATAATTTTGATTGCTATATCATTATTACTTAGCTTAGTTACGAATTTAATATTTAGAAAAAAATGAGAAAAATCAATAATAGAAATTATTTTGTAGTTATTGATCAAAGTGCTGAAATGTGGACTGCAGTTAAATTTGCTATAAGGAGAGCAAAAATAACTAAATCTAATATTACTACTGTTAGCTTTATTCAAAGCGCAAGCGAAGGTATGATGCTTACATCAGGGGCTGAAAAAATTTTGGATATAGATCAAATAACAACTGAAAAGTTAAAACATAAAGAAGTGCATAAATACATCTCAGATAAATCTAGAATTAAAGCAAAATCTGAAATATTTAAATATAATGAGATTGATGAGTTTATAAGTTTCTTAAATAAATATTCATCTAACTCAACTATTATTCTTGCTACAAGTAAAGATATAGGCAAGCCTGGGCCTTTAATTGACAAACTTATATATGAAAAATCTAACTCGTTACATTGCCCTCTTGTTATAATTAATGGTAATCTTGAAGATGAAGAGATTGGGAAGATTATTTAGCTGAATAAAAAAGATTTCAAAATTTGTGTGGTATGCCAAAGACCATTTAGTTGGAGAAAAAAATGGGAAAAAGTATGGAATGATGTTAAATATTGTTCAGAAAAATGTCGAAGGTCAAAATCAAAAATAATAAAGAAAAGATAGCAAACTTACTGTTAAGTATTGGATGCGTTAATATAGACTTCAAAAAACAATTTACTCTTACATCTGGCAAAAAAAGTCCTGTTTATGTTGATTGTAGAAAATTAATTTCATTTCCAAAAGAAAGAGAATTAATTATTAATGAAATGAGCAAACAGATTAAATCGAAGTATAAAGATAATTCGACTATTATTGCAGGAGGCGAAACAGCTGGTATTCCCTACTCTTCCTTTCTGTGTCAAAAGATGAAATATCCAATGGTATATTTAAGAAAGAGCCCTAAAGGGTTTGGAAAAGGTAAGCTAATAGAGGGAGAGTTTAAAAAGAATAATCAGTCAATATTAGTAGAGGACATGGCAACTGATGGAGGAAGTAAATTACATTTCATAAAGGCTTTAAGACAAAATAAACTAAAAGTTAAAGATATATATGTAGTTTTTTACTATGGCATTTACCCTAAAGCTAAAAAAAATATATCTAAAATGAATGTGAATTTAAATTATCTCACTTCATGGAGAGATATATTAACTATTTCTCCAAATTATATTTCAGATAAAGATTACAAGAATTTAAAAAATTATTTAGAGTCAATTTCGAGTGGAAAATAAAATTATTAGTGTTGTTTCAGGGGGATTTGACCCCATCCATCCTGGACATATTATGATGATGAAAGAATGTTTAGAGTTTTCTAATTTTTTAATCGTAGGTGTAAATTCTAATAAATGGTTAATTGATAAAAAAGGAAATTTTTTTATGGATATTCAACATAGAATGTATGTTGTTGATAGCTTAAAAGTAGTAAATGAATCTATGGAATTTGAAGATGATGAAATGGGAAGTGCAAATAATTTGTTAATTCAAATAAGAAATAAATATCCAAATGAAAAAATTATTTTTGCTAATGGAGGTGATAGATCAGACACTTCTAAAATTTTAGAATATGAAACAGCAAAGAAATATAATATTGAATTAAAATTTGGTGTAGGTGGAAATCACAAAGAGTCTTCAAGTTCTGATTTGCTAAAAAGATGGAGTGAATACTCTAAAAACTAAGGGCTAAGGGTATAAGATACCCAATCATTATCTTTAAACTCAAAGACTTCTCTTTTGTGAATTCTATGAGGCATATCCTCCCAAAACTCGATTTTTGAATATTTTACTATAAACCCTCCCCAGTAATCAGGACGAGGGAAATTTTCTTTTTCAGGATATTTATTTTTATAAAATTCGATTTTATTCTCTAAATCATCTCTTGATTTTAGGACTTTTGATTGATTAGAAGCCCACGCCCCTATTCGACTTAAATAATGTCTTGAATTAAAATATTTATCAGATGTTTCTTTTGAGACTTTTTCGACTTTACCCTCTATTCTTATTTGCCTTAACAATGACTTCCAATGAAAATTTAGGCAAACATTAGCATTTTTTAAAATGTCATTTCCTTTATTGCTGTCATAATTTGTGTAAAAAATAAAACCTTCATCATTATAATCTTTTAATAGGACCATCCTTGAATGGGGGGTATTTTTATCGTCAACTGTTGATAGACACATCGCATTAGGATCGTTAATCTCTTTTTCAGTGGCTAAATCAAACCATTCTTTAAACTTAATAATTGGATTTAATTTATCTGACATGGTATGAGTATTATATTAATTTTAGCAAAAAATGGATTTAAAAAATAAAAAGGGGCTTATAATGGGAGTGGCTAATGATAAGTCCATTGCCTGGGGCATAGCTCAACAATGCGCAAATTTTGGTGCTGAATTAGCTTTTACTTACCAAAATGATCTTCTATTAAAGAGAATAGATCCTTTAGCTAAATCTGTAGGTTCTAATTTATTGATACAATGTGATGTTAGTAATGAAGGTTCAGTAAAAAATACTTTCGAAAAAATTAAAGATAAATGGGGAAAATTGGATTTTTTCGTTCACGCTGTAGCGTTTGCAGATAAAAATGAGCTAAGAGGTAAGTATGTTGATACATCAAAAGAGAATTTCTTAAATAGTTTAAATATTTCTTGTTATTCCTTCACTGAGTCTTGTAAATATTGCTATGATTTAATGGATAATGGTGGGAGTATTTTAACGTTAACTTACTATGGAGCAGAGCAGGTTATGCCACATTATAATGTAATGGGAGTCGCAAAATCAGCACTTGAGGCTTCAGTTAAATATCTTGCTGTAGATATGGGAGATAAAAATATAAGAGTTAACGCCATATCTGCAGGCCCAATTAAAACTCTTGCGGCTTCTGGTATTGGTGATTTTAGATTTATTTTAAAATGGAATGAACTTAACTCTCCTTTAAAGAGAAATGTTACACTAGAAGATGTTGGAAACACTGGAGCCTATCTTTTAAGTGACCTTTCATCTGGTGTGACCGGAGAAATCCACCATGTTGATTGTGGTTATCATACAGTTGGAATGGTAGCAGTTGATGAAGCTGAGGGTGTAGCAGGATTACTTAATGAGTTTAGTAAAAAATAATTAGTTAATGTCACACAATTCTTTTGGAAATTTATTAAAGTTTACTACTTGGGGAGAAAGTCATGGAGAGGCTATAGGTTGTGTTGTTGATGGTTTCCCAGCAGGAATACCTATCAACACAAAATATATTCAAACAAGATTAGATTTAAGAAAACCAGGTCAGTCAAAATTTACAACACAAAGAAAAGAGAAAGATGAAGTTAATTTACTCTCAGGGGTTTTTAACGGTAAAAGCACTGGTGCTCCAATATCAATGATAATTTATAACTCTGATCAAAGAAGCAAGGATTATTCAGAAATCAAAAATAAATTTAGACCTGGTCATGCTGATTACACTTATTTTATGAAATATAAAAATTATGATTATAGAGGTGGAGGAAGGTCCAGTGCAAGAGAAACCGCGATGAGAGTTGCTGCAGGTGCTCTTTCAGAATTACTTCTTAAAAAAATTTCAAAAAATAAAATAAATGTTACAAGTGCTGTTATTCAAATAGGTAATGAGAAGATAGAAAACTCAACTTGGAATAATAATTTTATTAACAAAAATCCTTTTTTCTCACCAAATAAGTCCATTCTTAAAAAATGGGAAAATCTGATCCTTACTCATAGAAAAAAAGGTTCGTCTCTTGGTGCTGTAATTGAAGTTAGAGTCTCAAATTGTCCTGTAGGCATAGGAGAGCCAATATATCAAAAACTTGACTCAGAATTATCAAAAGCAATTATGAGCATTAATGCCGTTAAAGGTATAGAGTTTGGTACAGGTTTTGATTTAGTAAATTATGACGGTACTAATGGATCTGATCAAATTAATTTCAAAAATAAGAAAATTAAATTTCATACTAATCATGCAGGAGGAATATTAGGTGGTATTTCTTCAGGACAAGATATTATTTTTAGATATATTGTAAAACCAACTAGTTCAGTATTAAGCGAAAAAAATACTATTACAAAGAATTTTAAAAATACAAAAATTAAAACTAAAGGACGTCATGACCCTTGTGTAGGTATAAGGGCAGTGCCTGTGGGAATTGCTATGACTAATTTTGTGATTGCTGATTTATTATTAATTCATAAATCCAAATCACTTTAAAAACTTTATTAGCTTTTCATAAATAATTTTTGGAGAAATACCTGACTTAGAATATTGATCATCAATGTCAGATTGATCAATAAACTCATCTTTCATAAAAAAATTTAATATTTTTGGGGTATCGTTTAGTTTATTTATTAAAAAGTCATTAACCTGACTAGAGAATCCCCCAATTGCATTCTCCTCAATAGTAACAAAAATGTTATGATTTTTCTTAAGTTTTTGTATTAATTTAACATCAATTGGCTTTGCAAATCTCATATCTATTATAGAGCAATCCAATTTATAATTTTTTTTAATTAGTTCGCTAATCTCTAATACTTTTTTTAACCTCGTTCCTAGATTTAGGAAGGCAATTTTTTTTCCATTTTTTATAACCTTACCTTTTCCTATTGTTATTTTTTGAAATTTATCATTGTTTTTATATTCATGTGCTAAATCTCTTGGATATCTAATTGCACACGGTTTGTTATTTATAGATAATGCTAAATTGATCATATTTTTTAATTCCTCACCACTAGATGGTGCCATAACAATAAAATTTGGGAGGCAACAGAGGTAACTGAGATCAAAAGATCCAGCATGTGTAGCACCATCAGCGCCTACAAAACCAGATCTATCAATCAAAAATCTAACAGGTAATGACTGTATAGCAATATCATGTACAACTTGATCATAAGCTCTCTGCAGAAAAGTTGAATAAATTGCAACAAAAGGCTTAATAGACTCTGTTGACATACCTCCAGCAAAAGTAACAGCATGCTGTTCAGCTATTCCTACATCATAAAATCTAGAGGGATATTTTTCTTTAAACTGATCTAAGCCTGTTCCTGCGGGCATTGCTGCAGTTATTGCTACAATTTTTTTATCTTTTTTTGCTAATTTTAAAATAGTATCACTTACTACATTAGTATACGTAACAAGTTTTGATTTATTTTGTAAACCTGTTTTAACATCAAATGATGATACACCATGAAATTTATCTTTTGATAGTTCAGCAGGTTTATAACCTCTACCTTTATGAGTAATTAAATGCAGGAAAACTGGGCCATGTAATTCTTTTTTTTTGTATTTCTTAAATAATTGAACTAATAGCTTTAAATTATGTCCATCAACAGGTCCCAAATAATTTAAACCTAATTCTTCAAATAGAGTATTGCCAGTTAGATAACCTTTAAAATAACCCTCTGTTTTTTTTGCAAATTCTCCAACTTCACTTGGAAGCCTTTTAGTAAAATTTTTAATAATATCTCTAAAACCTTCATATGATTTTGAACTCAATAAATTCACAAGATATTTACTCATAGCACCAACAGGTTCAGCTATAGACATCTCGTTATCATTTAAAATTATTAGAGAATTTTTATTTAGGTGTCCTAGATTGTTTAGCCCTTCGAAAGCCATTCCTGCGCTAATTGCTCCATCACCTATAATACTAATCACATCAAAATCTTTATTTAAAATATCCCTTGCTGCAGTGATTCCAAGGCTAGCAGAGATTGAAGTTGAACTATGTGCTGCACCAAAAGGGTCATATACACTCTCTGATCTTTTAGTAAAACCAGATATTCCATTTTTTTTTCTCAAAGAATGTATTTTATTCTTTCTACCCGTAAGAATTTTATGAGGGTAAGTTTGATGTCCCACATCCCATATTATTTTATCTGATGGAGCATTAAATACATAATGTAAGGCAACTGTAAGTTCTACAACACCAAGACTAGCACCTAAATGTCCACCGGTTCTTGATACTATTTCAATTGTATAATCTCTTAATTCATCATTAAGTTTTTGTAATTCACTAAATGATAATTTTTTTAAATCTTTAGGTAATTTGACTCTACTTAAAACTGACATAAATTTTAATTACTGAAACTCAGTTGATGCAAGTGATTTATTCTTTTTAACAATTTTATCAATTTTAACTTTTGCAGATTTTAATTTTTCCTCACAGTATTCTTTTAACTCTATGCCCTCTTCAAATAACTTGATACTTTCTTCAAGAGGTGTTTTTTCATTTTCTAATAAGTCGGATATTTGCTCTAATCTTTTGAGAGCACTTTCAAAATTTTTTTCATTTTTTTTATTCATTAGAGTACTCTATTAATGCTTTTAGGTGGTTATTTAATCCATGAAGTAAGCCTTTCATATCATATCCTCCCTCTAAGACTGAAATTATTGGAACATTATTTGCTAAATTTTCCAATACAATTTTTGTCACCCAATAAAAATCTTCATTTTCTAAATTGATTGAAGCGAGAGGGTCTAACTTATGGGCATCAAAACCTGCTGAAAAATATATTAAATCGAAATTATTATTTATTTTGTTAATTATCTTATTTTCAAATAATGACCTGAATGTTTTAGAATCACAACCAGCTGTTAAAGGGCAATTAAATATATTGCCAGTTCCAGTCTCAATCTCAGAACCCGTACCTGGGTAAAATGGATATTGATGAGATGATGCATAGAATATATTTTTGCTGTTTTCAAAAATATGTTGTGTTCCATTACCATGATGAACATCAAAGTCTACAATTAAAATTTTTTCAAATTTGCCTGACCTGATAGCATATTCTGCTGATATAGCTACATTATTAAAAACGCCAAATCCCATTGCTTTGTTTTTTTCTACATGATGTCCTGGAGGTCTATGTGCGCAAAAATAAACATTTTTTTTATTATTATCTTCTATTATTTTTTTTACAGCATCTACACTCCCACCAACAGCTAAAAGATAACTATTTAAACTATTTGGACTTGCGATTGTATCAGGATCAAAATAATTAAAACCAGAAGTAGGTATAGAGTCAAAAATGTAATTTACATACTCTATGTCATGCACTAAAGAAATCAATTTTTTATCAGCTGTAGATGGTTCGATAAGATTATGGTTAGAATAATCTTCTTTAATTAAATTATTAACAACTTCTATTCTTTTTATAGACTCTGGATGGTTACCAGTATCATGATTTTTATATTCTTCTGAAAAAATGATATTAATCATTATATGAGCTGTAATAAAAAACTTTTAAACCAATCATAATTTTTGTATTGATATTTTTTAAAATCTTTCATTATTTTATTTAATTTATCTATATAAGGATATTTTATTTTGACTATATCGTGCCATCGTTTAATTGTATTAGAAGTAACCTCAGGGTGAAATTGAAAACCATAAATATCTTTCTTTTTAATCTTGAAGGAGTCAACTTCATATAAAATACCTTTAGCTAAAAGTTCCATATTTTTATTATAAGAAATACCCTCAGTATGGAATTGTAAAAAAGTTAGATTTTTTTTGAAAAATTTATTGTTTTTTTTTAAATTTTTCTTGTAACCACACTCAAATAATTTGTCTTTTGATTTAGATATTTTTGATCCATAAATTTTTGCAATTAATTGAGCGCCCAAACATATACCTACAATAGGTTTATTTTTTTTAATTATGTAATTAAGAAATTTATATTCATACAAAATAGCCTTTGATTTACTATTTGCACTCTGTTTTCCTCCATGAATTATAAATAAATCAAATTCATCGATATCTTTTTTTTTTAAAAAATGAAGATTTTTATAAAAAATTGTTGAAGATTGATGTTTTTTTTGAAAAAATTTTGAAATAACGCTCACATCTGCTACTTCACTATGAATTATTTGCAGTACTCTCTTCATTCTTACTAAAGTTGATGACTGTACCAAATATTATAGCATAGGAAAGCATTGATGAGCCCCCATAACTAATAAATGGCAAAGTCATACCTGTTGGGGGTATAAGTTTTATGGAGGAACCTATATTTACAAATGCTTGCAAACAGATAAGAAAACAAAGACTAAAAATTGTATTAGAAATAAACAAATTTGATGGACTCAAAACAGATCTTCTTGCAAGTATGAAGAATACTGGATACAAAAAAGCAACAAATAGTCCAAATAAAACACCAAATTCTTCTATTAAAATTGCAAAAATAAAATCATTATGAGACTCAGGTATTGAGTACTTAAGTTGACCTTCACCTAGCCCTACACCAAATATTCCACCTATTTTTATTGCTGATAAACTACTCGAAACCTGAGAATTATCACCATCTAAGAAATTATCTATTCTGTAAGCAACATGATCAAAAGAAAAATATGCAATTAATAGGAAAAATAACCCTATAAAACATAATAAAATAAAAAGTTTAAGATTTCTAAAATACAATATTAAAATTAAAGAAAAAATTGAAATATAAACTAATAATGTACCAATATCTGGTTGAAGCAATAAGAATATTATAACTACGCTTATGATTAGGAAACTCAATAACAAATAAAATTTGTTATTAGTCTTAATGTATAAATAACAAAACCAAGAACATATACATACAAGAGGTCCTTTTAATAATTCAGAAGGTTGGATAGAAAAAAATTTAAAGTTTAACCATCTTGTTGCACCTTTGATTTCATATCCAAAAATTGGCACTATTAATAAAAGTAAAATAAAAAAAATACTAATAATATTTAAAAATTTTCTTAAATCATTCTTTGGTAATAATGATAAAAAAATTAAGATAGTAAGAGAAAATAATAAAAAAATAATATGTTTTATTATTAATAGTGTTGAATATTCAGTACCTATTAATGAATAAATAGAGAGTACGCCAATGAATGATAGGATAAATGGTATAATAAAAAGTTTTTTTGATAATATGTACCAATTAGAGCCTAGTAAACTTTTGTCATCTCTAAAAAGTATATTTTTCAATATAATATTTTTCTAATCAGTTGATTGAAATGATTTCCTCGATCTGAATAATTTTTATAGGAGTCAAAAGACTCTCCACCAGGAGAGAATAGTACGTATTTAAATTTGTGAGGTTTTATTATTAATTTGAGAAAGTTTATTAAGTCAACTAGATTATTAAATTTGAAATAATTAGATTTAATAAAATTTAATTGATTAATAAATAAATCAGATTGGTAACCAAATATTAAAACTAAAGTATTTTTTATATTAAATCTTAAGTTTAAATCTTGTTTTTTTAATTTGCCACCAAGAATAAGAACTTTTTTTGAGCTATTTATTAAATTATTTTTATAAACAGCATTATTCAAATTAGTACACTTACTATCATTATAAACTTTTAAAATATCTGTATTATAAATTAGTTGTGTTCTATGGTTTAAATCATCTGAAATATTATTATTTTTAATCTTAATACTTGAATCAATATAATAAATCAAATTTTTTGCTGAATTGATATTTATTTCTTTTATACAATTTGATAAATCTTTTTTATAAGTTATCTTATCGTGATTAAAAATTAATCTATTTTGATTTATTTTTATATAATTTCGATATTTATAAAATAATTTTTTTGATAAAAACAAATAAGAATCTTTATGTAAAAAATTTTGTATACGAAACTTAGAACTAATGTAATTATTAATATTTTTATGATAATCTAAATGATCACTAAATATATTTGTAATTAAAGCATAATGTAATTTCAAAAAATTTAATTTATCTAATTGATATGAACTTAATTCAATAATTAATATATCTATATTTGATAAATATTTAATTAAATTTTTTTTTTCCAAAATAGTATCTCCAAAATTACCAATAATTTTAGTTTTATATTTTTTTGAAAGTATTTGATTAAGATAATTACATGTTGAAGATTTTCCTTCTGTTCCTGTAACTCCTAATATTTTCTGTGATGATATTTCTAAACTCAAAAAATCTAAATCGATAAGAATTTTATTTTTATGATTGTATAATACATGATTTTTTTCAATTTTAATTGAGGGGGATAATATAAAATAACTATATTGATTAATATTATTTTCTAAATACTTTTTACTTATTGTTTTTTTATTTCTAATTTTTTTAAAATCATCGTATATATTATAATTACAATTTTTATTTTTAAGGTATTTTTCTACTGATTTCCCACTTATGCCATATCCGTAAACTAAAAATTTTTTTTTTAAATCTATCAATTATCTTATTTTTAAGAGTGATAAAGCTAATAAACAAAAAAGGAAGCTTAATATCCAAAATCTAATAACTATTTTTTGCTCTGAAAGTCCTTTCTTTTCATAATGATGATGAAGAGGAGCCATCAAAAATACTCTTTTTCCTTTTGAAAATTTAAAAAATGCAACTTGTATCATAACAGATAAGGTCTCTATTACAAAAAGACCTCCAGCTACAGCTAATACAATTTCTTGTTTTAAAAGTATGGAAGTGACGGCTAATGAAGCTCCCAACGATTGTGATCCTGTATCTCCCATAAATATAGATGCAGGACTAGAATTGAACCATAAAAAACCAAGTAAAGCTCCAATTGCTGAAGTACAAAAAATCACAATTTCACCAGATCCTTTTATATAATTAACAAGAAGATAATCAGAAAAATTTATATTACCCAAAACATAAGCAAATATTGCAAAAGTAAGAAATACGAATACTAAGGGCATCGATACTAATCCATCTAATCCATCTGTCAAATTAGTTGCATTTGTTGATCCAATCACAATAAGTAAAATTAAAACAAAATAGAAATAACCCAGTTCGATTGAAACATTTTTTAAAAAAGGGATGCTAAATTGATTGAGATCAAATCCATAAAATTTAATAGTAAAATAAATCACTAATGTAGCAAATAATTGAATTAAGAATTTAGTTTTAGAAGATATTCCCTTTCCTAACTTAACTTTTTGAAAGTCATCAAAAAAACCTATCAGCCCAAATAAAATTAGTGTCAAGATCAGTATATAGTTAAAACTTGAAAAATTTGAAGTCCACAAAATAGAACTTAAAATTATTGAAAAGAGTATGAGCACCCCACCTAAAGTTGGGGTTCCTTTTTTATGATAATGTGAGTCTGGACCATCATTTCTTATAGGCTGTCCGCTTGGAAATATACTTTTTTGAATTCTAATCCAATAAGGCATTAATAATAAGACAATAAAAAATGATGTGACTAAAGATAAGCCCGATCTAAAAGAAATATAACCAAATAAATTAAATAAAAATTCAGTCTCTCTTAGAGAATAGAGCGCATCACTTAACATATTGTTTTATGATCCTATCTAATTTGTTTAATCTTGAACCCATTACAAATATATTTTTTACATTATTAATTTCTTTATTCAAATAATTGATAGCTGGTTTATAGTTTTTATAAAAAATAAATTTATTAAATGTTTTTTTAAACTTATAGAATTCGTCTCCTATAAAAATTATTTTCTTTAAATTTAATTTAATTACCAATTCAATAATTTGTTTATGCAAAAAATCTGACTGAATACCTAATTCCTTCATTGATCCCAAAATATAGGCTTTTTGTTTAATCTTTTTATTATTAAAGAGTAAAATATTTTTATTTAAAGCATATGGACTTGCATTATAACTATGATCATAAAAACAAATCTTTTTACTCCTTATATAAGTTGAAACTTCTATACCCCTGGACTCAATAATAGACTCATTATAAAAAAAATTTTTGAATTTTGTTACTTTTTTAAACTTTTTTATAAATAGAAATGATATTATAGCTATGTTTATATAAATTTCTCCTCTAAATGACTCTATAGAGTATTTACTTTTTTTATAAATAAAATTAATTGTGTATTTTTTTTTATTTGAAATGATATTTCTTTTAAATTTTTCGACATTTATTAAATCCACTTTAGAATTAAGTTTATGTTTTATATTGATGGATTCATAGTTGTAGTTGACTAATCCATTAATGAGTCTTTTAGAATTAAATATTTTCAATTTATTTTCTATTAATTGCTTAAAATTTCTAAAATTACCAATGTGAGAATTTTCAATACATGTCACTAAGCAGTAGTGTGGTTGTAAAATATTAACCAATATTGTCATTTCGTTAGGATTATTGATTCCTAATTCGAATACAGAATATTTACTTTTTAAATTCATATTCATTATAGAAAATTGGAGACCTTGGATGTTGTTATAATTTTTATAAGATCTATATGTCGTGAAATTATTATTATTTAGAATATGAAAAATATTCTCTTTAAATGTTGTTTTACCTACAGATCCAGTTACAGCTATAACTTTGCCTTTATAGGAGTCTACTATAAACTTACACAACTTTTTTATAAATAAATTAGTATCTTTTACATAAACTAATTTAGGATGAATTATATCAATATTTACAATTACCAATGCTGCTTCTTTTTTTATAGCATCGTTATAATATAAGCTTCCATCGTTATTTTTTGTTTTAAGACCAATAAAAATGTCATTTTTTTTTATTAATCTTGTGTCAAAAACTATGTTGGAATTATATTTTGATTTTAAGTCATCAATAATTTTATAAATTTTTAGCATAATTAAATGAAATTATTTTATCATTAAATAAATATGATTTATTTTTATAAGTCTGTGTCTCTTCGTGGCCTTTTCCAGATATAATTAAAATACCATTATTTTTTTTTAAATAATTTATTCCAAATTTTATAGCCTTTCTTCTACTTGGGATTTCTATAGGATTTGAAGAGTGTTTTACAAGAATTTTTCTAATCATAACTGGATCTTCATTTCTTGGATTGTCATCAGTTATAATCTGAATGTCAGTATATTTTGAAATGACTTTGGCAATTTGTGATCTTTTAGTTTTATCTCTATCCCCACCACAGCCATAAATTATTATTATTCTTTTCTTTAATAGAGGAAATTTATTTAATAAATTCTCGTAAGCATCTTTTGAATGAGCATAATCAATTATTATTACTCTATTTTTTTTGTTATAAATGATCTCTGATCTTCCAGGTGGAAAAAGTGATGTGTTAATTTTTAATGGAAATTTTTTTGTAATTTTATTGTAAACCATTAATATTGATATGATATTTTTAACCATAAAATCATTAAATGAGTTTATTTTATAAGACCTGTCTTTAAAAGTTATTTGATATTTATTAAATTTCTTACTAGTTATAGATATATTATTTTTAGATATAAAATTATCTTGAGTAATCAAATCTTTACCAAGGCTATTAAATTTATTTTTTAAGTTGTAATCTTGTAGAAATAGAATTGAGTTCTTCAATCTATGGCCTTTAATTAAGTTTACTTTAGCTAAATGATAGTCATTAATGTTTTTGTGATAATCAAGATGATCAGACTCTAAATTTGTTAATATACAATAATCATAACATAAATTCCCAATTCTTCCTTCGCAGTATCCAATACTGGAAACTTCTATAAATACAAATTTTACATTATTATCATTCGATACTTGGAGTAAATTTAGCATTTCAAAATATGGGGGTGTAGTATTGTTTAATTGTTTGATTTTTTTTGAATTTATAAAAAAACCCAAAGTTCCTATATAAGATGATCTAATTCCATTAATATTAAATAATCTATTTGCACCATATGCAATGGAGGTTTTGCCATTAGTGCCTGTAACAAAAATTAATTTAAGACGATTAAAACTAAAAAAAATTTTAACAATATTTTCTAAGTCTTTTTTATCATCATAGAAGAAAAAGTTAATTGATTTTTTTTTTATATCCCTCTTAAATTTAATATTACAAATAACAAAATTACAATTTTTTTTTATAGCTAAATTTGTATAGTCAATAAATTTTGTATTATTTTTACTATCAAATAAAAAAATAGTTTTTTTATTACACTCTTGCCAATTTGTAACTATTTTAAAACCCTTTTTTTTTAAGTAAGTTAAGTTCATTAAATATCTGTACTTTTAGTATTAATAATAGATAGGTCCAAATATATGTATATTTCTTTCAGAAGATTATAAAATGCTGGTTTAACTGTATTTCCAGCAGTCATATGTTTTCCGTAAGATTCTTTAGGGTTTTGCATAAAAGTTAAGTTTAAATATTTTGGATTATTGTATGGAAAAAAACTTATATATGTAACATTTTGAAATATTTCATCATTAGAGAGAATTTGATCCGCTGTTCCAGTTTTACCAGCTACTAAAAAATTTTTATATAAGTCATTATTAGTCTCATTTGCATAAAATAATAATTTATTAATAGTATTAGAAATTTTGTTATATTCATTTTTTTTTTGTTTTTCTTTTTTTTCAAATGATGCATTAAAATTGTCTCTACCAGTTATTATTTTTCCATACGCGTTAATTAACTGTATAGGAGAAATAGATAATCCATAACCAAAGGGTATGTTGTCACAATATCTTCCCTTAAAATTATTTACAGTTGGTTGAACAGATGTCATTTCAAATCCAACTTGAGTAGATTGCAGAAGACCTATACGGTCTAAATCTGCCTTAAATTCTTTTTGACAGTCTAAATTTCTTCTTATTAAAATTGCACCTCTATTAGATGATTTTTTTAATATATCTCCAACTTGCATTGGTATTTCACTATTCCTCGGGAAGTCATTAATTAATTTATTGCCTATATATACAGGCTGGTCTACGTCAAAATATTCATTAACGTCGATTTTCTGATTCTTAAGGGCTGAAAAAACTGTAAATGTTTTGAAAACAGAGCCAAAATCAAATTTAAGATCTTTTAAAGGGAGTAAAGTTTGATCAAATCTATTGATAGCACTTCTGTTATCTAAAAATACATTACTAACAATCTCTTCTCTACTTAAGTCAACTAAAACATTTAAAGTGTAATCCGGATTTAAATTTATTGTATCCTTATACAAGGAGTCATGTATTTTTTTTTGTATTTGAATATCTAAAGATAAGTTAATATTTTTGTTGTTCTGATCTACAAATTTTTCAATTAGAGATATGCCCTTGTGATCGATATTTGTGTGTCCTATCAAATTATTTGTCAAAGAACTATGTGGATACCTTCTTGTTAAAATTTTTTCAAATTTAATGTAAGGGTCTCCTTTATAGATTGGTTCTAAAATTTCATTAATAGGTACATTTCTTTTTAAATATTTGATTTTATTTTTAATATTTTTAATTGAATAGTTGTAGTCAGAATAAGCTAAAGTATTTTTATTTAAATCATAAATAGTGGGTAAAGCTTTTAAATTTGTATCTGATAGACTAGAAATTAAAATAACCTTATTGTCAAAACCTAAAAATAAAAGCCTTAATAAAATAGCAGTAAATAGAAATAGAATAGCTAAAATAAAAAAGTTATAATAATTTTTAGTTTGCGTAAGTAATTTATAATCAGTTTCATTACTAATATTGAACATAATTGACCTTTATTATTGTAAAGTCGTTAAATTCATTTCTATCGAATTTAATTATTTTTTTATTGTTAATAAAATCATCATTATTTAATGTATTTATCTGTAATTGATTTATTTGCTTTGAAAGAAGTATTTCTTTATTTACATATATTTGATGATCTTTTGTATAATTTATTTTTAAAGAAGAAAGCTCGTTTTCAAGTATTTTGATTTGGTTTTTGAAACTTAAAAATAAAATTATAAATATGAATATTAAAAAAAACTTAGAAATATGGCTAATCAATTAATAAATCTCCCTACTCTTAATTTTGCTGATCTGGCCCTATTATTTTCAAGTATTTCAAATTTTGATGCTGTTATTGGTTTTTTGGTAAGAATTTCATAACCCCAATTTTTATAATTTTGATAGTTTTTATTTTTATTAATTTTATTGTCTCTGAAATAATTCTTAACTATTCGATCCTCTAAGCTATGAAAAGAAATTATTGCTAAATGTGCGTTAATTTCTAAAAAAACATGAACTTTTTTTAAAAATGTTATTAGATTTTCTAATTCACTATTTGACTCTATCCTTAAGGCTTGGAATGCTTGTGTTGCAAAATGTATTTTTTTTGATTTAAAATTGACACCACTTTTACTTAAGATATCTATGAATTCAAAATTTGTATTAATTTTTTGTTTTGATCTCTGATTAATAATATATTTAGCTAATTTCTCAGCCTGATGTATCTCTCCATATGAGTAGAAGACTCTCTGGAGTTCATCTTTATTATAAAAATTAATTATTTTATATGCATTTAAATCTCCACCTAGATAATTCATATTTAAATTTGAATTTAATTGAAATGATAAACCAATATCTTTGTCTTCTAGCTGATTAGATGAAAATCCTAAATCTAATAAAATTAGATTAAACTTTTTTATTTTTAAATCTAATAAATCAAAATTTTTAAAATTTGATTTATAAAAAAAAATATTAGAAAAATTTTTTTTTAATTCTTTAGCTATTATCATAGAATTATCATCTTGATCAATAGCAGTAACATTATGTCCTTTTTCCAAAAATTTCTTGGAATGACCTCCTCCACCGAATGTACAATCGAGAATAGATAATTTTTTTTCACACTCAATTAAGGATAGTATTTCATTTGACATAATAGGAATATGCTGATTATTAATCATTTAAATTTTGCTCTAGAAATTTTTTTGTGTATTTCACCTAATTTTTTTTCCCAAATCTCAAAATGGTTCCCTTTCCCAATAAATATTATGTTTTTTGATATTTTTGAAAATTTTTGAAGTTGTTCTTTTACTATAAATCTCCCCTCTTTATCTATAGTTATTTCCTCCAAATCTGAGAGTATTGCAGTTTTAAAATGATCATTTTTTTTTGAAAAGAAATCTTTTTCATCGAAACTTTTAATAAGTGAATTAATCTTGGAGGATAAGTGCACCTCTAAACATTCATATTTTAAACTTTTGAATATAAATATTTTTTCCTTTGAGTTTTTTATCATTGATCTAAAAGATGATGGGATTGCTACTCTATTTTTTGAGTCAATAATTCCATAATAAGAGGATAAAAACATCAACATGGTATTTTATGGGATTATATGGGATTTTTATGTATTAGTAAATAAGTATTGGGTAGCTATAAGCTGAGTTCTGTGTTCTAAAAACTGCAGTCATTTATCTAGATTAACTATTGCTAGTTAATTCAAGCGATCAACCCAGGTCAACTGTAGAAAAAGTATTAACCTCTATTTGATCTTACTCGTGATAGGGTTTGCATATTGCGATACTATTTACATATCCGGTAAGCTCTTACCTCACCTTTTCACCCTTACCTTGCGGCGGTTTGTTTCTGCTGCACTTTCCCTAAGGTTACCCTCGACGGATGTTATCCGTTATCACTTTCTACGCGAGCTCAGACTTTCCTCTTTGAAAACAAAGCGACTGCAAGCTACCCGAAAATAATATACATAATATTAACTAAATAATAAATTACTAAAATCTTTTAAAAATTTTTTTGATTGTGATGAGTTAATATTTCTATAGTTAAGTGATCTTTTAACAGCTTCAATACATAATATTTTATATTTTTTTACATATGACTTATGGAAACCATATAAATTTAACATCTCATTCAAGCTATATTTAGCTTTTAATTTTTTATTATTAAATCTATTAATTCCAATTTTATGTAATAAAAACTTTTCTCCAGGATCACATTTTCTATTTGGGGCTATATCTGAATGAAAAACTATATCTTCATTTTTAATTTTAAAGTTTATTTTTAAAAAAAAAATTAATTTTTTTAATGAGTTATATTGTTTACTAGTAAAATTTGAATATCCAAAATTGTGACCTTTGTTTTCAAGTTCAATCCCTATTGAGTAATCATTAATATTGATAAAATTTTTCCATTTAGATTTTCCAGCATGCCAGGCTTTATATTTTGGGCATAATAAATTAAAAATAATACCTTGTCGGGATATTAAATAATGAGCACTTACATTTGAATTCTTATTTGATAATTTTTGGAATGCTAATTTGAGATTTTTCATCCCTGTATAGTGTATAACTATATATTTAACTATTTTATTTTTTTTTCTGGGGCTATAATTCATATGTGAAAAACTCGATTCTTATCCTGCTTCTATGTTTTTTTATTATCTCTTGCTCATCTAATGATAAAGATGAAACTAATAATGATCAAAGTTTTTATAAAAATATTTATTTAGAGGATTATGAATTATTTGATAATGCATTTTTATACATAAGATCTAATCAGCTAGAACTAGCATTGATTGAATTGGATAAAATTGAAGTTCTTTATCCAAGTAGTTCTTTCGCTAAGAAAAGTATACTTGTAAGAGCTTATATAAATTTTCTAAATAAAGATTATGAAAAAACAAGAGTTCTTGCAGAGACGTATAAGAAATACTATCCAGGGAGTAAAGATATTGTTTATGCTCACTATTTAGATGCAATGACATATTATGTTTTAATGAAAAAATCTGAATATAGCCAAGAAAACACTGATACTGCTTTGAATAAATTTAATTTTATACTTAATGCCTATCCTAATAGTAAATATGAAATTGATATCCTTACGAAAATTAAGTTAATTAATAATAATTTAGCTGCTGAAAAACTAAATATAGCAAAGTTCTATTTAGATAAAGGAAATACTAATGGGTCTTTAGTTTATCTAACAGACATTTTTAATAATCATAGCTCAAGTCTATCTATTGAGGAGACATTATTTTTATTGACTAAAATATATTTCAGTTTGGATGAATATGAATTAGCTAAACATTATGCTTCAATCTTAGCTTTCAATTTTCCAGAGAGTAAGTGGTATCAAAAAACATATAATCTAATAAATGGATTAGAGGAAATCACTAAAAAAGAAAATTGGTATGAAAAATTAAATCCAATTAAAATATTTAGAAAAGATGAAAAAAGTTCTAATAGTATCTCTATTCAGTCTATAGAATAATTAATATGTTAGTTTCTCTGGAAATTAAAAATTTTCTTCTAATAAAAAAAATATCTATTAATTTTATAAATGGTTTTAATGCATTTACTGGTGAAACTGGTGCAGGTAAATCAATTATAATAGAAGGACTCAAATTAGCACTTGGTGGAAAAAATCAAAAAAGTCTTAATTTGAAAGATAAAGAAATTGCATCAATTAAAGCAGTATTTGAAATTAATAATTTAATTAAAAAAAATCTAAATGATTTAAATATTAGTATTGACGATGATTATTTAATTTTAGAGAGAGAAATTAATTCAAACCAAAAGTCAAAATTATTAATAAATGGTGAAACAAAACCACTCTCTAATGCAAAAGAAATTTTAAAAAATGTTATTGAATTTCAAGAGAATTTTGAACAACAAGAACTATTTGATAATAAATATTTTCTTAGATTTATTGACAATATAGGTAGTATTGAAAAGGAAGATTTAAATTCTAAATTTCAAAAGCTTAAAAATTCAAAGAATATATATCAAGACCATTTAAATAATGAAAAAAATATCAATGAAAAGTTAGAAATATTAAAAAACAAAAATAAAAAAATAAGAACGTTGAATCCAACTAAAAATGATTATGAAGAACTTATTAGTAAGAGAAATTTAAATAAAAATATAAAAAAATATAGTGAAATTTCTAATGAAATAAAAAAACTACTATTAAATTTTAGTTCAAATAATAATTTGAATTTAATAGAAAGAAATTTAAACAAATTAGAAGATATAAACCAAGAATATTCAGATATTTCAAAAAAATTTTCCTCAGTAATTTTAGATATGAATGAATTGATTAATGAATTAGAAAATAAATTTAATTCTGAGGATTATGATGAAATTAATTTTGATGAAATAGATGAAAAGATTTTTCAATATCAACAACTGTCAAAATTTTTTGAAGTAGAACCCAAAGATTTATTTTCAATTAAAGATGAAATATTAAATCAAATTGATACTCTTGAAAACTTTGATAGAGATAAAAAAATACTTTTTAAAAAATATATAATTGATCTCAATAATTATAAAGAAGAGGCCTTTAAAATTTCGAAATTAAGAAAAATAATGTCAAAAAAAATATCAGAAAAAATTAATAAGCAGCTTCCTATAGTAAATATCGAACAAGGTGAAATTATTTTTAATTTTTCAGAAAAAGATGAAAAAGATTATAATTCTCAGGGATATGATGAATTAGATGTCTTATTTAGAACTAATAAAAATTCTGAATTTAGCTCAATAAAAAAAGTAGCCTCTGGAGGAGAGTTGTCCCGTCTACTATTGATAATAAAGTCATTATCAGCCCAGAGTGAGAGTGATCTTACACTTATTTTTGATGAGGTAGATAGTGGTTTAAGTGGAAAAATTGCCTCAAATGTTTCAGAAAAAATAAATAGTATATCAAAAACAAATCAAGTTATTGCTATAACACATTCCCCTCAAGTTGCTTCAAAAGCTAATAAACATTGGAAAATTGAGAAAATTATTAAAAATGACAAAATGACTAGTCAAATTATTGAGTTAAATGATCAGTCACGAATAAATGAAATAGCTAGTTTAATAAGTGGAAATAAAATTACTGAAACGGCTAAAAAAGTAGCTTCAGACTTACTCAAAACTAATTAAATGAAAAAAAAAGAGAGTTTTATTAAACTTAGAGATAAGCTTAAAAAATACAATAAACAATATTACAACTCAAATCCGACAATAAATGACTCAGATTATGATGATCTTAAGAATAAGTATGATTATTTATTATCAAAAAATCCTGAATTAATAAAGTTTGATGATTTAGGTATAGGTACATCACCCTCATCAAAATTTGAAAAATTTAAACATTATGAACCTATGTTATCTCTTTCAAATAGTTTTAGTCTAAGTGACTCAGAGGATTTTTTTGAAAAAGCAAGTAATTATTTAAAGATACAAATTTCAAATTATATATATAGCGTAGATTGCAAAATAGATGGAGTCTCACTATCACTTATATACAAAAATAATAAATTATTTAAAGCTATAACTAGAGGAGACGGTTTAATTGGAGAGGAGATTACTAAAAACGTATTGGGTATAAGAGGTGTACCTAAAGTTTTGAAATATTGTCAATCTGATCTTATAGAAATAAGAGGTGAGGTATTTTTTTTTAGAAGTGATTTTGAGAGGTTAAATAAAAAATTAGAAAAAAAAAATCAATTTTCAAATCCTAGAAATGCTGCTTCAGGGTCACTTCGCCAAATTAATAGCAAAATCACTAATGATCGGCCTTTGCGATTTATACCACATGGATATGGAAAATTTTCTTATGGAAAAGAATTTTTAAACTTTGAAGAATTTTTAGTTTTCTGTAAAAAGAATAATTTTGATCAAACTGGGTATGCTAAAAAATATACTAATTTAAAAAATATTTATAACTACGTTTCTGAAATTGAGAAAAAAAGATCCTCCATAAATTTTGATATTGATGGGATGGTAATAAAAATTAATGATTTAAATTTACAAAGAATGTTAGGAAGCACTAATAAATTCCCCAGATGGGCAATAGCTGCCAAATTTAGCTCTGAGGAAGCATTGACTCAAATTGAGAAAATAGAACTACAAATTGGAAGAACTGGGGCTATCACACCTGTTGCTAGACTTAAGCCAATAAATATAGGTGGTGTTATTGTATCAAATGCAACTCTTCATAACTTTGATGAAATAGTTAGAAAAGATATAAGAATTAATGATTTCGTTTGGGTTAAGAGAGCTGGTGACGTAATTCCCTATGTTTCAAAAGTTGATATTGAGAGAAGGAAAAAATCTAGTAAAAAATTTGTTGCACCAAAAAAATGTTTATGCGGATCTAAGATAATCAAAATTGAAGGTGAAGCAGTACAAAGGTGTAGCTCAAGTAAAAATCTGTGCAAATATCAAAACTTAGAGACCCTCAAACATTTTGTATCTAAAAAAGCTATGAATATAGATGGTCTTGGTGAAAAATTAATTGAAAAATTTATCAGTCTCAACTTAATATCAAATAAATTGGATATTTATGAATTAGAAAATCATAAAGAAAAAATTATAAAACTTGAGGGATTTGGAGATAAGTCCTTTCTTAATCTCATTGATTCAATAAACAAATCTAAAGTTACCACTCTATCAAGATATTTATTTTCATTGGGTCTTAGGTACTTAGGTGAAAACAATTCTGAACTTATATCTTTGTATTTTAAAAATAAAATTAGATTTAAAAATATTATTCAATCAAAAAAACTAAGAGAAGAACTTGAAAATATTGATGGATTGGGTGAAAAAGCAATCAGCTCTTTTATTAATTACTTTTCTGATCAAAGTAACCTTGAAGAGTCATTTATGATCCTTGACAAAATTGAAATAAAGGAAATTAAGAATGAAATAATGAGTCTTAATAAGAGTATATTGTTTACTGGAACTCTTCAAAAAATGTCTAGAGATAGAGCAAAAGAGTTAGCTAAAAAAAAAGGATATAAAATTGCCTCGAATGTTTCTAAAAATTTAGACATTCTTGTATTTGGAGAGAAATCAGGATCCAAATTAAAAAAAGCTAAAGATTTAAATATTAAAATATTAAATGAAAAGGATTTTTTAAATCTTATTAATTAAATTTTTTAAAAAATATCTTTTATGTTCACTACTTAATCTTGATTGAAGGATTTTGTAAATTTTTTGGTGATATCTTTTTATAAATATTCTCTCAAAATTTGTAATTAACTTCATATCAATTAACTCTAAATCGTAAGGTACTAATGTAATATTTTTTAACTTCAGACCTCCCTTTAATGTTCTTGTAACATACAAATTTTCAAGTCTAAGACCAAATTGACCTTCGACATAATGGCCTGGTTCAATGGAAAATAAATTATTATTAGCTAGGATGTCCTTAGATTTAGATGAGATGATGGGGTATTTTTCATGAACATCGCCAAAATTACCAACACCATGACCAGTACCATGATTATAATGAATTTTAAATTTAGATAGATAATTTCTGATATATAGATCTATTTTTGATGATCTTACATTAATTGGAAATATTTTATTCTCTATTTTTATTAGAGACTTTAATAAATAAGTATAAAAATATTTTATTTTAGAAAAATTTTTTTTCCCGACTTTAATAACCCTAGTTACATCTGTAGTGCCTTCTAAATATTGGGCACCAGAGTCAATTAATAATACATTTCTATTTTTATAGGATAAGGATTTTTTGGGAAGTGGTTTGTAATGTATAATGGCAGCATTTGAGTCAAATGCGCTAATGTAATCAAATGAATTTCTAAAAAAATTAATACCTTCTTTTCTTTTATTATATAAATATTCTGAAATCTCATATTCATTTTTAGGATTTATATTTTTTTGTTTTAAATCAATGATAAACTTAACTACAGATAAACCGTCCTCAATATGGCAAGCTTCTATGTTACCAATTTCCTTAGAAGTTTTAACACCCAAATATTTAGAAATATTAATTTTAGTCTCAGATAAGTTTAAAAATTTAGATAAACGCATATATACATTTAAATTTAAAAATTCGTATGATGTTTCAATACTTTTAAATTTTGATAATTTAAGATATTGAATAAATTTTTCTTCCGAAAAAATATTAAAATTATTACTTATCTTACTTATTTTATTTATGTTAAAGTTATTAGTTATCAAAACAGGTTTGATATTTTTTTTTGGAATCAGCAACCCTGCAAAAGGTTTAGTAGAATTTAATAGCTCAAACGACCTAATGTTTAATAGATATGCTACATGTGCATTATTCCAAATTAATATACCTTCAGTTTTTAAATTATTTTTTATTTTTTTTAAATTATCATTAAATTTTCTTGGAATTAAATATTTTGGCATACTGAACGGATAAGAAATATTAAAGTTTGGATAATATTTTTTTTTAAAAAAATTTTTTAATTGTGGATAGAAAATAATTTTATTTTTTTCTAATTTTGAATTTAACTCTCTGAATTCTTTAACTGAAATTGCCTTTGAATCTAATGTGCCAGATAAATTCTTATTTTGCATAATTAGGTAATCGACAATGGTTATTTCACTTAAATTATAGATTTCACAATTGTTTTTAAAAAATTTTTTAGCTGCTAATGTATAGCGAGAGTCTGTAAAAAAGACAAATTTATCAATAAAAAAAAGTACGTAACCTCTTGTGCAATCAAACTTAAATAAATTATATATATCTTTTAAATCTAAATTTGGACTTTCATTTAGGTGTAAATCATTATTCGTAATAAGATAAAAATCCAATTTTTTATCTTTTAAAAATTTTTTGATTAAATTAGGATTCATTTGTTATTTTTTTTTAAAAATTCTAGCATTCTTTTTTTCCCAGGACTTAATTGTTCATTATCAGATGTAGTCTTTTTATTGAAGTTAGATGAATAATATTCTTCAATTGTGTTTGTTTTATTTTTATCAATATTTGAAATTTCATTTAAAAATCTTGATGGTAATGAATAATTATTCATACCATATGTATATCTAGAAGTTGCGTAGCTTAGATTTAAATCGAACCTCGCTCTAGTAATTCCAACATAAGCAAGTCGTCTCTCTTCCTCAAGTGATTTTAATGAGTTTTGCTCTAATGCTCGAGAGCTTGGAAATATGCCCTCTTCCCAACCTGGTAAGTAAACATGATCAAATTCTAATCCTTTGGCAGCATGAAGTGTCATTAGTTTTACAGAATTAGATTTTATTTTTTTTTGATTTTCATTAACCAAGCCTACATGTTCTAAAAAATTATCTAAATTTTCAAATTCAGAGAGAGCATTGACAAATTCTTTTAAATTATCAATCCTTGACTCATTCTCTACTTGTTTTAATTTATTTTTTTCACTTTCTAACATTTTTAAATACCCCGACTCTTCAATGATAAAAATACCTATATCCTCTAAAGATGTTTTATTTATGAGATCAGATGTTTTTTTAATAATATCAATAAATGGTTTAGTTTTTGCCATAAGAGATCCAGGCAATTTGTTTTCAAAAGATAACGAATCTAAAGACTCAAAAAATGATATTTTTTTCTCTCTTGCATTATCAATAATCAATTTTACTGATTGCTCACCTACTCCTCTTTTAGGTAAATTAATCACTCTTTCAAAAGATAGATCATCTTGGAAACCGTTTGCAAGTTTTAGGTATGCAAGAATATCTTTGATTTCTTTTCTTTCAAAAAATCTAGGTCCTCCTATAATTTCATAAGGTAAAGCATATTTAATTAATTTGTCCTCAATACTTCTCATTTGAGCAGTAAGTCTAACTAAAATACCAATACTATTATTTTCCTGAAACTTATTTGATATGTTATCAGATATCCATAATGACTCCTCCTCTTGAGAATAAAATGAAATTAAATTTATTTTTTGTTCGGGTATTTTTTTGTTAAAACTTACTAGGTCTTTACCTAACCTATTCTTATTGTTACTAATTATAGACGCTGCCGCCTTTAAAATAGAACTATTTGATCGATAATTTTTTGTTAATCTTACAACAGGAGAATTAAATTCTTTAGGAAAATTTATAATATTTTCTATATTAGCACCACGCCAAGCATAAATAGATTGATCGTCATCTCCAACACAAAATAAGTTTTTATTATTATTTAAAATTAATTTAATTAAATCATACTGAATCAAATTTGTATCCTGAAACTCATCGATAAGAATATGTTTTATGAAACTTTGATAAGATTTCTGTATTTCTGGGTTGTTTAATAATATTTGGTAACTATGTAAAAGTATATCACCAAAGTCTACTGCGTTTATTTCAATTAATCTTTGTTGATAATAAGAATATATATCGTCTAGTCTCTCTAAAGATGAGAATTTAGATATTTTTTTATTTTCATTAAAAAGGATTTTATTATCTTTTAAATTTTGAATCTCGTTGTGATAAATACTTTCACTTATGTCTTTATCAATCTTGCAGTAATCTAATACTTGTTTTATTAGTTTTTTTTGGTCCTCAATATCAAGTATTGTATAATTAGATTTTAAATTAACTGCACCTGAATGCTTCCTCAAAAATTTTGCAAAAATTGAATGGAAAGTGCCTATCCATGGAGTCTCAATACTACTTTGTAGTTCTTTATTAACTCTATCCTTAATTTCGTTAGCAGCCTTATTTGTAAAAGTAACAGCTATTATTTCATTAAATTCAACATTAAGTTTTTTAACAATATAAACAAATCTAGACGTTAAAACTCTAGTTTTACCTGTTCCTGCTCCAGAAAGTACTAAAAGGGGGCCTTTTTTGTGCTCAACTGCAATTTTTTGTTCTTTATTTAATGTATTTAGATCCATAAATTGAATGTAATATAATGATTCAAGATTTTACGTAATGAAAAAACATTTGAAAGTAATTCTTTTAATAATTTCTATAAGTTTTTTTCAAATAAGCTCAACGTTTTCCGATGATGAAGTTTCAGTATCAAGTATTTCATATGATGAAATATATGATCCTATTGAACCAATAAATAGAGCTGTATTAAATTTTAATTTTTTTATAGATGATATTGCTATTAGACCTATAGTAAAAACATATAAATTTATAGCTCCAGAACCAGTTGAAAAAGGCGTATCTAATTTTTTTAGTAATTTAAAAGAGCCAATTAGAACTATTTCATTTATATTTCAGGGAGAGTTTTATAAATCTTTCAATTCACTTGGACGATTTACAATTAACACATTTACTAGTCTAGGTACATTTGATCTAGCTTCAAGAGTAGGAATGGAAAAAAATGAAACTGACTTTGGAATAACTCTCGCTAAAGGAGGTGTGTCAAGTGGGCCTTACATAGTAATACCAATTATCGGTCCAAGTAATTTAAGAGATTTCAGTGGTGATATAGTTGAATATTTTGTTGATCCAATATCAAATAATGTTCCAAATAGAGAATATATAGCAATTGGCAACGGTTTAAATGAAAGAGTAGAAATTGATGAACAGCTGGATAAGGTCAGAGATGCTTCCTCTGATAGATACGAGATGATAAAATCAATATATTATCAAAATAGAAATGCTCAACTAGAGGAAGAATACATACAAAATCTACCTGTGCCAAAAATTTATATTGAATAGTTGGCCAAACCATATTTACTTAACACAATGAAAAACTTATTAATTATAATTATTGTTTTATTTTCTTTTTCAACTGTTAAAGCCTCAGAAGTTTCGGAGTGGTTTGAAAAAGAGTCAAACCAATTTTTAGAAATAATTAATAATAACGAGGGAACTGAGAGTGATAGTTATGAGAAGTATAAATACTTTATCAGTAAAAATTTTGCAGTAAAGTCAATTGCATATGGCCTTATTGGAGAAAAAATAATTAATAACAGCTCAGAAAAAGAACTTTCAATATATTTAGATGTTTTTTCAGACTATCTTATAAAAACTATCTATAAACTAGCTAACTCGAGTACCTCTGGTTCAATTGTTCTGAAAGATGTTGATGTAAAAGACAATATTTATATTATTAAATCTATAATTTCAGATAAAAAATCTTCAGCAAATATATATTGGAAAGTAATAGATACAGGCACATCTTTTAAAATTATTGATGTAATAGTTGAGAATACATCTTATTTTGTAACCAAAAAATCTGAATTCAATAAAATATTGAGAAAAAATAAAGGAAGTTTAGAGGCTTTAATAATCGAAATACAAAAGATATAAGATTTATTTTTTTAATATGGTGGGCCCGGCAGGACTCGAACCTGCGACAACGGCGTTATGAGCACCGCGTTCTAACCAACTGAACTACAGGCCCCTGATTAGAATTGTTACTATTATAATCTTATGAAAAAAAAACAAGAATTTTAATTATTGAGTCTTTTAAGAGTCCATAAAAGACTTGAGTTTTTTGGATCTAATTGGATGTTTAAGTTTCCTTAAAGCTTTAGCCTCAATTTGTCTTATTCTTTCTCTGGTTACACTAAACTGTTGTCCTACTTCTTCTAAAGTATGGTCTGATGACATGCCAATTCCAAATCTCATTCTCAAAACTCTCTCCTCTCTGGGTGTTAATGTTGAGAGAATTTTTGTAGTAGTCTCTCTGAGATTTAGCTGCATAACTGCATCTTCAGGTATGACTGCGTTCTTATCTTCAATAAAATCACCAAGGAAGCTATCATCATCGTCACCTATAGGAGTTTCTAAGCTAACGGGTTCTTTTGCAATTTTTAGAACTTTTCGAACTTTTTCAATAGGCATTTTTAATCTTAAAGATAGTTCCTCTGGAGTAGGTTCTCTTCCTAATTCAAGTATCAATTGTCTACTTGATCTAACAATTTTATTAATTGTTTCAATCATATGAACAGGAATACGAATAGTTCTTGCTTGATCTGCAATTGACCTGGTGATTGCCTGTCTAATCCACCACGTGGCATAAGTTGAAAATTTATAACCTCTTCTGTATTCAAATTTGTCAACTGCTTTCATCAAACCTATATTACCCTCTTGTATAAGGTCTAAAAACTGAAGGCCTCTATTTGTATATTTTTTTGCAATTGAGATTACCAGGCGTAAATTAGCCTCTATCATTTCTTTTTTTGCTTGATTAGCTGTTCTTTGACCAGATTGAATTTCTCTAACTTTTTCTTTAAATTCTATGGTATTTTGATTTGCTATTTTTGATAAGCTCAAAACTTCTTTGTAAATACTTTTTAATTTATCACTATTTTTCTGAAAAAGTGCTCTAAATAACTCATCTGATGAAGTCATATGTTTTTGGTATAAAGTATATGTGTCTTTTAAGGAATGATGTTTTAAAAATATGTCTCTACTTATTTTATTTTGAGTTGCTAAATTTAATAAGGAAACCTCTTTTGACTGGATCTCTTTATTAATGGCATATAGGTGAGTAATAATCTCCTCTAATTTATGAGGTTTGATTTTTATTTCATTGAAATAATTGAGTATCTCGTCCTGATATTTTTTAAGTTCCTTCAAGGATTTAGTATCATATATCTTAGTAATATTTTTATTTTTTTTAATTTTTGTAATATTTTCTGACAGAACAAGAACTCTATCTAATTTTTTAAGAATTTCAGGTTTATAAAACTCTTCTATAATCGATATAGAAAAACTTTCATTTTCAATATCCTCTTCATTTGAAGTTTCTTGAAGTTTTTCTTTATCTATTTCTATTCCTTGTTCTTTCATAAGCTGCTGCTTTTCTTTTAAGAGAGCTTTCTTTTTATCGTTAATAATTTTTTGAATTTCTTTTCTTTTTGAGGAATTAGAGTAAGGATCATTGTCTTCATTAAAATATTCATCAAAATCAACTATTTCTCTGAGATTAATTTCGTTCTGTTTAACTTGTTCGATCCATTTCTTTAAAATATCTATTGAAGCTGGACACTCGAGAATTGATTTCATCATTCTATCTAATCCAGACTCTATTCTTTTTGCTATTGCTATTTCTCCCTCTCTAGATAATAACTCAACATTACCCATTTCTTTGAGATACATTCTGACGGGATCGTCACTTTTAACTCCAGTTGATTTCTCTTCTTCTTCTGTATCATCATTTGATGAAGACGAGTCTGTATCTGCAGATGAGGTATAAGCTTTAAATAATTTAAAAAGATCCTCATCTAGGTTTTCGATATAATTTAAAAAATCATTGACAGTTATAATAGACTCTTCAATTTTAGAATAAGACTTAATATAAGTTTTTGCTTTTAAAGCTAAATCTTTGTCAAATTCTTTAGTAATTAATGATATAAGCTGACTCTCGTTTTCTTTAAAAATTAATTCAAATGGATTTGTTTTAGAGGTAGATTTTTTGCTAATTTTAGATGATTTAGCTTTTTTCTTTAAGACAGAATTTTTTTTAGTAATTTTCTTTTTTATCTTTTTAGCTATAACTTTTTTTTTTGGCATTTAACTATTTATAAAACTAATTGTTTTTTCAATTTCATTATAAGGATCTTCATTAAAATTAGGTGATACAAATCTGCACAGCCTTCGAACTTCATTAGAAAATAGTAAATTTTTTGTAAAATTCAATCCCTTAGAGTCTAATTCTTCATAAATTTCAATAGTTGTTGATTTGAATAGAGTTTTTTTAATTATCAAATCACGAATTTCTCTAAATTTGCCCTCAAATTTAGCTGTAGCTACCAAATCAAAGACTCTTTCCCTATCCGATAGGTTTTCAATATAAAATATAATTAATGCAGCTGAAAATTTTGACTTAAGATCAAATTTAAGTTCTATTTTTTGATTATTTGATTTTGACTTAGTTTTTAATGTTGTCTGATTTAAACTTATTCTATTAAAATGACTCGTTAATATTTTTTTTAAATCAATGTTTGACACATTATTGAGTAAACTTTTTAAAACTTTAGACCCTTTAAACTGGCTATCAACATCATTACTTTTATGAAACTTTTCTAAATATTTTTCAATTAGCTCCTCAATTGATAATGGTTGATCAAAAAGTTTATTTAGTTTTTCAGACATATTTGACTCAATTAATTGATCGGGATCATAATTTTTAGGCAATAGTACAAATTTTATTCCAAGCTCAAAATTTTTGTCTGCAAGTAAATTATTCATTAATCTAATAGTGGCATTTCTTCCAGCAACATCTCCGTCAAGACATACAATAATTTCAAAACCTTTCTTTGTGATTTCAATTAATTTTTCATGATTTATTGATGTGCCTAGAGGAGCTAAACAGTTTAAAAAACCACTTTGTTCTAGTTTAATAACATCAAAGTAACCTTCTACTATGATTATTTTTTTATTATTTTGCTTATTGAGTACTTTTTCGTTAAATAGGATTTGCTTTTTTTTAAAAATTTTAGTTTCAGCTGTATTAATATATTTTGGTAAACTATCATCAATAACTCTACCTCCAAATCCCAGAGTTTTATTTTGCATATTAATTATTGGAACCATGACTCTATTTGAAAAGAATAATTTAGAGCTTTTATTTTTACTAAAAATTCCTGCAGCTACTAAATTACTAATCTCAAAATTATTTAAGAGTTTTTTTTGCAACTCAAATGAATTTAGAGATGACCCCAATTCAAATTTATGAATTGTGTCTATTTTAAACTTTCTCTCTTTTAATAAATAATCCATGTGTTTTTTAGAATTTAATAAATTTTTATAAAATAAGTCTTTTGCTAATAAGTTAATTTCATAAATAATATTGATTAATTTTGACGATTTATAACTTAATTCAATACCAGCCTTATCAGCTAATTCATACAATGCGTCTTTAAAGCTATAGCCTTTTACTTTAATTAAAAAATCAATAACATTTCCATGTTCTCCGGTGCTAAAACAATGGAATATTTTCTTTTCTTCATTTACTGAAAAAGAAGGAGTTTTTTCTTTTTTAAAAGGACTTAGTCCAAAATAATTACTACCTTTTTTCTTTAAAGGTACAGTAGAGTTTATAATCTCAACAATAGAGGTTCTGTTTATAACTTCCTTAATATTATCATTTGTCATTCTTTGAAAATATTTTTGATAATTTTTGAAGCTAAATTCATATCAATTTTATTATTATAGTTTTGTTTAAGAAAACCCATTATTTTTCCAAAGTCTTTATTTTCAAGTTTATTTTCATTTATGTGATTTGATATAATATCATTTGTATTTTTCTCATCCATCATTGTCGGAAGAAAGTCATTAAGATAATTGATATCAAATTCCAAGTCCTCTATTCTAACCTGATCCTTAGCTTTTGTTGCGAAATCTAAAGACTCTTTTTTTTGTTTTAGTTGGGTCTTAACAATTTTGATTATATTTTCATCAGATAATTTAAGCACATCTCTATCTAGATTCTCTTTAATTAGAAAATTTTTTAACTCAGAATAGACATACCTTGCTATTGAAAGTTTTTTCTTATCTCCACCTTTTAAAGCACTTTTGACGTCATCAGAAATTTTTTTTGCCAAACTCATTTGAAATTCCTCTCATATAATATACTAATACACATGATTTAATATGACCGTATTAGATAATAAAACTAAACTTAATTATCAAAACGGTTATTTAATTTATAACAAAAAATATATTTTCAAAGGTAAGTTTTTATCAAAAGATCAATTTAAGATAGCAGAAATTTGCTTCAATACTAGTATGACGGGTTATCAGGAAATATTAACTGATCCCTCATATAAATCTCAGTTTATAAATTTTACCTTTCCATTGATTGGCATTGTTGGATGTAATAATGAAGATTACGAGTCATGGAAAATACATGCTTCTGGTTTAATTTGTAATGAATTATTTGAATTAAGTTCAAATTGGAGAGCACAAACAAATTTTACAAATTGGATCATAAGTCAAAATTCTTGTGCTTTTTTTGACTTAGATACAAGGACCGTAACTAAAATTGTAAGAAATTTTGGACCAAAAAATATAATGCTATGTTCTGAGGAATATTTTAAAAACAAAGGAATAGAGCAAATTTGTAAACAAATAGATCAAAGTCTTTCTCTAGAAGAGAATGATGTAATCAAAGATTTTACATCTGAACTGAACATAGAAAAACAAGAAATAGGTAAAAAAAAGTACTCAATAGCTTTCTTAAATTTTGGAGCAAAAGACAACATTAAGAAAAACTTATACTTTAGAAATTGTAAGATTGAGGAATTTGATATGAATTTTAAAGCTGAAGATATTATTAATAAGAATTTTGACGGTTTTTTTTTAAGTAATGGCCCCGGTGATCCCAAAAAAGTATATGAAAATATAAAATCTGAATTAAATAAATTACTAAATAAAAAAATACCCACTTTTGGTATATGCCTAGGTCATCAAATATTGAGTTTAGCATTTAATGCCTCCACTGCTCGAATGGAAAAAGGTCATCGAGGTGGTAATCACCCAGTAAAAAACTTAGAAACAAACAAAGTTGAAATTACATCTCAAAATCACGGTTTTGTAGTTTTAGAGGAAAATTTTCCCTCCAATCTTCAAATAACACATAAATCATTGTTTGATAAAACTATTGATGGCATGAGAGCAAATGATCAACCTTTGTTTTCTGTTCAATATCATCCAGAGTCTAGCCCTGGACCACATGACAGTAGATATCTTTTCGATGAATTTATAAATTTAATGGAAAAGAATGCCGGCTAGAAAAGATATATCTAAAATATTGGTTATTGGCTCTGGTCCTATCATTATAGGTCAAGCATGTGAATTTGATTACTCTGGCAGTCAAGCATGTAAGGCACTTAAAAAAGAGGGTTATAAAGTTATTTTAATTAACTCCAATCCAGCAACAATAATGACAGATCCAGAATTTGCAGATAAAACTTATATTGAGCCTATTGAAAAAGAAATTGTAAAAAAAATAATTGATAAAGAGAAACCCGATGCAATTTTACCAACAATGGGAGGTCAAACAGCTCTAAATATTATCAGAGAGTTAAACAAAGAGAATTATTTTAAAAATTGTTCAATTAAAATTTTAGGTGCTAGTCCAAGATCTATCGATGTAGCTGAAGATAGAAAATTATTTGCAGAAGCGATGTCTGAAATTGGACTCGAGACACCATTTAGTATAATAGTTGATGACAAGTCTGATCTAAATAAAATAATTAATGAGGTAAGTTTTCCATTAATTTTAAGACCTTTTTATACTCTTGGAGGAACTGGTGGTGGGATTGTAAATGACAAAGATGAATTCATATCAAAGGTCAAAAATGCTATCGATTTAAGTCCTGTATCAAAAACTCTTGTTGAAGAGTCCTTAATTGGATGGAAAGAATTTGAATTTGAGGTAGTTAGAGATAATTTAGATAACTCAATAATAGTATGTTCAATAGAGAACTTAGATCCAATGGGAGTGCATACAGGGGATAGTATTACAATAGCTCCAGCACTTACATTAACTGATAAAGAATATCAAAAACTAAGAAATCAAAGTATTGCTATTTTAAGAAAAATTGGAGTAGAGACTGGTGGTTCAAATGTCCAATTTGCAGTAAATCCAGAAAATGGAAGGATATTGATTATTGAAATGAATCCTCGAGTTAGTAGATCATCTGCATTAGCCTCTAAAGCTACAGGTTTCCCTATCGCTAAAATAGCAGCTTTGTTAGCAGTTGGTTACACATTAGATGAATTAGAAAATGATATTACTAAGGTAACTCCAGCAAGTTTTGAACCAGTTATAGACTATATCGTGACCAAAATACCAAAATTTAATTTTGAAAAATTTCAAGGGACACCTAGTGAGCTAAATACTGCCATGAAATCTGTTGGTGAAATTATGTCTATAGGTAGAACTTTTAAAGAGTCTCTATTAAAAGCATTCTACTCAATAGAGTCAGATAACTTTGGTTTAGATATAAGTCATGAATTACTAAATATTAAAGATGAAATTTTAAAAAATTTACTCACAATGCAAAGACCTGATAGATTATTAATAGTTGCAGAAGCTATAAGACGTAAGATACCTTTAAATGAAATAAACGAATTAACATATATTGATTTATTTTTTTTGAGAGAAATAAATGAGATTATAAAAATTGAGCAACAATTAGTAAAGGCAGGTAGTAGTTTAGAAAAAAATTTATTTATTTTTGCCAAAAAAATTGGATTTTCTAATCATCATATAAGCAATTTAACAAAAATTAATATAAATGAAATTTACGACCTTCAGGAAAAAAATAACTTAAAAACAGTATTTAAAAGAGTAGACACTTGCGGAAATGAATTTGACTCTTCTACTGCTTATCTTTATTCAACATTTATCTCTGAAACAAATGAATTTAGTTGTGAGTCTAGACCAACGAATAAGAAAAAGATAATTATTCTTGGCTCTGGCCCTAATAGAATAGGTCAAGGTATAGAATTTGATTATTGTTGTGTGCAAGCTGTAAAATCTTTTCAGAAACTTGGTTATGAAACAATTATGATTAATTGTAATCCTGAAACAGTCTCAACTGATTATGATACTTCAGATAAACTATATTTTGAGCCTTTGGACTTTGAATATGTTAAAAATATAATTGACAAAGAAAACGAGAAAGGTGTTGTTGAGGGTGTTATTGTCCAGTTTGGTGGTCAGACACCTTTGAGAATAGCTAATAAACTCAAAGAATATGGATATAAGATATTAGGCACATCTTTCGAAGCGATAGATATATCCGAAGACAGAGAGAGATTTCAAAAATTAATTCAAAAGGTAGGTTTAAAACAACCAAAGAGTGATATCTCTTTAGGAACAAAAGAACTTGTCACTAAATCCTCTAAACTTAAGTTTCCTATTTTGTTAAGGCCCTCATATGTCCTGGGTGGAAGAATGATGGAAAAAATGTCTAATTTAGATGATGTGCAAGATTATATTGATCAAAACTATTGGGCACTAGAAAATAATGTAATTCTAATCGATGAGTTTCTTCAGAATGCAAAAGAGGTAGATGTTGATGTATTAAGAGATAATCAGGGTAGTACCATGATTGCTGGAATTATGGAACATATTGAAGAGGCTGGTATTCACTCGGGTGATAGTGCTTGTAGCATACCCCCCTTTTCTCTTAATGATAAAATTATATCAGATATAAAAAAATTTAGTATCTCTCTTGTGAATGAATTAAAGATACTTGGTTTGATGAATATTCAATATGCTATCAAAGATGATGAGATTTTTATACTTGAAGCAAATCCTAGAGCTAGTAGAACGATTCCTTTTCTGGCTAAGGCAATAGGAATACCATTCATTAAAATTGCAGCTGAATTAATCGTAGGTAAAACTCTAACTCAAGAGTATAAGAATTTTGATAATAATACTTTACCTTACTTTGCAATCAAGGAGGCTGTATTTCCATTCAATAAATTCCCAAATACCGATGTAATACTTGGTCCAGAGATGAAAAGCACCGGTGAGGTTATGGGTATAGACGAGGATTTTTATTTGGCTTATTTCAAAAGTCAAATTGGTGCAGGACAAAAATTAAATGACTTAAAAAATATATTCATCTCTGTTAAAAATGAAGATAAGCAAAGTATATCTGAAATAGCTAAATCTTTCATAGAAAATGGTTATAATTTATATACAACAAAAGGGACTCACGACTTTTTATTGAAAAAGGGAATTTCTTCAAATTTAGTTAACAAGGTAGCTGAAGGATCACCACATGTAGTAGAGTATATAAAACAAAATAAGATTGATTTAGTTATAAATACAACAGAAAAAAAACAGGCAATAATTGATAGTTTTACTATAAGGAGAACGTCTGTTGATCTTAATATTCCATATTACACCAACCTAAGAAGTGCAGAAATACTAATTAAATCACTGATTACATTGAAAAATAAGCCTATTTCCGTAAAACCTATTCAAAATCATCATTCTTTTTAGTATAAAAATTCATTTGAAATAACACATAAAATTCAATATTTTCTACAGCTTAATAAAAATACAAACAAATGGAAAAGATACCAATGACAGAAGAGGGGCAAAAAAAACTCCTCGACGAACTAAAACATCTTAAAACAGTTGAAAGGCCAATTATTATCAAGGCCATAGCTGATGCTAGAAGTAATGGTGACCTTTCTGAGAACGCTGAATATCATGCAGCTAGAGAAAAACAAAGTTTCATTGAAGGACGAGTAGCTGAGATAGAGAGCATTATTGCTCAAGCAGAACTAATAGATGTATCTAAACTTTCAGGAACGGTTATAAAATTTGGAGCTACTGTTTCAATTATAAACTTAGATAATGATAAAGAGTCTAAGTATCAGTTAGTTGGAGAGGTGGAAGCTGACATCGAACAAAAAAAAATATCTGTAACTAGCCCTATTGCAAGAGCCTTAATTGGAAAGAAAAAGGGTGATTATATTGAAGTTTCAACCCCAAAAGGTATAACTTCTTACGAAATTAAGTCAGTAAGATTTAAATAATAAAATTTGAATACCTACAAAGTAATTACCATCAGTGAAGGTGCTGCTGGTATGAGAAGTCAAATAGAGGGATTAGCTAATCTAATCTCAGACTCTTATGAAAATTATGATTTAAAACTTAAATCTATTTTCAAAAATTTACCTATTGAGTTAATACCAACCAGTAGTTTAGCATATAGTAATTTATCTTTATTAAAAATTGAAAAAAATACAATCCTTATCAGTTGTGGTAAAAAAAGTGTCAAAGCGTCTGTTTATTTAAAAAGAAAGTTTAAGGATTTAATTTTTAATATACACATACAAGACCCGAAAATAAATTATAAGCTTTTTGATCTTATTATTTGCCCGGAACATGATAATTTAAATTTTGATAATTGTATTTCAACTTTATTAGCCATACATAATATTAAATTCAAAAAAAATATTAGAAATAAAAATACCATAAATTTTATTATTGGTGGACCAAACAAATATTTTAAATTTCAACAGCAAACACAAGAAAAAATTTTAAATGAAATAAAATTTTTAAGCAATAAGTTCAAAATTAATGTTATACCATCACGAAGAACACCAAGAGGGCTTATAAAAGAATTATCAAAAATTGATAATGAAAATGTTATTACCTTCAATGATTTATTTAATCCAAAGAAGTATGGTGAGCTTCTATCTGAGGGTAATTTACAAGTTGTAACTTGGGACTCTATATCCATGATATCTGAAGCTATATCCTCTGAAGCTGGTACTTTTTTATTTAAGTTTGAAGAAAAATTTTGCCCAAAAAGATATCTTAAGTTCTTTGATAAAATTACAAAGCTTAATTTAGCACAATTTTATAATCAAAATTTAAAACCTTATGAAATCTCTATTGATGAGTATAACAAAAATCTTAAAACTAAGATCTTGAATAAGATACAATCTAATTATAGGTTCAGATCTAACAATGCTTAAGGAATCAATATTAAATCGTTGTACAACATACTTTGACCCTTTCCCTCATTGGGAGCTAGACTCCCCTTTTTCAGAAGGGCTCATAAAAGAACTTAATGATGTAGATATATCTGATGCACCTCGGTCTTTTGACGGAACAAGAGCCGCTGATGCAGGTGGAGATGGAATAGATGGAAAACTAAGAGTTTTTTTAGAGAGCGATAATTCAAAAAACTTATCAAATGGTATGGGTTTAATTGATGATTTGAGGGATAAAGATGTTATTGAGTCAATACAAGAGAAAATAAAAAAAAATTTATCAAATAGTTTTATCAGAATTGAGTACATATCAGATCGTAAAGGTTTTTGGCTAAAACCACATTTGGATATCAAAGAGAAATTAATGACAATGATGTTATTTATAAACACCTACGATGAATCAGAAAAACTTGGAACAGATTTTTATGATACTGATATGAATCTTGTTAAAACAGTACCATACAAACATAACACTGGTTATTTTTTTGCCTCTGGAAATAATACTTGGCATGGGCTTGAAAAAAAAGAAATTAAGGTTGAGAGACGATGCATGCAGATAAATTATGTAACCTTTCCCACTAGTTGGCCAATAGATGGCTGATATTAATAATGTTATTATTATAGGTTCAGGACCTGCTGGATATACTGCTGCCATATACGCTGCTAGGGCTAATTTAAATCCTATTTTAGTGAGTGGTTTTCAGCCTGGTGGTCAACTTACTATAACTACTGATGTAGAAAACTATCCAGGGTACGAAGATCCTATCCAAGGACCATGGTTAATGGAACAGATGCAAAAGCAAGCCGCACATGTCGGTACTGAAATAATAAATTCACAAGTAACAGAAGTTTTTTTAAACGAAAAAATTAAAAAATTAAATTTAGATAATGGCACAACTCTAAATACCAAAACTGTGATAATTAGCACAGGAGCACAAGCGAGATGGCTCGGTTTAGAAAATGAGGCTAAATTTCAAGGTCATGGACTATCTGCATGTGCAACTTGTGATGGTTTTTTCTTTAAAGATAAAGAGGTTGCTGTGATTGGTGGCGGAAATAGTGCAGCTGAGGAAGCATTATTTTTAACTAAATTTGCAACAAAAGTTTATCTTGTTCACAGAAGAGATAAACTAAGAGCTGAAAAAATATTACAAGATCGATTAAAACAAAATTCTAAAATAGAGTTTATTTGGAATAGTGAAGTAACTAAGTTTAATGGAAATGATGATTTAGAGTCAATAGACTTAACGAATAAACAAGATAACAAAATTTCAAATCTCAAAATAGATGGGGTTTTCATTGCTATAGGTCATGATCCAGCAACACAATTATTTAAAGGTCAACTAAAAATGGATGAGGGTGGATACATTATTACCGATCCAGATAGTACAAAGACCTCGATTGAAGGGGTATTTGCTGCAGGAGATGTTAAAGATAAGATTTATAGGCAAGCTGTTACCGCTGCAGGTATGGGATGTATGGCAGCGTTAGAAGTTGAGAAGTATCTAGATTGATTTTAGCCTTGTCTGGCTTTCATTCTTGGGTTGGTTTTGTTGATTACATATAACCTACCCTTTCTTCTAACCAGTTGATTATTTTTATCTCTGGTTTTAGCTGTTTTAAGAGAACTTTTAATTTTCATAATTTAATGTATTAGTTATAAATAATAAGGCAAAAATTTATGTTAATTCATGAAAAAATCAACAAAATTAAGGAAGATTTCTCATTTTTTGATAATTGGGAAGATAAATATCAATACCTAATAGATTTAGGAAAAAAACTCCCTGATCTTGATAATAAATATAAAACTGAGAAATATCGTGTTCAAGGATGTACATCAAATCTATGGATGGTGCCTAAAATCAATGATGGAAAAATCAACCTTTTAGGTTCAAGCGACTCTGTAATTGTAAAAGGTTTGTTTTATTTAGTTTATTTTGCTTATAACGATGAAACTCCTGAAACAATAATAAACACCCCATTATCTTTTTTTGAAGAAATTGGTCTTTCTTTCCATCTTGGTCAATCAAGATCTAACGGCCTTAATTCGCTAAGAAAAAAAATAACATCTATAGCGACAGATTTATCAAATAAATAAATTTTATTGATAGTAAACTATGCTAATTTCATAAAATGAGTTTGATTAAATTAATTATTTCAATTTCATTTTTACTATTTTCTAGCAATTTATATTCTAAGGAGGATGTCATCAATTTACAACTTAAAGACGGAATCGTCAAAATAAAGACCTTTGAAGATAAGGCACCAAAACATGTTAAACAAATTACTGATCTAGTTGCAAAAGGCAGTTACGATGGAGTAGTTTTTCACAGAGTAATAGATGGTTTTATGGCCCAAACAGGAGATGTTCAGTTTGGGAATTCAAATTCAGATACCTATGATTTAAGAAGAGCTGGCACAGGTGGTTCTGGTAATAATATTGAAGCAGAATTTAATGACATGCCACATAAAAGAGGAACTTTAAGTATGGCACGTGCACAAGATCCTAATAGTGCTGATAGTCAATTTTTTATTTGCTTCGGTGATACTCCACATTTAGACGGACAATATACTGTTTGGGGCGAAGTAATCGAAGGAATGGAGTTTGTTGATGCAATCAAAAAAGGCGATCCTATAAAAAATGGTCTTGTAGATGATCCAGATAAGATAATCAAAATGTGGATTGAATAAATTTACTTTTGAGTAATTTTTAATTCAATTCTTCGATTTTCTTTAAGATCCTCTCTGGTATCTCCTGTGTTGATAGGTTGATATTCGCCATAACCGTTTGCTGACAATTTGTTAGCAGGGATACCTTGTTGAATAAGAAATTTTACGACCTCAAGCGCTCTAGCATGAGATAGCTCCCAATTTGATGGAAATTGAGAAGTTGAAATAGGTATTTTATCAGTGTGCCCATCTATTTGTAAAATCCAATTTAAATCAGATGGTATTGACTCTGCAACTTCAATAATTGTTTTGGTAATAAGAGATAGAGCAATCCTACCTTCTTCTTGAATATTTGCACTTCCAGAGTCAAATAAGATCTCAGATTGAAAAATAAATCTATCCCCTTTGATTTGGATATCGTCTCTATCAGCTAAAGCTTCAGATAACTTGCCAAAAAATTCTGATTTATACTTTTGTAATTTGAATAATTCACTTGTAAGCACTCGATTTAATCTATCTCCTAACTCCCCAAGTTCTATCTCGTTTTGAGCAATTTCAGCCTCTTTAGACTCCAGTAAGTTATTTAAAAGATTAATTTCATTACTAAGTATCTCGATATCCAAGGCTAAATTAGATATCAAATTTAGGGCCTCATTTAAATCACTTGATTGTATTGCTGACTCCTCCTCTAAAGCAGATAATTTGTTTTGTAATTCTTGATTTATATTCTCTGAAGAACTTAATGATTCTAAAAGATTTTCGATTCTATTTTGTGACTCGCCAATTTGTCCAACTAGCTCACTGTTTTCTCCACCAAGTTTTATTAAATCTGATTTTAATATTTCTTGTTGTTTATTTAATTCAGAGAGATTTTGCTGAAGAGTTTCTCTATCAGCTAGAGATAAAGATAACTCATCAGTAATTTTAGCAATTATCGTATTTAGTTTATCTATATCAAGTGCTTGGTCTTGAATGATCGTATCTTGAGCTAAAATTTGAGATTGTTTAATAGATATCTCTTCATCAAGTTTTTCAATTAAGTTTTGTCTGTCAATTAATTCAATCTCTTTATCTGTAAGTGTTACATCTTGTTCCACAATAGTTTCGTCTTGTATAACAATTGTCTTTTCTAAACTTTGTATTTGCTCATTTTTTCCTACAACAAGATCTCCCAAATAAACTTGAGCAACTGTAAATAGTAAAACTATAAAAATAATAACCATCAACGTAGATGCCAATACATCTACAAATCCAGGCCATATTATATTTCCATTATCTGAACTTTGAGTTTTAGAGAGATAGCTCACTTTTTGTCTAAGTCTTTGATAGACTTGCTTACAGACCTAAGTTCTGTAATGACTTCTTTCCTTAAATCGTCATTAGAATTTTTCATACTATCAACCAAGTCGTCAAGCTTAGAAACAACATTTTGAGAGAAGTTGGTGCTATCGGAGTTATGATTAAATTTATTTGTGTTAGGGCTAGATCTATAAAAAAGTCGAATTTGATTTTCACAAAATTCATAATAATTCTGTTTAATGCCTCTAGTTATTATTTCATAAAGTCCTAAAATCAAAGAAGTTACCAAACCAAACAATGATGAGCTAAAGGCTATTGTCATACCAGATAAAGGTGATTTTAATCCATCTTTAAGATTGTTAAAAAATGCCCCAAAATCTTGTTCTTCAACAGACAAACTATCAATAACATTTGAAACACTCCCTATAGTTAAAAGTAATCCATAAAAAGTTCCTATAAGCCCTAAAAAAATAGCTAGGTTGATAAGATATTTTGATATGTCACTGCCACTTTCAACTGTGGATAAAAGATCATCTAGTATCTCATCAAGTGTTTTAGTTATACTTTTGTTAGTGGTTGTTATACCAAGATTATTTGCAATAGATTTGGTAATTGGATAGTTGTTTAAAGATGAGTCGTTTAGTTTTAATTTTCCAAATGCAACAGAATTCATGAATCTAAACTCTGAACTTAAAGTGAATATCTTAAAGGAGTACAGAAGAAAACCAATTATGAGTGTTAGAAGAATTATTCCATTTATGTAAGGATTGGCATCAAAATAATATTTAATCTCCTCATATCCAATTACAAGAATTATTACAATTAAGATTGAGAATAATAAATAAGCTAAAAAGTTTTTAGTCATTTAGGTAAAAATAAACGAATTTTGCAAATTAACAATTGGATAATTATTAAAAGATTCAGAAATTTCTATTGTAAATCAGGTAATAATTATTTGTACCTGGATTTACTGAATTTAATCCTGCATTAGAAATGTGATGAGATCCTATACCAAATCTAGATTCTTTAGATATGCTATAAAATAAATTTACTTCAGATTTAAATTGGAGTGCATTTCCTAAGTCTTTACCATCCCCATTACTGTAAATACCAGCTGACGAAGAAAGGTTCAAATAAATTGAGTCTGCTCCAATATTTGTTTCAAACCCACCATAAAACATAGATGCGCTCTCAGCTGTAATGAAACCACCAATAACTGGGTTAATGGTTAAAATATTAATCAAATCTATTTCACTATTAGATATATGATAATTTAGACCAAATAAATTCGTTGTGTTGTCATCATCGTAATCATAGGTGCCTCCAAATATAGAATAACTATTTGCGCTAATTGTTATGTTTGATGAAAGGACAAAAATTATTAAGCTTAGTAAATATTTTTTCATTCAAGTTAATAATACATCATCAAGTTAAAAAGTAAATGGTGGGCGTGACAGGATTCGAACCTGTGACCCCTTGCGTGTCGAGCAAGTACTCTAACCAACTGAGCTACACGCCCATAAAATAGGGATACATACTTTTAAATTAAATTAAAAATTAGTAAATAAAATTCCTAATTAAATTTATTTAATTGAAATACAAGTTTTATTTCATTTAATTTAAGCCAATTTAAAATCAAAAAATATATTATCAAACCAATAAGTATTTGAATGAATAAATCTAGATAAATGTTCAAATCCAGAATTTTTTTAAATATTAATATTGAAACCATCATAATAATTGCACTAAATAAAATCTTTAATAGTTTTTTAAAATCAAAAATTAATAATTTTTCATAAAAACTTCTAAAGTTTTTTCTTAAGTAAAGAATTTGAATAAATAAATTTAACCATATGCTCACAGCACCTGATATTGCTAATCCCAAAACACCCAAAGGCCTGTAAAGAAGAAAACATAAAATAAAATTACATATAAATGTTGGAACAGCTGCTTTGACGGGATACTCAACTTTTTCATAAGAGTAAAAGACTTGATTAAAAATTCGAGCGAGCATATATCCTGGCAATGAAAAAGAGTAGACAAGTAAAATCTGAGATGTAATTAGCACATCCTCATTACTAAATTCACCCCTACCAAATAATGCTCTTATAATATCTTCACTCAGAATAAAAATACCAAATGCGCTTGGGATAGCAAAAAGAAAGCAAAATATTACTGTTTCGTTGAAAGCTTTAGAATTTTTACTCTCATCTGAAATATTTTTGCTCAAATAAGGCAAAAGTGTAAAAGACATAGCAACTGCAATAAGAGCAAATGGTAAGTCAATAATTCTATCAGCGTAGTAAATTTGGCTTATAGCGCCCCCTCCCACTAAAGAAGCAAATAACATTGAGATAAAAATATTTAACTGAACAATACCAGAACCCAGTAAAGAGTAGAGAAATCTTCCAAAGAATTTTTTAAGCTCTCTAGACAAGACTTTTATACTCATTAATCCTATACCCCAAAATATTTTTATTGTACCTAAATTGATAAACAAAAGGATCAATTGAGTGAAACCAGCTATTATCATTGACCAAGCGAGTGCAAAATGAGAGTTAGACTTGAATGACACCAAAGTTACAATCATGAAAATGTTAAGAATTACTGATAAGAAGGAAGGTAAAAAAAATTTTCCTTTCACATTCAAAACTGAACTCAACACTGATGACAGAGTCACAAATATCAAAAAAGGAAAAGTTATAATCAATAACTGATTTGCTAATAAAAATTGACTATTATTTAATAAAAATCCTGGTGCTAAAATTGATATAACTTGCTCAGTAAAAAAAAAAATTAAAAAAGATAAAAATAAAGTAATTACAAAAAAAAAGTTGAAAACTATCCATATAAAATCATTTGCTGATTTTGAATTCATTTTTTCTTGGTTTACATACAAAGGAATAAATACACTATTCATTGAGCCCTCAGCAAAAATTCTTCTAAATAAATTTGGTAATCTATAGGCAAAAAGGAATGCATCTGACATCAAATTGGCACCTAAATAATTTGCAAAAAGTATGTCTCTAATAAATCCGGTTACACGAGATCCAAAAATATTTGAAGAAATCTTTGAAAAATTACTGATTTTCATTGAGCTCAGGAAAATTCTTTTTCCAAAATCTCAGTAATTTTATCTGCATCGATAAAGCCTGGAATTATTTGATTTCCAATTATAGTTGCAGGTGTTCCAGTAAATTTAAATTCATCAGCGTAACTTCTATGAATAGATAGAAAGTCTGATACCTCTTGCGAGTCCAAATCATTCTTTAGTATGTCAAGATCAACGCCCCTTAAAAATAAGTCGGCCAAAATATCCTCCATTTTTGATTTTCTCTCAGTAGAATATAAATAATTATGGACAACCTTAAATTGACCTTGCAAGGAGGAAGCTAATGCCAACTTAGTCAACTCCTCTGAAAAATTCCCTAAAATTGGCATCTGTATAATAACAAGTTTTAATGAATTATCTTTCATTACATTTATTAATTCTTGATGGAATTTTTGACAATAACCACAATTATAATCAACAAATTCATAAATAACTTTTGTGGAATTTGAGTCGCCCAAGTACATAGGATGATATGCAAGATTTAAA
>CABZCN010000006.1 GCA_902524245.1 uncultured Alphaproteobacteria bacterium
AAAAACAAACAAGGTTATGAACAAGTTGTTCGCCCTAGAAGCTCAGATCTTTTTAGAGAATTTGAAATAAACAAAGAAATTTATTATTTATGGTGTACTTTCAGCCACGATCAAGTTGACTTTAACTTTAAAAATCCTGAGGTTTTATTTTTTTTTATTAAGTTAATTCATTTATATCTTAAAAATGGTGTTAGAGTATTTAGATTAGATGCTATTGCTTTTCTTTGGAAAGAATACGACACTAACTGTCTAAATTTACCTCAAACTCATGAAGTTGTTAAATTAATTAGAACACTTTTGAATGCATTTAGTAAAAATACATTGCTCATAACTGAAACAAATTTACCTAATTTAGAAAATCTAAGTTATTTCGGGGAAAACGATGAAGCAAATGCTGTATATAACTTTGCTTTACCTCCATTGCTACTATGGACTCTTGTTATGGGAGATAGCACAGCTCTTCGAAAATGGTCAATGAGCATGCCTCCTGCAAAAGATCACACATCTTATTTCAATTTCATAGCCTCTCATGATGGTATTGGCCTAAGACCGACAGAGGGAATTTTAACAGAAAAAGAGAGGAATAATTTAGTCGATATCATGACTGATTTTGGAGCAAAAACTACAAAAAGAAAAAAAACTGATAACACCGAGACTGTTTATGAAATAAACATCTCACTCATAGATGCAATGAAAGGAACATTTCAAGGTGTTGATCATTTGCAAATTGAAAGGTTTATTTGTTGTCATGCTATTATGTTAGGACTGGAGGGAATACCAGCATTTTACATACATAGTATTTTGGGCTCCACAAATGACTATGAAAGGTTAGATCAGACTAAAAGTAATAGATCTATAAATAGAAGATCCTGGAAATATGGAGAAATTGATGGATTGCTTACAAACACTGATAGTTTTAATTCAAAAATATATAATCAATTATCAAAATTAATTGAAATTAGAAAAAACCAATCTGCATTTCATCCAAATGCTACACAATTTACATTTAATTTGGGTAAAAATTTTTTTGGCTTTTGGAGACAAAGTCATGACAAAAGGCAATCAATATTTTGTGTAAGCAATGTAACTAATGTGTTTCAATATTTAGATTTGTCAGAATTAAATCTAATTGCGTCAAATGAATGGTGGGATTTAATCTCTAATGAGATAATTATTGATATCAAATCAACGATTACTCTAAAGGCCTATCAAACCATGTGGATTACAAATTATTAATTAAAGATTATGTCTTTTCGACATAAGCCTTAAAACTGAGACTTTTTTCTATTACTTTCATTAAAAAATTTGTGTTATATTTTGTCATGACCGATCCTAAAACATACAAATTTAACACTAAAACCTTACATAGTGGGCATCAGCCAGATAAAAATTTTGGCTCGCGTGCCGTTCCAATTTATCAAACAACATCATACTTATTCCAAGATGCAGATCACGCAGCTGCTTTATTCAATCTAGAGGAGGGTGGCCATATCTATAGCAGAATATCCAATCCAACTATATCTGTTCTTGAAGAAAGAGTTGCAGCTTTAGAAGGCGGCTCTGCTGCTTTAGCTACTGCCTCTGGTATGAGTGCAATGATGCTAGCTCTTCTAAATATTTGTAGTGCAGGCGATCATATTGTTTCCTCATCGCAATTGTATGGAGGCTCTTTTAACTTACTGAGACTAACTTTAAAAAGATTTGGTATTGAAACAACTTTTGTCAAGCCTAGAGACACAGAGGGTTTTAAAAAAGCAATTCAACCAAATACAAAATGTATTTGGGGTGAGTTGATTGGTAATCCTGGTATAGAAATTATGGATTTACCTGAAATTTCCAAAATAGCAAAAGAGGCAGGTATTCCTTTAATGGTCGATGGAACATTTAACACACCATATTTGTGTAATCTCTTTGAATTAGGTGCAGATATAATCACACACTCTCTAACAAAATGGATGGCAGGTCATGGCACTTCTATGGGTGGTATAATTGTTGAAAAGGGTGACTTTGATTGGACTAAGGGAGATAAGTTTCCAACAATGACTGAACCATATGATGGTTATCACGGTCTTTCTTTTGCAGAAGAATTTGGTCCAGCAGCATTTACTATGAGAGCAAGGGCAGAGGGCATGAGAGACTTTGGTCCATGTATGAGTCCAACAAATGCATTTAATATTTTAATAGGAATAGAAACTCTTTCAGTGAGAATGGAAAAGCATTTATCCAATACTAAAATAATGGTTGATTACTTAAGTAACAACCCAAGTGTTTCTTGGGTAAACCATCCAAGCTTACCGGATCACCCTGATCATAAAGTTGCTGCAAAATTAATGCCTAAGGGTGCCGGCTCAATGATAGCGTTTGGAATTAAAGGGGGCAAAGAAGCTGGTCACGCATTTATAAACTCTTTAAAACTAACATCACATTTAGCTAACGTTGGCGACGCAAAATCACTAGTCATTCATCCAGCATCCGCAACTCACTCTCAAATGGATAAAAAATCATTAGAGTTGGCAGGTCTAACTGAAGATATGATACGTTTTTCTGTTGGCTTGGAAGACATGGATGACATTATTAATGACTTTGAAAATGGTTTCAGAGCATCTCAAAAGCCAAGACTTGTAGCTTCTAAATGAAGCTTAAAGTTAACGGAAAAGAGGCATATTACACATCTAGTGGAAGAGAAATAGATAAAAATCAACCCTCGATTGTATTTGTTCATGGTAGTGGTCTGAGCCATGTCACATGGGTGCTTCAAACAAGATACTTTGCATTTCATGGTTACAATACAATTGCATTAGATCTACCCGGTCATGGTGACTCAGAAGGACCACCATTAAAAACTATCGAGGAGATGGCTGATTGGGTTGCAGACCTATTAACATCTTTGGGTATTGATAAAGCCTCGTACGTCGGTCATTCACAGGGATGTTTGGTGGGATTAGAATTTGCACAAAGACATCCTGAGAAATTAGATTTACTTGCACTAATCAATGGATCTATGTCAATGAAGATGAACACTGAACTTTTAGACTTAGCATTAAATAAAGATCAAAAAGCAGTTGATCTTATGATGGATTGGGTGCATGGACCTTTAGGGCATAAAGGTGGCCATCCTGTTCCAGGATTAAGCCATTTAGGTATGGGTGGTCAGCTAGTATCTTCAAATAATGACGGAACTCTTGGTGCAGACTTCAATGCTTGCGATAAATACACTAATGGTGAAGCTGCTGCTAAAAGCATTAAACACCCAACTTTATGTATCGTAGGTAAACATGATAAAATGACTCCTAAAAAAGTGGGTCTAGAATTAGCTTCAAATATAGAGGGATCAAAAACAGTCGTTTTAGAAGAGTCTGGACATATGTCTATTTTAGAAACGGCGAGTGAAACTAAAAATATTTTAAAAAATTTCTTTAAAGAAAATAGCCGTGCTTCATAAAGGATCGTGTCACTGTAAAGCTATTGAGTTTGAGATTGACTCTGATCTTGAAAAAATATTGCAATGCAATTGCTCCATTTGTATTAGAAAAAATGCAAAAATGATAATGGTTCCTAAATCTAATTTTAAACTTTTAAAGGGAAAAGAAGATCTATCTCTTTATCAATTTAATCTAAACTTAGCTGAACATTTTTTTTGCAAGCATTGCGGGATATACACTCACCACAATAGAAGAACTGATCCAAATGGTATGGGTATTAATCTAGGGTGCTTAGATGATGTAGATCCACTAGACTACGAAGCTGGTCTCAATGACGGAAGAAAACTATCCTAGTCAGATCTTGATTTTAATATAAAAAAAACTAATATTGGCCATGGCCCAAGTTAAAGAATATTTAACGTTTGATGACGTTTTATTAAAACCCCAAGCATCAACTATCCTCCCGAATAACGTCGATATTTCAACAAATCTAACAAAAGATATAAAACTAAATATACCTATCATATCAGCAGCAATGGACACTGTAACAGAGTCCAAAATGGCAATATCAATGTCTCAAAATGGCGGTTTAGGAGTAATTCACAAAAATTATGATATTGAGACGCAAAGTTATGAAGTTAAAAAAGTAAAAAGATACGAAGCAGGGATTGTCTATAATCCAATAACAATGAGTCCTAATAATACAATTGAAGATGTTTTAAATGTAATGGAAAAACAAAATATATCTGGTTTTCCAGTGGTCGATAAAGCAAATAAACTTCAGGGAATTATTACTAATAGAGATGTTCGATTTGTAATTAATAAAAAAACAAAAGTTAGAGATTTAATGACTAAAAAAGTAATCTCTATTACTCAAACTCAATCAAAAGGAATGTCTTCATTTGGTCTTGCAAAAAAATTACTACAAGAAAATAGAATAGAGAAACTAGTTGTAACTGATAACAACAATAAATGTATTGGTTTAATTACTGTTAAGGATATTCAAAGAGGAGAGAAGTTTCCGTATTCTGTTAAAGATAAAAATGGACAATTATTAGTTGGTGCTGCAATAGGAAGTAAGCCTAATGACTTAGAAAGAGCTATAGAATTAGATAAAGCTGGTGTTGATATTTTATTCATAGACACAGCTCATGGTCATTCATCAGCAGTATTAGAGTCTTTTAAAAAAATTAGAAAAAAAATAAAATTACCTATAGTTGTAGGTAATATTGCTACACCTGAAGCTGCTAAAGACTTAATTAAATTAGGTGCAGATGCAATTAAGGTAGGTATTGGTCCAGGCTCTATCTGCACTACTAGAATTGTTGCAGGTGTTGGAGTACCTCAATTTACTGCCATTCAAGATATTGCTACAATAACCAATAAAAATAAAATTCCAATGATCTCTGATGGAGGGATACGTTATTCTGGTGACATTGTAAAAGCGCTTGCAGCCGGTGCTAACTGTATCATGGCAGGTTCTTTATTTGCTGGAACAGATGAGTCACCTGGAGAAGTTTTTCTATTTCAAGGAAGATCTTATAAGTCCTATCGTGGAATGGGCTCTCTGGGCGCTATGGCCAGAGGTTCTGCAGATCGATATTTTCAAGATGAAATTAATGAGGCTATCAAATTAGTTCCTGAGGGTATTGAGGGAAGAATTCCATATAAAGGTCAAGTATCTAACGTTTTATTTCAATTGACAGGAGGTTTGAGGTCTGGAATGGGATATACTGGCTCTAAGAACCTCACTATACTAAAAAAAAATGCAAAATTTGTCCGTTTGACCAATTCTGGTATTAATGAAAGTCACGTTCACGGCGTCCAAGTAACAAAAGAAGCTCCAAATTACCGCTCAAATTGAGTAAATCAGTTTTAATTATAGATTTTGGATCTCAATATACACACTTAATTGGAAGGAAAATTCGTGAGCTGGGAGTTTATGCAGAAATTTATCCTCCAAAGTATCTCAACAATGTAACTAATATTTTAAACCATTCAGTTTTAATATTATCAGGAGGCCCAGACTCTGTTTTAAATAAAAATGCACCTAAAATTGATATTCCTTTAGATCAAATACCTATACCAGTTTTAGGTATTTGTTATGGCTTTCAATATATCTCAAAAGAATTTGATGGTGTTATAGAAAAAAGTAACCAAAGAGAATATGGAAAAACAATTATAAAGATATCAAAGTGTGATTTATTTAAGAACACTAACTCTGAGCAACAAGTATGGATGTCTCATGGAGATAGTTTAACAAAAATTCCAAAAGGTTTTAAAATTCTTGCTAAAACTAAAAATAAAATACCAGCAGCTATTTATAAAAAAAATATTTATGCAATACAATTTCATTGTGAGGTTACGCACTCTGAATTTGGCACTCAAATTTTAAAGAATTTTTTATTTAATATTTGTAACTTAAAAGAAAATTGGAAAAATAATGATTTACACCAAACTATTGGTAGATATTTAAGAATTAATGTTAAAGAAAAAAAACCGAATATAGTGTGTGCAGTATCTGGTGGTGTTGACTCTACAGTTTTGGCATTTGCTATATCAAAATATCTTAAATTAGATAACGTTCACTTTATATTTGTAAATAATGGATTGCTTAGAAAGTATGATATTAAAAATATAAAATCTGTATTTAAATCCTTTAATTTAAAATTAAATATAATCAATGCAGAACATATCTTCTTAAAAAAACTAAAAAATGTTACTGATCCAGAACTTAAAAGAAAGATAATTGGGGGTTTATTTATAGAGGTATTCTCAAAATATATCAGAAAATTATCACAAAAAGATTTCTATTTAGCACAAGGAACTCTATATACAGATATTATAGAAAGTCGTTCTTACCATGGTGGAAAGAGTGTGACTATAAAATCACATCATAATGTTGGTGGTTTACCAAAAGACCTTAAATTTGACGTTATAGAGCCTTTTAAAGAGCTTTTTAAGGACGAAGTTAGAAGATTAGGTCTATTCTACAAATTAGATCTGAGATTTGTTAATCGACATCCTTTTCCTGGGCCAGGACTTGGTATCCGTTGTATTGGAAAGGTTAATAGACAAAGACTAGACACTTTAAGAGAAATAGATGAAATTTTTATTAATTTTCTCATTGAAAAGGATTTGTACAACAAATCATGGCAAGCTTTTGCAGTTTTACTTCCTGTTAAATCTGTAGGTGTGATGGGTGATGAGAGAACTTATGAGGAGACTTGTGTTTTAAGATGTATTAATTCAGTTGATGGAATGACAGCAGATGTCACACAGATTGATATTGAAACTTTATCTACAGTAGCAACTCGGATTATTAATAATGTTAAAAGAGTCAACAAAGTTTTATATGATATAACAAGTAAACCTCCCTCTACCATAGAGTGGGAATGAATTTAGATATTTCAAAATTATCAATTGATGAATTAAAAACATTTAAAAAATTTAATAGAGAATTTTTACCAAAAATTAAAAAATTAGATTTTGATTTTGCTGATATGAAAAAAGGAGAATTAATGCTCATATCAACCCCAAAAGATATTATAAAATTTATTAAAAAAACTCCCTCTACCAAAAAGTATAACTTTAAGGATATTAGGCTAAAGTTAGCTAAAAAAAGAAAAGCGGATAACACTTGTCCAGTAACTTTTGGTATATTTTTAAGATTGGCAATAGAATATTCACTTATAGAAACAAAATATTTAAAACTTGAATACCCAAATTTTCCTTTTTGGAAAGTTGAATATGATAAAAAAAGTAATGTTTATAAAAAAATAAAAAATTTTAAAAATCTACTAAAGAAATATGATGGTCATTAAACTTACACAAAACTTACACACTTTTAAAAGTGGCTTCGGAATGGTTGATATACAATGACTCTACAAACATCTACTATTGAGTGGGAATGAGTAAATGATTTAACTGATAATTCCATTATTAAAGTATAAATTGGAATGTAATTATGAAATATAAACCAGAAATTGATGGTTTAAGAGCCCTTGCGGTATTACCAGTAATTTTCTTTCATGCTGGTTTTGAATTATTTAATGGAGGTTTTGTTGGTGTTGATATTTTTTTAGTTATTAGTGGTTATCTAATAACAAATATTATTATTTCAGAATTATCTTCAGGTAAATTTAGCATATTAAATTTTTATGAGCGTCGTGCTCGCCGTATTTTACCAATTTTATTTTTTGTAATGCTTGCATGTTTGCCTTTTGCTTGGTTATGGCTTGCTCCTAGTGACCTACAAGATTTTGGACAAAGTCTAGTAGCTATCTCTACTTTTTCCTCAAACTTTTTATTCTGGAAAGAAAGTGGTTATTTTGATACTGCAGCTGAGTTAAAGCCTTTATTACACACTTGGAGTTTAGCTTTAGAGGAGCAATACTACATTATATTCCCAATATTTTTATTAATAATATGGAGAATAAAAATAAAATTTATCCTATTTTTATTCTCTTTAATTTTTCTCACAAGTTTGTTTCTTGCGCAATTGGGTTCCTATTATAGCCCATCTGCATCTTTCTATTTACTTCCAACTAGAGGTTGGGAGTTACTCATAGGTGTTTTTTTGGCAATTTATCTTAAACACAAAGAGTATTTTAAATCTCAAATTGTAAACCAATTACTGAGTGTAATTGGTTTTGGTATGATCTGTTACTCAATATTTTTTTTTGATGAAAATACACCTTTCCCTAGTTTATTAACTCTCATACCTACAATTGGTACTGGTTTATTATTGCTCACAGCAGTTCCTAAAACATTCATTCATAATTTATTGTGTTTCAGACCTTTTGTTTCTATAGGTTTGATATCTTATAGTGCTTACCTTTGGCATCAGCCTTTATTGGCTTTTTCAAGGCACAGACTATTAGGAGAACTATCTCATGCTCAATTAATAATGATATGCTTTTTATCATTATTTTTAGCAAGATTAAGTTGGCAATTTATTGAAATACCTTTCAGAAAAAAGTCAATAATTTCAAAAAAAATAATATTAATTTTTTCAATATTAGGCATTTTAGCTTTTAGCTTTACAGGTTACATAATTAATCTAAATGATGGTTTTTCAAATAGAGCCGATTTTTCAAATGAATTAAAACAATCTTTTAAAAGACCAACCTTGGATAATTGTTTTGATACATCTTTTAATCACTCAGCTAAATTATGGGGATGTAATTTAGGAAAAAAAAAAGATACAATTGATTTTATTCTTTTTGGTGACTCCCACGCTCTTAGTTTAAAAGAATTAATAAACGATAGAGCTAAAAAAGCAGATATCAATGTTTTTTTTACTGGTTCATCAGGGTGCTTACCTTTTATCGGAATTTATCCAAAGAGAGGTGATCAGTACGAAAGAAATTGTAATCTTTTAAATGAGAGAGTTTACAAATTTGCACAACAAAATAAAGTAAGTGGCATTATACTATCAGCAAGATGGTCATATTATACTTTAGGAAATTATCAATATAAAGGTTCACAACTAATTTCAGATAGCAAGAAAGGACCTTTTAATCTTAGACATAGCATTGATACTTTTTCAAAAGCTTTTAATACTACTGTAAATAATTATAACAAAATAAAAGTTCCAATACATTTAATTACACAACCTCCACATCAAAAATACCCAGCAGAGTCATTATATTTTTTTAAGAGTAAAGGTTTTGGAGATTTAGATACTTTATCTATTAATAAAAAAAAATTTGATAAACTTAATGAAATACCATTAACAACTTTTGAAACAAGAATTGATGAAATAAATTTATACAATATTACAGACCTTTTTTGCGATAATAATATATGTAGTATTGGTACAACTAATAGAAGTTTTTATTGCGACAGTAATCATCTATGTAAATATGGTGCAGCTAAATTAACTAATATAATAGATAAAATATTATCTAAATTATAAAATTTATATTATTCATTTGTATATTTATATTAAATGAAATCATAAGTATTACTTACAACACGATAACTTAAAATAATTTTTTTCTTCAGATATTGATAAAAATAACTATTTTATAAATGTGAAAGATGAATTTAATAGAATTGATAGATTGCCACCTTACATATTTGGTGAAATAAATAAACTTAAAGCAAGGCTCAGAAAGAATGGCAAAGATATAATTGACTTCGGTATGGGTAACCCTGATATGCCTACACCAAAACATATAAGAGACAAATTAAAAGAAGTTACTGATAAACCTGGTACTGGAAGATATTCAGTTAGTAAAGGAATAGCAGGTCTAAGAAAAGCTCAAGCAAAGTATTATCAAAAGAGATTTGGTGTAAAATTAAATCCAGATAATGAAGTTATTGTAACTTTGGGCTCAAAAGAGGGCTTAGCTAACTTAGCTCAAGCAATTTCAACTCCTGGTGACATCATTATCTCTCCCAATCCCTCATACCCAATACATCCATATGGATTTATTATAGCAGGAGCCTCTTTGAGACATTTACAGACAATGAAAGATGGAGTTTTTGATCCTGAAACTTATCTTGAAAGATTAGACCGATCTATAAGAAATAGTACTCCGTCTCCAGTAGCTCTAATTGTATCCTTTCCATCAAACCCAACAGCGCAAGTAGTTGACTTAAATTTTTACAAAGAAATAGTTAAGATGGCCTTGAAATATAATGTTTATGTTTTATCAGATCTTGCCTATGCTGAGATATACTTTGATAAGAAACCACCTCCTTCAGTTCTCCAAGTAAATAGAGCTAAAGAAATAGCTGTTGAATTTACTTCTATGTCAAAAACTTACGCTATGGCCGGTTGGAGAATAGGATTTGCTGTTGGAAATAAAAAACTAATTGAAGCTCTCACAAAAATTAAATCTTATTTAGACTATGGGGCTTATACACCGGTCCAAGTTGCAGCAGCAACAGCACTTAATGGTCCTCAAAGCTGTGTCTCAAGTATTCGAGCAACTTATAAGAGTAGGCGAGATGTTTTAGTTGCGTCTATGTCAAGGTCTGGCTGGGATATACCTAGTCCTTCAGCTAGTATGTTTGCATGGGCTCCAATACCTAAAAAGTACCAAAATAAAGGATCTTTAAAATTTGCTAAAGATTTAATGGTTAAAGCAGATGTAGCTGTTTCTCCTGGCATTGCTTTTGGTGAATATGGTGAAGGTTTTGTTCGTATAGGACTGGTTGAAAATGAGCAAAGAATTCGTCAGGCAGCTAAAAATGTACGTAATTTAAAGCTTTAGTATAAATTTTAAACATATTTCAAATTAAATAAAATATTGCTTATATTCTTTATAATTATATAAAACCAACCTTAAGATGATTAACACAAAAAAAATAGGCTCTGTTCTTAAAAACATCAATAATATTGATGAATTGAGCATTTCAGATGTAATTGATTGTAATCAAGGTCAGTTAATTGCTGTTAAAGTAATTTCAGTCAATCCAAATTATAATAAATTGGAGTTAGTATCTGGCAGAATTACTGAATTAACTGAGGGAGATATTATTGTTGGTGCATTGGGTAATAGAATTGCCTCCTCAGGAATGACAGGTTCTGTTCCTACTGAATTAAATAAACACGACAAAATTCATATTTTAAATTTAGGAGGAGTAATTGGTAATTGTAAAGATTTTAATATTCTTCTGGGACCAGCTACAGAATGTGAAGTCCTTGGATCGGTTGTAGATAATAGTAACAAACTATTGAATCTAGTTGATTATTCAAAAATTAAAGAAATGAAAATTAAAAATAAAGTACCATCTATTGCAGTCATAGGAACAGGTATCGACTCTGGTAAAACTACTGTTACATCCTTTATAATCAAAACTCTTAGTAATTATTTTAAGAAAATTAATGCATGTAAACTAGCAGGTACCGCTTCACAAAAAGATTTATATTCTTATGAGGATAATGGTGCTTATAAAACATCAGATTTTGTAGATTACGGTCTGCCGAGTACCTGTATGAATGATAAAAAAACCATACAAAGTTGTTCAGCATCAATTATTAGCAATATGTCTGAGGACGCTGAGATAATTCTAATGGAATTAGGTGATGGTTATCATGGCGATTATGGAACTAAAGAAATAATTCAAAATACTGATATTACAGAGTCAATTGAAGTTATTGTAATTTGCGCTTATGACGTATCAGGAGCAGTAAATATTATAGAAAATTTAAAATCAAATAATTTAGATAACAAATTACTGATAATTAGTGGCCCTGTAACTAATAATGTATCTGCTTATAAGCAATCAATTGATAAGTTCTCTATACCTAATTCAGATTTTTTAAATATTTATAATTCAACTAACCATGTCAATGTTTTTGCTAAGATAATTAATAGGATTAATAATGATTAAAGTAGGCATAATTGGAGCAAATGGTTATTTAGGCGTTGAGTTAATACGAATTCTCTCTGTACATCCCGAAGTAAAATTATCAAAAATCTTTCAAAGAGAAATGGAAATAGATGAGGAATTTCCACATTTACAGTCTTATAATTTAAAAGATTTACAGACATCTAATCTTGATGATTTTAAAAATCTTGATTGTGTTTTTTTATCACTACCTCATGGTTCAGCACATGAATATGTCAAAGAATTATTATCAAAAGTTAAAATCATAGACCTAAGTTCAGATTTTAGAATTTCTAATCAAGAGGATTATAACAAATATTACAAATCAAATTTTGATGCTGACATTCAAAGTAAGTTTCAATACGGATTTATTGAAAATTCAATCGATGACATAAAAAAATCTTCTAACATATCCAATCCTGGTTGCTTTGCGCTAACGGCTCAACTATCTTTATTACCATTTCAATCTATAATTAAAAAAGTATCTATTACTGCTATTACTGGTTCAAGTGGTGGTGGTAAAAATCCTTCTTTGAAAAATCATCATTCTACAAGATCTAAAGATATTTTTTCATACAACATAAATTCACATAGACATTTAGCAGAAATTTATCAATCTTTTCCGAATTTAAAGGAGACTCTATCATTTGTTCCACTGTCAGGACCTTTCTCTAGAGGTATATATCTTACAAGTCACATAGAAATAAATGAAGTTTCAACTTATGAGACCTTAAATTCCATTTTAATTGATTTTTTTAAATCATCTCCTTTCATTAGAGTACAAGATAATACTAAGCTTTCTAACGTAGTAGGTTCAAATTATTGTGATATTTCAATGTCTTATAAAGATGAGAGACACTTCGTTGTAGAGGCTTGTTTAGATAACTTAGTTAAAGGTGCCTCAGGTAACGCTATTGAGTGTATGAATATAATCTTTGATCTTGATCAAACTTTGGGATTGAAACAAATGATACCTTTATATCTATAATGAAAAATCAAAGTTTTTACCAATCGATATTACAAAATTCCATTCTTGTCATAAAAGTAAGTGGTAAGATATGTGATAACCAAGATAATATCGATAATGTTATAAGCGACATAAAAGAATTATTGAATTCTATTTCGAAGTTAAAAGTTGTTTTAGTCTTTGGATTTGGACGACAGCTAGATAACTATATGATCAATGTACATGGTATTGAGCCAAAAAAAATAAATGGTAGAAGAGTAACATCTCCCACAGACATAGAGGCAGCCAAAAAAATATCTGGTCAAATTTTAATAGATATTTTTAGTTTGAGCTCACGATATAATATCAGAAATTTTCCAATTCCTATTTCAAAGAAAGACTTTATTGCAGCAAAAAAAAGAGATGTAGTTGATAACATTGATTATGGTCAAGTAGGGGACGTCGTTTCAGTTGATGCTTTACAAATTAAAAACCTATTGAAAGAACATGATATGATAATTATGCCAAGTTTAGTTTTAGATAAAAACACATCTGAAGTATTGAATGTAAATGCAGATACAATAGCTACAGAATTGGCGATTAATCTTTCTGCAAGTAAATTAATTTTTATTTCAGATGTTGCATATATTAAAGATTTAGAGGGAAAAAGAATTTCTTCTGTTGATGAAAATGTTGCAAAAAAACTTTTTGAAGAAAATATTATATCTGAAGGTATGGTTGTTAAAGTTGAAAATTCATTAAAGGCTTTAAACAAGGGTATTCAAAAGATTCATATTATTAGTGGAGAAATAAAAAATGCCTTAATAAATGAACTTGAAACTGAAGAAGGTATCGGTACAGTTTTTCAAAAAAACGAACTTGAATACTAGTTTTTTAACTTAAAAACAATTCCAATAATTTCTTTTTCTTCATCGTCCCAAGGTCCTTCAGCATAATAATTACCGTCTTTATTTTTTGTTGTGGAACCAACAATTTCCATTGGTTCAGTTTCTCCATCTGAGGCTAGGTCTAAATTTGCACTAATCAAAATTAAACCATCTTCTGTTTTGAAATTTATTTTTTCTCTATTCTTGCTTTGAATATCATTTTCCATTTCAAATGATTTATTTAATTTGGTAAATGTTAGCATTCCGTTTCTAATAGTTGCTTGATCTGAACCTAAATAATCATCTTGTTCTAGTTTTCCATTATCATCGTATATTTTCCAATACCACATTAACTCATAATCGCCGTCTTCAAATTTTTCATTTGAGGCAATGGATGAATATTTTGATTTATTTATTATAACTTGAGAATAATCAGACTTCACATCTTTTTCTCTATTAGAATAAATCCATTCTGTATCAATAACAGCTAATGATTTAGGGGCTGATTGTTTAATTAATTCGTCGCAATTATAGCCTAAATTTTCAATTTTGAGTTTTTCGCATGACCTTGCTAGACTCAATTCATCATAGGCCACAGCCATTTCATGACCCCTGAATTTTGTATATATGCCGTATTTATAGTCCCAAACCAAGTCCTCATTTGCATTAAAGCCTGGCATCTTGCTCCAATTTGTTCTGCCTTTATGATCGATTATTAAATTACCGTTAATCCAAACTTTTATGTATCCTTTCTCAATATCGTCGTCAAAATTTATATTTTGAACTACATCAATCCATTTATCTTTTTCAATTTCATTCCATTCTAAAGCTAAAAGTTCTAAGTCTTTTAAATGACAGTATTTTCCAGAATTACAATAAGGGTTATCATCATCTACAATTTGTATACCCATACTAGTTTCAGTTCTGAAGACCAGGCCAAACTCTTTCCTAAAACCAAATCCATGCATAGGAGGAGTGAATTCATTTCTTGTATGCCATTGCTGAATATATACTAATTCAGGCGACCATTCTTCAAGTTCGCTGACTATTTTGAATGAGAAAGATGTCCAAGCATTATCTTTAAATTTTCCATAATAGTTAATGGGAGAAAATTCTGCTCTAGTATAATCGCCACTATCAGGTTCTCCTCTTGCACAGTCTGCTTTAATTCCGATACAGTCTTTTCCTACTCTAAAAACAAGAGCTGTTTCACCATATCTTGTATCTTCAGTTAAGACAGATAGAATATTATAATCTATCTTTTTCATTATATTTTTATATGTCGAGTATCTATTTTGTAAATTTTTACTTCCAAGCTCAGAACCACCTGGAATATTTAAAGTTGTATCTTCACCTGCTAATCCTGCATTTTTCAATAGAAAGACATCGCCATTATTAGTACTTGTTAAGTTAGATGTTGACTCTTCTGAGGAACTAGAAATTTTTCCGTCATCGCCAATAGTTAGTCCTAACAAAATTTTTGGTAATAAAAATAGAATTAAAATGAATAACTTAATCATTGAAATATTATTTTTAAAATATTTTATAAATAAAAAAAAAATTACAACGATTTAGAGATTATATCTAAACCATTATTTAACTCTTTTTTGTTAATTATTAGAGGAGGGGTTATTCTTATAATGTTACCCTGAATAAGTGTAGTGATAAGTCCATTATTAGCCATTTTTGTAAATGTTTTTAAGGCAATTTCATTCGTTTTAAATTCTATACCAGCCATGAGACCTAAGCATCTGGTATCAACAATTTTATCTTTATGATTGTTATGCATTTTTTTAAGTAAATTTGATAAAAATTTACCATTAATTTTCACTTTATTTAAAAAAGCCTTTTTGTTTATAGATTTCAATACATTATATGAAACTCTAGTTTGAAGCATACCACCGCCAAATGTAGAACCATGAAAACCAGTTGAAATCATCTTAGATATATATTTTTTTACTATTGTTGCGCCAATAGGAATACCAGAACCTAATCCTTTAGCTGAGGTTATAATATCCGGATTAACACCATAATGTTTGTATGCAAAAATTTTTCCAGTTCGACCTATACCGCCTTGTATTTCATCTCCGATAAGTAAAACTTTCTTATTTATACATATCTCTTTTATAGCTTTAGCGAAATTCTTACTGCAAATATTTATTCCACCATCTCCTTGAACAAATTCTATTATTATTGCTACCGTTTTTTTATTTACTAATTCTTTGAGATGAGAGACATCATTAAATTTACAAAACTTTACTTTACCTGGAACAGGCCCTATGTCAGATTTGTATTTTTTATTACTGCCGACTGATAAGGCTCCAATTGTTCTTCCATGAAAAGAGGAAGTCATAGCAATAATTTCATCTTTGCCCTTTTTACTTCCATAGTTTCTTGCTATTTTTAATGCAGCTTCAATGCTTTCTGCACCTGAATTAGAAAAGAACACATCACCTTTGTTAGAATTTTCAGATAATAATTTAGATAATTTAGTCTTGAACTCATGCATTTGAGAACCCGATAAATGAGTAATGCCAGTTTTTACTTGATCTTGTAAACTTTTTCTTACAACTGGGTGATTATAGCCAAGAGAATTGACTGCAACTCCTGCTGAGAAATCCAATAATTTTCTTTTATCAGAGGTGTATAAATAACAACCATTACCTTTTACTACTCTAAAATTACTAAACTTGTATGTTTTTAATAAGTTATTCATGTTTTTTATTTATATTTTTAATAAAAAAAGAAAATTTTGATAGTCAAAATCTCCACTGGCTTATTTTATTCATAAGAAAATCTCTAAAAGCTATTAATTTTAAACTTCCTTTTAGATTTTCATGATAAACCATATGAACATCGTAACTTGGTCCTTCTATATCTGGTAATACTTTAACAAGATGGGCTTTATGTTGAGCCATATAATCAGGTAATGCAGCTAATCCTGCACCAGTTTCAACAGCTACTAACAAACCATATAGATTATTAATTGTAATATGAGGTCTTCTATTTTTTTGGTTTTTTTTAACACCAGTTTTTAGTATCCAATTGGTATCAGAAAGGGGGGATGGTTTCCCAATGCCATATGTGATTAATCTATGACTATTAAGCTCTGATCTTCTCAAAGGCATACCCATTTCATTTATATAATTCGCTGATCCATAAATATGGTATTTGATTGTTGCTATGTGCTTTGAAACTAAATCTAAATGTCTTGGTTTTCTCATCCATAAACCAATATCATAATCTTGGCGAAGCATATCTTGCTCATCTTCAGAATAGTTTAGTTTAAGATTAATTTCTGGGTATTCATGAATAAATTCATTGATTCTTGGGCTAAGCCACATCGATCCAAAAGCAACTGTAGTATTAATAGAGAGGTTACCAGTGGGAACTGACTTATATTCAACTATCTTTTTTTCAATAGAATTTAAATCAGCAAATATTTTTTCAGTTTCTTCAAAAAGATAAGAACCTTGCTCTGTAAGAGTTATACCTTTTGTGTGTCTTTTAAATAGTTTGGTTTTTAAACTATGCTCAAGAGATTGAATTTGTCTAGTAATAGCAGATTGACTGAGGTGAATAGTATCCATAGCTCTAGAGATGCTACCAGCTGTAGCTACGTGATAAAATGTTTTAAGTCTATCCCAATCCATTAATAATTGTATTCAAATCCCCGTTTAATATCAGAATATCTATTAAATAATATTTTTTTGAGGATTTCAAATCCAATAAAATATTGTGTGCATCATTTAATTCATTCTTACTTTCAATAAGTTGTGTAATATCTATTTTTTGGGCTTTATATAAAATTTCGTTTCCTTGTAATTTTAATTCTAAGCTATCAATTATTTTTTCTTGGTTGTTTATTTTATTTAAATAAAAATCATAATTGTTCCAAGACTCTAAGTAAGTATTAAGTAAGTCTCTCTTTAAGTCTTTATGTTCTAATAATTTCTTTTGATAATTATATTCCTCAATATTAAAATTATTTTCATCTTTATAGCCGTCATAAATAGGAACGCTAAAAGATAGTGACAAAGAAGAGGATCTTCTATGATCAATTACTGCAGAATAATTATCACTCTCACTAAGGGAATATGTAAGGTCAACAGAAGGTCTCAAATCTTTTTTGCTCATCTCTAGTTCAGGTAAATATGTGTTTTCAATAAAAGAGAGATATTGGCCATAAGAGGAATTCATCAATTCTGAAAATAATTTCTTACTAATTTGTGAGTTAGATACGTCTATCACATAATCAAAATTTACATCCTCATCATAAATTTCTAAATCAAGTAACTTACTAACTTGAAGCATTAAATTATCTATTTTTCTATCATAATCTAAAGACACAGATTGTGCTTCTAATAGCTCATTTTCTAAATCTAATACCTCTGTTTTTGTAACTCTGTTTGCCTTAAATAATATTTCAGCTTCTAAAACTTTTTTTCTATAAAATTCTAAATTGAGTTGTTGATTTTTCTTTTTAAAGATTAATGTCTGTAAATTACTATAACCGTTTAGGAGTTCTTTGATTAATAACTCTTTTTGATACTCTCTAAGATAGTCATACGCTTGATTTCTAGTTTGCGTAGTAATTAAATTTAACTGGCTAAACCCACCGTTATAGAGGTTGACTGTGGCGCTTAATGTATGAGTATTTGAATTAAGCGTAGAAGTAGTATTAGTACTAGTAGTACTGTTTGAAACATTAAATGAATAATCAATTTCTGGTATGTAGAGTGTATCAGCTAATTCTAAATTTTTATCATCAATTAGATTATCGTACTTAAATTTAGAATTTGTTTCATTTTTTTCGACAAGAATTTTAATTAAATCAGTTATTTCATAGGATAAAATACCTTTTGAAAAAAATAAAAGGAATGTACTTAAAAAAATTATTTTGATTTTTGCCATTCTCTCTCCAAATTATTCAAATTCCATTTCAATTTTTTTTTATTCATTGTTTTTTCCATTTTTTTAAATCTTTTCTCAAATTTCCTATTAGAGTCCCTAATAACTGTTTCAGTATCTAGGCCTAATTTTCTCGATAAATTAATACAAGAAAATAATAAATCTCCTAATTCTTCTTTAATTTTTCTTTTATTTTTTAGTCTTATTTCATTTGAAAGTTCAATTAATTCCTCTTTCACTTTCTTTAACGTTCCATTTGCATTTTTCCAATCAAATCCCTCTTTTGCAGCTCTTTTTTGAAGTTTAAGTGAGCGAGTAACAGCAGGCAGGTTTACACTTACACCATCTAAAACAGACTTAGCACCTTTCTTTTTTCTTTCAAATTTTTTTTGTGTTTCCCAAAAATCATTTACATCTTGAACAGTTTTGATTGACTCATCACGCATAAAAATATGAGGATGACGAGATTTCATTTTTTTTACACTTGTATCAATGACATCATCAATAGAAAATTTCTTTTTTTCAGCAGCAATAACTGAGTGATAAATAACTTGTAGTAATAAATCGCCAAGTTCTCCTTCTAGCTCTTTATTATTATTTGACTCAATTGCTTCGATAACCTCATAAGCTTCCTCTAAAGTATACTTTGCTAATGATTTGGAAGTTTGTTGTATATCCCATGGACATCCATTTTTTGGATTTCTTAGTCTCTTAACTACATCAATTAAATCATTTAATTTGTTCTTTTTTTTTACCATGCTAATGCCTGTGCTTGAAATATTTGACTCTTATAACTTCTAATATCTGCATATGCATCATAAATTTTATCTTGTTTTCTAGCGCATAAAATAAAACCTTCGCTCCAGTCTGTAGTTTTAAGGCATTTATGTCCTTTTTTATTTAATTGAGAAATAAAGGGCGAAAGTCGCTCTTCTAATAATAATTGTTTCAAATTTGGATCATGAGGGTGAAAAAAAGCAGGTAAATGCTCTGATGAAACTCTGGGTTCATTTAAAGCTTGGTCAATAGGCATATTTGAAAATATATAATTCATTAAAAATTGTGCTTGCCATTGATCTTGAGCGTCACCGCCCATAGTCCCACAACTTAAAATTTCTCTCTTTTTTTGATTGATAATCAAAGTAGGGCTCAATGTTGTCCTTGGTTGTTGTACAGGTGCTATAAAATTTACGTGACCTGGTTTTGATAAATAAAACGTCATTAATCTATTACCTAGGGGAAATCCTAATTCATTGATTACTTCATTAGATCTGATCCATCCACCACTTGGTGTGCACGAAATAGCATTATTATCTTTATCTATAATACTTATATGAACTGTGCCAGCGCCCCATGGTTTAATATCATTTTCAATTGGGAGTAATGATTTCTTGGATATGGGGTTCCCTGGAATTATAGAGTCAATTGCCTTATCTTTAATTAATTGCATTCTTTTATTTAGGTAAGAGTCATCTAATAGGTGATTTGCTTTGACTTTTGAATTGTACTTCCCAGTAAAATACATCTCTCTGTCAGCAAAAGTTAATTTTAAAATTTCTGTAAATTTATGAATATCACCAGCTGAATTAAGTGATTTAATTTTTTGTTTGTTAAGCATTTTCAACATCATTAAACTAGTCAATCCTTGTCCCCAGAAATTAGTTTTATGAACTTGGTAATCACCATATTTTTCTGAAATTGTTTTTTCAAATTTCACATTAAAATTTTCAAAATCTTCTTTTGAAAGTAGACCTTCATTTTTTTGTGAATATTTTAAAATTGAGTTTGCAACATCACCTTTATAAAAAGCATCATGCAATTTATTAAATTTATTATTTCGAGATCCTGTAATCTTTTTCTCATAATTACCAAGATAATCAATTAAGTTTGCGTAAGCCGAATTTCTGAATAAACTTCCTACTTTTGGAATTTTATTATTTTTTAAATATAATTTAGCAGAATTTTTCCACTCTCTTATAAATTTACCTTTTAGACTTTTTAACCCAAATTTATTTTGGTTTATTATTCCAGTGTGTAAAGGATATCCTTCTTTTGCGTATTCTTTTGCATATTTAGAAATAGTCCTAAAATCTAATGTTCCATATAATTGTAACATTCTAAAAATACTAGAAAATGCAGCTGGAACTCCAGCACATAATACTCCTTCATCTGGAACTTCTGTAAAACCCCTGGTAACTAAATTTAAAAAATTAAATTTTCTTGGCGATAAAGTATTTCCATTTAACACAACAGGGTTTTGGTTTTTGGGTTTTAATATCATCACACCTTCACCACCCATTCCAAACATTTGAGGATTTACAAGACCTTCAACTAACATTGCTCCAGCAGCAGCATCAAATGCATTACCTCTGTCTTGATTTAAAATATTATAGGCTGTCATTGAGGATAAATTTGAATGTGTTGCTACTGCACCATTAGTACCAGAGTAACTAGGTATAAAACTATTAGAGTTATTATCTTCAATTCTATAAGATCTATTCATTACGCATAAAGTTTAGTATTAATAATTAAGTTAAATAGTTTATGAAATTTCATAAAATATTTCTTTTTTTAAAGATTGCATTATAAAGTTATATATGACCTGGAAGTTAATATCAAAATCTTCATATACACAATTACTTGGTGAATTAGAGACAAAATCAGAAAATAATCAGGATAAATATCGAATGTTTGTTACTGAAAAACATCTTAACTCAGGAAAATTTGCACATGGAGGTTTCTTAATGTCTTTTTTAGATAATGTTATGGGCAATGCTGCTTATAAGTCTTTTGGGAATAAACCTTGTGTTACTATATCCATGAACACTCACTTTACATTTTCAGCTCAAAAAGGAGATGAACTAATAGGCTTACCAACTATAGAGAGAATGACTAAAACACTATGTTTTGTTAATTGTAAAGTCTTTTCAAAAAATGAAATTATTGTTTCTGGAAGTGGTATATGGAAATTAGTTAAAACTTCATCTATTAAATCTGTTAAAGACAAAAAAGCAGATGATGATGGTGGTTGGTAGCTATTTAATTAATCGATTTTGAAATTAAAGAGTAATTTTTCAGAGGCTAATGCGTGCAAAGCATTATTTTTCTCAATTTCTTTTTTTGTTGGACTTTGGGCAGTAAGAATACCAGATATAAAAGATCAAATTAATGTCGATTATACAGGTATGGGATATTTGTTTGTAATTTTTTCAATTGGCTCTGTTTTAACTATGATAGTTACACCAAAAATAACACAAATATATCCCTCAAAACAAATCTCACTGTTATCAGGTCTTGCTATAAGCATTCTTTGGCTTTTAATTCCATTTGCTCAATCTTTTATAATTATGGCAATATTGAGTTTTATTTTCGGTATTTGTTACGGACTATTTGAGGTAATTCTTAATGTTCAAGCTACTTCTTTAGAAAAAAGATTTAAAAAACCTATGATGTCAGGATTTCATGCCTTTTGGAGTATTGGATTATTATCTGGATCTTTGTTAACTAGTTTATTTCTGGAATTTAAAATAAGCTTTATAATAAATTCTATTATATTTGTAATAATCTTATCACCATTAATATTTCTAGGTAGTTTAACTATAAAACAAAATAAATCAGACTCTTTATCTATTTTATCTATATTTTTCAATTGGCCCTTATTTCTTGTAATCTTATTTATTTTATCAATTACAGCAGTATTTTTGGAGGGTGGTACTGACTCTTGGGGTTCTTTATATATGAGAGATTACATTAATGCAGATGGTTTTAATATTGGACTTGCTGCTATAGCATTTAATGGGAGTATGGTTATTGGTAGATTAATTGGAGATAAGTTAAAAGAAATATTTGGTATTTATAATTTTCTTGTTTACTCAGTGATAGGTTCATTACTGGGTTCATTAATTATAGTTTTAAGTAGTTCTATATCATTAGCAATAATTGGTTTTATAATTGCTGGTTTTAGTGTTTCTTCAATTATTCCTATTTGTTATACGTTTGGGTCTTCTATTAAAAATGTTAATGCTACGGTAGGGATAACTATAATTACAATAGGTGTTTATGGGGTCTTTATGATTGCACCACCAGCTTTAGGTTATGTTGCTGATATCTTCGGTATTGAATTCGTCTATATTCCGATGTTAATACTTTTTATAATATCGAGCATAATAGTAACTTCTCAACAAAAGTTGTTTAAGAATTAATTTCTTTTTAATATTAATATATTTCCAAACAATACAAGAATTGCACCGACATACAAATTTAAGTCCCACTCCAAACCTTCAAATATCGTAGAAATAATTAGAGCAATAAGAGGCATAATTATAGCAATGTATGCGGCATCATTTGCGCCAATATTTTTAATTACTGATAAATAAAGAATGAAACCAAATACACTCCCAAAAATAGCCAAATACAATAATGAAAAGACGTATCTGTAACTGAAATCAAAATTAAGTTCAATACCAGTTAATAAAAGATAAATTAACAGTGTTATTGAGCCATACAACATCCCATATCCTGTAACAGCAATAACATTTAATTTAATTTTAGAGGTATACTCTGAAATTAAGTTACCAATAGATGCAAAATATGTCGCCAATACACCAAGTAAAATTCCAATACTAGTTCCTTTTGAAAATTCAAAATTGATTATTTCATCATAAAATATGAAAAGTAATCCTAACGTTCCGATAAAACCTCCAACCAAAGTCATAATTTTTGGAAATTTACCTTTAAAAATAATATTATTAATTACATTTAAAAATAATATTGAAGAAAAACATAAAGCAACAAATCCACTTATTAAATGAACTGTAGATAGATAAAACAGTACATAATTTATATTGAATAAAGAGACTCCTAGAGCAGCTATAAAGAAATGCTCTTTTAATGAAAATCTCAGATTTATTTTTTTTAATACACAAAATACTAAAATAATGATCGAAGATAAGAAAAAGCGATAAAAAACCGATGTCATTGGATCGACAATGCCTAGTTGAAATTTAATTATATACCAGGTTGGTCCCCAAACTATTAGTGTTGAAATAAATAAAAATATTGTATTGTTCAATTATGCCTTCTTTTGATGTTGTCTCGTCACCAGATATTCAAGAAATTGATAATGCCATCAATAATACAAAAAGAGAAGTTGATAATAGATTTGACTTTAAGAACACTAATTCAACAATCGAACGAAACGATTTCTCTATTACAATAGAGACAACCGACAATACTAAATTAACTCAATTTAATGATATTTTAAAAAATAATATTGTAAGAAGAAAAATAGATCCAAAATTTATTCACCTAAAATCAACTGAAACAGCTTCCGGAAATAGAGTAAGACAATTTATTGATATTTTGAATGGAATATCAAAAGAGGACTCAAAAAAAATAACAAATCTTGTTAAATCATCGAAAGCAAAGGTTCAAGCTTCAATTAATGGAGATGAAGTAAGAATAACTGGAAAGAAAAGAGACGATCTACAATCAATGATCGAATTATTAAAATCAAGTGATATTAAAATTCCTTTACAGTTTCAAAATTTCAGAGATTAATTACTTCCATAGTCGTAAAATCAATTAATCGCACAGTTGTAATTGTTTTTAGAAATTTAATACAATCCTCTGTTTTTACTTGAATTGTTTTAGTGTTGTCTAGTGGGTGAAAATTGCATAATTCATAATCATTTATTTTTTTATCTAAATAAAAACTTACATCCTTATCTACATTATTGATTAAAGAGTAGGGACTAACTGAACCTGGTTTGACTCCAAGTTTATCATATAAATATTCTGCACTTCCAAAGGAGAGATTTCCTTGACACTGTATAGTGTTTTTAATAATTTTTAGGTCTACTTCAGTGCTATCTAAGCATGAGAGTAAGTAAAAATTTCTCTTTTTGTCCCTTAAAAAAAGATTTTTTGTATGCGCACCTTGCATATTCAAATCTGATTTTAATTTGCTAGACTCCTCGACAGTAAAAAAAGCCTCGTGTTCAAAAAGTTTATATTCAACTTTTTGTTCATTAAGTGCGGCTAATAAACTTTTTGCTTCTAATTTCATTTTTATTTATAAAGTGTTATCTTATTTATATAAAAATATGAAAAAGAAAATTAACAGAAGAAATTTTATTAAAAAAGCCTCAATTCCTGTACTCGGTGCAGCTGCACTCTCTAGTTTTAATGTACACGCAAGCACCATAACAGAGTTGAATATGGTTACATCATGGCCAGAGAATTTTCCTGGTATAGGTTTAGGTGCAAACAGGTTGGCTCAGCGAATTGAGAACTTATCTAATAAAAGAATAAAAGTTAATGTTTACTCAGCTGGTGAACTAGTCCCACCGTTTGGAGTGTTTGATGCCGTGTCATCTGGAACAGCTGATTTATATCACTCAGCAGAGTTTTATTGGGGAGGAAAGAACAAAGCCTATCCTTTTTTTGCTGCTGTTCCTTTTGGAATGACTGCTGAGGAATTTAATTCATGGATATATTCTGGCAATGGTCAATCATTATGGGATGAATTAGGTTCTAATTTTAACATTAAACATTTTTTAGTTGGTAATACTGGATCTACATTATTTGGTTGGTTCAAAAACGAATTAAATAGTCTCGAGGATGTTTCTAAACTTAAAATAAGAAGCCCTGGTATGGGAGGAGATCTATTAAAGACTATGGGGGCAACTTCTATAAATATACCAGGAGGTGAAATTCTTCAGTCTTTAGCAAGTGGGGCTATAGACGCTGCAGATTGGTCTAATCCAGTTATGGATTTAGCTTTTGGTTTTTATAAAGTAACAAATTACTGTTATTATCCAGATTTTAAAAAACCTACAGTTTCTATTTCATTAGGAATGAATTTAGATAAATGGAACTCTTTTGATAATGAAGCTAAGAGCATCATCGAGTATGCTTGTCAGTCAGAAAATCAAGAAATGTTGTCTGATTTTATGTATAAAGAGGTTGTGGCTATAGAAAAATTGAGGTCACTTGGTGTAGAATTCAGGCAACTACCTAACGATATTGTCATTGAAGCCAAAAAAAATATCAATGGTGTTTTAGATAATTATACTGATACCTCTCTTGGGAAAAAAATTAGAGATGATTATTTTCAATTTTTAGGTTTAAGAACTTCATATAAGGACTTTGATATTTCTAACTACTTGAATTTTAGAAAAATTTAATAGTGTGCGGAAGATATTCGCTAAATCTTAAAGATAATCACTCCTCTTTTAAGAAGGAAACTATAAATAACTTCAAATCAATATTTGATTATAAAAATGAAGATATTTGCCCTACCAATAAAGCGCCTATTGTCTTTAATCTAAACTCTAAATTTGTATTTAAACAATCAAGTTGGGGTTTGTCATTTGATTGGCTTCCGAAAGGAAAAACACTTTTCAATATTCGATCAGAGACAGTACACGAGAAATCTTTTAGTAATAGCCTCATTGCAAATAATCGCTGTTTGGTACCTTTTAGTAGTTATTTTGAATGGTTGAAAACCCAAGAATTGAAAGAAAAATATAAATTATTTACCAAAACTCCTGTCAGTTTTTTTGCAGGTGTATATAAATTAATAGAAGATACTGTTTATTATTCAATTTTAACTAAATCTTCTTTGGAAAATATAGAATTTATTCACAATAGAAATCCAGTCATTATTAATAAAAATAATGTAAGAAAATGGTTTTCGGACAGTTATGAAGAACTACTAAGATCTTCAGATGTCATAAATTATGAGTTATCGAAATAGTTATTTTCTAAATTTAAAGAAAGATAAAAGCTTTTCGATACCAGAAAAATGTTCCTCTAGTCTAGAATAAACTTTATCTATTTTGTTGATATGACCGTCTAGTCTTTCATAGAGGTTATCGATTTTCTTATCAAGTTTGTTTAGCTTACTGTTTAGCTGTTTTATGCTATCGGAGTCGCTTGATTTAGACTGCTTTTTTAACTTAATAACTTTGTTCATACATAAAATATATTAAATTTCTGATTTGTTTGAAGTATGACAAAACAACGCTTTAGGTAAATCTTAAATCAACTTCAGGTATCCAGTTTTTAAGCTTTTCAATACGATTTTTGGGGGAAGGGTGCGTAGATAGAAACTCTGGTGGTGCGTTTCCTTTTTGAGCCTCAGCCATTCGCTGCCAGACTTTATATGACTCATGATTGTCGTATTTTGCCATAGTCATAAAGGCCAAGCCTAAATAATCAGCCTCCGATTCTTGTAATCTGTTAAATGGTAAAGATAGACCTAAATTTACTAAATAATCATCAGCTGAGGTACTCGAAAGGGCACCCTCTAAGGCAATATCCAAGATAGTAGTGCCAACATTTATTGCTAATGCTTGACTGGCCCTTTCAACACTATGGCGAGCAACCGCATGAGCAATTTCATGTCCCATTATTGAGGCCAAACCATCATTATTTGCAGCAACATCTAAGATCCCTGTGTAAAAAGCTATTTTACCACCAGGCATACACCAAGCATTAAGTGTGTCCTTGTCATCAATTAAGATAAATTCCCAATTATAATTTTTTATAGACTCTGATTGACCCATTTTTAAAAAATACTCTTCTACTGACTCTGTAACTCTGAGACCTACCTCTCTTACTGCTCTAAAATTTTGCCCAGACTCTATTAAATTTTCTTGTTTTTTGACTTGTTCGTAGGCTTGAAGAGCTTGTTTGTTGATACTTTCATCTGAAATAATAGAGAGTTGTTTACGATTTGTAATAGCTACCTCAGTACAAGAAGGTAAAAATAAGGGCGCACAACACGCACATGATAATTTTTTAATAAAATCTCGTCTTTTAAGATTCATGGTATTAATATAATCAAAAAGATATTCTTATGACAACCTGTTATATTAATGGAAAATATAAACCTCTAAATCAATCGTATGTCAGTGTAACAGATAGAGGTTTTCAATTCTCTGATGGGGTTTATGAGGTCATTGCTGTATTCAAAGGTGAATTAGTAGATTTAAATCTTCATTTAAACAGATTGTTTGTTTCATTAAAAAAAATGAACATGAAAATTAAATTCAATAAAAATCAAATAATTAGTATCACCAATAAAATCAAAAAATTAAATAATTTAAAAATGGGTATAATTTATATTCAAATTACAAGAGGGGATCAAAACCCAAGGGAACATAAATACCCTGATAAACTTAAGCCTAATATTATTATATACTCAATTAATAAAAACTTTGAATATTTGAATAAGTTAGCACTAAAAGGTGTAAAAACATCTCTTTATCCAGATATAAGGTGGCATAGGTCAGATATTAAAAGTATTTCTCTATTAGGTAATGTTCTAGCTGCAAATCATGCAAAAGAGAATAAATCACATGAAGCAGTATTATTTGATAATAGAAATATGATAACTGAGGGTAATTCCTCAAGTATTTGGATTATAAAAAAAAATAAATGTATTACGCACCCACTTAACTTTAGAATTTTAAAGGGATGTACAAGGCATAAATTAATATCAATTTTAAAAAAAAATAAATTTAAATTTGAGGAAAAAAAATTTTCTATTAAATCTCTTCTTGATGCAGATGAAGCATTCATGACAAGTGCTACTAATTTTGTAATGCCTATAGTTAAAGTTGATAAATTTACTATTTCAAATGGTAAGCCCGGTCTAAATACATTGAAGTTTCGTAATTTATTTATCAACGCAATATGATCTTTAGACTTTTCCTTTTCTTATTTTTGTTACCTATTACAGCTTACGCAAAAATTAATACAATTTACTTAGCTGGTGGGTGTTTCTGGTGTGTTGAAGAGGTTTATGAAAAATTAAAGGGTGTAATTGATGTTAGATCTGGTTATTCAGGAGGTCATGTTGAAAATCCAACTTATCAAGAAGTTGTCAAGGGTGATACAGGCCATATAGAAGTGGCTGAAATTATTTTTGACTCAGATATTGTTAGTTTAGATAAGATCATTAGGGTTTTTTTTGTCAATATTGATCCTTTTGATAGTGTTGGTCAATTTTGTGATAAAGGTTATTCATATAAAAGTGCTCTTTTCAGCAATGACCAAATTGTTATAGATAGATTTAACTTTTACATAGATAAAATTCAGGAAAATCACAAACAGAAGGTTGAAACAATGATCTTACCTTTTAAAAATTTTTATGTTGCAGAAGAGTATCATCAGGATTATTACAAAAAAAATCCAATAAGATATACATATTACAAGTACAATTGCGGAAGAGAGCAGAGGATTAAACAATTAAAAATTAATTTGGGATGATTAAACTCTTATTATTATTTTCAATTGTAGCTATATGTATCTTTGTTTTCTTTGGTAATCAATTATCATCTCGTTATAAAAAATATTTAATTATTTCATTAATAATAATTCTAGGATGTTTTTTAATTTTTTCAGGAAAATTAAATTTTCTACCTGTTGCCTTAGCTCCTGCTTTGCTTTTTTTTCGAAGGATCTCATCATTATTAACTATATTAAACTTGTTTTCGCGATCTTCTTTTGGCAGTAAGTTCAAACCAAAAATTAATACGAAGTATCTACAAATTGAAATTGTTTTACAATCACGTCAAGCTACAATTAATATTAGAGAGGGAGTCTTTAAAGGCCGTTCTTTTTCCTCCCTATCTCAAAATGAGGTATCGAAGCTCTTAGAGGAACTAAAAATAAATGATCCTCGTGGATTTAATATTTTAAATGTAATTATTAGTCAAAATAAACAATCTACATCTTCCTCAGACAAGTCACAAATGACAGACGAGGAAGCACTATCAGTTTTAGGTCTTAAAAAAGGTGCTTCTGATGATGATATTAAAAAATCATATTATGACTTAATGAAGAAGTTCCATCCTGATAAAGATGGTAATAACTATTTATCTAATTTAATAACTGAAGCAAAAAATAAGCTTTTAAATAGTTAATTTTAATCTATAAGACACCTATCTCAATGAACGATATTAAGAATCTTGCAATCATTGCTCATGTGGATCATGGGAAAACCACTCTTATTGACAATTTATTGAAGCAATGTGGAATTTTTAGAGATAATCAAGAAATATCAGAAAGAATTATGGACTCTAATGATTTAGAAAAAGAGAGAGGCATAACTATTTTAGCAAAGCCTACCTCTATAATTTTTCAAGATATTCGAATAAATATAATCGATACACCTGGACATGCAGATTTTGGTGGAGAAGTAGAACGTGTCTTATCAATGGTTGATGGTGTTATCTTACTTATTGATTCTTCAGAAGGTCCGATGCCTCAGACTAAATTTGTTTTAGGAAAGGCTTTAAAACAAGGACTTGAGCCTATAGTAGTAATCAACAAAATCGATAAATCTGACTCAAGACCAGACGATGTGTTAAACGAAGTTTTTGATTTATTTGTCTCTCTTGATGCAAATACTCAACAATTAGACTTTCCAGTTTTATACGCATCAGGTAGAAGTGGATGGTGTGTTAATGATTTGTCAGATGATAGATCAAGCCTAACACCTCTGTTAAATAAAATTATTAGTCATGTACCATCACCAGATGTTGATAATACTAGACCTTTTGCAATGTTATCAACACTTTTAGACTATGATCCATACTTAGGAAGATGTCTAATTGGAAGAGTAGAGCAGGGATCTGCAAAAATAAACGACAGCGTTCATGCTTTAAACTTATCAGGTAAAATCATTGAAACTGGAAGACTTACTAAACTTTTAAAATTTGAGGGAACTAAAAAAATAACTGTTAACTCAGTTAACACTGGAGATATAGTTTGCATAGCAGGTTTATCAATCACATCAGTATCAGATACAATTTGTTCAACTGATATAGAAACACCAATAAAATCTACACCAATAGATCCTCCTACTATGTCAATAAACATTATGGTTAATGACTCACCATTAGCTGGAACTGAAGGGAAAAAAGTAACATCAACTTTAATAAGAAATAGATTAATAGCTGAGGCTGAGACAAACGTTGCTATTACCTTCTCAGAAAATCAAAATAAAGACTCATTTGAAATTGGAGGAAGAGGTGAATTGCAATTAGGTGTTTTAATAGAAACCATGAGACGAGAGGGTTTCGAATTATCTCTTTCTAGACCTAAAGTAGTTTACAAAGATGTAGAGGGGACAAAGTGTGAACCCTATGAAGAGGTAACGATAGATGTAGATGAAGAGTTTTCTAGTATTGTTATTGATAACATGAATCAAAGAAAAGCTGATATGTTAGACATGAGAAAATCTGGAGTTGATAAAACTAGGTTATTATTTATTGCCCCTTCTAGAGGACTAATTGGCTATCAAAGTAAGTTTTTAACAGATACAAGAGGAACTGGTGTTTTAAACAGAGTGTTTCACTCGTACAAACCATTTAAAGGGGAGATTACAGAGAGAAGGGCAGGCGCATTAATCTCCACAGGAAATGGTAGAGCTATAGCATATGCAATTTGGAAGCTTCAAGATAGAGGCGTAATGTTTGTTAAGCACCAAACACCTGTTTATCAAGGTATGGTAGTCGGTGAGCATACCAGAGATAATGATTTAGAGATAAATGTTCTAAAAGGTAAACAATTAACAAACGTCAGAGCATCTGGGTCTGATGAGGCCGTAAATTTAACCGCTCCTAGGATGATGTCACTTGAGGAAATGATGACTTATATCAATTCTGATGAATTATTGGAGGTTACTCCTAAAAATTTAAGATTAAGAAAAAGGTATCTTGATCCAAACGAGAGAAAAAAATTTTCTAAAGTTGGAAATTTATAAACTGTATTATAATTTACATTAAATATTTATAATAAAATATTGTATTTACTAGCTATATTTTAATTTATTCTTTATTCTATTTATAAAGAAAAAATAATCTGACTAAATCAAAAATAAAATAAACATAAAATGAGATATTAAGCATAAATATTGAGAATTAATTAAATTTTGGAGGAATTAAACTAGTATTCACACATTTTTTATTTGATTAAATAGAAATTAGAGCACTAAATTAAGTGATAGTTATCATTACTTGCTAATAAAACTATCAAGACAGTTATTCAAATCTATGATTTCAAAAAAACTATAAAAAAACATTAAAATCGGACATTTTTAGCTTAAAAACCTTATGTAAATTGCGACACTAGCAAAATTTAGGAAATATTTGGATTTTGAGCTGAAAGATTATCAATATTTTTTTTAGTAAATCAATAGTCAAATTCATAAAATTACCTAAGGATTTATACTTAATAAAATTTCAATATACCTAAAAACGCAAAAAAATTGAAAATAGACATTATTTTGAAAGCCATTTTATGGCATCTTCACATCTGTCATCACCCCAAAAAACTTCATTTTCAACGATAAATGTGGGACTTCCAAAAATACCTTTATTTTTAGCCATTTCTGTGTTTTTTAAATATTTTTGTTCAATTTCGTCTGTTTGAGCTTGTTTTATTAAATTATCTGAATCAAGTCCAATTTCTTTGAGAGTAGAACTCAGATTTGGTTCTGATCCAGGCTCCAAATGCTCTAAAAACCACTTTTTATATGTTAAAATAGTATATTCTTTGATCCACCCTTGATCTTTTCCCAAAATTGCAACTTTGTTGGCTAAATCGAATTCTTTAAGTGGGTAGGGAGCAGGAACTTTTGCATTAAATCCATAGAAGTTAGCTCTTCTCTGAACATCCCGCCACATATAATCAATCTTATCTCTTTTTTTTTCAGCCATAAAAGGGACATTCTCCATTTCAATCATTCTTGATCTCACACTGAAAGGACACCATTCAAATACAACTTCATTTTCAGTCTCTATCTGCGCTAATCTTTGCGTGGAGAGGTAAGTATATGTACTTCCAATTGAGTACCAGAATTCTATTTTTCTCATAGGTTCTAACTTAACTGAAATAATTGAAATTATTATTAAAATAAGTGATCTGGTCACATCTGTCGCATGTATAAAAGGCCATGAAAAACATGTTTATGCAAATTTACAGTGGAGTGATGGACGCTGATTGGAATCCTCTAAGAAAAATACCTAGTGTGGCCCTGAGACACCTCATTATGCAACTTTTAGCATGGATGTGGTGTATCATTTTTTCACTATATTTTGGCTCTTTTTTGATTTTTGGCATCACAGCTAGCGCTCATTTTCTACTTATTTTTGGAACTTTTATGACAGCGGCTACTTTTGCAACTGCTCCAAAAATTGTAAAATCTAAGTATAATAACAGTAAATAATATACTGTTTTTACTTACTTTTTACATACATCAACTTCAAAAGCACTAGTTAATTCTATAAGCCTTTTTGTTTGAACTTTTACAGAACTATTGGTAGATCCTGCTGCTGGTATAACGATTTCAAAGTTATTTAAGGACTTATCGTAATATATATCTAATTTATTTGGTAATCCAAAGGGACAAACCCCTCCAATAGGGTGAGAGGTGATTTGCAATGTCTCATCAGCAGTCAACATTTTTGCCTTTTTTTTAAAGAAATTCTTATATTTTTTATTATCGATTTTTACATTTCCAGAAGTCATTAACAAAATTGGTTTTTCTATAATTAAAGCAATTGTTTTGACTATTTGTCCTTTCTCAACATTATGAGCATTTGCAGCTTGTTCAACAGTTGCTGTAGACTCTTTAAATTCTGATATCTCTAGGTCAGGGGCTATAATACTAAGATGATCTTTGACTGATTTTATTGACATTTACACATTTATTTGTTGCATAATATATATTATAAGAATCTAGATAGTAATTTTAAGTCCATCGTAAGCTGGATATATATTATTATTAAACAGTTTTTTATATTCAGTTTCATAATCAATATGGGCAGTCATATGACTAAGAAAGGTTTGTTTTGCGTTAACTTTTTTTGCCCAATCAATTACTTTAGAATAACTGGCATGAGATGGATGTTCATCATATCTCAAACAACCAAGAAACCAGCATTGAATACCTTTGATTCTATCTAAATAATCCTCATCATAAAAATACTTAATGTCTAAATTATAAGCTATTTTACTATCAAAAATGAAACCATAGGAGTCAATATTTCCATGATTTTGTCGAATAATCTCAATTTTAAAACCCTCAATCTCAGTATCATTCCCATTAAGAACATTAGCATTTAAAATGGGTTCATAACCATGGGTGGATGACTTTGAAAACAAATAAGAAAAGCTATTTTGAAGAGTCTCTAAAGTTATTTTATCAGCATAAATTGGTATTTTTTTTCTATTTATCATTGAAATAGTCCTTAAATCATTAATTCCATGTATGTGATCAGCATGAGAATGTGTGTAAATAACTGAGCCAACATTATCAATTTTATTGTCGATTAACTGTTTCCTTAAATCAGGGCTAGTATCAATTAGTATTGATTTTCCTGCTTTTTTTAAAAGTATTGAAGGTCGTGTTCTTTGGTTTTTAGGATTTGATTTATCACAATTACCCCATATGTTATGAGATAAAGGGACTCCAAAACTTGAGCCACATCCTAATACATTTATTTCAGTTATTTCAGTCATTTATTTTAAATAGCTTTTTGTAATTATAAGTACTAATTTCGCATGTATTAATGTAGTCGTTTCCAGTAATTTCACAATATTTTTCAACTATATTTTTTAAATAGCTTGGTTTATTAATTTTACCTCTTAAAGGGTCTGGCGTAAGATAAGGACTATCAGTTTCAAAAATAATTTTTTTAATTGGTAGTATTTTAATCGTATCTCTTAATTTATTTGCATTTTTAAACGTAATAATGCCCGACAAGGAAAAAAAACAACCTAAATCAATACATTTTTTTGCAAATTCTTCACTTCCAGTGAAACAATGTATAAGAATATCACCTATTTTTTTTGAGTATTTAGTTAAAATTTTAATCATATCTTCTTCAGCATCTCTCATATGAATTATACACGGTAAATTATAAACACTAGCTGTATCTAAATGTATCTCTAAGCTTTCTATTTGCTTATTTTTAGGAATATCATAATGATAATCCAAGCCTGTTTCCCCTATTCCAACAATTCTATCTTTAAATTTTTTAATATTTTCATTCAAAAGAGTCTTTATTTCCTCAGGTTTGATATCAAGAGTATTATTTGGGTGATGACCTAAAGTGATATCGACAAAATTAAAACCTTCAATTAAATTAATATCTTTCTGAAACTCGTATATATTAGAATTTATACTTAAAATTCTCTCTATGTTATTTTCTAGAGCATCTTTACAGATATCTGATACTGAATTTTTAAGTAATTCATGACCAAAATTTACATGACTGTCTATTAAATTACTCAATTTTAGTAAATAGAGGTTCAGGTTGTCGTATTTTTAGAAATTTTAAGTTAATTAATTCTTTAAAATTATCAAAAATATCTAATTTAATATTATTCGTATTTTCGAATAAATTGAATACTTCTGAGGTTTTTGAAGGCATAAAAGGAACTAAATATTGACTAACCCTGATAATGCACAGGCAAATATTAGCCAAAACTTTTTTCATTTGTTCAGGATCTGTTTTTTTTAATACCCAGGGAGCAGATTTATCGACATAATTATTTAAATCATTCATAAATAAAAATAATTTTTTAAGGTACTCGTCATATTTGTAATTTTCCATATGCTCAAACAATTCTTTTTCAGAGTCATTAATTTGTTTTAAAATTTCAAAATTAAAATTATCTTCAGTTAAATCAATATTTTGTTCTAAATTTTTACATATGAAACTAAGTATTCTTTGTATTAAATTTCCATAGTTATTTGCCAATTCACCATTAATTCTATTTTTGATAGCCACCTTTGAAAAATCACCGTCATTGCCAAATGGAACTTCTCTAAAAAGAAAATATCTTACTGAGTCTAGACCGTATTCATCAATCAATTCTTTAGGGTCAATTACATTACCAAGACTTTTACTAATTTTTTGACCCTCATTTGTCCACCAACCATGCGCTACGATCTGCTTTGGTGGATCTAACTCTGCAGCCATTAAAAAAGCAGGCCAGAAAATAGCATGAAATCTTATTATATCCTTCCCTACTACATGTATCCCAGGCCAATATTTTTTATATAAATCAGAATTTTTATTTGGATAATCTAAAGCTGAAATATAGTTAGTTAGTGCATCTAACCAAACATAAACAATATGTTTCTCATCTGTAGGGACATCAATTCCCCATTTAAATGTTGTTCTAGAAACGGATAGATCTTTCAACCCTGACTCAACAAATTTAATAACTTCATTAGATCTAGATTTTGGGACTATAAAATTTGGATTATTTTTATAAAAATCTAACAGTTTGTTTTGCCATCTAGAAAGTCTAAAAAAATATGACTCTTCTTCAACCCAAGATAATTCAGATCCAAAACTGTTATATTTTTTACCATTTTTTTCAACTATTTCATTATCAGCTACAAAAGCTTCATCTCTTACAGAATACCATCCGCTATATTTGGACAAATAAATTTCATCTTTTTCCAACAGAACTCTCCATAGATTTTGAACAGACTTTTTATGTCTTTCTTCTGTTGTTCTTATAAAATCATCATTAGATAAATTTAATAAATTACTTAAATCTTTAAAATTTTCTGAAACCATATCCGTAAATTTTTGAGGATCAATATTTTTTTTTTGAGCGGCTCTTTCAACTTTTTGTCCATGCTCGTCTGTTCCTGTTAGGAAATAAGAATCGAGACCTCTACAATCATAAAATCTTTTTAATATATCAACAGCAATTGAGGTGTAGGCATGTCCAATATGGGGTTTATCGTTCACATAATAAATCGGAGTTGTAAAATAAATATTAGACATGTTTAATAAGATTAGAATTTAATCTTGTAAAATAGATTGAAATTAGGTCATTTGTTAATGTATTGAATTTTAAACTTTCATCTACATCAATTAAATAATCTGAATGAAGTTTTAATAGGTACTTGTAAAGTTTTTTATTATTTAAATTACTTCTTAAATAGTAATTGAGTATTTTTAAAAATATTAATGAACATATGCTTATTTGATCTTTATTAAATAGTTTAATCTTTTCAAAAAAATCAGTACTTTTTAAATCAAAGAAGGGGTTTATAAGAGAGTGTATTAATTCCTCTGAAATATTTTGATTTTGTCTTACAATGTCTTCTTTCATTGAATTTAAATCACTAAAATTTATCTTTGAATTCAAATCTCTGATAACTCTGGCCCTTGAAATTATCGTTTCAGGTAAGCTTATTAGGTTTTTAGAACAAAAAATAAAATAGGTTTTTGATGGTATTTCTTCGATGATTTTTAAAAGTCCATTTAAAGCATTAATATTTAAATAATTTACCTCTCTGACAAATATTACTTTGCTAAGGTTTAATACGTTTGTATGTAGAAACTCTTTTTTCATTTTTCTTACTTGGTCAATTGTTATAAATTTTGATTTTTCTTCGGGCTCTAGAACAATAAAACTTGAGTCTATTTCATATTGTTTCTCATAGAAACTATTTAAAATTTGTTCCTCTAAATATGAAATGCTCTCACTATTAGTAGTCTCTAATAAATAAAAGCCACTACTCTCAGATTTTATAGTATTTACTACTTTATCAATTTGCATTTTTTTAGATTTAATATGATTTTGTCATGTACTTCATTAGCAGATAGTGATGCATCAATAGCAACAAACTTACGTTCACCTATTTTTATTTTAGATATTTCTTCATAATTTTTTTGAATTCTTGAGAATTGTCCAAAATATTTTTTATCAAATTTATTTGAATATAATCTTTTATCTTTCCTTCTTATTAAATTTTTTTTATCTAACTTCAAATAAAAAGTTATCTTTGGGATAAAATTCTTATCAATTAACTTAATTAAACTGATAATAAGTTTTTTTTCTTTAGAATTATATTTTTGATAAGCATAAGTAGAGTCAAAAAATCTATCAAATACAATGAAATCATTCTTTTTAATTGAAGATATTAATGCAAATCTAGATGCAAAGAAAAACATTATTAAACTTAAATTATTGAAATTAGACTTTAAAATCACATTTCTTATCTTTTCTAGATCTTTATTACCTCCAGGCTCTCTAGTAAAAGTAGATTTGATATTATTTTTTATAAAATATTTCTTTAAAAGTTTTATCTGTGTCGATTTTCCAGAATATTCGAAACCCTCAAAACTGATTACTTTCATTCTATATGATATTATTTAGTTAGATCCAAGAATGATATAATAAATAGCTGAAAATATTCTTGAAAAGAAATTCTTTTGCTCTATGTCCTCACCTGAAAATAAAGGAAATTCAGTATTCTTATCAGCAAACGATATTTGAAGTTTGGCTATTTGGTCGCCTTTTTGAATAGGAGTTGCAATAGGCTCCTCAACTATCACATTAACTTTAGCAGAAGATAGTTGTGCTTTTGGAATGCTCACACTTATATCGTTTAAAGCAACTAGGTCTACTTTGTTGTCTTTACCTAGCCAAGTATCAGCTTCTTGAATAACCTCATTTTTTTTAAAAAAATCTACTAATTGAAAATTGTTGAAACCCCAATCCATTAATCTTAGTGACTCCTGGGCCCTTGATTTGGAAGAGTCTAGTCCATTTAGAACAATAATCAGGCGCCTATCCCCTCTTTCTGCAGATCCAACCAAACCGTAGCCAGCTGCTTCTGTATAACCTGTTTTAAAGCCATCAGACCCCTCAAATGTATATAGGAGTGGATTTCTGTTATCTTGTTTGATCCCGCTATATGTAAAATCACTTAATTTGTACATTTGATATAATTCATAATGATTTTTAATCGTGTACTCAGCTATTTTTGCAAGATCTTCAGCTGTTGTGTAATGATTGTCATCAGGCCAGCCACTACTATTTGTAAAATTAGTCTCTGTGAGTCCTATTTTTTTACCTAAATTATTCATCTCAACAGCAAAAATTTCCTCAGAGCCAGATATACCCTCTGCTAAAGCAATCGAGGCATCATTTCCGCTCTGAACGATAATTCCTAGTAACAAATCATAAACTTTGACTCTTTTGTCTACCTCTATGAACATTTTCGAACCGCCCATTTTCCATGCCTTTTTACTTACTAAAAACTCTTGATCTAATGATAAAGTACCATTTTTGATTTTTTCAAAGGCTACAAGAGCGGTCATCATCTTGGTCATACTTGATGGATATGTTTTGGCTTTAGAGTTTTTTTCTAAAAGAACTTCGTTTGTTGATAAATCGATTACAAGGGCCGTTTTTGCCAAACTTTCAATAGTAAGAGATTGTTTAGGAAATAGAATAATAATTGCTATAAATAATAAATTAATGGGTTTTTTTTGCATTCAAATATCCATTTTTAATCAGAAAATCTAACTTAAGATTTATATCACTCTTTAGAAATGGGCCAGCAAAAACCTTAACTCCCTCTTCATTTTCTTCATAAAACAATCCTAAATTCTTGATTTTATTAGTTTTAAGCTTTGCTATTTTTATATCTTTATAAATTTCAACTAATATAGTGTTTTGTTTCTTAGAATTTTTAATATCTAGAGTTTTAATTTTCTCATAATCAAGTTTTTCACTAATTTCAGTTTGATCTTGATCTAACTGTTCAAATGAAATTTCTGTATCATCCATCTTTATCTTACTCTCTTCTTTTGAGTCAACAACATTTCTTAGAATTATTGATTCATCTTTTAAATATTCTAAATATACTTTTGTATTTAGTGATATTTTATCAATAATTTCTTGACTTAATGAAAGTCTATTTTCAGTATCTAACTTAATGTTTCTAACAATAATATTGTTATCTAGGTTGCTGGGATCTGACAGTTTTACCACACTTGGTATAGGCAAATTAGAATGATGGATATTATTGCCTTTAATTCTTTCATCTATAACAAACTTTTCCATAACACTTAGCTCAATATTGTAGTCATCAAGTGGTGATATAATAACTTCTGATTTTTTAAAGTATTCTTGAGTTGCGACCTCTTCATCTATTTTTTTATCATCGACAGTTTCAATAGAAGTAATTGTACATGATGATAAAAACAGTAAAAACAGTATTTTATTAATATTATTTAAATTTATCACTTAACAATCCAACTGAAAGACCATAATAATTAGAACAGTTGTAAGAGAGAATATTTAAATAATTATCATAAACAATAAAATACCTGTAATCACCCTCTTCCCTACCCATCCTTAATAAATAGCTATTAATATCTAAATTATCTAGAGAATTACCATTCATCTTTTTAAAATTCATTAGTCTAAATTCATTTAAAGGTAATTTTTTTGATAATTTTTTTACTGCTAAACAACCTTTTTCTCTTTTTACAAACAACTTAGGCTCTAAAGATTTAACATTTTCTGGGGGGATAACTTCTCTACCCCAAGTGTAATTTGGATCCCATTTATTTGACCCTACCCCTTGTAAATATCTTGCAATAGAAGCGAGTGAGTCCTCTGTGTCAGTCCAAATATCCTTCTTGCCATCATTATTAAAATCTTGAGCGTAGTTTAAAAAACTTGAAGGCATAAATTGATTTTGACCCATAGCTCCTGCCCAAGAGCCCTTGAAATCAATTACATTAATGTGTCCTTGCTCGAGAATTTTAAGAGCGTTATATAATTCTTTAGTGAAATATCTTCTTCTTCTTTCGTCATATGACATGGTTAAAAGGCTTTCTAATACAGGATAATTGCCTGTAATTTTTCCGTAAGCAGTTTCTAAACCCCATATAGATAAAATAAATCTTGATTGAACATTATAATAGTTATCAATTTTATCTAATAAATTACTGTATTTACTTTTATTATTAATTCCATTTTGAATTCTTGTATCTGAATTTCTTTTTTCAATATATTCTGAAAAAGTTAAAGTAAATTCTGGCTGGCACTTATCATTTTCAATAACTCTTTTATTTACCTCATATGGTGCAATTAATTTTGATACAAAATCCTCATCTAGCCCAAATTCGTTCGATCTATTTACAACTTCAATTTTCCAGCTTTCAAAACCAGAAAAATCATAGTTTTGAAGCACGTCACAATTTTTTGGGTCATGTGCATGCAAATTTAGAGTAAATAAATATATAAATACTGATTTTAATAATAATTTGATGAACATAAGATTCTATTAAACAGTTTATATTATAAAATCTTTAAGATTAGTGACAACGACAGCAACTATAATTTAATTTACTTAAATTTAATATTATTGGTAGAAAGGTCAGATATTTTTTTACAGCCCATCAACTTCATATCTCGTTCCAACTCTGTTTTATAAATACTTAAAGCTTTTTCTACACCTACTTGTCCAGCAGCTGCCAATGCATATAAATAAAGTCTACCTCCAGCACAAGCTTTAGCTCCCAATGACAAAGCTTTAAGCATATGAGTACCTCTTTGGATACCCCCTTCACAAATTACATCTACTTTATCTCCTACTGCCTCAACTATATCAGCTAACTGATCAAAAGGTGATCTCGCACCATCTAATTGCCTTCCTCCGTGATTAGATACGACAATTCCAGTACATCCAATATCCACTGCTCTTTTTGCATCTTCTACACTTAGTATTCCCTTTAATGCGAAATGGCCACCCCAATCAGAACATAATTTTTCAGCATCTTTCCAATTCATATCTTGATCGAGCATAGTAGAAAAGTAATTACCAATTGAAATTGCTGTATTAGTTCCCTCTTTTACATATTCTTGAAGATGTGGAAGTTCAAATTTGCCTTTAGTTAAATAATTAATTGCCCATGTTGGCTTAGTAACATAGCTGAATATGCTTGATAAAGTAAATTTAGGAGGTGATGTAAAACCAGTTCTTATGTCTCTTTCTCTATTGCCGCCTGTTATAGTATCAACAGTCAAAGCCATAACATCGAAATTAGCATCTTTTGCTCTTTGAAGAATTGAATTGTTTAATCCCTTATCTTTGTGATAATAAAATTGAAACATCTTTGGCGTATCCACGAGGTTTGATATTTCCTCTACACTTACTGTAGCCAAAGAAGACACACCAAACATAGTATTAAATTTTTGAGCTGCCTTAGCTACTGCTCTTTCTCCCTCGTAATGAAATATTCTCTGGAGAGCCGTTGGTGAACAATAAAAAGGTAAATCTATTTTTTTTCCAAAAATAGTTGTAGATAAATCAACATCTTTTACACCTCTTAATACGTTTGGTATTAAATCAACATCATCAAAGGCCGATGTATTTCTTCTATATGTTACTTCATCATCTGCAGCACCATCGATATAATGGAATACGGGAGATGGAAGTTTTTTATTGGCTAACTTCCTGAAATCTTTAAAATTTAAGCAGTTATCTAATCTCATAATAATTTTGCTAAAAAGCCTGTATTTGTTATAAATAACATATGATTTTGACTAATACAGGCAAAAAGTTTGTTTATTCGGCTATTATTATGATGTTCCTATCCATGGTCCTGCCTTGGGAGTCCCTAGAGGACTACACATATGCTGAGTCAATGGGCTTATCGTTAAATGTTATCCCAGCAATAATTTTTGTTTGTGCAGCAGTCATAGTTGTATTGAAACCCTTAGCTGTACTTTTAAGTAGAATTGGAACCAATTACATATTTCTATTACTTTGCCTACTCCAAGCAATAATTCTGTACATAGGTATGCAGTATTATCCAGATACATACACGATTGGTTATCTTTTATTTCCCGCTTCAGTTATTGTATTTATGTTAGGTGCTATTTACAGCACTAATAGAATAGACGGAACCACTGGTAATTAATTCGTTTCAATTACAAAACACCATTAATTAAAATTACCCCACTCATCAATAATAACATAATATAAAATAACTTTTTAAATAGTATTTCTGAAACGTATCCTCTAATTATTTTTCCTAAAAAAAAACCTATTACAACTGGTATGGATACAATTAATGAAGGAATAATTGTGCTCATATCAATTAGCTTTAAAAATGTAAAAGAAAAAAATTGCATTAAACTATAAAGTAAAAAAGCCAATCCCATAAATTGAACAGTTTTTTCTTTTTCATATTTTAGTGATTGTAATAAAAATACAAAAGGCATGGTATAAATACTTGTTAGACCAATAATAAATCCATTAAAAGATCCTGTTATCGATTGAATTATTAAACTTTTGTGATTAGGTATTGAAATAATTCTATTTGATAAAAAAAGTGAAGAATTAACAAAAAGTAAAATCGCTATAAATATTAAAATTAAATCCGATTGTAGTGTTTTAAGTAATATTACTCCTGGAATGATGATTAGAGTTGAAAAAATTAAAAAAAATTTTGTATCAATAGAAATTTTCCTCAAATTATTTCCATTTATCATCTGAAAAAAACTAGTAATAATTGTTGGTATTATCACAAGAGCTATTGTTTCTTTTACATCCACGACAAATGAGAGTAAAGAAATTACAACTGTGATTAGTCCAACACCAAGTATACCTTGGGTAATGCCACCAATAAAATATGCTAATAAAATATAAAAAAAAGTTAATGTTGGTAGATTACTTAAAATCACTTAAAAACATAACATGAGTGGCAAAAGAATATATCAACTAATAATATAAAATTACGATTGATTTAAAAATAACGTAATATATACATTCTAGACGTTTATGACATCGGAAGGATGGCTGAGCGGTTGAAAGCACCGGTCTTGAAAACCGGCAAAGGGGCAACTCTTTCCTGGGTTCGAATCCCAGTCCTTCCGCCATTTGATCTAACTTCAATTTTCAAAATGTATAATTATTATTATTTTTTATTTAAAAGGAGAAAAAATGACTGATCGTGTATGTATAAATCTTTCCTATGCTGTACCAAATGATAAAGCTGCTGAAGTTGAAAATATTTTTAGCACCCATGGAAAATGGATGACTGAATTTTATTCTGATGGGACAGATCATTTATTAAATGCTTACTTTACTAAAGCACCAGAGTTTAAAGACCCTACCGATCCTAGTAAGGGTGAAACTGGAAACACATTATTTACAATAAATGAACAATTTGCATCTATGGAGAGTGTTCAAAGACATGTCGAAAATGCCAGTAAAAATGATTATTTCCCAGATTTTGCAAAGTTACTAGAGGACTACGGTAAAGTTTTAAGTATGGGTGGCAGTGTATATGTTTCGATAAGATAAAAAGGGAAGAAATAAAAAAAAGACAGAAATTAAATAGTCGAACAGTTTGAATATTATTTATATATTAAAATTTATCTTTTAAAGTTCTCATTATGTCTAAATGCTCAGTTAAAGCCTCAAAAGATACAGCTAGTTCATATACAAGAGTGACTAATGCCAATAATACTAATAAAAGATGAATACCAAAACTTATAGCAGAGATAAAGCTGTAATTTAATAACAAAAATAATAAGCTTGTGCACAATGCTATCCCTCCAAAAAGAGATAAGTAAAGTGTGTAACGTAATAATTTAAGTCTTTTTTCATAATGCAAGATATGAAAAGAATATTCACTTTGACTTTTAAATCTTAATTTATTTGTTTCAATATTAGATCGAGAGTCTCTAATTAATTTTGCAAGAGTTGCATACCTAGCTATAACCAATGTTATATAAATAGTGCAAGCAAAGAACATTGTCCCTAACATATTACTACTTAATAATATCTCGTGATTTACTATGTCCATTGATAAAAAATAGGTGATATTTACTTAAATTACTACCTCAAAACCTTCAAACTGCGGGTGATCCAAATATACTGTTTTATGTTCACCAGCATTTTTATGAGCCATCCTAAAAGCTTCTGATTTAGTCCAATTAATAAAATCTTGCTTTGACTCCCATTCACTGTGAGATGCATAGAGTGTATATTCTTCATTAGACTCACTTTTTATTAAATTAAATTTTTTAAAACCAGGAACTTCATTTAAGTGTGTATCTCTATTTTTCCATAGTTCTTCAAAATAAATCTCTTCTCCTAATTTTACTTTAAAACGATTCATAGCAATAAACATTATTTATCTATATCTATTCAGATATAATTATTCTGGTATTAGCACCGATAGCAATAGTTACTCTAGAACCTATTGGAATTTGCTCTTTGCCTGACTGTACAATTGAAATATCATCATCAGTGTCATCAACATCAACTACATACTGAAAACCTGTGTGATCACCTAATTTAGAACCTGCAACATATCCAACAATAGCTCCTCCGATTGTACCAACAACTGCGGCAGCATCTCTACAGTCATCATCTAAAATACCCTCTCCACATCCTACAACAAAACCAATAAGGCCACCTGTAAGAGCGCCTATCCCAGTGCTTTCACCGGTTATTTTTACTGGTTCAGCTGCTACAAGTGTTCCATATTTTACAGTATTGATTTTTTGTGTGTCTGACTTTTTTACACCAGTATTAAAGCCACCACATGCAGTTATGAAAGCAAATAAAAATAAAAAAGATAATTTAGGCAGGCCTATCATATTCAACAAATTTTTTAAGTGAATTGGTGAGAAAATTTTCATAATTATCAATATTATAATTGATATTATCATAAATATCCAAATGTTTTGGGTCTAGAATAAAATCATAAGCAGGTTCAAAAAAGAAAGGTATTGAAATACGCTCCTCCTGATTAAAAAGAACTCTGTGATTAGTTGCTTTCATTTGACCATTTGTTAAAAACTCCAAAGCTAAACCCGTATTAATTACAAAAGCATTTGGATCATGAGGAACATCGTACCAATCCAATGAATGTCTATTTTGAACTTGTAAGCCACCTTTTTTATCTTGATATAAAATAGTCATTATCCCACTATCTACGTGGGTTTCACAACCTAAAGCAACACCGTCTTGTGAAGAGACTTCAACAGGTTTTTCTTGTTTGGGATAGTAATTAAATCTCAGAGTTGACAATGTTTTAGGTCTTTGAAAGGCCTTTTCAGCTAATGATAAATCTGAAGAAAATGAAGATATAATAGATTTAAATATTGTTATTCCTAAATTATGAAGGTCATCAAAATAATTATTTATCGTAATTTGCCAGTCTGGATCAAGAAAAGACATATCATGATTAACTTCAAATTTTTCTTTCTTTAATAAATCAACCATATTTTGCTTTAAAAGTGGATCTCCTATGTCTAAACCCTCTTTACCATTTACAGAACTAGGAAAATAACCTCTATAAACTGTGTTTGTATTGGGATTCCATTTTTTTGGAGCTATTTTAAGTTTCTCTTCCTCATTTAAGTAAAAAAATTTTTTACAAGTCTTTAAAAGATTATCAATTTTTGATATTGGAATACCATGGTTTGTAACTGTAAAAAAACCAATTTCTTCAGATGCTTTTTTAATATTATTTGATACTTGTACAGCAGCATCACTATTAAGATCTTTATTAATAATATCCGCTAGATCTATATTTGGAATATAATTACTCTGCATCACCAATTTTAAAATATAGTTTTTTGATATATTTCTGTTTCCTTTTTATAGGAAGTTCATAAAATTCATCAATTGAAATAGGTTCACCTATTTTTTTTTGATTTTCAGTAAGTTCGGCTATTATAGATTCATAATAGTTTGCCCATTCTACATTAGTTTTTGGGAGTTGTTGATCTTCCATCATTTTAATCCTAACTTTTTATAGAATAGATTTATAGTGTAAAATAAGTCCTTAGTGTCATTATTTTTGATCTGAATAGAACTGGAACTTTGCATTTTTATAATATTTTCTTGTGCCATTTTAATTAAATCATCTAGTATTTTTTGACTTGCTTTTTTAAAAGTAATATCAATAAAATTTCTTTTTATATTTATTTTTGAAATACCAAGGGTAAGAGATTTAATTTTAATAGTTAGTAAATTAAATAAATTAGTAACTTCAACTGGATAATTACCGTATCGATCATATATCTCATCTAAAACATTCTTAAGCTCTTGAATATTCTTTGAATTAGTAAATTTACGATAAATAATCAACCTGGAAATATCATCAGATATGTAATTTTTTGGAATGTAATACTCGAAAAATGCATCGAATTCAAATTCATCATAATCATCTTCAATTTCTGCATTATTATTTTTCTGTCTTTCCACCTCATCTTTTAACATACTTTGGTAAAGCTCTATTCCAATATCTTTCACATGACCACTTTGCTCATCACCAAGTAAATTACCTGCGCCTCTTATTTCTAAATCCTCATTAGCTAACTGAAAATTTGATCCTAGATTTTCATAGTTAGCTAAAACTTGAAGTTTCTTTAGAGCTGTTTTATTGATTAATTTTTCACTGTCATGAAATAAATAGGCATATGCTCTTTTATTCGAACGACCTACCCTACCTCGCAATTGATATAATTGAGATAAACCAAATAAATTAGAATTAAATATTATTAGTGTGTTTGCATTTTTAATATCTATTCCAGACTCAATAATATTTGTAGAAATAAGGCACTGTATCTCACCTTTTGTAAAAGATATGAACACATCCTCAATATCTTTTTCTTTCATTTTACTGTGACCTACTCCGTAAGAAAGATCTATATTTAATTTTTTAATTTCAGTTTCGACAAAAGGAATATGGCTTATTCTTGGTACAACAATAAAAATTTGTCCATTCCTTTCTAATTCATTCTTTATTGCTGAAATAAGGGCAACAGACTCATATTTTTGAACATAAGTTCTTATACTAATTCTATTTGATGGAGGTGTTCCAATAATACTTAAATCTTTTAAGCCTAATAAAGACATCTGAAGTGTTCTAGGAATAGGTGTGGCAGACAATGAAAATAAGTGAATAGTTGGGTATTTGTTAATCAAATATTCCTTTTGATCGACACCAAATTTTTGTTCTTCATCTATTACCAGTGTGCCTAAATTATTAAATTCTATGTCTTTTTTAAAAAGACTATGTGTTGCAATAAGAATTTGAATATCACCAGACTTTAATGAAATTAAAATTTCTTTTTTTTCTTTTGATGAAGTAAATCTTGATAAACATGCAACCTTAATGTTAAAAACTGAAAACCTCTCGCTAAATGTATTAGTGTGTTGCATTGCTAGTAATGTGGTGGGAACGACTATTACAAATTGAAAACCTGATAAATATGTTGCACACGCAATTCTTAAAGCCACTTCAGTTTTACCAAATCCTACATCACCGCATATAAGGCGATTAGATGGTTTATCTTGTTTTAAATCATTTAAAGATTGTTCAATTGAGTTTAATTGGTCCTCAGTTTCAACAAATGGAAATTGTTGATTAAATTTCTCAAGATCAGAATTATTATATTGAAACTCTTTGATGTTTATAGTGGATCTCTTTGCTGCATTTTTTAAAAGTTTATTAGCTAGAAAACGAATTTTCTTCTTAACTGAAGATTTTCTTAAAATCCAATCATTCGTGCCTAATTTATCAAGAAGTAGATTATTATCATCAAACCCATATCTTGAAATATAGTTTAAATTTTCAATTGGTAGTAAAAGCTTGTCGTTACCACGGTAAATTAATCTAATAAACTCCCTAATTCGATTATTAATTTCAATATTATCAATGGATATAAATCTACCAATACCATGCTTTTGATGAACAACTGCATCTCCTAATGAAAGATCATTAAAATTGATTATAGTGTCTAAATTCGTTTTTTTTGTAGTATGAGTGTATTTATTGAGGTGTACGATTCCATCAAATAGATAGTCTTTTGAGATTACAGATTTATAGAAATATAAATTATTACCATAATTTGGTTCAATATTTTTCTTTTGAAGAAATTCGTTTTCTATTGAGGAGGAATTTTTCCCACTATGAAAATATATTTTATTACTCATTTTAGAAAATTCATCTAAAGAGGTATTTGGTGTAATTTTTAATGATTTAGGTGAGCTTGATAATATATTTGTAAATTTAAAATTTTTAATTTTATTATCATCTAAGTAATAATTTGAAAAAGGGATCTCAGGTTGGACTTGATCAAAAATTGTTTTAAGAAAATTTAGCTTTTCTTTTAATATTATATCACTTCTATTAATTGTATAAATGGAATATCCCATAACGATATCCTCAAAATAACTATCTTTATTACTTGGCTCTAATAACTCAATATTAGGGTTAAATATATCAATCCTCTCTATCTCATCTTTAAAAGTAAGTTGTGTTTGAGGATTGAATTCTTTTATTGTTTCAATCACATTATCAAAGAATGAAATTCTATAAGGATTATTATTACTATTATAAATATCTAAAATATCCCCTCTTAGTGAAAATTCGAGTTTATTATAAGCATTTGCTTGGCTTGAATGATTAAATTCAACTAATTTTTCTAAAATTGTATTAGCTTCAATAGTTTGATTTTTAGTTAATGTTAAAAAATGGTTTGCATCTTTATTTATTTGAAATTTTTTTAAAAGATTATTGCAAGTTATTATTATTATATCATTATGAGTTAATGTCTGTAATTTTTCTGACCTATCAAGTAAAATATCAGATGATGAACTTTCAGAACTGAACGGTAAAGAGTCATGTGCTGGAAAATAACATATTTTCTTATGGGGATAATGTATATTTAGAATATTTTCATAGTCTAGAGCTACCTTATCATCTTCACATAATAAAATTGATTTATTGCCAAATTTAGAAATAGGATTTTCCAATATTATTTTGATAAATTTATAATTTTAAGGTACTTAATTCTATCTTCTTTGAAAGACTCATTAAAAAATACGTCAAATATGTATTGTGTTTCATTTTTTAATAAATCATCTAATTGATCAATTAGAGCCTCATCATTAGTATTTTCAAGTTTTGAATAAATTCTCTCAAAAATTACATCTAATTCTTTTATACCTAATGTTTGACATCGATATTTTATTTTTTTTAATTTATCTTTGTAGTAATTATTCATGAACGACAATAGTTTCGATTTTTTATATCAGAATGTAGAAAAACTTAAAGGAATAGGTCCAAAGAAAGCGTCCTATTTTAAAAATCTAAATATAAACACAGTTATTGATATATTTTATAATTTACCGACTAGATCAATAGATCGTACTCAGGATATTGACTTTAAAAATCTTGAAAAAGGACAAACTATCACCACTCTCGTTAAGGTAAAAAAACATCATTTTCCTTTCAATCCTAAACTACCCTACGTGATTGAATGTGAAAAAGGATCTTTAATTATAAACATAATTTATTTTTCAATAAGAGGGAATTTTCTTAGAAAAAAATATCCTGAAAACAAAGAATTAATTATTAGTGGAAAAGTATCATTTTATAAAAGCAATCTTAGTGTAGCACACCCTGATTACATAGAAGAGATAGAAAATGAGGATAAGTTAAGAACTTTTGAAAATATTTATCCTTTAACAAGGGGTATCACATTAAAAGATATCAGAATAGTTTTAAATGACGCAAAAAATCATTTAAATAAATTTGATGAGTGGTTGAACGAAAATATTGTTAAAAAATATAATTTTTCAAGTTTCAATGAATCATTAATAAAAATGCATTTTCCCTCTGTAAAAGAAGATATTGAAAGTAGAGAGAATTTTAGAAAAAGGTTAGCAGTTGATGAATTAGTATCAAATTATTTTGCTATTAGATACTTAAAAGAAAAAACAAAAAGAAAAAATGAAAGTTTAAATCTTAATTTTAATTTACAAGAAAAATTGATAAATGAGCTACCTTTTGAGTTGACAAAAAATCAATATAAAATCATAAACGATATAAATAATTATAATAATACTCAATATCGAGAGACAGTACTATTACAAGGTGATGTAGGTTCAGGTAAAACTATTGTATCCTTATTAACAGCAATCCCTTTTATTCAAAAACATAAACAAGTTGCCTACATGGCACCTACAGAAATATTAGCTAATCAAATTTACAGTAATGTATTAAATCACTTAGATAATATAGAAGTTAATCCTATATTGCTCACTGGAAGTAGTAAAAATAAAAGTGAAATTTATGAAAAAATAGAAAAAGGTATTTTTAATTTTATTATTGGCACTCATGCTATTTTTCAAGAAAATTTAAATTTCTCATCCCTGGCATATGTAATAATCGATGAACAACATCGATTTGGTGTTCAACAAAGACTGTATTTAGCTGAAAAAGGAATAAACACAAATATTCTATTAATGTCTGCCACACCTATTCCAAGAACACTTGCATTAGCTCAATATGGTGAAATAGAACAGGTAATACTAAAAGAAAAGCCAGCTTTTCAAAAACCGATAATAACTAAAGTATCGAACATTGACAAAATTAAAGATATAGAAATTTTGTTAAAGAAAAAAATTTCAAATGTATCGCAAGTTTACTGGATTTGTCCTTTAGTTGAAGCATCAGAGACACAAAAGTATAAAGATGTAGAAACACGATTTAAATCTTTGAAGAATATATTTGGTTCAGAAGTTGAAATGTTACATGGTAAAATTAAGAGTGATAAAAAAGAAAGAATTATTCAAAATTTTCAAAAAGGAAATATAAAAATATTAGTTGCTACTACTGTTGTAGAGGTAGGTATAGATAATAAAAATGCAGATTATATTGTAATTGAAAATGCAGAAAAATTTGGCTTATCTCAATTACATCAGTTAAGAGGAAGAGTAGGAAGAGGTAACAATCAAGGCTATTGTTTTGCATTATATGGCAAGGATTTACCTGACAATACAATAAATCGACTAAAAATATTTAAAGAAAACTTAGATGGTTTTAAATTATCCGAAAAAGATCTCGAAATTAGAGGCACTGGTGACATATTAGGATATCGTCAAAGTGGTGACTCATTATTCAAGTTTGTAAATGTTTATCATGATCAAGAGCTGATAATAGATGCACTTCAATATGTAAAAAAATTAATTGAAAAAAAAGAGTATGAAAATGAAAAATTTAAAAAAGATATATATAAGTTACTTATGTTTTTTAAGCAGCAAGAAGCAATAAAACTATTATTTAGTTAACTTTTTAATTTTTTTCTTTTTAGGAAGAGCTTTTTTAATTTCCGGTGCTTTGGGTGTAACTAATCCTGCAGAAATGATGTATTTGATAGCTTGATCGACAGACATATTAAGTTTGGTACATTTTGATAATGGAACAAACATTAAAAAACCTGTAGTTGGATTAGGTGTAGATGGCATGAAAACATTTATCATTTTTTGATTTTTTCTTTTTGCTATTTCCCCTTTTGTTTCACTTGTTAAAAATGCAAGAGCAAAAATATCTTTTTGAGGATATTCAATAAGAACTACCTCTTTAAAGGCATTAGACTGTGTCGTAGCAAATGTATCAATAATCTGTTTTACTGTGTTATAGATTGAGTTTAAGCCAGGAATTTTAGATAAAACAGCATCAACTACTCGATGATAAAGTTTTCCAAAAAAACTTCCAGCTATGGCTCCTAAAATTGTAAAAAATAAAAAAGCAACTATTAAACCAACACCAGGTATTTCAGATGGGATACCAAATTTATTTAGAGGTATAAAAGGTCTAAAAATTTTATCTGCAATACCAACTACTACCCATGCAACGTAAATAGATAAAGCTAATGGAGCAACAATTAATATGCCACTAATGAAATGGTTTTGAATTTTTTTCATTTATATTAATTTTTTATTTTATCTTCAAATTCAAAAACATTTTTATTATTAATTTCAAAAGATACTTTTATTGAGAGATCTTTTACGTCAGGGTTATTTTCAATAAATTGATTAAGCTCTTGTTGTGAACTAATCCCTAACCTTTTCAGAAATTTTCTAACTTTTAATTGTGTTTCATCATCCATGAAAATGATAATATGGTTTTTTTTTCATATTTGAAGGCTTTTAAACATTCAAAAACTATAAATGATTGTTAGGATAGTCTTCAATTCTAAGATAGTTGTAGATATGCCTATTACTACGATTAATCTAGCTAAAAAAGATAGTATTTTATTACCTTTATATTTTTGAGAACTTCTCCATACACCAATGCAAGATGTAAAGTAATAGATTAGATTTAATACAAGATATAATGAAAATGTATAAATAAAATTTTGTATATGTATTTTTGTAACGAGCAATAGTGGTGCCGAAATAAGGAAATTGACAAGCACGTAATAAATCCAATAACTTTTGTATAAAGGTAAATTACCTTTAAAAAGCTCCATAAGGTTATTTTCAATTTTAAATATAAAATTCATAATTTAGTTCTACCCCATTGAATTTTATTCCAGACTCTCTCGTGAATATAATAAATTAATATACCGTTCATTATTTCAAAAATGACAATGGATTTTGTCCAATCTAAGTTTGATGTGATAAACATAGCAGAAATAAATGTTATTGTAGATGCGGCTAATCTCCATGTGAGTGCCTTAAAAAATGATCTCAGTCTAATTACTTTTTGATTAAGTCTGCCATATTTGTATAAATTCCATACTCTTTCATGAAAATAGTATGTAATCATTTTTAAAATTAAAACAATTAATGCTACATAGAAAGGAGAAGTTGCATCAAAATTTTCTAAACCATTAGAAATAACAAAAAAACTTATCAGAAAAGTATTTATAAAACCGACTATTCTATAACTTATAGTTTTTAAGATTGATCTATTTTTTGTTACTTTCATTATTGAAGAATTTCATATTCTTTCAAATGAAGATTAGCTTTAAATTTTTTTGAATTAATTCTAAATTTAGCAGGAATTTTAATTATTTCTTTTTCAAATGAATAAACCGTTATAACTTCTAAATTATTTTTTTTATTCTCTTTATAAAGACCTTTAAAAAAAGGAAATACTAAATCTATAACTTCAACGTTTCCCTTGTATATTGAAGGATTATTAGATTTTAAGTTTTCTGTATTTTTTGTAATTGATGATAATTCATAAATGTTAATTCCATCAATAATTAACCTTTTTGAATCTGTTTGGAAAATAAAATATTGAACTAATTGTGATATCGGATCAGTGAAAAATTGATAATCATTGATTAAATTATTTTGCAAATTTATCTGATCACTGGAGAGTTCTTTTGAAATTTCAATATTTGATATAGTACCATTCTTGTTAAAAATAATATTTTCAAATCTATCCTGTCTAGAGCTTTTTGTTTTACTTTTGTAAATCATGGGATTGAAGTTATCATCTTTAATTTCTCCAGTAACTTTTGTAATAGACTCATACCCATAAATTTTGTCAGTCATGCCATAACTTTTAATTGTGAAATCAATTTCATATAAATTGTCTTCAATTTTAATTTTCCAGAATAAGTCAGCTAGGTGAATTGATTTCCAATCAATTTCATATTTTAGATTTATTACTTTAGAGTTGAGGTAATATGGATATATTATAAAAAAAATTATGAAAAATATGCGCATAAATAAAACATCGTATAAAAGTACTACTATCGATGATTATAATACTATAATTGATGTAAGAACCCCATTAGAGTTTGATGATGACCATATCCCAAGATCAGTAAATTATCCTGTATTAACAAATAAACAACGTCATGAAATAGGATTGAAATATAAAGAGAATTCTTTTTTAGCCAAAAAAGAAGGAGCAAGTATTATTAGTGCAAATATTTCCAAAATTATTAATAAAATAAAATTTGATAAAAAAGATAAAACATTAATTTATTGTTGGAGAGGTGGTCTCAGATCACTTAGTTTATATTTAGTTCTTAAACAAATCGGTTACGACGTAACGTTATTAGAGGGTGGCTATAAGACGTACAGAGGTTATGTAGTAGATTTTTTTGAAAATAATACTGATAAATTTAAATTTAACCAAATTATGGGTGTAACAGGTGTAGGAAAAACACTTTTTATAAAAGAATTATCGAAAAAATATCAAGTGATCGATTTTGAAGGTTTGGCCAAACATAAAGGCTCTATTTTAGGAAATATACCCAATACTGTTCAACCATCACAAAAATTATTTGAAACATTGATTTACGAAAAACTTCATTCTTTCAATTCAAAAAAAAATATATGGGTTGAAGCGGAAAGTATCAAAGTGGGAAAGTTAAGTATTCCAAGTAAAATCTGGAAAAATATGCCTTTGGGTAAAAATGTAAAAATAAAGAGTAATTTAAACGAGAGGGTAAAATTCATTTTAAAAGATTATAAATATTTTACAAATTCACCGGATTTAATGAAAAATGCACTTATTGTATTAAAAAAAATTATTCCAAAAGAAGAATTTAAACTTATTGAAATTAATTTAAAAAAAAAGGAATATTTTCAGTTTGTGAAATCATTAATTGAATATCATTACGATAGAGCTTATAGAAAGACACGAGCAGAAAATGACAGTAATATATATAAAGAGATATATCTAAATAAAATCAACATAATAAATATTAAAAGAGCTATTAAAGAGAATAATTATTTTTAAAATGGTCAAATTTTTTTACTTTACCAAGATTAAAATTTTTTAGATTTACACCCTTACCTTTTTCTACACTTCCAATACAAATAATCTTAATACCCCTTTCAATTAAAAGTTTTTTTTTATTTAAATATAATAAGTTTTTAGGTGAGGTAAAAACTGGAACATACTCTTCCCCACTGGATAAAATAAGTGAAATATATTTTTCTTCTTTAAAGAACTTATAAAGCTTAGAATTAACAGAGTTGAGATTATTTAATTTAATTTTTTTTTTGGATTTCAAAGAAATAGTTTCTAAAGTTGATAAAAGACTATCTGATAAATCCATACAACTTGTAATATTTAGATGCCTAAATATATCCTGATAAATATACATTTTAGGTTTTAAAAATTGTTTTACTGATAATTTTTTTAAATTATTAGGTAATTTAAACTTACTATATAAACTTAAGTATCCTAGTTTTGAATATCCAATACCTGAAAATGTATAAATTTTATCATCAATCTTAGCTTTAGATCTCTTTATTATTTTAGTATTATTAATTTTATCACTAATAATTGTTAAAGATAAAAATATTTTCTCAGAAGAAGTGGTATCTCCACCTATTATCTTGACCTTATTTCTAAGACATATTCTGTGAAAATTAGTGATGATTTGTTGCACAAACTTATAGTTTTTTTTTGGGAAACTAATATTTAGTAAAACATATTTAGATACGCCACCTGAGGATTGAATATCACTATAATTTGAAAGAAAAAGTCTGTGTGCTATATTTTGAGGAGTAAAATGCTTTAAATCAAAATGCTTATTTTCAACTAAAGTATCAGAAGAGATTAATTGTTTTGTTGTGTTTATATAAGCACAATCATCACCTATTTTCTTATAATTCTTTTCAAAATAATTAATAATTTTTTGCTCATATGACATTAAGTAAATATAATTGAATATGAATTCAAAAACAGAGATATTTAATTAATTTTTTTTCTTACCAAAGGAAATGAGTCTCTTTTTTTAGTTAAAACTAGTTGGAAAATCACATTATCACCTTTAGTAAATGATAATTCACTTAAATTTAAATAAGCTTCCCACATCCTTATAAATCTATCATCATATAATTTAAGAACTTCTTTTTCTTCTTTTTTAAAATTTTTAAACCAATGAGAAAGTGTTTTAGCATAATGTAATCTAAGAACCTCTATATCTGAGATTATAAGACCAGATTTTTCTACAGCTGGCATTATCTCAGACAAAGATGGTATATAGCCACCAGGAAAAATATATTTTCTAATAAAAGCAGGAGTCATTTTCGGAACTCTAATATTGCCGATTGTATGTACTACCGCTATGCCATCATCAGATAATAAATTATATATTTTTTTAAAATATGTTTTGTAAAAAGGTTTTCCTACATGCTCAAACATTCCAACAGAAACTATTTTTGTATAAGAATTCTCTTCATCTCTATAATCTTGTAAAGAATAAGATAAATTTTCTTTTTTATCTGACTTTTTAAGTTGGTCATTACAGTATTTAATTTGCTCTTCAGATAATGAAACACCCTTTACTTTACAGTCATGATTATATGCAAAATGTCTACTAAGTGATCCCCAACCACAACCTATGTCTAAAACTCTATCATTGGAATTTAATAATAATTTGTCAGCTAATCTGCTCATTTTATTAGTTTGAGCTTGTGTTAATGAGTCGTTTTCATTTTCAAAGTATGCGCATGAATATTGCCTAGTTTCATCCAAAAATAAGTCATACAACCTATCAGATAAGTCGTAATGACTTGCGACATTACTTTTTGAACTCTTAATGAAATTTAACTGAAATAGTGGATTAATGATTAAAATAATTCTGAATATTAGCGTATTTGATATTTTTTCAAGGTATTTATTATAATTTTCAATAAGTAATTCAGAAAACTCATAAAAAGTCGAATTGCTTAACTCGTAATCCTTATCCATATATCCTTCTGTAAGCACGAGAGAAGGTGCATAAAAAATTTTATTTAAAAATTTCTTATTATTGATCTGTAAAATTAACGGATCTGTGCCGTTGTCAATAAGATGGTCATTTCCCTCTAATTTTATAATAACAGATCTTGTTTTGATTAAGTGTTTAATTAAAAATTTGAGTACCCTAAAAGACATAATTTTCTTATAAATATCTATATATACAAAATTTATAAAATTTTATCATATATTGATTGATAAAATGAATTAAAATATCAATTAAATAGTTGAACTTTTGATATTAAGCTAACGTAATACAAAATATGCATACCAAAGAAAAAATAGAATTTATATCAAATTGGATAAAAGATTACGCACATTCAAATAATGTTGAAGCGTTAGTTATTGGTATTTCAGGAGGCATTGACTCTGCTGTTACAAGTACTTTGTCAGCAAAAACAGGCTTAAAAACTTTTGTTGCGAACATGCCAATACTTGATCACAAAACAACTAATGAAAGAGGTATAAATCACATAGACTGGTTAAAAAAGAATTTTAGTAATGTAACGGACTTTAAAATAGACCTCTCTCTTGTATTTGAAAGTTTTAAGTCAGCTCTTGATAAAAATGACTCAGAACACGGTTATGCAAATTCACAGGCTCGATTAAGGATGATGACTTTGTATCAAATAGCAGCTAGCAATAACGGAATCGTTGTTGGTACAGGAAATAAAGTTGAAGACTTTGGAATTGGTTTTTATACAAAATACGGCGATGGAGGAGTTGATATTTCTCCAATCGCAGATTGTCTCAAAACAGAAGTATGGGATATGGGGAAGGTATTAAATATAAACCAAGACATAATAGATGCAGCCCCAACAGATGGTTTATGGACTGATGGAAGATCTGATGAAGATCAAGTTGGTTTAAGTTACACTGAAATTGAAGAGGCAATGCTTAATGAGAAATCATCAAATAGACAAAAGTATCTTGAGATTAGAAAAAATAACGTTCATAAAATGAACCCAATTCCAGTTTGTATTATACCTAAATAAATAAATTTTATTTTAAATTTTTGAGTAAAATTAGTAGTCTGATATAAATACTAACTTTGAAAATAATAACTTTAATAATCTTTCTTTTTTTAACTAATAATGCATCTTCCATTGAAGTTAATTTTCATGCTTGGGGAGGATCAAATAATATCAATGACTACATAGGTAATTTAAGAGAGGATCTTGTCGACTATGGTATTGATTTAAAACACACAAAAATAAGTGACACTGAGTCTAGTGTAAATTTAATTTTATCAGAAAGTATTAATAAAAAAAGTAAAGTTGACTTGATTTGGATAAATGGAGAAAATTTTCAAAAATTAAAACTCAATAATTTACTATATGGACCTATTAATGACCTTAATAATTTAAAATTTATAAATCTAGAAGATGAAACACTCATAAATGATTTTGGTATACCGACAGAAAATTATGAAATTCCTTGGGGGAGATCTCAATTTGTGTTTTTATATGATAAAGAACTTCTTGAAAGTCCACCAAAAGATATATTTGAACTAAAGAAATTTATTATTATGAATCCTGGTCGTTTTACTTATCCAAAATTACCAAACTTTCATGGTACAACGTTTTTAAAACAAATTTTGTACGAATTAGGTCATTATAACTTGATGACTAATAAGTTTAACTTAGAGAATGATGATCATAAAAATGCAATTAAAGAATTATTGAATTTTGTGAATGAAATTAATCCATATTTATGGAGTAAGGGCAAAAGATATCCAAAAAATAATATGGAAATGATGAAAATGCTTGCAAATAGAGAGATCTTTATATCTCTATCGTTTAATCCTAATGAAGCGAGCGCTCAAATAATCAATGGTAACTTAAGGGAAAACACTGGTACGTTTATATTCAATAATGGAACTATTGCTAATACTCATTATCTAGCAATTCCAAAATATTCAAATAATATTGAAGGGAGTTTGATAGTTATTAATGAACTTTTAAATCCAAAATATCAGGCTCTAAAAATGAATCCACATATTTGGGGTGATCCAACAGTATTAGATTTAAAAAAATTAAATAGTGATCAACTAAGTCTATTTAAATTTGATTATCAAAATAATAATTTAGATAATAACGTAAAAAAAATGTTGGAACCTCATATTTCATGGACAGAAGTTATTGAAAAATATTGGATTGAAAACTTTAATTAACTCTATTTTAATTTTAATAATTGTCACGATACTTTGTGTAATACTTAATTTTATTAGTAAAATATTTTTTATAGAAACTTTATTTGAGATACCAAACCTATTTTATCAATACAAAAACTCAATAAAATTAACTTTTATTTTAAATACTAGTGTTATTTTACTTACAATAATCTTAGGTTTCCTAATATCTATTTATTTTTTTGTAAATAAAAAAGACACAATACTTAAATATTTTATTCCATATCCACATATTTCATTTGCGATTGGTATTTTATTTTTTTTTTCAACAAGCGGTTTATTAAATAGATTTTTGAATTTTTATAATAAATCTGAAATACCACTAATTGATTATATGAGCAACAATGAGTATTCAATCCTATATATAATAAGCTTAACAATGAGAGAGCTACCATTTTTTATATTAGTTAGTATTATGATTTTAAATAAAATAAATTTTCTTTTTTTACAAAAACACTCGGAAAATCTTAAACTTAAAAAGTTTAATTTTTATTTATCGGTTATTTTCCCCTTATGGATAAAAAGAATGCTTTTACCAATATTAATTATAATATCTTTCTCTTATAGTAATTATGAATATAGCTTCATATTAGGTACACAATTTCCTGAATTACTTAATCAAGAACTAGTAAATATATGGAAAAATGAATTTCATTATAATACACATAATTACAATGTATTAAGTTTGTTCATCACAATCTGTTTTATTTTTACCTATTTATTTATTTATTTGATATTTCAAATAAATAGATACTTGTCTATTCATAATGTTTATAGAAAATTAAACATAAATTTAATACTAATTGGAAAATATTTATATTTATTTTTGATATTTATTTTTGTTTCTAACTTTATAGTTTTATTAATAAATTCATTAAGCACAAATTGGTTTTTTCCAAATATAATTCCAAGTGGTTTTACAATTAATAATTTTTTAGAAATATTTGATAATAATTTAAACTTAATTATTAATTCAATAATAATAAGTATTTTTTTATCAATACTATCAATTATTATATTTTTAAGTTATTTTCAATTAAAAATAAAATTAACAAGTAATTATTTAGAATATGTTTTATTTATTAGTGTTTTACTGATTTTAATTATTCCACAAAATATATTTTTAATTAACTTGAATATTATTTTTAATTATTTACCAATAGATAGTGAATTATTCTTTTATTTATTTAGTCTAATAATCTTCATTTTTCCTTATACATATTTTATGTTGAAAGAAAAATTCTCATCAGAATTATATAAAAGTTTATATTTACAAAAGGAAAATCTAAAACTATCTAATTATAAATTTTTAAGGAATATAATTTACCCTATTTATAAGGATACAATTATATTTATTACTCTTATTGGATTTAGTGTTTGTTATTACCAATTTTTGCAAAGTATATTTATTGGTAGTGGTAACCAACGTCTATTTAACAATGAGGTAATGGTGTTATTTTCTGGAGAGTCAGCTCAATTGTCCTCAGCAGCAGCAATTATTAATTTACTACCATGCTTGGTGCTGTTTAAATATTTTAAATTTAACAATGTTAAAGTGTAAAAATATAAACATTAGTTTAAAAACAAAAAAATTAATAAGTAATTTTAATATTTCTATTTATCATAATGAAATTTGGACTTTAATGGCTCCTAGTGGATCAGGTAAAAGTACTCTCTTAAAATATATTTTAGGAAATAAAGAGTCAGATTTTTCTTATAATGGAGATATATACGTTAATGAAACAAAAATAAACAGAAGATCAATTACTGAAAGAGATATATCAATGATATTTCAAAATGACCTTTTATTTCCGCATATGACAATTATTCAAAATCTTAATTTTGTCAATAAATCGAGTAATTTAAAAGCTATTGATTTGTTAAAAGAAAACAAATTAGATCATATTGCTAATTCTATGCCTGACAAAATATCTGGTGGTGAAAAAAGTAGAGTCCTATTGATAAGAGTTTTGTTATTAGAAACAAGTGTTATTTTATTAGATGAACCATTTAATGGAATAGATACAGAAACAAAATTTAAAACTAAAGATTTTTTTAATAAAAATTTATTAAAATTTAACAAAATAACACTTATGGTAACTCACAATAAAGATGATGTTATCGATAATAAAAAAATACTAAATCTATAAACTAACTATGTGCCTTAAGGCATAAATATAACCATTTTTGCCCATTCCTAAAATCGAACTATGGCAGGCATGAGCAATGATTGATTTTTGTCTAAAATCCTCTCTAGAATATATATTAGAAATATGTACCTCAATCTTTGGTATTTTTTTAATCTCTAGTGAGTCGTGAAGAGCAACAGAGGTATGAGTAAAACCACCGGGGTTAATTATTATTCCATTATAACTATCATCCAAATCATTAATTTTATTTATTAACTCTCCTTCAACATTATTTTGAAAAAATTCAACAATACAGTCTAACTTAGTAGCCTCTTTAGAAATTTCTTCCTCTAGGTCTTTTAATGTAAAATCGCCGTAAATATTTTCTTTTCTTTTTCCGAGCATTTCAAGATTTGGACCGTTTATTACTAAAATTTTTTTACTCATAACTATTGTTCTTATATCAAAGATTTTTGCATTCCCAATGGGTATAATTTTAAATATTTCTCTATTTTTTTGGTTAAAATCACTATATTTATGATATTTAGTTAATATTTAATAGGAGGTTAGTTATGAGAAAATTCATTATTGATATGACTATGTCATATGACTTTCAGGTAACTATTGAAGCTGAGTCTGAGGAAGCAGCTAAAGCAAAGTTTACAAATACACCATTAGAGCAACTTGGTAGCTATAAATTTGGCTCATTTTATAAGACATTTAGAGGTATAAAATTAGATGAATTTGATCCAAGATTTTATAAGGACGAAGATAAAGTAAGATAAGAATACGATGAGTAGAACTATTACAGAAAATCTCTTTGGTACACACTTCTTTTCCAAGTATTACCTAACTATACTAGGAGTGATTTTACTGACTATATCTTCTAAAATTTCTATTCCCTTTTACCCTGTTCCAATGACATTACAAACTTTGGTGGTTTTCTTTATAGCTGCCTCAATGGGCATGATTGGGTTTTATTCAACATTTATTTACGTGGTTTTAGGTGTGCTAGGACTACCTTTATTCGCTAATGGTGGAGGAATTGGCTACATTTTTTCTCCAACATTTGGTTTTTTATACGGAATGGTAATTTCTTCGTTCATGATTGCATATATTCTCAAATCTGAAGTAAACACAGGTTTGATCAAATTATCGGCTACTATTCTTGCTGGTGCATTTGTAATATTTTTATGTGGTATTACTCACCTTTCGTTTTTTGTAGGTATTGAACAAGCTATAAATCTTGGTTTATTACCATTTTTGTATAGTGAATTCCTAAAGATTGTATTGGCTATAGCTATAATTTTTGGGTTGATTCAAAGAGTTAATCAAAAAAGTTCATAAATAAGTTTTACTTACAGTTTCAAATATTGAGAAGTGCCGAGATGCCAATTCTTGTCTATTCTTACTGTATCCTCCACCTATAACAGTACAAAGAGGTATTTTTTTTTCTTTGAAATACTCACATACAATTTCATCTCTTTTTTTTATACCATAATCAGTAAGGTTTAAATTACCAAGATCATCGTTAGAGTGCACGTCAACTCCTGCATCATAAAAAACAATATCTGGCTTAAAATTAGACTCAATTTGATCAAGTGTTTTTATGAGGATATTTATGTATTCAACATCATTTACTTCATCATCTATTGGTACATCTAAATTGCTATTTTTTTTGTCAAATGGAAAATTATTTTTACAATGAATTGAACATGTAAAAATATTATCAATATTTTCACAAATAGAAGCAGTTCCATCACCTTGATGAACATCTAAATCTAAAATTAAAATTTTTTTTACTTTTTTTTGATTAAGTAAAGATATTGATGCATAGGCTAAGTCATTAAATACACAAAAACCAGATCCACAATCTTTAAATGCATGATGAGTCCCGCCTGCTAAATGACATGCAACACCATTACCTAATGCCAATTGAGAGGTTTGTAAGGTACCTTGTATAGCTAAAAAAGACCTCCTAGCAAGTCTCTTACTCCAAGGAAGATTTATTTTTCTCTCATCAGCCCTAGAAAGACTGCCTTGTTTAACATTTAAAACATATTCACTTTTATGGACACATTGAACATCACTTATAGGTGCTTCTATACTTTTATGAATGATTAAATTTTTATAGATATCTGAGTCTTTAATGTGGTTATAAAGGTCAGAAAATTTTGTTCCAACAAATCTATGTCCATCTGGTAATGGAATGTCATAATTATGATTATAAACGACATTAAGATTACGCATTATTAAGTATTAACTTATTCTCACTATTTCGTCGGACTCGTATGTTACTTGACTAAGGTTTTTTTTTATAATGTTAGACATAGCCTTGGCTACTGTGTTAGCATGAATTGGCTTCATTTTTTTTAGAGGACCTATAAAAAAAGGGGATAAGAGTCTAAATATATATATTCCTATTGTTTCAAAAATTCTAAATTGTTTTCTCTTTCCCAATAAAAATGAAGGCCTTAAAATACCAAGGTTTTCAAAACTTAAAGATTTTAATTCCTCTTCAACAAGACCCTTAAACCTCAAGTATTCTCCAGAGTGATTTGGATTAGCGAAACCCGAAGAAACAAAGACAAATGAGCTTATTCCATTAGATTTACAAATTTGAGCTATATTTTTAGGTAATTCTAGCTCTATTCTTTTATATTCAAGTTTTTGTGGTGAATTTTTTTTTGTAGTTCCTATACAAAAAAAACAGCTATCAGCAGAAATTTTATCTTTCAAGCTCTCTATATTTATAAAATTTGTTTCTATAATTTCTAATTTATGATGAATTATCTCAATTTTGGATCTGGTGAATACCTTTACTTTGGAATAATAATCATCATTAATTAAAATTTTTAATAAATGATTACCTACAAGACCTGTTCCCCCAAAAACTACTGCCGTAGACATATAGGATTTATATATTAAAATTTAAAAAAAATAACTTATTTAATTTTTATTATATTTTTTTTTTAAAATATTCTTTTGAACTTTACCCATTATATTTTTTGGGAGTTCATCTAATATAAAATAATCTTTAGGAATTTTATATCTAACTAAATTTTTTTCTAAGTAGGATTTAATATTTTCTAATTTATTATCTTTTTGATACATAACTATTGCTGCTACAGGTATTTCACCTAAATCATTATCAGAAATTCCAAAAACAGCTGACTCTATAACATTTTCATTTTCATTTATTACATCCTCTATTTCTTTAGGGTAAATATTATAACCACCACTTATGATTAAATCTTTATTTCTGCCAGATATAAAGAGATAACCATCATCATCGAAATACCCAATATCTCCTGTAATAAAATATCCATCTTTTGTAAATGCTTCTTTGGTTTGATCCAATTTATTTAGATAACCTTTAAATACATTAGGTCCTTTAATTTCTATCATTCCAATTTGATTTTTATTTGATACCTCAGATCCCTCTGTAGCGCTTATTCTAATATTTATATCTTTTATTGGTTTACCAACAGAGCCAGCTTTTCTAACGCCATCAAGAGGATTAGATGAATTCATATTTGTCTCTGTCATACCGTAGCGTTCTAAAATGTGATGACCTGTAATATCATAAAAATTTTTATGTGTTTCTTTTAATAAGGGAGCGCTACCAGAAATAAATAACCTCATATTTTTCGTATGCTTTTTATTTAATCTTTTATCTTTTAACAATCTTGTATAAAAAGTAGGTACTCCCATCATCAAGGTAGATTTATCAAAAGCCTCAAAAACATAATCTAAATTGAAATTTTTAAGCAACCTTACAGTTGCTCCAGCCATCATTGTAGTGTTCATAGCCACGAACAATCCATGAGTATGATAAATTGGAAGAGAATGGATTAAAGTATCATCATGGTTAATATTCCATAAATTTACTAATTGATTTGCATTAGAAACTAAATTCAGCTGAGTTAACATAGCTCCTTTAGGTTTGCCAGTTGTGCCTGAGGTATATAGAAGAGCTGCTAAATCGTCATCTTTTCTAAAAGCTGGCTTAAAATAACTATCAAAATTTTTAAGGCCATCTGTTATCTCTCCCTCTCCATTCACGTTCATAGATAAAATTTTACATCCAATTTCATCACATATAGGCTTTAGTTTTTGAATTTCACTTTCTTCACTAATTAAAAAAGCTGGTTTTGAGTCTTTCACAAAGTAGTTAGTTTCAATTGGCGTATAATTTGAATTAAGAGGGATATAAACGGCACCAGTCATTATAGAAGATAGGTATAAAGCAATGGTTTCTTTACATTTAGGAGCTTTTACAAGTATATGGTCTCCAACTTTTAATCCGAACTTGATTAGTTTATGAGATATTTTTGAAGCAATTGATAAAATTTCCTCATAGCTGAACGATTTACCATCATCAAGTAATAAAAAAGTTTCTTTATTATCTAAATTTGGTTCAATTAGTTGTGAATAAAGAAAATTATTCAAAACTCATTTATTGTTCGAAATAAAAGGCTCTGCAATATAAACAGAGCCTTAAAATTTTATGATCTTAAGATCCAGATAGACCTTCTACTGATGTTGGTAACCACTTTTCCCAAGTAGATTTATTATTTGCTTTCCACTCAGCTACAACATCATTTAGTTCTCCACCTTCACGAACCTTAACAAGCATTGCTGCTTGATCTGCATTTGATAAAGCCATTTTACCAAAAAATTCTAATGCAGCTTGGTTTTCAGGTTTTGCAAAAGTATCAGGATTACCGTAGTTCATTGGATAGTCAACTGCCCAACCTGTTGCTGGCCAGTAATCTGCACCACAAGTTTCCCAGTTATTAGCTTCTGTGAAAGTATCACAAGTCTTATTTGGAGCTAATTTTACACCAACTAATTCGTTAACACCAAAGAACCAATGCGGCTCCCAAAGGTACATTAAGAAAGGCTCACCTCTATCGTACATACCTTGCGCTTCAGCAAGAGCAGCAGTTTCAGTTCCTAATTCATCAGCAACAAAATCTAGACCAAGTAAATCTAATCTTTTTTGATCATGACAGTTCCAACCAGCAACTGGACAACCAATTAATCTACCTTTACCACCAGACTCCATAGTAGCAAAATCATCTTTGAAATTATTTAAATCAGCATAACTTGAAAAATCTGGATTTGCATCAGCCCAATATTTTGGAACATAGTAATCTGACATACCGGTAATACCGACAGTTCCAAGTAACTTTACACTTCCATCACCAGAGTAAGTCATTTTAACTTCTCCGCCATGAATAAGATCGCCACTTAACATAACATCATCAGCTTCCGCATAACTAGGCCATGACTCGCAAGCAAAATCAATATCACCTGCAGCAATAGCTTCCCACAAGCCAGTTCCTGAGGCAAATACGATTCTATCAATTTCGTATCCTAACTCATCTTCAAGTATGCTTACAGCCACTTGACATGAAATCTCTCCACCAGTCCAGTCAGCAATAGCAGCTAATAATTTTTCTGCACTTGCTTTACTGAATGTAGCGGTAAAAAGAATAGAGGATAGAATAAATGTAATAATTGTTTTAGATATTCTCATAGATTATCCCTCCCATTATTAGTTTATATTAGCAAAAAAATGCCAAAGTACATATGCAATTTATTCATCAATTAGTATCTAAATCATATAAAAATATGTTTTTTAATAGTTAATTAAGTGTAATAGTATTAAAAAATATGAAAACTAAAGTATTTCTTACATGTGCTGTTAATGGATCTGGTGACACTGCATCAAAACATCCTGATCTTCCAAAAACACCAAAACAAATAGCTAAATCAGCGTTGGAGTCTGCACAAGCCGGAGCATCGATTGTTCATATTCATGTCAGAGAAGAAGATGGAACACCTAGTCGAAAATTTGAATTTTATAAGGAGGTAGTTGAAATAATTAGATCAAGCGACACTGATATAATTATTAATTTAACAACCGGTATGGGAGGTGATTTAGATATAGGTGAAGGAGATAACCCAATGGATTTTGGTCCATATACTGATATGGCTAATATTATGGAGAGAATATCTCATGTAGAGGAATTACTTCCAGAAATATGTACACTTGATGCTGGAACTTTAAATTTTGGTGATAGTTCTGTGTTGGCGGTCAATACACCAAATGATTTAAGAAAAGCAGCAAAACGTCTAAAAGAAATTGGAGTTAAACCTGAAGTTGAAGCATTTGATTTAGGTAATATGTGGTTTGGAGCTCAGCTTTATGAAGAAGGACTACTTAGCGACCCACCCTTATATCAAATGTGTTTAGGGATTCCTTGGGGAGCTCCAGCAAAAACTACAGCTATGATTGCAATGTTAGATGTCATGCCTAAAAATGCTATTTGGTCAGGGTTTGCAATTTCAAGAAATGAAATGCCCTTTGTTGCACAAACAGTTTTACTAGGAGGTAATCCCAGAGTTGGGCTTGAAGATAATTTATATTTATCGAAGGGAAAACTTGCAACTAATCCACAATTAGTTGAAAAGGCAATAAAAATAATTCATGAGTTGGGCTCTTCAATTATGAGTCCCCAAGAGACTAGAGATTTTTTAAAACTAAAAAAATCCTAATCCATTCTTTCAGTATTACCATCTATTGAAATTATTTGACCAGATACCCTCAAAGAGTCATTCGAAATTAAAAAAGAACACATTTTTGCAATATCATCTTCATAAACCCATTGTTTTAAAGAGCTCATAGAAACAAAATCTTTTTCAATTGATCTTACAGATTGATTTAACATTTTTGCTTTAGCTTTTATGACTCTCATCATTCTCGCACCTTTAACAGAACCTGGGCAGATTGCATTGACTCGTATATTAAATTTACCTAATTCCATTGCTAAAGTTTTGGTAATACCAACTAAGGCCCATTTGCTTGCCGCATAAGGTGACCTATTAGGAAAACCATCGATACCGGCTGTAGAAGAAATATTAATTATTGATCCATGTTTAGATTTTTTTATCATTGGTATTGCATATTTGGTAAAATAAAAGTGACTATTTACATTGACTTGTAAAGTTTTTTTCCAATCTTCAGATTTAATTTTCTCTAAAGGAGATGTAGGTCCAGCTATACCAATGTTATTTATAAGTCCATCTATTTTTTTAGTTTTGTTTGATATTTCTTTATAAAATTTCTTTACTTCATCCTCATTTGAAGCATCGCATTCCGATATAAAGAGTTTCTTGTTAAAATATGGATTTTTTTTTAACTTATTTATATTTTTTTTATCAATATCACAAGTATATACAAAAGCACCTTGTGATAATAATAATTTCACAGTGGCTAAACCTATGCCTGAAGCACCAGCAGATAAAATAATTTTTTTATTTTTAAGGAAATTATTTTGCATTAAAATGTTTACTATCAGGTTTGGTGGGAATTGTTCTATCAATACCCTTTACAATTCTTTTTTCTTTATCATAAAATGGTAAATCAACAACGATTCCGATATGAGAGGAATTATCTGGGAGTAATATTTCAATCTCTTTATTCATATAATCATTTGGCTCGTAAAATCTTACATAACCAATTCCTAATTGTAGGGTTGGTGACGGTACACCTGCTGTAATGTAACCGACATCTTTATCATTAAGTTTTATTTTACTTCCAGCTTTAGGAACTGCTGTTTTACATGTTATTCCAAATAAACATGTTCTTTTATCTTTTTTCATTAAAGCATCTTTACCGATAAAATCTTTATCCATATTCACAAAATAACCGAGGCCTGCTTCGAAAGGAGTAATTGTTGTATCAATGTCAGTTAAATTTCCAAAAATACCGCCCTCAATTCTTCTAATTGTCATAGCTCTTGAGGCAGAAAATTTCATTCCATATGGTTTACCACATTCAATAAGATAGTCCCATAGAGCCAAATGGTCTGTATTAAATCCATCACAAAATATTTCAAAACCCAATTCATTTGTGAAACCTGTTCTCGAAACATATAAAGTTTGACCTCCTAAATCAAAAAAATTGGAGCTAAAATAAGGCATATTTTCATCAATCTTTCCATTTGAGGCTGATTTCATAATATCGATTGATGCTGGACCTTGAATTTGAAGGACTCTAGATTTAGGATCTTTTATTTCGATGTCATAATTTGAACTATGCGCAATAAGCCAATCTTCAAAGGGGCCATCTGCTTGAACATACCAAAACTTTTTTTCATCAAATCTAAATAAAACTCCGTCCATAAAAATTCCACCTTTTGGTGTACATGCGAGTGCATAATAGCCTCTGCCAATTTTTGTTGTTGAAATTTCTCTTGTTAGTACTTTATTCAAAAAAGAAACTGAGTCTTTTCCTGATATTTCAATTGGTTTTTCTGGAACATCAAACAAAAGTGCTTTTTGTCTTAACAGCCAATATTTTTCTTGAGGATCTTCATCAATTTTCATCGGAAAGTATCTACCTGCATAAACACCTCTAACCATATTCAAAGTATTAGTACGCTGAATAAATGGAGATTCTTCAAATCTACGAGCGCTAATTTGGATTGTTTGTTTTAAATCAGCTTCTTCTTGTAAATTTCCCATTTATTTATCAACATATTTATTTGAGTTATATTTATTATCTCGAATAATAACAGGAGGATCAAATGCTGTCACAGGTGAAACATTATCTGTAACTAATTCTACTTCAATGAGACATGAGTGTGCTATAGGACCCTGACCTAATTTTGAAGTTCCTTTGTCTTTTGTAAGGACATTAGGATTACCATGTTTGCAAATAGTATTTAAATTTTTAGTATCCTCCGGATCATACCAAGCGCCTGTGCTAATTTGTACAACTCCAGGGCGGATATTTTCATTGATATTTACACCAGCTAGACATGCTCCTCTGTCATTAAAAAGTTTTACTATATCTCCATTATTAATTCCACGGCTATGTGCATCAACACTATTCATTTCAATTGGTTCACGATCTTTAATCTTAAAAGATTTGCTGTAACCTCCGTGATCCATTTGACTATGTAATTTATTTTTTGGCTGATTAGAAATTAGATGCAAAGGATAATTATTATTTTTACTTCCAAGCCACTCACAAGGTTCTAACCATGTTGGATGGCCAGGGCAATCGTCATAATTAAAACTATCGACTGTTTTGGAATATATTTCTATTTTTCCACTAGGTGTTGAGAGAGGGTATTTCATAGGATCTTTCACAAAATCTTTTAACATTATTGTATATTCTTTTGGTGGTGGAACTTTAAACCATCCTATTTTTCTAAACTCCTCGTAGCTTGGAAAATCAAAATTTTTCAATGATTTTGATTTAACAGATGTTTCTTGATAAATCCATCTCTGCCAGTCTTCTTCACTTCTTCCTTCAGTAAAAAGATTTTCAATATCCATTTTTTTGGCAATTCCTTTAAAAATATCAAAATCACTTTTAGCTTCCTTAAAAGGGTCTACTAATTTTGACATTGATACAACATATGGATCTCTTGGGGTGAGCATAATATCTTGTCTTTCAAGTGGAGTGGTACATGGTAAGATAATATCTGAATATTTAGCTAACGAATTCCAGCACCATTCATTACAAATAATTGTTTCAGGTTTCTGCCATGCAAGTAATAGTTTGTTAATATCTTGATGATGATGAAAAGGATTACCCCCTGCCCAATAAATTAATTTAATATCAGGATATACATATTCTTGGCCATCAAAATCAAAAGTATCACCTGGATTCAATAATAAATCACTTATCCTTGCAACCGGAATAAAATTATCAATCTTATTATCAGATTGTGGAAAAGCAGCACCAGGAATAATTGAAAACTGGCCACCTATGTGATTAGTTGCACTATAGCCAAAACCAAAACCACCACCTGGTAATCCTATTTGACCCAACATAGATGCTAGCATAATTGCAGCCCAAAAAGGTTGCTCACCATGATCTTGACGAGTTAAAGACCAACTAACCGATATCATAGTGCGCTTTGAAGACATATCTCTTGCTAGAGATATAATTTCATCTGTTGAAATTTCACTTATTTCTGATGCCCAATTAGCATCTTTTACTACCCCATCTATATCTCCCAATAGATATGGTAAAAAAATTTCAAAACCCTCTGTGTATTTTTTAATAAATTTTTCATCATACAAATTTTCTATATAGAGTGTGTGTGCTAAGCCAAGCATAATAGCTACATCGGTATTAGGTCTTAAAGGAAGCCATTTTCCTTTAACTTCATCTAGTAAGTCACTTTTGAGTGGACTAAAATTTATAAATTTTATGCCAGCTTTAGCTGATCGAATTAACTTTTCTTTTTGATTATGACTTCCAGTACCACCTTGAGCTATTTGACCGTTTTTTATTGGTACCCCTCCAAAACATACAAATAGTTTTGTATTTTCTTCGATTGAGTCCCAACTAGTGCAGGTATCAAGATAAGCTCGATAACTTCCAAGTATATGGGGAACCATTGCCTCTGCTGCTGCAAAGCTATAAGTAAACTTAGATCTTGTGTAACCGCCAATGCAATTTAAAAAGCGATGTAGTTGGCTTTGAGCATGATGGAACCTTCCAGCACTAGCCCAACCATAAGATCCACCAAATATTGAAGAATTACCAAAGTTTTTTTTTACTCTGTTTAATTCCTTAGCTACTATATTTTCAGCTTCATCCCAAGATACAGCTACGAAAGGTTCAATCCCTCTTAAATTATTATTTGTTCCTGGTCCATTATCAATCCAACTTTTTCTTATCATAGGCTTATCAATTCGCGTTTGATTATCGTGAATGTCTATAATGCCGTGGCCTATTGGTGAGGGATCTTTATCGTTTTCCCATCCAATTAACTCTTTAATTCTCCCATTCTGTACTTTTGCTCTATAAGTTCCCCAATGTGAACTAGTTAAGGGAAGATCTTTCTTAGAGACCATTAGGATGTATCTAGTCCAAGGGCTTGTCTTTGTTTTTTAGTCCAGGCGTGAGTTATCCTATCGATGATAATAGCAAGAAGAACAATAGCTAAACCGGCTGATAGACCTCTTCCTGTATCTGATCTTTGAAGTGCATTAAATACTTGAAGTCCAAGACCTTTTCCACCAATTAAAGGTGTAACAATTTGCATTGCAAAAGCCATAATCACAGTTTGATTAAATCCCATAACGAGACTGGGTACAGCTAATGGAAATTTTACTTTATTTAAAGTTTGAATTCCCGTTCCTCCAAAAGATTTAGATACCTCTGAATAGCTTCCTGAAACTTGTGACAAACCAAGAGCTGTTAATCTTATTATTGGTGGCACAGAATATATAACAGTCGCAATAACTGCAGAAACTATATTTCCTCCAAAAAACATTAAAACAGGAATTAAATAACAAAAATAAGGCAAAGTTTGCATTGCGTCTAAAACAACATTTTGAATATCTCTATACCATTTATTGTAAGATGCTATTACTCCAAGTGGCACTCCTATTACGAAGCAAATTAAAACTGAAACGAGTACTGAAGATAGCGTAATCATTGAATGCACCCACATACCCGTCGCTCCAATAAAGGCTAATAATATAGCGGTAATTGTGGCAAACTTTATTCCTACAGTCACATATCCAATAAGAATAAAAACAATCATTGTGTACCACCAAGGTATTTGAGTTAGAAATAAATTTAGTGGGTTTAGCAAATATAAGTAAACAAAATACTTCATACCTTTTGCAAAGGAAATAAAACCAGGGTCAAGAGTCATTGCCTTAACAGCATCTTCTATTGGTTTTTGAATATTAATTTCCCAAGTTTCTGGAAAAGTCCCTATGCTATAAAAGTATGCATCAAAAATATAAATAAAGATGAAAATTAATAATGATGAAAATAAAAAATATCGCTGATTTATAAAATTTTTAACTGAACCATTATAGGATTTATTAAATACAGAAATTATGCTAGCCATTAAATTAGCAAAAATGTTAACAGTTTTTGTGAAAAATAAGTCTATTATCTTTACAGTTAATCTTATTGGTAATTCAACTAAATTTGCTAATGGGTTTCTATGTAAATTTTGCGGTAATAAGTAAAATTTTTTTACATCTTCTGGTAAGGTTTCTTTTTCTTTACTAATAGCGGTACTTATTCTATCAAACATTATTGCCATAAATAAAATACATAAGCCCCCTTCCATAGCCCAACCTACATCTAATTTTCTTATTGCTTGCCATACTTGACCGCCTAAACCTTCAGCACCAATGAAAGTTGCAAGAACAACTAAAGCTAATGCCATCATAATCGTTTGATTAACTCCCATCATGATACTTGGTAAAGCCATTGGAATTTTTATTTTAAATAAAAGTTGAAATTTATTAGATCCAAAAGACTCAGCTGACTCAATTGTTTCTTTTGATACTTGTCTAATACCTAAATTAGTTAATCTAATAATTGGAGGCATAGCATAAATTAATGTAGCAAGTATCGCTGGAGCTCCACCAATTCCAAAAAAGAACATTGCAGGGAATAAATATACAAAGGCGGGCATTACTTGCATGGTATCTAAAATTGGTTTTAGAAAATTTTCAAATCTATCACTCTGTGAACTAAGTATTCCTAAAATAACACCAAAAATTACAGATAAAATTACCGACAAACCCATTAATGCTAGTGTTTGCATTGATACTTCCCACATGTCTACAGCTCCCCAAAAATAAACTGTAAACATACAAAATAGAGCTAGTTTAATACCACCGTAAGCTAAAGCTGGAAGAGTCATCAAAGACATAATTAAAATCCATGGAGACTCAACAAAGAAATTTTCCAAAGCCATGTAACCAGCTTGTAAAAAGGAGGCAAATAATCTAGTTATCCATCTATAATTATCTTTTAAATAATCCTCTCCGGCATTTATCCATGCGGTAAATTTAAATTCATCAGTAATAGATTTAGGAAATACAGTAGGATCCTCATTAATAATTGAAAGGTAATACGCTACTGCCCCGATTATAAAAATGCTTACGTAGAGGATTATATTTTTATTTGAGCTAATTTTGGTATTTATATTTTGATCTACAGACATATATAGTTACATTTATCCATCATATATAAGAATTTATAAAAATAATTTTATTTTAATAGTATTAATTCACAATATAATACCAATATACCCTAATAATATGGATAAAATTATTTGCTC
>CABZCN010000007.1 GCA_902524245.1 uncultured Alphaproteobacteria bacterium
TTCTTTTTTGCGGTATTTCCACTTTATTAATAGTTTCATTAGATGCTACTTTTGAATTAATCAGTGGAAAGAATATTATTGGATTTTCTGGTGCTGAGTCTGGACGAATAGCGAGTTTTTTCGGTGATAGATGGGTCATAGGAAGTTATTTTGTCAGAACTATTCCTATTTTAATTGGTGTTTATTTATTAAACTATAGTTTAATTAGCAAAAATATTAAAAAGCTAATCAATTTTATTTTTATATTTTCTTTTTTTATAATTATTTTTTCCGGTGAGAGAAAGGCATATTTACTGCTAATATTATATGTTTTTATATTGCTAATATATTTTATTAGAACTACAAAATTTAAAAATTTAAAATTGATATTACCATCTTTGTTAATTTTTTTTTCTTTACCTTTTCTATTGGAGTTTTCAAATGAGAGATTACTTCACCAAATTAAACATCACACAACTAATCTCAATGTTTTTGAAAATCAATATTATGCACTATTTACTACATCAATAAATATGTTCAAAAAAAATCCAATAATTGGTGTTGGACCAAATAACTTTAGAAAAACTTGCTATGATAGGGATTATATAGAGTCAAATTTTAGCTGTAACACTCATCCACATAATACATTGTTGCAACTACTTTCTGAAATAGGCTTAATCGGTGCTATTATGGTTTATTCTATTTTTGTTTTTTTCTTATATAAAATTTTTATTTCAATAAAAAAATCTAATAAATTTGAGTTTGATACTTTTGGTCTTATTTCTATTAAATCTGCAATTATTATAAATCTTTGGCCAATAATACCAACTGGTAACTTTTTTTTAAGCTGGTATGGATGGATTTATTTTTTACCAATAGCTATTTATTTAGTATACATTGAAAAACAAAACTATGATCAATAAATAAAATGCAAGATATCTTAAATAATTTTATATTAGTTTTATATAAAGGTGTTTTTGGAATTAGTCTATTTGATATAAGTATAATTTTATTTGCTATCCTTATATCTTTATTAGTTAGAGGTTTTATTGCCAGAATTATTGTAAATAAAGTAAAAAAAATTATTCTAAAAACTGGCAATAAAATTGATGATAAGCTTTTTGAGTCATTGGTTCCTCCATTTAAATTATTACCAATAGTTATAGTATTTTTATGTATTACACTATTTCTTGAAATAGAGTCAACGCTCGGTATATACTTTCAGAAGATTAATAATACATTAGCAACAGTATTCGTATTTTCATTAATTCACCAATCTTTAATTCCATTCTCAATAATATTTCAAAAATTAGAAAGCTTATTGACTAAAGCACTAGTCATATGGATTATTAAATCTTTAAAATATCTTATTATTTTTCTTGGGATAGTAGCTGTTCTAGAGGTATGGGGTATAAAGATTGGACCTGTTATTGCAGGATTGGGTTTATTTGGTGTAGCAGTCGCTTTAGGTGCACAAGATTTGTTTAAAAATTTAATTTCTGGCATAATGATATTACTAGAGAAAAGATTTAATATTGGCGATGTGATTTGTGTGCCAGGTCACACAGAGGGTACTGTTGAGCATATTGGTTTTAGGTCAACTTTAATAAGAAAATTTGACTCTACCCCTATAACTTTACCAAATTATATTTTTGCTGAGGCACCAATATTAAATTACACCAATAGAAATTATAGAAGAATTAACTGGACAATAGGTCTTGAATATAACTCAACATTAGATCAAATTAAGAAACTGACTGAGGATATCTCCTCTTATTTAAGGGATAATGATAATTTTATTGTTAATGATAACTATCAATCATATGTGAGAATTGAGAAATTTAATGATAGTTCTATAGACATACTTATAATTTGTTTTACCTCTACAAAAGAATGGGATAAGTATTTAGAAATCAAAGAGGATTTAGCTATGAAAATTAAATATAGTGTTGAAAAAATTGGTTTAAACTTTGCTTTTCCTAGTCAGTCTATATACATTGAGAAGTCATAAAGTATATTAATTAGAATTTAAATTTAATAATAGGTAGTATTAATGTATAAAATTCATTTTTAATATGAAAAAGCTTTTAAATATATCAGACTTAAATAAATATGATTTTGAAAGTATTTTAAAGTTTGCTGATGATTTAAAAACAGAAGAACACCAAATTCTAAAAAATAAAAATATTGGTTTAATTTTTGAAAAAAATTCAACCAGGACAAGACTTTCATTTCAAGTTGGTATCAATCAACTACGTGGAAATTATATTGATGTAAGATTTGAGGAACTAAACTTAAATAGATTTGAGTCTTATGAGGATACATTTGAAGTAATTTCTTGTTATCTAGATTATTTAGTCTTTAGAACTACTGATCACAAAAAATTAGATTTAGCTTACAAATACTTTAAGAAACCTATAATTAATGCATTATCTGATTTGTCTCATCCATGCCAGGCAATTTCAGATATTTATACATTAAAAGAAAAATTTGGAACTATAGAAAATTTAAATATTGTTTGGATGGGTGACATGAATAATGTCTTATTTAGTTTAATAGAGGTCATAGCTTTCACAAAGAGTACTAAAATTGATGTATTTACAGATAGAAAAATATATTTACAAAATAAAGATAATTTTATTGAAAATAATCATATCAATTTTCATTTTGAAATTAATGAAAGTATCATTTCAAAAGCTAATTGCATAATGACTGATGTTTTTACTTCAATGAATGATAAAGAGGATAAAGAAAAAATATTAAGTAAATTTCAAGTTAATGATAAAATTATGTCTATGACAGATAAAAAATCTGTATTTATGCATTGTCTTCCTGCAAAAATTGGTTCCGAAGTGACCGAAGATGTAATTAAAGGTAAAAAGTCTATCGTGCTTACTCAAGCAAAAAATAGGCTAGTAGCTCAAAAAGGTATTCTTAAATGGCTAAGCATCTAAGCTTACTTTTATTTGTTTTATTTATTGGATGCGAAATAAATAGCGAGCAACTAATTAAATCTGAGAATATAAATTTTGAAAATATTAAATTTAATGCTGTTTCTAAGGAATTAAAGTTTACAAATATTGAAGAAGGTCCAGAGGTAGAAACAACAAAAAAATTAGTCAAAGATTGGTTTAATAATAATGTTAAGATTGATGGTTTTGATGGAAATTTAAGCATCAATGTGACCTCAATTGAAATTTATAAGATAAAAAAAGATGAATACTATAGATTTGAGATAAATATAAGTGTTGAATTTTTGGAAACTAATGAGTTATTAAATAAAAGAAAAATTTATAAAATTAATTCTATAGAATATGGTGACATTAAGGGAAGTTTTTCAATAAAAGATACAGAAAATTTAAATAAGAATATTATCGCAAATAGTCTAAAAAGTATTAATCAAAAAGTATCAAAAATGTAGTTAGTCCTTCCAGAATGATGGAAGAAGTAGAACTAAGATTGTGAGCAGTTCTAGTCTTCCTAAGAACATAGTTGCAATTAATATTATTTTTGAATAACTATCTAAAATTGAATAATTTCCATCTGGCCCAATTATTGGTCCAAGTCCTGGACCAACATTAGATATAGTAGAAGCTGCTGCTGATATACTTGTTAAAAAATCAAGTCCGCTAAAAGATAGTAACAATGCAGATGTAAAAAAAGTTAAAATATATAGAAAGAAAAAACTCATTACAGATTCGTATGTAGTTTCATTAATTTTTCTTCCATTGAATCGACTAGCAATAATTGAATGAGGTTTAAGCATCTTCTTGAGGTGTAAATTTATATATTTGAATAGTATTTGGAATCTGAAAATTTTTAAACCTCCTGTTGTTGATCCGGCACAACCGCCAATAAACATTAGTATTAAAAATAAAACAGATGCATAATTGCCCCAATTTTCAAAATTATCACTTACATAACCTGTGCCTGAAATTATAGAAATAGTATTAAATGATACTGCTATTACTTTATTTAAAAAATTCCCATCAATATAATTATTTGCAAAATAGAAAATGAGTAGAATGGCTATGAATAAAATTAATATAAAAACTCTTACTTGATGGTCTTTTAAAATAGCAAATAAATTTTTTTTCGAAGTTTGTACAAGCACTAAAAAAGGAAGGCTTCCTAAAATCATAAAGATTATTGCTACAAAAAGAATTTTATCATTATTAAAAAAAGCAAATGAATTATCATATGTAGAAAAACCACCAGTAGAAATAGTAGTAAAACTGTGAGAAATAGCATCAAATGGCATCATTCCACATATGTAGTAAAGAAATATAAGTGCCACAGTGAGTGTTGCATAAATAACAAATATCTTTTTTATCACAGATGATATCTTTGGAAGAGACTTATCATAAGGATCATCTCCTTCTAAGTGAAATAATTGCATCCCCCCAATTCTTAGAAATGGCAATATAAACAAAGCTATTACAACGATACCAATGCCACCAAGCCATTGTAAAAATGCTCTCCATATTAAAATTCCTTTCGGTAGTGACTCTAAGTTGCTAAGTGTAGTTGCCCCTGTTGTAGTCACTCCACTCATTGACTCAAATAAGGCATCTACAATACCTAAATTCACTTCAGTGTATAAAAAAGGTACCGCACATAAAAAAGTCAATAATAACCAAGACAAAACAGTAATTATAAATGCTTCTTTCAGAGATATTTTTAAATCTACACTTCTATTTGTAATTACTAGAGAACCTCCAACGATTAAATAGAGCAATATTGGAACAGCATATGATTGCCATGACTCACTCTGATAAATAATTTCAACAATTAGTGGTATAAATAAAAAAAAACCAACAGCACATGTAACTGTTCCGCTTACCAGTGCTATAGGTTTAAGATTAAACATATTGACGTTATTTTAATGAATGTTTTTTTTGTTATATGGGCTATCAAGAGAAAACGCAGGTATATCTATTTTTAGCTTTTCACCATTATCTTGAGAAACTAAGTAGAAGCCCTGCATAATACCATTGTTCGTTTTTAATGGAGTACCGCTTGTGTACTCAAATGACTCTCCAGGCTCAATTGTTGGGAATTCTCCCACAACTCCTTCACCTTGAACATTTATAACCTTACCATTAGCATCAATGATTAACCAATTTCTATGATTTAGTTTGATAGAGGAGTTTCCAGAATTTTTTATATTAACTTGGTATGCCCAAACGAAATGGCTTTCCTGAGGGGATGACTGATCGTCTAAAAAATATGGTGTTACAGTTACTGTGACCCCATTAGTTGTCTTAGAGTACATGAAATTAATATACCCCATAAATGGGGTATATAGAATTAAATTGATTAATTAAAAAAGACCCTGAATTAATCCTTTTTCATCTAACATTATTGAATTAGCACTTGGTACTTTAGGTAGACCTGGCATTGTCATAATTTGACCTGTTACAACAACTATAAATCCTGCTCCAGCTGAAAGCCTAACTTCTCTAACTGGGACAGTAAAACCATTTGGAGCACCTCTTAAAGCGGGGTTTGTTGAAAAACTATATTGTGTTTTAGCTATGCAAATAGGAAGGTTTCCATAGCCACTCTCTTCAAATCCTTTAAGTTGATCACTGACAGATTTATCTATTACAATATCATCGGCTCTATAGATTTTTTGAGCAACAGAGCGAATTTTTTCTTCTAATGAAATGTTATCTTCATACATAAATTTAAATTTACTTGGATCACTTGACTCACAAATTTTAACTACTTCTTTGGCCAACTCTAAAGTGCCTTCACCACCATTTGCCCAGTGTGAACATAGTATTGCTTTTACTCCCAATTTTTCACAACCATCTGAGATAACTTTACCCTCAGCTTCAGTATCTAGGGTGAAACTATTAATAGCCACAATTGGTTGAAGCCCAAAAGATTGGATATTTTCAATATGGCGTTGTAAATTTTCAAATCCTTTTTCAACTGCAGTAATGTTTTCATTATTAAGGTCTGCTTTTTCAACACCCCCATGAGATTTCAATGCTCTCACTGTTGCCACAATAACTACTACACTTGGTGTTAAGCCTGCTTTACGGCATTTAATATCTAAAAACTTTTCAGCTCCTAAGTCAGCACCAAACCCAGCTTCGGTTACTACATAATCGGCAAGTTTTAAGCCAGCTTTGGTCGCAATTACTGTGTTACAACCATGAGCAATATTTGCAAAAGGACCTCCGTGAATAATCGCGGGATTGTTTTCCAATGTTTGAACTAAGTTAGGCATTAAAGCATTTTTTAATAAAACTGTCATGGGGCCATCAGCTTTTACATCTCTGGCATATATAGGGGATTTATCTCTTTTATATGCAATAATAATATCACCAATTCTTTTTTGAAGATCGTTAATATCATTTGCTAAACAAAAAATAGCCATGATTTCACTAGCAACCGTTATGTCGAATTTATCTTCTCTTGGAAATCCATTTGAAACGCCCCCAAGATTGACATTTACTTTTCTTAAAGACCTATCACCTAAATCAACAACTCGGCCCCAGGTAATTCTTCTTTGATCTATTTGTAATTCATTTCCCCAATAAATATGATTATCAATTAATGATGATAAAAGATTGTGAGCAGCTGTGATTGCGTGAAAATCACCCGTGAAGTGAAGATTTATTTCCTCCATAGGCACAACCTGAGCATATCCACCTCCAGCAGCACCACCTTTCATACCAAAACATGGACCAAGGCTAGGTTCTCTGAGACAAACAATAGATTTCTTTCCAATTTTATTTAGGCCATCATTTAAGCCAACTGATGTAGTCGTTTTGCCTTCGCCTGCAGGTGTCGGATTAATTGCTGTAACTAAAATTAATTTTCCATCAGGGTTAGACTTACTTTTTTCAATAAAATCAAAATTTATTTTAGCTGCATCATGACCATAAGGAATAAGATTTTCCTCTGGAATATTTACTTTAGCGGCAACATCTCTTATGTGAATTTTTTTAGCAGCTCTTGCTATCTCAATATCTGACATCTAACTCTGGATCCTTTCCAAAAAAAACTGGTATACAATATACCAATATCTTTTTAAATTTTAAGCTATTTAAGATAAAAAAATTAGAATTTCCCTACTATTTTTAAGCCTATGTGTCGCATTAGAAATTTTATTTAACAAAAAAGTCATTGTTCAATAATAAATTTATAATAATTTAAAAATATTGAAAATATTAGTAATAGGGCTTGGTTATGTTGGTACTGCAAACGCGGTCCTTTTATCACAAAATAACGAAGTTACCTGCTTCGATCTAGATGTCTCAAAATCAAATAATTTAATAAATGGTATTTCGCCTATAGAAGATAAAGAAGTATCAGAGTATTTATCTTCAAAAATATTAAATTTAAAATTAGCAGAGAGCTTTCCTATTGAAATTGATGATTTTGAGTTTGTGATCATAGCTACACCAACAAATTATGACATTGAAACAAATAAATTTAATACTTCCTCAATAGAACAATCATTAGAAAATATTCAAAATTCTAAATCAAATCCAACAGTAATTATTCGATCTACAGTTCCAGTTGGTTATGTAAATATAGTGCAAAAGAAATTCCCTGCTCTTGAAATTATTTTTGTGCCTGAATTTTTAAGAGAGGGAAGAGCTTTAAATGACAGTCTTTATCCTTCAAGAATTGTAATAGGCTCACATTCTAAAAAAGGAAAAGAGTTTGCAAAATTATTGATTGAGGCATCGCTAAATACAGATGTACAAACTATTTACACAAATTCTACAGAAGCAGAGTCATCAAAATTATTTTCTAATGCTTACTTAGCAATGCGAGTAACATTCTTTAATGAACTAGACTCATTTGCAATGTCAAAAGGTTTAAATACAAAAGAAATTATTAAAGCTGTAAGTCTAGATCCTAGGATAGGGGATTTTTATAACAATCCCTCATTTGGATACGGAGGATACTGTTTACCTAAAGATACAAAACAATTATTAGCAAACTTTGATAAAGTCCCTCAAAAAATTATGGAGGCAATCATTGAGTCAAATTCAATGCGAAAAGATTTCCTAGTATTAGAGATTGCAAAATTAAAACCTAAAACAGTTGGTGTTTATAAACTCATTATGAAAGAGGGATCAGACAATATAAGAGAGTCCAGTATGCAAGGCATTATGAAAAGAGTTAAAGCCAAAGGTATAAGAGTAATAGTTTACGAACCTTTAATCAAAGACAAACAATTTTTCAACTCAGATGTTTATCAAGATTTAGAATTATTCAAAAAAGATGCTGATTTAATTCTTTGTAATAGAAGCCATTCAGAGCTAAATGATGTACAAGACAAGATCTTTACAAGAGACTTGTTTAACCAAGATTAAGACAAAGACTATAATTTCTATAAATTTATTAAAAAAACATAGGAAATACATAGTATTTTTATATTTTAGTTTCACTCCAGATAGGTCTATACTGCGCGAACTTATATATATAAGGAGGAAACGATGACGATAATTAAAACATTATTTGCTTCTATGATACTAACATTAGGTTTGGCGACAGCAAACGCTGGAACACTAGATGTTGTTAAAGAAAGAGGCAACTTAATATGTGGTTCTAACACAGGACTTGCTGGTTTTGGAAATCCAAATGATGCAGGTGTATGGGAAGGAATTGACGTTGATGTATGCCGTGCAGTTGCTGCTGCGGTTTTCGGTGATGCTTCAAAAGTTGAATATGTACCACTAACTTCGAAAGTAAGATTTACTTCATTACAATCTGGTGAAGTTGATATGCTCTCTAGAAATACAACATGGACATTACAAAGAGATGTTGAATTAGGATTAGAATTTGTCGGCGTAAACTATTACGACGGACAAGGTTTCATGGTTAGAAAAGATCTTGGTGTATCAAGTGCTACTGAGCTTGATGGAGCATCAGTTTGTATTCAAGTTGGAACTACAACTGAAATGAACCTAGCTGACTATTTTAGTGCAAACGGAATGTCCTATGAGTCCATCCCAGTTGAAACTAATGCTGAAGCTGATGCTGCATATTTAGCAGGTAGATGTGATATTTACACAACTGATGCATCAGGTTTATACGCGAGTAGAGCAGGTTATCCAGATCCATCCGCACACATTGTCTTACCCGAGATTGTATCTAAAGAGCCTTTAGGTCCATCAGTAAGAGGAAATGATAGCGAGTGGGCTGATGTTGTTAGATGGTCTTTAAATGCAATGATTATTGCTGAGGAAAAAGGAATTACTTCAGGAAACGTTGATGACATGATTGCTAATTCCCCAGATCCAGAAACCCAAAGACTTCTTGGTGTGAAAGCTGGTTATGGTGCTTGGTTGGGCTTAAGTGATGATTGGGCAGCAAACATTATCAGACAAGTAGGTAACTACTCTGAGAGCTTTGAAAAGCACATCGGTGTTAATACTCCTATCAATATTGCAAGAGGATTAAACGCTCTTTATAAAGATGGCGGTATTCTATACGCACCTCCATTTAGATAAAAATCTCTTATGTGGGCTATTACATGAAAAATAGCCCACGTATTTAAAAAACTTAAGCTAAAATACCAATAGATATGGAACAAAATTTTATTAGAAAGCTTATTTTTGATGAAAAAACAAGGGCTTTACTCATACAGACTTTAGTTATTGGTATATTTGCAGTTTTAATTTACTTAGTAACAAAACAAACAGCATATAATTTAGAAAAAAGGGGCATTGGCACTGGTTTTGAATTTCTGAATATTGCTGCAGGATATGACATTAGTATTAGTCTCATACCCTACGATAGCAATGACACTCACTTAAGAGCTTACTTTGTTGGATTACTTAACACTCTAATGATAGCAGTTTGTGGTTGTTTCCTCGCAACCATAATGGGTTTTTTAGTTGGCATAATTAGGTTATCTAGTAATTGGCTATTTAGAAATATAGCTTATGTGTATGTAGAATTTACAAGAAATGTTCCTGTTCTTCTTCAGATAATTTTATACTACACAATTCTTTTACATCTTCCCAAGGTGAAACAGTCAATAATAATTTTTGATAGTTTTTACTTATCAAACAGAGGTCTTTTTTCACCAGCGCCTATTTTTAAAGATGGATTTTCAGTTGTAATTGGGAGCTTAATAGTAATGATTATTTTTACTTTTTTTTTAAAGAAATTCTTAAAAAAAAAACAAGAACTTACTGGTAAGCAGTATCCCATATTTTTAATTAATTCAGCTCTGATTATTTTTACTCCAATAATTTTTTATTATTTAATGGGAATGCCACTAGAATTTGATCATCCTGTAATGAAGGGTTTTAACTTTAAAGGAGGAATGGTTATAAGACCTGAATTTCTTGGAATGTTATTTGGATTATCTATTTACACAGCTGCATTTATATCTGAGACTGTCAGGTCAGGAATTATATCTGTCTCTAAGGGTCAAAGAGAAGCCGCGCAAGCAATAGGTCTTAAAGCTAATTTCATCATGCGATTAATTATCATTCCTCAAGCTTTAAGAGTGATAATTCCACCTCTTACCTCTCAATATCTAAATCTTACCAAAAATTCATCTTTAGGAATTGCCATTGGGTATGCAGATTTAGTTCATGGATTTGGAGGTATTTCCTTAAACCAAACTGGAAAAGCAATAGAAATAATGCTTATTGTTATGTCTACATATTTAACTATAAGTCTAACAATTTCTTTTTTTATGAATTTATATAATAAAGCAGTCCAATTTAAAGGAAACATATGACACCGAACACATCTCCATATCTAAGCCCTAACAAAATGTTAAATTGGTCTAAGAAAAATTTATTTTCGTCATGGGTAAATACCATTATGACAGTTATTGCCTTAATATTCCTATACGAAGTTGGGACTTTTTTCTTAAATTGGGCAATTTTTAAAGCTGACTTCATAAATAATTTTAGAGGAGAAACAATAACCGATAGAACTTTTTGCTCCAAAAATATTGAGGTTGGCCAACATGGAGCTTGTTGGGCAATTATATTCGTGAGGTTTCATCAGTTTATGTATGGTTTCTATCCAGTTGAAGAGGCTTGGAGAGTTAATTTAGTATATGCATTTCTCCCATTTGCATTAATTGGAGTTTTGTTTGATAAGTTACCTTTAAGAAGAGTTTTTCTTTATTTCACTTTTGCCTTTCCATTTATAGCTTATTTCATGCTTTATGGAGGCCCAGGCCTGAGTGTAGTTGCAACAAACAAGTGGGGAGGATTGCTAGTTACCCTATTTTTAGGAGTCACAGGGATAGCCTTGGCTTTTCCATTAAGTATTCTATTAGCTCTAGGAAGAAGATCAAATATGCCTATTGTAAAATCTATTTGTGTCGTATTTATCGAATTTATAAGAGGCGTGCCTCTAATTACGCTTCTATTTACAGCTAATGTCATGTTACCATTATTTTTGCCAGAGGGTGTAAAGCCAGACAACCTTTTAAGAGCTTTAGTTGCTGTTACCCTTTTTCAATCTGCATATATGGCTGAAGCTATTAGGGGAGGGCTTCAAGCTATACCCAAAGGTCAGATTGAAGCTGCCCAATCTTTAGGTTTGAATTACTGGCAAACTACTCGCAAAATAATCTTACCCCAAGCGCTCAAAATAGCTATTCCTCCTATAGTAAACACATGTATTGGTCTGTTTAAGGACACCTCTTTGGTATTGATTATTGGTTTATTTGATCTACTAGGAATTGGTAGAGCTGCTCTATCTGATATTACTTGGACAAAACTTTATTACGAAGTTTATGTTTTTGTATCATTAATATTTTTCATATTTTGTTTCGGTATGTCTCGCTATAGTTTATATTTAGAAAAGAAATTAAAAACGGACAACAGTTAAAAAAATGGAACAAGTTATTCAATTAGAAAAAGTGAATAAATGGTTTGACGATTTTCACGTACTTAAAGATATTGATTTAACAGTCACTAAAGGCCAAAAAATTGTAGTTTGTGGACCTAGTGGATCAGGTAAATCCACTATGATCAGATGTATAAACAGATTAGAAGCTCATCAAAAAGGTCAAATAGTCGTTCATGGAACTGAATTAACCAATGACTTAAAAAATATTGATATGATAAGAAAAAATGTTGGAATGGTTTTTCAACAATTTAATCTGTTTCCCCACTTATCAGTTATTGATAACATTACACTTGCTCCAATCTGGGTAAAAAAACTACCAAAAAAAGAGGCTGAGAATATAGCCATGACATATCTTGAAAAGGTAAAAATCCCTGAACAAGCTCAAAAATATCCCGGGCAGCTGTCTGGTGGTCAGCAACAACGAGTTGCTATTGCGAGGTCACTTGCAATGAACCCAGATATAATGTTATTTGATGAACCAACATCAGCTCTAGATCCAGAGATGATCAAAGAGGTGTTGGATGTGATGATACAATTAGCAGAAGAGGGTATGACTATGTTAGTTGTCACGCATGAGATGGGATTTGCCAAAACTGTAGCTGATCAAATGATATTTATGGACGAGGGAAGAATTGTTGAACAAGCAACCCCAGATGAATTTTTCAATAATCCTAAAAGTGATCGAACCAAACTTTTCTTAAGTCAAATTCTTAATCATTAAAGTAATCTAAGATGAATGAAGTTGTTATGGCTTTATTATCTGGGTGGATAATATTTTATTTTGCTGTATTTTTGCCAGGACCTAACACGTTTTTTGTAGCATCTGTTGGCATTAGTGGACAGAAAAAACAAATTTGGGGTGCTGCAGTTGGCACTGCTATTGGTTCTTTTACTTGGTGCTTACTTGCTACAACAGGTATTTCTTTTCTAATTTCAAATTTAATGGGGTGGGGTTTTGTTGTTTTAAAGGTCTTAGCTAGTCTTTATATGATTTATTTAGCATATCAAATTGGCAGCCAATACTTTAGCTCTGAAAATCAACTCATAAAACTATCTAATGAAAGAAATTTTTTAAATAGTATGAAGAAAGCAATAATTGTTGCTTATACCAATCCCAAAGCTTTCGCATTTTGGTCTGCTCTAGCAACTTTACAATTCAGTGAAAATCTAAATTTTAGTATCGCTCTAATTTTTGCAACAGGTAGTTTTTTTATTTCAGCAATGAATTATTCAATTATCGGCCACTTTTTTGGTATAAAAAAGTTTTCAAATTACTTCAATAGACCTAAAAATATTGTCAATTTAATATTTGCTGGACTTTTTATATTTGTAGCAATTGAAATTTGGGTGTTAGGCTAGGCAAAAAGCCCTAGATAGGGCTTTTTAAAATTTTCTAATAAATCTTCTATCTATCTCTTTTTGTCTTCTTTCAAGATCAATCATGTCGATAGCTTGAGATAAATATACCTGTTCTTTGTAAGACCTTGATTTTTGGTCATTTTTTCCATTAATAATTATTTTTCTAATAGATTTAAATAGATTGCTCATTAGGCAGCCTCTTTTAAGCTATTTGGAAATGACTGATTTCTTTGATACTCGGAGTAAGCCCATTGCCAATCAGGGCCATATTCAACCTTACAAAAATTTATAATACTGTCTTCTTTTTTAGTAAATAAAGATAACCAGAATTTTAAAGATCTTTCTGTAAATCCAAAAATTTTATTCATAATTTTTTTTCCTTTCTTACATATATATAGTTTTAAAAAGAAGTTTTACTTTTGCTAAATATAGACAGCTGATGTCTATTTATGAGACTTCAAACAAATTCATTAAATATTTTTAATTTGCATGTAGTCTAAGTAACAAAAAAAATGATAAATTTATGACATGGATTATAAAATTTTCGATGGTCATAATGATGTATTATTTAGACTATTTTTAAAGAACAAACCTGACTCCTATCTTGATTTTATCGATGGAGATAAAGAAGGACATTTAGATCTTCCTCGAATGAACCAAGCTAATTTTAAAGGAGGTTTATGCGCCATATATGTTCCTACCCCAGAACAAGATATCTCTGACTCTGATAAGTTAGTCAACTATAAAGATATGGAGCAAGATGAGTATTTATTACCACTTCCAAGGCCCGTAGACGTAAACGATGCATTACCAGTTGTTTTAAATCAATTGTCTATCCTTTCAAAAATTGAAAGAAACTCAAAAAATAAAGTTAAGATTTGTTTATCTGGCAAGGATTTGGAAAACTCGTTTAAACATGATGACCAATTATCTGTAGTAATGCATATAGAGGGTGCAGAATGTATAGATAAAAATTTTTATAATCTCGAAACTTTATTTCGAGCTGGTCTTAGATCAATTGGGCCAGTTTGGTCAAGGCCTACTATTTTTGCAGAGGGCGTTCCCTTTGCTTTTCCAACTTCACCAGATATTGGAGATGGTTTAACCGAAATAGGAATAGAACTAATAAAAAATTGTAATTCACTAAATATGTTAATTGACACCTCTCATTTAAATGAAAAAGGCTTTTGGGATATAGCAAAATATTCAAATTCGCCCCTAGTAGCCACGCATAGCAATGCTCATCAGATTTGCCCACATTCTAGAAACCTTACAAATAAGCAATTAGATGCAATCAAAGAAACTCAAGGGATGGTTGGAGTTAATTTTGCCCCAGCTTTTTTAAGGAAAGATGGAAAAATGGTTTCTGATACAGATTTACAAATAATAGTTGATCATTTTAAGTACCTTATTGACTATTTGGGAGATGATAAAGTTGGATTTGGCTCAGATTTTGACGGTGCAATGATGCCAAAAGATCTAAATAGTGTTCTAGGTATGCACAAATTAATCGATCTATTAATTTCACAGGGTTTTAATGAAAACTTAATGATTAAAATTTCACATTTAAATTGGATTAATCTTTTAAAAAGAGTTCTAAATTAATAAATTTTCAATGAAGTGAAACTTTAGTATCAAAAAAATTCTGATATAATCTTTTTATGGGACTTCACTTTGACTATAAATCAAAAGCTGGTGAAAGAGCTATGGAGAAAGAGCGTAAGCGCCAAGAAAAACTTGCCGCTAAAAAGGCTAAAAGAGAAGCAAAAAGAGAAGCAGAAGAGTTAGCCGAATTAGAGCGCCTTACAGATCCAAATGCTCCAGCTGAGGGAAATCAGGAACAGTAATCTGATTACCTTCAAATATATTAATTTTTTCGATCGCTAGTATCGACTCAGATTCTTTTTATCTTATAAATTTTTTGATCCTCTGTCATAGATCTGACTTGCTTTTTATACCATTCCTTAAAATCATTTGATGTGTCATCATAAAACATCACTTTCTTTCGAATTAAGAAAATACCAATATCACTCTCTGGAATTCCAATAAAAGTCTGTCTTTCTGTGTGCATCACTTTTACACTTTCTTGCAAAGGTTCATGCTCACATAAATAATAACCATAATGCTCTCCCCAAACATATCTTATAATAGGAGTTGTTGCTTCAATCATCATCTGAACATATTTATCCTCATTTTTTAAAAAATTTTCCATACCTGGTACAGGTTGATGGATTTGAGCAAAACTAAGACCAATTTTTTCTTTAGGCACCCAAACGGAGGGAAATGAAACATGTAAAGCTATAAGTTTGTTACACCTGTGAAAAATGGCTATATCCTCTTGAAGAGTATAACCAAGTTCTACAAAGTTATTAAAGTTAGAGTTTTTAGATGGGTATTCTTTTTTTAATATAGAATTTAACTTCTCGCATACAGCTATATCAATTTCTTTTGTAAAATAATCATCAATAAAAATATTTTCTTTACATTTTTGTTTCAAACTTAAATATCTTTCTTCATGCTCATCATATTCAATGATTGGAAGGTCTTTTATTTTTTTTATTCCAGGAGCTACAGAGTAAATAGGTCCATATGGTTCCCAGTCGATCATTTTGTAAATAAAATCAATACTCCTATCAAAGTGATAGCAATAATAATAAGTTTTTTAAATAGGATTTCCGGTATTTGTTTATGTATAAAATAACCAAGCCAAACACTTAACATAACTAAAAGAGCTATTGGATAGTATATTTTCACTATCTCTAAATAGCTTCCTCCCAAAAACATAAAAAATATTGCTCTCAAAGAGTTTATAATAAAAAAATATCCAGCCATAGTTGATCGCAACTCTTGTTTTGAGGAGAAATAATCTTTATACCCCATTAATACAAATGGTCCTCCAATAGTATAAATTCCTTGAATAAATCCACCTAGAATTACAAAAAAATTTTTCAAGAGTTGAGGAAACCTGATATCAGGAAAGAATAAGTTAAAACATCCATAAATAATTAAAATTATTGCAAATATTTTTATTAAAATATCTGATGCAAAATAACTGATAAAGTATGTTCCAATTAGTGCACCAGGAATTGTATAAATTAAAATTTTGATCAGATGATTTAAAGAGACATATTTGTATGATTGAATTAAAACAGCTAAACCGGAGGATAGCCCAACAATCATTGCAAGCTTTAACAAAGAATTAAAGTCAAAGAAAAATCCACTAATTCCCAGAAAGATTATCGTACCACCAAAACCAAAAATACTTTCAATGGCGTATGCAAAACAAGCTATTAATGCAATAGTTGAAAAATTTGGCATTTAATTCTATTTAACAATTTAGAATGTTTTATGTTAAAAGTAATCTATGTATTTAAAAGTAATATTTTCTCTTATTGTAATATTATTTCTTAAAACGAATTTATTGTTTGCCCTTTCTCAAGATATTTCTTTAACAATCATGGTTCGTTCTACATTGGGAACAGAATATATTCTAGCTAAAAGTATTTGCAAAGTATTGGACAGGGAACTTGAAATATCTCATAGTTATGGTGGTTCTAACACGTTAGAATGCAATACACGCCTCGATGATAGCGTTGATGAAATAATTAAAAAAATTGAACAAAATCAATTTCAATATGCAATTATTAAAAAATCAGATTTACTCAATCGTCCCTCTAATTTATCGCTTCGTTCAATTTTAAATTTTCCCGCAGATAATGATTACGTTTTTATTTCAAACCAGAATGTAGATCCTAATGTGATTAAAGATATAAACTTTGGAATTATGAATCATTTGCTTGAGTTTCGCTATCTTCATAAATCTTTTTTTGAATTTTCGGAAAATAATTTAATTGTTAAAGAAAAAATACCGTTACACTTAGGGACTTTAAAATTTAGTGATGAGTGGAGTAGTGGTAAAAGAAGAAGGTTTACAGAGGTAGACTAATTTTTACAAAACCATCAGTTACAACAAAAATAAATATTAAAGCAAAAAATACACCACCAACTAAAACTTTCATAACACAAACTTACTAAATAGATTTTAGGTGTAAAGTATATAAACTGTGCAAAATTGTCATGAACGAGTTTATTTTTGGTTTTTCAACAGGTTTAAGTTTAATACTTGCTATAGGTGCACAAAATTTATTTGTTATAGAGCAAGGTATAAAAAAAAATAATATTTTTTTAGTAACTTCAATATGTATAGTTGGTGATTTCTTATTGATTTTTTTTGGAATTTTCATATTTCACTTTATTAAAAATTTCATCAACGATCTGATCAATTTACTATTATCTATAGGGCTTGTCCTCTTTCTCTTAAATTTTATATGGTCAAAAATAAAAACATTTAAACATGATATTGTATTTTCACAAACACATACACAATCGTCAAAGTTAAAAATAGCCCTCCAGACACTTGCCTTTACTTTTTTAAACCCACACGTTTACTCAGATACTGTTTTTATTTTAGGAAATTTATCAAAAAATTTCCTTACTATTTCTGACAAGATTTTATTTGGATTAGGTGCAAGTCTAGCGTCATTGATTTTTTTTTATTTTTTAGGCTATGGTGCTCAATCACTAAGATTATATTTTTTGAACAAGCAAGTTTGGAAATTAGTTAATATAATAATAATTCTTTATTTACTTATACTTACCTTATCTATTATTTTCTTGGAAATAATTTGATAATTAATTTTTATTTATAAATTATTTCATCAGCTGTCTGTAAGTTGCATAGTTGTTATGCAATCATAACACGAGTTTTTTAAATTATTATATGTATAAATTTATTAGGAGCAGTTTTTAAAGTTTCGATTAACTCCGTGTTGACATAGATACTTAGTTATTCCCTCCTAGTTATAACAAACTGCTCCATAAATAGTATGCCAAGCTTCACAACACTTTATCCTGCACTTTTGTTTCCAGCTATACCGTTAATGATGATATCGTTTGGTAATAGATATACTTCTCTTGCTTCATTAATCAGAAAGATCCATGACACAATAATTACAAATAGACCAACTAGCAATGTGGTTCAACATCACTTAGATCAAATTAAAGTACTTACAACCCGTTTAACATTAGTAAGGTCAGTTCAAACCCTCTCTGGGATCAGCTTCTTGCTGAATTTAATATCTATTTTTTTTAGCTATATCAAGATTTATGACTTAGCCTTAAACTTTTTTGGTTTAGGGATATTGATATTTTCAATAGCTATAGTGTTATTTATCTATGAAATACAATTATCTACAAAAGCTCTTAGTAAGCATTTGGAAGACCTGAAAGATTTTAGTTAATTTATTAAGATACTGGATTCTTTTTTAAATAAATATTTCATATGAAAAAAAACAAACACTGAGCCTAGTAAATTTGTAAAAAATATAGCCCACCAAATACCAATTAGGCCTTTTTCAAGAGTCTCAGAAAATAAATAAATTACAAATGGGGGAAGAAATACCAATCTAATAAAAGTGTAGAACACATTTACAGAAGGTTTTCTTAAACCAGAAAGTACAGAGTCACACCTATCAATAACTTGATATATAAATGCCAAAAAAGCTACCATAAACAAGTAACTGCCAGCTATAATTATCACTTCGCTGTCTCTTGAAAAAAAACTAGCAATCCTTTCACCCGCAAATATAAGCACTAATGCTCCAAAAATCATCATTGTCATAGATAACTTTAATGAAATTAAAAAAGCTTCATAAATTCTATCAAAATTCTTCGAACCAAAATTTTGTCCTACCATACTTAATAAAGCACTACTAAATCCTATGGCAGGTAATAAAATAATTTGCTCAATTCTTAAAGCTATACCATAAGCTGCACTAGCTGAGGCACCATAACTTGTAACAAACTTTTGCATTATGAAGAAACCAACTGCAATCATGAACATATTCATACTAGAGGGTATAGATTGTCTTAGAATTCTTAATACGAATTTAGATTCTAACCAAATATAATTGTAATTGAAATACTTAAACAAAGGACTGCGAATAGCATAATAGCTTAAAAAGAAAAAATGAAATAGTTGAGATATGACTGTTGCAAGAGCTATGCCGAGAGTTCCCATTGCAGGAAAAGGACCATAACCTAAAGATAAGAAAGGACTAAATATTAAATTAATAAAAAAGCTTATGATTAATGCATTTCTATTTTTTTTTGTATCTCCTTGTGCATATAAAAGAGAATTAACAACAAAAGAAACAATAAAAATTGGAGCACCAATTGAGAGTACTTTTATGTATCTTAGACCATTGTTAAGAAAAATACCTTCTGCCCCAAAATATAAAAATACAGGTCTAGATAATAGAAACGTTGTTAGCCCTATGGCTATTGAAACCAATAAAGTGATAACTAAAGCTTGAGTATGTATCTTAATTGCCTCATTAAATTTTTTTTTGCCAATAGCTATTGAAACAAGAGCTGTGGTGCCTTGTCCAAAACCTACAGCGAAGGCTAATAAAATAAAATACAAGGGGTAAGATATTGATAAGCCTGCAATAGCCTCTGTGCTTATGAGACCTGCATAAAAAGTATCTACTACATTGTACAGAGTATAAAACAAAAGACCTGTTCCTGCTGGAACAGCCATACCGATTAATTGTTTTTTTATATCCCCTTGGGTAAGATCCATAAAATTAAAAAGGTCTTACAACTACAAGTATTACAATAAAAATTAGAAGAACAGTAGGCACTTCATTGATTATTCTTAGATATTTTGAGGTATAGTCTCTAAAATTACTCTCTAGACTTTTTCTAATTTTACTTAAATACATATGAAATGCAGAGAGAATAAGAACTAATATAATTTTCAAAAAAAGCCATAATTCAAAACCTACATAATGGATAAGGGCTAAACCAAATACCCAAGTCAATATCATTGCTGGGTTCATTATAATTTTTAGCAATTTATATTCCATTTTTTGAAATACACTATTTATTTCAGGATTGGTTATGTTTTCTACATGATAAACAAAAAGTCTTGGTAAATAAAATAACCCTGCAAACCATGATACAAAAGATATGATATGTAAAATTTTTAATAACTCATACATTTTTTCACCATTTAGCCTCTGGAGGCATTGACATTAATATAGCATCAATATTACCACCGGTTTTTAATCCAAATAATGTCCCTCTATCATAAAGCAAATTAAATTCTACGTAACGAGATCTTTTTTTTGAGAGAGCATCTAAGTCATCTTGATTAAAGTTAAAATCTTTTTTTCTTTTTGAGTTTTCAATTACAAAATTAACAAAGAATTGCCCAACATCTTTTATAAATGATAAATCCTTATCAAAGTCTGTATTGATATAATCAAAAAAAATCCCTCCTATGCCTCTACTTTCTTTTCGATGCTCTAAATAAAAGTATTCATCACATTGTTTTTTAAATTTTTCATAATAAGTTGAATTATGTTGATCACATGTTCGTTGGAGACCTTGATGAAAATTATCTGTTTCTAATTTTTCAGGTATTGCAGGGGTTAAATCACAACCACCACCAAACCATTGTTTTCCTTTTGTGGTTATGTACCTAGTGTTAAAATGAGCTGCAGCAATTTTCGGGTTTTTCATGTGAGCTACGACTGAGATACCACTGGCCCAAAAGCTTGGATCCTCTTCGGTTCCCGGCATTGATTTTTTAAATTCTTCAGTAAAATTACCATGCACTGTTGAAATATTTACTCCTACTTTTTCAAATATTTCTCCTTTTAGTAAGGACATCAAACCTCCACCACCACCAGGTCTTTGCCACTCCTTTTCTATAAATTCAGACCCATCAAGCTTTTTTATTGATCCAACCATTTGATTTCGAAGTTCTCGAAACCACTTTTCTGCTTTAGTTTGTTGATTTTTTATTTGATCACTCATACCCACCCATGCAGTTCGTTTTCTATCAACGAAGTGAGTAGGAGTATATGATCTTCTCGATCATTTAGACAAGGAATATATCCAAATTCCTTTCCACCATTTTCCATGAATATTTCTCTATTTTCCTCGTTAAGTTCTTCTATTGTCTCGAGACAATCTGAGGAAAAAGCAGGACTTATAACATGAATGTGGTCTGTACCATTTTTTGCTAAGCTCTCTATAGTTTTATCTGTGTAAGGTTGAAGCCATTCTGCTGGTCCAAATCTAGATTGAAATGTGGTCATATAACTTTCCTCTGGTAAGCCCATGGTCTCTGCAACCAGCCTAGTAGTTTTTCTGCAAAAACAATGATACGGATCCCCTTTATCTAAATATTTTTTTGGAACACCATGATAGCTAAATATGATTTTTTTTGGTTTTGAATTTTTAGTCCAAAATTCTTCAATGCTATTTTTTAGAGCTTTAATATAAAGTTCATTTTCGTAATATCCTCCAATAAAACGAAGAGATGGTACCCAACGCCAACTTTTTAATTCTTCTGCAACAGCATCAAACGTTGAGCCCGTTGTAGCCGCACAATATTGAGGGTATAAAGGTAAAATAATAATACGATCACAATTTTGATTTCTAAGATTATTTAAACCCTTCGAGATGCTAGGATTCCCATAACGCATTCCAATATCAAATACGATATTTTGATATTTCTTATTAATAAATTCTTTTATTTTCGATAATTGGTTTTTTGTGTGGAATAGAAGAGGTGAACCATCCTCTGTCCAAACAGATTTGTAATTTTTAGCTGACTTTGCTGGTCGAGTATTCAAAACTATCCCATTAAGAATAGGCCACCAAATAGCTTTTGGCGTTTCTATGACACGTTCATCTGATAGAAATTGTTTTAGATAAGTCTTTAAAGATGACTTAGTTGGTTCATCTGGTGTTCCTAAATTTGTGATCAAAATACCTGTCTTAAGACCAGAGCCATGAACGTAGAGATTATTACCTTTAAATGAAGCCATTGAAAAACATTACGATTTTTATGATAACTTAGTTCTTATCTTTTCTATGAATAAATGAACATTAGCCTCAGGAGTAGTTTTTTTTACACCGTGATCGAGGCTAGCAATCCACCCAGATCTATGAGAAGGCTCACTCTGTAAGCATTTCTCAATATATTTATCAATATAATCAGAAAAGGATTTAGTGTCCTCCATAGCTAACAAATCATTTGAAAAATTCCCCTGTAAAGATAAATGTGTCTTTGGTAATTCAGTGAAAACCTCCAAATTAGTGCCTAAAACTGTAAGTTTTAAATTTTTTAAATTTTGTAATTTATTAAATTTAGTTTGAGAAATTTCTTTAGTGAAATATCCAATTTTATTTGGATAACTATTTGAAATTTTAACTAAAAAAGGAATAACGAATTCATCAAAATCTTTATCATTTAGTTTATTAGCCTCAGTATCAAATATCATTAACAAATCAATGTGATTTTGTAATTGAATTTGTATATTTTTTTGTATTAACATTTCTAAAACGGGCAGGGTTTGTTGAAATAGTGTTTGTGATACAGGATTATTCCTCGTTGCAAAATAGTATAAGGTTACAGGTCCACCAGTAAATCCAATTAAGGATTTATCATTTGATAGTTCATTTCTAATATGTTTTAGAGATATATTCTGAAAATCTATAAAACTTTCAAATTCATCAATATTAAATTCGGATATCATTTTTGAACTTAAATTTTTTTCAAATATTGGTCCAGGATTAAACTTCAAACTCATACCTAAATAATCTAAAGGAAAAAGAATATCACTAAACAATATTGCAGCATCAAAATCGAATTCAACAATAGGTCCAAGAGTTACCTCACAAGCAAGCTCAGGCTCTTTACATAATTGTTCAAAAGAATATTTTTCTTTTAATTTTCTGTAATGCTGATGATATCGACCAGCCTGTCTCATAAACCAAATTGGAGGAATTTTTTGTTCAACTTTATTTAAGGCATTAAAAAAATTTTTGTTATAGGTATTTTGCAATATCTCTAGCTCCATAAGTAATAATAAAATCTGCTTGAGCTCTTTTGAGTACCGTTAAAGACTCTAGGAGCAAATCAACATAATTGCCAAATTTAGCTTTGCTGAGCATTTGTAGACTAGCATACTCACCACTTACTTGGTACGCACCCGTGGGAAGCAGCGTCTCCTTTTTTATATCTCTTATTAAATCTATTGAAGTCATTCCAGGCTTAACCATTAAATAATTTGCACCTTGAGCTGCATTATTAATTGAGCTTTTAATCGCCTTTACTTTGTCTTCAACAGGTAATTGATATGATGATCGATCAAATCCCTTTGGTGATGATTTTGCAACATCTCTAAACGGGCCGTAGAAGTGACTTTTAAATTTTGTTGAGTAACTCATTATTTGAGAATTTGAAAAACCATTTTGAACAAATATTTTTCTTAAATATTTAGTCGTATTTTTCATCATGTCACTTGGTGCAATTATATCAGCTCCGGCCTCAAGATATGTATTTGCAGCTAATCCTAAAGAGTAATGTGTCTTATTAAGGTCAATTGATTTTTTATGAGTAACTCCACAATGCCCATCAACAGTTATTGAGCATAAGCATGTATCTATAAGTAAAACTATATCTTTTCCAAAATAATTTTTAATTTTTCTTATAACTTCATAGTGAAAGCTAAAATCCTCTGGATGTTTTTGTTTTTTATTTGGAACGATAAAAAGAAGAAAATTTTTGATACCTTTTTTTAAATCCTTTTCAATTGCCTTAATAATAGATGAAGATGACCAACTCTTATTATCACCTAATCCTTTAATTTCCTTTGAATTTTTTACCTTTTGATCCACAAATAAAGGTTGAATTAAAATTTTCTTATTAAGAGATTTTGATTGATCAATAGGAAAATAATTTTTAATCATTTAAGTTCAAAATTTTTAAAATCATCATAAGTAAGATATACATTTAATTGATTTTTAGGAATAAATTTAGAAATTTGAAGATACGTTTGACCAGGTCCACAAGAATTACGCTTATTTAGTATTTCTGGTCTTAGTTGTATAGCTAATTTAAATGCAGAGAAGCTCATCCAATAAAAACTCTCCGCTACAAACAAATTATCAATCGTATTGTCATTAATCAAAGGGACTAAACTATAGTGTGATATAACAGGGAATTTTTTATTTAGCATATTTCCTTCATATGTAAGTTTATAAGTAGGTTTTTGATTATCTTTATAAAAATTTTTAATTTCTCGATAATTTTCACCAAAACTATCGAGAGAAGAATTTACAAGAATGCCCATTTTACTTATTTTTTTCCAAGAACTAACGCCGGAAGTTATAAGATTTGATACACTTTTCAAAGATTTAAACTCTTTAAATTCTGATCTTGTGGCCAAAACATTTTTATTTTTTACTGTTTTATTAAATTCATGCAAATTTCTCTGAAACATTTGATATTTTGATAAGCTTGAAGGAAATATATTTTTAACCTTTTTAACTTTTTTATTATTTAGATATTTTTTTTCTTTAAAATATTTTTTTGTTTGATTATCTTTCCCTTGTGCAAATAAGATTTTTTCATTTAGAATATTTTCAATAGTTACACCTACATCTAAATTGCAACCACCTCCCCATTTGTATAAATATTTTCTCTCTCTTTGACAATCATCTAACGAAGGTAAATGATTAATTTTTTTCAATATTTTTTCTGTTTTAAGATCACCTCTCCTATATTCCAAAGCAATACACCCTTGTGCTGCAGCACTAGGAAATTCAGAAATTGGTAAAATTATTTTTTCAAACTTTTTAAATTTCAATTTAAAGTTTCTATAATCTTTTTTATTAATTTTTTCTCCATAATTAAAAATTCTATCTATAGCAGCTTTTGCCATAAACACCCCGTCCTCTTTTGAGGAATTTAATATTTTTTCCAGCCTAGATGGTACGTTTCCCCTAATGTCGAATGGCTTCAATTCTTCAAAGGGTAAAAACTCTCTTAATTTTTTTAAATAATATTTTCTTCTAGGAGAGGATGTCCCTATAACTAATTTTTTTTTATTTAATGAAGTCTTTTTAATAAGAATAACATCTCTTGGATCATCTCTTTTGAGACAAATAAAAGAGGTCTTATTAAGATTTTTAACAGGGAGATCTTTGAATGAATGAACTACCACATCTACATCTTTTAAGATTAATTTTTTTGAGAGTGAATTTGTAAATATTCCAAATCCATGTTTTTCCCAAGCTTTAGCTGACATGTCCGTGTCACCAACGCTTGATGAGTAATGCGTATCAATTATATTTTTTTGTATTTTATTAATTTCTATTTCCGCAATGTGTGTCTGAATTTTAGCGAGAAAACTTTTTCTTGATAATAAAACAATCTTTTTCATAACCATTGATGACATTAAGAAATAACAAATAATCAACGCTAATACAATTTAAGCGAGACTTATTGGTCAATATGTACTTATTTTAAAATATGTTATATCTAAATAACGTTTGAAATTATGACACAAAAAGCAGTTTTAATTGTCGGAGCAGGATCAGGTTTAAGTGCTTCTTTGGCTAGAGCATTTAATTCGAAGGGGATGAAAATTGTACTTGCTGCCAGAAACATAGACAAACTTGATAGTTTAAAAAAAGAGATCGACGCTTTAGTTTTTAAGTGTGACTCAACGGAAAATAAAAGTGTTCAAAATTTATTTTTGCAGACTGATTCAATTATAGGCACTCCAGAAATTGTTATCTATAATCCATCTCTTAGAATTGTAAAACCTTTTATTGAATACGATCCTGATGAAATGCTTCAATCAATAAAAGTAAATAGTTATGGGGCTTTTCTAGTAGCGCATGAATCAGTAAAAAGAATGTTAAAAATAGGAAAAGGTAATATTTTTTTCACAGGATCATCTGCAAGTGTAAAGGGTTTTGCCAAATCTGCGTCCTTTGCTATGGGAAAGTTTGGTTTGAGAGGCTTAGCACAATCTTTGGCAAGAGAGCTGCACCCACAAAATATTCATATAGGTCATTTCGTTATAGATGGAGGAATTGGAAAAGAACCAGTTGGAAATTATCAAATGATACACCCTGATGAAATTGCAAAACAATACCTAAATTTTTATTTACAGGATAAAAAAGCTTGGTCTTGGGAAATTGAAATTAGAACAAACACTGAAAAATTTTAGAAGAACACCTTGGAAATCGGTATAGACAGTTTTGCAGATAAAAGAGAAGGCTCAGATAGTGTTAAAGCCATTAATAATGTTATTGATAGGATTATTTTTGCAGATGAAGTTGGATTAAATTCATTTGGTATAGGAGAGCATCATAGAAAAGAATTTTTAGACTCAGCACCATTTATGATATTATCTGCTGCTGCAGCACAAACAAAAAATATTAAGCTAATAAGTGCTGTAACTGTTTTAAGTGCAGCAGATCCTGTTCGTGTATTTCAAAACTTGTCTACTCTTGATCTGATATCTGGAGGTAGGGCAGAAATGGTTGCTGGAAGAGGATCATTTTCTGAAGCCTTTCCATTGTTTGGTTTGGATTTCAAAGATTACGATGAGTTGTTTATTGAAAAGCTCGGTTTACTTTTAAAAATTAGAGAAAATGAATTTGTTAGTTGGTCTGGTAAATTTAGACCTTCGATAAATAATTTACCTATTTATCCAAGACCCATTCAAAACCCTGTCCCAATTTGGTTAGGTGTTGGTGGCACACCTCAATCTTTTGCTAGAGCAGGCTCAATGGGCTTACCTTTAATGATTGCTATAATAGGAGGTAATACTCATCGCTTTAAGCCCTTGGTAGATATTTATAGACAGGCAGGTAAAGAAGCAGGACATCCCCCAGAAAAACTCTCAGTAGGACTTCATTCATTAGGATATGTCGCATATAGTATGGATGAAGCAATAGATTTGTATTATGAGGGTTATCATAAAATGTTTACAAAAATTGGAAAAGAAAGAGGTTGGGGCCCTGTGACGAGAGACCAATTTGACAATCAAATTGGTCCATTAGGCGCTATAGTTTTAGGAGATCCAGATCAGGTTGCTGAAAAGATTATGAGACATAGTCAAGCCCTTGGAGGTATTGATAGATTCCAATTTCAAATGGATATTGCTGATATTACCCATGAAAATTTAATCAAATCTATTGAACTGATTGGCAAAGAAGTAATTCCTAGGATAAATAGGACAAAAAGCCCCTAATTAGAGGCTTTATGCGTCTTTATTGCAGTATCTTTTAAATTAGTAAAAAATAAATTAATATTTGTGAAAAATCATAATTGGAAATCTAATTATTTAAGCACCCTTCAATCTGAAATTGATAAAATTAAGGATGAAGGCCACTACAGAGTATTTAACAACATAGAAAGAAAAGCCGGACAGTATCCCAAAGCTACAAGACATAGTAATGGTCAAACCGAAGAGATTGATGTCTGGTGTTCAAATGATTACTTAGGCATGAGCCAGAACAAAGAAGTTATTTCCGCAATGCAATCTGCTGCTGAAAAGTTAGGAGCTGGAAGCGGAGGAACAAGGAACATATCAGGTACTACTAATTTCCATATTCAACTCGAAAAAGAAATCGCACTCTTACATAAAAAAGAAAGAGCTCTAGCATTTAATTCTGGATATAGTGCTAATGAGTCTGCACTAAAGTCTATTATATCTGCTTTTGATAATTGTTTAGTTTTAAGTGATGAACTAAATCACGCATCACTTATAGAAGGAATTCGTACAAGTAAAAAAGAAAAAGCTATTTATCGTCATAATGATGTAAAACACCTAAAGGACATTCTAAAGGGAGTAGATTTTTCTCGACCAAAAATCATCGTCTTGGAGTCTGTCTATTCAATGGAAGCTGATTTTGCACCACTAGAAGACATTATTCAGGTTGCTCAGGATAATGGAGCATTAATATACTTAGATGAAGTTCATGCTGTAGGTTTATACGGTCCCAACGCAGCAGGTGTAGCAGATCAAAAAGGATTATCTGAGCATATTGATATTATCAATGGAACATTGGCAAAAGCATTTGGTCTAGCTGGAGGCTACATAGCCTCGACTGAGACAATAATTGATTTTGTTAGAAGTTTTTCAAAAGGATTTATTTTCACAACATCCATGTGCCCAGCAGTAGCTGCTGGAAGTCTAGAGAGCATTAGACAAGTAAAGAAAAACGATGAAATTCGATCTTCATTCTTTGAGAATGTTGATTTTGTTAAAAAAGAACTACGAACCGCAGGTATTCCTTTTTTAGACTCAGGTTCACATATAATCCCAGTATTAATTGGAGATAGCAAATTATGTAAAGAGATTAGTGATTTTCTTTTAAATGAGCACCAGGTTTATGTTCAGCCTATTAATTATCCAACAGTCCCAAAAGGAACTGAGAGAATAAGAATAACTCCCACTCCATGTCATGACTCAGAGTCTACTGAAAAATTTGTAGAAGCTTTGAAAGATGCTTGGTTTAAATTTATGCCTCAGTTAGTTAAATTTGAAAATCAATTTACTAATAAAATCAAAGTAATTTAAACGCCTTATTTGATCAATCTATACATTTGTTATAAAACATACTAATGAGAGTAATTGCGTTTTATAGTTTCTTTAACGTATCCAATCCCAGATTATTAAAAGAGAGGTTAAATTTACACTTTCTTTTAAAACAAATAAAAGGTTCGATTATTGTCAGTGAGGAAGGTTTAAATGGTACAATAGCAGTCTCTTCAAAATTAGAAAAAAAAATTATCGACTATTTAATGTCTTTAGGAGTCACTAAAGAAAATATAAAAATATCAGACTTTAATGGCCAAAGAATTTTTAACGAGTTTAAAATTAAACTTAAAAAGGAAATAGTTACATCTGATTTTGGATTAAAAATTTCAGATATTAAAAAATCTAAATTTATTGAACCAAGTGATTGGGATAAATTTGCTAATGATAAAAATGTAGAAATTCTTGATACAAGAAATGATTATGAATTTAAAATTGGTCATTATAAAAATGCTATCAACCCTAAAATTGAGACATTTAAAGATTTCAAAAATTATATAAAGAATAACAAAGAAAAATTTCAGAATAAAAAAGTTGGTATTTATTGTACAGGTGGTATTAGATGTGAAAAAGCAGGACCTTTAATGGAAAAATATGGTATTGAGACATATCAACTTAAAGGAGGAATATTAAAATATTTTGAAACCACATCTGCTGACTCATGGAAGGGTGAGTGCTTTGTTTTTGACTACAGAGTATCTTTGAACAAGCAACTTTCTCAAGGTACGAGTAAGCTCTGTTACGGGTGTAACATGCCTTTAACTCCAAGAGAGAGAAAATCTCCTAAATATGAAGAGGGATATTCATGTTCCATCTGTTTTGATAATATGACAAAAAAAAAGAGACGTTCTCTCAAAGATAAGCGAGAACATTGGAAAAAAGTTCTTTAATTTCATTAAATATCAATGTTGACCAAATTCAAAATTAGTTTAGTTTACGCCAATGGCTAAAAAGTCTACATACCAACTTAAACAGCTAATACCTGAAGAAAAACCTGAAACCGGCACAAAATATATTGTACGTAAACCCACTAAAGGATTGAAAGTTTCTGACAAACTTCGCCAGAGAAAGTATGACCCTGTTTTGAAACAGCATGTTTGGTTTGTAGAAAAGAAAATGCCTCCTCATAGTAAATAATTTTGTTATTATTTTATCATCGAAAATAGAACTTTATATTGGCTGAGAAGAGACTTTAGGATTACTGATAATCCCTGTCTGGAATTTATATCAAAACAAAAATCCCCAGCATTACTTGTTTATATATATGATGACATTGAAAAGAAAGCCACTGGAGATGCTGGTCAATGGTGGTTAAATAAAACTCTTCATTTGCATTCCAAGAATTTAGAACAAAAATTTAATGTAAAGCTTATTATCACTGATGGTGAAGCAAAAAAAAATCTCTCACACCTAATTGAAAAATACAAAATTTCATCATTAATTTGGAATAGGCTCTACTCAGACCAATCTATTAAAAGAGACACTGAGATAAAGAGTTTTTTTAAAAATAAAAATATTCATGTTGAAACTTTTAATTCACACTTACTTAATGAGCCCTGGGAAATACAAAATAACTCTGGTCAGTTCTTTAAAGTTTTTACTCCTTATTGGAAAACTGCTTTTAAAGTTTATTTGAACAAGAAATTTTCTTACCAAAAAAATTCATTAATCAAATCATTTAAACACAATGAAAAAACTAAAATCGATTTTTTATCAAATAGAAGTTGGTATGAGAAGTTTAATAATTATTGGAGTCCAGGAGAGGATGCAGCTTTGAAAAAAATTGAGACTTACATTTCTTCTCATATAGATAAATATGATGTAAATAGAAATAGGCCTGATTTTGATCAAACATCAAGAATATCTCCTCACTTAAGATTTGGAGAGATATCCCCGCGGGTAATAGTTGAAAAAATCCAAAATTCAAAAAAATCTAATAATGCTGTAAATACTTATTTATCAGAAATTGGCTGGCGAGAATTTTCTTATTCATTGTTGTATTATTCTGAAGATTTATCAACTAAACCGATTAACCCAAAATTTAAAAAATTCCCATGGAGAAGTAGTAAAAAAGATTTTGCTTTATGGACTGAGGGTAAAACAGGCATACCTCTTGTAGACGCTGCAATGAGTCAAATTTATGAAGAGGGATGGATGCATAATAGGCTTAGAATGGTTGTTGGAAGTTTTCTTGTGAAAAATTTATTATTAAACTGGACATTAGGTGAGCAGTATTTTCAAAAAAGTTTACTAGATTATGATGAAGCTAGTAATGCAGCTGGATGGCAGTGGATAGCAGGCTGTGGCGCAGATGCTTCCCCATATTTTCGTGTATTTAATCCTGTGCTTCAGTCAGAGAAGTTCGATCCACAGGCTCAATTTATCTTGAAGTATATTCCACAATTAAAAATATTTAATTCATCAAAAACAGTATTTGAGCCATATTTAGATAAAAAATTATTAGATAGTTTAGTCAAAGAAAAAAAATATGTTAATCCAATCGTTGATTTGAAAGATTCCCGCAACAGAGCACTTGATGCCTATCAACAAACGAAATCATAATTTGAAAAAAAGCATAGCTATAATTGGATCTGGTATAGCGGGATTATCTACAGCATATTTTTCACAAGAATATTTTGATGTAACACTATTTGAGAAAAATGATTATTTAGGTGGGCATGCAAATACAAGAGAAGTCAAAGATAGTAATGGAAATACTATACCAATAGATACAGGTTTTATTGTCTACAATGAACTGACATACCCAAATTTAACAAAATTTTTTGATCTTCTCAAAGTCGAAACTGTTAATAGCAATATGTCCTTTAGTTTTCTTAATGAGGAAAACAAATTCGAGTACGGGGGAGGAAGTTTAAGTGCATTATTTGCAGATCATAAAAATTTTTTTAATTTAAAATTCTACAAAATGTTAAAAGACATCATTATTTTTTATAAAGTTTATCAAAAAAAAAATATTACATCAGATATTTCAATTAGAGATTTTCTTAAAACAAAAAATTACTCTGATGAATTTATTAATTTCCATCTTGTTCCTTTAATTTCAAGTATTTGGTCAACTCCCGATCAAGACTCTCTTAATCAGCCATTAAAAAGTATTATTAATTTTTTTCAAAATCACAAATTGTTTAATTTCACGAATAGACCACAATGGAAAACAATAAGAAATGGTTCTAAACAATATATCAATTTATTAATTAATTCTGCAAAATTTAAAGTCAAAAAGTCATGTAGAATTCAAAAAATTTCAAGAAATGACAAGATTGAAATTTTCTTTGAAGGAAAAAAATCTGTTTTTGACATTATAATATTTGCATGTCCTCCCAACCATTTTTTTCCTCTTTTAGATAAAATACATCAGAAAGAGCATGAGGTTTTAAATGAATTTGATTTTCAAAAAAATTTAGCACAATTGCATCAAAATAACTCTCTTATGCCAACTCATTTAAAAGCTTGGTCAAGTTGGAATTTTCATACGAATTTAAATAATAAATGCACTTTAAGTTATTGGATGAATAAATTGCAACCACTAGAAACTAATGACAATTTCTTTGTCTCTTTAAATCAGGATCAAAATCAGAATCACTATCAAACAATTTACGAACATCCAATATTCTCACCTAAAACTTTAAATGCCCAAAAAAATATTTCACAAATTCAAGGCTATGAGAATTCTTATTATGTTGGTAGTTATCTTGGCTATGGTTTTCATGAAGACGGTATTCAATCTGCTATAAAAGTTTGTAAAAGGTTAAATATTGATTTGAAGGAGTTTAAAAATGCGGATACATCAAGAGTGCAATGGAATTAATTTCCTCTCATTGTTTTGGAATAGGTAAAATAATTCATAAAAGAACAAGGGATACTGATAATTTTTTTCAATATAATGCACCTTACTTAAGTATAAATCTAAGTAACACAATAAATATCCATCCATTTATATCTCTAAATAGATTTAATTTTTTTTCAATTTTTTATAAACAGCACGGATTTAGAAATAAAAAAAAGAGTTTATATGATTTTGCAAAAAATGTTGCTGAAAAACACAATATTAATTTTAATAGTATTCAATTTATATGTATCCCATCAATTGTTGGTTATTCTTTTAATCCTATTAGCTTTTATTTATATCTTGATAGTAAAAATAAAGTTAAGTCGATCATATATGAAGTGAAAAATACATTTGGAGACCAAGTTCATTATTTAACTTTGAACAAGTTTAAAGATAAAGAGTTTAAAAAAAATATGTATGTATCACCATTTATTGAAATGGACTGCACTTATAAGATTTCTTCAAAAAATAAAAGAAAAGACCATTTTTTTTGTAATATTAATCAATTTAACCTTAAAAAGGAGCAAATATTTTATGCCTCTATAGATTTAAATTTAAAAGAAATAACTTTCTATAATTTTATTTTGTTTTTAATTTTAAATATTTTTGGGAGTGTAAAAACAATCACTCTTATTCACTATCAGGCAATCAAGCTTTTTTTAAAAAAAAGTAAATTCTTTAAATATTCCAATAGAATAAAAGATAATCTATACTTAGATTAATTAAATTTAGGTAAAATCTTGTTTATTGATAGATATATAAAAAAAGTTTGTTCTAAAATCAGATATGGATCTTTGACTTTAAATGTTAAGGGTAAATCTTATGAGTTTTACGGTGAATTAGGGGGTCCTTCAGTGCATTTAACAATTAGTAGTATCTCTATGATATGGGATTTGTATTTTCGTGGTTCAGTCGGGCTTGGTGAAGCTTATATAAAAAAGAAATTTGAAGCAGACGATTTAAGTAAATTCTTAGAATTTGGCGCACTAAATGAAAGAGCTTTTGGTAACGAAATGAGTGGATCTAAGTTTTACAGATTTTTATCAAAAAAATATATGAATAAAACTAAAAACTCATTATTTCAGAGTAAAAAAAATATTCATGCTCACTATGATCTTGGTAACGACTTCTATTTGGAGTGGCTGGATGATACTTTAACTTATTCCTCAGGTTTTTTTAAAACAGGCTTGGAAACGTTATCTGAGGCACAAAAAAATAAATTTGAAAGTCTTATTGAGGGTAATGAGCCTAGACCAGGCGATCATGTTTTAGAAATTGGGTCTGGATGGGGAAGTTTTGCTTTTTATTTAATTTCAAAATTCCCTGATATCAAAATCGATACTTTAACTATCTCAAAAGAGCAATACGAATTTGTAAAAACAAAAATTAGAGAACATCATTTAGAAAATAAGCTAAATGTCATATATAAAGATTACAGAGAACATCAAGGAGAATATTCTAGAATTTACTCCATTGAAATGTTTGAGGCTGTTGGAATACAATATTGGCAAACTTATTTTGAAAAAATTAAAGACTTGTTAAAACCATCGGGAGTCTTTTCAATGCAAACTATTGTAATCTTTGAAGATTTCTTTGAGAGGTATACTCGAAAAATTGATTTTATTCAAAAATATATTTTTCCTGGTGGAATGTTACCATCAGTAAAAGCTTTAGAAAAAATAGCTAATCAAAAAAAATTCGACTTCCAAATTAAAAATCAAATGGCCGATAGTTATTATCAAACACTTGAGATGTGGAGAAAAAATTTTAACAATAAATGGGATATAATTAAAAATTTAGGTTACTCTGAAGATTTCAAAAGAATGTGGAATTTTTACTTATCATATTGTTCAGGAGGTTTTAAGGCAAAAACTATTGATGTATATCAGATAGATTTTATCAATAAGTAAATTAAATCTGTTAAAGATCTACTTTCATCAATGAGCGTATTGATTGTGTGTATGAGAAATGTATTAATAGCGAGTATTTTATTAATATTTGTCAGTGGGTGCAATAACATGAAACTTGAAGACTTTGCCAACAAAAAACCAATATTCAAAATAGAAGAGTATTTTTTAGGAAAAACAACAGCGAGTGGTCTTTTTATTGATAGACTTGGAAAGGTAAGGCGACAATTTACTGTTGAAATGGAAGGTATTCAACAGGAAGATAATTTTATTCTCAATGAGACCTTCCTCTATGATGATGGAGAGGAAGAATTCAGAAGATGGGAAATAAAAAAAACTGGTGAAAATACTTACGAAGGAATTTCTGATGATATTATAGGAGTAGCTTTAGGTGAAAGTTCAGGTAATGCTTTAAATTGGCATTACACATTAAAACTCAAGTATGGTGATGGAATAATGAATGTTAAATTTGATGATTGGATGATTATGCAAGATGAAAAAAATGTTTTCAACAAAGCTACTATGAAAAAATTTGGTATAAGATTAGGAGATGTTTATTTATTCTTCACTAAGCAGTAGTAGACTGTAATTTTTCTGCCTTTTCTTTTGCTTTTCTCTCGCGTTCTGCTTTTCGCTGACCTTTTTCAACAAGTGCTTCGAGCTCTTCATAAGTACATAAACCAAGATCAGTGGGGTTTCTAAATTCTGTGATTGGTTGAGATTGATTTCCAGCTCTTATATTAGCAACAGTAGGCTTAGTAGAACTTGTAAGTTTAGCTATTTGTGTATCTGTTAGTATTTGTCCATACTCACGAATTAGCCAAGCTATAGCCTTAGGTCTTTCTTGTCTTACTGATAATGGTAAGTATTTTTTTGTTTTAACACTCGATTGAATGGACTCAGATTTTTTATTTTGCAATTGAAGTTCAAGTGAATGATCTCCCTCACAACGTTTAATCTCATCCATAGTCAATTGACCACTGGCTATAGGGTTTAATCCTTGCATACGATAAGCGTCCTCACCATCTGCAATACTTTGAACTTCTAGCTCATGTAATTGACAGAATTGAGATATTTGGGAAAAACTTAAAGCAGTATTGTCTACCAACCATACGGCCGTAGCTAAGGGCATTAAAGGTTTATTGTCAGACATGGTCTTATTAAAATATTAAATATTAAATGACTTATATTTATTTTTAAAACGTGCAACTCTTCCACCTGAGTCAACCATTTTTCCAGATCCTTGATTCCAAGCTGGATGAGATAATGGGTCAATTTCAAGCTTCATAGTATCGCCAGCTTTACCCCAAGTAGATCTCGTCTTATATGTTGATCCGTCAGTACGTTCTACAGTAATTTCATGGTAATCAGGATGTATTTTTTGTTTCATGGTTATGAGAAAATAGAGATCAAAGGTTAAAAAATCAAGTAAATATTTATAGGCTTTTCAGCAATTCGCCGCTAATCGCTGCACTAGAAGCTATTAAACTTTCATCTTTTAAGGGATCAAAAACATTACCTTTTTCATTTAGGCATATCCCGCCCGCCTCATTTACCAAAATAATACCTGCTACGATATCCCAAAGATTTAATCTTAATGACCAAAATCCATCAAATTTTCCTGATGCCACATTTGCTAAATCAAGAGCTGAAGAACCAAGTATTCTGACACTTGTTTTCCTTTGAAGCGATCCTATTTGAGCAATTCCTTTTTCAAGAATATCTTCATGCTTTATTTGCACACCAGATGTAAACAAACATCCATCTAACTTATCTCTTTGGGAAACCCTGAGCCTTTGGTTGTTAATCCAAGATCCAGAACCCTTATGAGCCCAAAATAATTCATTCAAAATTGGGTTATATGTAACACCAGCAATAATCTCTCCTTTTTGCATCAATCCAATGGTTACTGCAAAATAACCATTTCCATGTATGAAATTTTTTGTTCCGTCAAGTGGGTCTGAGATAAACACAGGAGTATCACCTTTAAGCTTATCTAAATCTTCAGTACTAAAAGTCTCCTCGTCAATTTGAAGAAAATCAGGTCTATCTTTTCCCAAAGTATAACTGATAGTTTCAGATGCTCTAATATCTGCAGAGGATACAAAATCATTTTTATCTTTTTTAGAAATTTGAAGTTTCTCAAGCTCTCCAAAATCTCTTATTAAAGATTTAGCAGCATTCCTACATGCCTTTTCCATAACAACAATTACTGGTGGGACAATAGCCATAGAAAAAGTTATTTTGCTTTTTCTATGTAAGTTAATTCAGACGTATTTATTCTAATTTTGTCACCCGTTTCAATGTGAGGTGGAACTGTAACTCTTACACCGTTAGTTAACAATGCTGGTTTATATGATGAAGAAGCTGTTTGTCCTTTAACAACAGCCTCTGTTTCGGCTATTTGTACTGTAAGACTTTCAGGAGGATTAACATTCATTGGTTTTTCATCATAAAACTCAATAGAGACTTCCATTCCATCTTCAAGAAATTTTGCTGTATTTTCATTCAATTGGCTAATATTCATAACTATTTGCTCATAGGTTTGGTTATTCATAAAAGTAAAATCCTCTCCACTACGAAATAAAAATTGATGATCTATCTCTTCAGCGCGAATTTTTTCAAGAGACTCAGAACTTCTAAATCTTTCATTTAATTTTGACTGGTTTGAAATATTTTTCAACTCAGCTTGAATATATGCCCCACCTTTTCCAGGTTGTGTATGGGATAATTTAGCGACTTTCCAAAGCGAATTATTATGCTGAATTATATTTCCTATCTTTAAGTCGTTAGCATTAATTTTCATTTAGATTTGTAAATTTGAATCATTCGCTCCAATAAAGCCAATGCATCTACTCTCGATCTTTGAAAACAATTTCTTCCAATAATCGAGCCGTTTCCATCTCCCTGGTGAATTGCAAGCACTTCATCCATTAAAGATTGATCATCTTTTGCATCACCACCTGAAAATACCACTAAGCGTTTTCCATCAAATGCAACTTTTTTGATATGAGCCACACGATCCTTTAAAGTGCTTATAGGTATATTATTATCTTCAAATGCTTTTTTGGTTGGATCTTCTTCTAAAAAATCACTAGGTAGTTTTACTTTAATAATATTTGCCCCCAATAGAGCAGACATGTGTGCTGCATATGAAATTATATTCATTGCCGTTTCACCTTTTTTGCTAATCTTTGAACCTCGCGCATAAGCCCATAAAACAACAGCAAGTCCTTTTTCTTTGGCCTCGAAACTAAGTCTTTTAAATTCTTCCATTAATTCAAAATTATGATCAGACCCAGGATAAATCGTAAAACCTATAGCAGCACATCCTAATTTTAATGCATCATTTACACTCCCAGTAATAGCTTGATCAAGAGATGTTGCAAGAGTATTAGAACTATTAATTTTTAATATAGTTGGAATTTGACCATTATAATACCCAGAACTCATTTGCAGTAAACCAAGAGGAGCAGCATAAGCAGATAAACCAGCATCTATTGCAAGTTGGTGATGATAGTTTGGATCGTATGCTGGGGGATTTACAGCAAAACTTCTATCGGGCCCGTGTTCAAAACCTTGATCGACAGGTAAAATTATCATTCTTCCAGTTCCGCCTAATTTTCCATGTCCCAAAATTTTCATAAGATTTGATCTCACTCCAATATTTTCGTGAGTGTAGTTTGATATAATTTTTCTTGTAGTATTTGTAACTTTCATAATAGCTCCTATAAATTACACACTTGAGCGGTTGTCTCAAGCATTCTATTTGAAAATCCCCACTCGTTATCATACCAAGTCAATACTCTACCAAAATTATCTGACACCGTTGTTGTTTCATTTAAATCTAAAATAGAACTCCTTGCGTCATGATTATAATCACTTGATACTTTAGGGTCTGTATTCACTCCTAAAATACCTTTAAGAGGGCCATTTGCATATTCTTGAAATTTATTATTTAAATTTTCAATTGTGATATTTTTTTTCGTGTTAAATTTAAAATCTACTAGAGATACATTTGGCGTTGGGACTCTTATAGCTGTGCCATCTAATTTTCCATTTAAATGAGGAAGGACGAGACCGACAGCTTTTGCTGCACCTGTGCTTGTTGGTATAATGTTAGCTGATGCTGCTCTTGCTCTTCTAAGATCTTTATGAAACGTGTCTACTGTATTTTGATCTCCTGTAAAAGAGTGAATAGTTGTCATATATCCATTTTCAATTCCGAACTCTTTATCAATTACAAAAGCTACAGGAGCCAGACAATTAGTTGTACACGAGGCATTAGAGATTATTTGATGATCTATATTAATATTTTTGTTATTAACTCCTTGCACAACCGTTATATCAGCACCAGAACATGGAGCAGAAACTATAACTTTACTTGCTCCGCTTTCGATATGAGACATTGCCTTTTCTTTAGATGCAAAAACACCTGTGCACTCTAAGATAATGTCGACTTTCTTATCTTTCCATTTCAAATCAATAGGGTTTTTCTCAGATGTAACAGTAACTGTATTTTCCCCTATTGAAAATTGCTCATTGGAGATTTTATTAATTTCTTTTTTTAGAGATCCATGAATACTATCATATTTAAGTAGGTGAATATTTGAGTCAATATCAGCCAAGTCGTTTATATAGCTTATCTCATATTGATTACTAAATTCATTTAATCTCTCCAAAAATGCTCGATAAACAAGCCTACCTATTCTACCAAAACCATTAATAGCTACTTTTTTTTTCATTTTGTTTTTATTTTCTTTATTATTTTATTAGATACGGTTTCTGTTGTTAAACCAAATTTTTTAAAAACTTCATTCCCAGGTGCACTAGCACCAAAATTATCTAATCCAAATATATTTTCATATTTTGTGTACTTATTCCAATACATTGTTGATCCAGCTTCAATAACAAAAGTTTCACTAGATTTTGATTTTAATAAATTGTTTTTAAAAGTTTTTGATTGTTTTTCAAAAACAGAAGTTGATGGCATTGAAATGACTTTTGAAATAATACCATCGCCTCTAATTTTTACAGCTACGTTTACAGCTAAAGACACTTCTGAACCAGTAGCTATAATAGTAATATTATTATTTTTTTTTGGACCATATATAACGTAAGCACCTTTAAATTTTTTTGAGTCTAATTTTTTATTTGAAATTTGTGGCAGATTTTGCCTTGAAAGACAGATAAATGAGGGTGCATCATTAATTTTTAAAGCCTCTCTCCAACATACAATTGTTTCCTTAAGATCGCAGGGTCTAAATACATAACTATTTGGTATAAGTCTTAACATATTAATTTGTTCAATAGGTTGATGAGTAGGACCATCTTCACCTAATCCAATAGAGTCGTGTGTGAAAACTTGTATAGGATTAATTTTCATTAGTGCAGCTAAACGAAGACTTGGCTTCATATAATCAGCAAAGCTCAAAAAAGTTCCTGAATATGTTTTGTAAATTTTGGTAGCGGCAATACCATTCATTATTGCTGCCATACCATGCTCTCTTACACCATAATGGATATATTGTCCTGTTGCGTTCACGCTATCCAGAACAGACATTTGTTTACCTTTTGTATTATTGGAGCCTGTTAAGTCTGCAGAGCCTCCAAGTATAGAATGATCTTCTTTAAAATAATGTAATATTGCTTCAGAGGATTTTCTAGTAGCCTGATCAGACTTAAAATCTTTTAAATCTATTTCTATTTTATTAAATAACTTATCTATGTCTTTATTTGATAAAGTTGTGTGAGATATTGATTTAGTTTTTTTGTATATTTGTAAATTTTTGGTGGATGAATTTCGCCAAATTTTTAAAAGTTTATCTGGAATTTGAAAAGGTTTTTCATTCCAAGATAATTTACTTCTCGTTAATTTCACTTCCTCTGAACCTAAGGGTGAGCCATGTGATGATGCTTTTGCAGATTTATTTGGAGAACCAAATCCAATAGTAGTTTTAAAATTTAGCAAACAAGGGACTTTTGATATTTGTGCTTTTTTTAAAAGTTTATAGATATTTTTATGATCATGACCTTTTCCACTATGTACCTCCCAATTAACTGATTTAAATCTAAGGTTTGTGTTATCACTAAAAGCCAGGTCTGTAGATCCGTCAATACTAATGTTGTTGTTATCGTATATTAGTATCAAATTATTAAGTTTTAAGTGCCCAGCTAGACTAATTGCCTCTTGGCTTATCCCCTCCATTAAACAGCCATCACCACAAAAAACATATACCTTTGGTGCTTTAGACAATTTTTTCTCTTTTGAAAGCTTTTTAAGTGCTATGGCCAATCCTACCGCATTCGAAATTCCTTGTCCAAGAGGACCAGTTGTTATTTCTATACCAGCATCTGGTTCATATTCAGGATGTCCCGCTGTAATATAGCCCAATTGTCTAAAATTTTTAATTTGAGATATTGTCATTTTTTTATAACCGGTGAGGTATAAAAGTGAATAAAGCAACATCGAACCATGTCCATTAGATAAAACGAATCGATCTCTAAGTAACCAGTTCGGGTCCTTGGGATTATGAATAAGAAAATCGTGAAAGAGCACTGTGGCAATGTCAGCCATTCCCATCGGCATACCAGGATGACCAGATTTTGCTTTTTCTACCGCATCAATTGATAAAAATCTGATACAATTCGCTAATTTGGTATAATTTTTCAATGGAATAACTTTTCTTAATAACTAATAATTAAAGTATGAACGAATTTCAACAACAAATACTTCAAAAAATTGAGCAAATTGCATCAAAACTTCAGAATTATAAAACTAATAATCAAGAATTAATCAATGAGAGACAAGAATTAAAAGCCAAGATAGAATATTTAGAGAGAAGAGAGTCAGAATTACTAACTGAATTAGAAAATAACAAACTTGAGCTATCTGAAAAATCTCAACTTATTGATCAAGCAACTAATAAAATTGAGGAATTACTCGGATCAATAGATATAGATGGCTAATTTAACTTTAACAATTGGAGGAAGACCACTAAAAATACAATGCTCCGATGATAATGTTGAAACAGTAAAAGAGATCGCTTCCTCAATTAGTAAACTCATAGATGATGAGAAGAAAGAGAATGTACCTTTTTTAACATCCACACTTATTGCCTATCTTAAATCTATGGAAGATGTTTTGAAAAAAGAAAAAATATTGCAAGACTCTTTGAACAAGAAATTATTTTATGAGAGCCGTATTCAAGAATTACAAAATGAAAATAATCATCTAAAATCTGACATTGAGCAAATTTTCAAAAAACTAAATGATAATATAATCATTGAATAAAAAACAAATTCGAAAACATCACCTGGACCTAAGAATGCAACTAAGCACTTCGGATTTAGATATTTTTTCCAATAAAATAAATTCAAAAATAATAGATTTAATTGAAAAGATTAATCCAAATAGATCTGTGGGATTATTTTATCCATATAAAAATGAGGCAGATGTATTGAGAATTTCTAATGATTTAATAAATAAAAATATCAAATGTTCACTTCCCAAAGTAATATCAAAAGGGTGCTCTTTAAAGTACTTTGAATATAACCCTCATAATCCAAATTTAGAAAAAGGATTTGGCGGTATCATGGAACCCAAAGGTGAAAAGACATTAGATCCTGATATAATTATAGCATCATGCTCTGCATTTAATGAAAAAGGATTTAGGGTGGGCTATGGAGGAGGTTTTTTTGATAGAACTATTGAAGAATTGAAAAAAAAAGGAAATTTAAAAACTATTTTAGCTGCTTTTGAAATTCAAAAAACCAACTACAATTTTCAGGAGAGTTTTGACCAAAAAGTAGATTACATTTGTTCAGAACAAAAAATTTATTCTTTATGAATTTTTTAGTTATAGGAGATGTTGTAGGAAGATCAGGTAGGACAGCTCTCAAAGAAAATTTAAAAAAGATACAAAATCAATTTAATATTAGCTTTACAATAATTAATGCTGAAAATTCAGCTGGTGGTTATGGACTTACAGGAAAAATTTACGAAGAGCTTATAAGCTGGGGAGCTGATGCTATAACTTTAGGAAATCATGCTTGGAAACAAAAAGAGATCATAGAATATATGGATCAAAACCCAGATCATAATATTATCAGACCTTTAAATTTCGAAGTTGGATCTCCTGGTAGGGGGTTTAAAATTTTTACTCATAACAATGGAAAAAGAATATTGGTAAGCCAAGTTCACGGTCAAACATTTATTGACCTTCCCTTAAGCAATCCTTTTAATTCTATTGATACACAACTTTTATCTATAATTAATGACCATAAAATAGATTATTCATTTTTAGAGGTACATGCTGAAGTAACATCTGAAAAAAATGGTATAGCGCAAAATTACGATGGAAAATTTACAGCTATATATGGGACTCATGTTCATATTCCAACCTCGGACGCTAGGGTATTAGAAAAAGGCACTTGTTTTCAAACCGATATTGGAATGACAGGAGATTATAATTCTGTTATTGGTATGAAAAAAGAAAGTGCCATCAAAAGAATGAGAACTGGGTCAAACTCTCACAGACTGGAACCCGCAGATGGATTGGCAACTATTTCTGGAGCGGTTATTACTACAAATGTGGGGAATAAAAATTCAATTCAATCTATTCAAATAGGTGGTGTTTTGGATAGTAATTTATTATCTTAGCTCATGGCAGGACATTCAAAATTTAAAAATATTCAATATCGTAAAGGTGCTCAGGACAAAAAAAGGGCAAAACAATTTGCAAAAATAGGAAGAGAAATTCAAATAGCCGTGAAGATTGGAGGAACAGACCCAGAGTCCAATCCAAGATTGAGACTAGCAATAACAAATGCTCGAAGTGTAAATATGCCAAAGGATAATGTAGATAGAGCTATTAATAAAAATAATAATGAAGCTTCTGATTATTCAGAAGTTCGCTATGAGGGGTATGGTCCTTTTGGAACAGCTTTTATAGTTGAGGCCTTAACAGATAATAAAAATAGAACAGCTTCAGAAATTAGATCTATTTTTTCAAAGAATGGGGGGAATTTGGGGGAGACAGGAAGTGTGAGTTTTAATTTTAATAAAGTAGGAGAAATACAAATCAAAAAAGAAATAGATGATAGTGCACTGGAGGATTTACTTGACCATGGTTTAGAGGATTACAATACAGATGACGATGTAACATATCTTTATTCTTCTTTTGAGGAATTAGCATCTTTTGAGAAAATACTAGTAGATAAGAAATTTGACATTGAAAGTGCAAATATTATTTGGAAGCCAAATTTAACTGTAAAAATTGAAAAAAAGGAAGATCTTGACAAGCTTATTAGATTAAATGAAGAGTTAGAGGATAACGATGATGTTCAAAATTGTTTTTCAAACCTTGATTTTGATAGCGAATTACTAGAGGTTAATAATGCCTGATAAAGCTTGGAAAAATAGGGAAAGACTTGTTGCAAAGTTTTTTGGAGGTATGAGAAATGCCCTTAGTGGAATCAATTCAAAAGTTACTCATTCAGATGTAATTCACGATAATTTATTTATTGAGTGTAAGTTAAGAGCTAAACATACTGCTATTAAGTTATGGGATGATACAAAATCTTTAGCAGACAAGGAAAAAAAGACCCCAGTCATTGCATTATGTGAAAAAAATAGACCTGGTTTTTGGATAATGGTACATTCAGATGACTTTGAAAAAGTCTCAAAAGAACTTAAAAATAAAAAGATAATTGATGAAGAGTAATTCATGGAAGAAGTAGTAAACTTAGCATCCCTTGAGGGTTCAGTAGATTTCTCAATGATGGGAATGTTTCTAAAATCTGACTGGGTTGTTAAATTTGTAATCATATTGTTAGTGATTTTTTCAATCCAATCTTGGAAGACAATCATTCAAAAAATATTGTTAATAAATAAACTCAAGAAAATATCAAAAAAATTTGAAAACCATTTTTGGTCTGGTGTATCTTTAGATGAGCTTTACAAACAAATTGACGAATTCGATCAAGAAAGTTTCTCAAATATATTTAGAAATATAATGAACGAATATGAAAAATCTCGTATTCAGAAAAATAGTATAGACTCAGCTTTCATTCAAAGACTTTATACATCCCTTGATTTAAGTATTGCTGATGAAGATACAAATTTAAATAAAGGATTGTCCTTTTTAGCTTCTTCTGGATCTGTAGCTCCTTTTATTGGATTATTTGGAACAGTTTGGGGAATTATGAATAGTTTTCAAGCAATAGCAATTGCTCAAAATACTAATCTCGCTGTGGTGGCACCTGGTATTGCAGAAGCTTTATTTGTAACTGCTTTGGGCCTCTTCGTTGCCATTCCTTCAACCGCTTATTACAACCACATAACTTCAAAAATTGATAACTATTTGTCAGAGGCTGAAAGTTTTGGGAAGGATTTAGTTAATATAATTTCACGCCAAGTTAAATAATTATATGAGAAAAAAACATCGACCTGTTTCAAATATAAATGTAACGCCTATGGTTGATGTTATGTTGGTTTTACTTATTGTGTTTATGGTCACCGCTCCCCTTCTAACTGTAGGTGTTCCTGTAAACTTGCCAAAAGTTGAGGCTAATTCTTTAGATGCACAAAAGGAACCACTTGAAATTTCGATTAATGAGAATAATGAAATTTATTTAGGTGAGGAACTAATTGCTTTTGATGAGTTAATTTTAAAAGTTAAAACTATCGCAGGTTCCAATAATGACATAAGAATTTTTTTAAGAGCTGATAGCACAATTAATTATGGAGAAGTGATGAAGGTTCTTGGTGCTCTCAACACATCTGGTTTTTTAAAAATTGCTCTTGTAACGAAAAAACCAAGTTAAGTGTCTACTATTTCACTATTTAATCCTTTCAGAAATTTAATCTTATTCATTGAAAATTTCAGTTATAAAAAAAGCGATTTTTATTTCCAAATATTTTCTTTTCTTATACATCTATTAATTTTAATACCGATGATAAATTTTACTTTTGAAAAAAAAATCAGTGATATTCCAATGATTTTACCAGTCGAAATGTTCATTATTGAAGAAAAGACAGCTGCGCCTGAATTTGTTGAGGAGATAAATGAAATTATTCCAACATTTGAAGAAGAGTCTCCAAAGCAGAGTGAAATTGAGGTTATTGAACCAGAATTAAAAAAAATAACATCTCAAGAGTCAAATGATCCAATAATCCAGGATACTAATGAAGAAGTATTGGTTGATAACTCCCTAGACAAAACAAACGAGTTCATAATTGATGAGAAAGTAAAACCTGAAATTAAAAAACCAGAAGAGGAGACACCTCCGCCAATTGAAAATGATTTTGAGATCGAATTAAAACAAAAACCTGAACCTAAAGAAATACCTGAGCCTAAAGAGGATATTGAGATTGTTGTTAAGAAAAAACCTGTAAAAAAAACTTTCAATGTTAGTACTGTTTTAAAAGATTTAGAAAATCAAGATAAAGAATTTAAAAAAGAACAGGAAGCATCTGAAGTCAAACAAGAGGAAGTTTTCACAGAAAAAGTTGGACCAACGATGACTATTTCAGAAATTGATTTATTAAGGCAACAGTTACATGGCTGTTTGAATCTTAATGTTGGTGTTGCTAACTTAAAAGAAATAAAACCTGTTATTTATATTGAAGTTAACCCTGATCGAACTGTAAAAAGTTCTAAAGTAGTTAATAAAGAAAAATTAAATGATCCATCATTTAGAACAGCTGCTGAAGCCGCAATGAGAGCAGTAAATAATCCAGATTGTAGTCCTCTTTTATTACCCGCAGATAAATATGAACAGTGGAAAGAAATTAACTTTACTTTTGATTTCAGCTGGATGTTTGATTAATTAAAATTTAAGATATAAATTGCGTAATTGGTTAAAATATTTTTATGATTAAAAAAATCTTAATAATTTTGTTTTTTTCATTTAATGCAAACGCTGCATTAGAGGTAACTATTGCTCAAGGAAAAGTTGAACCCACTCCCATAGCTATTACTCAAATTTTTGGAGCAGACTCGGACACAGCTAGATACGGAAACACACTTAGACAAATTATTTCAAATAATCTCACAAATTCTGGACTTTTTTATACTGTAAATGAAGACCTTTATATCCAATCTGACAATTTAGTTGAAAAAGTTCCACGATTTGAAGACTGGAAATTAATAAAAGCACAATTTTTATTAAGTGCGGATGTCAGTAAAACTGACAAAGGGATTAGACTACGAATGAGACTTTATGATGTCTTTAATGCAAAAGAGATAGAGAAATTACAATTAACAATACCCGATGAAAATTTAATTAGAAGAGTGGGTCATACAGTAAGCGACATTGTTTATGAAAGGATTACTGGTGAAACAGGTTACTTTGATACAAGAATTGTTTATGTCTCTGAAATTGGCCCTTTAGACCAAAGAGTAAAAAGATTAGCAATTATGGATCAAGATGGACATATAGATAGTCATCAATTTTTAACAGATGGTAAAAATATGGTGCTAACTCCGCGTTTCGCACCAAATAAACAATTAATAACATATATGGAATACAAAAATAATCTTCCAAGAGTTTATATTTACAATCTTAAAACAGGTGAAAGAGAAATTGTTGGAGATTTTCCTGGAATGACTTTTGCACCAAGATTTTCACCAGATAGCCAGAGTGTAGTAATGTCTTTTTCAGATCCTAACAATGCAGCTAATTCTGAAATATATCTAATGGATTTAAATACCCGATCTCGTTCAAGATTAACAAATGATTCTGGAATAGATACATCGCCCTCTTTTTCTCCTGATGGAAATAAAATTGTTTTTAATTCTGATCGTGGTGGCAGCCCTCAGTTATTTGTTATGGATAAGAATGGAGATAATATAAAAAGAATTTCAAAAGGTAGGGGTGTATATGGAAACCCAGTTTGGTCTCCAAGAGGGGACTTGATAGCTTTTACAAAGTTAACTCAGGGTAATTTCCATATAGGTGTTATGGACATAAATGGAAATAATGAGAGAGTTATTGTGAGGGATTTTGCTTTAGAGTCACCTGCTTGGTCCCCAAATGGTAGATATTTAATATTTCATAGACAAAAAAGGTCAAATCTTGATGGCACTGGTGGGGAAGTAACAATTCATTTTATTGATATTACTGGATACAATGAGAGAGTTATTCCGACTCCAAGGGATGGGAGTGACCCTGCTTGGTCACCTTTGTTGTAAAAATTCTTGAGAAATCAACAAAATATAATTAATTTAAATAAGAATTATCTTGATTTCCAAAAAATTCAGTGTTTATTTACCTAAACTATAGTAAGAATATATTTACGCGGAGATTTATAATAATGTTAAAAAAATTGTTTATGCTTATTGTTGCGGGTTTTTTCCTTGCTTCATGTGCTGCTACTAAGACTGAACAGGGTGGTGATGTTGACGCAGCATCAGCCAGTGCTAGTTCATCATCAGGTGGTGAAATTACAGCTGGTACTCAAGAAGATCTGATTGTAAACGTGGGTGACAGAGTGTTCTTTGAATTTGATAGCTCAGAATTAACTGTTGATGCGCAAGCTACACTTGATGCACAAGCAGCTTGGTTAATGCAATATCCAGACACTAACATAACTGTTGAAGGCCATGCTGATGAAAGAGGTACTCGTGAGTACAACTTGGCTCTAGGAGATAAAAGAGCATTTTCTGTGTACTCTTATCTAGCCCAAGCAGGAATTGACACCAATAGAATGGAATATGTAAGTTGGGGCAAAGAAAGACCAGAAGTTGTTGGATCTGATGAAACTGCTTACAGTCAAAATAGACGCGGCGTAACCCTAGTAAGTAATTAATCAAAATTTCATTAGGGTGCTCTTCTTAAAAGAGCACCCGAATTTTTCATGAAAAAAATAAACATAATTTTGGTTATTTTTTTCCTAATCCTTTTTAGTAACCAATCTAATTCTGAAAATCACAATCAAGTATCTGTAGAATTAGACAGAATTAAAAATGACATAATTGATCTTCAAAAGTTTGTTTATAAAAATGACTCATCACAAAATAATAATGTTAACTCAGATGCAAAAAATGATTTAGATGAATTAAAAATATTAATCAATGAGATTTCAAAAAGTATCATTTCATTAGAAAAACAAATTTCAGATATTAAAGATGATGTAAAAAACCTATACTCTTTATACACATCATCTGACTCTGACACAAAAAAAATTATTAATGCATCTGATCAATTAAATATAGAAGAGAGCTCCTCAAACATCGTAGAGAATTCAGAGGATGATCAGATATTAGGACAAATCAGCCTGTCTGACCTTGATAAAGATGAAATAAAAAAGATAGAAATACCAAATGAAGAGTCTGATGAGGCAATTTCTTCATTAGATTTTGAAAAAGATGAATTAGATGAAATAGAGATAAAATCTATTTCAGAAGTGAATACCTCAATGCTTAATGATTTAGAAATGCTGATAGAAGAGAGAGAAATAGAGCTTAATAAGCCAATAATTGACGTTGAATTAGAGTTAAAAAATGCAAAAAAAAGCTTTGCAAGTTTTGATAACAAGTCTGCAATTGAAAGTTTACTGTTGATAATTAATTCAAATACTGATCAAGATGAATATCTAGCTGAGTCTTATTATCTTCTTGGCAGGACTTATTTTATGGAGAATGAAATCATTGAAGCTGTAAAATATTTTGGAATAAGACACAGAGATTTCTCATCATTTTCTAAATTTAAGTCTGAAAATTACTTTTGGCTTGGAAAATCTCTTTTTAGTATTGGAGATCAAGAAAATGGATGTTTAATCATGGAAGATTTAATTTTTTCAAATGCTTATTTAGAAAGTAAAGAAGTAATTGAGTCTGCAAAATCTCTCCAATCAGAAAAAGATTGTGGTTTAATTATTGACTGAAGAAGTATCCCTTTCTCATAGTGTAAAGAATTACCTTCAAAATAATACTAAAGCTAACGACAAAATATTGATTTCAATTTCTTGTGGTTTGGATAGTACAGTCCTATATGATGCAATAATTAGATCAAAATATTTTAATAAAAAAAATATTTATTATATGATATTTGATCACCAAATAAGACCTGAGGGAAAATATGAAATTAAACAATTTATTAACATTTATAATCTTACAAATAAGAATCTTTTCGTTAAGAGATTGTTTTTAAAGGATAAATCAAAAGGTTTTCAAAATAAATCAAGATCTATAAGATATGATTTTTTATATAAATTTTCAAAAAAAAAAGATGTAAAGCACATTTTTTTGGGCCACCATCTCGATGACTTAAATGAAACTTATTTCTTGAGAAAAACCCAACAATCTAGTGCTACTGGATTATCAAATATTTTTTTAGATAAATACAAAAGTCTCAAATTACATCGACCATTAAAGAAATACACAAAAAAGCAAATCAAAAGTTATGCTATATTTAACAGACTTACATGGTTTGATGATAGAAGTAACTTAGAGTTAGGTTACACAAGAAACAAAATAAGAAATTTTTTGTATTCAAATAAACTCTTTAATCAAATTAATAATGAAAGACTAAAATTCTTTAAAATATTCCATTTGCATCAGCTACACAAAAATTTTTTTAAAAGAAAAAGAAATAACATTTTTGAAATTGACACAATAAAGTTCAACTATCTGAATGAAAATCTTAAATTTATCGTAGTACAGTCATTTTATTACGAATATCGTCATCTATTAAAAAAACAAATTAGAGATGAAAACATCAAGAATTTTTTAAAAATACTTAAAAATCACCTTATTAGCAATAAAGAAAGGTCAGTATTTTCAGGGAAAATTGGTGTCTTTAATAAAAAAACATGTATAAATCTTACTTAGTACTTTAAACGTAAGTAACACTAACTATATTAAATATATGAAAAATTTTTCAAAAAATATCTTTGTCTGGATAATAATAAGCCTTATTTTGCTTGGATTATTCAATGTTTTTAAAAACTCTCAAAGAGATTACTCCGCAGTAACATACACATATTCAACATTATTAGACAAAGCTCAAAAAGGTGAAATTAAATCTGTTGAAATTCAGGGAAACAATATTTTTGGTCAAACTATGGATGGCGTTGACTTTTCAACTTACGCTCCTAGGGATCCTAATTTAATAGAAACTCTTAACGAAAATCAGGTCGCTATCAACGCAAAACCCGAACAAAACGGTATGCACCCTCTACTTAGTATATTTGTATCTTGGTTCCCAATGTTACTTTTAATTGGCGTTTGGATATTTTTTATGCGTCAAATGCAATCAGGTAAGGGTGGTGGAGCACTAGGTTTTGGTAGATCAAAAGCAAAGTTACTCAATGAAAATAAACAAAGAGTTACTTTTAACGATGTTGCAGGTATCGATGAGGCCAAACAAGAGTTAGAAGAGGTTGTTTCTTTCTTAAAAGACCCGCAAAAGTTTCAAAGATTGGGAGCTAAAATACCAAAAGGCGCTCTTTTGGTTGGACCTCCCGGTACCGGAAAGACACTTCTTGCTCGAGCAATAGCTGGGGAAGCTGGGGTGCCATTCTTCTCGATTTCCGGATCAGATTTTGTGGAAATGTTTGTAGGTGTCGGAGCTAGTAGAGTTAGAGATATGTTTGAACAAGGTAAGAAGAACGCACCTTGTATTATATTTATTGATGAAATAGATGCTGTTGGAAGGCACAGAGGTGCCGGATTAGGCGGTGGTAATGACGAGAGAGAACAAACTCTTAATCAGCTCCTTGTTGAAATGGATGGTTTTGAAGCTAATGAAGGAGTGATTATTGTTGCAGCAACTAACAGGCCAGATGTTCTTGACCCAGCATTATTAAGACCAGGAAGATTTGATAGACAAGTGGTAGTACCTGCCCCTGACATTATTGGAAGAGATAAAATTTTAAAAGTACATACAAGAAAAATTAAAATGGATAAATCTGTTAAAACTATAGCTATTGCCAGGTCAACTCCTGGTTTCTCTGGAGCTGATTTAGCTAATATTGTTAACGAAGCCGCACTTATAGCAGCTAGAAAGAATAAGAGAATTGTCACTATGGATGATTTTGAAGATGCTAAAGATAAAGTAATGCTTGGAACACAAAATAAATCAAAAATAATTTCAGATAGCGAGAAGGAAGTAATAGCTTACCACGAAGCTGGACATGCCTTAGCAAACTTACATTGTAAACATGCAGACCCAATATATAAATCATCAATTATTCCGACGGGTAGGGCTTTAGGTTTTGTTATGAGTGTCCCTGAGCAAGACAAAGTAATTCATCGTAAAGATGAATATTTAGACAAATTAGTGGTAACTGTCGCAGCACGAATTGCTGAAGAATTGATATTTGGTCCTGAAAAAATAGGTTCTGGAGCAGCTGGTGATATTCAACAGGTCACAAACTTGGCTAGAGCTATGGTAACGCAAATGGGTTATAGTGATAAGTTGGGAAGAGTGAGATATACTGGTAATCAGGAGGAAGTATTTTTGGGTCACTCCGTTACTCAATCTAAAAATATTTCTGAGGAAACTGCAAGAATCATTGATCAAGAGGTCATACACCTCGTTGAAGATGCAGAGTCAAAAGCTAGAAAAATACTTACAGAAAATATCAAAGATCTTCATACTATAGCTAAAGGACTTTTAGAATATGAAACACTAACAGGCGAAGAAATTAAAAACTTAATAAAGGGAATTAAACCAAAAAGGGATGACGATTTAACATCTGATAGCTCAGATGATTCTGATAATCAAAAAGAGACAGTAAAAAAAGGCCCTTTACCATCATTTACAAAAGATCAAGATTTTCCTCTTCCAAATTAACGATAAGTCCAATATTAAATATCTCTTATGAGGTTATTTGGTACTGATGGGATAAGAGGCGAAGTAGGTAAGTATCCTCTGACGCCTGAAAACGTACTTAAACTGGCTAAAGCCTCATCAATTGTTTTGAGAAAGAAAAATTCAATCTCAAGAGTCGTTATTAATAAAGATACTCGATTATCCGGCTATATATTTGAACCAGCTTTAACGTCAGGTTTCTTATCAATGGGAATAGAAGTAATTTTGGTAGGGCCTTTACCAACACCGGCTCTGACAGTTTTAGGTAAGTCATTAAGAGCAGATTTTTCAGTAATGATTACGGCTTCTCATAATCCATACAAAGATAACGGACTAAAATTCTTTACTGGTCAAGGTTTAAAAATTTCCCCAGAGGAAGAAAATAAAATTGAGGATTTATTTTTTAACTACGACTTTGATAACTTTAAAATAAAACAGTCAAATTATGGTAAAGCTATAAGACTTAAAAATGCGTTAGGAAGATATTCCGAAGCTCTTAAACATAGTGCAGATAGAAATCTTAATTATAGTCAATTAAAAGTAATGTTAGATTGTGCAAATGGAGCATCCTATAAGGTAGCGCCAGAGGTTCTGTTTGAATTAGGTCTAGACTTACATACCATAGGCAATAATCCCTCTGGCACAAATATTAATCAAAACTGTGGCTCCTTATTTCCTCATAAGGCATCAGATTTAGTTAAAAAAAAAAGATGTGATATCGGAATTTGTTTAGATGGAGATGGCGATAGAGTTATTATTATTGACGAAAAAGGCAATGTGTTAAGTGGAGAGGAAATAATTTTTATTTTTGCCAAATATTATTTATTTGAAAAAAAAATTAAAAAAGGCTCTGTTTTAGTTACTAACGAAGTCGCAAATCATGGACTTGACATAGCCTTAAAAAAATTAGGTCTTAAATTAAAACGAGTAAAAGTTGGTGATAAAAATATTTTAAAGGAAATTCTGGATAATAAATATTTTTTTGGAGGCGAACCATCTGGACATTTTATATTTAAAGATGATATTTTAATTGGTGATGGTATGGCAACTGCCATTAGATTACTTACACTAATTCTTAAAGAAAAGAAAAAGTTATCAGTATTGAGAAATGGTATCGATTTACTTGAAGAATTGAACATAAATCAAAGAATAGATCGCGAAAGATTCTACCTAAATCAAGAGAGTATTTATAAGAAACTAAATAATTTAATAAAAAATTTAGATATTTATTACAATATTCGTCCTTCAGGAACAGAGTCACTATTAAGAGTGAACTTGCAATATCAAAAAAGAAATATAAAAGTAATTACTCTTAATAAATTAAAAAAACAAATAATAAAAGTAATTTCAGATGCTTGTTAATTCTTTTGACACAAAATACTCTCTAACAGCAAAAAAATATGAAAGTTTGGATAGCTCATTTACAAAAACTGTAAGTGTAAACAAGAAATTTACAAGAATTTTCACATCTGTAATTGAAGATAAATCTTTAAAGTCACTATCAGATGTAAATATTCGTTCAGACATTACAGGCCAGGTTATTAATACAATTTTAACTCATGACTCAAAATCTAAACACTTCCTTTATTACATGGGAGATGTATTTAAAAAAGATAAAATGAATTCTGATAATATCAAGCAGTTTAGACAACACGGTGTTGAAATTATTAATTTATCTAAAAATGACTCATTCAAACAAGCGTTACAGATCTTAGACAAGTTTCTAAAAAAAATTATTAAAAAAAATTATACTTATGTCTTTACTGATCCAAAAATATCAAAAAATAAAAGCTACCTTTTAGACAGTAATAGCTATAAAAATAATATTTCTAAATTTATCAATATCTTTAAAAATAAAATTGATGCTCCTTTTGAATTAAACTTAGAAAAAGACTTTTTTTCTCAAGACTATCATCAAGATATTTTTTTTTATGTTTATTCAAATTTAACAAAAAAAATATTAGCCCAAGGTGGTGGCTATAAATACAAAAAAAATACAAAAAAAATTGAGGGTTTTGGCTTCTCATGCAATGTTGATTACATTGCTGAATTAATTTAATGAACACAGCTGTTATAGGACTTCAATGGGGCGATGAGGGTAAGGGTAAGATAGTTGATTATCTCTCAGAAGACTTTGATTTGGTTGTAAGATATCAAGGTGGCAATAACGCGGGCCATACTGTTATTGTTGATGACACTACTTATAAATTAAACCTTATCCCATCCGGCATAATTCGTGGAAAAGTTTGTTATTTAGGTCAGGGTGTTGTACTTGATCCCAGTCATTTTTATAGTGAGTTTGATCAAATTACCAAAAAGATTGAGAGTCCTAAGATATATTTATCTTCAAATATATCTCTTATCTTAGAATATCATAAGCAACTAGATAAAATTAATGAATTAATTTTAAAAAACGAAAAAAAAATTGGAACTACCTCTAAAGGCATTGGACCTGCATACCAAGATAAAGTTGGAAGAAAGAGTATCAAACTTTATGATTTAAAATCTAAAAATTTAATTGAAGAAAAATTAGAAACACTCAAGAAGTTTTATGATCCTATTCTTGAGAGTTTTGATGAACGTAAAATTAATGTTGATAAAACAGTCCAAGAATTATTGAGTTTTTATGGTTTAATTAAAGAATTAATTGTTGATAATTCTTTTATTAAAAAAGAATTTAAAAATAAAAAAATATTATTTGAAGGTGCTCAAGGGGCACTGCTTGATTTAGATCATGGCTCTTACCCCTTTGTAACTTCATCAAACACTGTCTCATCAAATATTGTTATAGGTTCAGCATTGCAGGTTGATTATAAAACTGTTGGTATATTTAAAGCCTATGCTACTAGAGTTGGCAATGGTCCATTCCCATCTGAATTATTTGATAATGTTGGTGATTATATCGCTGAGAAAGGTGTTGAAATTGGCACAGTTACAAAAAGAAAAAGAAGGTGTGGTTGGCTTGATTTAGTGTCTTTAAAGTATAGTTGTGAAATAAATCGTGTTAATGAACTTTGCATAACTAAAGCTGACATATTAAATAATCTCTCAGAAATCAAAGTATGCAAAAGCTATAATTCAAAAAAATATGATGAAGTAAATTTTAGTGATAGTAACATTTTGGAGTCATTGTCTTTAGACGATAATGACTTTGAGTCATTTTCAAGTTGGGGCGAAATTAAAGATTTGAGTAATTATGATAATTTACCTGAAAATCTTAAAAAATTCATTTCATATATTGAGGACTACTTAAGTATTCCAATTAAAATTATTTCATTAGGTCCTGAACGAAATCAAACAATCATTAAGTAATTTAAGATTATGTTAAAAGTTTTTGATCTGTAATAATTTTGATTTCTTCTTGAAGTTTTTTAATTGCTTTATTCTCTATTTGCCTAACCCTTTCTCTACTTATTGAATATTTCTGGCTAAGGTCCTCTAATGTTTTAGGCTCTTCATCTAATCGTCTTGCAGTTAAAATTTCTATTTCTCTTGGTTCAAGTTTTGTTACAGCTTGATTATAAAGTGCTTTTCTTTTTTTTAATTCATCACTTTGTTCAACTTTTGAGACAGTATCAATTCTTTCATCTTCTACTTGATCAATCCATTCTGAGTCATTTTCATCATTTAAGGGAGTGTTTAATGAGAAATCTTGATTAAATACTCTTCCTTCCATTTGCTTCACCTCTTCTTCAGTTACTCCAAGATCATTAGAAATAGATTTAATCTGATCATTAGTGAGGTAACCATCTTCATATTTTTTAATTTGATTTCTAAGTCTTCGAAGATTGAAAAAAAGTTTTTTTTGGGCTGCAGTAGTTCCTATTTTAACAAGAGACCAACTATGTAAGACATACTCCTGAATAGAAGCTCTAATCCACCATATTGCATAAGTAGCTAACCTAAAACCTTTTTCAGGATCAAATTTTCTTATTGCTTGAATAAGTCCTAAATTACCCTCAGAAATTAAATCAAATAATGGTAACCCATAACCTTTATAGCCCATAGCTATTTTTGCAACTAGTCTTAAATGACTTGTCACAAGTTTTTGAGCAGCTCTTGTATCACCATTTTTAAGCCAATCTATCGCAAGCCTTTTTTCTTCTTCATCTGTCAAAATAGGAAACTGATTAATTTTTTTTAAATAGGGATAAACATCATTTTCAGAGGTAATAACAGGCAGTAAATTTTTATTTTCAATAGTCATTGCAAATTTGCTTTTAAATCTCTCATGTCATCAGGTAAATCGCAAGTTATTTTAATATGTTTTTCTATAATTGGATGATCAAATTCTATTTTATGGGAGTGTAATGCTTGTCGTGGAAATAATAAAATATAATCCTTTTGACTATTAGCCATATTTGATAATCGAAATTTTTCCTCTTTGTTTAGCTTATAATCTTTATCACCAACAATTGGTAGTCCCAAACTCAAAAGATGAACTCTAATTTGATGAGTTCTACCAGTTATAATTTCACAATTTAGAAGACTAATTGAGCCGTGAAAAGTTTTTACATTAGAAACTTTTGTGATCGCTTGCTTTCCAAGATTATCAGATACATTAAATTTTGTCCTTTGAATTTTATTCCTGGATATATTTTTATTGATTTCAACTTGTCTTTGATTAAGTACACCATATGTAAAAGCTAAATAATTTTTTTTTATATTTCTTTTTTTAAACATTTCCTTAAATTTATTTTTTGAATTATGATTTTTAGTAATTACTATTACGCCACTTGTATCTTTATCAAGACGATGAACAATCCCCTCCTTTAAATACTCGTTATCGTCTATTGTAAATTGGTCTTTAAGACTTTCCTGTAAGTTAGGGCTATTATCTAATCCATTTTTTTTATGTGTTAAAAGCCCAGTGGGTTTATTTAATATTGCTATATAGCTATCCTCGTATAATATTTCTATTTTAAAGTCTTTGTAATTATAAGATTTAATCATTGGATATATGTTAAAAAAAAAAATTCTAATTAGTTTAGTTATAATTCAAGGCTTATTAATAATTGCAGGGATAATAGCAATTATTTTTGGTGTTTTCTATAAAATGAGTAATAACGATAATAAAACAATTATTATGAATAAAAATATTGGCTTAAATGATGTTTATTTGATCAATGAAAATCAATATCAACAAAAATTAGTAAAAGATAACAAGGCAATTTTTCAAATTATAGATATTGAAACAAATAAAGTATTGAAAGAAATAGTTATTGAAAAAGATTAAATATATTGTGATTGCAGGATCTTCAGGTGGTCATATCTTACCTGCATTAGCGTATATAAATAACTTAAGTCTTGTGAAAGATCCAAAAAGCATTCTTTTTGTCACAAACGAAATAGGAAAAAATTATTTAGAAAAAATTGAAAGTAATAAAATAAATAAAATTATTTTAAAATCTAAAAATAAATTTTTTTTTATTCTTAATTTATTATTAAAAGTATCCTTTGTATTTTTATCTAATAGGAGAATAATTTTGATGGGTTTTGGTGGCTTTATTACAACTCCTGTTTTGATAATTTCAAAATTATTTAATATTTTTCTTCTATGTTTTAATAAAATATATATTCATGAGCAAAATGTAATATATGGATTAGCAAATAAAATAAACTATTTTATCGCTAAAAATGCTTTTATTTCATTTCCAAAAGATAATATGCGTAGTAAAGAAATATTTGTTGGTAATTTTTTTATTAATAGAAATAAATTTAGAGAAAAACTCGATCATAACTTTATAAATGTTTTGCTAATGGGTGGAAGTGCTGGTTCATTAGATTTGAATAATATGATGCTAAAAGAAATAACAAATTTTAAAAGGGTATATTTAAAAAATATTAAATTCTTTATTCAAATACCTGAGTCTCATATAAATGTTTTAAAAAAAAAATATACAGATCTTGTAGATAATAATTGCAAATTCTTTTCTTTTAAAGATGATTTGAATCCACAGGAATATGATATAATACTTTCAAGATCTGGCTCAGGTTCTATAAATGAAATCTTGTATTACACTAATAATGTTCATTTTGCTCCTCATTTAATATCAAGAGATCAACACCAAAAATTTAACTTAGACTATTTTCTTTCTCATGATATGAGTCAAAAAAATTTTTACATTCCAAATAAGAAAAACTTAACTAGTCAATTTTATTTTAATCCACTTATCAATCCTCATTCTATCCAAAAAATCATTTGTTATATTACAAGATGAAGTTCTCAGATCTATCTTCAATCAAAGTACATATTATTGGTATAAATGGCATCGGTATGAGTGCTCTGGCTATTTATTTAAAAAAAAACAATGTGGACATCACAGGTAGTGATATTACTTACAACGTAAATACTATTAACTTAGAAAAATATAAAATTCCTGTTTATATTGGTCACAAAATCTCAAATATAAAAGATAGAGAAGTAATATTTTATTCCACTGCTATTAAAAATAATCCTGAAATTAAAGAGGCCAAAAAAAATAAAATACCATGTTATAATAGATCTAAACTTCTCCAGCTTATTTGTAGAGATAAATTCACAATTGTAGTATCTGGCTCACACGGAAAAACTTCAACCACATCTTTTTTAGGGCATTTATTAGTTTGTGCTGGTCTAAATCCAACTGTTATTTCAGGGGGAGTTATGCAAAATTTTGGTCAAAATATTTACCTTACTAATAGTAAATATGTTGTAGTTGAAGCAGATGAAAGTGATGGAACAGTATTTAAGTTAAGTCCAAAATATTTAATATATTTAAATGTCGATAGAGAGCATATAGATTTTTATAAATCATATTCAAATTTTAAATCAAAAATAGAAAAATATATTTACATACAAAGTCAAAAAGACTCTAAAATTTTTATTAATAATGATGATCATTTTTTATCCTCATTAAAAAAATATTCTGGAAATATAAAAACGTTTGGTTCAAATTCGAATGCAAATTATAGCTACAAATTAATAAATTTGACTAATAAAAGGTCATATTTTAATTTTTTAAAAGGCAAAAAAATTTTATTTAAAAATTTATCCACTAATCTATTAGGAGAACACAATGTCCAAAATTTAACCGCAGTCCTCTCTATTATAGACGACTTGGGATATGAAATAAAAAAATCACATATACTTAGTTTTAAAGGAACAAAAAGAAGAATGAATATTCTTGGTAAATTAAAAAAAACAATATTTATTGATGATTATGCACATCATCCTACTGAAATAGAAAAGTTAATTAATGTCATATCTTTATATAAAAAAAAGAATATTTGTTTAATTATAGAACCACATAGATATTCAAGATTAAATGATTTATATAACGAATATTTAAGCGTATTAAAAAATATAAATAATTTAATTATATTAAAAACTTATGAGGCTGGAGAAAGCTATAAGAAGGGTATGAAAAATTCAAAAAACTTAGTTAATGATTTGAATGTATTATATAATCAAAAAACTAAATATATTGATAATTATAGTGATTTATTTAGTTTATTAGATCAATATGTGAAAAATAAAAGAGAAAATATAATTATTTCTGCTGGAGCAGGTGAAATTTCAAACCAAATCCGTTTTTTTTATGACTCTAAAAAATAAAAACTTAGTTACCAATTATTCATCAGCAAAATTTTCATGGCTGAAATCTGGAGGAAATATTAGCCATCTCTATAAAGTTCATAATCAAGTCGAATTAAATAAGCTATTTAGTCAAAATTGTATCAAAGCAAAATCATTTCTAGTGATAGGTAATTTATCAAATACATTAATTAAAGACGATGGTTTTAATGGGATAGGTATAAAGCTTTTAGGAGATTTTACAGATGTTCAAATAAATTCTGATCACATGTTAGTTGGTGCTGCAGTTTTGGATAACTACTTTTCTAAATTTTGTTATCAAAAATCTATAGCTGGTTATGAGTTCTTATATACAATTCCAGGCTCAATTGGAGGTAATATATTTATGAATGCAGGCTGTTACAATCAAGAAATTAAAGATAAATTAATCAGTGTTATTTATTATGACATAAATCATAACAAAATATTTGAAAAAAATATTAATGATTTAAATTTTGATTACCGAAAGGGTTTTCAAAAAAATAATTCTATAATTTTATATGGAAAATTTAAAATTTCATATAAAGATCAAGACCATATTAAAAGTTTAATGCAAGAGTACGACACAATTAGAAAAGAAACACAACCCCAGAAAGTGAATTGCTGCGGTAGTATTTTTAAAAATCCAAAAAATCAAAGTGCATGGAAACTTATAAAGTCCTCTATAGATGAGAGTTTCTATGATGGACCAGTAAAATTATCTAAAACACATTCTAATTTTTTTGAAAATGATCCTAATATTAGTGCCAATAGTATTAGTTCATTTATTTCCAAAATACAAAAAAGAGTAAAAGAAAAACATAATATATTACTTGAAAAAGAATTAATAATTATAGATTGATAGATAAAAAAAATAAATTTCTTAAAATTGTTGTAGTTGCTGGTGGATGGTCAGACGAAAGAGAAATATCTCTTATGTCAGGGAAAAATGTTTATTCTTGCCTTCGAAAAAATAAATTTAACGTAAAGTTTTTTAATTTAAAAAAAAATAATATTCAGGAAATTTTACTTTACAGGCCCGACATTATATTCAATTCTCTTCACGGGGAATATGGAGAAGATGGAGGATTAAATTCCCTAGCAAATAAAAATAATATTGTTATTTCACATTCTAGTGCTATTTCATCCGCTCTATGTTTTAATAAGCGTTTATTAAAAAAATTTCTAAAAAAAGAGATTAATGTTTTGTCACCTAAAGAGGTAATTAATGAAAATCAAGTTAATTTTCCTGTAATATTGAAGCCAAATTGGGGAGGTTCCTCAAAAGGTATCAAATTTTTAAAAAATAAAGAAGACCTTAAAAAGAAAATTAATAATCCTAAATATTTAATTGAGGAAATTATTTATGGTAAAGAGCTAACAGTCACTGTTATTGAAAACAATAAGAAAATTGAGGCTCTAGGTGTCACAGAAATTGAATTCAAAAATAAGCATTATGACTACAAAGCAAAATATAAAAAAAATGAAAGCTCCCATTTTTTACCAGCGCGTATTTCTAAATCTGATTATAAATTTTTGATTAAAATTTCAAAAGAAATATTTCGTGTATGTAATTGTAAAGGAATTGCAAGAATAGATTACATAATGAGTAATAAAAATAGAAAAGTATATT
>CABZCN010000008.1 GCA_902524245.1 uncultured Alphaproteobacteria bacterium
ATTATCTTTGTATCCTATTGCATTAATAATCATAATGTTAGATATAATATTATTTATTACTATTGATTTAGTTTTTTTAAACCCACTTCCACTACAACAATCACATTTATTGTAGAATGTTTCATAGATACTTTGTCCGATTCTTTGTCTTGATATTTCCATTAAGCCAAACTGAGAAATTTTAGTAATTTGAACTCTAGATTTATCTTTATAGAACAGCTCTTTGATTCTTCTTTCAACTTTTAAGTTATTAGCATTAATATTCATATCGATAAAATCGATTACTATTAATCCTGCAATGTTTCTTAATTGAATTTGTTTAAATATTTCATTACTTGCTTCCAAATTTGTATTCAAAGCAGTTATTTCAATATTTTTTTCCGAAGTAGCACGACCTGAATTTATATCTATACTTGTGAGAGCTTCTGTCGGGTTTATTACTAGATATCCTCCTGACTTAAGATATATATTTTCTTCAGTCAAAAAATTTATAGGATTTTTAATACCATAATTCTCAAAAAGAGGAAGCTTGTCTTTGTAGTGAATGATCTTTTTATTTGAATTAACACTAAAGTCTTTCTCCAATTTTTTGTATAACTTCATTGTTTTTAAGTCGGAAAATACAATCTCCTCTATAGTTCTTTGATTAAAATCTCTTGCAACTTTTATAATAGGAGTATCGAGTTCTGTTATCAATATGGGTGCTTTTGATTTTAAGGTATCCTCCCTTATTCTAGTCCATAATTTTCTTAAATAATTAAAATCTGCTATTATATCATCGTCTTCTGCTGAAATTGCATTAGTCCTAATAATCAAAGACATACCCTCAGGTAAATTAAAATTATCATGTATTTTTTTTAATCTTTTTCTATCAAGTGGGTTTGAAATTTTTTTAGAAACGCCACCCGAAGATGAATTATTTGGTAACAAAACACTGTATCTTCCTGGTAAAGATATAAACGTAGTTACTGCAGCACCTTTAGTGCCTCTTTCCTCTTTAACTATTTGTATTAAAAGAACTTGGTCTTTTTTTATTACATCTTGAATTTTATATTTCCTGTAGAAGGATAAAAAGTGCTTTTTATTTTCTTTTTCATCATCAATATCGTTATTTTTTTCATTTTCTCTTACAAAGATTTTTTCGTTATGAGGTATTTTAAAGTAACTTGGGTGAATTTCATCAAAAGGTAGAAAAGCTTTTTTATCGGAACCAAATTCAATAAACGCAGCTTGAAGTGATGGCTCTACTCTAGATATGGTGCCCAGATAAATATTATTTTTTTTACTTGTTGCTAAATCATCTGAATAGTCAAAATATTTGATTTCTTGCCCGTCAGCTGCAACGATACATAATTCGCTATTGATACTACCATCAATAAAAATTCTTTTAGACATGTTTTTAAATCCTTTTGATATGATAAAATATTAGTAATTTGGTTATTAAATAAAATGAAACTTTTTAGATATTTACAGTACATTTTTCTACTATCTGTATTAGGCATATCAATAATAATTCTATATTTGTGGAATATCGAAAAAGATTTGCCTGACCACAATATATCTCAATATTTTCCAAATGAAATAACAAAAATTTATGATGAAAAATATGAATTAATGTACCACGTTGGTAATAGAGATAGGTTTTACTTAGATTATGAAGATATACCTAAAAATATGATAAATGCAATTATTTCAGCAGAAGATAAAACATTTTTCCAACATAAAGGATTTGATATTAAAGGAATAGCCAGTGCTTTTGTAATTAATCTAAAAAATATTTACTCTAAAAATAATAATAATTATGTTGGTGCTTCAACAATTACACAACAATTAGTTAAGAATATTCTCCTTAATAGGGATCAAACTATTTCAAGAAAAATTAAAGAATTAATTTTATCACTTAGAATAGAGAGAGATTATTCAAAAGAATTTATAATAGAACTATATTTAAACGAGATTTATTTTGGAAGGCGTTCATATGGTATTGCTTCTGCTTCATTTAACTATTTTAATAAATCAATATTTGACTTAGATATACATGAATACGCATATTTAGCAGCACTTCCCAAGGGTCCAAATAATTATGATCCCAAGAAAAATTATAATAAGGCTTTAGATAGAAGAAATTATGTTTTAAAACAAATGGAATTAAATAAATTCATAACCTTAGATCAATTTAATTATTACTCAAACCTTAAAATAGAGCTTTATCAAAGAGACGTTAAAAAATATAAATCCGACTACAAGACTGATTTTATATTGAATTATCTTAATTCAAATTCTTTTAATGAAAATGCTTTTTATATTCAATCAACTATAGATCAAAAACTCCAAAAAATTTCTGAAAAATCTCTTATAGATAATTTAGCTTTATTTGAAAAAAAATATAAAAGTTGGGTAGGGAGTTATAAAAATCTTGAAGAAATATTAAAGTTCAAGAATGATTACTGGCATATTGCAAAAGTTATAAACAAAAATTCTAAATTTATAGAATTATTAATAATAGACTCAAACAAAGTAATTAGATTAAATAATGAATATAATTTATACGGCCCTAATAAACTTACACCAACTGATTACCTAAATTTAGATGAATATTTGTTTGTTACTAATATTGAGAACTCTTTTTATGCAGTTCAAATTCATGAAATTAATGGATCTGTAATTATAATGGACCCATTTAATGGAGATATTATCGCTATGGTTGGAGGTGTAAATTACAATATAAGTAATTTTAATAGAGTAACTCAAGCATATCGACAACCAGGCTCATCTATAAAGCCTTTCATATATGCTCAAGCATTAGAAACAAAGAATTTTTTGCCAAATACTAAAATCTTGGACTCAAATATTCTTTTAGATCAAGGTAATAATCTTCCAGTTTGGGTACCCAAAAATTACTCAAATAAATCACATGGTGAATTAACATTTAGAAGAGCATTAGAAACTTCTAACAATTTAGTTACACTAAAAATTGGTCTAGATTTAGGAATAAATTCAGTTAATGAATTTTTAGATAAAATAAATTTCTATGATAATCAAATTGCTGAAGACGTCTACTCGACTCTTCTTGGGGCTGTTGAAAACAATCTTATAAATATAGCTAAGTCTTATTCAATATTTTTAAACGGAGGTTATTTAGTTGAGCCATCAATAATTAAAAAAGTTGTTTCAAACGAAGGGGAATTAATTATTAATAATGAATATTTCAAATGTAATTATTGTTCATTTTCAATCGACGATAGATCATATAGACTACCAAAAATCTCCTCACAGAAGGAAAAAGTAATATCCCCACAAACTTCTTTTCAAATATTAAATATTCTCGAAGGAGCTATTGAAAGAGGAACCGGGAAATCCTTAAATAAAATTGATTATCCAATAGCTGGAAAGACAGGCACCACAAATGAAAGTAAAGATTTATGGTTTTTTGGTTTAACTCCTAGATATGTAATTGGAGTTTATGTTGGTTACGATACACCTAAATCAATAGGATATAGGGAAACGGGATCCTCTGTTGCTTTACCTATTTTTAAAACAATAATTGAAAATTATCTTTTATATAATAAAAATACAAATGACAAATTTATATTACCTAGTGACTTAATTGTAAAAAAAGTTAATAAAGATGACGGAGAGATTTCTGATGGACAAAATACAATTATTGACTATTTTACAAAAGAACAGTTAGAAATATTAGATGATATTAATAAAATTGAAAGTATTGGTGGGATAAATTAATGGATAAATACGAATTATTAAATTTAGTCAATGAAATAGACTCTTTAATAAATCTTACAAGGAGGAGTCTTTGACTACGAAAAAACAATTAAAGAAATTGAAAAATTAAACGAAATAATCACTAACCAAGAAAATTGGAGTAATATTAATTTAATTAATAAATCCCAAGAAAAATTAAAACAAAATACAAATGTCATAAACGATTTTAATTTTATATTTAATCAGTTTAAAGAATTTAAAGAGTTTATTGAAATTTATGATTCTCTTAATGATAAGGAAATTAATGAGTTAGTTGAAAATATCAATAATTTAAAAAAACAATGTGAGAAAATTAAAATTAAATCTCTTTTAAACAAAGATACTGATGATTGTAATGCTTTTATAGAAATACATGCTGGAGCAGGAGGCACTGAAAGTCAAGATTGGGTAGAAATGTTGTCTAGAATGTACCAACGTTTTGCAGAAAAAAACGATTACAAATATAAAATTATAGATTATCAAAGAGGAGAGGAGGCTGGTCTCAAAAATTTGACTATGATAATATCTGGCTTTAAAAGCTATGGTTATTTAAAGAATGAGTCAGGTATACACAGGTTAGTAAGAATCTCTCCTTTTGACTCAAACAAGAGAAGGCATACAAGTTTTTCCAGTGTTTGGGTATATCCAGAGATAGATAAGGATATAGAAATCGAAATCAATAATAAAGATTTAAGAATTGATACATTTAGAGCTTCTGGCGCAGGAGGTCAGCATATTAACACTACTGACAGTGCGGTAAGAATAACACATTTAAAACATAATATTGTAGTACAAAGTCAAAGTGAAAGATCACAACATCGTAATAGGGACACTGCAATGAAGATGTTAAAATCTAGATTATATGAGATAGAATTAGATAAAAAAAATGAAGAAAAAAAAAAGGAAGAGAGTAATAAAAAGCAGATTGGATGGGGAAACCAGATAAGATCTTATGTGCTTCATCCATATAAAATGGTCAAAGATCTTAGAACAAATTATCAGACATCGAATGCTGAAAACGTTCTTGATGGAGAAATATCTGAATTTTTGGAGTCAACATTAATAGATGCATAAATCCTATTTTTTAAAATTATTAACTCTATTATTTTTACCATTTCAAACATTAGCTTATGATTTCAGTTTTCAGAATGATGACAATTTATTACAAATTGATTTTGAAGGTAATCAAGTAAAAGAAATTAAATTTGACATAAAAATTAATGGTCAGAGAAACTTTGGAATAATAAATTACCATAATAATGAGATTTATATTCTTTTAAATACTGATCAAATATCATTTGATAATTTTAAAAAAGTTTTTCCTAAACCACAAAAAAATAAAAAATTATCAAAGAAAATTAACTTCAATTGGGAAATATCTGAAATGACAATTTCAGATGAATACTCTCTTTTTTCTAATAAACTTAATTTCATTTATGATAATGGTTTTGAGTCAATGATGTTTTACGACAGTAAAAAAGAATTTGAATTATCAATTCTTCCACAATTAGATGGAAATAAACAAATTTATTTATTTTCAAAAAATGCTGGACAATTTTTTTATGCTCAAAAAATATCTAAAAATATGAATGGTGGAGCTTTAATTGGTAAAGGTTCTTTTAGAAAATTTGATGACTACGATTTAAATATAAAAGTTAAAGATTTTAGTATTGATAAAAATTCAAAGTTCTACAATTTACTTTTTACTTCTAGAATGTTAGATATTTTTTCAGTTTTACAAAATTCTCAAGATGAATTCAATTATTTAGAAGTACCTGTTAAGAAGAAAGGTAAGATTTTTAGTTTTGATCATGCGATGATGCTAGGTGGAACAGTTGCTTTTTCTTTTAAAGGTGAGGCTAATCCTTCTAAAAAAACTGCAACAGTAAATGGCACTTATGGTCCATTATATTTATTTGAAAAGAATTTTAAAAATGTACCTTTTTTAAGTGAGTTATTTGGAAAAAATGTTGAGGAAAGTCTATTGGCCGCTGATTTTAAAGTAAAAAAGAACGGTATCAAAACAGATTTTATATTTAATCCTCTATCTATATTAACTCCTGGAAAAACAAGAAACTTTTTTGATATTTGGGAGTAACTATTTTATTATTTTAATTTGATCATTTATTGAAATCTCCCCAGACATCAATATTTCACCACGTACTCCACTTTTAAATGCTAAAAGTTTAACTAGATTTTTTACTTCTAATTTATTTTGAAGATATTTACACGGTTGACATAACTCATGTATTTTAAATACTACATTATTAATTTGTATTTTTTTATTTAATAAGTTGTTCAAGTTAATACCTGATGTAATTATATTTCTTCTAAAATCTTTATAATCTAACTTTTTTTTTATTTTTTTATTAAAATCATCAATTTTTTCAGACTCTATAAAAGTTACCTGTTCGTAACTATTCTTAAAATTTCCATAATATCTGTCATTAACAATACCCTTATTTTTGTTTAAGATTGCTTGATTTATATAAAAAGTATTTTCTCCATCAAGATTGCTAATATTGATTGCTTTAATTTTACCCATTTTCTAATATATTTACCTTAGTTTATATTTATGGAAGATAACACAAATTTATACAGCCAAAGAAATATACTAATTCGTAATTTTCTTATTTTTTCAAGATTGGCACCTTTTGTTACCAGTTTTATAGGTTCTGTGCTTATTAATAAGATCTTTTTAAAAACACCACATTTAATTAATTTAGATTTTATTTTAATTTTTATATCTCTCTACTTAGTTTTATACGTATTTATTTCCCATACTAAGTCTTTATGTGAGCAACTTGCTATTGTTAACCAAAAAATAAATTCACATAGCGACGAATAATAAGTTTTGTTTTAAAATTTTTTTTATTCCTTTAGGGTCTATTATAGTTTATAAAAGAACAAAATATGAACAAAAACATCCAAGTAAAGACTGATAAGGATAACAACCTTGAGTCTGTACCTTATGTTTTGTCTAAGATTTCAGCTGGATTTCCATCTCCAGCTGATGATTATATAGAAAATAATCTAAGCTTATCAGAACTATTGATCAAAAATCACCTATCAACTTTTCTAATGAGAGCTAGTGGTGACTCCATGGTAGATTCTGGAATTAATGATGGCGACATATTAGTTGTGGATAGGAGCTTAGAAGCTAAAAGCAGAGATATAGTAATAGCTATATTTGAGGGAAGCTTAACTGTCAAAAGACTAGTTATCAGGACAGATGGCTCTGCTATCCTAAAAGCTGAGAACCCATTGTATAAAAATATATTAATATCAGAATATGCAGAATTAGAAATATGGGGAGTTGTTACTAGTGCTATTCATCAATTTATCAAATAATGAATATAGTAGCCCTAGTAGATTGTAATTCATTTTATGCCTCGTGTGAGACTATCTTTAAACCCAATTTAAGTAAAAAACCTATTGTGGTTTTATCAAACAACGATGGATGTGTCATAGCTAGAAGTTCTGAAGCTAAGAAATTAGGAATTAAAATGGGGGTACCCTTCTTTGAGATAAAGCAAATAATAAAAAAATATCCAGTGCATGTGTTCTCATCAAATTATAGTTTATATGGAAATATCTCATCTAGGGTAATGGGAGTATTAAAAGAGCATTGCGATAGATTGGAAGTTTATTCTATAGATGAAGCTTTTTTAATATTGAATAAATTTTCAGAGAGAAGTTTTGCTTCAAGAGCAGAAGGAATAAAAAAAATAATAAGGAAGTGGATAGGCATACCTGTAAGTATAGGAATAGCCAACAATAAAACCTTATCAAAAGTAGCAAACCATCTAGCTAAAAAAGATGAACTAGGATCCCAAGTAGTAGAAATTATAAATCAAAAACAAATAGAAATATCCCTGAAGGTATTAGGGGTGGGTGATATTTGGGGAATAGGAGCTAGGATAGAGAAATTTCTTCAAAAAAATAGTATCTACACCGCATACGATCTATACAAAACAGACCCAAGGTGGGTTAGGCAACACCTAGGAGTAGTGGGAGAGAGAACCTATAGAGAACTACATGGTGAAATATGTATACCAATAGTAGAGAGATCTGAACCAAAAAAACAATGTCGAGTATCAAGATCTTTCGAAGGTTATGTAACAAGTTTTCATGATTTAGAGAAAAGAATAATATCTTATGCTACTAGAGCATCAGAAAAGATTAGATCTGATGGTTTGCAGGCAAAAAAAATTACTACATTTATTCGTTCAAATAAATTTAATAACAATAATAAACAATACCATGCAGCAAGGACTTATGATTTTATTTCTCCATCAAATGACTTATTTGAAACGATTAAATTTGCTATAAAGGCGTTAAAATCTATTTATCGACCAGAAATTAAATATAAAAAAGCAGGTGTTTTACTCTCAGACTTAACTCCAGAGGGAGAATACAATAGAGATTTATTCTTTCATCAATCAGAAGAGAGTATTTTAAAAAAGATTAGGGTAAACAAGGTATTTGATAATCTAAATAACAGATACGGAAGCGGGACTATTTGTGTTGCCAAAGAAAACTACGAAAAGTTTTATATAACTAGACGACAAAACTTAAGTCCCGCATACACATCAAATTTTGATGATCTACCTAATGTAAATTAATTTACAGCAGGTATTGATGCCATAGACTCTTCAAAAGCTTCAGTATCAAATTTATCTTCAGCAAGATTGCCTGAAAAATAATCCATATATGCTTGCATATCAAAATGACCATGCCCACAAAGATTGAACAAAATAGCTTTTGATTTGCCCTCGGCTTTACACTTAAGAGCCTCATCAACAGCACCTTTAATCGCGTGAGTAGCTTCAGGTGCAGGCATAATGCCCTCAGTTCTGGCAAATTGTATACCAGCTTCTAAGCACTCCTTTTGACCGTAAGCTCGAGGTTCCATATGACCATTATGAACTAGATGCGATAGCATTGGAGACATTCCATGATACCTTAGTCCACCAACATGCGTGGGCGATGGCATAAAATCAGAGCCTAATGTATGCATCTTCAACAATGGTGCAGATTTTAAAGTATCACCAAAGTCATAGGAATACTTACCTTTTGTTAAAGAAGGACAAGAAGATGGCTCAACTGCAATAGCATGAACATCTTGTTCTCCTCTAAATTTTTTTCCTAAAAAAGGATTACATAAACCTGAGAAATTACTTCCTCCACCAGTACACCCTATTACAATGTCAGGATAATCATTGGCCATTTCCATTTGTAAAAGTGCCTCTTGCCCAATTATAGACTGATGCATTAAAACATGGTTAAGAACACTACCTAAAGCATATTTTGTATCATCATTTGTAGCTGCAACTTCAGCCGCTTCAGATATAGCAATACCTAGTGAACCTGAACTATTAGGATCCTTTTCAAGTATGGCTCTACCTGAATTTGTCTCATTAGATGGGCTGGCTACAACACTACCACCATAGCTTTCAATTATAGCTCTTCTGTAAGGTTTCTGATCATAGCTTACTCTTACCATGAATACTTTTATCTCTATTCCAAATACTGCCCCAGCATAACTTAATGCTGTTCCCCATTGACCTGCACCGGTCTCGGTTGCTATTTTTTTTACACCTGCTTCTTTATTATAAAAAGCCTGAGCTAATGCAGTATTCGGTTTATGACTACCTGAAGGACTTGCTCCTTCGTATTTGTAATAAATTCTGGCTGGCGTATCTAATGCCTTCTCTAAAGCTCTAGCCCTTACCAGTGGCGTAGATCTCCAACGACTGTAAGCCTCTAAAACTGGCCCCGGTATATCAATATATCTCTCTTGGGTAACTTCTTGCATTATTAATTCCATTGGAAATAAAGGGGCTAAGTCATCTGGACCTATTGGCTGTTTTGTTCCTGGATTTAATGGTGGGCTCATAGGCTCTTTTAAATCCGCTCCCAGGTTGTACCACTGTTTTGGCACATCACTGTCTTTTAAAAAAAATTTACTATCCTCACTCATAATGAAGAATTTTATTGTATTTGTTAGGTAAAAAGTAGGATTATTTATTCACTATAAAACCTATTTAAGGCCGCTTCCTTATTAATTAAGGGTAAAAGTTGTGCTACGAGCACACCAATAAGTATAAAAAAACACCCAAAAATTTGAATATTTGTCAAAAATTGAGAAAGAATAACCCAAGCTGCTAACGATCCAAATACCCCTTCAAGAGAAAATGTAATTGCTGCTGTAGAGGGTTTTACATACCTTTGACCAAAAACTTGTAGAGTATAAGCAATCCCACTTGACATTACACCTACATATAAAAGCTCAAAGATTTCTTTTGATATCCCTTCAATAGTAGGATTTTCAAAAATAAATATAAATGGCAAACTATAAAAAAAACATAATAGAAATTGTGATGATGCCAAAGTAAATGGTGCATTTATAATGTCAAAGTATTCATCAATTAAAATGCAGTGTATTGCAAAAAATAAAGCACATACAATTACAAGTATATCAGCAAATTGTGCTTCAAAACTATTTTCAAGAGTTAAGTAATAGGAGCCTACAAGGCATATTGATACAGATAACCAAATACTCCAGTGTATTTTCTTTTTTAAAAATAATCTCGATATAATAGGAACAAATGGAACATATAATATAGTTAAGAAAGCAGCATTCCCTACTTTAGTAAACTGTAGAGCGTATTGTTGAAGATAAGTTCCTAATAATAAACTTAAACCAGTTAAAAGAACTACGAATATAAATTTTTTTTTATTTTTAAGATTTTTAATTTTATTTATTTCATAAAAAGCAAAAGGTAAAACTATTATCCCACCAATTAAAAAACGCATATTTGTAAAAGTTAGTGGACCAATAAATTCCATTCCTGTAGTTTGAGCCACAAATGCAGTACCCCAAATTATTGATGCTACTATGAGACATAAAGTAGATAAGAAATGTTTGGAGTTCATAAAAAACTGGCTCCGCAGGTAGGATTCGAACCTACGACCTGTCGGTTAACAGCCGAATGCTCTACCGCTGAGCTACTGCGGAACGTTGCATCAAACTACAATAATTTTTTAATTTTTCAATTAGCATTTTTTAATTCAATTTTAAAAATAATTTTCAATGATATTAGGGTTTATTTGGATATAATATGTCGATGGAAAAAATTATTTCACCTTGTATATCAATATGCAAAACAGATCCAACTACCGGATATTGTTATGGCTGTGCTAGAACTTCTGAAGAAAAAGCAATATGGAAAGATGAAAATACGACAAATGAATGGAAAATAAATAATATTTCCGAGTTAAAAAATAGACTTTCTGGTTGGCAATTATCATCATTTGAGAAGTCATATGATTTTAAATTAAAAAACGGAATCTCTTTAGCTAAGCACAAAATGATGAATAAATGAAAAAAATTAAAGGCTCGTGTCTTTGCAAAAAAATTACCTTTGAGATTAAAAATGAATGTAGATACTCAGTTTTTTGCCATTGCCAGATGTGCCAGGCTTCAAATACTGAATTTAGTTCTTATACAAAAGTAAAAAAAGAAAATCTAAATTTTAAAAGTAAAAAAACTTTAAAATGGTTTGTTTCTAGTAAACATTATAAAAGAGGTTTTTGTTCAATTTGTGGAAGTTCATTATTTTTTCAAAAAAAATCTTCAGATGATTATATCTCAATATCAACAGGTACCTTAAATAAAAATATACCTTCTATCGGCCATATTTTTTACAAATATAAAAAATCAAAAATTAATTTTTCTAAATTAAAAAAATTTCCTCAATCTGCCCAAGGATATTTTGATAAGTTTATTTACAGAATTAAATGAATTACTCATTAACAATCAAGATTATCTTAATATTACTATTTATATACCTTTTAATTATTTTTTATGTTTATACAAAACAAAGATCTCTTCTTTATGTTCCTCAAATTGATAATTATGATGATGAATTACTAATCATTCCTGCGGAACAAGTATTTATTGAAAATAGCTCAAATATAAAATTAAGGTCAATTTTTTATAAACATCCATCTAATACTAAAACTACATTACTGATGTTTCATGGTAATGCTGGTCCTATTGAAAATAGATTTTATAAAATTAACAAGTTATCAAAATATGACCAAAACATTTTACTTATTTCTTGGAGATCATATAGCGGTAATGATGGTGAACCTACTGAGGATGGTTTATATGATGACGCTAAAAGTGCTATAAAATGGCTTGAAGAAAAAGATATTTTTAAAAAGGACATCATTATTTATGGAGAATCTTTAGGAACTGCTGTGAGCATAGAAATAGCTCAGAATAATAATTTTAAGGGTCTAATCCTGGAGGCGCCATTTACTTCAATGATTGATGCAGCTAAATTTCATTATCCATACCTTCCTGTTTCAATCATGCTTAAAGATAAGTATTTAAGTGATAAAAAGATTAAAAACGTTATTTCTCCAATATTTATTATGCACGCCACAGGCGATGATATTGTTCCGTTTAGAATGGGTGAAAAAATGTACGAATTAGCAAATTCACCAAAAAGTAGCTATTTCATTGATGAGAATGAACATTTAGTAACATATGATGAAAATTTAATGAATAAAATGGACGAGTTTTATGAAACTATAATTAATGATGAATAAATTTAATAATCTTCCAGAACTATTTTATTTTCAAGCAGATAAGAACAAAAATAATCAACACTTACTAAAACTCGACTCAAACAATCAAGTTGTCTCAATGAGTTGGTTAGAGACAAAAAATCTAACAAAGAAAATACATAATTTTTTAGCAAACAAATATTTAGTTGAATTAGAGAGAGTTTTATTGGTTTCAGAAAATAGACCTGAATGGATGGCCTCTGATATCGCTATAATGTCTAATAAACTAATTTGTGTCCCCAACTATACAACTTATACATCAAGAGATTTTGAGCATATTTTAAATGACTCTCAGCCTGTTGGTTTAATAGTTTCCAATAAAAATTTACTTCAGACTATTTTAACTGCCAGCGAAAAAGTTAAATATAATTTCAAATTTATCTTATGTTTTGATTATTTTGAAAATAATTCAATTTCAAATTTAGTATTTTTAAATGACTTAACAGATGACAATAATGATAATAACAGAGAAAAAATTAAAGAAATTAAGCGTAAAGATCCAGCTTGCATTATTTACACTTCAGGTACACAAGGATTACCAAAAGGTGTTATTTTAAGTCATGGGGGCATATTAAGTAATTGTGAAGGAGCGTATGAACTTCTTAAAACTATAAAGAGTCCAGATTTAACCTTTCTTACTTGGTTACCTTTATCTCATTCATATGAACATGCAGTTCAATTTGTTCAGATTATTTTAGAAGCAAAAGTATTTTATAATAAAAGTATTGAAACACTTCTACCTACAGTAAAAATTGCACAACCTCATATAATGACTGCTGTTCCAAGATTTTATAATAATCTCCATGCAAAAATGAAGATTAATCTGAAAAATCAGTCTAATTTTAAACAAAATTTATTTAATAAGACTATCCAGCTAGGAACAAAAAAATTTAAAAATATTAAATTAAGTTTTAGTGAAAATATAATTAACTTAATATTAGATAAATTAGTCAGAAAAAAAGTAAAAAATAATTTTGGTGGCAGATTAGAGGCTTTTATATCAGGTGGAGGACCTCTTGATAGTCAAGTAGGGGAGGCGCTTAATGCCCTTGGTTTAAAGACTTTACAAGGTTATGGCTTAACAGAAACCTCACCAGTTGTAAGCTGCAATTTATTAAATAAAGTAAAAGTTGATACAGTTGGTCCTATATTTCCTGGAGTTGAAGTTAAATTAGCAGAAGATGGTGAAATATTAGTTAAAGGAGAGAACCTTATGCTGGGCTATTGGAATAATAAAGAAGCAACTGAGCAAACAATAAAAGATGGTTGGCTCCATACGGGTGATATTGGTGAATTTGATGAGGACAATTATCTTAAAATTACAGATCGTAAAAAGGATATAATAGTTTCTCTAGGAGGTGATAATATTGCACCATCTAAGATTGAAAATCTATTAACTTTATCTCCTGAGATAGAACAAGCCTGTGTCTTTGGTGAACAAAAGAATTATATTGCAGCATTATTAGTATTGAACTCAGAGAGTAAATCTAGTGATGAAGATATTCAAAGTTATATTGATGAAGTAAATAAAGACTTAACTCAACCAGAAAAAATAAAAAAGTTTATTTTTATCGATGAGCCTTTTAGTATTGAAAATAACCTAATGACTCCCACAATGAAAGTTAGGAGACATGAAGTACAAAAAAAATATCAAAATCAAATTGATCAATTATTTTAATGCAATTATTTGCAGCCATAGATTTTGAAACAGCCACAAGTGAAAGAACATCAGCATGTGCGATTGGATATGTAATATTTAATAAAACTAAAATAATAAAAAAAGTCTCCCATTTAATAAGACCACCTAAACCTGAAGTTCATTTTACAGATATTCATGGTTTAACATGGGATATGTTAAAGAAAGCTAAAACATTTGATAAAGTTTGGCGCCAAATTAAGAGTGAATTATTAGCTGTTGATTACTTTTTTGCACATAATGCTCCTTTTGATCGATCTGTCCTGCACTCATGTTGTTATTTTTATAATATCGACCTACCTGAACAAGAATTTAAAGATACTGTTGCAATCGCAAGAAAATATTGGGAATTTGAAAACAATAAACTAAATACAGTATGTAAAAATTTAAGAATTCCATTAAATCATCACGATGCTTTATCAGATGCTAAAGGATGTGCTTTGATAGCTATTGAGGCTTTTAAAAAAGGATATTTTATTTAATTTTATTACCTATAAAGCTCATAGAAGAAAAAATAATTATTAAGGCAAGGCTCATATAGATCAAGGTGTTTATCGAATTTGTCTCATCCAATATCAATCCATATAAGAAAGGGGATGCTGCTGAGGCCAAAACACCAAAAAATGTTAAAAGGGCCCTTATTGCACCTAGGTTTTTGACTCCATACATTTCTGCCCACAAAGAATTAGACATATTTTCAGTAAAGCCATTTGATAATCCAAGACCTGCCATGTAAAGATATAATACAAATATATGATTTGAAAATAACATCACAATAAATATTAAAGCCATGGGAATTAAGTGAAATGTGATTACACTCCTACCAGAAAATTTATCGACTAATAAACCAGAAACTAATGAACCACCAATTCCACAGATTGCATAAAAAATAAAACTTTGTGCAATATCTAACATTGTCCAATTATTTAATTGCCCGATAAAAACTTGATGAAATAAAAAACCAGTTACTGTAAAGGACATAAATAATGTAAGAGGTAAATAAAGATAAAATTTAAGATCTGTTAAGACATCTCTTCTTCTCCATGAAAATGAATTTTGTATATCTTCATTCTCAAACCCAGTTTCACTTTTAAAATTATTTTTATTTAATAGGTAGTATAAAAATACTCCGAAAAATATTATTATAAATACAGATGAACTAAACCAGGTAATTCTCCAGCCAAAAGTTAATATTAAAATTACTACTACAAATGGATAGATCATCTCACCAAAAGAAAAACCAAATCCAGATATAGCTAATGCTTTTCCTCTATTAGCTTTAAAGTATCTTGCCATTGTTGTTCTTGAAGTGTGTCCCATAAGCCCTTGTCCAAAAAGTCTTAAAAAATAAATTACAAAAAAAAGAAGAATTACATTAAACACAATACTTGCAAAAAAACATGTTAACGAAAGACCTAATACAATTGCTAAAGTATATTTTTTAAGGGAGACCGTATCTATAAGTTTGCCAGCCCATATAATAGTTAACGCACTTAAAATTGTAGCTATTGAATACAGACTGCCAAATTGAGTATTACTTAAGTTAAATGTTTCTCTAAAATCTTCACTAAAAAGAGAGATAAAAAATGTTTGTCCAAATCCTGATGCGAATGCTATTAGAAAGCCAAATATTAATAAATTTGAATTTTTATTTATAAAATTAATCAAAACAAGAGGGATATTATGATTTAATGACTATATATCAATTATAATAAAGAAAGGGACTACTGGTGAGCACAATTAAAAGAACTGATGATGATAATCATCCAATTATAAAGGAAGTCTATGAAGATATTAAACAATCAAGAAACACAACTTATATAGGTAATTTTTGGAAATATTTAGCATTCGACCCTCAATTACTAAAAAATGTTTGGAGTGATGTTAAAGATTTAATGGTTAAACAAACCACAATCCCCAATAAAACTAAAGAGATGATTTATATGGCAGTCTCTATAACAAATAATTGCTCCTATTGCACACACTCCCACACAGCTGCAGCAAAAAAACTTGGGATGACTGAAGAAGAACATTCAGAATTTTTAAATATTGTAGCTCTTGCAGCAAAAACAAATCAACTGGTCAATAGTATACAAGTGCCAGTAGATGAAATATTTGATGAAGACATAGAAAAATAATCCAATGGAATTTTTAATATGGTTTTGGAATGCAGGTGAACTTCTGATGATTATAGGTATTGGGATTATTATAATTGGATTATTATTTTATAGAAAAAAAAAATAAATTTTTAAGTTATTTATTAAATTATTTTATTTATGATCTCCAGAATTATTATAATATTAAATAATGTATTACGATGATGATAATAATGACGATAATACGCTGTTAGGCAGACTTACTGAGCTAAATAGATCCCTAAGTCAAATGATGAGAAACACCAGCGAAAGAAATATTGTTGAAAAGTTACATACTTACCAACTTGCTATAAAAAAAACTCTAAAAATTATGACTAAAAAACAGCTTAGTACTATTTCCGAGTCCTCCAATGAATACGAAGATAGATTAGAACGAGGTGACTTTGACTAAATTTTTAGTCTAAATTTTTAAAACCGTAACCTGCTTTTTTTACTCTTGTTTTAAAATAATTCTTATTAAATTTATTAATTGTAGGTTTTGTATTAATTTGTTTAGCAATTTTAATGCCAGCTTTTTTAAGAGAAGAAACCTTTGTAAAATTATTTGTGATAATATTGACTTTATTTACTTTTAATAACTTAAGTATCTTAGCAGCAATATTAAAATCTCTTTCATCATCTAAAAAACCTATGTTGTGATCAGCATCAATAGTATCTAAGCCTTTTGACTGAAGAGAATAGGCCCTCATTTTATTTGCTAGTCCTATACCTCTCCCTTCTTGATCTAAATAAAGGATAATACCTCCTTTATTTTTAACCATATAGTTTAAAGAGTTATTTAATTGTTCTCCGCAATCGCATTTTCTAGAGTGAAATATATCCCCAGTAAAACAAGCTGAGTGAATTCTAAGGTTTGTTGGTTGTTTTAAATTTTTTGGTTTAATTATGATCGCAATATGTCTTCTAGCACCAATATATGACTTAAAAATATTAAAAGTAGTAGATGCAACATTTGGTAAGGGCACATTTGCACTTGAAACTAATCTGATGCTATTAGTTATAAATTTATTCTGATTTTTTAACTCTTTATGGTTAAATCTTAATAGACCAAGTTGTAATATTAGATTATCAATATTTTTATAGTATTTAGAATTAATTTTTTTAAATACAAGTGATGGTATTACCTTCGCATTTTTGGCTATATCTAAACAGACATTATGGAAGTCTTTACTTTTGATATAAGGCTCATCTTTAAATAATATTTTATTTTGATCAGATAAAGGGTTAATGAATAAACTTAATAAAGATTTGTTTGATATTTTTTCATTTATTTTTAAATAAATATTTGTTGATACTTTATTCTCAAATATTGATTTTGCTTTTTGTTTTGTGATTAAAAGATATTTGTCTTTTTGTAGATATTGATTGAATTGATTTAAAATTTTATTGTCCGAATGTTCAATATTAAAGAACATCCAATAATTTTTATTTTCTTTGATAACTATTGGTCTTCCGGTTCTAAGCTCATTGATAGCTCTATCAATAAATGTGCCAAAATTTGATTTTAAACTCATAGACTATATATATACTCAATAGCACTTGATACAGATGAAAAATGATAACAAAGCATAATATTTCTTCACTATTTGAATTTGTAAAAAAACAAAAAAAATCAAATATCTTAAGAATTGATTTAATTAACAAATCGTTTGTACTTAGTCAACATTCTAAAACCAATCATATTTTAATTGATAAAAATGGCGTTAATTTTAATTGTAAGATTGAAAAAAAAATAAATGAAATAGCACAAATTTTGTTACCAATATTGATGATAAAAAAAAAATTCTATATCGGTCAAATTGGGCAAAGCTTAGACGGTAAAATTGCACTTTTAAACGGCAATTCTCATTACATTAATGATAAAAATAGTATTTCATACCTTCATAGTCTTCGTTCAGTGTGTGATGCAGTTATAGTTGGTGTAAATACAATAAAAAAAGATAATCCCTTGCTCACTACAAGAGCAATTAAGGGCTCAAATCCTCAGAGGATAATTATAGATCCGTCTCTAAAATTAACAAATAACTATCAAATATTTAAAGATGGTTTTTCAAATATCATATTTACACACTCTAATATTAAAAAGAATTTAAAAAATACACAAATTTATAAATTACCTGAAAGAAACTTCACAAATCTTATACACAAACATATAAATAATTTAGGTTTTAAGTTCGTATTAGTAGAAGGTGGTTCTAAAACTATATCTAAATTTCTTGAGAATAAATTATTAGATATTATGCAATTTATAATAGCACCTACAATAATTGGTTCTGGTATTAATTCTATAAATATAAAACCTATAACAAATTTAAAAAAAGTAATTAGAACAAAAAATAAAATTTATAAATTTGGTGAAGAAATAATAGTAAGTTTAGAGTTTTAAAGCTAAAAAATCTTTATTTCTTAGAAATAATTTTGATTTATTTTTTTTAACATTTTCCCTTCTAAAATCTAACCATCTATCTAATGATATCTTATTTTTTTCAAGTACATTTTCACAAAAATCTAAAAACATATTTTGAAATTTTTTATTCTTTGATACATTCCAACTCGAGTCAAAAACAAATGTTTTATGTGACTTAGAAAACAATTTATTAATTATTTGACTACAGTTTTTACCAACTGCTTTTTGCCCAATACCTTTATCTGACTCCTGATCTTTATTAAATAAACTTAAAACGTATTGGTCATTTTTATGTTTTGGTAAAAATTTAAAAAATCCATCATAATTAATTGAAAAATATATAACTTTTGTATTTAGATTTTGTTTTTTAAATTCTAAATACCAATTTTTTGGCATTATATCTAAATACGCAGATCCTGTAATAATATCGTATTTTTCGAATTTAAAACTTTTTATATTTTTGATTAAATCAAATTTTTTATAATTTATATTTATAATCTTATTCTTATTATTTGTTTTTTTCTTAAATTCTTTAATTGACTCAAATGATATGTCTATCATATCCCATGATTGTCTTTTTTTAAGTTTGGGGTACAAATATCTATAGTTGGAACCTGTTCCACAACCTAAATCAGCAATAGACAATGTTTTGTAGTCTTGAAAATATTTATTAATTTTTTCTATAATTTTTTTATTTCTTGAAACTTTATCAATTTTCTCTCGAAGAAATAGCCAATCATTATTAAATTTATGCATTTTTTATTATCTTGATAAAAAGATCCCCAGATTGTGTTGGTGTTAAAAATTTTCTCTTATTTTGTGTTAATTTTTTTGATAAATCTGAATTAAATGCATTTTTAGTAATTAATTTTGATAAACTTTTTTCTTTAAAATTATTTAAGTAGATAATTCCATCCTTTTTTAGAGTACTCATAATTGTTTTAGTTTTATATGTAATAATCATTTTTTTGAGTTGAAGGGCATTAGCAAGTGACATACCAAAACCTTCATATTTACTTACTGAGACATAGAAGTCACACTTAGAATATAGTTTTGATAGTAAATTAGTCGATACATTACTATGAAACTTAACTTTTTTACTTAATCTATAATTACTTATAATTTTTAGTAATCTATTATAGTATTTACTCTCTCTAGTTATATCTCCTACAATATTTAATTTTATTTTATCCATGTATCTTAATTCGTTTAACAGATAATGATAATTTTTTCTCTCAATAATACTTCCCACAGATAGTAAATTTATATTTTTATCCCTTTTATATTTATATTTTCTTAATTTTTCTATTCCAGGCTCTACAACTTGAATTTTACGCTTATTAATTTTAAATTTTTCAAAAATTAGTTGTTTTGTATCATTTGAAGTGACAATTATTTTTTTCGTTTTCTTATATAATTTTTTAGCGTTCTTAAGAAAAAATTGACTTTGATTACCATTAAATTCTAGATAAAGAGGGTGGTGTATAAGAGCTATTACTACAAATCTATCTAGATAGTTTATTATACTATCAATACACTCAAAAACTAATCCATCAAAAATTAGTACCGCATTATCAGGTAATTTTTCTAAAGTTTTTTTTAGATTTTTTAAGTCATTTTCTTTAGGAAAGGGAAAGCTGTTAGCAAGTTTGATAGCATTTAAATTGAATTTAATTTTTTTTGCTCTTTTTAATATATTTTTTTCATAAATGTAACCACCTGTTTTTGTATTAATATCACCCGGATAAATAAAATAATAAGATTTATTGTGTATTACTGATCTCTTGTTCATAAGAAGCCCAAGCTACATTTGACTCAGTTAAAATAATTTTAATTTTATGCAACTTGTTAAAATCTTCTATGTAATCTTTTTGTAATTTATCGCATATTCTGTCAAAAATATCTTTAGCAAGAAATTCCGTAGAGGTAATAATATTTTTAAATTCTTCAACTTCGTCTAAATTTTTATAACTATAAAATTTTAATACGTCAGAGAGAATTTCTGTTACAACCCCGAGATCCATAATAATGTTATATTTGTTAATCTCTTTTGCATAAAACTCTGCATCAACTATGTAGGTCGCTCCATGCATATTCTGTGCTGGTCCAAAAACCTCACCCGGGAGAGAATGTGCAATTAAAATATTATTTCGAACAGTAATTGAATACATTTTAATACTTTATAGCATGCATTATGCTTTCTGGATTATTTAATATTGAAATATAATCTTTCTCTAAGTCCTGAAAGTCACTTTCTGTGTTTATTAATTTAAGAAGCTGGTTATTAGATAAAGCATTAATTGCTAAATTCAATCTCTTTTTATAATCATATTTTTTTGATAAATACTTTGGAATATTTGAAACTTGAGAACCAATAATTTTTAATCTCTTTGAGTGAAAATTACCTCCTAAATTTATATGACCTTTTCTATTTCCATACCAACTAGCCTCAATAAATTTTCCCTCTAAATTTAATTTTTTTAGTGATTGGTTTAATACATCATAATTAGATGTTGTATTAATTATAACATCTAAGTCTTTAATTTTTTTAAAATTAATAAATTTTAGTCCTAAAATATTTGCAAATTTCTTCTTTTTAATATTTATGTCAGTAATAAAGACATTTTTAAATTTTAGTAATTTATAATAGTAGGCAGTCAAAATACCAACAGAGCCCATCCCTATTATCAATATTTTGTTATTTAATTTTGCTTGAGTATCCCAAAAGATATTAATAGCTGTTTCCATATTTGCTGTTAGTAAATATTTTCGAATATCACCATTACCTTTTAAAATATTCACATTATTTATATCAATCTTAAATAGTGACTGATGGGGGTAAAGGCAGAATGTATTTTTATTTAAATATTTTTTTGGGCCCTCAACTATTTTACCAACATTAATGTAACCGTATTTAATTGGAAAAGAAAAAGATCCCTCTTGAAAAGGAGATTTCATTATATCGAACTGATCTTTGCTAATATTACCAGATGCTACTAATCTCTCAGTGCCCTTACTAATTCCTGAATAAAGAGTTTTTACAAGAACAGTTTTAGAATTTTTTTTATAGCTTAGTATTTTTTTCTTAATAATTGGTTTATTTTCATTCTTAAGCCATAGAGAATAAGTTTCCATAATAATTATATAAATGTTAAATATCACTTATGCTATCAAAGTTTTGGTCCGATTTAACATCAGCAGACATTAGTAAATTAGGTAAAAATAAAATACTTATTCTCCCATTTTCATCTGTAGAACAACATGGAGAACACCTTCCATCAGGTACTGATAAATTAATATTAGATGGAATTTTAAATACTTTTATTAAGAAATATCCCAAACTTAATAAATATTTAATTCTACCAAATATCTCTATAGGTTCAGCGAGTGAGCATAATAGCTTTGAGGGCACTCTATCTTCGAACTCTACAAATTATATTGATTATATTATCAGCATAGTTGGTGAGTTATGTATTCGTAGATATAAAAAATTTATCTTTTTAAATAGTCATGGCGGACAAATTAGTCACTTAGATATAGCTGCTAAAGAAATTAAAAGTAGATATAAAGCTGTCGATATTGTTAAGGCACATTATTTTCTATTTAAAGGTTTTGAAAAAATTATTCCAAAAAAAGAATTACTTTATGGATATCATGGAGGTGAATTTGAAACATCAATAATGCTCCACCTTTATCCAGAGTTGATAAAATTAAATAAAATTAAAAGAAACAAACTCTCATCTGACTTTAAATCTAAAAAAATAATTTCTTATGAAAGAACAATTAAAAGAGCTTGGAATACAAAAGATTTGTCCAAGACAGGTATAATTGGCAATCCTACAAAATCCACTGCAGATAAAGGAAAAAGAATTCTAGATCTTACATCAAGAACCTTAAAAAAAATAATTGATGAAATGAAGTAGTGGAGGCCCACCCCGGAATCGAACCGAGCTACAAGGATTTGCAGTCCTCTGCATAACCAATCTGCCAGCGGGCCATAAAAATTAACATAACACTTTTATTGATATTTGTAATCGGGATTAGTGCCAGATGTGTATTCTATACCATCAATTACTACTTTTGGCCAAGTACCAATTCCAATAAGTTTGGGTCTTGACTCCAGATAATCTAAAATACCTTGAATCTTTTCAAAATCGCTCATAAATTTTTTTAACTTTGGAAAGTTATCTAAAATTTTATCATCTAATAGCAATGCTAGTGAGACATGATGATAAACATTAAAGTCACAATAAAATGCTCTTTCTCCTAAAAAAAAATTACCTTCATATTTACTTAGTAACTTTTCAAAATTTGTAAAAGCTTTGGGTAAAATTTCATCTAAAAGATTTTTTTTATTCTTTAAGTGCATTTCACCAACCCAAACATTTATTGTTGGATTTAAAGGAAAAAATAAATCATGGGCAGACTCAAATATTGAGTCAGCATATGCTACCATTTCCTCATTATTGGGGATATTGTTTGTAAGTTTAGCTATATATCTTGAGATAGTATTGCTTTGCCATATTTCAATTTTCTCATCTATAACAAGCAAAGGTAATTTATGAAAAATCACCTCTTTTTTGACATCAACCCATGGTTTTTTAAAATAATCCCATGCCATTTCATATGAATATTCGATACCCGCAGTATGTAGCATCATCCTTGGAGCCTCACACAAAGCTCTAAGATTGAAATAGATTAACTGTAGTTTAGACATAAAGTTTATATTAATATTTTTATATTATAAATATATGTCATGAAAACTAAAAATTATTTATCTGAAGCACATAATTTTTTGAAAAGAAATACACAAGTAAAATCATTCGATATTGTAATGCATGATTGTAATGGTGTAGGTCGTGGAAAAATAATTAGAAGAAATGAGTTATTAAATTTGTATAAGTCAGGTAGGCAATTTCCTCTTTCATTACTTGGAATGGATATTACTGGTGAGGATACACCTGAAACAGGATTGATTTTAGAGCAGGGTGATGGTGACATAAAAGCTTGGCCTATACCATCATCACTTAAGTTATTGCATAACAGCAAACCACCAAGAGGTGAGTTATTCATGAACATGTATGATATTGATGGTAATAAACTATTAACTGACCCACGAAATGTTTTGGAAAATAAAATACAAGAATTAAAAAAAGATGGTATCTCTTGTTTTGGAGCATTTGAATTAGAATTCTTTCTGGTTTCAAATGAACTGGATGAGTATGGAAAACTTAAGCCAGCAAAATCTATAATTGGAAAAAAAGCTTCAATTAAAAAAACAGATGTTTACTCAGTTGATCACCTTCATGGTATGATGCCACTAATAGATGATATATATAAAGCCACAAAACTTGCAAAAGTAGATGCCGAAACTATTATTTCAGAATACGCACCTGGTCAATATGAACTTACTCTTAAACATCAAAGCTCATTATTGAAAGCAGCTGATGATATTTTAAGATTAAAGAGAATTATTAGAGCACAAGCAAGAGCGCATGGTGTGACAGCATGCTTTATGGCAAAACCGATGGAGAATATAACTGGTTCTGGTATGCACTTTCATATTTCATTGTATGACAAAAAAGGCAAAAATATATTTGCTGAGAAGAACAAAGAAAAAATTAGCAAGAAACTTAATTATGCTCTTGGAGGACTCTCAAAATATATGGGTGAGAGTATGTTAATATTTGCTCCAAATGCAAATAGTTGGAGAAGATTTGTATTAGGCTCTTATGCTCCCACTAGACCCAATTGGGGTATAGATAATAGATCTGTGGCTTTTAGAATACCCACCAGCAACTCTCATAATAGAAGAATTGAACACAGAGTTTCTGGTGTAGATGCAAATCCATATTTAGTTGCATTAACGGTTGTTTCAGCAATTAAAAAAGGATTAACTAATAAAATAAATGCTGACAAACAGACTACTGGTAATTCATATTTAAAAAAATCATCTAGTAAGAATAAAATTCCAACAGATTGGAACTCATCAATTAATTTATCTAAAAAATCATTATTCTTAAAAGAAACTTTAGGACCTGAACTCCATAAAGCTTTTATCGCTATAAAGGAGATGGAGTATAATAAAGTTGCAAGTGCTGTTACTGAGTTGGATATTGAATTATATTTAGACTCAATTTAAATTATGATTTGAATAAATTTTCAGAATAATTTTTTATATTTTGTTCCCAAAAAACTTCTCTTTTTATTTTTTCAAAATCAGTATCAAATACACTTGACATGGCAGAAGCATATATTGATCTGGCATCAATAGTGCTGTTAAGATCTCTTCCTTCAAATAAACTATTTTTTTTTAAACCTGGCCAATCAGTGAAAACTTGAGATTTTTTCAATAGTCCTCCTGCCATTAAAATAGCTGAACCATAACCATGTTCTGTTCCGTTTCCACCATTTTGTTCTACTGTTCTTCCAAATTCTGTGAGCGTCAATATTAATGTATTATTAAAATCACTTCCCATACCAGTATGGAGGTTTTTAATAATTAAATCTATATCATGAAGATTATCTGCATGTTCACCATTGTCTGTCCCTTGAGCTGTATGTGTATCAAAGCCCTCGATATCGAAAACAGCCACTTTTGGACCAAGAGGATCTTTTAAAATTTTAGCTGTTCTTTTTGATAGGCTATCTAGAGTTTCATCTCCACCTTGCATAGTAAGAGGTCTATTCATTATTACATTGTAAACCTCCTGTAGTTTGTCATGCTCAATTCCATCATAGGCTCTTGTTATTCTTTCAATAACCTCTCTTTTTGGAAGGTGCATCCAAGTAGGAAAATAATTGTTATTTCCCTCAACACCTCTCAGTAAAAGGGGCATTGGTAAACTTAAGGCGAGACTTGAACCATATAGACCTGATGATTTCATTCCCCTTCCTAGCCAACCTGTTTTTTTGGTGTAAGCTTTTAAGGCACCTGTTTCCATTATATTTTGTCCATCAAAATGAGATCTTCCTGTATAGGGCACATTTGTTGCATGAATTACAGCTGCTAAATTTTGAGACCATAAACTATGAAGTGTTTTTAATTTAGGATGCAAAGAAAAATCTGAATTAAGTTTTAATTTATTGTTTAAAATTAAATCAGATCTGTATTTGTTGATAAGGATGTCATTCACTGGTACAGCAGTTAAACCGTCCATTCCTCCTCTGAGACTTATAATTACAAGATTTTTTTTAGTATTTGAAATAGACCCATAAAGTGGGATATTAAAATTTGAAAAGAAAATAGTTGCTAAACTACCTTTTAAAAAACTTCTTCTAGTACAATTCATACTCTCATTACCTCGGGACTATTTGCAAAAATAGCAAACCGATCAGCATAAAATACTGGATCTTTCATTAAATTAAGTAAATTTTCTGGTTGATCAAAATTCTTTTCAATTACATTTAAAAAATAATCCTGATCATAAATTACATTAGATTTGGTGATGTCAGCAAATCTTCTAGCAGCCGCTAGTCTACGAATAATTAACTCAGGTGACAGCCATTCATCTTCAAGATCAATAAAACCATTAGGTTGTTTAGCTCGATAAATGGGATGACCAATTTCCCACAGTATATCCTTAACCAGCCTATGACTTCTACTAGGTCTAGATCCATTAAACTCAAAACCTTTGGGAAACAAGTAAATATAATTTAGTCCTAACATCCTTGAGTTTTGTAAAAGCCACAATTCTGGCATTGAAAATTTTTGATAATTTGAACCATAATCAAATACTGCCTCCATAGTTGATTTGTGAACTTCAATTAAATTGCCATCATTTTGTTTCCAATTTTTGACAATACTTGCAATCATTTCATCTGTTGGTTCATCACAAATATAATGCTGGCATAGCTTTCTTGCTACATGCCTAATAGTAGCTGGGTGGTTAGCTAGATCTTTAATTACTATTCCTAACTCTTTTCCTTGATTAACAGTATTAAAGTCTTTGATGTCGTAAATTTTTCCTAAAATTTTATACGGTCCTTGTTCATGATATTCAGGTTGAAATTTAATAGGACCTGCCTCTAATTTTTTATTATTCCATAAGTGTCGCCAACCTGTCATAACCTTTGCCATCTCGATTACATCTTCTTGAGAGTATTTCCCTTCAGGTGAGAGTGTATGGAGTTCTAGTAGTTCTCTTGCATGATTTTCATTGAGACCTACATTTTCATTATCACTATCTGAATTTTCCCTCAAACCTTCTATTGAGTTAGGTCCTATATTCTCTGCGTTATCAAGGTGATGAAGCATGCACCATGATGTAGTCACTGAATAAACTAAATCTTCAAAAGTATTCACCATATTAGGTCGAATAATCTCTCGCTGATAAACACCTGTAGAAAAACTTGCTAAAAAATCCTTTTCACTAATCGCAAAAAAGTTACCCCAAAAATGCCACATTCTCTCAAACGCTGGTGAGTTTGAAGCTAGGGCCGTAGAATGTCTCACAGATAACTCTAATGGCTCAAAAAATTTCTCTCCTGTAATTACTCTTAAATTATCTTTTTCTTTTTCATAAGCTAGTCGGTCATTTTTATATTTTTCTCTTAAAACTTCACGGTCTTCATAAACCCATTTGCCATATCTGTCTCGTTGTTCTTCAAGATTAGGAAGTTTTTTTTCCCAAACAAATTTTGGCACAGTATCAAATTGTTGTTTAGCCCAATTTAAGGGATCTTCGTTTATTTTTTCATTGGGACTTAAACCAAAAGCAACTTTTCTGAAAAAGTTTTTTTTCATCCTATTTAATTTTATTTAAAAAATTATCTAGTTCTTTCTCTTCCATTTTTATTAAATGTTTATCTTCAGGATATTGTCCGTTCTTAACATCATCAACAAACATTTTAAATCCATCAATCCTTATTTTTTGTAACTCATCTTCTTTAGATAATATATCTACATATTTTTTTGCATGTCTTGGGTAATGACCTTTATTAGTACCAAGTATGTCATTACAAAAAAGATACTGCGTATCACAAACATCTCCACAGCCCATTCCCATGGTAATCATTTTTGTATTTTTCGTAATATAATCTGCTAATTCAACAGGGACTACTTCTACTTCTACACAAGCTGCACCTGCGCTTTCAAGATCTTTGACGTTTTGATAGACTTTTAATGCTTCTTCTGCAGTTTTGCCTACTGCTCTAAAATTAGTCCAAGTTGAGAGGTTAGGCACCAAACCAACATGAGCTGTTATAGGAATTCCTTCCTTTGCCATTGCCTCAATAAAGTTAATTGAGTGTGAACAATAAATAGCATCTGCTCCCATTTCCATTATTTCAAAACCTTTTTTTATTGCCTCTTGAGGAGAACTCACCAACCCATGTTTAAGACCAACAGATAAAAATGCTGTTGGAGCAACATTTCTTACATCCTTGAAATGATGATCGGGTTCACAGGAAATTATTTCAATTCCTGCTTTATAGGCAGCTTCTGCCTCTTTTGCTGTATCAATATGAGTTTGAGGCCACTTCTTTTTCCCTTTTTGACTCCATAAATCAAAAACGGTAGTTCTTTTAGCCATTGTTATTAGATGGAACAGCTACATTTAATTCGTAAGAAGGGTCTTTTGCCTGTTTAAATATAGTAGGTATTATTTCAGAGTAAGCACCCCAGAGACCTTTCTTGGCTGGTGGCATCTGATCTTTAACTAATTGGTGCAGTTTAGGCAAGTTATGCGAAGGCACAGTTGGGAACATATGGTGTTCAATATGATATTCCATCTGCCAATATAAAAAACTGAAGATCGGGTTTAAATGCATTGTTCTAGTGCTATATCTGTGATCTTTAATATTATCTTTTAACCCAGTGTGTTGAGTTAATCCAAAAAGTCTTTTGAGTGTTATCCCATAAAAGTTTGGAAGTAAAAAATATAAAACCGGTAACCAAGACTGAAAAGCAATTGATATTGTTATTAATAAGATCCAAATACCAACATGTAATCTTGAGGAGTTTATACATTTTTGATGTTCTTTTTCAGGAATAACTTGTTCCATTACTTCTGTTTTTTTGCCTAAAGCATGAAGAATAGTTTCGTATTGAGTTGTTTTTTTAAAATTAATTATGTCAAAGAAAGGTATGAATAAACTGAAAAAGTAAAAAACATCGGTTGGTCTTCTAATTGCAATTTCAAAATCAAGAGGATCATCAAAGTAAGTATAACCATGATGACGAAAATGTGACCATCTCCATCTTACTGGTTCAAAACCATTCATATAACTACCAATTTGATAAAAAAAGTTATTCCAATAGTTCGTTTTAAAAGCTGTTTTATGTCCAGTTTCGTGCCAAATAGGATCTGCGCAATTCCATATATTTCCATAAATTAAAAAAAATAATAAAGACCACCAAGTACCCCATGTCATATAAGCTAAAACACCGAATACAGTTAAAGACCCAAAGAAAATAAACATGTGTTTAAAACCTTGATAATCCGACTTCTTAAGAAGCTTTACAAATTCTTCTTTATCAACGTCACAATGATGCCATTTGTCTAAGTCAACTTTCATTTACAAAAAAATACCATAAACTAAAAAAAAATAAATAAGGTCAGACAAAAGATCCTATTGCACCAGCTATGGCAAGAATCAGGCCCAATCTAGATAAAGACCCAGAATTTTTAATATATTTTTGATTGGGGGATAGGTTTTTTTTAGCTGATACATATAAATGCATATTTAAAAATATGGCTGTTATTAGAATTAAGCTAGCTCCAAATAATTTCATATGAAAAGTCCAACCTAAATTAAATGAGCCGTATATTACCAATAGCAAAATAATTCCAGTAACCCACATTGTGATGATAGCTAATAAAGATAAAAATGCTAAAACCTTAAAACCTTTGGCCAAATGAGGCTCAGGCACTTTACCTTCTTTTTTATATATAGATTGTATAACAGCACTACCAATACCTCCTCCTCCAGCAATAAACAGAGATATAAGATGAAGAAACTTACAAATGTATATAATCATACAAAAAAAATATCATAATTTAATATTTATGAGTTAATATATTTTTAAAAGTTGATTAAAAAAAAGATTGTCACAATAGTCGGTGCTGGCGTCATTGGCGCTGGATGGGCTGCTAGAATGCTAGCATGTGGTCTAATAGTTAACGCTTATGACCCAAGTGTTAAGGCAAGAAAGCAACTATTATTAAATACCAAAACAGCTTTAAAGAGCCTTCAAAGATTAGGTTTAAATAAAAATGCAAAACTTAGTAATTTGAAAATTTATTCTGATCTCAAAGAGTCTCTTCATTCAACCACCTTTGTCCAAGAAAATGCTCCAGAGAATGAAAAGTTAAAGAAGAAACTTCTTAAAGATATAGATAAATTATTGCCAAAAAATATAATCATTGCGTCTAGTTCATCAGGACTTTTGCCTACAAGAATTCAATCTTTATGTAATTATCCAGAAAGAGTTTGTATAGGACATCCATTTAACCCTGTATATTTATTACCTCTTGTCGAGTTGGTATCAGGAAAGCAAACAAAGAAAAACACAATTATCAGAGCTAAGAGGTTTTACGAGGAAATAGGAATGAAGCCTTTGATTGTAAAAAAAGAAATTGAGGGCTATATATCTGATCGCTTACAAGAGGCTCTTTGGAGAGAGGCACTTCACATAATTAAAGATGGTATTGCTTCGACTAAAGATGTTGACGATGCGATTGTTTATGGACCTGGATTACGATGGTCTTTTATGGGTGTTTGTCTAACTTTTCATCTTGCAGGAGGGCAAACTGGTATGAAACACATGTTAGAGCAGTTTGGACCTGCTCTTAAATTACCTTGGACTAAATTAAAGGCGCCAAAACTTGATGCAAAACTAAAAAAATTAATGATTTCAGGCACAAAAAAACAGGCAGGAAAATACACTATTAAAGATCTAGAGGTGCAAAGAGATATTTTTTTGATTGAAATCATGAAAACTTTGAATAAATATCAAAGAAATAATTTTCCTAATTGGAATAAAACATTTAATAAATTTTAATATGAGCGAAAATCTTTCAATTAAAACAATCGATAAAAATAACAAGTCTATTTTGGTCGATTGGAGTGATGGTTTTAAAAGTAAATATAATTTCTTATGGTTGAGAGATAATTGTCCCTCTGAAGTGCATCCAACAGCTCGTGAACGAACTTTTAATTTGCTTGATGTATCTGAAGATATTCACCCAAAAAATTACTCTCTAAATAGTGATGGTAATCTTGAGATTGAATGGAGTGAGGGAGGGCATAAAAGTGTTTATGAGAGAGATTGGTTGAGACATAATTGTTATTCTTTAAAACACAGTCGAGAGTACGTTTCACCATATAGGATTTGGGATAAATCCATGCAAGATACATTTACTGATATTCAAATAGATTACAGCGAAATAATTAGTAGTGATGATGGTTTAAAAAAGTGGTTACAGCAACTACATTTTTTTGGTATTTCAATTGTTAAAAATGCTCCAACAGATGTAAATTCTGGTTTTGATATCCTGAAAAATATAAGTCACACTCGAGAAACTTTTTTTAAAACACCATTCGAGGTCATTGATATACCTAACCCTAATAATTCAGCTTATACTGCTGCAGGTCTAAGAAATCATATTGATTTACCATATTATGAGATAGCTCCAGGATATCAGTTTCTTCACTGCTTAATAAATAATGCTACTGGGGGTGAGTCAGTTGCTGTAGATGGTTTTAAGGTAATTGATTATTTAAAAAATAATCACCCAAATGATTATGAAGTACTACTTAATACGTCTGTAAAATTTGTAAATAGAGACTACACAACTAATACAATTAGAGTGATGCATAAACCTATAATAACTCTCGATCACAATAATGATTATAATGATATTAGGTTCAGCGTTGCCTACATGGGAGTTATGGACTGCCATCCTGATCAAATGGATCATTTTTACTCAGCATACAGAAAGCTTTTAAGCTTACTTCATGACCAGAGGTTTGAAATCAACTTTCGTATGCAAGCCGGAGATATTTTTAGTTTTAATAATCGAAGAGTGTTACATGGTAGAAAAGAATATGATGCCAATTCTGGAGAAAGGCACCTTCAAGGTTATTATATGGACAGAGATGAAATCTTGGGTCGCTTAAATTATATTGAAAATTTAAATCCTTAAATTTAATAAAAATTAAAATAAAAAATTCAAGAGTTTTTTAAAGATTACAGCAATATAAATAAAAAAGTTTATTAGATTAGTTATGTTAACAGGTAAAAGAAGCAATAGATAATGAGAAAATTTTGTTAAGTAATGTCTTAAATTTCTTACTTTGGTGGCTTCATCTTTTTAACCTCCATCCTTAAACCTATCCTCTAGGTGATTCTATCTTATCAAATAAATCGGATTTTGTATTTTTTAATTTGTGAATATTATGGAAAACTTTATTTTACACAATGTTCATTGTCCCAAAATTTATTAACCTTTGGCATTATCAATGGTAGTTTAGCAATAACAGTAGGTCCAAATTTTTCTATATCTCCAGTTGCAAGAACGTAATTACCCATATTAATTTTATTGAAAACTTTAATGTAGTATGAACCTGGTTCGTAAATTACTGTACTTTTAAAATCTTCACCTATTTGTGGTCCTATCCAATACCATTTTTTACCATAGGGCTCATACCATTCCCACCACTCAAAATTTTGACCATCAACTTCCTCGATGACACTTAACTCAAGGTCTTTACCTTCTAAAATACTAAATGAGAACTTTCTAAATGTATTACAATCATCAATTTTTGGAACAGTAATACCAACATAAAAATTAAATTTCTGATCAGAATTTATTGAGTAATAATGTGGATCACCATTTAATTTAGAGTATATTGCTTTTGATATTTCCGGTTTTTCTATTAGATATGCCTCATTAGGTTTATTTGGGTTTGAGTCATTAATTACAGGTTGATGAGCATAGGATAATGAATAAAAAGTAATTAAAATAAAAACACTAAAAAATTTCATAGTTTAATTTACACTATTATTTTATATGAGGCGAATATGATCTATGAAAAACAATTAATTTTGTTATAAATCAAACTTTATCATGAATTTTGAACAAGCAAGATCAAATATGGTTCTTAACCAACTAAGAGCTAATCGTATTAGAAACTCATCTTTAATCGAAAAAATTGAATTATTTCCAAGAGAAAACTTGTATCCAAAATCTTATAAACATTTGGCTTACTCTGATAAGATTATATTTTTAGATGATGGTCGCTTTATTCTACCTCCTTTAACATCATTTCATTTATTACAAGCTTTGGGAGAGATTGATGATGAAATTATTTTAGAAATTGGTTCTGGATTTGGTACATCAACATCTATTATTAATAAATTTTCCTCTAATATTGACTGTATAGAGACTTCTATGCAAATGACTGAAGTTTTCAAAAATAGTATTAAAGAAGGTTTATTCAATGCCTCTTTATTAGATTTAACGATAGAGGAATTTTTCAATAACAAAAAGCCAAATATTAAAAAATATCAAAAGATAATTATTAATGGTTCACTTGATGAAGAGCCCATAAATATAATTAAAAATGCATCAGATAATGCAGAAATAGTTTGTATAATTGATAACCATGATTTTAAACATAAGATTGTTAAATATATAAAAGTAGGAGGCAAATCGAATAAGTTTGTTATAGATGAAGCTTCTTCTTCTTATATTTATAAATATGTTCAATCCGAACCATTTGTTTTTTAGCAAATGGATGAATTTCAAAATAAAAAAGAATATGAAAATGAAATTTATCAGCTTTGGTTAGACAAAGAATGTTTTAAACCTAAATACAATTTTGATAAAAACTTTTCTATTTGTATACCCCCCCCAAATGTAACAGGGTCGTTGCATATGGGACACGCACTTAATAACACTATTCAGGATATTTTAACAAGATATCACCGAATGAATGGATTTAATACTCTTTGGCAACCTGGAACAGACCATGCAGGCATAGCGACACAAATGGTTGTGGAAAGAAACTTAGCTGAGAAAAATATTTATCGTAAAGATCTCAGAAGAGAAGAGTTCATTGAAAAAATATGGGAGTGGAAAGAATATTCAGGTTCCACAATCATAAATCAATTAAAAAGGCTTGGTAGTTCATGTGATTGGTCAAGGGAAAGATTTACGATGGATGAGGGATTATCGTCTGCAGTTAGAAAGGTCTTTGTTAAATTATATACTGAGGGTTTGATATATAAAGATCAAGCTCTTGTTAATTGGGATACCAAATTTAAAACAGCTATTTCTGATTTAGAAGTTGTTCCTACAGATGTAAGTACCCAAATTTACTATATAAAATATCCTAGCTCTAATTCTGAGAGTATAACTGTAGCAACAGTCAGGCCAGAAACAATATTTGGTGATGTTGCTATAGCAGTTAATCCTAATGACAGTAGATATACTTCATTAAAAAAAGAAACTTTTACTATTCCTTTAACCTCAAGATCTATTCCACTTATATTTGATGAATATTCTGATCCCGAAATGGGAAGTGGCGCTGTTAAAATTACCCCAGCACATGATTTTAACGATTTTGAAATTGGTAAAAGACACAACTTAGAATTATTAAATATTTTAAACGAGGATGGATCATTGAACGAAAACTGTCCTAAAGAATTTCAGGGATTAGATCGATTTGAGGCAAGAAAAAAAGTTGTTCACTTACTCAAAGAAAAAGGTTTTTTAGAAAAAATTGAAGATTATAAAACTACAATACCATATGGTGATCGCTCGAACACTGTTGTCGAACCTTTTTTAACTCATCAGTGGTTTTGTAATGCTGAAGAGTTAGCAAAACAGGCTATGAAAGTTGTCAAAGACGGTGATACAAAATTTTTTCCCTCAAACTGGGAGAAAACATACTTTCAATGGATGGAAAATATTAGACCATGGTGTATTTCTCGACAAATATGGTGGGGACATCAAATTCCAGTTTGGTATGGTCCTGATGGAAAAGAATTTTGTGCAGAAACTGAAGAAGAAGCAAAAAATATAGCTGTAGACTTTTATAAAGCGGATAAAATAATTTTAAAAAGAGATCAAGACGTCTTGGACACCTGGTTCTCCTCAGCTCTTTGGCCTTTCTCTACATTGGGATGGCCCAACAAAGAACAAACATTAGATACATTTTACCCTAATTCTGTACTAGTTACGGGTTTTGATATCATCTTTTTCTGGGTTGCTCGCATGATGATGATGGGAAATAAATTTATGTCAGAAACACCTTTTAAAACTGTTTATGTTCATGCTCTTGTTCGTGATGAAAAAGGTCAAAAAATGTCAAAATCAAAAGGTAATGTCATAGATCCTCTAGAAATAATTGACAAGTATGGCGCAGATACACTTCGCTTTACTCTAACATCATTAAATACACCTGGAAGGGATGTAAGGTTAAGTGAGCAACGTATAGCTGGTTATAGAAACTTTGTTACTAAAATCACCAATGCCTATAAGTTTGCAGAATTTAAAGGAATTTATCCGTTTACAGATAGTGATAAGGTTAATCCTAAACATATTTTTAATATTTGGATTATAAATGAGTTTCAAGAGTTATATAAAAAAGTTCAAGAAAATTATGAGAAATACTATTTTCATGAAGTAGCTAATCAACTATATCATTTTACATGGCATACTTTTTGTGACTGGTATATTGAACTTTCTAAAAATCTTTTAGATGACAGTCAATTTAGAGATGAAACCAAACAAACTTTTCATTTAGTATTTAATTCTTTATTGCAACTTTTACATCCAGTGATTCCTTTTATCACTGAAAAATTGTGGGGTAAAAATAATAAAGATATCTTGATGAGTCATCAGTGGAACTATGTTGATCTAAAAACGGAGAGTGAACATGTATCTAAAACAAAGTTATTTATTGATTTTATAGAGGAATACAGGTCAATAGAAAAACTTTTTGAAATCAAAAAAGAAGATACTGTAGAAATTTTTTCTAAAAACCAATTAATTCAAACAATTTTAGAAGATAATAAAAAAACATTCGAATTTTTAACAAGAAAAAAACTTTCATCATCCCATAAAGACAATAGTGTTACTTTACCTTTTAAAGAGTTTGATTTTGAAATTTCCACTAGCCAAATTGATAAATCTAAAATCAAAGAAAAACTTCAAGAAAATAAAAGCTCTTTGGAAAAAGAAAAAAATACGATTGATAAAAATTTATCAAATGAAAATTTTGTATCAAAAGCTCCAAAAGATCTCATTGATCAAAATAAAGAGAGACAAAGTTCAATTAATATGGAATTGTCTAAAATTGATAGTATATTAATTAATATTCAATAATGGTTGATAAAAGCAAATTACCAAGTAGACATGTTTCTGTAGGTCCTAAAAGTGCACCACACAGAGCTTTTTATTATGCTATGGGCATTACCGAAGAACAGATTAAACAACCTTTTGTCGGTGTAGTAACCACATGGAATGAGTCTGCCCCTTGCAATATTTCACTTTCTCGCCAAGCTCAATCAGCCAAAAAAGGTGTGTGGGATGCAAAAGGTACACCAAGAGAATTTACCACCATTACTGTTACTGATGGTATTGCTATGGGTCATGAGGGAATGAAATCTTCTTTAACTAGTAGGGAGATTATAGCTGACTCAACTGAACTTTCTGTAAGAGGGCACTGTTATGATGCCTTAGTTGGTTTAGCTGGGTGTGATAAATCTTTGCCAGGTTTAATGATGGCAATGTTAAGACTTAATGTGCCATCTGTATTTATGTACGGTGGATCTATATTACCAGGTGTTTATAAGGATAAGGACGTAACAATAGTAGATGTTTTTGAAGCTGTTGGAAAACATTCAACAGGAAAGATTTCAGACCAAGAACTCCATGACATTGAGTGTGTTGCCTGTCCATCTGCTGGATCCTGTGGCGGACAGTTTACCGCAAATACCATGGCATGCGTTTCAGAGACTATTGGTTTAGCTCTTCCAGGTTCTGCTATGACACCAGCTCCTTATGAAAGTAGAGATAAATATGCTTATGAAAGTGGAAAAGTAGTTATGGAATTAATTGAAAAAAACTTGAGACCTAGGGATATTGTTACAAAACAATCACTAATAAATGCGGCTGTGGTTGTTTCAGCATCAGGTGGATCAACCAACGCAGGTTTACATCTGCCTGCTATGGCTCATGAAGCTGGTATTGAATTTACTTTGGAAGATGTCTGTAATATTTTCCAATCAACACCTTATATAGGTAATTTAGCCCCGGGGGGGAAGTATGTAGCTAAAGATTTATATGAAGTTGGTGGCGTTCCTGTTCTAATTAAAGCACTCATTGATGGCGGGTTGATTGATGGATCATGCATGACTGTTACTGGAAAAACGTTAGCTGAAAATGTAAAAGATGTGGAGTTACCAAAAAATCAAGATGTTGTTTATCCTGTAAGTAGCCCAATTACTAAAACAGGCGGCGTGGTAGGTTTGAAAGGTTCACTTGCTCCTGATGGTGCGATTGTAAAAATAGCTGGACTTAAAAAGTTACAGTTCAAAGGAAAGGCAATTTGCTTTGATAGAGAAGAACATGCTCTAGACGCTGTCTTAAATGGTAAAATTAAACCTGGTCATGTTGTGATTATAAGATACGAGGGCCCAAAAGGAGGGCCAGGTATGAGAGAAATGCTATCTACCACTAGTGCACTTTATGGACAAGATCTTGGCGAAGAGGTAGCTTTAATTACTGACGGAAGGTTCTCTGGAGGTACACGAGGTTTTTGTATCGGCCATGTAGGTCCAGAGGCTTATGATTGTGGGCCTATAGCGTTAGTTGAAGATGGTGATGAAATAGAAATTGATGCAGAGAAAAATATACTAAATTTGAATGTAGACGAAAAAACGTTATCCGATAGAAAAACTAAATGGGTTAATAAAGAACCAGAGTTTATGTCAGGTACTTTATGGAAATATATGAAAACTGTTGGACCTGCAAACCTAGGGGCAGTTACACACCCTGGTGGTAAATTAGAAAAAAAGACTTATTCAGATATTTAAATCTATAAGAATAGGGCAATGATCAGAGGGTCTATCCATATCACGGTATTCTTTTAATACTTTTAGTTTCATTATTTTACTTTTCAAAAATGGAGATAAAAGAAAGAAGTCTATTCTTATTCCTTCCTCTTTTCCAAATTTGTAAGTTTTATAATCAAAAAAAGTATAACTTTGTTTTTTTGGAGTGGTCTTAAACACATCAATTAGATCTAGATTTATTAATTTATAGAATTCTTTTCTGGACTCAGGTTGTGCTAGAGCATCATTTTTATATTTTTTAATATCATGAGCATCTTCATCATCTGGAATGACATTAAAATCTCCCATTAATAAAACTTCATATTCTTTTTTAAGTATTTCTATTTCTTTATAAAGTAATTTCATCCATTCAATCTTATTTGTAAATTTGTCTGTATCTATAGGATTTCCATTAGGGAAATAACAATTGAGGATTGCTAAATTTTTATCTTTAATAATAACTGTATTGTTTCTTGCTTGTGTCATATTTAACCTTTTTAAGGGATTTTCATTTAATAAAATCTCACTTTTACAAGAAACACTTACCCCATTATAGCTTTTTTGAGTTTCAGCCACTGTTTTCAATGAAAATTGATTAAAAAAATTTTCTACGTATTCTTTATCTAATATCTTCAGTTCTTGTAAGCAAAATATATCTGGAGCTTCTGTTTTTATTATTTTTTCTATAAGTGGTTCTCGAGCTCTTAAAGAATTTACATTCCAACTAATTATTTTCACAATTAAACGCTAAATGATGTGCCACAGCCGCAAGAATTTTTAGCATTAGGATTTGAAATTGAGAAACTAGAGCCTATCAATTCATCTTTATAATCTAATTCAGACTCATTTATGAAAGTCATAGAATTTTTATCGATCAAAATTTGTAAATCTTTAAAATTAAATACATGATCTTTGCTTTCATTAATTACATTTTCACTTTTAAACACGTACTGGAATCCAGAACATCCACCACCTTTGACTCTGATTCTAAAATATTTCATATTTTGATCTTTTAGAACTTCTTGAATTTTATTTATAGCTTTATCTGTTATATTAATACTTCCCATATGTTCAGTAATTTATCAGCTTTACCAGAAAATTCAAAAGGAAGACTTTACGATGAAATAAATGATCATCGATCACTCTACGAAAGAGATAGAGACAGGATTTATCATTCAACAGCCTTTAGAAAACTAAAAGATAAAACACAAGTATTTATGTTTGAAAAAGGTGACTATTATAGAAATAGACTAACACATACTCTTGAGGTATCTCAAATAGCAAGATCTATAAGTAGAAAATTGTCTTTAAATGAAGATCTTACTGAATGTATAGCACTATCTCATGATTTAGGTCATAGTCCTTTTGGTCATGTGGGCGAAGAAATAATTACTCAAGAATTAGATGCAAATTTTAACCATAATTATCAATCTTTTAGACAAATTACATTATTAGAAAAGAGATATATAAATTTTGATGGTTTAAATTTAACTTGGGAAACAATAGATGGCTTAATAAAGCATAATGGAAAAATACAAGAAACAAATAGAAACTACGACTTATCAAAAAATTTTAAATTTGATTTAAATAAGAATCCCTCATTAGAGGCTCAAATCGCATCCTTGTCTGATGATATAGCTTACATAGCTCACGATTTCGATGACGCTTTAAGATCAGGTATTCTGACAATATCAAGTTTAGCTGAAAATAAAGAACAATTTAATTTTATAGATTTTTCATACATTGCAAACTTAGATAAAAGTATTGCAAGAAATTACTTTTCAAGGTCCATTATGAACTACTTAATTTTGGATCTTCTTAACGAAACTGAAAATACTCTTTCTAATAATTCACAAATAAGATCAATTGAAGATGTTATAATAAACACAAATTTTTTGGTTAAGTTTAGTCCTCCAGTATTAGATAAAGTAAAATTTCTTAAAAATTTTCTATTTGAATTTTTTTACACATCTGATTTTGTATATAAAAATAGAACGCAAGCTGAAAAAATTTTAGTATCTATAATAAAATTATTAAATAATGATACTTCTATGCTACCATCTAAATGGAAAGAAAAATTACATTCTGATACAGATAAGCAACAAATTATAGTCGATTATGTATGTGGTATGACAGATCAGTATGCTATAAATTTCTATAAAAAATATGTTACATAAATTAAAAAAATCTCTTTTTGAAATATTAATTAAAATTGATAAGAACGTTAGTATTAATTTTGAAGATGTTGAAGTTGAAACACTTTTTGACCAAAAAGGTGATTTTACAACTAATGCTGCTCTAAAATTTTCAAAAATATTTAGAAAAAATCCAAATCAATTAGCAGACATTATTTTAAAGGGTATAAATTTAAATAATTTTGAAAAAGTAGAAATTGCTGGACCTGGTTTTATAAATTTTTTTCTTAAGGATGAAAGTTTTAATCCTCAATTATTCAATTATGAAAAAGAATTTACAGAAAATGAAAAGGTAAATATCGAATTTGTATCTGCAAATCCAACAGGCCCATTACACTTAGCACATGGTAGAGGTGCAGTTGTTGGGGATATTTTATCTAATTTATTTGAGTATTTTGGACATCCTGTAACTCGTGAATATTATGTAAATAACACAGGTAATCAAATTAATGAATTTCTATCTTCAATACTTTGTTCAATTTCACATACTAATAATCTCAATCTTAATGAAAAACAATTTTACAAAGGTGATTACATTAATGATATAGCAAAGAACTGTTACGAAAAATTTAAACCTTTATTTGATAATAAGCTTAGTTCCGATGAGAAAAACAATATAGTAAATTATGCTATAGAAAATCTTGTCAATCAGACGCTTCAAACACTTGGCACAGCGGGGATTAAATTCGATCAAATTTCATATGAAACAACCATTATGGCCAAGGGTCATCTCCCATTAATTCTTGAAAAATTTAAGCAAAAAGATCTAACATACGAAGGTCAATTAAATGCACCCAAAGATTTTACGGGCACTTTAAAGGATAATCAGCTAACAATATTTAAATCAACTCTTTTTGAAGATGATGAAGATAGAGCATTAACTAAAAATGATGGCACTCCCACTTATTTTGCAAATGATATTGCTTATCATGAGGATAAATTTAAAAGAGGATTTAATAAATTAATAAATATATGGGGCGCTGATCATTTAGGATATCTCAAAAGATTGTCATCAGCGATAACTTCTTTACACCCAAAAATTGATTTTTCAGTTGTTTTTTGCCAAATTGTCAATTTAAAACGCGATAATAAAATACAAAAACTCTCAAAAAGAGAGGGTAACATTTTTGAACTTAAAAATTTAATAGATGAAATAGGAATTGATAATTTTAGATATTTTATGTCTTACAGAAAAAATGATACTCACATGGATTTAGACATAGATTTAATTAAGAGAGAGAATAAGGAAAATCCAATTTATTATATTCAGTATTCTTATGCTAGAACACAATCCATTTTAAATAAGGTAAATAAAGTCGTTGATACACCCGTTATAATTACTTCAGAATTAAAAAATTTATATAAAAAATTATTGGAGTGGGATAATGTAGTAAAATCTGCATATTTAAAAAAAGAAGTTCATTTAATAGCACACTACTTAGAAAGCTTGTCCTCATATTTCCATACATTATGGTCCTCTTCAAAAAATAAACCATCAGTAAAATTTTTAGATAATGAGAATAATATTTCCTCTAATCTAATTAAGTTATTACATAATTATCAAAATGTCTTAGACGAAGGATTAAAAATTTTAGGCATAAAGCCTAAATTACAAATGTGAAAAATCTTAAAATAGTAATAATTATTTTTTTTTTAATACTGATTTTATTATTTTCCTATCTGTTATTTGATAATTACTTGAAGTATATTTTTTTTGATAATTTTATAACTATTACTGCTGATGAATTTGATTTTATAAAATGAACTTTCCAATAATTATATCCATTAAAAGTATTTCTTTATCTAAACAAGAAAAAAAATTTATTTCGAAGATAAAACCCTTTGGGGTAATAATTTTTGCAAGAAATATCAGTAATATTTCTCAAATATCAAAGTTAAATGTATCAATTAAATTATTAAGTAAAAATACATTTATATTTATTGATCAAGAGGGTGGCATTGTAAATAGATTTAAAAAATTTAAAGAATTTAATTTTTTAGATAATTTTGAGCTTTATAAAATTTATTTAAGATACCCTTCTTTATCAAAGCAGTTAGTTTTTTTGAAATCCTTAATAACATCTTATTATCTAAAAAAACTAAATTTTGATATTAACACTGTTCCAGTCCTAGATTTACCAATTAAAAATACAATCTTAATGATTAAAAAAAGAACTTTTGGACCAAATATTAATGTCAATATAATTTTGCAGAAAATATTAATAGATAATTTAAGTTACTTTGGACTAATTCCATTAATGAAACATATCCCAGGTCATGGTGTAACAAATAAAGACTCACATTTAACTTTGCCAATAACAAAATTAAGTAAATCTTCTCTTCAAGATCACATTAAAATATTTAAATATTTTAATAAAATACCTTTAGCAATGACTGCACATATTAAATATCTGTCTTGGGATAAAAATAACATCGCTACTTTTTCAAGTTATATTATTGATAATATCATTAGAAAAAAAATTGGGTTCAAAGGTTTAATTATATCTGATGATTTAGAAATGAATGCTAATATTTATAATATTAAGGATGCTATTAAGTTAGCTAACTTTTCTAAATTAGATATTATTTTAGATTGTAGCTCTGATTTGGATAAATATAGTAAAATTATAAATTCGTTTAATGTTTCAAATAATTATATAAATGTTCATAATTCCAATAAACTTCAGCAATATAAGAAAAAATTAGACTTTAAATCTATTAATATTAATCACTATCATGAATTGTATAATCAGTTGTTAAAAATAAATGGATTCTAACCTAAATATAGATATCAAAGACTACAATGGACCTTTAGATGTTCTTTTAGAACTTGTTCATAAAAATAAATTTGATTTAAAAAATCTACCAATACTTAGTCTTTGTAACCAATATATTGCTTTTATTGTAGATTTAAAAAAGGTTAGCATAGAGATAGCATCAGAATATTTACTAATGGCTGCTATTATGGTTTTTTTAAAATCTAAATACCTAGTAAATAAAGACAAAGAAGAGGATGTTAAAAAAGTAACAAGATTTCTTACAAATCGATTAACGATATTAGAACTTGTAAATAAAAATAGTATTAAGTTATTCGAGCTTCCTAAATTCAAACAGGAATTCTTTCCAAATACACAAAAACATAAATTAAAAATTGAAAAAAACTTTGTAATTAAAGACAAGCTTATTGATCTTTTAAAAGCTTATGCAAATATTCATAAAAGAAATCAACAATATACTTTAAAGTTTAGCTCTACTAAATTATTTACGATCAAGGATGGTCAGAATGTAATTTCTAAGGAAATTCTATCTAACCAAGATTGGTTTACATTGAAGAGTTTACTACCTGATAATTTAAAATCGGATATTTTGAATAAATCATTTTTTTCTAGTACATTTAATGCCAGCCTTCACATGGCAAAAGAAGATAAAAATGAAGAAAAAAAAATAGTAATTAAGCAATCTTTGCCATTTTCTGATATATATTTAAAAAAAGATGAGTGAAACTTCACAAAAAATTGAAGCTTTAATATTTGCATCAAGTAAGCCAGTTTCAGAAAATGAAATTAAAAAAAGACTGGATATTCATGAGGATATTTCTGAAGTCATGTCTAATTTAGAGACTGCTTATCAACATAGAGGTATAAATTTAAAAAAAATATCGAATAAGTGGATTTTCTTAACAAATACAGAGGTTAGTGAGATTTTTCATGAAAAAAAAGAAATACAAAAAAGACTTTCAAAACAAGCAATAGAGACATTGGCTATAGTTGTTTATCATCAACCTATAACAAAATCAGAAATTGAAAGCATTAGAGGAGTTGTGATAGGGCAAGGAATATTTGATCAATTAATGGAGTTTGGCTGGATAGCACCAGGAGGTCGAAAAGAAGTTCCAGGTAGACCTATTCTTTGGGGCACTACTGAAGACTTTCTTTTACATTTTGGTTTAGGCACATTAGACAATCTTCCTGGAATAGAGGAAATGAAAAACTCTGGAATATTGGATGAAAATTTTGCTTCAATGAATATTCAAGAGGTTTCAGATGATTTAAATAAGGATGAAGCCTTCATAGATGATGACGATCAAGCAGAAACTCTTGATGAGTTTTCAAAAAGTCAATTAACGCAAAATAATGATACTTGATGTGAGAGATCTTCACCATTCTTTCGGTGAGATAAATGCTATAAATAAACTTAGTTTTTCAATAGAGCATAATTCGATTGTTTCAATTTTGGGTCCCTCCGGCTGTGGAAAAACCACATTAATTCGATTAATAGCTGGTTTGGAAGAAATTCAAAAGGGGCAAATATCTTTTGAGGGTAAATTAGTTGCAAATGAAAAATTTAATACTCCCCCAGAGCAAAGATCAATCTCTTACGTTTTCCAAGACTTTGCATTATTTCCTCATATGAACGTAAAAGAAAATATTAGTTTTGCAGCAAGCACTAAAGTAAATAAAAAACAGTTGATTGACCAAGTAATACAATTAGCTAAAGTTGAAAATTTTCTGGATAAATATCCTCATGCTCTTAGTGGAGGAGAACAGCAAAGAGTAGCATTAGCAAGGTCAATAGCTGTTCAACCACGACTATTACTTTTAGATGAACCTTTTTCTGATTTAGATACTAATTTAAAAAAGGAAATTATTGATGACACACTGCACTTAATCAATAGCTTGGACTCCTCTGCTATTGTAGTAACACACAATGCCGAAGAGGCTATGTTTCTTAGCAATGTTATTATTGTAATGGAAAAGGGAAGAATAGTTCAGATAGGAAAACCTCGTGAAATATACTTTAATCCTTCTAATGTTTATGTTGCCTCTTTGTTTGGAGAGGTTAATATTTTTATGACAAAGATTTTAAATAATAAATGTGAAACTCCTTTAGGTATACTAGATACAAAAGACTTTAAAGATAACCAACAAGTAAATGTAGTAGTTAGACCTGAGGCTATTAAATTAAATGTTGAAAAGTCTCCTTTAACTAGTCCTAACTCAGGAGTTGTTGTTGACTCTAAATTTCTTGGAAATAGCGCTATGATTCATATGACAGTGAACGATAGTAATAATAAAAAACACCACATACATAGTAAGTTAATTGGAGAGTTTTTACCTGCTCCTGCTAGTTCAGTTTCTTTTTCACTAGATCTAAACCACGTATTTATTTTTCCTAGATAAGACATCAATAATGTAGTAGATTACGAAAATGGGTACATTTAGCATATGGCATTGGATAATTGTTTTAATTATCGTTCTTTTATTATTTGGAAAAGGTAAAATACCATCTTTAATGGCAGATATGGCAAAAGGAATTAAGTCTTTCAAGAGCAATATGGCTGAAGATGAAAAACCTGCTAACCCAGATCAAGACAATAAAGACAATCAAAATAAGGACCAGTAATGTTTTCTTTAGGTTGGATGGAGATATCCATCATCCTAATCATAACTGTAATAGTTGTAGGACCTAAGGAAATACCTACTGTTATTAAATTTATTAAAGGAATAACCTCAGGCCTAGGAAAAATTTCTAGAGAGTTTAAATCTACTGTAAATGAGATATCTCATTTAGAGGAGGTGAAAGATATTAAAAAGGATATTTTAGATACAAAAGAGTCAATTGTAAAAGAAGGGAAAGAATTAGACGAATTTATTGAAAAAAGCAATGATGAAATAATGAAAGGAGAAAAAAATGACCGAAGTTGAAAGTTCAATGAATTTCTTCGATCATATAAAGGAACTAAGACAAAAACTAATTTATGTCATAATTTTTTTCATTATTGCATTTATAGTTTCTTTTTATTTTTCTCAATCAATATTTGAATTCCTTGCTAAACCGTTAACTTCAATCTTAGGAGATGGCAATGGATTAATTTATACAGCTCTTCAAGAGGCTTTTTTAACAAACGTTAAAGTTGCTTTTTTTACAGCCGCTTTTATTTCATTTCCTTTTTTATCTATTCAGATTTGGTCTTTTGTATCCCCAGGATTACTTAAAAAAGAGAAACAAATTTCATTACCAACTTTAATTGCTATCCCATTTTTGTTTGTTTTAGGTGCCGCTGTTGTCTATTACGTGATATCACCCATAGCTTGGAAGTTTTTTTTAAGTTTTCAAACCTCACAAGCAGACGGTATCAATATTACTCTTCAAGCAAAAATGAATGAATATTTGTCACTTATGATGACATTTATTTTTGCTTTTGGACTTGCTTTTCAATTACCTGTTATTTTACTTTTACTTGTTAAATTTGGTGTTCTCACTATAAGTCAATTAATTTCATTTAGAAAATATGCAATTGTTTTGTCATTTGTATTTGCAGCAATAGTAACACCACCTGATCCATTTTCACAAATTTCTCTAGCGTTACCTATAATAATTTTGTATGAAATATCTATCCTTGTATCTAAATTTATGGCTAAGCGACAGATTAATAAGGATGAGAATAATTAATAGAAATTATCATGCATGATATTACTTTTATAAGAGAAAATCCTGATTTATTTGATGAATTGTTAAAAAAGAGATTTATTGATCCAAAATCAAATGAAATTATCTCTCTTGATAAAAAAAAGAGAGACATTTTAACTAAATCTCAAGAATTAAGAGCAGAGAGAAAGAATTTATCATCTTCTTTTGCAAATCTTAACGAAGGTGATAAAGCTGATTTACAAAAAAAAGTACAATTAATTAAAAACAAGATTGATGAACTAGAAAACGATATTTCAACAATAGATGAGCAATTAAAAAATCATTTATCTAGTCTGCCAAACCTCCCACATAAAGATGTACCTGTGGGAAAAGATGAAACCTCAAACAAATTAATAAAACAAGTCGGAAAAATTCCCTCATTTAGTTTTACACCGAAATCCCACTATGAACTTGGAGAGAATTTAGAAATGATTGATTTTGAGCAAGCTGGAAAAGTATCAGGTACAAGGTTTGTATATTTAAAGAAAAAGATAGCTCAATTAGAAAGAGCTATAGCTAATTTTATGTTGGATAAACACACAAATGAATTTAATTATATAGAAATTAATCCACCTAACTTAGTTAGAGATGCTGCAGCTTATGGAACTGGGCAATTGCCAAAATTTTCAGAAGATTTATTTAAAACTAACACAAATCATTGGCTGATACCAACTGCTGAGGTACCTTTGACTAATTTAGTATTAGATACAATCGTGTCTGATAAAAATTTGCCCCTGAGGTACACAGCTTGGACACCATGTTACAGATCTGAAGCTGGAGCAGCTGGAAGAGATACAAGGGGAATGATAAGACAACATCAATTTTCTAAAGTCGAATTAGTAAGCATAACTAAAGAGGATGAATCAGAAAAAGAGTTGGAAAGGATGTTAAATTGTGCAACTTCTATATTAGATGATTTAAAAATTCCTTATCAAATTATTTTATTATCCTCTGGTGATATGGGCTTTTCAGCAGAAAAAACTTATGATATTGAAGTGTGGTTACCTGGTGAGGGAAAATATAGAGAGATATCTTCCTGCAGTAATTGTAATTCTTTTCAAGCTAGGAGAATGAATGCTCGTTATAAAGATACAGATCAAAACAAATTTGTACACACCTTAAATGGATCTGGTCTAGCAGTGGGGAGAACATTAATTGCAATTTTGGAAAACTATCAAAATGAGGATGGCAGTATTAGTATTCCACAAGTTTTAAAACCATATATGGGGAATTTAGATAAAATCTCTAAATAATTATATTCTTACTAGAACAATAATATTTAAAAAATTGGTAAGCAGACCTACCTGTTCTATTTCCTCTTGAAAAGATCCATTTAAGTGCACTATTTTCAATCTCATTATCAAATTCTATTTTATAAAATTTACAATAATTTTTAATTATTAAGATAAAATCTTTCTTACTTAAATTATGAAAACTAATCCATAATCCAAATCGATCAGATAAAGATAATTTTTCTTCAATCCCCTCATCTTGAGATATAGCAGATGATCTCTCATTATCTAACATATCTCTCTTCATTAAATGCCTTCTGTTACTTGTGACATATACTAGAAATTCGTAGTTTGAGTTGTAAAAAGATCCTTCAAGAAACGATTTAAATTGAATATACCTCCTATCATTTTGTTCAAATGATAGATCGTCAATAAATATTATGATTTTTTTGTCGAACTTATAATTTAAAAAAATATTTGGTAAATCTGATAAATCTTCACTATTAATTTCTAATGTTTCAAATTTATCATATTTATGAGCAAAATTTTTTAATATACCTCTTATAATACTACTTTTGCCACTTCCACGTACACCCCATAAAAGACCATGATTAAAAGCTAAACCCTCTATAAAGTTTTTTGTATTTTCCTCTATTTTTTTTATTTGTTTATCAACGCCATACAAAAGCTTTAAATCAAGGACTTTATTGAATGGTATTTTATCTAAAGAATTTTTTGATCTATTCCAGCAGAGTAAATATTTATTTTTCAATTTTATGTTGACTTCATTGATGATTGTGAGATTTTAGTGCTTATTTTATTAATTTAAAGGATTTAAATCATGGAACAACTTGCAGGAATTCTACCACTTATATTAATTTTTGTCGTTTTCTACTTTTTACTTATTAGGCCCCAACAAAAGAAATTAAAAGATCACAAAAATATGATCGCAAATTTAAAAAAAGGTGATCGAGTTGTGACCCAAGGCGGAATTATAGGCAACATCCATTATGTAAATGATGATGGTACTCTCTCTGTAGAAATAGCAGATAACGTACAAGTCAAAGTAGCTAAGGGTATGATAGCTGATATAGCAGCTAAATAGCTTAATAAACTAAATTAACATAATGATTATTTTTAAACAGTGGAGATTATGGGTATCTTTGTTACTGTTAATAGGAAGCTATATCTTTATTAAACCAAATTTTGAAAGTCAAACATCTGATAGTAAAATTAATTTTGGATTAGATATTCAGGGAGGGTTTTCATATTTACTAGAATTGAATGAGGAAGAATATCTCAACAATCTTTTAGTTAAAACATCTCAATATATTGAAAATACTTATTCTATTTCATCCGATATAGATAATGGAGAGATTGTAATATCTAAAAACCAAAATTTAGATGCTCTTACAAATATTGTTATACAAAATTTAGGTTTAGAAATTAATGAAAAATCAGATAAAGAAAATAGTTATATTTTTTCTAAACAAAGTTTTAATAAATCATTGTCAGATATGACTTTAAATGCGGTCGAGATTGTAAGGTCAAGAGTTGATTTTCTTGGTAATAAAGAATTATCTATACAAAAAGTAGGATTAAATAAAATTTTATTAGAAATACCTGGTGATTTGGATAATAACGTCAAAGAAGTAATCTCTAAAACAGCTAAATTAACATTACACCTAGAAAAAAATAATATAGTTGGTTCTAAGACTTTTATAAATGAAGAAACTGGTGAACAAGTTAGAGTTCAAGAAATTCCAAATATAACTGGTGACTTTATTCAAGATGCGTCACTTCAATATAATCAAAATGAACCAGTCGTTGCTTTTTCTTTTAATAAAGAGGGTTCAGATCTTTTTGCGAAAATGACTTCTGAAAATGTTGGTTCTAGATTTGCAATAGTTCTTGACGGTTCTTTAATTACTGCTCCCGTTATAAGAGAGTCAATTACTGGCGGTAGTGGTCAAATATCTGGAGGTTTTACAAATGAAACTGCTAATAATCTTGCAATCATTTTAAAGTCCGGATCTTTACCAACTCAAATAAAAATAATTCAAGAAAAACAAATAGGCCCGACTCTTGGACAAGAAGGTGTAGAGAAAGGAGTTATAGCATCAATAATAGCTCTTATAGCTATTACTCTTTTTATGATTATTTATTATAAAATATCAGGATTTTTTACAGTTATCACAATTATTAGTTGTCTGTCTTTACTTTTTGCAATGATGTCCTTATTAAACACAACATTAACTCTACCTGGTGTTATTGGAATAGTATTAACAATAGGAATGTGTGTTGATGCAAATGTTTTAATATTTGAAAGAATTCGAGAAAATTTTAAACATAATATCGAAGATCCTAAAAATCATGGTTTCAATTCTGCTTATGTAACTATTCTTGACTCTAATTTAACAACATTATTTGCAGCTATTTTTTTATTTGCTTTTGGTTTTGGGCCTATTAGAGGTTTCTCAATTTCATTAATTATTGGAATTATATCCTCTCTAATAGTTACTTACATAATACTAAAATTATTTATTAATATAACTTCAATAAAATACCTTGGACTACAAAGATGATTAATTTTTACTCTTTTAAAAATAAATCTTATTTAGTCTCCCTTACTCTTATAATACTAACAATAATAATTATTTTTTTTAAAGGTTTGAATTTAGGAATTGATTTCAAAGGTGGATTGAACTTTGAGGTAAAATCAAACTTAACAACTAATCAGCTTAATAAATACTTTGATTTTATAGATTCTGACAGAGAAGTCTTAATTAAAAGAGAGGTTGGCAGTGATGTTTTCAGTATCAGAATAGAGTCAGGTGATAATAATCCTGTTTTTATTGATGAAATAAAAAATATAATTGATCAAAACCCGGATATTGAAATATTACTCTCTGAGTATATAGAACCAACTTTTAGTGAAGAGCTTATAAAAAATTCTATTTATGCTTTAGCATCTTCTTTGTTGGTAATAGCTGTTTATGTTTGGATAAGGTTTGATTGGCAGTTTGCAGCATCAGGTATATTCGCATTATTACATGACGTTTTTGTATCTATAGGCTTTATGTCATTATTTAATATTGAATTTAATTTAACAATGATCGCAGCTTTGCTACTAATTGCAGGTTACAGCATAAACGATACTATAGTTTTATTTGATCGGCTTAGAAGTTTAACTTCAAACGAGGAAAATAAAGATAATTTTGAAACTAATGTTAACAACTCAATTAAATTAAATCTTCGAAGAACTATATTGACAAGTTTCACAACTATATTGGCATTATTATGTCTAGTTTTTCTAGCACCTGTCAATTTAACTGAAATGCCAATAGTTTTTATTTTTGGGGTTTTGATTGGAACTTTTTCTTCTTTATTTCTGGTGCTTGGAATAGTGGGGGATTTGAATTATGAAGCAGTGCTTAAAGCAAGAGACTCTTGATATTTTTTTAAATAAATACCTGTTTGATTATCTTTATTCTTAATTAGATCCTTTGGTTTACCTTCAAATAAAATATTCCCACCTTTTTCTCCACCCTCAGGTCCAAGATCTATAATCCAATCACTCGTGTTAATAACATCTAAGTTGTGTTCTATTACAATTACAGTATTTCCGTAAGAAACTAATTTATGAAGTATCTCTAAAAGTTTTTTTATATCATCAAAGTGAAGTCCAGTTGTAGGTTCATCTAAAATATAAAGTGTTTTGCCAGTTTGACGTTTTGATAATTCTTTAGATAATTTAATCCTTTGAGCCTCTCCACCGGATAGTGTTGTTGCTGATTGACCAATAGAAATATACCCTAAACCAACATCTTTTAGTGTTTTAAGCTTTGAATATACTTGTGGATTATTAATAAAAAATTCTTCAGCATCATCTACTGTCATTGATAAAATATCATTAATATTTTTTTTATTGTATTGAATACTTAATGTTTCCTTATTATACCTTTTTCCGTTGCAAACTTCACATTTAACATATACAGGAGCTAAAAAATGCATTTCAATTTTTTTTAATCCATCACCCTCACAACTCTCACACCTACCTCCTTTAACATTAAATGAAAATCTACCAGGCTTAAAACCTTTAACTTTAGCCTCTGGTAAATTTGCAAACCATTCTCTGATTGGTGTAAAAAGCCCAACATAGGTAGCTGGGTTTGATCTAGGTGTTCTTCCTATCGGTGATTGATCGATATTTATAACTTTATCAATATTTTCTATACCTTTAATGTCCTCATAAGGGAGTGTTTTTATAATTTTTTCATAAATTCTGTTATTAGTAGCTCCATACAAAGTCTCATTAATTAAAGTTGACTTTCCACTTCCAGATACACCAGTAATAGTTATAAACTTACTTAAAGGAAATTTTACACTCACATCTTTTAAATTATTCCCATTTGCCTTTTTGATTTCAATAAATTGTTTTGATGGAATTTTATTAAGAGTGGGTGGATATCTACCAATTAAACCTCTTATATAGCTACTAGTTAAACTATCTTTACTATTTAGTATTTTGTTAAATTCTCCGTTAGCTATAATAGATCCACCATTGATACCTGCATGCTTACCGATATCAACTACATAATCTGCCTCTCTTATAATATCCTCATCATGCTCAACGACTATTATTGTGTTTCCTAAATCTCTTAAATTCTTAAGAGTATTTATTAGTTTTTGATTATCTCTTTGATGAAGTCCTATTGAAGGTTCATCTAATACATATGTAACTCCAGTTAAACCAGACCCAATTTGACTTGCTAATCGAATTCTTTGAGATTCTCCACCAGATAGAGTAGAACTTTTTCTCGATAAACTTAGGTAATTCAAACCAACTTCATTTAAAAAATTTAATCTAGAAAAGATTTCTTTTTTTAATGGAGCTGCTATTAGTTTTTCCTGATCATTTAATTCATTTTCAAATTCATTAATCCACTTCAAAGAATTAGCTATGCTTAAAGAAGTAAAGTCAGAAATGGTTATGTTATTAATCTTAACGCATAGTGCTTTTTCATTTAGTCTTTTTCCATCACAGTCATGACAAGTTTTTGAGTTTCTAAATTTTTCAAGCTCCCATTGCCTCCACCAACTTGATGAGCCATCATAGATATCGTCCATAATATTAATTAAACCATCAAATTGTCTTCCACCAAAAAGAACCTCATTTTGAAAAGATTTAGGTATTTTAGACCAAATAACATTTTCTAATTTTTTTGCATTAAACATTTTTTTTAGCTTTGGAAATATTCGTGATTTTGATCTTTCTGACCAAAAATTTATTGCTCCATCATTAAATGATAAATTTTTATCTGGTATCAATATATCTTCATCAAAAGTATCTATTTCACCAAGACCGTCACATGTTTTACAAGCTCCATATGGATTATTAAAACTAAATAATCTGGGTTCTATTTCATCAATACTAAATCCACTTACGGGACACATGAATTTATCAGACAATGTAATTATTTCATTATCATCAATATTAAATACCTCTACATTTCCTTCACTTTCTTTTAAACTAATTTCAATACTATTTGCTAATCTATCTCTATTATCTTTTGATGGTATTATTCTATCAATTACAACACTAATAGAATGTTTAAAGTTTTTGCTTAATTCGGGTAATTCTTCTTTTTGATAAAGTTTGTTATTAATCAAAAATCTCTCGTAACCTTTTTTAAAATATTCCTCAAAGAGTTTTTTATACTCTCCTTTTCTCCCTTTAATTAATGGAGACATAATCATTATTTTTTTTGAATTAAATTTTAAATTAACTTCATCTATCATTTCTGAGCTAGTTAAGCCTTTGATTGGTTTTCCAGTTGCGGGTGAGTAGGGGACACCAACTCTTGAGAATAGAACTCTTAAATAATCATAAATCTCAGTTACTGTTCCTACTGTTGATCTAGGATTTTTTGAAGTTGTTTTTTGATCAATTGAAATAGCAGGAGATAAACCCTCTATTTTATCAACCTTAGGTTTATCCATCATATCTAAAAATTGACGAGCATAAGCACTTAGTGATTCGATATACTTTCTCTGTCCTTCTGCATAAATTGTATCGAAGGCTAATGTTGATTTGCCAGACCCACTTACACCAGTTATTACAACTAGTTTGTTTTTTGGTAAATTTAAATTTATATTTTTTAAGTTATGTTCATGGGCATTATGAACAATAATGTGAGTAAGTGGTGAATGTTTATCCATTAAATTAGATATCAATTAAAGGGCTTTTAATATATATTAATATTACCTTTTAATAAAAATATTCATGGCTGGATCAGTAAATAAAGTAATTCTTCTAGGTAACTTAGGTAAAGATCCTGATATTAGAGCGACCACAGCTGGATCGAGATTGGCGAGTTTTTCAATCGCTACCTCTACGAAATACCGAAATAAAGATACACAACAGTTAGAGGATAAGACTGAGTGGCACAGAGTTGTTGTTTTTAATGATAAGTTAGCTGATATTTGTGAAAAATATTTAAGGAAAGGTTCAAAGATATATATAGAAGGTCAACTTCAAACAAGGAAATGGACTGATAATAATGGTGTTGATAAATACACCACTGAAGTAGTTATTCCAAATTATTCTGGAGTATTAACGATGTTAGATACTCGTTCTCAATCATCTGTTAGTGATGAAAATAATAGTAATCAATTAGACTCAGCAGCAGATGAAGCAATGGGTGGTTCAGAAACATCTACAGCTGAACAACTCGATGATGACATTCCTTTTTAAAAAAATCATTGGCTAAAAAGAAAAAAACTAAAGCAAAACAGTTAGATGTTTTGGATACTAAAATATATCCAAACATAGATATTACAGATGAATTAGAAAAAAGTTATTTAGATTATGCTATGAGTGTCATAGTCTCTAGAGCTTTACCCGACGTTAGGGATGGATTAAAACCAGTTCACAGAAGAATACTTTACTCTATGTATGAGTCTTCGTACCATCACAATAAACCTTATAAAAAATCTGCAAGAATAGTTGGAGATGTTATGGGTAAATATCACCCTCATGGTGACTCTGCAATATATGAGTCTATGGTTAGAATGGCACAAGATTTTACAATGCGTCTCCCCTTAATAGATGGCCAGGGAAATTATGGTTCTATGGACGGAGATCCTGCTGCAGCTATGCGTTACACCGAAGCTAGATTAGATAAAATCTCATCTTTTATGTTAGAAGAATTAGAGTATGAAACAGTTCAACTTAGGGCAAATTACGATGAGACATTAACAGAACCAAAAGTTTTACCATCAAGATTTCCAAATATTTTTGTAAATGGTGCCAGTGGTATTGCAGTAGGAATGGCAACAAATATTCCTCCTCATAATCTTGGTGAAATTATAGACGCTACTTTAATTCTAGTAGATGAACCAGATACAACTTCTAAACAACTTCATAAGATCGTTAAAGGGCCAGATTTTCCAACTGGAGGAATTATATCTGGCACTGCTGGTCTAAGCTCAATGTATGAAACAGGTAGGGGAAGCGTTACAGTCTTATCTAAACTTCATGAAGAGAAAATTAAGAGTAGAAATGCAATTATAATTACAGAAATTCCTTACTTGCAAAATAAGTCAAAACTTTTAGAGCGTATTGCTGACGTAGTTAATAATAAAACGATAGAGGGCATTAACGATATTCGTGATGAGTCGAATAAAGAGGGCGTTAGAATTGTAGTTGAATTAAAATCATCTGCTGTGCCTGAAATAATAAAAAATCAGCTATTTCAATATACTCCCTTAAAAACCTCATTCAGCAGTAATATGCTTGCATTGAAAGAGACAAAGCCTTTAACACTTAATTTAAAAGATGGCCTCACTTATTTTATTAATTTTAGAAAAGATGTTATTACAAAAAGAACTGTATATAAACTTAACAAAGCAAGAGAAAAAGCTAATATTTTAATTGGATTATCAATTGCTGTTAATAATATTGACTCAGTAATTAACCTTATTAAAAAATCTAACACTCCTTCAGAAGCTAAAGAAAAATTATTATCAACAAAATGGGCGGTAAAATCTAATGTTACTCAATACATTAAGTTAATAAACCCTTCTTTTAAGCTATCAGGATCTAAGATACAGTTAGACGAGGAACAAGCTAAAGCTATTCTGGAATTAAGACTTCAAAAGTTAACAGCTTTAGAAAGAGACGATTTATTTAATAATTTAAAATCACTTGTAGAAGACATTGATACATATCTCAAAATATTAAATTCAGATAAGCAATTATTAAAAGTATTAAAAAGTGAATTGACAGAAATTAAAGATAATTTTTCTACAGATCGAAAAACTGAAATTCAAAAACATGATATTGAAGACATAGACACGGAAGATCTAATAATCGAAGAAGATGTTGTAGTCACAGTTTCCCATCAAGGTTACATAAAAAGAGTTTTAAAATCCTCTTACAAAGTTCAAAAAAGAGGAGGTAAAGGTAAAAAAGCTATGACTACAAGAGATGAAGATTTTCTTGAACAAGTATTTGCTGCCACTACTCGTGATACAATATTATTTTTTACTTCAGTTGGAAAAGTTTATTCCATGAAAGCCTATGAATTACCTGCTGGCACACCTACATCGAGGGGAAAAGCAATAGTCAATCTTATTCCAATAACAAAAAACGAAAAAATTTCTTCTATTCTTACATTGCCAAAAGATATTGATGATTTTGAGAATTATAATTTAGTTTTTGCTACTAGCCTTGGGAACATTAGAAAAAATAAACTAAAAGATGTTGCAATGAGTGGTTCAAGAAAATTATCTAGAACAGGTAAGACTTCCATTAAACTTAAAACAGGAGATAGGTTAATTGGTGTAATTTCTGTTATAGAAAATGATGATGTACAGCTTGCAACAACAAATGGTAAATCAATTAGATTTGCCACAAAAGATTTAAGAGAGTTTTCAGGATTAGGCTCTGCTGGTGTAAGGGGGATTAAACTAGCTAAAGATGATAAAGTTGTATCGGTATGTAGTTTACTTCATAATAAAATATCTATAGATGTAAGAGAGTCCTATTTAAAAGCAAAAAATGAGGCTAAAAAAGATATATCAAAAATAAACAATAAATTTAAAGAACTTGCAAATACAGAAGAATATCTCTTATCAATTACCGAAAATGGTTATGGTAAGTTAAGTTCTGCTTATGAATACAGAATTACTAATAGAGGTGGATCGGGAGTTACTAATATTACTGTTACCCCTAAAAATGGAAGAGTTATTCAATCTTTAAAAGTAAATTTGGATGATAATATAGCTTTAATTTCAGATACTGGTAAATTATTAAGGTGTAATGTTGGAGATAACATCAGAGTAGTTGGAAGAGTTTCCCAAGGTGTCTCTGTATTTAAAGTAGATGCAAATGAAAAAATTGTCTCTGTAGCAAGGTTAGAAGATTAAAATGTCAAAAATTGGTATATATCCCGGTTCATTCGATCCAATCACTTACGGACATCTCGATATTATTCAAAGGAGTTTAAGTGTAGTTGATGAATTAGTTATAGCTGTTTCGAATAATAAGTCTAAAGATCACCTAATATCTATTGATGATAGATTAAATTTAATAAATCAATCAATTCTATCTCTTCCAGAGAAAGATTTATCAAAAATTAAAGTAGAAAAATTTGAAAATTTACTAGTACACTATGTAAAATCAAAAAATGCTTCATTGATTATTCGAGGTTTAAGAGCTGTTTCAGATTTTGAGTATGAATTTTTAATGACTGGTATGAATAGATCAATCGATAAAGATATTGAAACTATTTTTTTAATGTCTTCAGAAAAATATCATTTTATATCATCAAGATTTATAAAAGAGATACACAAGTTGGGTGGGGATATTTCCAAAAGTGTACCAAAACCAGTCCTTGATTTCTTGGCAAAAATTTGAAATGTTCACAATTATTCTACACGGGCCCATAGCTCAGCCGGTAGAGCACCTGACTTTTAATCAGGGTGTCGCAGGTTCGAATCCTGCTGGGCTCACCACTTAAAACTATGATTAAAGTTTATTTAGCTGGAGAAATTCACACTAATTGGCGTGAAGATTTAATTCAATTGTGTAATTTTGCTAATTTGAAGACTCAATTTTTTTCTCCTGTCACCAATCATGAAAATTCAGATAATTGCGGCGTAGAAATATTAGGATCTGAGGATAAAAATTTTTGGAAAGATAATAAAGGTGCCAACATTAATTCTATTCGTACAAAAAAAGCTATAAAGGATAGCGATGTAGTAGTTGTAAAATTTGGTGAAAAATACAAACAATGGAATGCTGCTTTTGATGCTGGATATGCTTCGGCTCTAAACAAATCAATTATTATTATACATAGTGATGATCATCAACATGCTTTAAAAGAGGTAGATGCAGCAGCTTCTGCTGTAGTGTCTAATAATGAACAAGTAGTTCGTATTTTAAAATATGTCCAAGATGGATCTCTTGAAAAATAATTATGTAAATATAATAAATCGACCAACTGTTTATTTATGGTTATAATCTGAAATATGCTTGATAAAAGAAAATTTTATATAAATGGTGAATGGGTATCTCCATCAAAAAACTCAGATTTTAATGTAATTAATCCAGCTACAGAAGAACCTTATGTAACTATATCTTTAGGTAATGAAGATGACACTAACAAGGCTGTAGTGGCAGCTAAAAATGCTTTTACGACATGGAAAAATAGCTCTGTAGAGGAAAGAATAACTTTACTTGAAAAACTCTT
>CABZCN010000009.1 GCA_902524245.1 uncultured Alphaproteobacteria bacterium
AAAAATGCTAATTTCTTATCAAGATGAGTATTTTCACAATGAAAATAAAAAAAATATTATTAAATTAAAAATTAAAAAAAGCTTTTTAAAAAAAATATTCTCCATGAATATAGCGCAATCGTTTATTTTAAATGGCGATAGAGTACTAGCTATGGAGGATATATTTGGCACAAACGACATGATCAATAAAATTGGTAAAATAAGTACTAAATTCAATGACTTGATTTTTGTAAAATCTAAAAAATCAAATCAAATTGATGAAATTGATTTCCCTATAATAGGTATGGAAACACTTAAGTTACTTATAAAATATAAATTTCGTGTAATCTGTTTATTTAATAATAATATTTTAATTTCAGAAAAAGATAATTTTTTAAAAAAAATACGAGCAAATAATATTTCTTTAATTGTATTATAATATGAAGATATTATTCATAACTCTTGAGCAATCCGGAAGGCAAATTGTTAAATCAATACTTGATGATAATTTTTTTAAAATTAATAAAAATCAAATATCCACTTTTGGTATGGATGAGGGCTACTTAGAATTTAATGATTTAACTAATATAAAGATTACTCCAATTATGGGATTTGTAGATATTGTTCTCAATTTAAAATATCTTTTTAATCTTAGACTTAAAATTAAAGAAATTGTTGATTCACATTTATTTACACATATTTTTTTTGTAGATTCATTTGATTTTTCAAAATTTTACATCCAAAAATTTAAGTCAAATAATATAAAATATTGCCAAATTGTAGGACCATCAGTTTTTATCTGGAAATCAAGCAAAGCAAAGTTTATTAATAGAAATTTTGATAGGATTTTTTCAATATTTAGTATTGAAAAAAGTTATTACAACTCAGATATCTATGATTATATTGGCCATCCATTAAAGAACAAAACTTATTACTCTAATAATTATAATGAAATCATTAATATTGGTATTTTTTTGGGAAGTAGACAACAAGAAATATATAAAAATATTCTTATAATTAAGAAATTACTTTTAAATCTAAAAAAATATAAAGATCTTGTTTTTAATTTTTTTGTTACAAATGAATATTATGAATTTATAAAAAACTACTTTAAAGATAACTATAATATTCAAATACACTTGAATGATCACTCCTACTATAAAAAAATATCTAAACTAGATTTTGCTTTTGCTTGTTCAGGCACTGTTCATTTAGAACTATGTTTTTCAAATATACCACACTTAATATTTTATAAAGCGAATATTATAAATTATTCTATTTTTAAATTGTTCGTAAGATCTAAATACTTATCATTAGTTAACATCTTTAATAAAAAAGAAATTGTAAAAGAGTTTATTCAAAATGATTTTACAGCTACTAACTTGTCAAATTTTTTCACAATTTTAAAATTTAATAAAGATAAGCTTTATAATTATCGAAAAAATATGTTTGATGGAATTAAAAGTTGTAATTTTGAAAACTTTCGTTCAAGTATAATTACTGATTATTTAGAAAAGTCTTCTTAAGCCACAATAAATTAAATATTGATTTTTTCTCTCTATCAGGCACTTTTTTATAGGATTTATCTTTATCTCCAGTAAATAATTGTCTGGGTCTTGTTATTTTAAATTCTTTATCTTCTATCATTTCTTTCCATTGTGATAGCCAGCCTACTGTTCTTCCAACTGCAAAAATTGGTGTAAACATTGTAGTAGGTATATTCAGCGCTTTTAAAAGAATTCCTGAGTAAAAATCAACATTTGGGTATAGATTTTTTTCTTTAAAATATGAATCGTTTAAAGCTAACTCTTCAATTTCTTTAGCTATTTCGAGTTCTTTTGATTTAATTTTTAAATCTTTAAATAAGTCTTCTGTACTTTTCTTTAAAACTTTAGCTCTAGGGTCATAACTTTTATACACTCTATGTCCAAAACCCATCAATCGTATTTTATTTTTTTTATTTTTTACCTCTTCTATAAAGTCTTTAGGTTTTAAATCATTTAAAACTATTTCATCAATCATATCTATTACAGCTTCATTTGCACCACCATGAGATTTCCCCCAAAGTGATGAAATACCAGCTGATAAGCAAGCATATGGGTTTGCTAGAGATGAGCCAGCTGTTCTTACAGTTGACGTTGAAGCATTTTGTTCATGATCAGCATGAAGAATGAAGATTTGATCCATTATTTTTGAAAAGAGTGGATTTATTTCATACTCCTTTGTTGGTGTTGCAAAGCACATATGTAAAAAATTATCTGCGTAATTAAGTTTGTTAACAGGATAAACAAAAGGTTGACCCACAGAGTATTTATAAGCCATTGCAGCAATGGTTGGCATCTTTGCTAAAATTCTATGTGAAGCAATCATTCTATGCTCAGGATCTTCAATATTTAAAGAGTCATGATAAAATGACGACAAAGCTCCAACAATTCCAATCATCATAGCCATAGGGTGTGCATCTCTTCTAAAACCTCTATAAAATTGAATTATTTGCTCATTTAGTAATGTGTGGTTTTTAATTATTTCTTCAAATTCATTTTTATCACTCTCTGATGGCAACTCACCATGCATAAGTAAGTAACAAACTTCTAGATGAGAACTATTATTTGCAAGTTCCTCAATAGGATAACCTCTATATTGAAGAATACCTTTTTCGCCATCAATGTATGTTATTTTAGAATTACAAGCTGCAGTTGATGTAAAACCAGGGTCATAAGTAAATAGACCTGTCTTCTTATAAAGTGATGATATGTTAATTACATCTGGCCCAATAGACCCTTTGATCCCATCGAATTCATACTCTTTACCAGTTTTAGTATCTACTAATTTAAATCGTTTTTCATCAATCATATAAGTATAATAATAACTTTTCTTTCACTTTTTCAATACCAAAGAATAAAAAAATTTTTTCAATTGGTATTTTGGACTCAAAATTTACTGTAATTTTTCTAATAATTTTTCCTATTTTCTTAAGAGGTAAGTCATTTTTTTCAAGCATTAATAAAGCATTATCACTATCATGCAAACTATTAATAATTGAATAAATTCTTTTAATTAAATCTTTTTCATTTTCATCAATTTCAAGGGCAATGTTTTTTTCAAAAAAATTCAATAGTTTTGATACTTCTATATTGATATCAGTATATTTATTACATCTTTCTAGTATATCTATGTAAACAAGTTCCAACTTAAAATTAGATACTTTTTTTTCTATGTCCTTCTCTAAAAAATTTTTAAATTCTATAAAAGATAATTTATTTAAATAATGACGATTAATAAAATCTAACTTTTCAATATCAAATTTAGCTGGTGATAAAACTGTTTTAGATAAATTAAAATTTTCAATTGCATCTTCAATGTCTAAATATTCAATATCATTGAAATTATTACCTAATTTAATGATAAAATTAAATATGGAGTCAGATAGATAACCTTTACTCAAATAATCATTTACATTAGTAATATTATTTCTTTTTGATAGCTTTTTGCCATTGATATCGTGTATTAGGGGTATATGAGCATATTTTATATCTTTAAAATTTAAAGCATTGGATATCATAATTTGTTTAATTGAATTAGTAGTATGATCGTTTCCGCGAATGACATTAGTCACATTCTCTAAATTATCGTCAATTAAGTTTGATAATATAAAAGTTGGACTTTTGTCAGATCTTGCAATTGAAAAATCTTCTATAGTATTAGATGGGATTTTAATTTTCCCTAAAATTAAATCATCATACTCAAAAAATTCATTATCTCTATTCACTCTGAACTTATAAGGCCCATCCTTTGAATGATATGCCATATCATTTGATATGAGTTTTTCTAAATATTCTTGATGAATACTTAAATTTTTAGATTGATAACTAAGTTTGTCATATTGAAGTTTAAAAATATTAAATATCTTTAAGATTTCTTCTTCATAAACCTTTTTTGATCTCTCTTTATCAGTATCTTCTATTCTCAATAGAAAATTTCCTTTATTTTTTTTTGCAAATAAAAAATTGTAAATTGCAGTCCTCAAACTGCCCATGTGAAAATTTCCAGTAGGAGAGGGAGCAAACCTAGTTACAATCATTAATATTTTCTGACTAAATTAATCATCTTACCCAATATTTTAATCCTATCTTTTCTATATTTTATTGATGAAAAATTTTTATGGTCGCCAAATATTTCAATTTCATCTTTGATTAATTTAATTTTTTTTAGAGTTATTTCACTATCATCTATCTGAATAGCATGAATATCATTTGAACTATAATTTGTAACTTTCTCTAATATAATTATATCATCCTCAAAAATACCATAAGACTCCATTGAATTACCATTTACTTTACAAGCGACACAGTTACTTTTATTTGATTTTATAAAACTATTTACATCAATATATTCTATTTGTTGATTTAGATTATCCAAAGGTTTACCAGCTGATATCGTATTATAAAATGGAATTAAATTATTTAATTCAATTGATCTAGATTTTAATTTATCTTTTTTAATATGACCTTGTTCTTCTAAATATTCTAAATACTGGAATATGGAAGATTTAGACTTTAAACCCATGTGCTCTTTCATTTCCTCATAATTAGGAGATATTTTGTTTTTCTCAATATATTTTCTCAAAAAATCTAAAAGCTTTTTGGCATTTTTAGTCATTTATTTGATATAACCTTAGTTTATTAGTTCTATCATAATAAATCAGACAATTTGCATACAATATATTTTTTAAATTAGAACTTTCTTGATTATTAAATACTTTAATACTTTTTTGATCTCTTAAACCAAATAAAAAAGATTTTCTTTTCAAACTTTTAAAATTAAATTTGACTTTATTGATATCCATTAAATCATATTTAATCTGCAATTTTCTATTATTATAAATATCGATTAATGATTTAATAATTATATTGGTTAATACAAAAGAAGAACAAGGGTTTCCAGGAAAAAACATATAAATTTTATTTTTCTTTATAAATAATTTAAAAGGTCTACCTGGTTTTAAATCAAGACCATCAATAATTAAATTAAAATTTTCAAAATTAATATCATCTTTACTTTTACCTGTACCTCCAATAATAACTGTAATATCTGATTTAGAATTGTTTATTTCTTTTAGTAACAATTTTTGATCGTCTTTTATATGTATATTCTTATCAACAATATGATTATTCTTTTTTATAAAATTATTTAAATAATAACCATTTGTAGGGAGAATAAAATGATCTTTGGTAAATTCGCTACCTGTCGAAATAATTTTAAATTTTAATGGTTGTAGTATTTTGACTTTTATATCTTTGAAGCTTCTTATACTGCTTAATTCATAAAAAGATAGATATTTATTTTGAAAGTTTATTTTATTACCTTTTTTGAAGATATGTCCCTTTTTTCTGATAAATTTATTATTTTTATTAAAATTAATTACATAAGCACTCCCTTTATTTATAAAAATTTGCTCTTGGGGAACTATATATTTTATATTATCAGGAATTAGTGACCCAGTTTTTACAATTAAACACTCATTTAAATTTACCTTTATTTTATTAAAAATATTTAATTTTGATTTTCCAACTATTTTAAATTTTTTTCCTACATTTGTAATTGCAATACCATCCATTGATGATTGATTTTGAGGAGGTATATTCTTCTTAATCACTATATTAGATTTGATTAAATGATTATTATTTAAGTTTTGACTTAAAATTGATGAAAATCTATTTTTTGGAAGATGACTTGAAATTAATTTAATTGTCTTAAAAATATCATCCAATATTATTCTTACCCCCTCTTTTTTTTATTATTTCGATTTTCTTAATAGTTATCTTTTTTTTATAAGATTTAAGCATATCAAAAGTTGTAATAGAGGCACACGAAACAGAATTTAAAGCTTCTATCTCTAATCCTGTTGAGTAGTGTGATTTCACAACACTTTTAATTTCTATATATTCCTCGTCTCTTAAATTAAGGGACAAAGAAACATAATCTATTGGAATATTGTGTGTTAATGGTATCTGATGTGAAGTATTCTTTGCAGCATAAATACCTGCAATTTTGGCAGTGTTAAATAAATTATTTTTTAATTCTTTATCACCTTTAATTATTGAATAAAGTTTTTTGTCAATTTCTATTAAAGATCTTGCCTCTGCATATCTTTTTGTTTTATTTTTTTTTGATATATCAACCATTTCAATATTTTTATTTTTTTTATTGAAGTGTGATAAACTCATTAAGCCTCGTATAATCTATTAATATATTTAATTTTATTATCATTTTTTAAAATACTACCGCCTATTAAAAAAGAAGATATTCCACTTTCTTTTTTAATTTTTTTTATATTTGAAACTGTAACTCCACTTTCGCTAATTATAATTTTATTTTTTAATATTTTAGATAGCTTTATGGATTTATTTATATCGATCTTTTGTTCTTTTAGATTTCTATTATTGATTCCAATCAATTTTGCATCTATACCCTCAATTTTCGTTGCTTCAGAAATATTTTCAATCTCTATTAATACATCTAAACCAATATCAATTGCTAATTCATATAATTTTTTTATATTTGATTTAGATAAAATTTTTGCAATTAATAATACAGCATCTGCACCAAATTCTTTAGTTTCAAATACTTGTGTTTCATTTATTATAAAATCTTTTCTGATAATAGGTTTATCAGTAATTTTTCTTGCTATCGTTATATCATTTAAACTTCCACCAAAATTTTTGTCGGTTAAGATGGATATACAACAACATTTTGATTTATGATATTGTTCGAGAATATCCTGAATATACTTTATTTTATTAAAATTTTTTACCGAAGGGCTATATCTTTTAAATTCAGCTATAAGAGCATTCTTATTAATACTAATATTGCTTTCTATTGCACTAAGAAAGTATTTTGACTTTTTATATTTAAAATTCTTTTTTTTATTTATTTTTTGACTTAAATATTCTGTATGGTTAATTTTTTCTAGAACTATTTTATCTAAAATATTCATTACTTTTTAATATTGTTCAAATGATTAAGAGCCTTAGAAGTATCAAGAGAATTACTTAATATATCAAAGCATTCATCAAATTTATAAGTAGGTTTTATTGTTTGCATCGCATAAATAGAATTAATAATAGTTATATCTCTGTAACTATCTTTTTTTCCTTGAAATAATTCAATCAACCTGTTTGCGTTATAAGAGGGAGTATTTCCTTTAATATCATTAAAATTTAATCTAGAGGAAAGATACTTTTTATATTTTGTATTAGATATCCTCTTTTTTGTGATATTTTTTCCTCTTTTAAAATAAAAATTTGTTGGAGCAAATATACTTATTTCGTCTAATCCATCATCTGAGAAAAAAATTGTAGAATTTTTATTATTAATTTTAGATAGTATTTTTAACATAATTTCTGCTGAGTTTTTATTCACTGTACCTAATATTTGATATTTTGCGCCTAATGGATTTAATGTTGGGCCCATATAATTAAATATCGTTTTTATACCTAATTTTTTTCTTACTTCTCCAACTTTACTTAGATTTGGATAAAAAAAAGGTGCATTTAAATAGACAAATTTATCATTTGTTATTTTATTAATTATTTTCTTTGAGTCTTTTTCACTAGATATATTCAATTCAGAAATAATATCTGTAGAGCCACTTAATGAGCTAGCAGCACGATTACCATGTTTTGCAATTGGAATTTCAACAGATGATAACAATATAGCAACTGTTGTTGATATATTTAATGTCTTTAACCCATCACCTCCAGTCCCGCATGTGTCCAAAGAATTAGGATATTGTTTTATTTTATTAGAATTTTTAAAAATAAATTTTCTTAGGGATAAAAGTATATCGCTATTATTTATTAATTTATTTAGTTGATGAATAATAATTGCTTGATGAGAAATATTATCTGAGTCAAATAAATACTTAATTGCATAATCAATATTCCTTTTAGTTATTAAATCATCTATTTTAAATTTCATATACAATCCATAAAATTTTCTAAAATCTTTGAACCTTCAAGTGTTTCGATACTTTCAGGATGATATTGCACTCCATAAATAGAAAATAATTCATGTTTAAAACTCATTATAATTTTATCATCTTCTGAAATGCTTGTTATTTTTAAATTTTTAGGAAAATTATTTTTATTTAGGTATAGAGAGTGATACCTAGTTGCACGGAATTTTTTATCAATGTTTTTATATATTTTACATTCATTTATTTTTTTTAAATTCGATACTTTCCCATGCATTGGTGTACTTAATGTGTCTATTTTAGCTCCAAAATAGACTCCTAAAATTTGATGACCTAAACAAACACCTAATATTGGAATAAATGAGAATATTTGATGGACTAATTCAAGACATTCTCCTGCATTAAATGGATTACTTGGTCCAGGTGATATTACAACACCTTTGCTATTAATAATTTTATCAATATTTTTTAAAATCAAGTCATTTTTAATAACCAAAACCTGATCTCTTTTACTTAAACAATGATATAAATTATATGTGAAGCTATCGTAATTATCTATGAGAGTTATCATTATATTTTATGAGCTAAATTGTAAGCTTCAAATAAAGCACTAGCCTTATTGATACACTCACTATGTTCATTTTCAGGTATGCTGTCAAAAACAATACCCGCTCCACTTTGTGCATATATTTTTTTATTTTTAATCATTGCAGTTCTAAGATTAATACAACTATCCATATCTCCATTTGCATCTAAATAAAAAACTGAACCTGAATAAAATTCCCTATTAATTTCTTCATGTTTTTCTAATATTTCTAGTGCTCTAATTTTAGGTGCTCCAGAAACAGTCCCTGCTGGCAAGCCAGCAAAGAGAACATCTATAGGTGTTAAATTATTTTTTAATTCTCCCGTGACATTACTGACTATATGCATTACATGGGAATAATACTCTATTATATTTTGTTCAGTTACTTTTACAGTATTGTTTTTTGAAATTTGACCAACATCATTTCTACCTAAATCAACTAGCATTAAATGTTCAGCTAGTTCTTTTTTATCCTTAAGTAATTCATTTTTTAAATTATTATCTTCAATCTCATTTTTACCCCTTCTTCTAGTTCCGGCAATAGGTCTAAGTGTGATTTCTTTATTTTTAACTTTAATCATAGTCTCAGGACTAGAGCAGATAATTTGATAATTTTTTAGGTTTAAAAATACAAGATAAGGTGAGGGATTAATTGATCTTAATGCTCTATAAAAATTAAATGGATCAATTAAATAGTCATTTGAAAATCTTTGAGAAAGAACAGCTTGAAATATTTCACCAACTTTAATATCTTTTTTTATTTCCTTAACTCTTTTAATAAATTCTTTTTTCTTAATATGGTTTTTAAATTTTTTAAGTTTACTGAAATTTAATTTTTTATTTTTTGAAAAAGGTTCCTTAAGTATTTTTTCTAATTTTTTAATTGATTTTACTGGATTTTTCTTGATATTTGAAACTTCAATTAAATGTGTCTCATTAAGAACATTATCTATGATTATTAGATTTCTTGGTTTTACAAAATGTGCCAGTGGTATTCCAATTTCATTCTTATCAGGCTTATAACTTAATTTTGGAAGGGTAAACTTACATAAATCAAATGATACATTACCAATAAATATGGGTAGAGGTATATTCTCATCATATATAGTTTTAATTTTTAAATTTTTATAAATGTCCCTTATAAAAGAGTCCGGTGATTTAATTTTTTTCTTTTGATTATTTATAAGCACATAATTATGAAAAATTTCAACATTTTGTAATATATTAAAAAGAATAATAGAGTATCTTCCTTTATTATCACCCCCAATGACTGACTCTAAAATGGAGACATCTCTAAATTTATTTGCAAGTTTATTATAAATTGTAATAGTATTTTCAGTATCTAGAAAAACTTTTTTACCGTGAACATACATATTAAAGTTGTAAAAGTTGTTCGTTATCAACTTCTATATCTAGAGTATCTTTTATTTCTTTAATAATTTTCGAGTATATTAAATTCACTATATTTTGTTTTATATTTAAAGAGTCAATAGATCCAAGTGAATTTAGATCTAAATAAATAACTTCATTTGGCAACACTACTTTTAATTTTTGATCTTTTTTAATAATAATTATTTTTTCTAAAATCTCTGGATCAATAAAATTATTTTTAATAGTTAGAGAGTCAGTAAAATAGTTAACTTTTACTGTTCCTGCTTTTTTTAACAATTCATCATTATGCGAAATATCTATATTTTTTTTATAATTACTAAAAGAAATTAGAAATTTTTCTTCGAAATCCAATGGTAGATCTTCCTTAAATATTTTTTTAACATTAAATTGAAATAGGAAATTATCTTTTTTTATTTCTCCAGATGATTGATTAAAGTTAATGAAACTGTATTGATCAGGAATATTTTCTAAAAAATTAAATGAATTACTAAAGAAAATTTGATTTGTAATATAGCTTTCTAAATTTTTTATATCATTTGATATTGTAAAATTTTCTATTTCTAATTTAGTTAAAGTCGCTACTACATCCTCATAAACATTCTCTAACTTCTTTTGATATTCTTCTTTAAAAGATAAAAGTTTTACAAAAAAGTATTTTTCTCCAATTTTAATATTATTACCTTCATCTCCTATGCTAAGTTTTTCTAATGCTTCAAGTATTTGAGGTAATATTAATTTTTCATCAACGTTTTCGAATAATTTGAATTGAGAGTCATCACTCTGTTTCAGCTCATAAAAATTTTTATTTGAAATGTTATCTAAAATAATTTGTTCATAGCTATAATTTTTGGGCTCAATAAATTTATTTATATTTGCCTCATAATATTCATTTATAATGTCATCAGTTAGTAGTTCTTCTTGAATATAATTTTTGAGACTTATTTCATTTATTGAAATTTCATATAATTCGTAATTGGAGTAAAAATCTTCCTCTAATTGATAATTGAGAAGATTATCGTCATTCTCAATCTCATATATATTTAATTCCTTCTCAATCAGAAGATCTGGATTAATTTCGTGACTAACTAATGCCTGCGCATCAAGGCTATCATTGAATAAATCAATATAAATATTTCCCTTAATTTCTTTTAAGTAATTTTGAAGTGATGCTTCATCGAGATTTCTAAACATTTCATCATTATTAAGAGATTTTTTTAAAACTACTTTTTTGGAGTTTTCACTTATACTAATTTTTTCATCTAAATAATTAAGAAAAACTAGTTCATTTACATATTCATTTGTAAATTGAATTTTTGAAAATAACTCCTCTTGTTCTGATAAATTAGAAAGATCATTTTCTGATTTATAGTTTTCATATGCTCTAGAAAACTCAGATGTTGATATTTTTTGGTTTCCTACTTTTAAAACATAATTTTTACCCACATAGGATCCAAATCCAATAAATAAGAAACTTATGCCTAGTGCAGCACTAAATATTATAACAATTAGTTTTTTAGTTTTCATTTTTGTAAGTATTTTGATATCAGTTAATCTAATGAAATATATAATATTTAATTGGAAATCATATTTAAATATATCTGAAAGTATGAACTTATCAAAGGTAGTGTCTAAACTACCAAGCACAAAGAAATACAAACTTATTTCCAGTCCTAATAACTTTTATAACCTCACTCTCAAATCTAGATATCCAAAAAATACCTATGCAGCACAAAATATAGATTTACATGGAAAAGGTGCATCTACAGGGTCTATAGATATTCAAGATTTAGTTAGTAATAAGATTAAATTTTGTATTCTTGGCCACTCAGAAGTTAGGTCTAATTTTGGTGAAACAGATTTGATTATTCAAAAAAAAACTGATCTCTGTCTGCATAATAAAATTACACCAATTGTTTGTATCGGAGAGCCAGTAGATATTTATAAATCAAAAAAAACTAAAAATTTTTTAAAAAAACAAATAAATAAAATTTTCAAAAAATCGAATATTTATAATGAAGTTATATTAGCTTATGAGCCTTTATGGTCAATTGGCACAGGATTAACACCAAAAATGTCAGAAATTAATGATATTTCGCATTTTTTAACTAAAATATTAAAAAATTATTCTTTTAAAAAAATAAAAATTTTATATGGTGGTTCCGTAAATTTATCAAATATAAAAGAAATTTTAAGTTTACAAAAATTAGATGGGGTTTTGGTAGGCTCTGCTTCAACAAAACCCTCATTTATTAAATACTTTAAATAACATTATGATAAACCTTTTTTTAATTATTAGTGCAATTATTGGAGCGGTTCTCATTTTAATTATACTTTTTCAAAAAACCGAAGGTGGAAGTCTTGGTCTAGGCACTCAAACATCTCTTACAGGTGGTATGACAGCAAATAAATCCTCTTTTTCAGGAATGACTAAAATTACTTATGTTTTAGGTTTTGGTTTTTTATTTTGGTGTTTGTTTATGGGCGCAATTATTACAAAACAATATTCATCTTCAACTGATTTAGAAACTATTCAAGAAGAAATTATTTTAGACGATTCAATAGAGGAAATGATTCCAGAAGTGCCTAATCAGTGAAATTAATTTTCGTTACCGGAGGTGTTGTTTCATCGCTAGGTAAGGGAATAGTCACTGCATCATTAGCCTCTCTTCTTAGATCTAGAGGCATTAAACTAAAAATTAGAAAATTAGATCCGTATTTAAACGTTGATCCTGGAACAATGAGTCCATACCAACACGGTGAAGTTTATGTCACTGATGACGGCTATGAGACTGATTTAGACTTAGGCCATTATGAGAGGTTTACAGATATAAAATGTTCTAAAAATGACTCTATTTCATCGGGTAAAATTTACTCGACTATACTATCAAAGGAAAGAAAAGGTGAATATTTAGGATCTACAGTACAAGTAATACCTCACGTTACTGAAGAAATTAAAAATTCGATAAAAAAATCAACTAATAAGGATGATGTTATTATTTGTGAGATAGGGGGCACTGTTGGTGATATTGAAAGTCTTCCTTTCTTGGAAGCCATAAGACAATTTAAAAATGAAAGACAGCTAGACACACTCCTCATACATTTAACTTTACTTCCATATATAGAAACATCTGGTGAAATTAAAACAAAGCCCACTCAGCACTCTGTTAAAGAGCTTTTAAATGCTGGAATTCAGCCTGATATAATTGTTTGTAGAGGTAATAAAAAAATAAAGTATGAAGAAATTCAAAAAATTAGTTTGTTTTGTAACGTACCAACTAATGCTGTTATTCCATCCTATGATGTAGGGAGCATTTACCAAGTACCTTCTTTATTATCAAAATCCAAATTAGATGACTTAGTTATAAAAAATTTAAATATAAAATCTACAAAGAAAAAAGATCTTTCAAAATGGACAAACTTTGAAGTATTAGAGTCAAGAGCAAAAGAGGAACTAAATATATTTATAATTGGAAAATATGTTCATTTAAAAGATAGTTATAAATCTCTCTATGAAGCTATTTATCATGCAGGTGTTCACAATAAAGTAAATGTTAAAATCAAATGGATTGACTCTGAGACAATAAACAAAAAAAATGTTGATGAGTTATTAATTAAGGCCGCAGGTATTCTTATACCTGGTGGTTTTGGTAATAGAGGTATAAGTGGAAAAATAGAAGCTATTAGGTATGCTAGAGAAAATCAAATTCCATTCTTAGGAATATGTCTGGGCATGCAATTATCAATTATTGAATTTACTAAAAATGTTTTGAAAATGAAAAACTCAGGTAGCTCTGAATTTGGCAAGCATACTAATAATGTCATATCGTTAATGACCGAATGGAGTAAAAAGAATCAAAAGGTTACAAGAACAAAAGAAAATGACTTAGGTGCTACTATGAGATTGGGCTCTTATCCTTGTTATATAAAACATAAATCTTTAGCCTCAAAAATTTATAAAAAAAAATTAATTCATGAAAGACATAGACATAGGTATGAAGTGAATCCTAAATATAGATCTTCAATAGAAAAAAAAGGTCTTGTCTTTTCTGGATTTTCAAAAGATAAAAAATTATTAGAAATCATTGAAAATAAATATCACAAATGGTTCCTCGGTGTTCAATTTCATCCTGAGTTGAAATCTAAACCGTTTAAGCCTCACCCTATATTTTTCTCATTTATAAAAAATAGTTTAATGAATAAAAATGCCTAGATCTGTCCAATTATCTAAAAATCTTATTAAAAATGATACTGATAGACTGACTTTAATATCTGGCCCATGCTTGTTAGAAAATGAAAAATTAGTCAGAAAAGTTGCGCAATCTCTTATTAAATATACAAAAAAAGAAAAGTTTAATTTAGTATTCAAATGTAGTTTTGACAAAGCTAATAGAAGCTCTCATAAAACAATACGTCATAAAATTTCCCTTGATAAATCCATAGATATATTAAAAAATCTTAAAAAAGATTTAAAAATATCTATCACTTCCGACGTTCATGAGACTTTTCAGGTTGATAAGTTGGCTGAATTTCTTGATGTAATACAAATTCCAGCTTTTTTATGTAGGCAAACAGATTTAATAAAAGCTGCTGCACAAACAAAAAAGATTGTCAATGTTAAAAAAGGACAGTTTTTATCACATAAAGAAGTTTTAAATATCATCAATAAAATTGAAAATGAAAATAACAATAAAATATTAATAACTGAAAGGGGAAATTCATTTGGATATAATTATTTAATAAATGACTTTAAAGGTATTCATTTAATGAAAACATTTGGATACCCAATTATTTTTGACTCAACTCACAGTGTGCAACTACCTGGTGGATTGGGTAAAAAAAGTGGAGGTGCTAGAGAGTATGTGACACCATTATCGAAAGCTGCTTCATCTTTAAGGATTGCAGGTTTCTTCATTGAAACTCACCCTAACCCAGAAACGGCATTAAGTGACGGTCCTAATATGGTATATTTACATAAAATGCCAGAACTCTTAAATGCTATAAACAAAATAAATAAGGCGGCAAAATAAATGAAAATTAAAAATATAACAGCAAGAGAAATTTTTGATAGTAGGGGTAACCCAACTATAGAATGTGAAATGATATTTGAAAATATACCATATCCATTTCGTGGAATGGTTCCATCAGGTGCATCCACAGGAAAATTTGAAGCATTAGAATTAAGAGATTTAGACACAAATAGAATGAGTGGCAAAGGTGTCTTAAAAGCTGTATCTAATGTTAACAAACTCATAAAACCAAAAATTTTAGATAAAAGTTTTGATGATTTCAGAGAATTTGATCAACTCCTAATAGACTTAGATGGCACAGAAAATAAATCAAATTATGGTGCAAACGCTATTTTATCTCTTAGTCTTGCTTACTATAAGGCTTGGTCTTATGCAAACTTTGGTGCAATATTTCTTTCCCAGGGTTTAGACAATTTAATTATTCCTGTTCCAATGTTGAATGTAATAAATGGCGGACAACATGCTGATAATGATGTTGATTTTCAAGAGTTTATGATTTTACCAATAGGATTTAAATCTTTAACTGAAGCTTTATCCTCAACACATTCTGTAATAGCCAATATAAAAAAAGAATTAAAATCTAGATCTTTAAATACTAATCTTGGCGATGAAGGGGGTTTTGCTCCTAATTTAAAATCTCATTTAGATGTTTTAGATTTAATATGTAATTCAATTTCAAAATCAGGCTTTAAATTAGATGATCACTTTAAAATTTCATTAGATGCAGCTTCTAGTGAGTTTTACTCTGATGGAAAATATAATTTCGAAGGTAACTCATATTCAACTGAAGAAATGATTAGTGTTTATGAAAATATTTGTAAAAACTATCCTATTTTTTCAATTGAAGATGCACTTAATGAGGAAGATTATGAAGGTTGGGTAAAAATTACAAATAAACTTGGTTCAAAGATACGATTAGTTGGTGATGATCTTTTTGTTACAAATATACAAAAGTTGCAAACTGGTATAGATGAAAAACAAGCTAACAGTATTTTAATTAAATTGAATCAAATAGGCACAGTTAAAGAAACTTTAGAAGCTATCAACCTAGCGACAGATAATAGTTTTGCATCAATTATGTCTCATAGGTCAGGAGAAACTGAAGATTCTTTTATCTCAGATTTAGCTGTTGCTTCACGCTGTCCTTTGATTAAAACTGGTTCATTAGCTAGATCTGATAGAGTTGCAAAATACAATCAGTTACTTAGAATATCAGAAAATGACAATATTAAAGGGTATGCTGGTGAATTAAGTGAAGTTTTTAAAAGCTAGTAGTTTAGTAAATTTCTTTTTTATATTTGTATTGATTTACCTGATTTATCACACAGTTTATGGAAAGTTCAATATTGGAAATTACTTAATTTATCAATTTGAGGAAAAAATGTATAAAAAATTGCAATCCAATCTCGATCAAAAAATGTTAGATATTAATATTGATTTACACTCTTTCTATTCTAATAAAGAGGATTATATTGATGAAATTACAAAGCAGAATAACCCTAATATTCAAGATGGAGAGACCATATTAAAATTAGATTAAGATGAATAAAAAAAACAAAAATAATTTTACAAACGACCAGTTACTGAAGTTTTACGAAAAAATGTTTTTAATTAGAAAATTTGAAGAGAAAGCTGCTCAATTATATGGAGCTGGAAAAATTGGAGGTTTCTGTCATTTATACATTGGCCAAGAGGCTGTTGTCATAGGTATTCTTTCTTCTATTAACTCAGAGGATACCGTTATCACTGCTTATAGAGATCATGGACATATATTAGCTCGTGGAGTAGATCCTAAATCAGTAATGGCTGAATTAACTGGAAGGAAAGATGGAATTTCAAAAGGTAAGGGCGGATCAATGCACATGTTCTCCAAAGCTAATAGATTTTATGGTGGACACGGTATCGTTGGAGCACAAGTACCTTTAGGCGTTGGTATAGGTTTCGCACATAAATACAGAAACGAAAAAAAGATTTCAAGAGTCTATTTAGGGGATGGAGCTATGAGTAATGGCCAAGTTTTTGAGGCATTTAATTTAGCATCACTTTGGGAGTTACCAGTATTATTTATTATCGAAAATAATAAATATGGAATGGGTACATCTATTGGAAGGTCTGCAGCAGGAGGTGAGTTGTACGAACGAGCAACTGTATTTGGCATTAAAGGTGAAAAAGTAGACGGAATGAATTTTTTTAATGTAAGTGAGTCAGCTATAAGGGCAAGAGAATATATCGAAAAAAATTCTAAGCCCTACATTATTGAAATGGATACATATAGATTTAGAGGCCATTCAATGTCTGATCCCGGTTTATACAGGACTAAAGATGAAGTGAATAAAATGAAAGAGATAGACCCTGTGTTAATGATGAAAGAAACTTTATTAAATGATTATAAAATTCAAGAGGACACGATTAAAGATATTGAAAGTGATATTAAGAAACAAATTAAAGATGTAGAAAAATTTTCACTTGAGTCGCCACTTCCAGATTTAAAAGAATTATACACCGAGGTATATTTATGAAAATACTTCTACCAGCTTTATCTCCAACAATGGAAACAGGTAACTTAGTAAAATGGTTAGTTAAAGAGGGAGATAGTGTAGTTTCAGGAGATATTTTAGCAGAAATTGAGACTGATAAAGCTACTATGGAACTAGAGTCACCTGATGATGGTAAAGTTGAGAAAATATTAGTTAAAGAGGGTACTGAAAATATAAGTGTTAATACTGAGATTGCTTTACTTAAAGTTGATGGTGAGGAAATAGAGGAGATACCAGAAGTATCCATTGAAAAATCTCCACAAGTCTCCTCTAACGGATCTGAACCTCTTACAACAGAAGAAAATATTTCAATGAATTCTATTTTAAATCAAACAAAAGAAAATTCAGGTGAAAAGAATTGGTCAGAAAAAGAAATATCAATGAGAGAGGCATTGAATCAAGCTATTGAAGAAGAAATGAAATTAGACAAAGATGTTTTTCTGTTAGGAGAAGAGGTAGCTGAATACGATGGTGCATATAAAGTAACCCAAGGACTTCTTGATAAATTTGGATCAAAAAGGGTTTTAGATACTCCTATTTCTGAGCATGGTTTTACAGGTTTAGCTATTGGAGCAGCCATGGCAGGACTTAAGCCTATATGTGAATTTATGACTTTTAATTTTTCTATGCAAGCAATTGATCAAATAGTTAATTCTGCAGCTAAATCTTTATATATGTCAGGCGGAGAAATAAATGTTCCAATAGTTTTTCGAGGCCCAAATGGTGCTGCGGCTAGAGTTGGAGCACAACATAGCCAATGTTTTATATCTTGGTTCTCTCATATTCCAGGCTTGATAGTCATTGCTCCTTCAAATGCAAGAGATGCAAAAGGTTTATTAAAATCATCTATTCGAAATCCCAATCCTGTTGTTTTTTTAGAACATGAATTACTCTATAAAGAAAAAACTAACGTTCCTGAAGAGAGCGATTTTTTAATTCCTATTGGTAAAGGCAATCTTATTAAAGAAGGTAAAGATGTCACTATTATTGGTTTTTCAATGACTGTTCAAAGAATATTAAACGCCCTCCCATCAATTGAAAAACTGGGGATTAGTCCTGATATTATAGATCTAAGATCAATTAAACCTCTAGATGAAGAATTGATATATAATTCCGTTAAGAAAACCAATAGAGTTGTGATTGTTGAGGATGGCTTTGGTAGTACAAGTTTTGGTTCACACTTATCTTATTTAATCCAATCAAATTGCTTTGATTTCCTTGACTCAGAAATAATTAAAGTTAGTGGAAAAGATGTCCCAATGCCATATGCAGAAAATTTAGAAAAATTAGCATTACCCAACACTGATGAAATTGTATCTGCTGTTAAAAAAGTGTCATATATAAATTAATGTTGTATGAAGTTAATTTACCTTCTTTATCTCCCACAATGGAGGAGGGTAAAATTGTTAAGTGGATAAAAAAAGAAAAAGATCCAATATTAAGTGGTGAGGTTTTATTCGAAGTTGAAACAGATAAAGCTACAATGGAGTACGAGTCACCAGAAGATGGGTATATTGCTAAAATAATATCCAAGGAAGGTGAAACAGCAAACGTTAATCAATTAGTTGCAATAATTTCAGACGATTTGACTTTTACACAAGAGGATATAAATAATTTTCTAAAGAATAATAATTCAGATAATAAAATACAAACTTTAGAAATAAATCCTTCTAAAAATGATAAAGATTTTGTTTCAGATAAAATATTAATTACACCCTTAGCTAAAAAAATAGCTCAAAAAAAAAATATAGATATTTCAAAAATAAAATCGATTTCAAGAAGAATACATACCGATGATCTTGATATAAATGAAAATTTTGATAACGGGGCTATAAGAGTATTTATATCCCCACTTGCCAAAAAAATCTCAAATGAAAAATCTATAGATTTATCAAAATTAAAAGGTACTGGTCCAGATAATAGGATTATTTTAAGAGATGTATCAGACTCAAATCATTTGTCTGAAAGCCCTAATGTTAATAGATTACGACAAGCTATTGCAAAAGCAACAACACATTCCAAAAATAACATTCCACATTTTTATTTAAATACTAGAGTGAATATGGCTACCCTATTAAAATTTAGAAAAGATCAAAAATTAAAAGGTAATAAGTACTCTTTAAATGCGATATTAATGCAATCTATATCAAATGCATTCAAAGCATTTCCAGACTCAAATTGTACATATAAAGATAATGGTGAATTTATTATTAATAAAGATCATAATATTGGTATTGCCGTTGACTCTAAGTTTGGCTTAAAAATGCCTGTAATCAAAAAGATAAATAATTTTAGTTTAAATGAAATCAACTCCAATCTTAATGAAAAGATAAATTTAACAAGAGATAATAAACTTTCTCCCTCTGATCTGTCAGACGGTGTCATAAGTATATCTAATTTGGGTTCATTTAATATCCGTAGTTTTGATGCTATTATTTTACCAGGACAAACATACATATTAGCAGTAGGACAGATTTTTGAGGATGTTTTTGTGGACAAAGGTAAGATTGAAATAGGGAGTTTTATAAATTTGACATTATCATGTGATCATAGAGCTGTTGATGGAGTCTTAGCATCACAATTTTTTTCTAGTATTGTACAAAATTTAGAAAATATTTCAGATGACAATTAATTATGATTTAACAATAGTTGGTGGCGGTCCTGGTGGTTATGTTGCCGCTATAAAAGCCGCACAACTTGGTATGAAGGTTGCTTTATTTGAAGAGGATAAACTAGGAGGTGTATGTCTTAATTGGGGATGTATTCCAACTAAATCATTACTACATTCAGCAGAATTCATGGAAGAGGCTAATCATTTTGGGCTTGATAAGAAAGATCTTACTAAAATTGCTCTAGATAAAGTTGTCGAAATGTCAAGAACAGCATCTGATAATTTATCAAAAGGCGTTAACTCACTAATGAAAAAAAATAAAATAGATATTTATAAACATCGAGCATATCCAAAAAAAATTGATGATGAATTTTTTGTAAATACAACTTCAGATGAAATTTCTTCTAAGAATATGATTATTGCTACAGGATGCAAACCTAGAACAATTGGTGACATTAAATTTTCTAATTTAATTTGGAGTTCCAAAGAAGCAATGATTCCTAAATTTCTTCCAAAAAAATTATGTATTATCGGATCAGGAGCTATTGGAATAGAATTTGCAAGTATTTATAATGCTTTAGGTTCAGACGTTACGGTTTTTGAGTCTCAAAATAAGATTTTACCTCAGTTTGATAACGACATTTCAAATGAAGCAAAAAAAATATTTGAAAAAAAAGGTATAAAATTTGAGTTAAATGCAAAAATTGAAAAAATTTTAGAAGATAAAAAAAACGTAATCTTTAAAAATATTGACCAAAACGTTGCATGTGATGCATTAATACTATCTGTAGGTGTGATACCTAATTTAGATAAAGACTTTATAAGTTCTCTTAACTTAAATCTATCTGATACCGGTTACATAAATACAAACCATAATTATGAGACAAATATTAAAGGTTTATATGCAATTGGTGATATTATTGGCGCCCCATGGCTAGCACATAAAGCCATGCACGATGCTATAAATTGTGTCACTCATATTTCAACAGGTAATGATACTCATAAACCAAAAGAAAATCATATCCCTGGTTGTATATATAGCTTACCACAAATAGCTACTGTTGGTTTAACTGAACAACAACTTAAAGACAATAACACTCCCTACAAGACAGGTAATTTTCCATTTTTAGCAAATGGTAAATCACAAACGATGTCTAACTCATATGGTTTTGTTAAAACACTCTTTAATTCTGAGACGGGAGAGGTATTGGGTGCACATCTTATCGGACCTGATGTTACAGAAATGATAGCCACATTTGGTCTTGCTATTTCATCAGAGTCAACAGAAGATGAATTTATTAATACTGTTTTTGCACATCCAACTTTATCAGAGTCTATTCACGAAAGCGTCTTATCAGCTTTTGAAAAACCTTTACATTTTTAAACATGATCAGACATCCAGAAAAAATTAAAAAATTTAATCCTACGACAATCAAAAAACCTAATTGGCTTAAAGTAAAAGCACCAATATCAAAAAAATATTTTGAGACACTAGACATAGTTAAATCTCATAACTTAGTTACTGTGTGTCAAGAAGCTGCATGTCCAAATATTGGAGAATGTTGGGAAAAAAAACATGCAACTTTTATGATATTAGGAGATACCTGTACTAGAGCATGTGCATTCTGTAATGTAAAAACAGGTAAACCCTCAGAACCACCTGATCCTATGGAACCTCTTAACGTTGCTAAATCAGTTTTAAAATTAGGACTTAGACATGTTGTAGTAACAAGTGTAGACAGAGATGACTTACCTGACGGTGGTGCTCAGCACTTTATTGATACTATTAAGTACATAAGAGAATTATCTAATAATACAACAATAGAAATTTTAACACCCGATTTCTTAAGAAAAAATAGAAACTACATTGATATTGCAAAAGTGAAGCCCGATGTTTTTAATCACAATTTAGAGACAGTTCCAAGGATCTATAAACAAATTAGACCTGGTTCTAATTATATTGAGAGTTTAAAGCTTTTAAGAGAAGTTAAGGAATTCGATAAATCAATATTTACAAAGTCTGGTATCATGGTTGGGTTAGGTGAGGATTATTCAGAAATAATAGAAGTGCTAAAAGATATGAAAGATTCTAATATTGATTTTGTTACTATAGGACAATACCTTCAGCCATCTATACATCATGAAAAAGTTCATAAGTTTTACTCTCCCTACGAGTTTAAAAGACTTTATAATGTTTGCTTAAAATTGGGATTTAAAATGATTTCCTCCTCACCGATGACAAGATCAAGTTATCACGCAGATGAAGACTTTGAAAAACTAAAAAAAGTAGTTTAGTTTTCTCTAAGAGAAACATTTGACCAACAGGCTATAAAATCTCCACTACCTATTAATCCAGATTTTTCATTTGTAGTTGCTTTGATAGAAATACTATCTTTATTGATATTAAGGTTCTTTGAAATACTTTCTAAAATCTTTTTAAAATGTGGATTAATTTTAGGTTCTTCTGAAACAATCATTAGATCAATATTATTGATCATCTTTTTCTTTAAATTCATTTTGTTCAAAGCATAATTCAAAAAGTCTACTGAATTTCTATTTAAGTTTTCTTTATTATTTGGAAAATAGGTACCTATATCTCTTTGAGATAGTGCGCCAAGAATAGAGTCTGTTATAGCATGTAGTATTACATCTCCATCTGAGTGAGAAATAACTTTTACTTTTGATTTTATTTTTGCACCACCAAGTTTTATTAAATTATTTTTATTAGTTTTTATAGTTCTGTGAATATCATAACCAATTCCTACTAAGATATTCTTTTCAACTAATTTATTTAATGAAACTAATTCATCTTTGTATGTAATTTTTAAATTTATTTCATTTTGTAATAAATATTTAATTTTAAATTTATTTTTTTCATTCCTGAAAAGTTGACTGTCGTCAGTTAATAACTTTCTTTTATTTTTATTATGTAAAAGAGTGATTTTATTTTTAATAAATCCTTGTGGTGTTTTAATTAGTTTAAGTTTTTCTCTGTCAATATTATAGTGTCCAACAATAGCAGTATCAGAACACTTGGTATAAGGAACTACACAATCATAATCTCTTTCTAATAAGTTTTTTATTATGTTTTTGATTAATTTATGAGAATTTAACGGTCTAGCTGCATCATGTATGATTACATATTTTGATTTAAATTTGGATTTGTTTAAAGCGTTCTTAACACTTTCTGATCTTGTTTTTCCTCCTTTTATTAATTCTAAATCATCAAAAATGTTTATATTAGTGTTTTTTTGATTATTAATTACCAGTGTTATTTTTTTAAATTTAAGTTCTTTAATAAATTCAATATTATGTATCAGTAAATTTTTATTTTTAAATTTTGCTAAAAGCTTATTTGTATTAGATGAAAATCGTAAACTATTACCACCTGCCAGAAGTATAAAATGAATTTTAGAGTTATTTAATGTCAAATTATTTCAATAAATTTTCTGCATTTATATTGATTTCTATTTTTATAACTCTTTTTTCTTTAACTGTATATTCACTTATTTCATCAAATGAAATTGTTCGTAATGCTGAGCTTATTCAATATATTTTAATAGCTGATTTTGTATTTCTATTGATACTTCTTTTATACTTATCAATTTTTCTTATTAATTACTTAAAATATAAAAATCGAGAGGTAGTAGGTCTAAGACTTTTCAATAAATTTTTTCTTTTTTTTGGTCTTTTTTCAATTATTCCAAGTGGAATAATATTACTAGCATCTGCAATTTTTTTTAATATTGAAGTTAGCACTTGGTTAGGTCCTGCATTTAAATCTACAGTAAATAACTCTTATCAATTGGCACAGAAATACATTAATCAAACTGAAAGAGATCTTATAACAGACTCAAAGTTTATAAGAAATTATGTTCTCGCTGAAAGGTTAATAGATAGAGATATTATACAAAGATTTAATATTACAACCGTTTACAATTATAATAATGGTAATCAATTTATAGAACATATTTCAGACGAAAAAATATTTTTATCAGACCAAAATTTAAAGGATGCAAGTTCTAAAAGTGAAAATGATATCACTATTTTTTTTTCAAATGATCAGCTTTTCTCCAAAGTAAATTTAATTAACTCAAATTATTTATTGCTTCTTAAGAATATCGATTTAGAAACACTAAATTATTATCAGAATATAATACAATCATACGAAGCTATAAATTCTATTGATAATAATAAAAGAAATATTCAAATAACTTTTTTTACTATCTATATAATTCTTTCTACGAGTTTAATTTTTATATTCATCATAATAGGAACAAATTTCAGTTTTAGATTGGCTAAACCAATAAGAGATTTGAATAACTCAATTATAGATCTTAGAAAAGGTAAATATAAACAATTGGAATTTGAAAAATTGAGTAATAAGGATGATATTTCTGTTTTAACAAACTCTTTTCATGAAATGAGTAAAACTATAATTAATCAAAAAAATAATCTTCAGGATGTTAATGCTACTATTAATGATCAACTAAGTTTTATCAACAATATTATAGAAAATTCACCATATGGTATTTTTGTTTTAAACAATAAATCAATGATTTTTGAAAATTCTGCATCCACTATATTTAGTAATAAAAAAAATACATCATTTGAAAACTTTACTAAATTACTTTCAAACCATTTTAATAGTCAAAATTTTTATAAAAAATCGTATGAAATAAATTTAGAAGTTAAATTAGAAAATATTCAAAAATATTTTTTTGTGAAATCTATTTTTATTGATAATAACTCTCTATTTGATCAAATTATAATATTTAATGACTATACCGACCTAATATTTGCTGAAAAAAATAATGCCATTGCAGATCTTGCTAGAAAAATTTCTCATGAGATAAAAAATCCACTTACACCTATGCTTTTATCGACAGAATTTATTGAAAGTCAACTTAAAGACGAAGAATTAATTAACTCAATTAAATCTATTAAGAGACAAATTTTTTTAATTCAAAACCTTGTAAATGAATTTTCTACTTATGCAAGATTGCCTAAAGCAAATATTGCTAAATTAAATTTATCAGAAATTTGTTTAGTTTACATTGAGGAATATAAAAGAAATTATGATAAAATTGAAATA
>CABZCN010000010.1 GCA_902524245.1 uncultured Alphaproteobacteria bacterium
AAAATTCATCTGGATTAGGATTATCTTTGATAAATAAAATAATTACTGACAACTCCTATAAGATGAATATAACAACGAACAGTTATTCAGGATTTAAAATTGAAATAATTTTTTATGACTAAAATATTAGTAATTGATGATGAACTAGAAATTTGCAAACAAATTTCACTTATACTTTCCAAGCAAGGTTATGAGGTTACTTATGCTAATTCATATAAAGAATTTGCTGACCTTGAACAAAGAAACTTTGATTATGACGTTGTATTAGTTGATTTGTGGTTAAAGAATAGCACAAAACAAGGGATAGATATAATTGAATATTTAAAAAATAATTATGAAAATCTAGTAATTGTTTCCTTTAGTGGTCATGCAAATATAGATAACGCAATCGAGTCAGTTAAAGCTGGTGCAAACGATTTTATTGAAAAGCCATTTGAAACTAAAAAACTTATTCATATAATTCAAAAAAATTTACTCGAATTAAAACAACGTGTTACGATTAATAATTATAGAAATAAAATTTCATTTCATTCTAAGATAGATACTATTGGTTACGGTAACTATATTGACAATGTTTTAAAAACTCTTTCTAAGATAAAAAATAATTCATCTATTTTAATAATTGGACCTAATGGGATAGGAAAAAACTTTCTTGCAAATACTATTCACATGAATTTATCTTCAAATAATCCTGATACCTTTATAAACTTAAATGAAAATTTAATGAATGAGTCTGATCTATTAAAATTAAGTTCATTACATAATTATTTTACTATTTATTTAAATGATTATGAAAATTTTAACCAAATTGAATTATTAAATTATTTAAATTTAGTAAAAAGTAAAAAAATGAATGCGTCTATTATATTTGATAGTAAAAAAATAGATATGAAAGATCCATTTGTTAATAATATAGATCATAAAATTATATTAAATCCTTTGACTACAAGAAAAGATGAAATTTTTCCACTTTTTGAACATTATTTAAATATTTTTGCACAAAAGAAATTTGATAATAGAATTAAAATTGATGATGAAGTGCATAAACTATTATTAAATCATACTTGGCCTGGAAACATATTTGAAATAATGAATCTTTCTGAAAATGTATTAGGACTATTAACAGACAATAGTTTATATGTATCAAAAAACTTAATTGAGGATTTGATGAATAATTCTATAGACAGTACTGATCTATATGATTTAAATTTTAGAGAGGCAAAGGATAAATTTGAAAAAGATTATTTAATTCAAAAATTAAAAATAAATAATTTTAATATAACCATGACTGCCAAAATGCTTAAACTAGACAGAGTTTCTTTGTATCGCAAAGTTAAATCGCTTAAAATAAAAATAGATTAATGAATATCCTAATACTTGGTTCAGGAATAGTTGGAGCAAATCTTGCCAAAAAATTATCAGAACAAGGAAAGAGCGTATTTCTTTTAGATGATGATGCTAATGAATTAAAAAATTTAGCTGAAAGATTTGACATTAAAACAATTTACGATGACCCACTCAATCCCTCATTCTATAAAAATTTTGATTCTAAAATTGATTGTTTTATAGCTGTCACACGAAGTGATGAAAAGAATATAATAACAAGTAAATTTGCAAAAGAATTTTTAAAAGTTGATACTTCAATTGCAAGGGTTAGAAATCAAAATTTAATTTTAGATGAAAATAAATCATTATTGATTGAGTCAAACAGTTTTCTTGATCATATTATTTCTCCCGAATGGGAGGTCTCAAATAATATATTTGAAAAAATCCATTTGCCTGGTGCTTTTTTTAGTGAGTCTTTAATTAGCCAAGATTATTTATTAATTGGAATGCAATCATCAAATTTATTTAAAAATCATACATTTGAAGAAATAAAAGTTTTCTTCAAAACTAATAACCTTTGTTATTTAGGCCATAGTAAAGAAGATCAAATAAATTTTGATTTTAAAAATATTTCAATTTCAGATCAACTTTACCTATTAATAAAGAAAAAATATTTGAATAAGCTTATAAAGTTTTTTGGTTTCAAAGACTATGTATTAGATGTTCTTATTGTTGGTGGGGGAAATATTGGTCAGAATTTATCAACTTTAATTGAACAAGATGATCAAGAAATTAATTTGAAAATTTTGGAACTAGATAAAGAAAGGTGTAACTTTTTAGCTGGTTTACTAAAAAAAACTGCAATTTTTCATGGTGATGCTCTCGATCAAACTTTGTACGAAGAAATTAAACTCAACAATTCTGATTTAGTAATTACCGTCACTGATAACGATCAAATTAATACAATATTGTCAATAATCGCAAAAAAAAGGGGATCTAAATCAGTTATATCAGTAATTAATAATGAGTCGTACTCATCTTTTGCAAATGATTTGGGCATAGATGTTATAATTAATCCAAGAGAATTAACAACATCTAGAATAATTGAAAAAATTTCTAAAGGCTCTCTTTTATCTTATCATTCTATTTTTAAAGAGGAGTACATCATTTATGAAATTAAATATAAAAATGAGATATATGAAAATATAAAAAAATCTGAAGTAATAAATCACATATGCACCCTAACAAATGAATCATTAGAGTTAAAAAATGATGATCATATCCCTTTGAATAACGATATATTAATCTTATGTGTGTCGCGAAAAGACTCTCATGTTTTAGAAAAAATAATAAATGATGATTAATAATAATTTTTTTATAGACACTCATAACTACTTAAAGAAAATTGCTACAGACATTATTATTCCAAATATTGGAAAACTAAGTGAAAATGAAGTTTCAACTAAAGAAGATAATTCCAAAGTTACTAGTTATGATGTAATTATAGAGAATGAACTAATTGAATATTTCAAAAATATTGGATTTTCTAATATTATATCTGAAGAGAGTAATTCTGAATTAATAAAAAAAAATGAATATTTAACTGTAGATCCAATTGATGGAACAAGAAATTTTATCAATGGTATTAAAAAGGTTGCAATAATGATATCATTTATAAAATCTAATCAGTGTGAATTTGCTATAATATATGATCCTATCGGTGATATTTTTTACCATACTCATAACAATTCAATATTTAAAAACCATAAGGAAATAAAGCCTCAAAATTATAGCAATCAAATTGGATTTTTAGGTGAACATGCCAAAATTTATTTCAAAGATATTATTACTTCATACACAGAAAAAATAAGATCAAGATCAATTGGCTATGATGTAATCGAAGCTATAGAGGGTGAAAGATCTTTTTTAACTGTCTACGGATCAAAAATTTGGGATTTATTTCCAGCTATGAGTTTTTTAAAGCTATTAAATTTTGAAACAAATCTTCCAAATATGGAATTTGATTATTCAAAACTAGAAAAAAAAATAATTTTTTATGCCAATTTATAAGATTCTATTTGTTGGTCTTGGGAAAATGGGCTTCCATATGGCTGGATATTTATCCAAAAATAAAAATTTTAAACTTTTTGTATTTAATAGAACTAAATTAGTTGAACATAAATGGAAAAAAAAATTTGTAGCTGAAAGTTATAATTTTAAAAATGATATTAAATTTGACTTCATTATTTCTTGCTTAAAAGATGATCATGCAGTTAATTCTTTTTTTAATAAATTTGTAAAAACTTCAAATTACCACAAAAATTCAATTATTATTGATCACTCAACTATATCATTAAGACAAATAGATTTAATTTCTAGATTATGTAAACAAAGAAAAGTAAAATTTTTAGATGCCCCTATTACAGGAGGAGAAGAGGGTGCTAAAAAAGGTTCTTTATCAGTAATGGTTGGTGGAACTTTACCAAACTTTAATAAATCAAGAAGAATAATTTCCTCTTACTCTAAAAGTATTACGCATATGGGGAAATTAGGCTCAGGTCAATTAACCAAATTTACTAATCAAATTTTAATTTGTGGTATTTTATATTCCATAGCAGAGGCTTACCTTTTTAGTAAAAAAAATAATCTTAATCAAAAAAAAATTTTTAATGCTATTAAAAACGGTGCAGCTAATTCTTGGCAATTTACTAATAGGTATCCAACACTTACTAAAAATAAATTTAATTTTGGTTTTTCTACAGAACTAATGACCAAAGATTTAAAATATGTTTTACAACAAGCAAAAAAAACTAAATTAAACTTAACTCTTACAAAAAGTGTCTTTAAAAAATATAAAAGTTTGCAGAATACAATTTATAAAAAATATGATACTTCAAGTTTAGTTAAGTCATTTAATGATTAATGAATTATTGGAAAAAAGGTTGCACTTATTTACTAGAGAATGACCCTATTTTTAAGGAATATTATAATCCAAATCATCAATTAAAAACAAATAAAAATAAATTTGATGTTTTATTTAAATCTATCTGCTCCCAGCAAATATCCGTTTCTGCCGCTATGTCTATTTATAAAAACTCTAAAAGTATAATTGGTCCAATAAATTTTAAAAATTTTAAAATAAATAAAAGTAAAATACAAAATTTACCTTTAAGCAAGAATAAGAAAAAGTGTTTAAATTCACTTCTAAATAATTATCATTTAGTAACTGATATAAAGTTAAGCAACAGTAATTTTCAAAAAGTTAACAATAATTTAACTCAAATTTTTGGTATTGGTAAATGGACTGCTGAAATGTTCTCTATATTCTATTTAGGTTTGCCTAACATAATGCCATTAGGAGACCTTGGTTTTATTAATGCCTATAAGAAATATTATAGAGATAAAAATTTATCTAAATTTTCTTTTCATTCTAACAAATGGCGAAATTATTCAACTATTGTAACATGGTATCTTTGGTCATCTTACGACTCAGAACCCTTATATTTATAATTTTATCCTAAATTAAAAAAAACAATTTAATCTTTAAAAAAAGGAATCTATTTATATTTATGCAATCTATAGTTGAATTTAAAAATATTTTTAAATCTTATCCGGGAGTTATAGCTAATGATGATGTATCGTTTAATATCAAAGAGCAATCTATTCATGCTATCTTAGGTGAAAATGGTGCCGGAAAGTCAACATTAGTAAAAATTTTATATGGTCATGTAAAACCTGATAGTGGTGAAATTTTAATAAATTCTGATTTAGCAATCATTAATTCACCATCTACTGCAAAGAACTTAGGTATAAATATGGTTTTTCAACATTTCAGTTTATTTGAGTCACTTACTGTTGCCGAAAATTTAATTCTAGGTATGAACGAAAAAATATCTCTAACAAAATTAAAAGACAAGTCTAAGACAATTTGTGATAAGTACGGTTTTAACTTAAATTTAAATTCTCCTATAAGTTCTCTATCTGTTGGTCAGAGGCAATCTGTAGAAATTGTTAGATCATTATTGAATAATCCAAAAATTCTAATCATGGACGAACCAACTTCTGTTCTTACACCAGATGAAATTAGTAAATTATTTAAAATTATAAAAAATTTAGTTAAAGACGGATTAACAGTAATTTTTATATCCCATAAATTAGAGGAAATCATAAATTTGTCTGATTATGTAACAATTATGAGGAATGGAAAAGTAGTAAGCACAATTTCGACACAAAATGAAGATCCTGAAACCTTAGGATATAAAATGTTAGGTTATAAAGTCTTTAAAGCAAAACAGGTTAGCAACATTAATTTTTCTCAAGAAATTTTTAATATTAAAAATTTATCAACTCAATCTAAAGATCCATTTACAATTAATTTAAATAAAATTGATTTAAATTTAAAAAAGGGACAAATTTTTGGAATAGCTGGAGTGGCAGGAAATGGCCAGAAAGAATTAATGGAAATTTTACTAAATGAAAACGATTATGAATTTAGTGGAGATATCATTTTTAAAGATTTAAACATTAATAATTTATCTACTTTTCAAAGAAAATCCTTATCTATTTCATATGTTACTGAAGAGAGGTTGGGTCAAAGTGCAGTGCCTGAGATGTCTTTATCTGAAAATATTTTTTTAAGCATGAGCCATAAAAGTGAATTTAAAAAAGGTGATTTTATAAACTTTGAAAAGATTAACACATTTGCAAATGATGTTATAAAAAGATTTAATGTTGACACTCCCTCTTATAACGTCAAAGCTGGCAAACTCTCAGGAGGAAATCTTCAAAAATTTATTATTGGAAGAGAAATTATGTCAAATCCTGAGCTATTAATTTTATCTCAACCTACATGGGGTATAGATGCAGGTTCTGAAGCATTTATTAAGAAAACAATTGTAGAGTTATCACAAAAAGGAGTATCTATAATTATTATTTCACACGATTTAGATGAATTACTTGAGGTATGTCACGAAATATCTGTTTTATATGAGGGGTCTTTATCAAATCCCTTAAATGTAGAAAATATAAATATCACCAAATTAGGTAAGTATATGGGTGGTCTATTTGATTAGATTTCAATTAAGGGAGGATTACTCAAATTTAATATTTTATTTGTCACCATTAGTTGCCGTTGCTTTAACTTTATTTTTTGGCTCTTTTATTTTTTTAATTTTAGATTTAAGTCCTATAGAGTCTTTTAAAATTTTTTTTATCAGTCCTATTTCAAATTCTTATGGTTTTTCTGAACTGTTTGTAAAAGCCACACCACTTGCAATTATAGCTTTAGGATTATCTTATTGTTTCAAAAACAATATCTACAATATTGGGGCTGAAGGACAGCTAACAATGGGAGCAATATTTGGTGGCGGTATTGGACTTCTATTTAACGACTCGACAAGTGTTTTTTTACTTCCGTTAATGATTTTATTTGGTGCAATAGGAGGGGCATTTTGGGCAACTATACCTGCTATTCTTAAAACAAAATTTAATACAAATGAAATTTTAACTAGTTTGATGTTAACCTATGTGGCTCTTTTTATCCTAGATTATTTTGTTGTTGGTCCATGGAAAGATCCTGCAGGATTTGGTTTACCTAAATCGATGCCTTTTCCTGATGCAGGTAGACTTCCTGTATTATTTGATGGCCTTCGTGTTCACATTGGTGTCTATTTTGCAATAATAATATGTTTTATAACTTATATTGTTTACAACAAAACATTATTTGGATTTAAACTTAAAGTGTCTGGCTTAAGTTCAAAAGCATCACAATATGCAGGTTTTAAACATAAAAATTTAATTTTTTATACTTTTATTATTAGTGGCGCATGTGCAGGACTAGCTGGACTATTTGAGGTTTCAGGGCCTATTGGTTTGTTATACAGAGATATTTCTCCTAATTATGGTTTTACTGCAATCATTGTAGCATTTTTGGGAAGATTGAATCCTATTGGAATTATTTTATCCTCTTTGCTAATTGCATTAACATATTTAGGCGCTGAGGATGCACAATTATTTCTTAAGATACCCTCTGCAGTAGGCTTTGTGTTCCAGGGTTTAGTTCTGTTTTTTTTGTTAGGCACAGATTTTTTAAATAAATATAGGGTGTTTATTAAATGAGTATTGAATTAATTATAGGTATTTTAAATATAGTTTTAATTTCTACAACGCCTCTTGTTTTTGCTGGTATTGGTGAGTTAGTCACTGAAAAAAGTGGCATCCTCAATCTAGGATTAGAGGGATTGATGTTGGTTGGAGCAGTAACAGGATTTATTACTTTAGTTTTAACTGGTAATTATTTTTATTCGTTATTTTTATCAATAACATCTGGTGTAATTTTATCAGGAATATTTGCTTTTCTAGTTTTAAACCTTATGACTAACCAAATAGCAACTGGATTAGCGTTAACTATTTTTGGTATTGGCTTAAGTGCAATGCTTGGTAAAAAATTTGCTGGAACACCCATAGATGGATTAAATCCTTACTATTTCATAGTGATTTCTTTTTTGTTGGTGTTTTTAGTGGGTTATTTTTTATCAAAGACAAAATCTGGACTTATCATAAGAGCAGTTGGCGAAAATCATAACTCAGCTTATGCGTTGGGATATAACGTTATAAAAACAAGATATTTAACGATTATATTTGGTGGTGTTATGAGCTCTATAGCAGGTTACTACATTTCTATTTGTTATGCACCAATGTGGCAGGAGGGAATGACTGCCGGTAGGGGTTGGATAGCCCTTGCTTTAGTTGTTTTTGCAACTTGGAAACCTTGGAGATTATTAGTAGGTGCATATATTTTTGGAGGGGTTGCTATAATGCAAATGAACCTTCAAGCATTTGGTGTAGAACTACCAGGCCAATTTTTTAATATGATGCCCTATATTGCTACTTTAATAGTCTTAGTGTTTATTTCATCAAATAAGGTAAGATTAAAACTTAGTGCTCCATCTTGTCTGAATATACCTTATGAAAAAAATTCATAAGGTTATCCACTGCAATTTTTTCTAATATATAACGAATCTTCATTTTTATTATATAAATCTATAAACAGATTTATTTATTAGGGAAATTAAAATGAAAAAACAATCATTGGTATTAGTAGTAATTGCAGCCATTGTAGTAATCGCAGGCATTTTTTTTATTACTAATCAAAATATACAAAAAGACGTTTCAGATGACCAAAAAAAGATAGGCTTTATCTATATCGGACCACCTGGGGATCATGGTTGGACTTATATGCATGATGTTGGCAGACAATACTTAGAGAAAGAACTCGGTGACTCCGTTTCAACTACTTATATAGAAAATGTACCAGAAAATGCTGATGCTGTTAGATCAATTAGAAAGCTTGCAGAGTCTGGACATGATTTAATTTTTACTACTTCTTTTAACTATATGGACCAAACCTTAGAGGTTGCAAGTGAATTTCCTGATGTAAAATTTGAACACGCAACTGGTTTTAAAAGGGCTGATAATGTTTCTACATATTCAGCAAGGTTTTATGAAGGTAGGACAGTTATAGGTCATATTGCAGGTAAAATGACAGAAACAAATACTATCGGCTATATAGTATCTTTTCCTATTCCTGAGGTTATCAGAGGAATAAATGCGTTTTATTTAGCAGCCTCAAAAGTTAACCCAGATGTTAAGTTAAAAATAATTTGGGTATATTCATGGTACGATCCTGGTAAAGAGGCAGATGCAGCAAATACTCTTATCAATCAAGGAGCTGATATAATAGTCCAACACACAGACTCGTATGCACCATGTCAAGCAGCTGAAAAAGCCGGTGTTTTAGCTTTTGGACAAGCTTCAAATCAAGAGGCATTTTGCCCAAATGCCCACATGACAGCAATAGAAGACATTTGGGGCCCATACTATGCAGCTAAAGCACAAGCGGTTGTTGACGGTACATGGTCTTCTGAAGATACATGGCATGGGTTTAAGGACGGTATGGTAGAAATGTCTCCTTATAATGAAAAATTACTATCATCAGATTTAATTGCTGAAGCAAAAGCGATAGAAGAGGGAATTGAAAATGGCACTATTCACTCTTTTGAAGGACCTATTTACAATCAAGCTGGAGAGCTAGTTGTTAAAGAGGGTGAAGTTGCTGACGATGGTATGTTGGCCTCAATGATGTTCTATGTACAAGGTATAGACGGAGAGGTGCCTCAATAGAATAAATAAATATTTAATCCTGTTCCCAAGGAAAAACAAGCCAATCTTTATCTTTAAAATCATATAAATGAAGATCGGCTTGTTTTTTTCCTGAAGTCTTAGCATACAAAACAACAAACTTTGAATTTGGCATCATATCTTTAACTATTTTTGCTGTATCACCGCTGTCAACTAAATCATCAATTACAACAAGCTTTTTCTCAGACTTTATTCTTTTAAAAATCTTAATATCAGTATTTTTTTTCCTGTCTGAGTACGTTTTAAGAGCAATAACATCAATATCTTGGATTCCTAAATAATTAGCAATAATAGATCCTGGTATTAGTCCACCCCTAGATATAAGTATTAGTTTTTTAGGTTTATATTTTTTTTTAATTAATTTTGCTAATTTTATACAATCAGTATGTATATCGTGATAGCTTAAAAAAACCTGTCTCATTCATGGATTATAATAAAAAATAAATGAAAAGCAATTTAGCTATATTGAGTTCAGATCAAAAATCAATTGACTTTATAAAAAAAAATAAACTATCAAGTACTCTTAATCTATATGCTAATAGTTCAAGAAATATTGAGGTTGCACAAAAATTTGCTGAGACTCATAATTTTAAAAAATATTATGGTGCTTATGAAGATCTTATTAGAGACAAAGACGTAGATTTCGTTTTAAATTTTTTACCTACTGGCATAAAGTTTGAATACATTTATCTATGTCTAAAAAATAATATTAAAGTTATGACTGATTATCCAATTGTAAGTAATTCAAATGACTTAAAATATTATAACAAATTGATCAACTCAAAATTAATTAATAACCTTTTTTTAATTGACGAAACAAATATAAAAAAACTATATGAGGATTCATTAAAACAAGACATTATTAATTACTCAAAATCTTTTCAAAATCTCAATAAATTTGAGAATAGTTTATATAATAAAGATGTTTTATTTGAGTTATGCCCAGAGCTTTTTTATTTAATTTATCAATATCGTGAAAAAAAAATATCAATTTTTAATAACAATAAAATTCTTGATAAGATTACAAACAAATTAACTTTCTTTAAGTGCAGTATTGATATTAATGATAAATTAAAAATTAACGTTACATTAGCAAGTAATTCAGTTAATAATTTAAATAATTTAGACAAGCAAAAGGAATTTATGCCCAATATGCTGATATATAACCTCAAAGATCTAAATTTTTTTGTAAATTCAAAAAATTCTTTTGAAAATTTATCTATTTTTACATATTATCCGTACAAATTATTTCAAGGGGTTCTTTATGAGTGAAAATATTACATTCTCAGTATCAGGTTCTGAAACTTATTATCACAAGGATTGGTTAAAATCTAAAGGTTTTAAATGGGTTGCATCCTCAAAAAAAATGGGAAAAGCTAAATATATTAGAGATTGAGGCAGATCAATTATCAGAATATTGCAGGGAGTTCGGACTTTATTACGAAAGATCAGATAAAGGTATGCCAAAATTTGATTATGAGAGTTACTTATGGGATGGCAACATTCCAGATAAATCTATTTGGTATGAAGAAAAGAATCTTCCAAATTCAACAAACAAAGAAGATTAGTGAATTAAAACTGAAAATATTCCATAAAAAAAGAAGATCAAAGCTATTAATAAAGCAAAATAATATGGTGCTTTGTTTCTGTTCATAAATGAAGCCATTATTACCAAATACTTATGTACTTAACAATAAATATCTACAATCAATTATTTCACCAAGCACAGATATCATTGACTATAATTTTAGCTCCGATCAGATCCACAAGCTCAATCTTTTACAAATTCTAAGGCCTGATATTTATTTTAATAAGAAACTCTCTGATAATGAATTTTTTGATTTATCAAAGAAATATTACCAAAGACTTATCGATGAAAAAATTATATACAAATCTGATAATGAATATTTTTTATATAGAATAGACTCTGACAGTCATTCGCAAACAGGTTTAATTTCTTTATTAAATATACAAGACTACATTAATAGAAATATAAAGCCCCATGAAAAAATTTTAGTCAGCAAAGGCAAAGAAAGAGCTGATCAATTATCTAAAGTAAAATTTCAATTGTGTCCAATTTACCTTTTTTACGATGATGAAAATATAGATTTAAACCTAGATATTCATCATGATAAAAAACCACTAATAAAGTTTAAATCTGGTAAGTACACTCACTCAATATACAAAACTAACACCGATTTTACTGGTATTAATTTTAAGGAACTTTTTGTTGCTGATGGCCATCATAGAATAGAGGGCTTTGCTCAATTAGATGTTAATAAAGATACTAAATTTCTATCTATCGTTTTTCCAAAATCTAAATGCTTAAACCTAGCATACAATAGAAGTGTTAAATTTCCAGACGCCTACAATAAAGATTCGTTCATATCTGACTTAAAAACATATTTCCATGTTGAAGAGCTAAAATATCATGAGAAGATAGATCGCTTTTTTGTTATCTACTATCAGGGAAAGTATTTTAAAATAGATTTGAAAAACGATTACTCTACAAATGGTGCAGATTGTATTGATTTTGGTGAGTTTGTCTTAAAAGAAATATTAAATATTCAAGACGAGACTACTGATCAAAGGGTCGAATTCGTCCCACCCTCATTAGGTACTGATTATTTGATTAATCAAGTTGATACAGGTATAACAGATTTATCGACATTAATGAGACCAGTTAGTATGGATTTAGTTATAGAATACTCTAAAAAATTAAAATTTATGCCACCCAAAGCTACTTGGTTCGAACCTAAACCACTAGATGGTTTATTTTTTTACAAAATTATTGAATAGTTCATAAACTTAGAGGAGAAATATTAATTATGCAAAAACCTACCATTAAACCAAATCATCCATTCTTTTCATCGGGACCATGTTCTAAAAGACCTGGATGGAAATTAGAGGCTTTAAATGATGCCGTTTTAGGTAGATCGCATAGAGCAAAAAGCGGTAAGGCAAAACTCAATGAAGTAATTATTAAATCGAAGCAAGTTTTAGAGTTACCAGATGATTATTTAGTAGGTATCGTGCCTGCCTCTGATACTGGTGCGATTGAAATGGCTATGTGGAGTCTTCTGGGTTTAAAAGATGTAGAAGTCTGTGGTTGGGAAACTTTTGGATTAACTTGGGTAAAGGATATTACAAAACAATTAAAATTAGAGAATGTGACAGTTCATAAAACTGATAATTATGGAGAACTCCCTGATTTGTCAAAAGTAAATTTTGATAATGACGTTGTTTTTACATGGAATGGCACTACTTCTGGTGTATGCATTCCCAATGCAGATTGGATACCAGACAATAGATTAGGTTTATCTATTTGTGATGCCACTTCAGCAGTTTTTGCCATGGATATGGACTTTAAAAAATTAGATGTTGTAACCTGGTCATGGCAAAAAGTTTTGGGGGGAGAGGCTGCGCACGGTATGATTGCTCTATCACCAAGAGCAGTTGAAAGACTTGAAACTTATGAGCCATCTTGGCCAATGCCTAAAATTTTTCAATTAGCTAAAAACAAGAAGTTTTCCAAAGAAATTTTTGAAGGAGCCACCATAAATACCCCATCCTTACTTGCTGCAGAAGATGCATTGGATGCATTGAATTGGTGTATTGAAATAGGTGGGCAAAAAGAATTAATATCTAGATCAAAAAAAAACCTTCAAGTCATTAAGGATTGGATTGATCAGAGAGATTGGGTAGAGTTTTTGGCTGTTGACCCAAATACTTATTCCTCAACAAGTATATGTTTTAAGTTTACACATCCTGACTTTGTGGCTTTAGATAGTGATAATCAAAAAAAACTTGTGAAAGAAATATGTTCTACATTAGAGAAAGAGGATGCTGGGTACGATATTAATGCATATAAAGATGCACCAGCTGGTATTAGAATTTGGGGAGGTGCAACTGTTGAAGCCTCTGACATTGAAAAAGTTTTACCATGGATTGAATGGTCTTTTTTTGAAACAATGGGAAGGTATAAATAATGAAGATATTAATTTCTGATAAGATGAGTGATAAGGTTGAAGATGTCTTAAAATCAAAACAGATTGATTATGATATCAAAACTGGCATGTCCCCTGAGGAGCTAAAAACTGTAATTGATCAATATGATGGAATTTTAATCAGATCTGCAACTAAACTAACATCAGACATTCTTGCTGATTGTAATAACCTTAAAGTTATCGGTAGAGCAGGAGTTGGAGTCGATAATGTAGACCTAGATCAAGCAACAAAAAATCGAATTCTAGTTATGAATACTCCTCTAGGAAATTTAGAGGCAACTGCTGAGTTAAGTGTCGGTTTAATGTTTTCAATTATGAGAAATATTCATCTGGCTAACGACTCAACTCATCAAGGTAAATGGGAAAAACCTAAGTTTATTGGTACTGAGCTTAAAGGAAAAACACTTGGAATTGTTGGCTATGGCAACATAGGCCAAAGAGTTGCTGAAATATGCTCAACAATTGGAATGAAAATTATTACTAATTCTAAATCAGCAAGTGATGATGATTTATCAAAATTTGATGTTAAAAAAGTCTCAACAGAAGAATTAATTAAGGAGGCTGATATTATTTCCCTTCATACGAAATTGAACGATGAAACAAAGTACATGATTAACAAAGAGACAATATCAACAATGAAACCCACATCTGTGATTATAAATTGCGCTAGGGGCGGTCTGATTAATGAATCTGATTTAAAAGATGCACTCAATAATGAAATTATTGCAGGTGCTGCAATTGATGTTTATGAAAATGAGCCTGCAACAGATAATATAATGTTTGGAACTAAAAATTTACTTCTCACACCTCATTTAGGAGCTTCCTCTAAAGAAGCTCAATCTAATGTGGCAATAGACGTAGCAAATCAAGTTGCTGATTTTTTAAAAGAAAATAAGATTGTTAATAACGTTAACTCTTTTTAAATTTTTTTAAATACTCATAAATAGAAATTTTTGTTAGGACGTTTTGTATAGATTTATTTTCATTAATTTTTTTTAATTCAGTTAGACTTAATTTAAAAATTTTAATTTCCTCATTCTCATTTCTATTATAGAGAGTTTTTAGCTTAATTTTTTCAACTTCTGCATAATAAACATGAACTATTTCATCGGAGTAGCCTGGTACCGGGCAGTATGTAGTTAATTTCAAAATTTTTTTTGTTTTTACTCCTATTTCTTCTTTGATTTCTCTTTTTAAAGCGGTAATGAGCGACTCACCTTTATCTACTAATCCTCCTACAATTTCATATTTTAATGTTTTATTTCTGACAAAGTAAAATGGCCTGAATTGCTTGATCAAATAAAACTTTTTCTCCTCAGGACTAAAACAAAGTGCAAAAACGACATCTCCAACATTTAATATTTCTCTAAAAATCTTATAAGGTTTTATTTTCTTGTTATAGCTGCGAACTAAAAATTGATATTTCCAAAACTTAAAGAAGCTGTTCGATATAAGTAATTTTTTTATTTTCGTTACTTTTTGCATGAGATTTATCTGTTTGACTATTTATAAGACAAAAGTATATATATTCAATACTCGGGGAGTAGCTCAGTCTGGTAGAGTGTCTGCTTTGGGAGCAGAAAGTCGCAGGTTCGAATCCTGTCTCCCCGACCAAAAAAAATGAAAAAAGTTACAATCAAGCGTCCTTCAAAAACTAATATGCAATCAGGCTTAAAGAAAACGAAGATGTGGATTATCGAGTTTGAGTTTGATCCTAGTCTTCAAAAGGATGTATTAATGGGTTGGAATAGCTCAAAAAACACAACTAAACAATTAAAATTAAATTTTGATAGCTTAGATGATGCTATCTTATGGTGTCAAAAGAACTCATATCAATACAGGGTTGTTGATCAAACCTATAAACCAGTAAAACCAAAGAGTTATGCCAGTAATTTCTCAAATAATAGAAAAACTTCCTGGACACATTAGTAATTAAATATTCATTTTTTTAAATATAATACTATTATCACTGAATAATTATTAATTAATAAGGGGGAAAGAAATGATTAAGTTCATTACTACTCTGCTTGCTTTATTTATGTTTAGCACGTCATACGCTAAAGAGGTTAAAGTTGGCATTATTTTAGGTTTTACAGGACCTATTGAATCATTAACGCCGGGTATGGCTGCAGGCGCTGAATTAGCTTTTAATGAGGCTTCAGACTCAGGAGCATTATTAGGTGGTTCAACTGTTAGCTCTATTAGAGCTGACTCAACATGTATCGACTCAGCGGCAGCAGCATCTGCAGCTGAATTTTTAATTTCACAGGGTGTTACAGCAATTATGGGAGCAGACTGTTCTGGTGTTACAGGTGCAGTCCTTTCAAATGTAGCTGTACCAAATGGTGTTCCAATGATTTCACCATCTGCAACTTCACCTGCTTTAACTACTGCAGAGGATAACGGTTTGTTTTTTAGAACGGCTCCTTCTGATGCTAGAGGTGGTGAGGTATTAGCAGACATTACAAGTGACAGAGGTATTTCAAGTGTTGCAATTACTTACGTTAATACTGACTACGGTGTTGGTTTAGCTGATGTGTATGAAGCTGCAGCAATTGCAAGAGGTATTGATGTTACAGCTAAAACTGCTCACGAAGGTGACAAAGCTGACTATAGTGCTGAAGTAGGTGTTCTTTCATCAGCTGGTGGTGATGCTTTAGTTGTTATAGGTTACCTAGATCAAGGTGGAAATCAAATTATTCAAGGTTCCTTAGATACTGGTGCTTTTGATACATTTGTTTTATCTGATGGTATGATTGGTGACTCATTAACAGACACATTTGGTTCAGATCTTGATGGTTCATTTGGTTCAATGCCTGGTTCTTTAGGCGCTGGTGCAATGAAGTTTAAAGCATACGCTGAAGCTAATGGAGTTGATCCATCAGTTTATGTTGGAGAGTCATATGACGCTGCTGCATTAATCATGCTAGCAATGTGTAAAGGCGGATCCGATGACAGTGCAACTGTAGCTGCAAATATTATGAGTGTAGCTAATGGCCCTGGTACTAAGATTTATGCTGGTGAACTAGGTAAAGGTCTCGAGCTTGCTTGTGCAGGTTTTGCAGTTGACTATGACGGAGCCACAGATGTTAATTTTACTGAAGTAGGAGAAGCATTTGGAGCATTCCTTGAAAAGGGAATTGAAGGCGGTCAATTTACTGACGTAGCACAAAGATAATTACTATTTTTTAGCCCCATCATTTTGGTGGGGCTATAGTTATATCAATTCTTAATAATTTTTTCTGGAAGTAGTCCTTTTGGGCGATACCTCATAACTAATAAAAGTCCAAGACCCATCATCAAATATCGAAAGTAGGGGACACTATTTAATAGATGATCTTTTATATAGTTTGTTTCATCTAAATGGTTTGTGGAAATATTGATAACTAATAATGCAAATGGAGCAGATTGTATCCAAATAAACCAAACAACAAATCCACCTAATATTGCACCATAGTTATTACCTGTTCCTCCTAATAGGACCATTACCCATATGAGAAAGGTATATCTTAATGGTTGATAGCTGGAGGGTGTAAATAGACCGTCATATGTTACAAGCATGGCACCCGCAAATCCAATAATTGCTGAACCTAACATAAAAATAAATAGGTGTTGCTTGACAACATTTTTACCCATTGCTTTAGCTGCCTCTTCGTTGTCTCTTATTGCCCTCATCATTCTACCCCAAGGAGAATTCAAGGCTTTTTCTGAAAAGTAAAGTATTGTAATTACGACTACTAAAAATATAAGACTAAAGCAAAGCTTTACAAAAACACCAGATGAGGTGATAACTAATTGATTAAGTAGAGAAATCTTTTCATCAGGATCTAATATGTTTGATAGTTTGGAAGAGTTAAAAAACTCAACAAGCTTAATAAACCACTCAGAGTTTTGTAAATCCACTTCATATGGAACTGGTCTCTTTAAACCAATAACATTCTTTACCCCCCTTGATAGCCACTCCTCATGTTTTACAATTGTTATTATTATCCCAGAGACTAATAAAGTTGATATTGCTAAATAGTCAGACCTCAATCCTAAACAAACTTTTCCTACGACAAATGCTACGAGTGCACACAAAATTGCACCAACAAACCATGAAAATATAATCGGTAAATTTGCTCCACCTAAGAAACCTGATGTGGCGGCATTTATTGACTCTATCTTACTAATTGATGGACCGGCTATAAATTTAAGTAAGGGTATAGATAAAATTATAATAAAGAATATAAAATAATTTTTATATTTATGATTTGGAATTTTTTTATTAATAATTAATACACTAAAAACAACTGCAACTAAAAATAAACCAGAAATTAAAATTCCTAACCCGCCAGCGCTCCAAGCTTCAGGAACAGGTGGAACTGAAACTAAAATAGTAGCTAGACCACCTATGGCCAAAAATCCCATTACACCAAAATTAATTAAACCTGCAAAACCCCATTGAATATTTACCCCCATTGCCATAACAGCAGAGATAAGACAGAGATTTAACATTGATAAAGCAATACCCCATGATTGAAATAAACCTACTAAAATGGTTAAAACTGTCATTACTGAGAAACAAATTTTAAAGTCAGAATTTTTAATCATATGACTTTTCCTTTAAAGATACCATTTGGTCTAAAAATAAGAACCACTATTAATATCGCAAAAGAGATCGCAAATTTATAATCAGTAGAAATAAATTGTATTAGTGTGCTTGGTTCTAAACCCTCAGGCATGATGTACTTAAAAAATTTTTTATACGCATAGGTAAGGCCTATTTCGGAGAAAGCAATTAGAAAGCCCCCATAAAATGCTCCTAAAGGATTTCCAATACCACCAACAATTGTTGCTGCGAAAATGGGAAGTAGATTATTAAAATATGTAAATGGCTTAAAACTTTTATCCAATCCGTACAAAGTTCCAGCAACAGTCGCTAAAATTGAAACAATTATCCAGGTCAGTAAAACAATTTTTTTTGGATCAATACCTGATAGCAAAGCTAAATCCTCATTATTTGAATAAGCTCTCATAGATTTGCCTGTTTTGGTTTTATTTAAAAAATAAAATAGTATGGAGCATGTAATTATTGTTGTTATTAATGTTATCACTTGAGTTGATTTTAAAGCTAATCCTTCATTTAATCCTGTCATTTGTTTAAATTCTCTAGCTTTCATAATAAACTTATGACCATCCATAAAGTTAATATCGTTTGGTCCAATGATAATTCTAACCACTGCGTTTAAAACAAACATAATACCAAGACTAACAACTATAAAAGTTACAGGGTCGCTTTTTTTATTTCTGTAATATTCAAATACCGTTTTGTCAAAAAATAAACTCACTATAATGGTCAATAGGATACCAACTGGTAAAGCTAGTAAAGCAGTTGGAAGTAAGCCAAATGTAATTCCTTTTGACTGTAAAAACCAAGTAACAAGGATTACAATCATTGTTCCAAAAGCCATCAAGTCTCCATAGGCAAAGTTAGCAAATCTTAAAACACCATAAATAAGAGTTACTCCAATTGCACCTAATGCTAGCTGAGATCCATAAGTTATTCCAGGCACAATAATAAAGTTTGTAAGAAGTATGATTGAGTTTAAGAAATCCATTTATCCACCTAAAAAAGCCTTCCTTATCTCTTTATCATTTAGAAGATAATCACCTTTGCCTTCGTAAGCATTTTTTCCTGTCACTAAAATATAACCTCGGTCAGATATTTCTAAAGCTTGGCGGGCATTTTGCTCAACCATCAGTATAGCTATGTTTTGTTTTTTTATATTTAGTATGTGCTCAAATAATTCTGTCATTATTACAGGTGAAACCCCTGCAGTTGGTTCGTCTAGCATTAAAACATTTGGCTCAGTCATTAAAGCTCTGGCGATTGCAACCTGCTGTCGTTGACCACCTGATAATTCCCCTGCAAATTGATCTTTTTTCTCTTTAATTATAGGAAATAAATCATACATCTCCTCTAATCTCGTTGATAAATTTGTATCGTTTAAAAAGGCCCCCATCTCTAAGTTTTCTTTTACTGTTAATTCTGTGAATATATTCTTAATTTGAGGCACAAAGGAGATACCAAGCTTTATTCTATCTTGTGTTTTAAGTTTTGTGATATCTTGCCCGTCAAGTACGACATTTCCACTTTTTAAGTCAAGTATACCAAGCATTGCTTTCATTGCTGTCGATTTACCAGCACCATTAGGACCCAGTATCGACACAATTTCACCTCTATTAACACTAAAAGAACACTCTTCGATAATGTTCACACCTCCATAACCACCTGTTAAATTTGAAGCAGAAAAAAACATTATTTTTTTAATCCCTTACCTAAATAAGACTCAATAACCTGTTCATTTGACTTAACATCATCAGCAGAACCTTTAAAAAGAACTGATCCCTCAGCTAAAACTATTACGGGGTCACACAACTCACTTATAAAGTTAAAATCATGTTCAATCATACAAAATGTATAACCTTTATCTTGATTAAGTTTTAAAATTGAGTCACTTATGTCTCTAAGGAGTGTTTTATTAACTCCTGCACCAACTTCATCTAAAAAAACTATTTTAGCATCTACCATCATTGTTCTTGCCAATTCTAAAAGTTTTTTTTGACCTCCAGATAAATTTCCAGCTCTCTCATTTTTAAGGTGTTCAATTTTCAAAAATTTTAAAACCTCCATGGCTTTATCTTTTATTAATTCATCCTCTTTTTTAATTTTTTGACTATTCATCAATGAATATAGAAGCTTTTCACCTTTTTGATTACCCGGCACCACCATTAAATTTTCAATTACTGTCATATTTGAAAATTCGTGTGCTATTTGAAATGTTCTTAATACTCCTAAATGAAATAAATCGTGCGACTCTTCATTAGTTATTTCAACACCATTATAGAAAACTTTACCTGTATCTGGCTTCAGATTACCAGTTATTACATTAAATAAAGTAGTTTTACCAGATCCATTAGGTCCAATAATTCCTGTTATTGCTTTATCCTTAATTTCTAAGGAGCAATCATTTAGCGCAACTAATCCACCAAATGTTTTCACCAAATTTTCGACTTTAATTATAATATTGTTCATTTAAAAATTAATGCATATTAAAGTAGAAAATATAAAGTTGAAGTGGTAAATATTCCAATAAATGCGCTCTTAGCTCAGCTGGATAGAGCATCTGCCTTCTAAGCAGAGGGTCGCAGGTTCGAATCCTGCAGAGCGCGCCATTCAAAAGATAATTGCAAGTTTAAAAAACTAAATAGCTTCACACTAAATTGAGATCTTATCCCCAAAAGTAAGGGTCAACCAATTGACTGTTCTGTGTACCTTTTGTTAGCGTTTGTTTATGAGAATCAATCTAAATTTGTTTCGTAGGGTACACATAGGGTACACAGAGATGTTTACCCACCCCCATTGTGTCTTTGACTATTACAATGGAAGTAATTTCAACCCACGACAATTTTTCCTAAAGGCAAAAAAACATTCTCAAACAATCATAAACCTTTTGAAAGCGAGACAATAATCGAAATTAATTCAATTTTTACATTAAGTATTCTTCAAGCAAAGATATTGTTTTTTTTGCAGAATTAATAGCCGCTTCATTGTTTCTTCCCTCTACGACCCCCCAATGCTCACATTCTTTTTTATAATCTTTGTAATGCTTATCAGCAGAAACATCCCAAGTATCGTAATTATCTAAATGAATTACTTTATCTTCCATTCGCCACGTTCTTTTTCCATCCGCAGCAAGCCAGTATTTGCAATTTTTAGTTACTCTAAACCATTGATTTGAAAATTCTGCCTCATCCCAATTGCTCCATCCATCAAAGTTATGATGGGCGTTAGGAAAAATATCTATAGTTGCATTACCACCAAAATCGTTAAAGTTTTTTGCCATATCTTTACAAAATAAGGCAGGAGTAGTCTCATCCTTTTCACCTGTTAAAAAATGAATTTTATTTTTAGTTACACCCTGTTTATCTAAATATCTACAATATGGATAAACTCCTATTCTTAATGCAAAATCATTTAAATTTTCATCATCAATTATTGGCTTTCTAATCATATCAAGACCAGTGTAAACTGCTGCTGACCCACCCCAACTAAAACCCATAACTGCAATCTTTTCAGGATCTATTTTGGGATGAGATTGCATGTGCTTTAAACCATAGAGAGCGTCAGCTGCTCCCATCCATGGTGTTAGTTTGCTGCTGTTGCCTTGAATAATCATATTGTAAATACTGAGGCCTCTTGGAAGACAGCTATCAATCTCTAATGTAGCAACACCTGCTTTTTTAATATCCTGACCTAACGTAAAATTTCTTTGCCCAAAGTCACAGGCAGAATTCATAATTAAAATCATTAAAGGATATTTTTCTTTTTGCTCTTGAGGGTAAGTTAAAAACCCCTCAATCGTATACTTTTGATCATTTTCAACACCATCTATAAAATCAATAGGAATTCTGGGAGTGAATGCTTCAAATGTAACATTCTCTGCTCGATAGAGCAGAGCATCGCAATTATTATATTCATCGGTGACCTCAATATGATCATTGCTTGACATTTTTCCAAACCACTTCCTGGTATTATCCTTATCATCAACAGGCTCTTTGCTTACAATTTCGAAAGAATTCTCATTAACCTTAAATGATTTTATTTTGACTCTTCCTCCAAAAGATGGCCAAAGCCATTTTTCTTTTTTTATAATAACTTTGTTGGGATCTTTCTTATCTTTTTTAATAACTAGATCAATTACACCTTCAATAATTCCATTGCCTAACTCATAGCGTCCATTCCATTCGCAATTAGCTAAACCTCTCCATCTCCCAATAATATCTGAAGATATTTCCTCAGATTTTAATTCCTTATCTCGCGTTTTTTCATTGCCATCAACTTGTTTTCCATCCTTAAAAGTAAGTCCCCAACTCAAACTAGGGATTAATAATAATAGAGCTAAGAGGGTTTTCATTTATCTAGTTTCTTAATTTACTCTATGAATTTGTAATATGCTTTCCATTTTGACTGTGTGTTGTATTGAGGGTGTTTAGATTCAGGTCGATTCTTGTGTTTAACAACTATTGAGCCATCTACTACCTCTATGTCATAACCCCAATTATCCCATCCATTTAGAGATAAAGGCTCATTTAATTCATCTTCAAGAGTTCGTGGATATACATAACATCCTTCATTATCTCCATATTGAGATTTGGCTTTCTCCATCTTTTTTTTCACTTCCATATGTAAATCTAATGGAATTTTTAAATGCTCACCTAATAAATAACATAACCTCATATCTTTACATGCTAAGTCCATTGTGAACCCCGCTTCATATTTTTGATTAAAAATATGTGGCACAACAGTTTCCCATGCAAATGAATTGCCAGCAGAAACTCTGATGGCATCAAAAAAGTTTTCTAAGTCTAAGCCTGCTTTTTTTGCAATCATCATACATTCCGAAGCTGCCACCATATTAGTGAAAGCAAGCATGTTAGAAACTACCTTCGCAATCGCACCTGCTCCGATATCTCCACAAAGTACAACAACCTCACCAATTGCATCTTGTATTAATTCTTTCCACTCATTAAAAATCTCTTTATTACCTCCTGCTAAACTTACCATATTATTATTTTGCAATGCATGAACTCCTCCTGTCAAAGTAGCTTCTAACATGGATACATTATTGGTTAATGCTTTTTTTTCTAATTCTTGAGATTGCTTAAAGTCAGTAGTAGAAGTATCAATCCAAACCATTCCTGGCGAGGCATTTTCCAATAACCCTTCTTTTCCTTCAACAGCTTGCAAGACGTGTTCAGGTTTTGGCAAACAAGTTATGGTGGCATGACATTTTTGAGCTAACTCTTTAATAGAAGATGCTCTTGAAATATTTTCAGGAAGAAGATTTAGTTTATGTTCATCAATATCATAAGCAATCAATTGATATTTTTTTGTTTTATTTAAATTATTTAAGATTGGTAATCCGGCATTCCCTAAGCCGATTACTCCTATGACTTTCGAATTTGTCATTTTAACTTCCCCCTCATATCAGGCATATAGATTTTTGATTTATTGAAAAAAAAGGACGAATAGATAAGACCCATTCGTTAATGAAATTAACTTGAGCTTTAAATAAACTCATATTCCTAACTCCTTTTTTTTACTTTTAAACTAGAATTTCGAAGATTTCCATACTAGAGTTTTGAGAAATTTGGAGGGATTTTAAGATGAATTTAGTAGAGAAATTAGATCAAGGACCTGTTTTATGTGCTGAAGGATATCTCTTTGCTGTGGAACGTAGAGGCTACTTGCAATAAGCAAAGACAAATCTTAATTACCTCAAAATAGGGGGGTTTGAGACCTAAGTCATTGTGAATAATAAACACATGACTAATGATATTTATCAATTTTCAAAAATTGAAATATCTAATTTATTCAAACATTTTTTACAATAACTGAAATCATCGTCCACATGAAATAGTCCTGGAAATGCAATACATTCAACTTTAGCCCTAAGAGCTGATAATGCACTATCAAGTGAATCTTCGATTGCGATACATTCATCTCGGTTTACGCCTAAATCATTAAGAGCCTTAATATAAATATCTGGTTCAGGCTTTACTTTTTTTATTAATTCATTGTTTCCAATAAAATCAAAATCTTTCTTTTCTATTTTTTTATTAAGAGTCTTAAAAATAGCATCAATATTTTCAATAGAAGTTGTTGACGCTAGACCAATTTTAATATTATTTAACTTAGCGTATTCAATTACCTCTAAAACTCCATCACGAGGATTAATATAATTATTTTTTAAATAATTATTAAAAAAAAGAGTTTTAATTTCTCTTACTTTTTTTGAGTCAACAAATTTTTTCTTTAAATTAGAAAAGTAATTGACTCTGTTAGCTCCACCTGATTTTTTTAGTAAATTCTTATAATTGTCTTTACTCCAATACCAATCTAAACCTAATGTTTTGAAAGCTTTATTAAAAGATTGCCTTTGAATATCTGATGTTTCAACTAAGGTTCCAATTGAACCAAATATGACTGCTTTCATCAAATTACTAATAAAATTTATTTAAAATAATTCTTATTGTGCTGTCCAACCACCGTCAATCACTAAAGATGTCCCTGTAATCATTGAAGATGCATTAGAAGCTAAATAAACTGTTGCAGTAGCAATATCACTTTCTTTAGCTAGTCGACCAAGAGGTATATTTTTTAATACCATATCTTTGAATTTTTTATCTTTAAAAAATTTTTTAACCATAGGTGTTTCTACAAAGGTTGGGCAAATAGAGTTTACACGAATATTTTTTGTAGCTAAATCTAAAGCCATACCTTTTGTTAAACCTTCTATTCCAAATTTTGACATATTATAGATGCTTCTTTTAGGCGCGCCAACTTTTCCCAATTGAGAAGACATATTAATTATGCTTCCCCCAATAGATTTTCTATTTTTGTTAGTCAACATTTTCTTGATTGATAATTGGGCAACATGAAAAGCTATTTTTAAATTAAGATCTATCATGTAATCCATATCTTCTCTTTTAATTTTAGTAAAATGCGCTGGACGATTTGTTCCTGCATTGTTGACAAGAATATCAATTTTTC
>CABZCN010000011.1 GCA_902524245.1 uncultured Alphaproteobacteria bacterium
TTTGATAAAAAAAAATTTCAAAAATATTATGATGTTATAAGTATTGAAAGTCTTGACGATCCAATATTTGATAAAGAAAAATCAAAAAATTATTTTGAAAATATAACACTTGAGAATTTATCAAATATTTTCGATAAAGACTTAACCAAAAAAGAAGAGAAAGTTAATATAAAAACACCAGAAGACTCTTTACCAATTGAAAATAAAAGAGATGAGAAGTTAAATAATAATTTTGATGAAATCATAGTTTCCAAGGGAGATAATTTTGCAAAAGTTTTAAAAAAAGGAGGTCTAAAAGGTAGAGATATAGACTTAGTTATACTCAACGGAAAAGAATATTATGATTTTTCTAAATTATATATTGGGGATACTGTAAAAATATTCAGCGAATATGATGCTGAGGGTTTAAATACTTTTGACCTAATTTACAAATATTCTGATACTAAAGAATTAATCATATCTTATCTAAATGATAATTTTATTTATAAAATAAATGAAATTCCGTTGAGTTCCAAAGAAATTTTTGTGACTGGGAAAATTAAAACAAGTTTATATAAAGCTATGAAAGATCAAGGGTTATCTGAAATAGTAATTAATGAAATTATCAGGATTTACAGTTTTGATGTTGATTTTCAGAGAGATATTTATGAGGGTGATAATTTTGAAATGCTGTTTGTCAAAAAGGTAAACAATGATGGTAAGACAATTCAAATCCAAGATCCAAAATACTTAATGCTTTCATCAAGAGGTACTCCATTAATATACTATCTTTATGACAATGGAGAATTCAGCGAATATTTTGACGAAAAAGGTAAAGGAATGACAAAAAGCTTAATGAAAACTCCAATAAATGGTGCAAGGCTTAGTTCCAGTTATGGTATGAGAAAACATCCTATCTCCGGTTATAATAAAATGCACAAAGGAGTAGATTTTGCTGCTCCAACAGGAACTCCAATTTTTGCTGCTGGAAATGGTATTGTAGAGTACGTAGGTAGAAATGGAGGATATGGAAAATACATCAGAATACGTCACGATAGTACTTATAAAACAGCTTACGCACATCTTAATGGTTATAAAAAAGGAATATCAAGTGGTGTAAGAGTTAAGCAAGGTGATGTTATTGGTTATGTAGGCTCAACAGGAAAATCAACTGGACCTCATTTACATTATGAAATTATTGTTAATGGAAAACAAATAAACCCAGCTACACTTAAATTACCTTCAGGAAGGAAGCTTAACGAGCAACAACTAAATGAATTTCAAATATTAGTTTCTGAAATAGATGAAGAAGTTAATATTTATAAAAATAAAATAAATTAAGCTAACTGACTAGCTAAGTCATCAAAATCAGAGGTTGAGTTACGTTCTGACTTATTGTCTTTGTTCAAATCGCTGTCGTTATTTTCAGTTTTGTCTTTACTAATAATTTTTCTAGCAACAAAACCTCTATTTGAATTATCTGTTTGTCTAAAATAGTGTTCAGCATGTTGAAGGTAAAACTGCTCTAATACGTCGTCACCTTGTCCCTTAGCATCTTTTGCTTTGTTAAGATAATCGTTATATTGATCTTTTGGATTTTTTCCGTTTCTTTTAAATCCGTTTGAATTTCCATTAGCTTGTAGATATGGAGAGTCAGCAACACCAGATCTAGAGGAGTTTATTTTCCTTTGACCGCCGTAAGGCTTTCTTTTTACAAAATTTTTCATTAATTTTTTATCGATTATCTCTAAAAAAGCCCATCAATTAAATAGTAGGGAATTTTATCTTTATCAATCTGTCTAAATTAAGATAATCAGTTTTTTTATAAACTATTTTTACACCTTTTTCTAATAGTAATTTATACATTTTTTTAGTGATAATTGGATCAATTTCAAAATAAACAACCCCTTTAAACTTTACACTAATTAAAAAATTAATAATTTTAACGTAATAATCCATGCCTAATTTTCCACCATCAAGTGAAATTCTTGGATCATGTAAAGTCTCCTTATTTAAATTTAAATAATTTCTTGTTGGTATATATGGTGGGTTACAAACAATAAAATCAATATATTTTAGTCTATTTATAGGATAATTTTCAAATAAATTTGATTGAAATATTTTTGTTTTTTGTTGCAGTTTAAATTTTATTATATTTTTTTTGCAAGCAGTAAGAGCATGTTTGGAAACATCAATAAAATCACAAAATGCATTATCTAGCTCATCTATAATAGAAATTCCGAGGCACCCAGTCCCACAACACAAATCAAGCAACTTCATTTGTTTTTGATTTTTATTTTTTTTACAATCAATTAATATTTGTTCAACTAATATTTCAGAGTCAGCTCTTGGATCTAAAGTGTAATCATCTGTATAGAAAATCTTTTTCCAAAAACCTTTTTCGTTGATTATTTTTGCTAATGGCTTTCCTTTTACTCTTTCATTTAGGATCTTATTAATTAATTCTTGATTAACTTCACTATTATTAATATCTAAATTATTTTCACTATTAGATGAATAAGAAATCATTATTTGGGACTCTTGCTCAGCTTGAGATCCAGAAATTGATTTTAAATTTTTAAGTAATATTTTTTTTATATCTAATTTACTTAAATAATTATTAATTAGCATTAAGTTGACTTAATTTTTCGGCTTGTTCACTGGCTGACAAAGCTGATATCATTTCATCTAATGCCTCGCCAGTTAAAAACTGGTCTAATTTATAGAGCGTTAAGTTAATTCTATGATCTGATACTCTGCCCTGTGGAAAATTATATGTTCTAATTCTTTCAGATCTATCTCCTGAACCAACTTGATTTTTTCTATTGGATGAAACCTCTTCTTGTTTCTTAATTCTTTCAACTTCATATAATCTAGATCTTAGAATTTTTAATGCTTTAGCTTTATTTTTATGTTGAGATCTTTCGTCTTGTTGAGTTACTACTATGTTTGTAGGTAAATGTGTAATTCTTACAGCACTATCTGTTGTATTTACCGATTGGCCTCCCGCCCCACCTGATCTATAAACGTCTATTCTTAAATCATTATCTTTTATCTCTAAGTCAACGTCCTCAGCTTCTGGCAAAACAGCAACAGTTGCAGCCGAGGTGTGAATCCTTCCCCCAGACTCAGTTTCTGGTATGCGTTGAACTCTGTGTACACCAGACTCATTTTTTAAAAATTTAAATACACCGTCTCCTTTAATTTCTATTATTGCTTCTTTTATACCCTTCAACCCTGTCTCGCTCTTTTCCATTGGCTGAAACTTCCAACTTTTTAATGAGGAATATCGCTCATACATTCTATATAAATCTCCAGCAAATAATGCAGCCTCATCTCCTCCGGTACCAGCCCTTATTTCTAATATTACATTTTTATCATCAGCCTCATCTTTAGGCAGTAGAGCAATTAGTAATTCTTTATTTTTAATTTCTAAATCTTTTTCATATGAAGGTAATTCTTGTTTTGCTAAATTTCGGAGCTCTTCATCACTTTCATTTTCAAGTATTTCTTTATAGCCTTTGATTTCCTTATCTAAATTTTTAATGGTGTCAGATAGAGCAATAATTGGCTCCAATTTTGATAAATCTTTATTTATTTGAATAATTTCATCATTTTTTAAGTTTTGAGAATTTAAAAGTTTCTCATTTAATTGATTAAATTTGTTTTTTAAATCAATGATTTGTTTATCTAATTTCATTTTTTAGCTCGAATTTGGAAATTTCAAAAGATTTTTGATTTTTATTTTTTAAATCTTTTAAAATAATTTTTTTATTTTTGATCTCTTCTTCACCAATAAGAAGAATAAAATTGAAATTGTTTTTATCTGCATAACTAAAAAGTTTTTTTATATTTTTACTAACTCTAACTTCATGATTATATCTTAAACTGTAAATTTGTTTTAAAATTCTATTATTATTTAAATAAGACTCATCTTGGACAGCAAATAATATCTTTTTATCTAATTCTGACTTTTCATCTTTTATAGATATCAAATCCATTAATCTTTCTATACCAGCTGCCCAGCCAACTCCTGGTATATCTCTAGAAGAAATCATACTAATTAAATTGTCATACCTACCGCCAGCTAATATTGCATTTTGTCTTTTATCTTCATTTGTTTGAAACTCAAAAGCCGTATGTGAATAATAATCTAATCCTCTAACTAATTTTGGGTCTTCAAAAAATTTAATTTTATTATCGTTTAAAAGTTTTTTAACTTGATTGAAATAATTTTTACTCTCTTCAGATAAGTGTTCACTAATTTTTGGAGCATTTACTAATATTTCAGAGTCTTTTGGATCTTTACTATCCAAAATTCTAAGTGGATTTTTATCCAATCTCGATTGTGAGATTTCTGATAACTGTTTTTTAAATTCAGTTAAATATTTTTTTAATTCATAAGCATATTTGATTTGATCCTCTTTTGACCCTAAAGAATTAATTAATAACCTATGTTTATTTTCTTTAATTCCAAGGTCATCAAATAATAACTTTGCGATTAGAATTAATTCAAAATCTACATAAGGACTTTTTTCACCAATAGACTCAATATTTATTTGATGAAACTGTCTATATCTACCTTTTTGGGGTCTTTCTCTTCTAAACATTGGGCCGTGAGTAATTAATTTAAGTAAGCCCGATTGATAGTTTGAAGCAGCAAACCTAGCTAGACTACTTGTGGCCTCAGGTCTTAAACAAATATACGCCTCTCCTTTATCTAAAAATGAATACATCTCTTTAGAGACAATATCGGTTTGCTCGCCTACGGTCCTAGAGAATAAATCTTGTTGTTCCAAAATAGGAGTTTGTATAGATTTAAAATTGAAATTTCTACAGATTGAATAAAATTTTTCAATAATAAATTCAAATTTCTCCATTTCAGCTCCATGAATATCATGTGTGCCTTTTACTAAACTAATATTTCTTTTCATTTTAAATGATGAATCTGATCAACTTTATTTTCTATAGTTTTAACTAAGTACTCAACTAAATCTTCGTCTTGTATTCTATGGCTTTTTTCTCCATCGACGTATACCATATGTGTGTTATTTCCACCACCTGTTATGCCAATGTTAGTCATTGTAGCTTCACCTGGCCCATTAACAACACATCCAATAATTGAAACTGTTATAGGTTTTTTAATGTGAGAAAGTTTTTTCTCAACATTTTTAACTGTCTCAATAACATCAAATTGCTGTCTTGCGCAAGATGGGCAAGATATTATTGTTACACCATAATCTCTTAAATTTAGTGATTTCAACATTTCAAACCCTACTTTGACCTCTTGAGTTGGATGGTCTGAAAGTGAAACTCTCACTGTATCGCCAATACCATCATAAAGAAGCAATCCAAGACCTATAGAAGATTTTATTGATCCACTAAAATAACTTCCTGCTTCAGTAATACCTAAATGAAGAGGATAATCACAAAAATTAGATAACTTTCTATATGACTCTACTGCTGTAAAAACATTAGAAGCTTTAACACTAATTTTAAAATTATCAAAATTTAGATCCTCTAAAAGTTTTATATTTAGCTTAGCACTTTCAAATAATGCCTCAGAGGTTGGGCTTTTATATTTTTCTAATATTGATTTTTCTAAACTTCCAGCATTAACACCTATTCTTATAGGTATTTTGTTCTGCTTGGCAGCTTCAACAACCTCTTTTACTTTTTCCCTAGAGCCAATGTTACCTGGATTTATTCGAAGACAATGTGCTCCATTTTCTGCAGCCTCAAGTGCTCTTTTATAATGAAAGTGAATATCAGCGACTAAGGGGATCTTAATTTCAGGAATTATTTTTTTTAATGCTTTTGATGATTTTTCATCAGGAACTGAAACTCTAACTATATCGCATCCCTCTTGTTCAATGAGAGATATCTGCTCAAGTGTTGCATCAATGTCATGTGTAAGGGTATTTGTCATTGTCTGAACCGTAATTGGAGAGTCTCCACCGACAAAAATATTTCCAATTTGAATTTTTTTTGTTTTTTTTCTCTTTATTGAATGAGAATATTTCATAATAATAAAGTCTCTAAATCTTTAATGTGAAAATTAGATAAATAAAAGTTTAATTCCTTATTTAATCTAATTTCTACACCTCTGTAAATTATCTTATCAATATTATTTATATTAGATAAATCGATAAAAAAATCATTGTCTAAATCGAGAATAAGTTCATTAGATTTGGTAATTTCACCAAATTGTAAAGTATTTTTAATATTGTTTTGAATTTTGTAAAAAATAATCTTATTAGGTTTTGCAAAAATTGATAAATTTTGCGAATAGTTAGCTCTGTTTAACGGGATAAGATTATTTATAAAATCATCATGACTTAATTCATACAAATCATATTGATTAGAGATCTTATAAACATCATTATAAACTTGATCTTTTTCAACCTCTTTAAATGAAATTTGATTGTTAAATTTATTATATATATTAAATGATAATAAAATTAAAATTATAAAAACAAGTAACAATAAGAAATAGACTATTGAAAATTTAGTGTAATCGATTGGGATATCACTAATTGAATTTTTATATTTAATTTCGTAACCCAAATATCTATATATAGATTTTTTGTAAGTTGATTGATAAGCACGATATTTTTTAGGGAGTTTTAAATTATCATCTAAAAGTCGTATTATTTCTAAATCTAATTTAAGAGCTTTGGATAAATCATTGATTGATAATCCTTTCTTAATTCTTGCCTCTTTGATTGAAATTAACTTATCCAAAAAATTATTTATGTAGTTTGAAGGCTTGATGTAATTTTTGTACAGCTAAATCAGTTTTATCTTCATGAATTAATATACTTATTTTTATTTCTGAAGTAGTAATAACTTGAATATTTATTTTATTTTTTCCAAGAGTATCAAATAATGTTTGGGCAACTCCAGCATGAGATCTCATCCCTACTCCAACCACTGAAATTTTTGAAATATTATTAGATGAAATGATTTTTTTATATCCAATTATAGATTTCTCTTTTTTTAGTATTTTTAATGCTTTTTCTAAGTCTAGTCTTGGCAAAGTAAAAGATAAATTTGCAAACTTTCCATCTTGTGAAATATTTTGAAGTATCATATCAACATTTATATTGCCTTTAGCTAATGGGCCAAAGATTTTTGAAGAGACTCCAGGTTTATCTTGTACTCTAGAAAGTGTAATTTTTGCTTCATCTTTGGAGTAAGTTATTCCACTCACAGTATTATTTTCTAAAACACTTTTTTCGTCAGTAATCATGGTACCAATTTTTTTGGGCTTGAAAGAAGATCTTACACTTAATTTAGTATTTTTTCTCATAGCTAACTCAACAGAACGAGTTTGAAGAACCTTAGCCCCTTGTGAGGCTAATTCAAGCATTTCTTCATATGAAATTTTATTAATTTTTTTTGCTTTAGGTACTATGTTTGGATCAGTTGTAAATACACCCTCAACATCAGTATAAATTATACATTCTGTTTCCATCACTGCTGCAACAGCAACAGCACTAGTATCAGAACCACCCCTGCCTAAGGTAGTTAATTCTCCCTTGTTGTTGATACCTTGGAAACCAGGAATTAATAGAACATCAAAATTTTCTAATTCATCATATAAAAATTTTTTATTAATGGATAAAATTCTAGACTTCATATGCTCTGATGATGTTATGATGGGGATTTGCCAACTAAGTAGCGATTTAGCTTTAATCTTTTGATTATTGAGACATATTGACATTAACGCACAAGATACATTTTCACCTGATGAAATGGCGTTATCAAAATCAATTGGATTTGGATTTTTTGAAAAAGATTTTGTTAAATTTATTAAACGATCAGTTTCACCTGACATAGCAGATAACACAGCTATAACTTTTGATTTTTTTGACCAATCAAGAATAATATCTGATGATCTTTTTATAGCTTCAATACTCCCAACGGATGTACCACCAAATTTTAAAACTTTAATTTTCATGAATTACGGTAATATACTCTTAACATTTATGATGTAAAGAACATGGACTCTTATAATAGCAAGTATTACGAACCATTAGAGCAAATGATGGCTATAAGACATCAGTATATGTCAAAAATATTAAGAGATTATAGTGGTCAAGATATTTATGAATTCTTTAAGAATAAAAAGATTTTAGATCTTGGATGTGGAACGGGCGAATTTCTTAATAATTATTATGGTATGGGTGCAGAGTGTTCAGGTATTGATATCGAGAATAATTTTAAAATAAAAAACAAAATAAATTTTAAACTCATTAATATAGAAGCTAATAAATTTTTAAAAAATTGTAAAAAAAAATTTGATGTTATTTTTCTGTTTGAATTTTTAGAGCATTTAGAAGAAAAAGATAAGTATCAACTTTTTGAAAACTTAACTAAAAATCTAAATAAAAATGCATATATATTTATATCTACACTTAATAAGAATTTATTATCAAAATATTTAGCAATTGATATTACTGAGAACCTCTTAAAGCTACTTCCTAAAAAAACCCACGATTTTAATCTTTTTTTATCTCCCTCTAAATTACAATCAATTAGTCAAAAATATAATTTAAATTTAATTGATATAGAGGGCATGCAATACAATCCAATTTTTAAATCTTTCAAACTAAGTAAATTTGATTTAGTAAATTACTTTGGTACTTTGAGATACTAATTTTTATTTTTTTCTTTTTTACTAAAAGGGAGTCTTACTAAACCTATACCCTCATCGACCAATTCTTGACTTTCTTTTTCAGTTGCCTCTCCATAAATAGGTTTATCTCTCGCTTCACCATAATGAATTTTTCTAGCCTCTTCTGGAAATTTTTTTCCAACATATGTAAAATTTTTTTCTATTTCAGATTTAATTTTATTTAATTGTTTATTATAATTTGAAAATAATTTCTTTTTTTCACGATTTATTTTAGCTGAACTTGTTGATTTACCAGAAATGTTTGGTGCCATAACTGATTTTGATATTGTTGATGAATTACAGAAAGGGCATTCAATTTGTTTTTTTCTTTTTTGTTTTTCAAAAGAGTTTGAGTCATCAAAAATAGCTTCAAATATGTGTTGATTTTCACAAATTAAATCAAATTTTATCATTCTTTATATTTGGTCATTCAATAATAATTTTCAATAATATTAATCAAAATTTCTATCATTATTTAATACAGGTATTGCGTTTTGACACTCTCTAACTCTATTTAAATCAAGTTCAGCAGTAATGATCATTTCACCGTCTTCAGCTTCAGCTAATGTCTCTCCCCAAGGGTCTACTATTAAAGTATGCCCATAAGTTACTCTTTTTTCATTATTTACTCCCCATTGATTAGGTGCCAATATAAAAACTCCATTCTCAATAGCCCTTGCTTTAATAAGAGAATGCCAATGAGCCTTGCCTGTTGTGTGCGTAAATGCTGAAGGGACAACAATAATTTGTGAACCTTTTTTTGCCAAAGTTCTGTACAATTTAGGATACCTTAAATCATAACAAATAGTATGACCAACTGAGTGACCCAATACTTTAGTGATTTTTAATTCACTTCCAGGTGAGTAAAAATCACTTTCTTTGTATGACTCACCATTTTTTAATATGATGTCAAACATATGAATTTTGTCATAAATTGAAATTATATCTCCATCAGGATTAATTAAAATTGACCGATTAAATAATTTATCATTTTCGGTTATGGGAATTGATCCCAAAAGTAAATATACATTATTTATCTTTGAAAAATTTTTAAAATATTTTACAGAGTCATGACTCATTTCAATCAAAATTTTTGATTTACTTGATAAAAAGAGAAAGCACTCCGGTAATAAAATGAAGTCTGGACTTGAGTTTAAACTATCTTGTAAAAATTTTTTTGATTTTTCGAAATTTTCATCAAAGTTTGAACCGACTGTAATTTGAATCAGTGCAACCTTCATTTAATTATTTAGCTTATAAATAATGTAATTTGATACGTCTTTAATCGCTTTATGAATTTTTATTTTTTCTTGAGGTAAAATAGAAATACTATGGTTTGAAAATAATATATACTCTAATTCCTTGTTATCTTTTACTAGGGTTAATTTTAAAGTCTTATCTTTATTTAGAACTACAATTGGTTCTTCAGTAGAATACAAAAATTCATTATCATTATTTGAAGAAATTAATTCAGTAAATTCATTATGAAATAATTCAGGATTTTCATAAAATGTAAGCCTTTTTTGATCTAAATTAAATCTCGATATCATGGTAAGTTACTTTAGCACATTATGAATGATTTTAATTTAAAAAAGAGGAACATTAGAAGAAATGCATATTTTGACAAAAATAATTTTATTACAAAAAATGGGTCAGATTTAATTAATAATAAATTAAAGTTCATGTCAAAAAAAATAGAAAACTGTCTAATTCTAGATGAAGATCTTTGCATAGAGGAGTCCAATTTTACTAATTCAAACATTATAAATATCAATGATATTAGCGTAGTTGAAGGTAAGTTTGATGCTGCTATATCAAATTTTTCTTTACAAATACCATTGTTTTTGAATAGCAATGATATTTTTAATAAAATCCTATCTAAATTAAACGATAACAGTTTATTTTGCTTTAATACCATAACATCAAATTCAATGAGGACACTTCAAAATATTTTTTTAGAAATCGATGAAAAGATTTTTGGTGGAGTTTATAGGAGATTTGGGCCATTTTTAGAAACTACGAAATTGATAGAGGATTTGAATAAAAGTAAATATAAAGATGTTGTAGTAGGTATAGAAAACCTAGAAATAAACTATAGTTCTTTGAACAAAATTAGAAGTGATTTTAGAAAGTTTGGGATTTCAAATTTTTTTAATGAAAAACATAGATTTAAAAAAGATTTTTTAAGATTAACAAATAATTTATTTTCAAAATTAATTGATAATCATAAATATATTCCATTAGAAATAGAGATTGCTACATTTACATCATGGAAATAATATAAATTTAGTATATTTGTAATCAAATGTTCGAAAAAATAAATAATTTTTTTTCCTCAAAAAAAAATTCAAATTTAATTAAAGAAATTTCAGATAAATATTTAAATAATATAAATCAATTAGAAGCGGATATTTCAAATTTATCAAAAGAAGAAATGACTCATAAAATTGAAAACTTAAAACAAAATTATATATCTAATCAAAAAGATGAGTTGTCAGATGAGGATATAAGTTTCGTATGTGCTCTATTGAGAGAAATATCAAAAAGAACTATTGAACTCAGACATTATGACTCTCAAATAATTGGAGGTATTGCTCTTTATCATGGATTTATTGCTGAAATGAAAACGGGAGAAGGCAAAACACTTGCCGCAACAATTCCAATCATATTAAATTATGTCTTAAATAAAAAAGTTCATTTAATTACTGTTAATGATTATTTAGCAAAAAGAGACTCTCTTTGGATGGGACCAATTTTTGAATACTTAAACATAAGCTGTTCATACATTCAAAACAGCCAAACTGTTGAAGAAAAAGTAAGTAGCTATCAATCTCATGTCGTATATGGAAATAATAATGAATTTTGCTTTGATTATCTAAGAGATAATTTAAGAGGTATCAATCAACCAAAAATGCAAAATGAGCATCACATAGCTTTAATTGATGAGGCTGATTCTGTACTAATCGATGAGTCAAGGTCACCTTTAGGTATTTCAGGACCTGTGAAGACTCCCATTAAACTCTTTAAATTATGCTATGAAATTACTCAAGACCTCCTAAAAAGCGATGTTGAGATAAATGAAGAAAGAAAAAATGTTTTGCTTATAGACAGCGGTATTAAGAAAATAGAATTCAACCTAAAAAAAATTAATTTTTTAAAAGGAAATAGTTTGTTTGATAATGAAAATTTAGAGGCTTATCAAATCATAAATCAATCACTTAAAGCACGTTTTTTGTATGAAAGAGACAAAGATTATGTTGTAAAAGATGGTCAAATTATTGTAATAGATGAGTTCTCAGGTAGATTAGCAGAAGGAAGAAGGTTTGGAGAAGGTCTTCATCAATCTTTGGAAGCCAAAGAGAATCTTAAAATACAAGAAGAGAGTATTACTTTAGCAAGTATAACTTTTCAAAATTATTTTAAAAAATATCAAAAGTTATCTGGAATGACGGGTACTGCTCTAACTGAGTCAGAAGAGTTTTTGGAAATATATGGCTTGAGTGTAATAGAAATACCTACTCATAAACCTATGATCAGAATTGATCAAAATGATCAAATTTATAAAACTCCAGACGAAAAATACAAAGCTGTTTTAGACTTAGTGAAAGAAAAATATGAAAAAGGTCAACCAATATTAGTTGGTACAACTTCAATTGAAAAATCAAATTTTATTTCAGATATATTAAAAACTAACAATATTCCTCACAATGTTTTAAATGCAAAAAATCATGAGAATGAGGCTGAAATTATTGCTTTAGCAGGCAAACCGTCACAAGTAACGGTTGCTACTAATATGGCAGGTAGAGGTACCGATATTAGATTAGGTGGTAATCCAGAAATAGATAAAAATTTTAATGAGAATGATTATCAAAAGGTAATTGATTTGGGTGGTTTATGTATTTTAGGCACTGAAAGGCACGAAAGTAGAAGAATAGATAACCAATTAAGAGGAAGGTCTGGAAGACAGGGAGATCCTGGACAAAGTATATTTTTTGTCTCTTTAGAAGATGACCTAATGAGAATTTTTGGATCAGAGAAACTTCAATCTATGCTTTCAACATTGGGTCTTAAAAAAGGAGAAGTTATTGAACATAAATGGTTAACTTCATCAATTGAACGAGCACAAAAAAGAGTTGAGGGTCATAATTTTGACATTAGGAAACAATTATTAGAGTTTGATAATATTATTGATAAACAAAGAAATATAATTTACTCCAAAAGAGAAACTATTATTAATGAAGATATAATAAATTTTATTCAAGAAACTGAGGATGAATTTATATCTAATTTGTTAGAAAGTGAAAAAGAAGAAATTAAGAATTTCTCAGACTTGTTGTCTTTTATTAAACCAGAAGAAAATGATAATAAAGACCATTATCTATCTTCATTTAAAAAAATTAAAGATGAAAATTATGCAAAACATACAAATGCTTATATTTTTATACTAAGACAAGTAAGCCTTTCTATTTTAGATAAAAATTGGCATAACCATATTCAAGAGCTTACAAATATACGTATGTCTGTTAGTCTTAGCGGATATGGGGGGAAAGATCCAGTTAATGAATTTCGTAAGGCTTCTTTAAGTGCATTCAATCAACTAATATATGAAATACAAAAGCAAATGGTATTAGTCTTAAACAATATTAGGGTTGAAAAAAAGAGTGAAAATCAAGAGGACAAAAATATTGAACCCATTACTAAAAAAATTGGAAGGAATGATCCTTGTCCTTGCGGATCAGGAAAAAAATATAAACAATGTCATGGAAGGTAATAATTTAAACAATATAGTTTAAGTATCTATCATTTCTTTTTTTAAGCAAATCATCTTTGGATAGTAAACTTAAACTTTCAATGTTTTTTAGTAATGCTTCTTTTAAATCAGAGGAGACCTTTTCAAAATGCCTATGTGCACCTCCGAAAGGTTCTTCAATAATTTGATCAATGATTTTTAATTCAAAACAGTCTTTCGCTGTTATTTTCAGAGAGTTTGATGCTGTTTCAGCATAATCAGAGGATTTCCAAAGTATTGAAGAGCAGCCCTCAGGAGAAATAACTGAATAAATTGAATTGCTTAGCATAATAACAATATCACTTGTAGCCAAAGCTATTGCACCTCCCGATCCACCCTCTCCTATAACTATTGAAATGCATGGTGTATCGCAGTTTAAAGAAACTTTCATTGATTGAGCTATAGCCTCTGCCTGACCTCTTTCCTCTGCATCCTTACCTGGGTAAGCACCAGAAGTATCTATAAAACAAATTAAAGGTAAATTTAACTTTGATGCTAGTCTCATAATTCTTTGAGATTTTCTATAGCCCTCAGGTTTAGCCATACCAAAATTATGTTTTATCCTTGTATTCATATCATTACCTTTTTCGGTGCCAAGAATGATAACAGGCAAGTTATCTAAAAATGCAAATCCTGATATAATGGCATTATCTTCAGAATATAATCTATCGCCAGAGAGAGGTGTAAATTGGGTGAAAATATTATTTATAAAGTTTTTTGTCTTTGGTCTATTGGGGTGTCTTGCAAGTTTCACAATTTGCCAGGGAGATAAATTAGAGTAAATTCTATTTAATTCTGTTTGTTTTTTTTTCTCAATATCTTTAATTTTTCCATCAACATCTAAATCACTTTCTTTTGAAAGCTTTGTAAGAGATTGTATTTCCAAATCAAATTTTTCCAATTTATCCTCAAAATCTAAATAAAACATTTTAGGACTATAATTTATTTTTTAGTGGATGATAAGACTCTAAAACTCTCTTTTTCATTGACTTTGCAACTTTAGTATAAATTTCTGTTGTAGAAATACTTGAATGACCTAGTAATTTTTGAATGTGCCTAATATCAGCATTATTTTCTAACATAGTAGTAGCAAATGAATGCCTAAAAATATGAGAAGATAATTTATCTTTAATTAATGAGTTTTTATAACAATTTTCAAGGAATTTGTTTACTGATCTCGCAGAAATCTTTTTATTATTTAACGTAAAAATAAATTGATTCTTTTTATCAAAATATTTTAAATGGTCCAAAAAATCTTCTGTTATGTAGACTTTTCTCTCTTTAGAACCTTTTCCATAAACGTAAATAGAATTATCTTGATGGTTAATATCTGACCATTTTAAGTTTAATGCCTCTGATATTCTCAAACCAGATAAATAAATCAATTTAAGTACTAAAATATAAAGCTCTTTATTAGTCTGATTTGAATTATACAAATTCATGAATATTTGCTCCATTTGTAACTTTGATATGGCCTTTGGAATTTTTTTTGTATTTGATAGGCTTTCAAATTCTTGAAAATTAATTTTTTTAATCATTTTTTCAGTGTGAAGAAACTTCAAAAAATTTTTTAAAGTTGAAATTTTTCTATTAATACTGGATGTTTTTAATTTTTTTTTTCTTAAATTACTAATATATGATTTAATCTTAGCATTGAGATCGCTAGCTTTTTCATTATCACTTAATAAAAATTGATTAAGATCAACTAAATAATTATTCACAGAGTTCTTTGAAAGATTTTTTTCAGAAATTAAAAATTGTGAGTATAAATTTTTATATTTTCCATATTTCATAAATTAATTAAGTGTGCTCGGAAAGCTAATTTTATTAATTCGTTTTTTAGATATTCATTATCTATGATGTAATTATTTAAGAAGTATAAATCGAATTCATTTATCGAATAAAATTTTTCACTTAAATTGACGTAATAAATATATGAGTCAATCAAATTCAAATTTTCAGCTAAACTTGCCAAATACACGGGATTGACTGAAATTGTATCTGTCTCTATTATTTTTAGATTATCGCTCTCTAAAAAATTAATATTTCTATTTAAAAATAAAAATTTCATCAAAGGACTACCTATATTCTTATTGTTGTCTGCATAATATTTATTATCAAAATTTTTAATCAAATAGTTCTTTAAAGCTGTTGCTATATCATTGTTTTCAATTATACCGTTAGGGACATCTTTCAATAAAATTAATAAATTTTGCAAAAAACTTGAATTTTCGTAAAGCGAAAGAAGCATTAAACCATTAATGTAGTTTAAGTTTCTTGATGTGATTCTCATTTCACTAAATTGATCATTAATTAATCTAGATACATCATATAAATCCAATTGTAATAAAGGAATATAGCTCTCTAAAATTTCAAGTTTTTTATTATAGTTAATATTTTTTTTCATTTCCTCATACATAACTAATTCTTTGGGTTTAACTTTAAGCATTTCTAGCATAGATAAATATTGTGTTTTATTTATGACTCTATTTTTAAAAAGATAATTTATTTGATAAAGATCTATTGTATTTGATTTTAGATATATCTCTAATTCAAGAGTGTTATTAATTTCATCTACATTGACTTTTATACTATCAGAAATCAAAGCGATATATTTATCAATTAACCCTAGTTCACTTAAATTGTAATTGATTTCAATTGTATTTTTATTTAGAAAGTCTGATAAAAATTTTGTATTTAGTTTGTCGAACTCTTTTTGATCATAAATTTCAATTATAAAATTAATCTGCTCAAATTGATTATCTTTTATTAAGCATATGATGTTATAGACCAAAATATCATCAAAATTTTTTTGATTATTATCTAATTCAAATAAATATCGACACAATTCATTAAATTGATTTGAGTCGAATAAATAAGCTAAATATGATTCATTATTATTTGGATTGTGGAATTCTTCAAAAATAATTTTTTCAAACAAATTTGAGT
>CABZCN010000012.1 GCA_902524245.1 uncultured Alphaproteobacteria bacterium
ACAAGTGCTGTTTTATTTTTTAAACTAAAATTTTTCAAATACATATATACATTTACAATTATAATTTTTATTTATTAAAAAGAATAATTTTTTCAAAGTTAAATTTAACATTTATAATATCACCAGTTTTAACTGAAATATCACCGTCGCATTCAACCACCACAGGTTCAACATGACTATCTAAGTAGATAAAAGTACTTGAGCCAAGTTTTTCAACAACAAAAGCTTTGCTACGCCAGTTGTAATCATTGTCAAAACTTACGTAGATATTTTCAGGCCTTATACCAACAATGAGTTCTTGTTTTTTAAAATTTATATCATTTTCATACTTAAATATAAATTTGGAATTTAAAAATTCTATTTCAATATCATTTTTGTTTTTTGAAATAAATTTAGCTGGAATAAAATTCATTTTGGGTGAACCTATGAAACCAGCAACAAATAAGTTATTTGGTTTATTATATAATTCTAAAGGTTTGCCTAATTGAGAAATCTTGCCCTCATCCAGTACTACTATCTCGTCTGATAGTGTCATAGCCTCAGTTTGATCATGAGTTACATATATCATTGTTGCATCAAGTTGTTCATGTAATTTTGCTAATTCAACCCTCATTTGAACTCTTAAAGCAGCATCTAAGTTCGAAAGAGGTTCATCGAATAAAAAAACTTTCGGTTTTCTTGTTATAGCTCTTCCTATTGCAACACGTTGACGTTGCCCACCTGATAATTGTTTTGGTTTTCTATCTAACAATTCTTCGATTTGTAATATTTTAGCTGCCTCTTTAACTCTGCTATTTATCTCATCCTTTGATTTCTTTTCTATCTTTAATCCAAAAGCCATATTTTCAAATACAGTCATATGTGGATACAGAGCGTAAGATTGGAAAACCATAGCTATTCCTCTATCTCTTGGTGGTAAGTCATTAACAGATTTATTATTTATAAGAATGCTTCCTGAATTAATTTCCTCTAGACCAGCTATCATTCTTAAGAGTGTTGATTTTCCACAACCAGAAGGACCAACGAGTGTTGTAAAAGACTGATCTTTAATTTTTAGAGAAAAATCTTTGATAACATGAGTTTTACCATAATATTTATTTATTGATTGTAATTCTATTTCAGCCATTTTGTTAATCCAAATAAACTCTAAAACATATTATTGATCTTTTAACTTAGATATTGGTTTTCCATACTCTACATTTACACCACCAAATCTTCTTGCACGAACATTACATTGTTCTGCGTGACCAATAAAACCCTCTAAATATGATAATCTTGATCCATATTCTGCAATTTTTGTAGCTGCTTCATCGGTTGTAATTTTTTGATAGGTATGAGTCTTTATGAATTTACCAACCCATAAACCACCAGTGTATCTTCCAGCTTTTTTTGTCGGTAATGTATGGTTTGTTCCTATTACTTTATCTCCATTCGCAACATTTGTTCTTGCACCCAAAAAAAGTGCTCCATAAGATGTCATATTTTTTAAAAACCATTCATCTCTATCTGTCATTACTTGAACATGCTCTGAAGCTATCTCATTAGCTTTCATTAACATTTCATCATAACTTTCACATAAAATTATTTCACCATAATCTTTCCAGCTAACACCAGCAGTATCTCTTGTTGGTAAAATTTTGAGCAGTCTATCTATTTCTTTTATTGTTTCTGTTGCTAAATCTCTTGAATTAGTAATCATTATTGCAGGGGAATTATAACCGTGCTCTGCTTGACCAAGAAGATCAGTAGCACATATTTCTGCGTCTACAGTATCATCGCAAATAATCATTGTTTCGGTAGGACCGGCAAATAAATCGATCCCAACCTTACCGAATAATTGCCTTTTTGCTTCTGCAACATATGCATTTCCAGGACCAACAATCATATCTACTGGTTTAATGGTCTCAGTTCCAATAGCCATAGCTCCAACACCTTGCATTCCACCTAAAACGTATATTTCATGAGCTCCTCCCATTTTCATAGCTGTAACTACGGCAGCATTTGGTTTTCCTTGATAGGGTGGTGTTGTTGCTATTATTCTAGGAACTCCAGCAACTGAAGCGGTGACTACAGACATATGTGCTGATGCCACCATTGGAAATTTTCCAGCAGGAACATAACAGCCAACAGATTGAACAGGTATATTTTTATGTCCAAGAATTACACCTGGTTGAGTTTCCACTTCAATTTCACTTAAACTTTTTAATTGTACCTCAGCAAACGATCGAACTTGTTTTTGTGCAAATCTAATATCCTCTTTGTCATTATCAGAAACTTCATCCACTAATTTACTTATTTCATCTTCAGATAATCTAAATGAACTAGGTGAGTATTCATCAAATTTCTCTGATAATTCTCTTACATAACTATCTCCCTTTAATTCAATTTCCTTTAAAGTGTTCTCAACTACTGCTTTAACTTTATTGTTTTCTTCAGCTCTTTGTTTTTCATTTAAGCTTTTTTTTATAAATTCAACTGTCATTTTTATTTCTTATGAACTAATTTGAGAACATCTATTCCTAATTGAAGTAAAATATGAACTATATCTATTGGTACCCAATTTTCCCTAATAAGACCCTCATTATGTAAATAAAAATCCATTACTCTCATAGTAACTAATTTATTAGTAGGTTCATATCCTAGCCAATCACTTGAACCGTGTGTTGCTTGAATACTGTGCCAACCACCTGTCATTGAATAATTACCATCACCTATTTCAATGTAATGACCAATTTTCCAGTAATTTCTCTCTTTAAATGTTAATCTAAATGGTAGCTGATGATGCTCAATAAAACCTTTTAAACCTCTAGCAGTGCCTATACCACAGGGTCCGTACCACATCATTTTCGGATGCCAATAATCTTTTTGAGGATGATTAATTAATTTCTGTCTAACACTATCTTTAGTAGCTCCAGTCTCAGTTTCTGGTTTTATATCTAAACTTCTTTGCATCGTAAGACCCTGATCAAGAGATCTAGCTGATAAATCAGAGTCTAAGTTTTCAAAAGTTGTTCCGTCTCCAGTAATGGGTCCTGGCCACATTTCTTCTATACCCAAAGATGAATTAATTGGCCAAAAACCTGCTTGCCTTATGAAATCCATTACATCAATTAACACATGAGAATTGATTATTTTTTCATTTTCTATTTGATGAACTTCACAAATTCGTAAATGAATTGTTTTACCATTGGAGGGAACTCCTAACCATGGATTGACAAAAGTGCCAGTCAAATGACCAACAGTTGAGACATAAACCCTATCTTGAAAACTTCCTCCAATTATTAAATTATCTCTTCTCTCTAAATCTGGAAAAGAATTCAGTAATGGTTTCCAAAGGGTATTGACTATTTCATCAATGCCTTTTATATGATTTACAGGGTGGAATGCATAGATTTCAGCATTTTCATGATATGCATTCTTTATATTTTGACTTAAATCACTTTCTTTGGACTCAGAAATTTTTTTAAGAAGATTTTTAATTTTTTTTTTATTTAATATATTTTCTTTAGGGTCCAAATTTATAATTTTTGCCCCACTTTTAATTGGAATACCGGTATCAAAATTTTTAATTTCGCTCAAGTTATATTGCCTCACCTATCTAATATAAATAAATATTACTTTGATTAACTTTATAATTTAAATAATATTTAACAAATGGGTAAATTTAAAATCTAATTAATGACGCAGGATATCAACAATCGTTTGGTAAAGTTTAATGAGCTTGTTCCTAGTAAAGTTCCGTTTGTAGAAGGGAAACTTAAAGGGCATCAAGATAGACTGAATTATTCTATAGTTGGCCCTGGAGTGAGTGAGGATACCAAGCAAAACGTTAAGATAGCTGAAGAACATGGTTTCAATATCGGTGCAGTAAGTGCTGCTCCAATGAACGGATCAGGACTCCATAGCCACACTACTGCAGAAGTATTTTTGATATTTTCAGGCTCTTGGCGCTTTTATTGGGGCACAGATGGTAAAGAGGGCGAAGTAGTTTTAAACAAAGGAGATGTTGCTTCATTTCCTACTAATATGTTTCGAGGATTTCAAAATGTTAGTGATGAAAACGCATTAATATTTGTTGTTCTAGGAGAAAATGATCCGGGTGTGATAACGTGGACACCAAAAGTTTTAGAAAAAGCAAAAGAGTCTGGAATGGTTTTATTAAATGATAATACCTTAGTTGATCTTGATAAGAATAAAATTCCAGATGGAAAAGTTGCCCTTGAGCCTATTAAAGAAAAAGATCTAGAGTCTTTCGATCATTACACTTCTGAAGAAATTGAAAAATATGTAATACGTTATGAAAATAAGGATAAATATTTAAAAGATGATGAGCATTATAACTCTAATTCAATTTTAAATTACCTTGACCATTTTAATATTCATAACAAAGATTTTGAGCCAAACATAGACCATAACACAGGTTTTGGTTTGACGATGTTAAAAGGTAATAATGCTCATATTCATCCGTACACATTAAAAGAGTCTGAAGTTTATTTATGTTTAGATGGTGAATGGGAAGTAACTTGCAATGATCAAAAAACCATAATTGGACCAAACGACTCTTTCTCGTCTCCCAGAGGATCAAATAGAAGTTTAAAAAATATTAGCAATCAAGAAGGAAGTATCTTTATTATACGACAAAAAAACCTCTAATAATGAAAGGTTTTGATAATAAATTTTTAGATCTACCAGATTATATATTTAAAATAACATATCAAATTTGGGAAAATAAAGATGTTGAGTCAATTAGAGACTATTATGCTGAGGGTATTCCAGTTAGATCTCCAGACGGTGTAATATATGGCCCTGATGCTGTAGTGAAGGCTACTTATGCCACTTTGAATGAATTTCCAGATCGACAGTTATTAGGCGAAGATGTTATTTGGATTGGTAATGAAGAACATGGATATTTATCATCACATAGAATTTTATCTAAGGCGACGCATTTAAATGATGGTATTTATGGAAAAGCTACTGGTAAAACTCTCAAGTATCGAGTAATAGCTGATTGTGCTTGCAAGAATAACCAGGTTTATGATGAATGGCTTGTAAGAGACCAGGGTGCTATTGTTCGGCAGTTAAATATTGACCCTAAAAAACATGCAGCAAAAGTAATTGAAAATCAAGGCGGTAAAGATAAATGCCCAGCTCCCTTTAATAACAATACCTCACATGAAGTAAAATATATACAAATACCGATCTCAACAAATAATACTGGAATAGATTATGCTAACATTTTAAAGGAAATATTTAATAATAATTTTAACATAATAGATAAAGTTTATGATCGATCAGTCAATCAAGAACAGCCAGGAGGCAAGAAAGCATTAGGGGTAGATGAGGTAAAGAGTTTTTGGTCTTCACTAAGATCTATGTTTCCGGATTCAATTTTTAAAGTTGAACATGTAAGCTATTTAGAGGAAAAAAATGAGTATAAAAAGGCATCCATAAGATGGTCACTAGAGGGAATTCATTCGGGACCTGGTTTATTTTCTGATCCTAGTAATGCAAATGTTCATATAATGGGAATATCTCAGGCTGAATTTGGTCCAAGAGGGATTAAAAATGAGTGGGTTCTATTTGATGAAACAATAATTTGGAAACAAATTTTATTAAAAACTGGATAACATTTGAAACCACTATCAAAAAGAGAAAAGAAAATTATTGAATTCATAAGAAATTATGACTCCCCAACTATTTCCAATTCACTAGAATTATTAGACCCAACTTTACGATCAAAAGGACACACACAAAAAACAATGCATTGTCTAAATCCGAGATTAAAACCAATTATTGGTTTTGCCAAAACAGCAATTATTACATCTAGAAAAACGAAATATACAAATATTATAAAAAATAGAGATAAATATTACGAGTATATGTTTGAAGGAAACTATCCTAAGATTTGTGTTATCGAGGATAAAGATAAGACTAATACAATTGGTGCATGGTGGGGTGAACTTAATGCATCTATACATTTAAATTTTGGATTTGTTGGAGCTATAACAAACGGAGCAATGAGAGACTTACAGGAGATAAATAGAGAGTTTCAAATATTAAGTGGTGAAATAAGAGTAGGGCATGGATACAATCAAATTCATAAAATCAATTGCAATGTTGATATTTTTAATATGAAAGTAAAACCTGACGACCTTATTCACGCAGACTTACACGGTGCTGTTATAATAAAAAGAGACTTTTTAATTGAATTACCATTGGCTATTAAAAAAATGATAAAAAAAGAAAAAATAATTTTTGATTTCTTTAGAAAAAATAAAAAATTTTCAAAAAAACAATTTTTAGATAAGTATAAAAAATTTATCAATTCATAATTATTATGGCATCTAAAATTTTGACAACACACGTTGGTAGCTTACCAAGATCCAAAGAACTATCAGAATATCTCTTTGCCAAGGATAAGGGTGAAGAATACAACAAAAAATTATTTGGAAATATTTTAAGCTCCAATGTTGAACAAATTGTAAAAAGACAACTTGAAGTTGGGTTAGATTTCATAAGTGACGGTGAGATGAGCAAGATTAGTTATGCTACTTATATTAAGGATAGAATTGATGGTTTTTCAGGTGAAAGTGAACGAAGAGCGCCTGCCGATTTAGATGATTTTCCAGATTATAAGGAAAAGTTAGCTATTAGTGGTGGAACACCTACCTATTCAAGACCATGTTGCACCAATGAATTAAAAATAAATGATAATTTTTCTCTGTTAAATGATATTGAAAATTTTAGCAACGCCTTAAAAAAGTATGGTCATGCAAAAGCATTTATGAATTCAGCATCACCGGGTGTTATCAATGTTTTTATGCCAAATAAATTTTATGCTAGCGATGATGAATATTTAAATAAACTCTCTAGTATTATGGCAAATGAGTATGAACAGATTACTAATGCAAATATTCATGTTCAATTAGATTGTCCAGATTTAGCACTAGCTAGGCATATGAATTTTAAAGATCTATCTGAGGAGGATTTTTTAAAAAAAGCTGAAATGCAAATTGAGTGTTTAAATCATGCTTTAATAAACGTTGATATTGAAAAAACTAGAATGCATATTTGTTGGGGTAATTATGAGGGGCCACATACTCATGATATAGCTTTAAAAAAAATATTACCTATAATTTTAAAATCAAAAATTAAATATTTTCTAATTGAGTCATCCAATCCTCGTCACGCACATGAGTGGAAAGTCTTTGAAGAAATAAAATTACCAAAAGATAAAGTGTTAGTACCTGGTGTAATTGACTCTACATCTAATTTTGTAGAACACCCAGAAGTAGTAGCTGAAAGATTAATAAAGTATTCAACAGTAGTGCCTAAAGAACAATTAATGGCTGGAACTGATTGTGGCTTTAGTACTTTTGCAGGCTTTGGAAAAATTGATGAAAATATTTGTTATGAAAAACTTAATGCATTAGTAGAGGGTACTAAACTCGCTTCAAAATTTATCTAGAATTTTCATTTTTATTTCTCTCAAGTAAATCAATACCCACACATTTTAAAAAATGAAGATGATCAATTAATATCCAATTTTCTGCTATTTTATCTCCATCTCTTCTATAAAGGTCAACAACTCTCATCTCTCCAATAAGATTTGTGTCTTGTTTGAATCCCATGTAATTACCTTTTGGTTTCATTTTTAAATTTGGCCAACCAAACCATCCACCATAATTTCCCTCTGAGTTTTCAAGTATATGCCCGGAGAAATCAATAAATTCTAAATTATCCTCAAAGGGGCCCGTGTGACCTTTTAAATAACCATCATAGGTATATGATGCACCAATACCCCCTGGTCCCCACCATATCATGTCCTCATGCCAGTCTTTTTGTAAATCAGGAATTGTTGTCCTCATCCCCTCACCAATTAATCGATTTGCCATTCTCATTATAAGTTCAAGAGTTTTCTTTCCCTCTATTTCACTTTGTTTTTCAAAGCATAAACCCTGATGTGTTTTAGGTCCCGGATTAAAGCCAATCATTCCCGTCGACTCTGGGACAACTGATAAATTTAAATGTTGCATAAATTTTAAAATGTCTAAAAATAAAGCACCTTCTTGTATTTTGTTATCCTCGACTTTATAAAACTCGCAATACCACAACATTACAGTCTTAAAATTTGGTTGAATGTCAAAAAAAGGAAAATTAAAACTTCCAAGCAAATGTCCCATATTCACAACCCATTTTGAAGAATGATTGTCAACTAAATTTGTACCAGCATAAAAGATATCCATTCTTCTTTGGATAGGCTTAAATGATTTTTTTATAGGAAACCAAAATTTCGTTGCAAATTCTTCAATGCCTATTATCTCGTTAAAAGGATGTGTACATTTCATATTAAAATTATTAGATGTGTATTTAGAAATTATTTCAATTAAGTTATCTTCACCAGCATTATCAACTTCATTTATAAAGTTTAATACTAATGATTTTTCTTTCTGAAAATCAGACATCAGTTTATTTATAATACAAAAGAAAAAATAATAATATTCATTTTATATAAAATTATTGCTTTGAATTTTATTTAATAGTATTAGTAAATTTATTTATGAAAAAAACTTTAATTAAAGATTTAAAACCAATCCCTTTAAAAGATCATCATATGCCTAAAAATTTTGATATCTCTCTTAAATCTTATGGCGGAGGTGGTAATGCTAAATCTTTAAATCCAAACCCTAAAAATTTACCATTTCAATCAATGCAGGGATTTGAAAAACAATATAAAAATATAATTGATTATATTGTCAGAATTACCTACAGCATATGGGAAGAAAAAAATATTGGTTATATATATGATACTTATAGCCCAAAATGTCGTGTTTGGGATGAACTTGGATTACAATTCGGATCTGAAAAAATAGTCTCTGATACAGTTCATACTAACAACGCCTTCCCAAATATTCGATTATATGCTGATGAGGTTATATGGGCAGGAGATGACAAGACTAGTTTTCATACTTCACACAGAACTATAATTACGGGCACGAACACTGGTTATAGCAATTTTGCCAAACCAACAGGTAAATCAGTTAGGTTGTTCTGTATTGCAAACTGTGTAGCAAAAAATAATGAAATATATTACGAAAATGTTGTTTATGATACTGCTGGTTTAATAAAACAATTAGGCTTAGACTTAAATGAAGTAGCAAAACAAATTGCTAATAAAGGAAATATTGGTCCATTTGCTCCTGATTTCAGAAATTCAAAACCCAAAAGAAATATTAAAAAGTTAAAGCCTATAAGTTTCGCTATACCTGATAAAATTACAAACATTAGAGAATTTGTTCATGCTGTTTTTGATACTATTTGGAATAGAAGAAATTTTTCTGCTATTGATAGTGTTTATACAAAAAATATAAAATTTGAAGGATCAACTAGTCGAAAATTTGTTGGAATACCAAAGCTGAAACATTTTATAATTTCATTAATTGCATCATTTCCTGACCTTGCACTAAGTATTGAAGATTTATATTGGATGGGAAATAGTAAAGACGGTTATTTAGTATCAATTCGTTGGGGCGCTGTGGGAACTCACAAAGGAAATGGAATTTATGGAAAACCATCTAATAAAGAGTGTTATCTTTGGGGAATTACACAATGGGAAATTAAAAATAATAAAATCACAAAAGAATGGACTGGTTTCAATGAATTGGCAATCTTAATACAAATTTTAGGAGAAAAAAAATGAATTTAAATGAAAGTAAAATACTATTGCAAAATATGTACGATGCCTTGAATGCACAAGATTTAGAGGCACAGCATAAATATTGGAATGATGATATGATTTGGCATGGACCTCCAGGTTTTGGTGATATACACGGTATTGAAAATTTTAAATATAAGGTTCTTAAACCTTTTTATGAAGCGTTTCCAGACTATCATGTAAAAAATGATATTGTTGTCGCAGAAGGTAATTGGATAAGTGCGACAGGTTATTTAACTGGCACTCATAGCGGAACTTATTTAGGTGTAAAACCAACTGGTAAGGCAATTAAAATGCAGTTTTCTGATTTTTGGACAATAGAAAATGGTAAATTTATGGATAATTATGTGATGGTCGATAACCATGGTGTTTTCGAACAAATGGGCCTTAGTTTTAGATAAAAGAGAATATCATAATAATTTCCGCGACCATTTCTCTTACATTTAAATTTTATTTTATTTAGTATATTAAAATTAACAATTTATTAACGTAAAGAAGAGGAAATAAATGAAAAAACTAATAATAGCTCTATTGATCTCTTTTGCATCTACTAGTGTTTTTGCAGGTAGCCATTCACCTTGTGGTGTAACAAGCGGTTCAATAAATATTTTAGCTAACGAATTTACTACATACAGAATTTTTATGGATGAAGTAAAAAGTTGTGCTGGACCAGAGGCGGATTTTAATGTCACGCACTCTGTTGACCATAATAAATTACAAGTAGCTGCTTTATCAGCAAACCCTGCTGAATTTTCTGCAAAATTAGTTACTAATGGTTCAATTACACCTTTAATGAATGACGGTTTAATTCGTCCACTAGATGATTTAGTTGCAAAATATGGGTCAAACTTAAATGATAATCAAAAGATTACAATTGATGGTAAGATTTATGCTGTAGCTTTTATGGCTAACGCACAACATCTTTGGTACAGAGAGAGTATTCTTAACGATTTAGGCATAGCTGTTCCTTCTACTTATGAAGAAGTAATTGCTGCTGCTGAAAAAATTAAAGCAGCTGGAGTAATGGAAAATCCATATGCAGGAGCTTTCAAATCAGGATGGAATCTTGGTCAAGAGTTTGTAAATATGTATCTTGGTCATGGTGGTGAATTTTTTAAATCAGGTTCCGCACAACCTAATGTGAATAATGAAAAAGGTGTTGCAGCACTGAATATGATTAAAAAATTAACTGAGTTAAGTAATCCTGACTTTTTAACACAAGATACAAACGCTGTTAAAGAAGAATGGGAGTCTGGTAATGTTGCATTAATGCATATTTGGAACTCAGGTGCAGCTTCTTTACTTGATGACGAAGGTGATCAAAATATCAAAGCTGACACACGATTAGCGCCTTCACCAACTGTAGGCGGTGGTAGTAAACCTGCAACCACTCTTTGGTGGGATGGAATTGCAATTGCAACAAATACATCTGATGAAAACGCAGAAGCCTCATTTAGAGCTTTGGTTGGAGCTGCTTCATCAACTGATTTAGCTAATAACAACCCAAATGCAACTGTTTGGTTAATTAAAGGTTACACACCTGGCGATACAGCAGGGCCTGTTGTTGATGCAGCAAGTAGAGGCACAACACCTTACCCTAGTTTTCCACACATGAGCTTAATGCACGGCGCTTTAAGTACAGAACTTGTGGAATTTCTTCAAGGTAATGAGTCAGCCGAAAAAGCATTAGCTGATGTTGAAGCTGCTTACATAGCTAAGGCTACTGAGCAGGGTTTTTTATAATCCAAAGCTAATTAAATCTATTAAGTGTGGATCTTAGTAAAGTTCCACACTTTCTTACAAAAAAAATATAATGCCTCATAGAACTTTCTTTTGGTTTATTTTACCTACAGCTTTGGCAATGATTTTGTTTATAGGTTTACCAATTGTTTCTAGTTTCTTTCAATCTCTTCATATTGAAAATGAACAGGTTCTTATGGAGGTGGAAAATTGTGATCCATTTGGGTGCACTACAAATGTTAGAGTAGATGTAGAGGCTACAGAAAAAATAGAGGCTGAAAATCCATTAGGAAGATTTAATGGCTTTGGCACTTATACTGATAGAAATCACTTAGCTTTTGATGAAATAAGAGAGGCATGGGATAACAAGACATCAATAGGTGAATTCAAAGATACTGTTTTAAACCTCCCTTTTTATAAAGCATTATTGTTTACATTAACATTTTGTTTTGCTGTAACTCCACCAGTGATAGTTTTAGGTTTCATAGTAGCTTTAAGTGTTAATACTTTAGCAAAGAAATTAAAAGGATTTATTGTTTTTGGTACAATTTTACCAATGATAGTTACGCCTTTAATTGGTTCTTTAGTACTATTCTGGATGATTGACTCCCAAGGAATAATTGGAGCAAGCATTCAAATTCTTTTTGATGACCCAAATCTTTCTCTAAAGGCCTCGAGTAATTTAACTTGGATAACTCTGATCATTTATGGAATATGGCATAATACACCCTTTGCATTTGTTGTTTTTTATGCAGCTTTACAGACAGTTCCACAAGATCCACTAGAGGCTGCTTTCATTGATGGGGCGTCGAGGTTTGAACGTGTTCGCTTTATTGTTATACCACATTTATACCCTGTAGCTACGTTCATAATGTTGATTTGCTTGATGGATAATTTTAGAGTTTTTGAACCAATAATTGGTTTTTCTGCTGAGGGTGTAGCTCAATCATTATCATGGATGATTTATCAAGACTTAAGAAATGAAAATAAAATGCTTTTTGGTTCTGCTGGTGCTACGTCAATGTTAACTATATTAGGGATAGCTTTTTTACTAACCCCAGTACTAATTAGAACTTGGAAAGAATTCAAAACTGAAAGATAAATGAATCAAACAATTAATAAATATTCAAAACAGATAATAATTGTAAATAGTATCTTTATATTGTTTTGGCTTACTATATCAATTTTTCCCTTTATTTGGACACTTTGGGGTTCTTTTAAAGTAAAAGCAGATTTTTTCTCGAGAGCTGATTGGACATATGCTTTAAGTGGTTTTAATACTTTGATTGAAACAGGCGCCACCACAACAATAAAAGCATATTTAGAGTCATGGACAGAAGGCGAATTTGGAAGAGCCACTATGAATACAATGATTGTAACTGTATCAGTAGTATCAATTTCATTGTTTCTTGGAACTTTAGGTGCTTATGCTTTGTCTAGATCAACATTTAAATATACTTTTTATATTCTAATTATAGCTTTAGTTTTCAGAGCTATGCCACACATTACTTTAGTATCGGGCTACTTATTTCCTTTTTTCCAATTAAATATATGGGGAATACTTCCTACTACAATAATTGTTTTGGTAGCTATAAACCAACCATTTACTCTTTGGTTGCTGTACTCTTTTTTTAAAACTGTACCAAAAGAATTAGATGAAAGTG
>CABZCN010000013.1 GCA_902524245.1 uncultured Alphaproteobacteria bacterium
AACATCTTTATAAATTTTTTCAAAGTCTTTTTTTGATAAATTATTTTCAATTGATTGATATATATTTTTAATTTTTGTTGGTTTTGATTTATTATCAACGAGAAGTTCTTCGTATAGTTTTTCTCCTCTTCTAAGGCCGATTATTTTAATATCCGTAGAATTATCTGAGTCAATTTTTTTTCCAGAAAATTGAATGATAAGTTTTGCTAGATCATATAATTTAATTGGCTCACCCATATCTAGTAAAAAGATTTCTCCTCCTTTGGATATTTTATATACAGAAATTACTAAATTAGCAGCCTCCTCAATTGTCATAAAATATCTAATTATATTTTTATGTGTGATAGTAACAGGCTCTCCAGAGTTTATTTGTTTATAAAACAAAGGTAATACTGATCCTGAACTATTAATAACATTTCCAAACCTAACACAGTTAATTATTGTATTTTTATTCATAAAATTATTAAGGTAAATTGAACCAATTTCTGCTAATCTTTTTGAGGCACCCATATAATTACTAGGCCTTACAGCTTTATCAGAGGAAATAAGACAAAAATAAGGCAAATTATGTTTTTTACATAATTTTATAAAGTTAAAAGTGTTCAAGAAATTATTTTTAATTGCTGAAAACGGATTAATTTCAATCAAAGGAACATGTTTATATGCTGCAGCATGAAAAACTATATCTATATTGTCATTTTTAAAAATTTTTGTCATTGGAGAAAGCTCTTCAAATCCTATTAAATGAGAAATAATATTTTTTGATTTTATAAATTTTGATATTTCTTGATTAAGTTTATATAAGTTATATTCGCTATTATCTATTAGTATTAATTTTTTAAAATTATACTTTAATATTTGTTTTATAATTCCAGAGCCTATACTTCCACCAGCACCTGTAATTAAAATAGTTTTTGTGTCATAGATATTAGGTAAATGTATAACTTTTGTTTTACGATTAAAAAAAAAATTAAAGTCAAAATATGGCGAAAACTTTATATTTTGTTTTGTAAATTCAATATTCTGAACTAATATTTTATTTCTAATGATAAATTCCCTTATTAAGTTTCTAGAATTTTTAAAAGTTTTTTGATTTATAATATAAATATTGTTAAATTTAATATTAAGAAAATTTTTATGAAAAAATTTTATACTTTTAATTTTAACACCATTGTATTCTCTTCTATTTTTTGAAATTTTGTCATCAACAAATAACATTACCTTAGAATGACTAAATAAAAGGTGGCTATAATTTGGATCAAATCCAAAGACTACAGATGTATTCTCATTTATTTTAGATAAATACCTGAAAAGTTTTGAGATGACTATTCGATTTATGAAAATAGCAAAAAAGAGAAAAACTGGAAAAATAATAATTAATGATCTTGGTATAAACGTATTATTTACTTGAAATAAAACGAATACAGCAAAAAAAATTGAAAATATTAAGAAAAATTTTGAATAAAGCCTATAAGATTTTATATCAAAAAATCTAAAATACTGATTATATATTTTTAGAATAATAAAAATAAATAAATAAATTATATTTGAATATATAAATACAGTTATAATTGATTTAAAAGGTAAAAAATATTCTAGTCTAATAAAATATGATAAGTGAAGTGTAGAGTTTAAAATAATAAGGTCATTAAAAATTATTAATATTAATCGAAAATAAAAAAAATCTTGAATGGCTAATGGTTTATTTTTATTTAATAAAGCTTTCATTATCAATTACTGTTCAATAGTTATTTTTTTTAACCATGTCTACATATTGCTTGTAAAAATCGATTTTATAGTCAATGATTTTTTTATTTCCTTGATTTTGAACAAAAATTAGTTTCAAAACAATAAAAAATGAATTTAGAATAATATATAGATCTAACTTTAGGTTAAGATTTTCAACATAAAAAACATCATAATCAAACTTTTTTATCCAATCGCTTGAATTTTTTAATCTTATTTGTGATAGGCCTGTTATTCCTGGTTTTGTTAAAAGTCTTTTTTTATGTTTTTTTGTCAAATATTTGTTGTATTCGAGATATAAAGGTCTTGGGCCAACTAAACTTAAATCATTTTTTAAAACATTAATAAGTTGCGGTAACTCATCTATTTTCGATAATCTTAAAAATTTTCCTAAAAAACTTATTTTGGAATTTTTATTTTTATTTTTTATTGTTTTAAGTTTGTATATCAATATTTTTTTTCCCTTGAAACCCGATCTCTCTTGAACAAAGATCGGGAATTGCCTGTCTATAACTATAATTAATATAAAAAATAAAATTAAAATCGGGAATGTTACTGATAAAATCAATGATGAAAAAAAAATGTCTAGGAGTCTTTTTGATCTATAAGTCATTTAAAAGAATTTAATAACTGATCATAAAAATTGCTAATCACAGTGTCCTCTCTAAATTTTTTAGATACAAAGTTCCTTCCATTTATTCCTAGCCTTTGTCTAAAATTTTTATCTATTAACAATTTGTTCAGTTTAATCTTAAAATCTAATTTTGAATGTAATTTATATCTTAATCCATTAAAGTTATTTATTAGACAATCTCTTGTTCCATATATGTTTCCCCCTATAACTGGTATACCAATTGAAGAAGCCTCTATCACAACACTTCCAAAACCCTCTCTTTTGCTAGGCAAACAAAGAATATCAGCAAAATTTAAATAATTGTAAATGTCATCACGATAATTAAGTAAATGAATTGATGAGAAAGTTTGGTAATCTAAACCATTAATTTTATCAGAAATGTTCATTTCATCTTTACCAATTAAAAATAAATAAAGATTCTTATTTGCTTTTTTTAATTGTCTAAATACATCTATTAGATCTGTTATACCTTTATCGTAGTTAAGTCTACCTATGTACATTAATACACTAGAGTTTTTTTTTAATTTAAATAATTTTTTGTATTTTATTTTATTAGAAAAATTGTATTTAAAAATATTAGTATCTACACCTTTTATAGATCCTTGAGAAATTAACTTAGCATTACAAATTTTAAAATTATTATTTCTTAAATAATTTATTTGAGAACGACTATCAAAGAAAACTGTGTCGGAAAATTTGATTGTCAGTTTATCAATATTTATAAAAAAAAGTCGTTTTATTCCTTTATAGTTAGACCAGACCTGACCTGTAAATATATGTACTCTTTTACTTTTAGGGCTTAAAAGTTTAGACAATGTTCCATATAAAGCCCCTTTAGGTGTCATTGAAATAATATTTTTTTCTTTACCTAAAAGTAAGAATTTAAAACAAAAAAGTATCAAACATAAAAAATCATTAAATATATTTATTTTTCTTGAAAAAGGTATATGAGAAATTTTAATAATATTCTTTAAATTATTTATTTTATTCTTATTTATATTTGTTAAAAGGTGAGTTTCAAAATTAGAATTTAGTTTACTTACTATTTTATATAAAAAAGTTTCAGGGAAATCTATTGTAGAAGAAATAAGAATAAGTTTTTTTTTTGGTTCAGTAAACATTAGTAATTATTATAGAACTTAATTTGTTTTAAAATATACTTTTAAAATATCATTTAAAATTTTAGATGACTTAGTAATTGCTTTCAAACTAATAGTGCTATCTACTTTTAGTGAAATAGAATTTCTTCCAACTATCTTGGTATTTTTAAAACCTCCTTTAATTTTTTTTGGATTGAAATTGTTCAAAAAATACTTTTCTTTATATATTTCTGGACAAGCATCAACTCTAGCTTCTACACCTAACTTTTTTAAACTATTAATTATTTTATTTCTTAAAAATGAATTTTCTTGATTTGGAGTTATGGTAAAATATAACCTATAAAAAGCATTGTGAGATTTTTCATTTTGATATTGTATTGAGATTTGAGTAAATCTTTTTAGAATTTTTATAAAAATTTCTGCTCTTTTTCTTCTTTCGAAAATATTTTTTTTTAAATTTTTAAGTTGATAAATGCCAGAAACTGATTGTATTTCTGTCATTCTTGAATTTGTGCCTAAACCATCATGCACCCATTTAAAACCATTTTTTTTTGACTTATATATATTTAATGTTTTTTTTAAATCCTTTCCTATTTCTTTAAATGACCATACCTTTTCATACAATTTTTTATTATTTGTCGTGATCATTCCTCCCTCACCAAGGGTACTTATGATTTTATCATTACAAAAACTCCATATAGATATATCCCCAAATGAGCCAACAATTTGATTATTATATTTTGAACCATGAGCTTGTGAGCAATCTTCAATAATTTTTAAATTATATTTTTTTTTTAACTTCATGAAGCTTTTCATATCACATGGAACTCCAGCAAGATGAACAATCAGCAATGCTTTAGTTTTCTTAGAAATATTTTTTTTAACTGATAACGGATCTAAATTGTGACTATTTAATTCAATATCACAAAATTTTATATTGTGATTATTGTTTATAATGCTTATTGAGGAGGCATAGTAAGATCGAGGAGTTGTTATTATTTCGTCATCTTTATCCAATTCGAGTGACTTAATAGCAATGTCAAGTGCCATTGATCCACTTGAAACGGCAGTAGCATATTTTCTATTATGAAATTGTGCGAAAAATTTTTCAAATTTTCTTCCATTCTCACCTGTCCAATAATTAACTTTCCCAGATTTAATAATATTTGATACAGATTTTATTATAAAAGGGTGGAATGAAGGCCAAGTACTCTTATTAATCATTTTTAATATTAAATAGTTTATTGATTAAACTATATTTTGATTTGAAAATATTTCTATAACATAAATGAGAAATGACTACATTTTTATATTTTGTATTTTTTTTTGATAACAATTTCATTGGATCTAATTTCATAAAATTATAAAAGTTTAAAAAAGTAAAATTATTTAAATACCTATATTTGCTTATAATATAGACTTGATTTGATTTTAAATTATGAATTTTCTCAAATGTAATTTTTATAATATCAAATGGTTTTATATGATTTATAACTGTTAATTTTGAAAATTTATAAATTAAAGACAAATAGAAATAAGTTAAATTTATTTTAAGTCCATTATAATAATCTATACTTGGTATTCTAAATATAAAAAAACTAAAATTTTTAAAACTATTATTTCTAAGATAATCGTCAAATTTTAATTTTGACTCTCCATAAATTGATTTTGGGCTCTCAGGTTCAAGCTCATTTATAAATCTTATAGTTTCGTAATTTGGAGCATAAACACTCATAGAACTAAATTGTATCCAGATAATTTTATTATTATTTTTTAATAGTTTATTTAAAATTATTTTGGGATACTCAAAATTTGAAACTAAAGATTTTTTTTCATTATTTGATCCTACAAAGTTATAAATTATTAAATTACTATTTCGAGGTATTTTTCCTTTATCTAAGTAATAAAAATTATAATTATTTTTTTTAAAATATGATTTGAATTTTATTGATAATTTACTTTTTTTACCTAAAAACAAATATTTAAAATTATTTTTTTTCAAGATATCTTCTGATTGGACCTATATGTAAAAATAAAAATATTATATTTGAATTAATATTTTTTAAAAACTTATAAAATTTTATTAAATTTAAATTTTTTAGATGATATAAGCACAATTTAAGATAGCAAAGGTTTAAACTTAATTTATTTTTAGATAAAGACTCTTTATTTAATTTTAATATTTTAGCTTTTTCTAAATGATTTATCTGCTCTAAGGATATAATTTCTTTTAGTTCCTTTGATTTAGTTAAATTTGAATTATGAATTCTATTTTGGGATAAATAATCATTAATTATTTTAAAATTATTTTCAGTAATATATGTCAAGTAAAAATCATAATCTTGTGCATAGTAAATATGATTGTTGTATTCTACTTTTTTTCCATTAATAAAGCTTCGAAACATTACAGATGAGTGAACTATAGGATTTTCCCATCCCATGTTTTGATATATTTCCATAGATGATAACTTTGGTTGATAAAAAGATATTATTTTGTTGTTTTCATCAATTTTTTTAACCCAAGATGAAACTAAAAAAATGTCACTATTTTGGTTAAGAAAATTATATTGCTTTTCAAGTCTAGAATGTTCCATGACATCATCAGAGTCTAAAATTGCAACAAAGGGTGTTTGTACAAATTGAAGAGCTGAATTTCTGGCTTTTCCTAATTTGAGTAATTCATTGCTCCGAAAATATTTTACTTTTTTATTATCAATATAACTTTCAATTAATGAAAAGGTATTATCATTTGAATTATTATCAAATAACAAAATACACCAATCTTTAAAAGATTGTTTAATTACAGAGTCAATAGCTTCAACAATAAATTTTTCAGAATTATGATAATTAATAATAACAGTTACTTTGAAGTTCATTTTTCTTTATAATGTTTTATTAATTTATCAAATTCATTTTCTAAAAATTTATGTTTATTAATTGCATGTAAATTATAATTTATATTTAAAGAGAGTTGTTTTTTTTTTATTGGATCCAAACTTAACATTAAATTTTTTATGATTTGAAGAACTGTTAATTCTTTTAAGAACCAAATTAATAATGTAGTTAAGATTAAAATTTGAATTGATACCTAAATTATAAAATTTTTGTAATCTTTGAAAAAAAATTAATGAATAAATTAATTCATTAAATACGGTTAAAGGACATAGATCGATTTTTTTATCCTTACTACTTAATAATTCAAATTTTTTATTATTTATAATTGAATATGTCAATTTATGTGCAAATAATTTTTCAGTAAATTTATTCATTTGGTTAGTGACTCCAAAGCAATTACTTAGTCTAACAATTGATAAGTTTTTATATTTTTTTTGATATTTATTTAAAATTTTTTCGCTTAATTTATGAGCAATTGCATAGTGAGAATTATTATTTGGCTTATCATTAGAATAATATTTTTTTTTAGAAGGTTTAAATACATGAATAGATGAAAAATATATAAATTTTTTAATATTTTTATTTATACTTTGTTTAAGCATATTTTCTAATTCAAATTTATGTATTGAGTTCACTAAATTTTTATTAAGCGCATTAATTTTGTTTACACCTGTGCAATAAATTATAACGTCAATATTATGTTCAAAAATTTTAGTGATATCACTTTTCCAATTATTTATATTTATATCTTTTAATTTGGTATTGGACCTACTTCCCTTAATTACTCTAATATTTTTTTTTTTTTCTAAATAACTTGTAATTGAAGAGCCTAAGTAACCATTAGAGCTGGTGATAAAAACTGTAATTTTACTCAAATTTTTGAAGGTTTTTTTTTATGATATTTTGCAATTTATCGAGATCTCTTTTACTATCGACACAATGCCAAAAACCAGAATATTTAAATGCACCCATTTTATTTAATTTAAGTGCCTTATTCATTGGATATTTTTCTAGCATTACATCTCTTGATGGAATATATGTAAAAAATTCTTTATTAATTACAAAGAAACCACCATTAATCCATCCGGCATCTATTTTGTTTTTTTCTTCGAAAGATTTAATCTTGTTTGAGTCATTATAAAATTTTACTTCTCCAAATCTAGCTGGAGGTCTAACAGCTGTAAATGTTATAACTTTCTTTGTAGATAAATGATATTGTACAAGTGTTTTTATATTTATTCTTGAGACACCATCACCGTATGTTAGTAAAAAATAATCTGTTTTAATAAATTTCTTTATTTTTTTTATTCTTGTTCCTGTGGATGTATTAATTCCAGTGTTTGCAAAAATTATATTCCATTTAGAATATTTTTTATTTGAAGATAAAAGTTTTTCAAAGTATTTTTTTATAAATATACCTTTATAACCTAAACAGATTATAAAATCATTGTATCCATATTTGACATAATGATTTATAATGTAATAAATAAGTGGTCTTCCGTTTAAATTTACTAGAGGTTTTGGAATTTTAGTAGTGTATTCAGATAGCCTTGTTCCTTTACCTCCAGCCAAAATAACTACTGGAACTCTATGCATTTTTGATTTTTTTTAATAGATTATAGTATTCATTTTTATATGAGAATTCTTTGTCATTTAATTTTTTTTTAATATAACCAAATTTATGTGCAATTTCCTCTGGTGAGGATATGAGCCTTCCTTGTCTTAATTGTATGTTATATATTATAGATGAAATTGAATATAAATTTTCAAATGTACCTGCATCTATCCATGTTATTCCTCTTCCTAAATTAATATTTTCAATGGAATTAGATTTTGCGTAAAAATTATTTATGTCAGTAATCTCATATTCACCTCTTTTACTAAAATTAATAGTTTTAAAAACTTCAAAAACTGAATAATCATAAATATATAAACCTGTAACAACATCATTACTAATAAATTTCTTTGGTTTTTCGAAAATTTTTAAAATTTTAGTATTATTTTTTTTATAAGATATAACTCCATAATCTTGGGGATTTTTAACATTATATGAAAATACTACACATTTGGTTTTAGCGTCCATTGCATCTTTTAAATATTTTGATAAATAACTTCCAAAAAAAACATTATCTCCAAGAATTAAGAAAAATTTTTCTTTTTTTACGAAGTTTTTACAAAGATTAAAAACATCTGCAATACCCTTAGGTTTATGCTGAGACTTATAACTAATTTTGACTCCTAAAAATCTTCCATTCCCTAGAAGTTTTTGAAAAAATTTTTTGTCTGAAGGATTTGTTATTATAAGAATTTCTCTAACACCAGCTAATAACAGAGTTGATAATGGGTAATAAATCATTGGTTTGTCATATATTGGCAATAAGTGTTTATTGATTGCTTTTGTTAATGGATAAAGCCTACTTCCCGTGCCACCAGCCATTATAACACCTTTGTTAATCATGAGTTTTGTATAATTTGATAACTCCATTTTTGAAAATCTTATATATAAATGCCTTATATATTTTATTATTAAATATATTTTTAAAATAAATATTAATTTTATCCATAAAAAATGATATCACGGACACTTTTTGTTAATATATTAAGTAGAATATAATTGATAGATAAAAAACTCTTTTTTACTAAGGTTAATTTTTTCACTTTTTTTTCCAATTAAAATTATAATAATTAAGGGATTTTGATTTCATTTCTAAATCACTATGAATTAAATTAGAAAAATTCATCAATATATTTTCACCATTTGAAATACCTTGGAAGCCAAACCATGTATAAGGAAGTATATTTAAAACTACATTATTTTGGTCAGAAATTGTAAATCTATTAAATCTATCTTTATTTTTATTATCTTGAATGGCAAATAAAAATTTGCCTTTTATTACGAATAAATTGCAAGTCATTTTTTTATGTAACTTCCATGCGCTAATAGATAAATACTTATTTTTTGTTAAATATAATTCACCAAAGTTATTAAAATTTAAACTATTTTTATCAATTAACTTTAAAATATATCCACCTTTTTTATTAATTTTTTTTAAATTTATGACATTCAAAGAGTTTTTAAATTTTTTAGGATTGTTCATAATTATGTATCTGTTTAATTGAGTATTCGATGATATTTTCATTTCTATTGAAATATTCTAAATACCAATTAGCAGTATAATCAATAGTTTCTTTAAAATTGAGTTTTGAAGTCCAATTAAGTTTGTTTTTGGCTTTTTTACAGTTTAAAGACAGCAAAGTAGCTTCTTTAAATTTATTTTTATCTTTAGTAGTTTTATATTTTAATAAAGGAAATTTCTTTTTGAAATGCAATAAAACATCTCTAACAGAGTAATTTTTATTTACATTTGGACCAAAATTAAATGACTCACCATTAATATATGTTTTTGAGTCTAAAGATTTAGCTAATTTAATATATCCGTCTAAAGGCTCAAGAACGTGTTGCCAAGGTCTTGTTGCATTAAAATTTCTGATTGACAAAAAATTGTTTTTTTTTATAGACTTTATTATATCGGGAACTATTCTGTCTTCTGTCCAATCATTACCTCCAATAACATTCCCAGCCCTAGCAGATGCTATTTTTAAATTTTGGTTTTTATATAAAAAAGATTTAAAGTAACTCGAAAAAATAATCTCAGCGATAGCTTTAGAGGCACTATAAGGGTCATCACCGCCAAGTTGATCTGACTCTTTATAACCAGTATTTTTTTCGACATTGTAATAACATTTGTCACTAGTAATAATGACTGTAGTACATTCTTTTTTATAGTTTTTTAAAATTTCTAATAAATTGAGAGTGCCAATTGAATTTGAATAAATAGTATCAATAGGATTTTGATAAGATTTAGAGACAATTGATTGTGCAGCCAGATGAAAAATATAGTCTGGTTTAATATGATTTAAAGTTTTTTTAAAACTTTTAAAATTTGTAATATCAATATTAAAACTTTTAACTCTGTTTTGAAGATGATTTTTGAAAATATTTTTTTTATTTAAATTGTTTGAGATACCAAATATTGATGCTCCAGTTAGACTTAACCATAAAGTTAGCCATGAACCTTTAAAACCAGAATGACCAGTTACAAGAATTTTTTTATTTTTGAAATAGTCCATATACTTTTTCTTTATAATTTATTGATAACAAATAAATCAATAGAGTAGAAATGTTAATTAAAAAATAATATGCAAAAATATCTTTAAAAAAGAATGATATAAAGTACAAAATAAATAGAGTGAAAAAAGATATATATACAATTATTTTATATAAGTTTGAAACATTATAAGATCTTAAGCAAAATAATATGACAATCGTAATAATTGGGATCAAAGAATTAAATCTAAAATAAATAACAAATAAGTCTAAATAAAATAAATCTCTTATATTTTTATAGAATATCAAATTACCAATTAAATTTGATAACAATATCATTACTAAACAAATTAACGATACAATGGTAACAAAAATATATCTATTGTTATTGAAGTTAATTATTTTTTTAGTTTTGTAATTTGAAATATAATTTATGAACATACTGTAAAAAATAAAGGTTAATGACAAAGGTATTTTGATAGCAATAATCCAAACAAATAAGTGAGGAATATTTTGAAAATTAAGTATTAATATATTTATTAATATAATTATAAATAAATAGATACTTGGAAAAAAATACTTTTGGTACAAAAGATTAATAAAAGTTATTTTAGTTTTGATAAATTTATAGTTCATATTAAATTTTACGTTACTTGTTTTCAAAATTATATTTGTGAAGAAAATAAAACTTAAATTTACTAGTACACCAATTAAAGTCCCGAAATAAGCAAAATATATAACTGCACTTTGATAATTTCTACCAACTAATATTGAAAATAATACAACTATAGGAACAGAAAGGTGAGAAAGAGAACCTAATAATTGCAAATTATTTTTAATTAAAAAAGAATTTAAAAATAATATTAGTGAACTAGGGATTAGTAAAAAAACAATTAAAACAAAAAATAAGATTTTATAGTTTATAAAATTATTACTAAATAAAAAAAATATTAATGAAAAAATAATTGAAAAAAT
>CABZCN010000014.1 GCA_902524245.1 uncultured Alphaproteobacteria bacterium
TTAGTTTTTCTAATTGCTTCGGGTTTTTTAGGGTTTACTGCTCAATTTTGTCTTACAAAATCTTTTCAATTAGCAGAAGCCTCTGTTCTTGCTCCTTTAGACTTCACTTCTGTTGTTTGGGCATTTGTCATCGGTTATATTTTTTTTGGTGAGTTTCTCTCGAAAGAGGTGCTACTAGGAGGTCCATTAATTTTACTTTCAGTCGGATATATTTTTTATCGTGAAACTGTCCTTCGAAAAAAAATAGTCCTTGGAAGTAATAAGCAATTTTAGAAATTTTTTGGACAGATTTAAAATTTTTTGATATTTAATCTTAATGGAATATTTGCACACAATGGTTCGAGTCAGTGATATTGAGCAATCACTTGACTTTTATTGTAATAAATTAGGACTAATTGAATACTCGAGAAAAGAGAGTGAAAAGGGTCGATTTACTCTAATTTTTCTTTGTGCTCCTGATGATAAAGACACTGCTGATAGTAAAAAGAAACCTCTTTTAGAATTAACTTACAATTGGGACAAAGAAGAATACAAAGGTGGCAGAAATTTTGGTCATCTAGCTTTTAGAGTAGATAATATTTATCAAGTTTGTGAAAATCTGATTAAAAAGGATGTTGTGATAAACAGGCCTCCTAGAGATGGATATATGGCATTCATAAAATCACCAGACGGCATATCAATAGAGTTACTTCAAAAAGGTGAGAGCCTTGAAATAAAAGAGCCTTGGGCCAGTATGCAAAATAATGGGTCTTGGTAGATTATATTTCTGAGAGTTTTTTTACTAGATCTTCTCTAGTCAGACTACCATTATTTTGAGCTAATACATCTAAGGCTTTACGTATTATGTCTTCATCTCCTGGTTCCTCAAGATCAGATAATATTATTTCTCTCAGTAATTCTGAATTATCGGATTGTCCAATATCATCTAAAATGTATTGAGCAAAGATTTTGTTTCTTGAATTTCTTTTTTCAAATTCTGTTTGCTCTTTTTGGCTTTGCTCTGCTTCAAAGGCTTTTTGTCTGTCTTTAAATTTGTCCATAGTTCATTATTTCATAGTTGGCATGTTGAGTGAAGCCCCTGCGACATCATCTGGCCATCTCGATGTTATTGTCTTACGTTTGGTATAAAAATTAATCCCTTCTTCTCCGTGCATTCCATGACCACCAAATATTGAACCTTTCCAGCCACCAAAAGTGTAAAAAGACATTGGAACTGGAATAGGAATGTTTATCCCAACCATTCCTATTTGGACATTTTTCATAAAATTTCTCGCTAATGAACCACTTGATGTATAAATAGAAGTGCCATTGCCAAACTGATGTTTATTAATCAGTTTTATAGCCTCTTCAAAATTATTCATATTAAGGACAGATAAAACAGGGCCAAAAATCTCTTCTTTGTATATAGTCATACCATCAGTAACATTATTAAATATTGTAGGACCAACAAAATTACCATTTTCATAACCTTGAAGACTAATTTCTCTTCCATCTAACTCTAATTTCGCACCCTCTTGAACACCTTTTTCAATATATGATAGAACTTTTTGTTTGTGTTCCTTTGTAATGAGAGGTCCCATTTCGCTTTGTGGGTCTAAAGACTTCCCAACTTTGATTTTAGTTGCCTTCTCCTTTAGCAAATCCATAAATGGTTTTTGAATATTTCCAACAGGCATAGCAACTGATGTTGCCATACAACGTTCACCAGCAGATCCAAAAGCTGCTCCAATTAGTCCATTAACTGCATCCTCTAAATTCGCATCTTCCATTATAAGCATATGGTTTTTAGCACCACCAAGAGCTTGAACTCTTTTATTTGTTTTTGAACATTCGGTGTAAATGTACTTTGCAACAGGTGTTGAGCCAACAAAACTTACTGAAGAAATATCTTCACACTGAAGTATAAGATCTACAATATTTTTATCGCCATTTACGACTGTGAGGACGTTATCAGGTAGACCAGCTTCACTCATTAACTCTGCAAGTTTTAAAGAGCATTGAGGAACTTTCTCAGAAGGTTTTAGTATAAAGGCATTTCCACATGCTATAGATAATGGAAACATCCACATTGGAACCATAGCTGGGAAATTAAATGGTGTAATACCAGCACAAATTCCCAAAGGCTGCTTAATATCAAACAAATCTACGTTTGTTCCAACGTTAATTGAGTGATTTCCTTTCAATAAATGAGGAATACCGCATGCAAAGTCAACTACTTCAAGACCTCTCTGCAAAGATCCTTTAGCATCAGAAAAAACTTTGCCATGTTCTTCAGATATTATTTTTGCTATTAAATCAAAATTTTTTTCAATTAAATTTTTAAATTTAAATAAAATTTCACTTCTTTTTGTAATGGGTGTATTAGCCCATAAAGGTTGTGCTAATTTCATTTTATTGATAATTTTTTCAAACTCATCTCTTGTTGTTTTTGGAACATGCGCATATTCCTCACCCGTACTAGGTTTATATAATTTTATGAAGTCTTCTGAATTACTAGATATTAATTTAGAGTCAGAGAAGTTTTCAATTATTTTCATGTGATGTTTTTAATATTAAATTAGTTTTTAGTAAAGATAATTGATTTATTTTAGTTAGTTTGATAATATGGACCTTTAAGGGGTGCTGAAAGGCTGAGAAAGGTAATACTTAACCCTCGAACCTGATCCAGGTAATTCTGGCGTAGGAAGTTTCCCTTAAATACTTTTAAAACAAGAGCAAATTAGATGGAAATTCTTTTTTTAATTTTATTTGGATTAATTTTTACTGCATCATTCTTTTTTTTGAAAAAAAATGAATTATCAGATGATAAATTTGTTATTAAAAATAAATATAATTTATTTTTTTCAATATCTTCTTTTGTATCTTCTGCATTGGGTTTTTGGATAATATTTTCGCCTGCCGCAGCAGCTACTTGGGGTGGAATGGGTAATGTGATTGGTTATGCTCTTGGAGCTGCGATGCCTTTAGTTTTATTCATCTTTATAGGAAAATATGTAAGAAAGGTTTTTCCAAACTCAACAGGCTTTCACGATTGTATCGAAAAACGGTTTGGTAAGAACTTATCCCACTTTGTTATAATAGTTTCTTTAGTTTATATGACAGTTTTCTTAATAGCTGAAATTACAGCTATCTCAAAGTTCTTTAATTTTTTAAATGATACACCTTATTGGATTTCTTCAATGATAATTATATTAATTGCTTTATCGTACGTTCTAATTGGAGGATTGTCGGCAACAATATTTACCGATTTAATTCAATTCATATTCATTATAGGAATTTGTTTGTTTTTAGTTTTTAAAATTCCTTTCCAAGACTTTTCAGATAACTCTTCATTTATGATCGAAAATGCTCATTTATTTGATTTTAATAATCAATTCCTATGGATAACAGGTTTGACTTTTTTAATAGCAGTTACATTTACAAATCTTTTTCACCATGGTAATTGGCAAAGAATTTATGCTGCTAAAGATAATAAAACACTTAGTATTGGTTTAGTTATATCTGCTTTAATTATATTTATAATTGTTTATTTCATTGGATACTCTGGACTAGTTTCAATCTCACTTTACGCAATGGATGATCCTGATTTAACATTTGTGAAACTTTTCGGTTTACTCGAGACTTCATTTATAAAATACATTTTTGTAATATTAGCTACTTCCCTTGTATTGAGTAGTATTGATACATTAATAAATGCGATAAATTCTCAGATTGTCTCCCTGAGCACAAGTTACTCCTTAAAATCCTCTTCAAATTTATACTTTATTATTGTTTTCTTGGTGGCAGTTTTCATACTATCTTCACAAGGCTACAATGTCTTATACGTGTTCTTAATTGCCGATTTAATTTGTTGTTGTTTAGTTTTACCTTTTTTGTTGGGATTATTTGGTTTTAATATCACTACTAAACAAATATACATAATTTCTTTTTTGAGCTTACTACTGGGAGTATTAATATTTCCTGACCCCTCTTATAGTAAAAATATATTGAGCGATTTTTTAAATATTAATTTCACATTTATTAATAACTATAAATTATTCTCATCATTTTTAGTGCCAATTCTATTTTCAACAATATTGACACTTTTGATGAAAAAGAAAGGTATATAATGGAGCATATTTATAATGATTTAAAAAATTTAAGAGATAAAGGAGCGCTTGTACATTGTATTACAAATTATGTGGCAATGAACATAAACGCTAATATTCTTCTCTCTATCGGAGCATCTCCTTTGATGTCTCATGCAACAAATGAACTTAAAGAAATAGCTGCTATATCGTCTTGTCTTGTTAATAATATTGGAACGTTAGACGATAATTGGAGGCCTAGCTTTTTAGAGGCTTCTAAATATTATGTTGAACAAGAAAAACCAATCATATTAGACCCTGTGGGTTCAGGTGCGAGTAAGTTAAGAACACAAACTTCTCTTGACATTATTAAAAGCTCTAAAAACTTAATTATTAGAGGAAACGCATCTGAAATTCAATCACTAGTAGATCAAAATAAAATATCTTCAAAGGGAGTTGACTCATCAATTGAAAGTCACGCAGCTATTGAGTCTGGAAAAATTTTATCTAACGAAAATAATTGTGTTGTATTTATAAGCGGTAGTGATGACTTTATTATCTATGAAGATAATGTCACTAAAATTTCAAATGGATCGAGTGTAATGACGAAGGTTACAGCTATTGGTTGCTCTTTATCGTGCATAGTAGGAGCATTTGCTGCTGTAGGTGAAAGTTTATATAAATCTGCGATAAGCTCAGCGGCTATTTTTTCAATCGCAGGAGAACTCGCAGCATCAAAGTCAGAGGGGCCAGGAGATTTTCAAGTAAATTTCTTGAACAAATTAAATAATATTACAGAAAAAGAAATTTTAGATAATTTAAAGATTACTAGTGTTTAAATTTTGTTTTGTTACTGACGATAAACTTACACCATTAAGTAAGTTGGATAATTATTTGAAAATAATATTTGAGAGTAAGGTCGATTGTATTCAATTAAGGTTTAAAAATTTAAAAACAATTGATTTATACAACTTAGGAAAAGATTTAAAAAAAGATTGTGTTAAATTTAAAAAAACTCTCATTGTCAATGATCGTGTGGATATTGCAAAATCTATAAATGCTCATGGTGCGCATGTTGGTATGGATGATTTACCCTATAATCAAGCTAGAAAAATATTGGGAAGAAAATCTATAATAGGAGTTTCAGCAAGTAATAAAAATGAATTTATAAAGGTAAAAAAGCTAAAGGGAGTTGACTACATAGGTGTTTCAGCCTTCTCGTCTAATACAAAAAAAGAAATGAAAAATTATTTTGGTTTAAGCGGGCTTAAAATTTGTGCTAAAGCTACAAAAATTCCTTTAATAGCAATAGGAGGTATCAATATTAGTGATGTAAATAGTATACTTAAACTAAAAATCCATGGCGTTGCTATGATATCCTCTTTATTAAAAGGTAATATTAAAAAGAATTGTATGGATGTAAGTAAAATTATTTCAAGTTATGAAAAGATATAAAACTGTATTAACAATTGCAGGATCTGACTCATCAGGAGGGGCAGGTATCCAAGCTGACATCAAAACTATAACATACTTTAAATGTTATGCGATGTCTGTAATTACTGCTTTAACAGCACAAAATACTCAAGAGGTCAAAAGTATTTTTAATACAACCCCAAATTTCATAAGAGAACAACTTAATACGACGTGTAGTGATATTAAACCAGACTCAATAAAGATTGGTATGTTAAGTGATAAAAAAATTATTCAAGAAATTTCAAAATTTATTGACAACTATAAAATATCTAAAGTTGTTTTAGACCCTGTTATGGTTTCAACATCTGGTTATTTACTCTTAAAGAAAAGCGCTATATCAAGTTTAACTAAAAACCTTATAACAAAATCTATGATAATTACTCCTAATTTGAAGGAGGCAGAAATTCTTACAAATACCAAGATTAATAGTAAAGATGATATGATTAATGCAATTCAAATTTTAGAAAAAATTGGCGCTAAGGATATACTGATCAAAGGTTTAATTAAAAATGGAAAAATATTTGACTGTCTATTTATAAAAAAAAATAAAAAAATTCACTTTTTTGAGTCTAGTATCATTAAAAGTAAAAACACACATGGAACTGGGTGTACTTTATCGTCAGCAATTGCTTCGAATTTAGCTTTAGGTGAGGATATTTTAAATTCTGTCAAAAAATCAAGAAATTATATAAAAAGAGCCATAATTAAAGGAAGTTTGTATAAAATTGGTAAAGGTAGCGGCCCGGTTTACCATTTTTAACTTTAAATTTAGAAAAATTGCTATAAAAAGTTTACCAATATTTAGGCTTATTATTTGAATACTAATTAAAAAAATCTCATAAAATTTTTAACTATGTTTGGATACGCTAAATATTTACTACTTAAGATTAAGAAAGGACTATAAATGGCTACAGGAACAGTGAAATGGTTTAACCCAAAAAAAGGATATGGGTTTATTGCCCCTGATGGAGAAGATAAAGATATCTTTGTCCACATCACAGCTGTTCAACAAGCAGGTTTAGACCGCCTCGATGAAGGCGACAAAGTCGAATTTGAAGTTGTTGAAGACAAAGGCAAATCCAAAGCAGATCAGTTAAAAAAAGTTTAATTGATTTTGCGAATACTTTTTATTTTATCGTAGGCTTGATTTATCTCGGATAGTCTGTCTTCAGATTTAATGATTAATTCTTGAGGAACACCCTGTGCCCTTAATTGGTCAGGGTGTAACTCTTTGCTTAGCTGTATCCATCTCTTTCTAATTTCACCATCAGAAAAACTTTTCTCAACTCCTAAAATTTTGTATGGATCAATTTGTTTATCCAGCCACATAGTTTTTATGCTTTCATATTGAGCTTTATTTAGTCCAAAATAATCAGAACAATTTTGAATAAATACTATTTCTGAGTCGATGATTTCACCATCAGCCTCTGCGATATAAAAAAGTAAGTTTAAAATTTGCTCCAAAACTTGAGGCTGTCCACGAAATAGCATTCCTATTTGTTGAGCATATTGATGATAGTCATCAGAGCTTTTTTTAGCTTCATTAAATATTTTGCTAACATCAGTTTGAAAATCAGGAGGTATTTTAAATTTTTCTTTAAAGGCGCTTATTTCATCAGTTGTAACTTGACCATCTGCTTTAGCCAGTTTAGCTGCTAAAATAATTATACCTATCGTTATAATTTCTTGTGGTGAATTAGAGGCTATATTAGAGTCAGATTTTTGGTTTCGAATACGATCAACACTGTGACCCGCTATTACACCTAACATAGCTCCGATTGGCCCCCCAAGAGCAAAACCAAAAGTCCCAGCTAAAAGTTTTCCCCATATACTCATCTAAAATTTATTTTTTATAAGTCTTATTAATTATTTAAGCCATTCGTTAGTTTTGTTAATGTCCTTAAGACTGCTTTCTGTGCCATGAGAAAAATGTTTGCTCATATCAGGGTAATATTTATAAGAAATTGGTTTTCTACCCATAGCAACTGCCATTTCTCTTACATGATGAGGGTCGGCACCGCAACAAATACCAATAAAATTTACATTGATGTCCATACATTGTTTGGTGAATTCAGCCATTTCAAACCTGTTACATGTTAATCCATCAAGAGCAATATGAGAAACATTACCATCTAAACAATTACAATTTGGATCCTCTATATACATGTGTGTTGGGAATTCTTCAGTTGTTCTATATGGAACAGGTAATGCAGCCACATGGCATGAGACTTTTTCTCTAATGCTTGGCAGCAGTTTCATTGTCATTTCAGGACCACGATAACAATTAAGGCCAACTACATCAGCACCATGGTCTTCCAAAATTTTACAGGCCTCTGCAGCACTATGACCTTCTCTTGTTTTGTCACCTTTAGGTATAGCAAGATTTACGACAGCTATTAAACCTGCATTTTTAATTTCCTTTAATGCTAATTTAGCTTCTTCAGTCCAATTAATTGTTTCAGCAATAACAAAATCAACATTAGCTTCTTTTGCCCAAGCTATTTGTTCTTCAAACATTTTTTGACAATCAATGTGAGATTGTTTGTCATCAGGGTCATAAATATTAGTATTAGCTACATTACCAGCTATCATTAAATCTAACTGGGGAAACTCAGCTGAAGCATTTTTGGCAATTTCTAATGCATTTTTTTGAAGAGGTTCTAATAATTCTTCCTTTCCAATCAAACGCAACTTTTCTCTGTGACCGTAATAAGTAAATGCTTGAACAACATCACTACCAGCTCTGATAAACTCTCTATGAAGTTGAGTTACTACTTCAGGATTATCAAGAACAACCTCAGGAACGTAAGTTCCTGCCTGTAAATATCCTCTTCTCTCCATTGCAAAAAGATAGCCTTCTGCACACAAAATTGGTCCTTCATTGAGTCTTCGTATTAGATCCATACTACCTCCTAAATATATATGGAGATTATTATAGCTTTTAAAAAAAATTCTATAAAAAATTTCAAATGTTTTTGGATTTTATCCGTAGAAAATAATTCAAAGATCAGTATGTTTTAATCAAATGGAATTTGAAAATAAAATCAAGAGTCTTCCAATATGGAAAAATCTTGAAAATATTGAACCTTTAGAGGGAGGAATTACAAATCTTAATTTCTTAGTATCAGACTCTGGTTCTAAATCAGTTGTTAGATTAGGTTCAGATATACCAGAACATCTAGTTTATCGATCAAACGAAATTATTGTTAGTGAAGCAGCCTATCAAATAGGGGTGTCTCCAAGATTAATTTATAATGAACCTGGAGTATTGGTCTTAGAATTCATTGAAAGTAAAACTCTTGAACCAAAAACTGTAAGAGAAAATTTAAATAAAATTGTTCCGATCATAAGAAAAATTCATGATGAAATACCTAACAAGTTATCAGGTCAGCCTCAAATTTTCTGGGTTTTTTATGTCATAAAGTACTACTCAAATTACTTATTAAATAATAATAGCTCTCACATTTCATTAATTCCAAGTTTGTTAAAAAAAGCAGAAAAGTTAGAAAAACTCTCCTCTCCAAGAGAAATTGTATTTGGTCATAATGATTTATTGGCTGCAAATTTTCTTGATGATGGCTCTAAAATATGGGTAGTAGATTGGGAATATGGTGGTTTTAATGATCCTTTGTTTGATATAGGAGGTTTATCTTCTAATAATGATTTAGATGAAAATCTAGAAAATGAAGTTTTAGAAATGTATTTTAAAGAAAAACCATCAAAAGATTTAATAATTAAATATAACGCAATGAAAACTGCTAGTTTATTAAGAGAGACAATGTGGAGTATGGTCTCTGAGATCACTTCTAAGATAGAATTTAATTATGCTGAGTATACTTCAGATAATCTCAAAAAATTTGAGGAGTCATTTGATAAACTTTAATGATAGATAGTTCAAAAATTGTAGTAATTGGGGGTGGTATAGTGGGTTGCTCTACTGCATATCACTTAGCTGATTTAGGACATGAAGTTGTACTTATTGAAAGCGGTAAATTAACATCTGGTAGTACATGGCATGCTGCTGGACTAGTTGGCCAATTAAGAACAAATGCAAATATTACTCAATTATTAGGATATTCTGTTGATCTGTATGACAAGCTTGAAAAAGAAACAGGATTAGGAACAGGATGGAAGATGAATGGTGGATTGAGACTAGCTTGTAATAAAGAGAGATGGCAGGAGGTTTTAAGACAAACTACTACAGCTCATTCATTTGGTTTGGAGATGGAGCTACTTACTCCAAAAGAGGCTCAAGATTTATGGCCAATCATGAATATAGATGATGTTTATGGAGCAGCCTTCCTTCCTACAGATGGACAAGCAAATCCGACAGATATTTCACAAGCATTGGCTAAAGGAGCTAGAAACAAAGGAGCAAAAATATTTGAGGAAACTAGAGTATCAAAGGTAATTATAAATAATGGCGTAATTGATGGTATTGAAACATCTAAAGGTAAAGTAAAGTGTGAAAAAATTGTTTGTTGTTGTGGTCAGTGGACCAGACAGTTTGCACAAGATGTTGGAGTTAATGTCCCTTTAGTATCTTTTCAACATCAATATTTGGTTACTGAAAAAATAGAGGGTGTTAAATCAGACCTTCCTACTTTAAGAGATCCTGACAGGTTAATTTATTTTAAAGAGGAAGTTGGAGGCCTTGCAATGGGGGGGTATGAACCAAACCCTTTATCATGGGCTGAAAAATCAGTCCCAGAAGATTTTCATTTTTCACTTTTAGACTCAAATTACGATCATTTTGAACAAATAATGAATAATGCTCTTGGAAGGGTTCCTAGTCTTGAAACTGCTGGGGTCAAAGAATTAATAAATGGACCTGAGAGTTTTACTCCAGATGGAAACTTTATTTTAGGAGAGAGTCCTGAATTAAAAAACTTTTATGTTGGCGCAGGTTTCAACGCATATGGGATAGCTGCTGGAGGTGGAGCGGGAATGGCACTTGCAGAATGGGTAGCTAATGGAAGACCACCTTACGATTTATGGCCAGTTGATATAAGAAGATTTGGAAAACCCCATCAAGATTTGGAGTGGGTGAGAAAAAGAACCTATGAGGCTTATGCTAAACATTACACTATGGCATGGCCTTTTGAGGAAAACTCCTCAGTGAGAGAATTTAAAAAATCTCCAATTTATGAAAAACTTAAAAACTCAAATGCATGCTTTGGTGAAAAAATGGGTTGGGAGAGACCTAATTGGTTTGCACCAAAAGGAAGTGAGCCTAGGGATATTTATTCCTTTGACAGACAAAATTGGTTTGAATTTGTTGGAAATGAAGTAAAGGCCGTAAGAGAGAATGCTGTTCTAATTGATCAAACATCTTTCGCTAAGTTTATTGTATCAGGTAAAGACTCACTACAAGCTTTAGAGTATTTATGTGCAAATAAAATTGATAGACCAATCGGT
>CABZCN010000015.1 GCA_902524245.1 uncultured Alphaproteobacteria bacterium
ATTTACTCTTAGTTAAGTTTTTTGAATTTAAATCATCTAAATCATAACTTTTTGCTATTAAATATTTTCTATTTCCAATAGGACATAAAATATTGTCTATGTGCCCGTCAGTATCGTCATCTTTTAAACCTTCAGGGATCCAAATTATTGAATTTAAATCAAATAAACTAGTCAGTGTTTGCTCTATTTTTGCTTTTTCAGGATTATTTCTATTTGGGTTAAGCAATACACTTTCAGTGGTAAACAAGTTTCCGCATTCATCGTAAGTAATAGCACCACCTTCTAAAGTAAGGTTATTTAAATATGAAGTAATAGAAAATTGATTTGAGATATATTCACCTACTTTATTATCATTAAAATAATTTGGGTATTTTCCATAACCATTAAAATTAAAGTTAATACATTTAAGTTCATTGTCCTGTTTGATAAAGATTGGGGCAATATCTCTCATCCAAGAGTCATCTAGTTCTAATCGAATAATATTTATTTTTTGATTATTAATATATTTTTTACACTCATTGTAATCCTCTTTATTACAATACATATAAACTGTTTCTTCATCCGAAATACAATTAGCTAAATGCGCCATTTCTAATCTGGCATCTTTAATTATTTCTTTGTAAAGATTTTTATTACATGGCCAAGCCATTAGACATTTGTCATGTGCTTCCCATTCTGGAATTAACTTCATAAGATTATAGTATATATTTTTTTTTAATTATGAATATTTGTATGCTCACAGATAAGGCCAAAAAAGAAAAAAGATTGCCCTTGATACCAGATGATATTATTGAGCTAAAAAACATATCAACCAAATTCAACTTTTATATTGAAAAATTTACTGACAGAATAATTGACGAGAAAGAATATATTTCAGTTGGGTGTAAATACTATACAAATCAAAAAATAGATTTATTCTTATCAATGCAAGGTTTGAAACAAAGTCAAATAAAGTCAAATCAAAATTACTTAGTCTTATTCGATGTTGTAGAGTATGTCGAGCAAAATAAAGCTATGTTGAATAAAATTTTAAAAAATAATTGTTCTCTATTATTTTATGATTTATTGAGTGGTAAACACTCAATCAAAATTTTAAAATCTGCTAATAAAGAGCATTTGCTAAAATCAACTATTTATATAAGTAAAAAATTAAAAGTAAAATTACCAGTATTTTGTAATTCCTTAAAAAGTGATAGTATTGAAAAATTTTATCTATCCAAAAAAGGATATATTAATTTTCGTAATTTATATTTGCTTGAAAAATTAGTTTAATATTAAATAAATTCCCGTAGATACTAATAACAATGCAAAGAAATATTCAAAACTTCTTTTTAGTTTAGGGTTAGATACTAAATTTTTAATCAAACTTCCAAAAAGTGCCCATAAACTTATACATGGAAAGCTTACCAATGATGACATCAACCCTGTGAAAATAACTGCTATCCAAAGCTTTTCTTCTAGAGGCATAAAACCAGATGCGACTGTAATAGCAATCGTCCATGCCTTAGGGTTTATCCATTGAAAAAGAGCAGCTTCGAATATATTTAAAGGTCTACCTGTATCTTTCTTGTAATCCTTTAGAGACCCAATCATTTGATAAGCTAAATAAATTAGATAAAAAAAACAAAGCCATTTTAGTATCATTTGAAATTCTGGTTTATTGATCAAAATTAAACCTAAACCTGTACAAATTAATGAAACTTGAAGTGCATGACCCAAAGAAATACCGGTAATATGTGGTAAAGACCTTTTAAAACCAAATTTTAACCCTGAAATCGTTAACATAGCATTGTTGGGCCCAGGTGTAATAAACATTACAGTGTAATATGATACGATTGCTATAATTAAAGCTATATCTATCAATTAATTAATCTTTAATACTAAATTTATTATCTTTTAAGATAACATGTATTGGAACACCAGTTGAGAGTTCAACAGAATTAATATTATTTGGTTCATAAATATTCATAACAATCAAAAGCGCTCTTAGAGAATTCCCATGTGCTGCTATTAAAATATTATCATTTTCATTACTTTGAATAGCAGGTTTAATTACTTCATCAAAATATTTTGTAACTCTTCTGACTACGTCCTCAAGACTTTCACCGTTAGGGGGTTGATCAGAATAACCTCTTCTCCACTTATGAACTTGTTCTTCTCCAAATTTTTCAGCAGTTTCCTTTTTGTTTAAACCCGTGAGATCACCATAATCTCTCTCATTTAAATTAATGTTTGAGATTATTTTTCCTTCATTGTTTAAAAAATCCCACTGATCGAGGTTTTGAAGAATTATTTTAGCTGTTTCTTGAGCTCTTTTTAATTCGCTTGTAAATACAATATTGAATTTTATATCTAAATTTTTGAAGTTATGCCCAGCTTTATTCGCCTCCTCAATGCCTTGTTCAGATAATTCAATATTTTTAAAACCGGTAAAAAGATTTAATTTATTCCACTCGCTTTGACCATGGCGAATTAATAAAATATTTTTCATTGAATTTGATATATATTATTAATTAGTCATGGTCAAATTTCGCATTGAAAAAGATAGCTTAGGTGACATTAAAGTTGAAAGCACAAAACTTTGGGGAGCACAAACTCAAAGATCAATAGAAAACTTTCAAATAGGTATTGGGAAATTTCATTTTCAAAATATTTTTATAGAGGCTCTTGCCTTACAAAAAAAATCATGTGCTTTTGCAAATGCAGAATTAAAATTATTACCGAAAAATCACACAAAAATTATTGGTAAAGTTTGTGATTTAATTATATCTGGAAAATTAAATGGTCACTTTCCTCTTGTTGTATGGCAAACAGGATCAGGGACTCAAATCAATATGAATCTTAATGAAGTCATTGCAAATAAAAGTAATCAGTTATTAGGAAGAAAGCTCCCGACAAATACCCCACTTCATCCTAATGATCATATTAATAGGTCTCAATCATCAAATGATAGTATTCCTACTGCTATGCATGTAGCTACTGTACTATCGATAAAAAAAAATTTACTTCCTGAGATAGCTTTTTTCAAAAAATCTTTAAAAAAGAAAATTTCTGAGTTTACAGGAATAATCAAAATTGGAAGAACTCACACTCAGGATGCAACACCAATAAAAATTTCAAATGAATTTTTAGCGTTTTATGATCAAATCTCTTATGCAGAGAATGTTATAAAAAAAAGTTTAAATAAGCTTTATGAATTGGCTCAAGGAGGAACTGCAGTTGGGTCTGGGGTAAATGCGCCAAAAAGTTTTTCTAAAATATTTATTAAATACTTAAAAAAGGAAACAGGACTTCCATTTAAATCTGCTCCAAATAAGTATGAGTCGCTTGCTTCCCATGATGTATTTATTGAAGTCATGTCAGGTGTCGAAATTTTAACTAGTACTTTATTTAAAATGGCAAATGATATTAGGGTATTAGCTTCTGGGCCAAGAAGTGGAATTTCTGAGTTAATTCTTCCAGCCAATGAACCTGGCTCATCAATCATGCCAGGGAAAATAAATCCTACACAGTGTGAAGCACTATCAATGGTGTGTACACATGTTACTGGTCTGAGAAACTCTATAGCCTTCGCTTGTTCTCAAGGCCATTTTCAATTAAATGTTTATAATCCATTAATCATACATAATACTCTTGATGCAATTAGTTTAATAAGTGAGGCAATGACTTCATTTAATAAAAACTGTTTGAAAGGATTAAAAGTTAACAAAAAAAGAGTAAATGAACTTTTAAATCGCTCTTTAATGCTTGTTACACCATTAACTAAAGTTATTGGTTACGATCTAGCTTCTAAAGTGGCACTAAATGCTTATAATAAAAATATTTCATTAAAAGAGTCGTGTATGGAACTAACTGATCTATCTGAGGAAGAATTTAATAAATATACTGATCCTAAGAAAATGGTTTAGTTTATCTTATGTATCTTATAATTTTCTTTTGATTTGAATAATTCTTTAAGTAAATTATTTGTAATGAAGTGACCTGTTTTAAAACCCTTATAAGTTCCAATAATAGGGAAACCAGATAAATAAAGATCGCCAACCACATCCAAAACTTTATGGCGCATTAATTCGTTATCATATCTTAATCCATCTTTATTAAGAGGTTTTTTGTCTTTGATAACAACGGCATTATCTAGTGAGCCTCCTTTAATTAGATTTTGTGACTTGAGGTATTCAATTTCTTGAAAAAAACCAAAAGTTCTTGCTTTTGATATAGACTCGATATAGTTACCATTTAAGTTCTTAATTTTAATATCTTGATCTTCATACTTTCCTTCGAAACTAGACTCTAAATTAATATTTAACCCCTCATCTTTTGGTGAATTAGGTGCTAACTCAGCATATCCATAATCACATGAAAATTTTACAAGTTTAACAATTTCTAAGATCTTTTGTTCTGAGCCTTGCTCTTTAATTCCTTTTTCTAAGATTCTTTCGACAAATACATTTGAGCTACCATCAAGTATAGGTACTTCAACATTATCAATTAAAATTTCACAATTATTAATGTGTAGACCCGCAAGTGCGCTCAATAAGTGTTCAACGGTTTTAACCTCAACTCCATTTGAGGCTATATTAGTTGAAAATTTTGTTGATATTACATTGTCCCATTTTGCAGGAATAATTGTTTTTTTATCAGTTCTATTAAAAAAGATGCCAGAATTTAAAGGTGCAGGGTTTAGAATAACATTAGTTTTTACACCGGTGTGTAATCCAATCCCATCAATATTTATAGGCTCATTGATAGTAAAGCTTTTCATTTAAGATAATATTATGAAAATACTTCAAAAGTATTACTTTATATTTGTAAAACTTTGTATTTATTAAAATTACTTATTATTAGAGCCTTTACGAAGATATGAAGGGGTGTCTATATCCTCAATAATCTCATTTTCATCGCTAAATTCTGAAATATCAGAAACTTCAGATATTTCATCACTATCTTTGATTAGTTTAGTTTTTTCAGTATCTTCTTCTACAACATCACTGAATAAAAAGAGATTTGGATCTGTCTTTGTTTTTTTTGTTTTTTGTTTCTTTTCAGGAATTTCAACAGTTTCTTCTGTAATTTTTTTATCAGAAGTCATCAAATTGGAAAGCATACTAAAAAAACCTCTTTTCTTTTTTTCTTCAAAGTTTTCAAGATTGTTAGAGTTTTCAGTAGTTTCCTCAGTTAATTCATCTTTATTAACTTGAGTATTTTCCAACTCATTAGTCAGATTAAATTCTTCTTTTTCAGAATTAAATTGTTTATTTTCAACTACACTCGAAATATCTTCGTAAGTTTTAGTATCTGAGCTATCATAAGAGAAGCTTCCATCAATTTTATTTTGAATAGAACTAAACCCTTTACTATTTTCGGACTCTGGATAATAAAGAATTTTTTTTCCTGATGCCTCTATTCCAGTTGCAAAAATACTAATTTTTAATTTACCTTGAAGGCCCTCGTCTATTAAAGAACCGAAGATTATATTTGCCTCAGGGTTAACACTCTGCCTTATGATATTTGCAGCGTGGTCTACTTCTAATAGTGTCATATCACTACCACCAGAAATATTAACAATAACTCCTTTAGCAGTATTCATGTCTATATTTTCAATTAATGGGTTAGTTAAAGCTAAATTTGAAGCCTCTACTGCTTTATTATCACCTTCTGCTACAGCAGTACCCATCATTGCAAATCCCATTTCTTTAATAACTGTTCTTACATCAGCAAAATCTAAGTTAATAAGACCAGGCTGTGTAATTAAATCTGTAAGACCTTTGACACCATCAAAAAGAACATTATCTGCTTTCTTAAAAGCTTCTGCGAAAGAGGTCTGTTCATTTGATACTTTAAATAAATTTTGATTAGGTATAATAAGTAAAGTATCAACATTGTTTTTAACATCTTCAAGACCTTGTAAGGCGAGATTCATCCTCTTAGTGCCTTCAAAGTTAAATGGGGTTGAAACAATAGCTACTGTTACTATACCTAGTTTTTTTGCGATACTTGCTATTACAGGCAAAGCACCTGTTCCTGTGCCCCCACCCAAACCAGCTGTTAAAAATAACATATTAGTGTTTCTTAATTCTTCGGATATTAAATCAATGCTTTCTTCAGCTGCATCCTTTCCTATCATTGGATCTGCACCCGCTCCTAAACCTTTTGTTTTTTCTAATCCTAATTGGATCCGATTATAACAAAGAGAGTTTTCAAGAGCTTGAGCATCCGTATTCGCTACAATAAAATCAACATTGTTTAAATTAGATTGAATCATATTATTAACTGCATTACTTCCTGCACCACCAATACCCATGACTGTTAATGATGGCTTTAAGTTTTTTTGATCAACTACTGGTTCTATATCTAGTGTCATTTTTTTCCCCGCAAATCAACCTATAGTAGGTCTACGAATCTTTTGTACCATATTTTGTTTGAAAAAGAATCAATTTTTTGAATAAAATCATTTTTTTCAAAGCTTTTATCAGTCAAAAGCCAAAAACTTGAGTAAAGGGACATTATACTTTCGTCATTTAAAACTTTTGGAATACCACAAGACTTTGGCGGTTCCAAAAATTGAATATCATAGCCAAATTTCTTTCTAAAATAGTTGTAAAAATTTTTTATCTTTGCCCCACCGCCTGTAAAAACATAAGAATAAAAACCTTTGTCTTTTGGCAAAGATTTAAAAACAAGTTCAAAAGTTTCATCTAAACGATCTAGAGTAATCTCTTTAAGATTATCATGTCCAACATTTTTTTTCTTGTTATCACCAAACTCCTCCCAAATTGGAATTTCAACTATTGAATTCCTTGTGTCAGATAGATCAATACTAGAAATTTTGAGTTTTTCAGCGAAGTCAAAACTAATATTATGAATATTTACTAAATCATTAGTAATTTTTTTACTACCTTGAGATATTTTTTTTTGAAAATACAAAACTTTATTTTTAATCATAATAATATTTATATAATTAAAACCATAATCTATTAATACTACATTTGCTTTAGTTTTACGTTTGTTTTTTAAATAAAAATAATAACAAGTTGTAGAGTCTAAATAATTTAAAATTTTAATTTGTAATTTTTGAAATATATTATTAAAAAGATTTACTTGTTTGATATCAATCATCGAAACTAGGGAAACTAGAGATAATTTTTCACAGTTTAAACCAACTGGATTATCTGTAATTAATTTATCATCAATTTTATAGTGAGAAGTATAAAAGTTATAATGATAGTTTTCATTTTTATCAATTTTAATTTTAGAAATTTTCCTTAAATCATTTTTTTCAACAATTGATCCATCTAACATAAGATCTTTTTGTGTTTTCTTGATTTGCACGCTTTGATTTGTAATAAGAATATAGGTATCTTTAATAATATAATTTGCTTGTTTTTCTGCCTGTACTATTGAATTCTTAATAGACTCAATAAAGTCATCAAAATTATCAATTTCTTCTCCTGTATATCCTCTAGATCTAGTCTTACCTGTACCAATAATTGAAAAATCTTTATTTAATTCGGAATAAATAATTGTCTTAATTGAAAAAGATCCAATTTCGATTATTGTTTTATAATTATCCACTTATTTCAATCTTATCGTTTTATTATGAAAATTCCTCAAATCTAAAAACTTTGAATAATTTGTGCTTTTATCAATTAAGTCAATATTATTTTTAATAAAGTATAACAATTTGGAATCAATCACCTTAGGTAGCATAATTATTTTACCATCACTTAAAACTAAATTGTATCTCCTATCCTCTATATATTCTATCTGATCAATATCGAATAAAGTAGACAGGGATTGATAATATTCATTTAAATAATTGTTTATATGAATACTATTTTGAGAAATATCAATTAGATTAATACTATTTAGATAATTTATTTCAAAATAATTAGTAGGAGCTACAGTGTTATCAGTAAATATAACTTCATTAGATAAATTATTTATTGCA
>CABZCN010000016.1 GCA_902524245.1 uncultured Alphaproteobacteria bacterium
GTGTGTGTGGTCTTATCACACCATGGAATTGGCCTATTAACCAAATAGCTCTTAAAGTAATACCAGCTTTTGCCACTGGCTGTACCATGATTTTAAAACCATCTGAAATGGCACCTCTGTCTGGTTTGTTATTTGCTGAAATGATACATGAAGCAGGTTTTCCTAATGGTGTTTTTAATTTAGTAAATGGAGATGGGGCAGGTGTCGGATCTCAAATATCGAGTCATCCTGACATAGACATGGTTTCATTTACTGGCTCTACTAGAGCAGGTAAATTAATTTCAAAAAGTGCAGCTGACACAATTAAAAGAGTTTGTTTAGAGCTTGGTGGTAAGGGAGGTAATATTATTTTTGCTGATGCATATCCCAATGCTATTAGAGATGGTGTAAGGAATATAATGAGTAATTCTGGTCAATCATGTGATGCACCTACACGAATGTTAGTTGAAAAATCAATTTATAAAAAAGCTGTTGAGGAAGCTGCAGATGAAGCTAAAAAGATAGGCGTAGATTTACCATCTAAATCAGGAGATCATATAGGACCTGTAATTAATAAATCTCAATTTGAGAAAATACAGTCTTTAATTCAAAGTGGTATTGACGAGGGTGCAACACTTGTAGCTGGTGGAGCGGGTAGACCATCAAATCTTGAAAAAGGTTATTATGTAAAACCAACTGTATTCATAAATGTTAGTAATGATATGAGAATAGCTAAAGAGGAAATATTTGGTCCAGTGCTATCCATTATTCCTTTTGAGTCTGAAGAAGAGGCAATTTCGATAACTAATGATACACCATATGGATTAGGTAATTTTTTACAAACTGAGAATAAAGAAAGAGCCAGAAGAGTTTCAAAACAATTAAGGGCTGGTGTAGTTCAAATCAATGGAAATGCTCCTGACGCTGGGACACCTTTTGGAGGCTACAACCAATCTGGTAATGGACGAGAGGGTGGAACGTGGGGTCTGCACGAATATTTGGAAGTTAAAGCAATTAGTGGTTGGAAATAGATGATAGGATTTGTCATGGTTGGAACAAACGATCTTGATAAAGCTACTGTGTTTTATGACACCCTTCTTGATATTATTGATTTAAAGAGAATTGAAAAAACTGATACTTATGGATCCTACGCTCCTAAATCAAATCCTGAAGCAGTAGAATTTTATGTTACAACTCCTTTCAATGAAGAAAAAGCAACAGTTGGTAACGGAACTCAAATTTCTTTTTATATAAACAATAAAGAAGCTGTCGATTTATTTCATTCTACTGCAATAAGTTTAGGTGCAAAAGATGAAGGCGCCCCAGGTGAGAGATATGAAGGTGAGTATTATTCTTATATCAGAGATTTAGATGGCAACAAAATTTGTGGTTACACTTACCTTAATAAATAGAGATTTATTTTATTTTTATGTCTTATTCTGATATTGAAAATAAATTGAACTCAGGAAAAATTATTATTCTTGATGGTGGAATGGGTGCTGAACTAGAAAAACTCGGAGCATCTATGGATAATAATCTTTGGTCTGGCAGATGTTCTATAGATAATCCTGAAATCGTATACAAAGCCCATCAAAATTTTATTCAATCAGGCTCTGATATAATTACAACAAATACTTACGCTAGTACTCCAATTTCAATGAAAGAATATGGTTATGAAAACCATATCGAAGAATGGAATAAAGCGAGTGTAAAAATAGCTAAAAATGTTATTGATAATTCTAATTCTAATGTATGTGTAGCTGGTTCAGTTTCTACATATGGTAGTTGGGATAGAATTGAACCAAAATTTTTAAAACCAGGTTTTTTAAAACAATTAAGTATTTTATCTGAAGCAGGTGTTGATTTAATTATCCTTGAAGCAATGACCTCATCAACTAGAACAATTGAGACACTATTAGATTGTTCAAATAAATTTGATATATCAGTATGGCTCTCAATATCATGTGCATTGGACAGAGAAAGTGATAAACTTATGCTTGGATATCAAGAAAGTATAAGTAATTCTGAGGCATTTTTTTACGATGATTTTGAAAATTCAATTAATAAATTTAAAAAAATTCATGATGGTCCTATATTAATAGCTCATTCAGATATAAAGGTTATAAATCAAGGAATTCAAATAATTAAAAGTAATTACAATGGTATTATTGGGGCATATCCGAATAATGGTTTTTTTAAAAAACCACATTGGAATGTGGTAGAGAGTATTTCCCCACAAGAGTATTATAAAGAAGCTAAATTATGGGTTGAAAGTGGAGCACAAATTATAGGTGGTTGCTGTGGAGTCAGCCCTAGTCATATTAAAGCATTATCAGTTTTAAAGAATTAATGTTTAAGTAAATTCTGTTTCTTTGTAAGAAGATGTATCTTCCATTAACAATCTAGTATCAATATTTATACCTAAACCTTCATTGTCCTCTATTTTGACAAATCCATCTTTTATTTCATAGTTTTGATTACTAAATTTTAATGAGTATGGAATATATTCAGGAAAAAATTCTGCCATCTCTGTATTTGCAAAACTCATACATACATGTACCATCGCAGATGCTGCAATTGACATAGAATTCCAACAATGAGGAGAAACCGCAACTTTTTTTTCATGAGATAATTTAATAATTTTTATCATATCAATAATTCCCCCAACACCTGAAATATCTGGATTGAAAATATTTACTGCATCCAAAGCTAAAGTTTCAATAAAATGAATTAATCCACATTGCTTTTCACCTGAAACAATTCTCAAACCTGTTTTCTCTCTAATATCTTTAAGTGATCTTGTTGCTTCACCATCAACTGGCTCTTCAAACCAATAAGGCCTAAATTCTTGAACAAGTGAAGCTAGTTTTAAAGATACATTTGTATCTTTAGGGCAGGCTAGATCTAACATAAGAGGTATTTTATATCCTAAAACATCTCTTATTTTTGAAACACATGTTGCTGCTTGCTCAGCAGTTCTATTTTGAAGTGGATATATTTTAATTCCTCCATAACCATTGCTAAGTGTTTCTAAACACCTTGATGATAACATTTCATCATTTTTAAAATCCTTACTCCATATTGTTGCATAAACAGGGACTTTTTCTCTATAATCATTTGATAATATTTTATAAAGAGGTTTTTTTTCTTTCTTCCCCTCTATATCCCAAAGACTCATTTCTATAGCACTTGTTGCAGCGGAAAAGTCAATTCCACGATGTCCATCAGCTATTAAATTTGACTCTGTATAAAATCTATCTGGTGTTATGTCTTTTACTTGAGATAAAGAGCTCATTAAATCATGAATAATTTCTACAATTCCTTTTTCTCTTGCAGGTAATGAAAAAGCCTCACCCCAGCCCTCAAAACCATCAGAGTTAGTTAATTTTAAAAATATAAATGGTTTTATTTGTGACCATCCATCCTCAGTTAGTTTTGACTTAGTTATCCACGTCTCAACTTTTTTTATGAATGTCATTCTTTAAAATTTTTCAATTAATTTCTTTAAATGATTATCACTTACACCACAACATCCACCAATGATTTGTATTTGATCATCGATAAATTCTAGGCAAGAATTTGCAAATTCATCTTCGTTACATGTAGCTATAGCTTCATGTGTGCTTGTATCAAATTTATGTATTTCTGGATAAAACATTATAGGGCCACTCCAATGATCTTTTATAATTTTCAAGCCACCATAGCTATCTTGAAACCACGTGTGCATAATACCATAAACATCTCCACCAATATTTGTTAATGTTTTTATAATATCTTCAAATAAAATTATATCATCTTCAGGTAAAAATTTTGGTTGTTCTTTATATATTTTTTCATCATAAATTAATGATTTTTCTTTTTCAGCTCTAAAATTTCTTCCAACTATCGTGTTATCATATTTACTTACACAACAACTTAATCCAACCCATACAGGTAAACCAGTTTGTAAAGCAGCATTTAATAATAATTGTGAATGGTCTATGTCTAATAACATTTCTAATATTAAAATATCTACACCAGAATTTTTTAATGTGTTAGCTGCCTCTATATAATTCTCTTCTTCTTGTTTAAATGACGGAATAAACCTTGGATCAGGTACAAATTCATTTTCCTTTAAAGCAAAAAAATTGGAGAGACTTCCAGCTATAGCAACTTGATTTTCCTTATTACAGTTTTTTAATGCTTTTCTTGCTAATTCGACAGATCCAGTTAAAAATTCTATAGTTTCATTTTCACGATTTAAACTTTGTAAAACGTGTCTACTGGTTGCAAAAGTGTTAGCAGTAATGATATCACATCCAGCATTGATAAAGTTTTCATGAACTTTTACAACAATATCAGGAGATGTAATTGTTGATAATGCTGCAAAAGCAGGGCTCATATCACCACCTAATTTAGCAATCTCAGAACCATTTCCACCATCGAGGAAAATTTTTGAATTGTTATTTAATTTTTCTTTATAAATCATGATTTTTTTGTGTTTGGCGCTAGTACTACTGCTAAAATTCCACCAAGCACAATCATTGAACTTCCTATTATTTCTCGCCAGCCAAAAGGTTCATCTGTCAAAATACTAGAACTAGTCACACCAACAAGTATTTCTGATAAAAAAAGAATGGAACACAAACCTGCTCCTAATTTGCTAGGAGACCAGAATATTACTATACCTGTGGGTATAAAATAAAAAACAGATATAAAGAAAAGAAATGAAGACATTGCAACGAAAGAGTCCATTGTAGGCATAGGTCCTAAATAATCTTTTAAAAAGAAGCCAGCGACAATGTTAAATAAAGTTCCATAAAAAAAGAAAGAAAAAATTGTTGGGAATACACCATCTGTCTTTGCGATTTCTAATTTTATCATCCCGCCTGCAAATAATGCCCCTCCAGCAAAAGCTAACCAATCACCAGCATTCTCTGGTAAAGGGATTATTGTTTGCTTACTAAATACTACCCATAGCCCCCCCAAAGCTAAACCAAGTGTTAAAGCTCTTTCTATCCCAGGTCTTTTTTTTAAAAATAAAATTTCAAAAATAGTGGTCCATATTGGTGTCATGTAAAAAAGTATTAATGCTCGAACAACATCAGTTAAAAGAAAACTCAACGCATAACAAATAAAACCACCCCCGCAAAGTAAGCCTGTTATCGGTAGCTCTAAACCAAAAGTTCTTCCATTAATTTTACGCCACACTGCAATTGGAGATAAAATTAAAACTCCAATAATCATTTGTGAGATAGTTCCCCAACCACCAGTAAGACCACCATCTTCTAATATTCTTTGTGGTAACCAATATATTCCCCATGATCCAGCTGATATAGCAAGGGCTGCTGCTATTTTATAATGATGAGGATGCCTCATTATTATTAATCTAACAGAGGTTTAAACTTACTAAAGTTAAATATTTCCTCATATTTTTTTGCAAAAGCAAATAATTGTAAATCATTTTTCCTTTTTCCAATTATCTGCATACCCATTGGCATACCAAGTTCATCAAATCCGACAGGGATAGTAAATGTCGGTAATTCAAGAAGACTGGATAATATAAAAATTTCTAACCAACGGTGGTAAGTGTCTAACTCAAAAGAATTTATTTTTTCAGGAAACTGTTGATTTTTATCAAACGGAAATAGTTGTGCAGAGGGTAAAGCTAGAAAATCAAAGTTTTTAAAAATATTTTCAATTTGTTCTACACACCTTTTTTTTTGTTTATAAGCACTATCTAACTCTTCATCTTTTATATTTTTTCCTTGATTGTACTCCCATATAGCTTGGTAAGTCATTGTATTAATATCTTTTATGTTCATTGCTAAAGTATCTTCGTAAATACTTTTTGACCTAAACGTAATCCAGCTATTCCATAGAGCTTCATTGTCAAAATCTGGTTTTAATTTTTCTATTTTTACATTCAAGTTTTCTAATTTTTTAAGTTGAGACTCACACATATCTAAAATTTTTGTTTCAATTTTATAATTGTTATTCATATTAG
>CABZCN010000017.1 GCA_902524245.1 uncultured Alphaproteobacteria bacterium
ATATTTATTTTTTTCCTATGGATTTAGAGATTTTATCAGGTGGATGCCATTTTGACCTCGATTGTATAAAATCAATTAATAAAAGTCATATTTCACTTAATAAAAAAAATAAACTAAAGAAAAAAATTTTATTGAATTATAAAATAAAAAAAAATTTTTTTAATAAGTGTAAGCCTAAATTTATCGCCTCAAATAGAGGTGTTATGAAAATTATCAAGGAGAGTAACTATAAAATTAATAAAATTCATTTGTCCTATTTATTAGTTAATAAAAATAGAAATAGATATTTTGAAAAAAAAATATTAAGAAAGAAATTTTACATTGACTATCAAAACTTTGTTATTTTAAATATGTCAATTAATCCATATGATCATAGAAAAAATATTAACAAATATATTGAAATTATAAAATATTTCAGCTCTCTTGATAAATATATGCAAAATATTAAATTTATTTATGTTGGTAATACTAATCCAATTAAAAATGATCTTAATAATTATATTTATATAAAATCAAATTTTGAAGATAAATTTATTAATATGATTTATAGATTGTCTGATTTATATTTAGATTTATCATTATCTGATAATGGCCCAATGAGTGTTTTTGAGGCTTATATGAACAATCTTAATATAATAGTAAGTAACAAATCACTTTTTTCTCATGATTTAAAATATAAAAAAAATGTTAAATTAATTGACCCAAATAATTTTGATGAAATTATTAAAAATATTAAATTATGTTATAAAACTAAAAACAAACATTTTGTTAATAAATTTGATTTCAAAAATAATAATCTTTTACAGGCAATTTCATGAATAAAATTATTAAGTTTAATACTCCCAATAAAAACAACTTCAGTAGTTTTGAGTTAAAAAAATTATACAATAAGAGTAATTACATTAATGATTATTACTCCCAAATTTGTGTTACAAAGATAGCAAAAATTCTAAAAACAAATAAAAAAATTCTATTAACTAATAGTTGTTCTTCTTCTTTAGAAATTGCAGCTTTATGTATAAAAAATACTAAAAAATTTAGAGCAAAATCAAATATTATTATGCCTTCATACACATTTCCCTCTACTGCAAATGCTTTCATAAAGTTTGGTTACAAGATAAAATTTATTGACATAAATCATCATGATTTAATGATAACTGCAGAATCTGTTTTAAATGCAATTGATACTAATACTATTGGATTAGTGAATGTTTATTATGGATCTCACGTTAATAATCCAAAAAAACTTTTAAAAATTTGCAAAGAAAATGGTATGTTTTTTATTGAGGACTCAGCACAAAGTTTTGGAACAAAAATTGATGGTGAAAGCATTGGCACATTTGGGGAATTTGGTTGTTTTTCCTTCCATCAAACTAAAAATTTACACTCTGGTTTCGGTGGAGCCCTTGTCGTTGATAAAAAATTTTATAATACTGCAACAATGATACTTGATAGAGGAACAGATAGAGAGTTTATTGGAAAAAAAGGTAATAAAAAAAAATTTTATGATTGGTGTATAGAGGGTGGAAGTTATATGACTAGCGAATTTAATTCATTTTTTCTAAGTAAAGAATTAGATAAATAATATTAGATCTAAGATTTTTAATAATTATGTCAATTTTTTTAATAAATATAAAAAATATTTACATTTTATAAATGTACCTGACAATCTAATTTCTAATTACCACTCATTTTGGATTATGTTTAAAAATAAAAATTTATCTAAAAATTATATTAAATATATGAAATCTAAAAATATTGATTGCTTTATTGGCTATCGACCACTTCATACTTCAAAATTTTATTTAGATAATTTTAAAAAAATGCATTTAAAAAATACTGAATTTTGCTCAGATGTTGTTGTCAGAATTCCATTTCATAATTATTTAACAATAAGAGAACAGAAAGAGATTATGAAATATTCTAAGATTTATCTTGAAAGTATATAAAATTATTGTTTAAAGAAAATTTAATAAAACCAGCTAATTATCGTATTGAAAAAAAAGAATTTTATAAATGGTACAATCAAAACCTATTTAAAATAAAATCTAAAATCGAAATTCGAAAAAAAAATTTTGCTAGCTTGGATTTTGTTCAGTGGAATGTTGACCAAAGAAAGTCAATAACATCAAAAGATTTTTATTCAATTATTGCCATAGATACAAAAAACTCATTTTCAAGAGAGGTTAAACGAGGTTGGTCTCAACCTATGATAAAAGAAAAGTATAACCCTGCGGGTTTAATTGTTCTATTTCGCAAAGAAATCAATTCCGTCCCTTATTACCTTGTAAATTGTAAATTTGAGCCAGGTAATATTAAACTAGTTCATGTTTCACCAACAATTCAAAAGACTTTTTCTAATATAAAATTTAACAAGAAAATCAAAGATTATTATCTTAAAACATATAACAAATATAGAAATAAAAGAACAATATTAAATACTCTAGTATCAGAAGATGGTGGTCGATTTTACAAAAAACAGAGTAGAAATGTCATAATAGATGTAACAAATAAAAAAATTATTAAAGTTGATTATTCATTCAAGTGGGTAAGTTTTTACTTACTCAAGGAAATAAACTCTAAATCTAAAATTATCAATCCACATATTAGAAGTATATTATCATTAATCTAATGAGAATTATAATTTGGCATTTAAGTTCAAATGTAATTAAAAATATAATCCCGTCTCTAAAGAAGTTTAGAAATACAGTTAAGATACTCGGAGTAATAACAAATAAAAAATCTAAATTTGAGACTTTTAATAACAAAAAAATTCTCATATTAAGAAAACCAGATTTCGTTTTTATTTCAAGCATCACAGGAAAACATTATGAAGACATTAAATTTTGTCTTAATAATAACTTAAATGTTATTGTTGAAAAACCTTTAGCCGATTCATTAGATAAAGTAAGAGAATTAATAAAATTAGCTAAACGAAAAAAACTAAAATTATTTGATGCAGTTATGTTTCAATATCACCCACAGTTTACTGATTTAAAAAGAATTCTTTTAAGCAAACAAAATGGTAGTTTAATGCATGGAAATATTATTTTTGTATTTCCTCATTTAAATAAAAAAAATTTTCGATATAAAAAAAGATTAGGTGGCGGATCTTTTTTAGACACAGCTATTTACATTTATTATTTTATTTTTCTGGTTTATGGGAAAAATATATTCTTAAAATCTATTAATTTCGATAAAATTAAAAATGGAGTAGATGTTTGTTGTTTATTTATTTTTGGATTTAAAGATAATTCAAAAAGTTTAATTATTGCCAAGTGTGGATTTGGATTTAATTATAATAATAGACTAGATTTTATCTTTGAGAGAAAAACTATCAGATCTGAATTAATTTTTACAAAACCAAAAAAATTAACTGCAAGTATTTCAACTTTTGATGGACATATAAAGAAAGATTATAAAAATTATAAAAAATCGTTAAATTCATTTGAAAATATGTTTGAACATTTTTTCTCAAAAAAAATAGATATGAAAAAGTACTATGAAACAGTATTAAGTATTTATAAATTTTATTTTGGAAGTTTGAAAAAATAAATCTTCATTCTTTAAAGGACATATGAATATAAAAGATAAAATTCCATCTTTACTTTTTCTTTTTTCCTTTTTTTACTTTCTTTTAATTTGTTCATTACTCTATTTTCTTCTATCTGACTCAAATTTAGTTTTTGATTATAATAATAGCGGGGTTTTTTTTTATAGTAATGATGCAGCTAAATTTTGGTGGACATCTTCAAGAATTGCCTCAAAAATTTCTTATTCTTTAGATTTTTTTAATCAACTTAGATTATTTGATAATAATTTATTTTTAAAAATAATGGTTTTCTTTAAATATTTTTTTGGCATCGATAACAAATATTTCTATATATTCATTTGTATATTTGTTAATTCTATAAATTCAGTTTTAATTTATTTAGTTTCACTAAAAATCTTTGAATATAATAAAGTAAAAAGTAATTTTTTTCCTTTTATAATTTCTATTATCTATATTTTAAGCCCATATAGCATCATATGGTATTCGTCACCTGTTGATGAAAGTTTGATTATATTTAGTGTTTTATTATTAGTTTACTTTACAGTGAATTTATTTTTTGAAAAAAAATATTTCTTTATTCCATTATCTTTAATGTTTTTTGCTTTAATAATTTTAGCTTTAGCAAGATATCAATTTTTCATTTTATTCTTTCTTATATTATTTATGTTCTTCTCTTTTGTAGCTTTAAAAAAAACAAATTTAAAAATTAACTATTTAATTTTAAGTATAACATTATTTTTATTTCTTTCTGGTATCTATTTTCTAATTGAAGTTAGTGATTTTCAGAGGATGTTTCTTTTAAATGTTTCTTATGACTCATATAACGCTTTACAAGATTATATTACTTATTTTAAAAAAATAATTAATTCTTCTTTAAAAATCTCTTCATTTTTTAGACCAAACAATATCAATTTAATTAACATTAATACAATACCAGATATTGTTTATTGGTTTGAAAGCATTATCAATTTTATTTTCTTACCAGGTTTTATATTATTTTTAATATCAAAAAATA
>CABZCN010000018.1 GCA_902524245.1 uncultured Alphaproteobacteria bacterium
TGAATGTTGTAATTTTTTCTATGTCATTAATTTTGAAAGAATAGCACTTATCCTTAAATTTTTTTTTTATAATACTATTATCGCTAATTAAAATAACTTGATTTAATAAATTTTTATTATTTAAAAAATTTGCTACTTCATAAACGAATAAACCTGATCCAGCTATAAGGCAGATTTCATTTTTGGATGTGGCCAAGTTTTTCATTCAAAATTGATTTATATTCATGAAATATTCGTTCGACTTTATCATTAGTTGAAAGGTCTATTTGTTTATTAATAAAACTCTCATGAATTGTGCTAATTTTATTTATCTCATCTTTATTGAAATTATTTCTTCTTATTCCAACTAAATTTAAACCTCTTAATTTTGCTCGATTACCAATTGCTAAACTAAATGGTAATACATTTTTATCTATCCCACTCATTCCACCAATCATTGAATAAGAGCCTATTGTTACAAATTGTATAACCGCGGATAACCCTCCTATGACAACATTGTCTAGAATATTTACATGTCCGCCTAATGTGACTTGATTAACAAATATATTATTATTATTAATTTTACAATCATGAGCTATATGCACACCTGTCATAAAAAGATTATTATTTTTTATACTAGTTATCATTCCTCCATCTTTAGTTCCTTTGCTAATTGTGACATTTTCTCTAAAAGTATTAGAGTTTCCAATCTTTAAAAAACTTTCTTCACCAGAGTATTTTAAATCTTGTGGATCACACCCTATATTAGAAAAGGGATAGAAAATATTATTCTTACCAATAGTAGTATTCCCTGTTATAGAAACATGAGATTTTAATTCAGTCTCATCACCAATAGAAATATTTCCGTCTAAATTACAAAATGGACCAACTTTTACGTTTTTACCTATTTGAACAGATTTGCCAACTGTGCTACTCGGATGTATCAGGGACGTCATGTATCATCGCTGAAAAAATGCATTGTGCATGTATAGCATCATTTACAAGGCATTTACCTTCAAATTTGTAAACATTCTTAACTTTGTTTAAACGATTAACCTTTAGGTCTAAAACGTCACCAGGAACTATAGGTTTTCTAAATTTACATTTATCAATAGTCATAAATGAAACACCTGGATTTTTCATGGAGTCTTTTAAATGCATTGCAACTGTGAAACAAGCAGCTTGAACTATTGCTTCAATTACCAAAACACCTGGCATCAAAGGTCTTCCTGGAAAATGACCCTGAAAAAAGGGTTCATTAATTGTGACACATTTAATTGCATGAGCAGATATATCTGGTTCAAATTTAATTATTTTATCAATTAGTAAAAAAGGATATCTATGAGGTAATATTTTTTTTATTTCATTAATATCCATTTTTTCTTTGCCTTATAATATTTTTTTTCCATTCTTTCATATCAATTGCAGGAAAACCAGCAACTACTGAATTATTTCTTAAATTTTTAGTTACACCGCTTCTAGCTGCAATAATTACATTTTCGCCAATTTTAATATGTCCTGCAAAACCTGCCTGCCCTCCAATGGTCACATTATCTCCTATCATAACACTTCCAGAGATACCAGTTTGAGCTGCTATGCATGCATTTTTACCTATTATAACATTATGTCCAATATGTACCATGTTATCTATCATTGAATTTTTACCTATATGTGTGATATCTATCTTGCCTCTATCAACAGTGCATGAGGCACCTATATGAACATTATCATCGATAACTGTAATACCTAATTGTGGGTTTAAGTTCACAGAGCCTCTTTTATTAAAATCAAAACCAAATCCAGAGGTACCGATAGATGTATTGTCACAAATAACAATATTATTTCCAATTATTGAATTTTTAATAACAACGTTATTTTTTATAATTGTATTTTTTCCTATTTCAACGCCCCTAGAGATAATACAGTTTTTACCAATTTCAGTTGATTTATCAATCTGTGAAAATTTAGAAATATAAGAACCATTTATGAAATCAAATTCATCTATAAAGCCGATCTGATCTTCATGATGAAATAATTGATTGCAAATTATGTTATATGCAATATTTAAGTTTTTAACGATTGTTATATTATTAAAATTACTTTTATTTTCATTAATATTTGTGATGACATGAATATTTTTATCATTAACTTTATCTATTTTTAAGTCACTCTCTACGAATAAAATAGAGTTATCTCTTAGATTTGAAAGTGATGAAATTTCATTAATTTCAAAATTATTATTTGTATTACTAAACAATATTTCGTTTTTCAATAACGTACCAAGTTGGTCAATATAATATTTATTCTTGTAGGGAAAAAAATTTGATCTCTTAAAATTCATTATTTTATTTAGTCAAAATGCTGTGCCAATTGTAAAATTAAAAGATCTTGTCTTATCAGTATTATTTTTTTCTAGTGGCTCAGCATAAGAGAATGATATGGGTCCTAACGGTGTTATGAAATCAAGAGAAGTTCCTATCGAAGACCTTAAGTCTATATCAGATGAATTGGTATAATCGCTATTCCAAATAGAGCCTGTTGTGAGAAAAAATTTAATATTTATATTATCCTTTTCATCAAATATAAATGAACTACCATAACCCACAGTAGATGTAAAAAATTCGTTACCACCTAAGTAAACTTTACCATCATATGGACCGATACCTTTATAATCAAAACCTTTAAAATTCAATCCACCAAGACCAAAAGCATCAATAGTTTTAAGTTTTGAATTTAACGACTTTGCATAACCATAATTATTATTCAAGAATAAATAATTTTCTGATTTAGGTAATTTAAAATAATTATTATCTGAAATATCCTTTGGAGATAAAGTAAAGTTAATTCTATTTAATTGCCCATTAGTTGGATAAAAATAATTATTTGTAGTATCATAATTTAGAGAGAGATTTACTTTATAGTTATCAAAATTGCCGATATTATCATTTATAGAGCTAGAAGTTGTATTAATGGCCGAGTGCCCTTTGAAGGATTGATAGCTTAGTCCAGCTCCGTAACTTAATTTTTCATTTTGTTTAAAATTTAATGAATAACCGATACCTCTTGTAGATGCTTTATAACCAAATGATCCTGTATAATCATTATCTTTGTTAAAAATAGTATAAGTATTGGTAAGGTCGGGATTCAAAATAGGATATTGCTTATAATTCAAAGAAAACTTTAAATCCTCAGAATTTACAGAAAAATCAGAATTAACACTATTTCCAGAACCAAATATATTTTTGTCCTCTATTCCAAAAGTTACACCTGCACCAGTGTCAGCATTGAAAGTTCCAGCTAAGAGAAAATTACCTGTTTTTGTTTCTTCATCTACATCAATAGTTATATCAACCAGTTGATTTTCAATATTTGTTGAAGTATTAATTTCTTTAATATAGGGGTATCTTTTTAAGTTTGTTATAGATTTTTCTAATAAAAAATTATTAAAATATTGACCTGGTTCAATAGATATTTTTGATCTAATAGTTTTACTTTTTGTAATTGTATTGCCAGTAATGTTTATTTTATTAACTACTATAGGGTCTTTTTTAATTGCCTCAAAAGTAAGATTTATATCTTGGCCTTCATCATTAAGCAGGCTTCCAATAGTAATGTTGTGAATATTATTTGAAACTAAATTTTCATTATACAAATCAAGGTACTCATCAATTAATGATTTGCTATAAAAATAATTATTATTGTCTAATTTATTGACAAATTCAGAAGAAAATTCATTAAGTAAATCTGTAATGCCGTCTTCATAATTAAAATCAACACTTTTAATTTTAACTCTTTTACCCTCGTTGATATAAAAATAGAGAATATTATTATTGAAAATAGATT
>CABZCN010000019.1 GCA_902524245.1 uncultured Alphaproteobacteria bacterium
TCCGATCTAAAGAGACAATTATTATTAAAAATGATCAAGCAGCAGAACTTGAACCTTTTAAGGACAGTTTTGGTAATTTTAGAGTACATTATGCTGGATTTTTTGATCCTGGATTCGGAACTAATAATAAGTTAGGCACACCTGCGGTTCTCGAACTTCGCGCTTATGATACTCCTTTTATAATAAGAGATGGCCAATTAGTAGGTCAGCTTAATTATTATAAAATTGGCGAGGTCAAAAAAAATAGTTATGGTGTTAAAATAAAATCTAATTACTTTAATCAAAATTTAAAATTGGCAAAACAATTTAAATAATAAACATATAAGAGTTTTATTTTATAATCTATCAGGTATATTGTTTAAGATGCTTGACAAAAAAATTAACGATACGATTGAGATCCTAATTAAAAAAATTAAAGATAATAATCTTGGATCAATTAAATTATCAAATAAAACACAGACTATTGAAATATCAAATAATACAACAAATCATGTTACTGATCAAAATACTCAAAACATTCTGCCTATAAGTAAAGAAAAAATTAAGAACGATAGTTTAAGCATTGATAGTCCTATGGTAGGTATTATTTACCTTACACCTAAACCAAGTTCTCCACCATTTGTTAAAAAAGGTCAAAAGATTAAAAAAGGTGATACTATCTGTTTAATTGAAGCTATGAAAACTTTTAATGAGATTAAGTCAGACAGCGATTGTACAATTAAAACTATATTAGTTAAAAATGGTGAGGCCGTTGAATTTGGTCAACCTCTCTTTGAAATATAATAATTGTTTAAAAAAATATTAGTAGCTAACAGGGGAGAAATTGCTGTTCGTATTATACGAGCATGTAAAGAGCTTAATATTAAGACAGTAGCAATACACTCTAATGTAGATACTGAAGCAATGCATGTGAAACTTGCTGATGAAAGTATTTGTGTAGGAAGTGCCCTCCCAAATGGAAGTTATTTAAATATCCCTAATATAATTAGTGCTATTGAGATAACAGGAGCTGATGCAGTTCATCCAGGATATGGTTTTCTGAGTGAAAATGATAAGTTTTCAAAAATATTGAATTCACACAAAGTCAAGTTCATAGGACCTAGTTCTAAATCTATTTTAGAATTAGGTAATAAAAGCAATGCTTTAAATCTAGCAAGTAATTTTGAATTACCTATATTAGGTAATAAAAATTCCAAAAATATAGAAAATACATATGAAGCTCAAAAAAAAGCTAACGAAATTGGTCTGCCAATAGTGATCAAAGCTGCATATGGTGGTGGAGGTAAAGGTATGAGAGTCTTTAATAATGAAAGTGAAATTGATAAGTTCTTTTCTCAATTAAAAGCAGAAGCAAAAAATTATTTTGGTGATGACACTATGTATGCTGAAAAATATCTAACTAATGCAAAACATATAGAATTTCAAGTGATATCAGATCCTGTAAATGGTTATGCTGAAATAATTGGACAGAGAGATTGTTCAATTCAGCGAAAAAATCAAAAGATTATTGAGGAAATACCATCTGATTTTGTAAAAATAAATAATTTAGGAAAAATAGAGAAAAATATAAAAGAATTGCTCCTCAAAAATAAGTATGAGGGTTTAGGAACCTTAGAGTTTTTATATCAAGACAATGAAATATTTTTTATAGAGATGAATACAAGATTACAAGTTGAACATCCAGTTACAGAAGAGGCATTTGATATTGATTTAGTCAAATGTCAAATAATGATTGCTGCAGGATATAAAGTAGATTTAACAAATTTAATGAAAAAAAATCATACAATTGAATGTAGAATAAATGCAGAAAATGCGAAAGATTTTTCACCAAGCCCAGGAAGGATAAACTTTATAAATGTGCCAGGAGGAAGAGGTGTTAGAATAGATACTGCCTTGTATACAAATTATAAGGTAAACCCTCACTATGACAGTCTAGTATTAAAAATAGTATCTAAAGGCAAAGACAGAGATGAAGCCGTATCAATAATGAAAAGATCTTTAGACGAAATCATTATTGATGGTATAGATACAAATATTGAATTACACAAATGGATTTTGAGTCAAAAAGATTTTGTAAAAGGTATATATAATACAAATTGGCTAGAAAAAAATATTTCTAGATTTAATTAGCAATCAGTTAATGTAATTTCATAAATTTTATTTGAATACTGGTTTAACTTATCGGTATATTTAAAAAACCAACCAATAAAAATTTTATCATTTTGAGAAATCCTTATTAAAGCAGCTGTATCAAGATATTTGTCAAACTCAATGTTTTTGCATGATATTATTTCAAAAAATAAATTTCTAAATTTGTAAGTTTCTGAAAATTCTAGCTCATACTTTGATGATGAAGATTTATCTA
>CABZCN010000020.1 GCA_902524245.1 uncultured Alphaproteobacteria bacterium
TAAAATCAGATATGGTGTTATTTTCAAAAAAATCAACAATTTATAATTCATACATAGGTAATAATTAAAATGGATCTTAATTTAATTAAAAAACCTGTCATTACAGAAAAATCTACAGCTAATGCTCAATTTAATAAGTATATTTTTGAAGTTAGAAACGATGCAAATAAAATTAATATAAAAAAGACTATAGAAGAAATTTATAAAGTTAAAGTTCAAAAGCTAAACAGTTTAAATGTTAAGAGCAAACCCAAAGTATTTAAAGGTCAAAGAGGCACAAGATCAGAGCTTAAAAGAATAATAGTTACTCTAAAAGAGGGTAACACTATAGATATGAGTGGTAAGGTATAATATGGGACTTATAACTTATAAACCAACAACACCTTCTTATAGAAAAACTGTTAAAATTGATAAATCACAGCTGTTTAAGGGTCGCCCAGAAAAATCTTTAATAGAAGACCTACAACCAAATTCTGGTAGAAACAATACTGGTAAGATTACAATTAGACATAGATCCGGTGGGCACAAGAAGAAATACAGACTAGTAAATTTTAAAAGAAATACATTTGATAAAATCGGTACAGTAGAGAGAATAGAATATGATCCTAATAGAAGTGCCTTTATAGCGCTGATTAATTATCAGGACATAAAAGAATATATTATTGCTCCTACTGATTTAAAAACTGGTGATAAAGTTATATCATCAGCCAAAGCAGAAATATCATCTGGTAACGCGATGAAGTTAAAAAATATACCAACTGGCACCTCTATACATAACATTGAATTAAAACCAGGAGCTGGTGGTAAACTATGCAGATCAGCAGGATCTTTCGCACAAGTACTAGGAGAACAAGAAAAATATATAATGGTTAAACTTTCATCCCGCGAAACCAGACTAGTCCATGGTGAATGTATGGCTACGATAGGGGTAGTATCTAACCAAGATAATAAAAACAAAAAAATTGGTAAAGCTGGTATTAAAAGACATCTAGGTATAAGACCCACTGTTAGAGGTGTTGTAATGAATCCCGTTGATCACCCACACGGCGGAGGAGAAGGAAGAACATCGGGTGGTAGACACCCTTCAACGCCATGGGGCATGAAAACAAAAGGTAAGAAGACAAGAAGAATTAAATTTACATCTAAGATGATCATATCAAGAAGGGCTAAAAAGTAATGGCAAGATCTGTATGGAAAGGGCCTTACTTTGATGTAACTCTATTCAAAAAAGTTAAAAAATCAAAAGAAGAAAGTTCAAAATCACCAATTAAAACATGGTCAAGAAGATCAACAATTATACCTGATTTTGTTGGAGTAACTATTTCAGTTTATAATGGTAAATCTTTTATACCAGTCTACGTAACTGAAGACATGGTAGGCCATAAACTTGGTGAATTTTCGCCTACTAGGGTTTTCAAGGGTCATTCAGGGGATAAGAAAGCGGTTCAGGGTAAAAAATAATTATGTCTAAAGAAGTAAAAGCAATCAATAAAATGATAAGAACTAGCTCTCAAAAGCTTAACCTAATTGTTAAAGATATAAGAAAAAAAGATATTAATGCAGCCTTAAATATTTTGAAATTTTCAAATAAAAGGGTAAGTAAAGAAGTACTTAAAACTTTAAATTCTGCTGTTGCGAATGCAGAAAATAATAACAATTTAGACATTGACAAACTTTTTGTTAAAGAAGCTTACGTTGGCAAAAGTTTAAGGATGAAAAGATTTAGACCAATGAGCAAGGGTAGAGCTTTTCAAATTATTAAACCTTTTTCTAGGTTAACTTTGGTTTTAGAGGAGAGATTATAATGGGACAGAAAGTTAACCCAACTTCGTTAAGAGTCGGTATTAATAAATATTGGCAATCAACTTGGTTTGAAAAGAAAAGTTACTCTACTTTCTTAAAAGAAGATCATAAAATTAGAAATTATATAGAAAAGAATTATTCAATAGCAGGAATAAGTTCAGTTATCATTGAAAGAGCTGCTTCAAACCTCAAAATTATAATTCATACATCAAAACCTGGGGTTCTTATTGGTAAAAAAGGTGCGGATATTGAAAAACTTAGAAATAGACTTTCTAAATTATCTGATAAGAGCATTTCATTAGATATAAAAGAAATAAAAAAACCTGAAACAGATGCCTCATTAGTAGCAGACTCGATAGCAAGACAGCTTGAAAAGAGAGTTGCTTTTAGAAAAGCTATGAAAAAATCAGGTTTATCAGCAATTAAACTTGGTGCTAAGGGCATTAAAATTGTATGCGGTGGTAGACTTGGCGGCGCTGAAATAGCAAGATCAGAAAAGTTCTCTGAGGGAAGTGTGCC
>CABZCN010000021.1 GCA_902524245.1 uncultured Alphaproteobacteria bacterium
AAAAAGTCTATACGGAATTAATCCTTTCTATAAAAAAAGATTTAACTTAAGACAGGTTATGAGTATTTACTCACCTATATTACAAGTTCAAAATGTCAGAAAAGGAAATTCAATTGGCTACAGCCAAACTTATAAACTTAAAAGAGACTTAAAAGTTGCAACAATAGATTTTGGTTACTCTGATGGATTTCTTAGAAGTGGAAGTAATAAAGCATCTGTTTATATAGATAAATTTCAATGTAGAATTTTAGGAAGAGTTTCAATGGACTTGATCACGATTGATGTGTCTAAAGTTCCCAATAACAAATTGTATCTGGGCAAACCTGTCGAAATAATTGGAAGTAATCAACGATATGAGAGAATTGCATACGAAACTGGGACTAATGAACACGAGATTTTAATTTCTTTAGGCAGGAACTTAAGAAAAGTATATATATAAGTTATGTACGAAGCTCCAATTAAAGATTTAAATTTTGTAATTAAAAATCTTATAGATTTAGGCAAACTAAATAAAGTTAGTGATTATTCTGAATTTTCTGATGATTTAGTTGAAGCCGTTCTTGAAGAGGCAGGAAAAATAGCTTCTGAAGTGTTAGACCCTTGTAACCTTTCAGGAGACCACGAGGGCTCAAAAAGACTCGATACTGGTGAAGTCGTAACTCCTAAAGGCTACAAAGAGGCTTATGAGAGTTTAAGAGATGGTGGGTGGTTTGGCTTAGAGGCCAAAGAAAAATTTGGTGGTCAACAGATACCAGTAACTTTATCTGCCGCTGTTAATGAGATTTGGCATAGTTCTAATATGTCATTGGCGCTTTGCCACCTATTAACACAAGGTTTAATATATGCATTGCAAAAATCAGCATCAGAAGATCAAAAAAGCTTTTATATACCAAAATTAGCATCAGGTCATTGGACAGGTACGATGAATTTAACTGAACCACAATCGGGAACAGACCTGTCTACGATTAAAACTAAAGCTATTAAAGAAAATGGTCATTATAAAATTTATGGACAAAAAATTTATATTACCTATGGGGAACATGATTTATCTGAGAATATTATTCATTTGGTTTTAGCCAGAACACCTGAAGCGCCAGAGGGTAATAAAGGTATTTCTGTTTTTCTTGTACCTAAATTTATTCCAAATGATGACGGCAGTATCGGCAAAAAAAATGATGTAACCTGTTTGTCTATTGAAAAAAAACTTGGAGTTAAAGGTTCTCCTACTGCAGTTTTACAGTTTGGTGAACAGGATGGAGCTATTGGTTATTTGGTTGGAGAAGAAAATCAGGGTTTAAATATCATGTTCGAAATGATGAACCATGCAAGGTTCTCAGTTGGAGTACAAGGACTTGCTGTTTCTGAAAGAGCTTATCAACAATCTAAAATGTATGCCTTTGATAGAGTTCAAGGAGTTCCGATTGATGGTCAGAAAGGTGATCCTATTATTCATCACCCAGATGTGCTTCGATTATCCTCGACTATGAAATCAGAAATTGAAGCTATGAGAGCTCTTGCAATTTATGGAGCTTTTGCTTTGGATATGACTAAGTCAGATGAGAGTGAATATTGGGAAACAAAATCATCTTTAATGATACCTATTATAAAAGGGTGGTTGACTGAAAGGTCACTTGAGATTACATCAAATGCTATTCAAATTCATGGTGGCATGGGTTTTATTGAAGAAACAGGGATCGCACAACATTATAGAGATGCTAGAATTCTCCCCATATACGAGGGCACCACTGCAATTCAAGCAAATGATTTAGTATTTAGGAAAACGCTTCGAGACAATGGTAAAAGCATATTAGAATTAATTGATGAAATTAAAACTGATACAGAAGCATCAGCGAGCTCAGATCGATTAAAAGAGTTATGTAATAAAATGAATAGTTCAATTGACTCTGCGAAAAAAGTTGTTGAGCATATTGTTTCTACATCTAACAATAAAAAAAGACCTGCTGTATCGAGTGTTAATTATTTAATGATGTTAGGTTATATTTTTGGAGGTTGGATGATGATTAAAACTGCCAAAAAATCACTTGAATTAAAAGATAAAGGTGAAGT